>OY970292.1:0-1142061 GCA_963716145.1 Candidatus Levyibacteriota bacterium | reverse complement strand
AAAAAAAGAGACAAATACAAAAGGCCCAGATACTCCGGTTATGCATAGCTTTAAAGAGAGCAAGTCTTCTTCACCCATGAAAAATATTGTATTATTCATAATAATTGCCGCTCTGGGAGTTGGAACAGGTTTTGCTCTAGCAAAATACTCAGCCAAAACAGGCAACAACGTTCCCCTACTGCCAACAAAGAATTCTGCTGTAAGTGGTAAAACTTACGGCTCAGATGACACAAAAACCTTTAAAGACACTGCGGAAGGAAAAGTGGAAGAAGGCGGGGTTGAAGGAGAAGGACAATTTCACTTAGTCCGTCCCGGAGGAGACAGCCAAAATGTCTACATGACATCATCTACTGTTGATTTATCCCAATTTATAGGTAAAAAGATAAAAGTCTGGGGCCAGACACAAACAGCTCAGACAGCAGGATGGCTCATGGATGTAGGCAGAGTAGAAGTACTCTAAGTAATTTTCAATTTGAAATTTACAATTTTCAATCAAATCACAATGTTTTAATTTTTAAACATTTAGTCATTGAAAATTCAATGAAAATTGAGAACTGAAAATTAAAAATTGTTTTTTGAAACATGATAAAGCTTCAAAATATCACAAAATCATTCCCAACCGGAAGTACTGCTTTAGATGACATTACATTTTCTATCGATAAAGGAGAATTTGTCTTTGTCGTTGGCCCTTCAGGTTCGGGTAAAACAACGTTATTCCGTCTGATAACTCGTGAGATGACGCCAACAAGCGGAAGTATACATATCGGGGAATGGGATATTGTAAATCTCGCCAAAAAGCATATTCCGCATCTGAGAAAAAGTATAGGTGTAATTTTCCAAGATTTGAAATTATTAAGAGATAGAACGATCTTTGAAAATATTCTTCTGCCTCTGGAAGTTGGTCATGCTGATGAGGAAAAAGCCAAAAAAAGAATTGAGGAAATACTTGAACAAGTAGGAATACTTGATCACAAAGATAAATTTCCGATACAACTCTCGGGAGGCGAGCTTCAGAGAGCTGCTATTGCCAGGGCTCTCGCTTTCTCTCCGGAAATAATTTTGGCTGATGAACCAACGGGAAATTTGGATACAACAACTTCATGGGAAATTGTTAAATTACTTCAAGACATTAATAAAAGCGGCACTACAGTAATCATGGCTACGCATAATACTGATATTGTGAATAGTCTCTTAAAGCGAGTAATCGTCCTTGAAAAAGGAAAGATTGTTGACGATAAAAAAAGAGAAGAAAAGCAAGAAAAATGAAAATAATTAAAACCACCTGGAAGCAAATCAGAAGGACCCCATATCAAGCCTTAACTGCTGTTTTCATAATGATGCTTACTTTTCTTTCAATATCCGTATTCTCATTTATTGTTTTCGGCTTCTCCGTTGTAATTAGATATTTTGAGTCAAAGCCCCAAGTTACTGCTTTTTTCAAAGATGAAGCAAAACCGGAAGAAATAACGCTGCTGGAAAATAATTTAAAACGTACCGGTAAAATATCATCTGTCCGTTTTGTTTCCAAAAAAGAAGCCCTTCAGATCTACAAAGAGCAAAATAAAAACGATCCTTTGCTTTTGGATCTTGTAACTGCTGATATATTGCCTTCATCCCTGGAAATCTCCACCCTGCGCATAGATGATTTGGCATCAGTTTCCGATGCGCTTAAAGGCTCCCCTATTGTTTCAGAAGTAATCTATCAGAAAGATATCGTGTCAACTCTGAGTAAGTGGACTAATGCTGTTAGGATAATCGGTACTTCTATAATTGTTGTTTTGGCCCTTGTCTCCATATTTATTATGATGATGGTAATCGGATTTAAGGTATCCCTTAAAAGAGATGAGATAGAAATTATGAAACTTTTGTCCGCAACTAACTGGTATATACGCACACCGTTTATGTTTGAAGGAATCTTTTATGGAGCAGTCGGGACACTCATGGGCTGGCTTATTGCATCCGCGGGCTTGCTATACGCATCACCGTATCTTGAATCTTTTCTAAAAGGAATTCCAATTCTTCCGGTATCTCCCCTATTTTTAGTTGGTCTTCTTTTAGCCGAACTTTCTATCGCAATTGGTTTGGGTGTTCTGGCAAGCTTCCTTGCGGTTCTCCGGTATCTTAAGTAAAATAAAAGAGTCTGTGTTCAATATGAAAAAGAGATTTCCTAAATTACTCGTCGCTTTAGCTTTCTTGTGGTTTTTTGCAATCCCATTCGTATATGGACAAACAACAACCCCGACACCAACCTCTGCTCCCGATAAATCTCAGAAAGTAAGTGATTTAAGTAAAAAGATAGCAGAACTGGAGTCCAAAATTTCAGATCTTAAATCGCAGGAAAATTCACTTTCCTCTCAAATAGGCGTGATGGACAACCAGATCAAGCTTACTGAAGCCCGCATAGACTTCAATAAACAGCAAATTAATGATCTTACGCTTGATATTGATTCCGCAACCAAAAGAGTGGAAAATCTTGAAAGCTCCCTCAGTAGTGTCAGTAAAGTTCTAATTAACAGAATTATTACAACCTATGAAGTTGGAGGTATTGAACCTATCCACGTTCTTGCATCATCAAGCGATATATCAAATCTTATTAAGCGGGCCAACTATCTCAAAATAGTTCAAGAGCATGATAAACGCCTAATGTATAATGCGCAACAAGCAAGAAATGACTACGCAAATCAAAAAAATATATTTGAGGATAAAAAGCAAAAGATTGAGGCGCTCAAAACTCAACTGGAAAGTTACACAAAGCAGCTTGATCTGGATAAACAGAAAAAGCAAAACTTGCTGCAGGAAACAAAAGGAAGTGAGGCAAATTACCAAACTCTTTTGGCTGAAACAAAAGCAGAATTTGAGGCTATACAGGGAATTGTTTCAGGCCGAGGAAATGAGGGAGAAGTCGGATCTGTAAATCAGGGCGATATGATTGCAACGATTAAACAAGGAGCCTCTTGCAATTCAAGTGGTACCCATCTTCATTTTACTGTAAGTAGCGGGGGCAGTACTTTGAATCCATTCAGTAAATTAAAAGATATTGATCACAGTAATCAATCAGGTGATCCCTGGAATCCAAGTGGTAGCTGGGATTGGCCCATTAGCGCTCCCATACAATTTAATCAGGGATACGGCAATACAAGTTTTGCGTCATCGGGTGCTTCGTTTTACTCCTTCCATAATGGGCTGGATATTAGCGGTCCATCTTCTTTAGTAAGAGCCGTTAAGGCGGGAACCTTATTTCAAGGAAGCTACACCGGAAATGGCGGCTGCAGACTTCAATACGTGAGAGTGCATCATACGGAAGATGGCTTAGATACTTTTTATCTTCACGTTAACTACGCTCACTAACTCGTTGGGGATTTGCTCCCAAAACACTCTATTGTAAATCCGGACATTTATATCTTATTATTAATTGATGAGGAAGTCTCTGAAAATTAGTTTAATTACTGTGTTAGTTTTTTTGGCGCTCCCCGAACCTGCTTTCGCGGAAAATAAAATACTTATAAATGAATTCATAGTTCATCCAAGCAGTGGTAATAAAGAGTGGGTTGAATTTTATAATCCGGACAGTATTGATATCTCAAATTATTGGATCGACGACGATAATGATTTTATCAATGATAGTGGTACTAGCTCTAAAAAAATTCTTTCAACCCTTATAAAAACAAATCCGCAACACCCATATATTGAATTAAGTTCCATGCTTAACAATGAGGGAGATCATGTTGTTCTTTTTGATAATAGTGGTAATATCTTGGATCAATATGAATATACCAATGACCCCGGAGAAGATATTGCAATAGGTAGAACTCCTAATGGGACGGGGACAATTCAAGCACTTGCTGAAGGAACTAAGGGCAATAGCAACAGCGGACCTGCTCCTACTCCAACCCCAACTCCCTCTCCTACTCTCATTCCCACAAAAGAACCTACTCCGACCAAAATACCTACTCCAACTGCGATAAAAACTCCAACCCCTTCCCCCACGCCAAAAATCACCAAGTCCCCAACAAAAGCTGCTACAAAATCGGCTAATCTGAGCTCTAAATCCGCTTCGATTCTTGGAACTACATCTGCTGCCAAAAGATTATCGCCCACTCCAAGCAAAAGTAAAAAATTACTTATAAAAAGCTCTATGCAGAATAACCTTGTTCCTATTGCCATAATATTAGGCTCAATTCTGATCCTGTCTTGTGGTATACTTGTTTACTGGAAAATTAGAAGAAATAATAATGCAAATCCACAAAACTAATAAATTTTCAGAGACTCAGGAATTGGGATTTAATTTAGGAAAAAATCTAAAAAGTGGATCGACTCTTGCTCTATATGGAAATTTGGGATCCGGTAAAACAACATTCGTTCAAGGATTTGCAAAGGGTTTGGGAATCAAAAGCAAAATTATTTCACCTACTTTTATAATTGTCCGGAAATATGACATAAGAATTAAGAAGCAAGAATCAAGAATCAAGAATTTTTACCATATAGATCTTTATAGAATAGAGAGCGAAAAAGACGTTGAGGGATTGGGACTTAAAGAAATTTTAAATGATAAATCAAACATAGTAGCCATAGAATGGCCGGAAAAGATTGAGAAAATCCTACCAAAAAAAAGAATAAATTTATATTTTGAATATCTGGGAGACAACAAAAGAGAGATAAAAACCCGATAAATTACCCAACAACTTTGACAGGAGATCTCTCTCCCCCAAAACCTCTAATTCTTTTGTCTTCTAAACGCTTATTTACTGATAATTCTGCAACTGTTAGTAAAGGTGTATAAGAAACAACAGTTCTCTTTTCTCCGTCAGGATCGTCTTGGAAATTTTCTACTAGTTTTAATTTTCCCTCACTATCAGTAGTAACAACATATTTAGCATTGAGGCCAACCTCTTGACCCTGCTCGTCTGTCAAGGGAAGGTGCATATGTCCGTGAACAATCTCGTCGGGTTCTACTATGGGAAGAATTTCTTGAAATCCATCTAGCAACAATCTATGCTCTCCTTTAGCTTCCAATTTTGGATTACTTAAATTATGCACTCGGAAGTCAGGTTCCCCGTGTGCTACAAGCACGACTGTTTTATGCGTCGCGCGGGCCGCTTCTACTCTTTGTTTGATTTCCGCCCTAGCTGCCTCATCCCTCTGTGGAAAATCTGTTATAGAATCAAAGGGCAATATCACTTGTAGAGAAGTTTTTGTATCAACATATCCTATGTCATCGTAAAATTTAATTTCTGTATTGTCAAAATATTTACCTATGTCAAACAAGCTCTCTTCAAGAGGAACGGCATCGGGTACTCCCCGCACAAAGTCAAGAGGAATTCGCGCATCCCAATTGCCCTGCAAGACATGAACAGCAGTTCCTTTTTCAACAAATTTATTCATTATGTCTGCATATCTTTGAGCGTTTTCTTTCAGACCTTCTAATAGTTTTGACTGTATAGTTTCAGGCAGATTGGAAGCATAATGCCCATAGTGAACATATTCAGCATATCTTCGTATTTCAGCGGCAATAGTCTCTGGTGTTAATGCACCGACTGTTTGATCAGCTTCTGTTTCGGACATTCCGCCTATTGTTAGTTCAGCGTGTCTTAATTTAATAAAACCATCTTTAAGAGTAATATCTCCTTGAGGCGTAGTATCTACTACTTTACTAAGTAGCGCATCATCTGTAATTTCAGGCTGCTCATTAAGTAATGGCTTGGAATGATTATTTAAATCGTTATAAAATGGTCTTTGAAGTACCGTAAACTGTTCGTTCCCAACAATATCTCCGTTAAAAATCAAATACTCAGGTGGCGTATCAAGCATCATTTCCAATTTAGCAAGAAGTTCCCCTTCAGAATCTCCATGAACATCACCTGCATAACCTATTGTCTCCGTATACTTTTTGTTAACTTCCTTAACCTTATCTGGATCTTCAATCCCCAAGAGCCTGATTTGTTTTACAACTTCACCACGGGATACATTATTGGAAGCAGCAGTATCGGATAAAAACCTAGCCACAACGGACGGGCGAATGCTTGGATTAGGGGGTGGTCCACCATCTTTTCTCAGATCACCGACGTGACCTAAGAAAACTTCTGCTCTACCATCTCTATTAACTATTTCCCTGGGGAGAGCTGCAAGTGCCTCTTGAAGCCCGGTAATTTTACCGGTTTCAGGAGGTGTATAAAATCCTTCAAATTTACTGGGTCCCTCTCCTTCAGCCATACGTAAATTCTATATTATCTGTATCCCATTTACAAACAGTCTGCTTTTGTATATTCTAAGCGTATGGACCAACCCTCATCAGTCTTTTTTGCCAGTCCGCTTCATGATCCTGAGGGTAGATTAACTGAAATGCTGAAAGAGTATGGTCCCAAATTATTACGTATTTATGCTGGCAACGCAGTTGTAAGTGTCTCTCCCACAACGTCTCCCGGCATTATCTCAATACTTAAATCTCAGAGATTTATAGTTAATATGCAATCGGAAAAGACAAGTTCTTTGATCGGCAATAATTATCTCCATGCAATCAAGACCGCCTTATATAATAACGCGCAAACAGTACATCAGGTTGATTTTGACCGGGCACTGCATTGGGTCAAGCGTTTCCCGAGAGAATTGCGGGATATAGTGGAGATTCTCCATACACATAACGGCCTAACTTCTTTCGTCAGAACCAGCCGCTCATTTGAAACTCATCCGCAAGTCCAGCGCGCAACAGAAAGTGTCGTAAACGCAATTGCTTCTGAAGCAGCCGGAATAGATGTCGACATAATGTCAGGATCATTTGGTTTTGAGAATAAGCTAGCGCAAAAAATCTTGCAGGAGGCTCAACACAAAGACTTTGGTATATATGCGAATTTTCTGAGAATTGCCATAAAAAATAAATTTCTTATCTCAACTATAGAAGTTGAGGGATTAGAATGGGAGACCCCTGATCAATTTCAGGATAGTATCAGAAAAGAGGGGTATCTTGCGTGGCTTCAGGAATTTGAATCATTGCCGGAATGGAAAAAGAGGGTGGCTTTGATTGATAAATCAACAGACGTGCTGACCGGTGAGAACTCCTAACCCCATTATTATTCTTTTGCTAAGGTGCCTCAAATAAGCTACAATGAGAGCCATGAAGAAGCAGGATTTGATACGTAATTTCGCTATAATCGCCCATGTGGATCATGGGAAATCCACGTTGTCTGACAGACTTTTGGAAATAACACATACTATTGCCAAAGACAAACTTCAGGAACAATTTCTTGACCAGAATGTGATAAGCCGCAAGCGGGGTATTACGATCAAACTCGCGCCGGTCCGCATGAAATATGAACTAAACAATACAAATTATGAATTGAATCTGATTGACACGCCAGGCCATGTTGATTTTTCCTATGAAGTCTCCCGCACGCTGGCCGCTTGCGAGGGAGCAGTGCTTCTGGTGGATGCGACACAGGGAATTCAGGCGCAAACTGTCGCCCATTACCAGGTTGCCAAAAAATTGGGTCTGGTCATGATACCTGTTCTTAACAAAATAGATCTACCCAATGCCCAGACAGAAGTTGTAATAAAAGAATTGGTAGATTTCGGTTTTGATAAAAATGAAATTCTTTGCATATCTGCAAAAACAGGCGAAAATGTAAAAGAGATGCTTGATAAAGTCATAGAAAAAATCCCACCGCCAGGTGGAAATGCTGAGGCGTCCGCTCCGAGCTCTTATTTTTGACGCAGTTTATGATGAATACAGAGGTGCAATCGCATATGTAAGAGTAATTGACGGGAAGAGCAGAAAGGGAGATAAGATTAAATTTTATCAAAATAAACTGGGGACTGAGATAACTGAGGTTGGCATATTTACTCCGTTTCTCAAGGAAACTGAAACGCTTGAAACAGGTGAGATCGGATATATAGTTGGCGGTATAAAGGATATCAGACAATGCAGGGTAGGAGACACTATTATTGAAGTAGGGTCAAATTCTGAGCCTCTCCCCGGCTATACAACTCCCCAACCCATGGTTTTTTTCGGACTTTACCCCAAAGACACCAATGATTTTGTAATGCTTCGCGACTCACTCGGAAAATTGACACTCAATGATACTGCACTTACATACACAGAGGAGTATTCCGCTTATTTAGGATCAGGCTACAGGGTTGGGTTCTTGGGGCTTTTGCATGCTGATATTGTTAAGGAGCGATTGAAGCAGGAATTTGGCCTTGATTTACTCCTAACTATGCCTCAGGTTCTTTATGATAAAAAAGAAACTGGTGAGATATTTGAACCATATATGAGTTTGGTTATCTATACTCCTTCCGAATACGTAGGAAACGTGATGAGCATTTCGCAAAAGAAAAAAGGTAATCTTTTGGACATGCAGTATCATGATGCATACGCTGTGCTTACTTATGAAATGCCTTACTCTATGTTTATACGAGGGCTAAGTGCTGAGATAAAATCGGGCACATCAGGATTTGGAAGTATTGACTATGAATTAAGCGAATACAAAACAGCCGATCTTGTAAAACTGGATATCCTGATTAATGGTAATCCGATTGATGTTTTGTCAGAGCTTGTCTATAAAGATGAGGCTGTATATGTAGCACGGGCGAAGACATCAAAGTTAAAGGAGTCACTCGACCGCGCCCAATTTCGTCAAATCATTCAGGCAACTATAAATAACGATATTGTGGCGCGTGAAGAAATACCTCCCTACAGAAAAGATGTGCTGGCAAAAATGTCAGGAGGAGATGTAACCCGCAAAAACAAACTGCTTGATAAACAAAAAAAGGGTAAAAAGAAAATGGTCACCACCGGAAAAATCCAACTATCGCAAGACGCCTTATTCTCAATGATAACGGAGAGCTAGTACCATTTACCTATCGGATGAGTGTAGTTAAAAAAAATAAAATAAGAGAAGAGCTTGAAACAGCTATTCTAGCTGCTGCAAAACAAATAAGCGCAAACATTAATCCCGGTGCTAAAACATCTACACTTATTCACAATTCAAAATGGACTGTCGGAGACTCAGCCGCACACCTGGTTATTAGTCAGCGCTTATTTAAAAATGTGCTGCTTGGCAAAAAAAGTCCTTATGGCGATGGCAGGTTCGACGCTTTTGCTGAGGTAAATGATAAGTTTTTAAAAGAATTTAAAGAGCGTGACGGATTAAAGCTTGCGGCATTAATTATCAAAGAAACTAACTTTTTTATTAAAGAAGTAAATCTCCTGCCTGACTCGTATTTATTAGACACCCACTTTGGCAGAATGGAGTTAGTAGACGGTATGCGTTATTGCTTGTGTCACCTCTTGATGCATGGGAGTGACATCGCTAGAGCTTTATATAAGCCAGTTCCTGTAAACCCGACCTGTGTAAGCCTGATTCTCCCCTTTTTCAAAAAAGGAATGTCAGAAAGATACGATAAAAAGGCGGTAAGCACATTAAATGCACGGGTTGATATAAATGTAAAAGGGGTATCAAGATTTGCAATAATCTGCAGACAGGGAAAAGTTAAGATTGAAAATGAAATTCCAAAATCTGTTGACTGTCATATTTCAGTTGATCCAATAACCTTTTTTCTTGTATCAACTGGTGTGGTAAGTTTATGGAAACCTTTGCTCAAAGGTAAAATTCTTGTCTGGGGACGAAAACCATGGCTTGCGCTAAAATTAAAAACAATCTTCCCTAATCCCTAAACCGCTACTTAATCTTTATAGGAGGAAAAATAGGAAACCACCAGCCACAATAAAGGCTACTATGGCAGCACCTATTCCGATTGCCAAACTAGCTGACCCGGTTGGCACGAGAGTCGGAACTGCGGTTGGGGCTACTGGAATTATAGTAGCACCTCCACTTGCTGTTACTGTCACTGTTTGTTGACAGCTGCCCGAATCGCTTACTCCTGCTCCATTGTCGGTCAATATTGCTAAGGCTGTAAATGTACCGGCATTACTATAAGTATGGGAGCTCTGTGCACTAACTGAGGCAGTCCCGGTTCCACCAGAATCTGCCACATCGGTTACTTGTCCATCTCCAAAATTAAAAGTTACCTTGCTTACTGTACCATCTGCATCAGTCCCATTGGCAGTAAATGTCAGAGATAGCGGCGCATCCCCTGATGGAGTCCTGTCAACGGCTAGATTGCTACAAACAGGCGATATATTTCCGGATGGCGTAGAGCTTGGAGACGGAATTAATGATGGAATAACTGTTGGAGATGTTGTTACAGGCACTGTGGGAGAAGGTTCTACTGAAGGAACGGGAACTGACGGCGTAACTACTGCTCCGCCTATTATAATAGTAGCCGGTGTTGATGAAGACAAAACATTTTCGCTAGCCTGATCGTTTGAGCCAATTGAAAGAATTTGCGTAGTTGCTCCATAAGAAACAAGAGTCGGAGTACCTGGAGGAGTGTTATTAATGGCCTTAAAAGTAACTGTCGCCGCTTTTACCTTTGTCTGAATCGATTTTGTGGGATCAGGCCCAACCGAAAGAGTTACAGCAATTTTCCCAGGAGTATAAACAGGCCCTCCAAACAACATTCTTCAGCGCTAACGGAGGGGAAGATTGCAGTATTTGGCGCAAAAGCGTTTGCTGAGGCAGTGGCCAATTTTTCAGGATCGTATTGAATTTCAAGTTTTACAAAAGAAACAAGATTTTTACCGGGATCTACGGTTATATCAAGCGGTATTGAATCCCCAACGCTTTTTTGGATAGGAGCAGTAGCTGATGAATCAGGAGAGAAAGAAACATTGGTTGATTTTTCCGCATGTGACCTTGTCTCCTGCTGTCTCTGTACCAGATATATAGTAACCGGTATACCGATAAGCAGTACCGCGATAAATCCGAACAGAAAAATTCTTCTACCACCTAATCTGTGCATATTTTAATCGTATATAAGAATTGTGGGCGTGTCAAGCATTAATCGACTCATATATTGCCTTAAACATAGCTAATGTTTTTTGCTACAATAGAAATATGACCCTACGACTTTGCTCAGGGTCATAATGAGTTATATCGAATTATGAAAATACTTTTGACTGGGGGGGCTGGGTACATAGGTAGTTTTATGGTAAAAAGACTTCTTGAAGAAAAATACGAAGTAGTTGTGGCTGATAGTCTGGAGCGTGGGCATAAAGAAAATATTGATAACCGGGCAAAATTAATTGTAGGCAATTTACTGGATGAGAACTACTTGAAAGAAATTTTTCTAGATCATGAATTTGATGGCATAATTCACTTTGCAGGCTACATATCCATGGGCGAATCCATGGAAAAACCCGAGCTTTATTTTGACAACAATTTTGTTGCATCTTTAAACCTCCTCAAGTACGCAAATTTAAATAATGTAAAAAGAATTATTTTTTCCTCAACTGCCGGGATCTATGGAAATCCTGTAAGCTCTCCTATTCCTGAATCACATCCAAAAAACCCTGAAAATCCATATGGTGAGAGTAAATTACAGGTTGAAAGAATACTTTCCTGGTTTCAAAAGATACATGGGCTAAACTTTGTAGCCCTTCGCTACTTCAATGCCTGCGGCGCGTCCCTTGACGGACTCCTGGGTGAAAGCCATAACCCTGAGACTCATATAATTCCGAATGCTATAAATGCTGCTCTGAAAAACGAAACTTTTAAATTATTTGGGTCTGATTATAAAACTCCCGATGGTACATGTGTACGGGACTATATTCATGTGTTTGACTTGGTAGAAGCGCATGTATTGGCATTAAAGAAACTGCATGAGGCAACAGGCGGTTTTTATTATAATGTCGGAACCGGAAAAGGATACTCCAACAAAGAAGTAGTAGAGATGGTGAAAAAAGTTTCAGGGATCGATTTTCCGGTCAGTATGTCAGGTCGAAGACCCGGAGATGCGGACATTCTCGTTGCTGATCAGTCAAAGATAACCAAGGAGTTAGGTTTTGCCCCAAAGTATTCAGATCTTGAAACTATAGTCAAAACCGCCTGGAATTGGCATAAATCGCAAAGCGATTTAAAAAATAAATTATAAAACTTAAAAAACATATGGTTGATCTTTATAAGTTTTACATTTATAATTTAAGTTTTTATGAAAATAGCTATAGATGTATCACCGCTTAACGATAATAGAATCTTAAGTCACAGAGTGCGCGGAACAGGCTTTTATCTGCAAAATCTCAAGAATGCGCTTTTAGAATTTTTTCCTGAGAATGAGTATATTTTCTTTTCGAGTGGGGGGCAACTTGATAAATCAGTTGAATTAATTCACTATCCCTATTTTGAACCGTTTTTTTTGACACTCCCCTTTTTTGAAAAATATAAAAAAGTTGTTACGGTACACGACCTAACTCCTCTGGTATTTCCAGACCATTTCCCATCGGGCTTTAAAGGCAAAATTAAGTGGCAGATTCAAAAGCTCAATCTTTCAGGATCTGACCGGATTCTGACTGATTCGGAATCATCAAAAAAAGACATTAGCAAATACGCAAAGATCAATGCCGATAAAATTGATGTAGTATATCTTGCAGCAGGAAAAGAATTCCAGGTTTTAGATCATAGATCTTCGGAGAACGGTCGCCCAAAAACTAAGATCCAAGAACTAAAAACCAAATACAAACTTCCCCCCAAATTTGTCCTGTACGTTGGTGACGCAACTTGGAACAAAAACCTTCCAAGACTTATCCGAGCGGCAAATGAAATAAATGCTCCCTTAGTGATGGTTGGAAAAACTTTAACCGAGACCAATTTTGATAAGAAAAATCCCTGGAATCAGGATTTGGTAGAAGCGCAAAAACTAATTTCAGAAAATACCAATACGCGCGCATTGGGTTTTGTTCCCACTGAGGATTTAATTACTCTTTATAATCTTGCAACTGTCTTTGCAATGCCAAGCCTGTATGAAGGCTTTGGTTTGCCAATTCTTGAAGCAATGCAATCCGGCTGCCCGGTTGTAACTTCCAAAGAAGGATCTATTCGCGAAGTAGCTGGAGATGCAGCATTCTACATAGACGCGTACGATATAAAAAGCATTGCTGATGGTATTGCTGAAGTTTTTGAAGATTCCAAACTGCGAACGCGGCTCTCGGAAAAAGGACTCGAACAAGCTCAAAAATTTACGTGGAAGAAAACAGCCGCTGATACGATAAAAACGTATCAGCGAGTTCTTGGATTGTAGATCTTAGTTCTTTGTTTTTTTGAATAATTACAAAATAATGAATAATTTTGAAAAGCTGGAAGCATGGAAAGAGGCGCATAAGCTAGTGTTGATGATATACAAAATTGTAAATATATTTCCAAATGATGAAAAATTTAGATTAATTGATCAAGTATGCCGCTCTGTAAGTTCTGTAGCAGCCAACCTAGTTGAAGGAAGTGCGAGAGCTTATAGAAAAGAATATGTTCAGTATTGCTATCAAGCTAGAGGATCCTTGGAGGAAACTAAATATCATTTATTATTGGCTAGAGACTTAGATTTTATTGACGAACAAAAATATCAAGAACTAATGGAACAAGCAAATAAAACAGGCAGACTAATAAATGGACTAATTACTTATCTTAAAAAAAATACAATAGACCAAAGACCTAGAAACCAAGACCTAGAAACCAAGACCTAATCTATGAACTTTACAACTTTAAAAACTCAAGCCCGGCACCCTCTTATCTACGGATCAAGTATCGTGGTAATTGGTGGATTGATAGCCAATTTTTTCAATTTCCTCTTTAACTTATTTATGAGCCGTAATTTGACAGTTGCTGACTATGGTACTTTGGCAAGTATTACTTCTTTAATTGGATTTCCTTCTCTGATATTAAGCGCATTAACTCCTTTGGTTGTAAGTTTTTCGGGAGAATATTTTGCAAAAGGAAAACTTGCCGAAATAAGAGGATTTTATATAAAAATATTTAAATTCTTCGCCTCATCAGGACTATTTATATTTCTACTTTTTCTCTATTTTACTCCCAATTTAGCAAGCTTTTTTCATATTGAAAATAAAATCATCCTGTTACTGGCGAATTTTGTGATATTTTTGTCATTTGTCCAAATAATAAATTTGGCATTGCTTCAGGCAAAGTTAGCATTTGGTTACCAGGTTTTTCTAAATTTTATTGGAGCTCTGGCAAAACTAACACTTGGCGTAGCATTTGTATTTATGGGTTTTTCAGTGACAGGAGCTATCTCAGCAATAATAATTGGCTCATTAATTTTGTATATTTTAAGTTTCCTGCCAATTAGATTTATTTTTAATAAAAAGTTGATTGCGCAGTCCAGCATAAATACAAGAGAACTTTTTAACTACGGTATTCCATCAGCTCTGACCTTGCTTGGTTTAACTTCATTTATCTCAACAGATGTGATCTTAGTAAAGCATTTTTTTGATCCCAAGTCTGCTGGAATCTATGCAGGATTATCGCTTATGGGCAGAGTTATATTTTTTATAACAGTACCAATCATCGGAGTCATGTTTCCGGTGATTGTTCAAAAACACAGCAGGAACGAAAATTTTAATAACACCTTTAAACTCTCCCTACTCCTTGTTTTGTGCCCTTGTATAATCGTAACAATTTTTTATTATCTTTTTCCCGCGTTTTCTATATTATTTTTTCTCAAAAAAACAGAGTATTTGTCTGTTGCTCCAATTCTAGGTTTTTTTGCACTATTTATATCTATTTACTGTTTACTTTTTATGATTTCCAATTTCTATCTTTCTATTAAAAAAACTAATGTTTATATTCCGATTCTTTTGGGTGCTATTTTACAAATAATTCTTATTACTTTTTACCATCAAACATTTATGCAGATTATCCTTATCTCTTGCGCTATTACATTTTTACTTGTGCTCAGTCTTTTGTTATACTACCTGTATGGCAGCAAGGAAAAGCTCTAAAATACGCCTTCTCTCAGTAGTTGTACCATCATATAAGCAAGAAAAGACAATTATCCAAGATATTAAAAATATCACAAGCTCACTAGATACCCTGAACTACAAATATGAAATAATCGTAGTGATTGACGGGTTGGTTGATGACACACTTAAGAAATTAACCGGCATCAAAAAGCTTAGGGCCGGAAAAAATGTAAAGATTATTTCTTATGAAGAAAATCAAGGAAAAGGGCATGCGGTACGGATTGGTATGTTAAAAGCAAAAGGCGACATAATAGGATTTATGGATGCAGGGATGGATATTCATCCGGCCGGTTTTAATATGCTTCTTAACCATATGGAGTGGTACGACGCGGATATAATTGTAGGCTCCAAACTGCACCCGGTATCCAAAGTTAATTATCCTTTGTATAGAAAAATTTTATCTTGGGGGTATCGGCAGGTAACCAAAGCATTATTTGGTTTTAAAGTAAGAGACACACAGGTAGGACTTAAATTTTTCAAAAGAAAAGTTGTCAGAGATGTTCTTCCGAGATTATTGGTGAAAGCTTACGCTTTTGATATTGAGATATTGGCTGTGTCCTATCTTCTCGGCTATAAAAAAATTTATGAAGCCCCTATCCGTTTAAAATTCAAAACAAATACAATCAATAGAAATGCTATGTGGAAAGTTATTTTTCTGATGCTTTGGGATACGGGAGCGGTATTCTACAGATTAAAAATCCTAAGATATTATAATAAACAAAAAAGGTCGTAGATCTTTGATCTTGGGTCTTAGGAATACGCTCAAGCAATTATGAACCATGAACCAAGAACCAAGAACTTCAATACTAAAATCGTTCGGATTTTAATATTGAACTGGCGGGATATAAAAAATCCGGCAGGAGGAGGTGCTGAAATTCTTACTCATGAATTAGCTAAGGGATGGACCAATGCAGGGTACGAGGTCTTGGTTTTTAGTTCAATGTTCTCGGGAGCAAAAAAAAAGGAGACTATTGACAGTGTTCAGTTTATAAGACGAGGAGATTGGTGGAATGTTCATTTTTTGGCTTTTTTTTATTATTTAAAAAACAAAAAAAATATAGACATCATCATCGATGAGGTGCACTGGTTTCCATTTTTCAGCGCAATTTATGCCCGCAAAAAGACTATCGCTCTGATCTGTGAGACTGCAAGCAAATTATTTTTCAGATTGTTCCCCTATCCGGTTGCACTTATTTTTAGAGCAATTGAAAAAATATATTTGCGTATTTACAGAAACGTGCCGACAATGACTATTTCTGAGTCAACCAAAAAAGATTTAATTAAAGAAGGGATAAATCCGAGCCAAATAACTGTATTAAAAATGGGAATAAATATTCCAAAAAGTCTTAAAAAATATCCTAAAGAAAAAAATCCTACTTTTATCTATCTTGCAAGACTTAATAAACAAAAAGGAATCTATGATGCCATTGAAGCATTCTCCTTGATTAAGAAAGATCTTAGCTCAAAGGTCTTAGATCCTGGTAGCTCCAAAGAGCCAAGAACCAAGACCAAAGAACCAAGAACCAAGAACCAAGAACCCGTCCTGTGGATTGTGGGATCGGGAGATGACGAAATTATTGGATCTGTTAAATCAAAAATACAAAAATACAATCTGTCTTCTTCAGTTAAGTTTTTTGGGTTTGTAAATCAGGAAAGAAAATATGAATTATTGGCAAAAGCGCATATATTGCTTATTCCTTCCGTTCACGAAGGATGGGGATTAACAGTTCATGAAGCAGCCTCCCAAAAGACTCCGTCAATTGTGTATAATGTTCCAGGACTGCGCGATACTGTTCAAGACAATGTGACGGGCATTATTCTTGATAAGAATACTCCACAAAGTTTGTATTCTGAGGCGGTAAAACTCATAAATGATAAATCCAAGTATAAAAACCTTCAGGAAAACGGATTGAAAGCAGTAAAGACTGCTACTTGGGAAAATTCGGTAAAAGAAAGCATTAGGCTCATAAAAAAGGTTATATTGCAACATTGACTTGACAAATTGTCTATATATTTTGTAATATAGAGTTATGTATATCAAAAGATTCGCTGAAAAATCAATAAAAGCATTGCTCAATGATAAGAAAATTATTATCCTCCTGGGCGCACGACAGGTTGGTAAAACTACCCTTATTGAGCCTATTGTTAAAGAAAAAAATGGCTTGCTTCTCAACTGCGATATTGATGTAGATAAAGCCAAATTAATGGCCATAAGCTCTCTTTCACCAACAGAAGCGCTCATTGCGCTTGGAGAACCAAAACTACTGGCAATCGACGAGGCGCAAAATCTACCTGAAATCGGAAGAATTGTGAAGGGGTGGTATGATGCCAAAATCAAAACAAAGATTATCCTTCTTGGCTCATCAAGTCTTGACCTGCTTGATAAAACGGCAGAACCTTTAACAGGGCGCAATGAAAAAATATTTCTGCCCCCTCTTCTCTTTGAAGAAATAGTTACAAATCAAGATTGGTATTTACCTCAAATAAAACCTAGTCAGCAAAACGAAAAATTTACCAAACAACTCAGCTCTCTTCTTTTAAGTCAAATTGTATATGGGAGCTATCCTGAAACGATCACAACTCATGACAAGGAAAAATACCTTCTAAATCTTGCATCTGATTATCTATTACGGGATATCTTACAAAGCGGACTAATTAAATCACCTAATACAGTAAAAAGACTATTGACTCTTCTGGCTTTTCAGACCGGATCAGAAGTTTCGATAAACGAATTAGCATCCAATTTACAAATTTCGAGGCTTACTGTCGAAAAATATATTGACCTACTGGAAAGATCCTATGTTTTATTTCGAGTTCCGGCTTTTAGCACAAACCAACGAAAGGAAATCGCCAAAAATTCAAAGATATTTTTCTGGGACACTGGTGTACGAAATGCTCTTTTGAAAGAATTTTCATTCTCCCCTACAAGATCTGATATAGGCTCACTTTTTGAAAACTGCGTAATTTCAGAATTCGCTAAGCAAAATCTTCTAACAGGAAATAAAAATAACATTTACTTTTGGCGTAAAAGAGATGGATCAGAGGTTGACTTGGTCGTAAAAGGTACAAATGTTTTTAAGGCATATGAGATAAAATGGACCAAACAGAATAAAACGTCCTCAATTAAAAGTTTTTCAAATATTTACAATATTCCGGTTGAGGTAATTACTAGAGATACAATATTTGATATATTACTTAACGACTTGTCCCTATGAAGTTAAAAACGTTGATCAGGGGACATGTTTTAGGAAAAGATATCCAGTTTTTTGGGTTTGTAAGTGAGGAAAAGAAATATGAGCTACTGGCAAAAGCGCATATATTGCTTATTCCTTCCGTTCACGAAGGATGGGGGCTTACAGCTGTTGAGAGCGCGTCACAGGGAACTCCGGTCATTGGATATGATATCCCGGGCCTTCGCGACTCTGTGGAGAATGGAAGAACCGGAATTCTCACCAAACCAATACCAAAAGATCTAGCGAAATCAGCAATAGAATTAATTGAGAATAAAAAGGAATATAAACATCTACAGACGGGTTGTGTAGCTGCAGCCAAAAAATTAAATTGGGCTGATTCTGTAGATAAAAGCCTAAAAATAATAAATTCAATATGAAATCTCTCCAGAAAATTTCCATACTTACTCCAACTTACAACAATCAAGAAATGATTAGAGAATTCTTGGAAAAATTAGATAAACAGAAATACCCCAAAGAATTAATTGAGATATTAATTATCGATGGAGGATCAAGTGATAAAACACTTGAGATTGCGAAAACATTTAAAGTTAAAATTGTAAATAACCCCGAACGTCTTGCCGAACCGGCAATCACAATTGGGATGTCCATTGCCAAAGGTGATTTGATGATGATTCTTGCTGTTGATAATTTCCTGAATAATAAGAAGAGTCTTAAAATCTTCGCAAATGTTTTTGAAGACAAAGATATATATGCTGCATTCCCAAAGCATGCAAGTACCAAAAACGACACCCTTTATACAAAATACACCAATACTTTTACTGATCCTTACAATCATTTTGTTTATGGTTATGCTGCTAATTCGAGAACGTTTCACAAAATATATAAAACTCTTGACCATACTGATACCTATGATGTTTATGATTATTCATCAAATGACACAAGACCAATGATCGCGCTTGCTCAAGGATTTGCCGTAAGACAAGGATTTAGAAGAAAAAAAGAAGATCAATTTGACGATATAAATCCAATACTCGATCTGGTGGACAAAAAAAAGAAACTTGCTTATGTCTATTCAGTCCCTCTCTATCACCGTACTGTTCATAGCATGGATCACTTTATCCGCAAACAACGCTGGGCGACAAGAAATGCGCTGGAAAGAAAAAAATATGGAATCGCATCTAGAACAAATAGGCTCTCAGGATCACAAAAAATGAAGATGAAACTGTGGCCTTTTTATGCATTTAGCTTTTTTATACCTCTTACTGTCGGCATATATGGAGCTGTTACGGACAGAGAGAAAATATGGTTATTCCATCCATTCATTTGCTTCCTGTCTGCGTATGCTAGTATTTTAGAGATTATTGTTTATAATACTACTAGTAAAGAAATTGTTTCTAGGCAAAAATAATTATGGATTATAAAATAGAAAATTTTGATAAATTTATTGACAATCGTGGAGATTTAATTGTTTTCCTTAAAGCCTCCAATTTAAATAAAAATTATAAAGAATTTGGACAAATTTATTTTGTAACTTTTAGCAAAAAAGGAGTTGTCAGAGCAAATCATTATCATAAAAGAATTAGAGAATGGTTTGGTGTAGTTAATGGAAAAGTGAGTGTGATTTTGAAAGATATTAAAACTGAAGAAAAAAAGAGATTGATACTTGATGCAAAATCAGATAAATATATACGGCTTGAAATAGGCCCAAATGTTGCCCATGCTTTCAAGAGCTTGACGGCAAAAGCATCCGTTGTTAACTATACAGATCAGGAGTGGTCATCAGATGATGTCTTCCCTTTGCAACTTTTGAAATAACTATGAAAGATTACTTTATACACAAAAATGCACTTGTTGAAACAGAAAATATTGGAAAAGACTCCAAAATTTGGGCTTTTGTACATATTTTGGGAGAAGCCAAAATCGGTGAAAATGCTAATATATGTGACCACTGCTTTATAGAAAATGATGTTACGATTGGTAATAATGTCACAGTAAAATGCGGTGTATATCTTTGGGATGGAATTAAAATTAAAGACAATGTATTTATCGGACCAGCGGCAGTATTTACAAATGACTTATTCCCCCGAAGTAAAAATACAAAATATATTCAGCAAAAAACTCTATTAAAAACAGGTTCATCAATTGGAGCAAACGCAACAATTTTGGGTGGCATAACAGTTGGTGAATACGCGTTGATTGGTGCAGGCTCTGTAATAGTGAAAGATGTTCCAGATTTTGCATTAGTATATGGAAATCCTGGAGAGGTTAAAGGATATATATGTACCTGTACTAAAAGGATGGAATTTTCCGACAATACATATACGTGTTCGTGTGATAGGAGATATAAAATCGTAGATGAAAAAGTTACCCTTGTAAAAAGTATATGAATGTACCTTTTTTGAATTTAAAAGAACAATATAAATCAATAAAGCCCGAAATTGATATAGCTATTAGAAGAGTTGTTGATAGCCAAAATTTTGTTTTGGGTAAAGAACTTGAATCTTTTGAAAAAGAGTTTTCATCATATCTTGGAATAAAATATGCAATTGGCGTTAACTCCGGAACAGATGGACTAGTTCTTGCTCTTCTATCGTTGAGGATTGGCACAGGAGATGAGGTCATAACCCCTGCTAATAGCTTTATTGCTACAACATTGGCGATAACTCAGGTAGGAGCCAAACCTGTTTTTGTAGATTGTGATCCTGACACGTACCAGATTGATATAAAACAGGTAGAAGAAAAAATTAATAAGAAAACAAAAGCGATATTACCAGTCCATCTATACGGCGCTCCCTGCGAGATTGGAGAACTTAAAAAAATCGCAAAAAAATATAGGCTTTTTTTAATTGAAGACGCATGTCAAGCTCATGGAGCAACTTTAAACAATAAAAAAGTTGGGACTTTTGGGGACTTAGGAGTTTTCAGCTTTTATCCAGGGAAAAATTTGGGCGCATATGGAGATAGCGGGGCTGTTGTTACCAATGACAAACTATTATATGAAAAATTAAAAAGATTAAGAAATTACGGGCAAGTTAAAAAATACTACCACGATGATTTCGGAACAAATTCAAGACTTGATGAGATTCAAGCAGCGGTTCTACGTGTAAAGCTTAAATATCTAGACCACTGGAATAAAAAAAGGTCTGATATTGCAAAAAATTATGTAAAGAATATAAATGAATATAAAACACAGAAAATATCCAAAAATGGAACTTCAGTCTATCATCTATTTATAATCGAGGTAGATAGCCGGGAAAAAGCTCAGAATTATTTACTCAAAAATGGCATCGAGACATTAGTTCATTACCCAGTACCTATCCATTTACAAAAAGTATATGAATATTTGGGCTATAAGAAAGGTGATTTTCCAATTTCGGAAATGATAGCCAAAAGAATTATTTCTATACCTATCTATCCTGAGCTGAGTGTTGAAGAAATAAATTATATCTCGGAAAAGGTTAATTCGTTTTAGGCTAAAATTTAAATTACATCTATAGATTTAAGCTGCTTATTAATTATATCTAGTGTGCTAAAATCCTGAAGCATTTTTGTAAGCACAAATGATATGGGACTATTAAATCAATAAAGTATCTAAAGCAATATGAAACAAAAAATTAAAATTTGCATAATCGTTGGAACAAGACCAGAGATTATAAAAATGTCATCTATTATTAGAGAGTTTTCCAAAAAAAATGAAAACTACTTTATTATTCATACAAAACAGCACTATTCAGAAAATTTAGATAAAATTTTTTTTCAAGAACTAAAATTGCCATCGCCTAAATATAACCTGAATATAGGCTCTGGAACACATGCCTCTCAAACTGGCAAAATGCTAATAAGCATAGAAAAAGTACTTCTAAAAGAAAAGCCCGACCTTGTTATTGTTGAAGGGGATACAAATACTGTTCTTGCGGGTGCACTTGTAGCTTCTAAGCTACACATTAAGATAGCTCACATTGAAGCAGGACTTAGATCATATTTCAGGGAGATGCCTGAGGAAATTAATAGAATCCTTACTGATCATATGTCTGACTTTCTTTTTGCACCTACAAAAAAGGCATCTAAGATATTAATAAATGAAGGGATTGACAAGAAACGAATCTTTGTGACTGGAAATACAATTGTAGACGCTGTATATCAAAATAAAAAAATTGCAGAAAAAAGTAAAGTATTATCGAGTTTAAGATTGTCAAAACAATCATACCTTCTTTTAACATCTCACAGGGAAGAGAACGTAGACAGTATTGATAACTTGCGTAATATTCTGGAATCAGTTGAGCGCGTAGCTAAAAAAATCAATTTACCAGTTGTTTATCCTATTCATCCAAGAACTAAAAAAATGATTAGTAAATTTAAACTTAATATCCCTAATGAGATAGTTATTATCAACCCATTAGGTTATTTAGATTTTTTGAGCTTACAACAAAACGCTAAATTAATTTTTACAGATAGTGGTGGTATCCAAGAAGAAGCATGCATATTAAATGTTCCGTGTGTTACATTGAGAGAAAATACTGAAAGACCTGAAACACTAGACGTTGGCTCCAATGTACTTGCCGGAACAAATATAAAAAGGGTGATAAAATCTACAACATATATGTTAAACAAAAAAACTGATTGGAAGAATCCATATGGTGACGGAAAAGCGTATAAACGTATCGCTAATATTATTGCAAGGGAGATAAAATGAAAAAAATTCTATTTATAATTAATGGCATATGTAAAATCGATGGAAAGGTTGGCGTATCTGGAGGAGATATCAGGATGATTCAAATCGCAAAACTCATAAAAGGTTACGATATTAATTTCTTGACAACAACAAGCGGTGGTGACTTCTTAAACAAATTTGGAATGAGGAATAGAAAGCAATACAAAATTGATGCAGACAACAATCCAGGTATAATATCGAATTTAGTTGTATCGTTGAAGTCATTTTTTTCATTGCCTAAAGATCTAAATTCTTATAAAGGATTAGTGTACAGTTCAAGTGAGCATATTTACGACGTCTTACCAGCAATTCGCTTAAAATTCTTCAATAAGTGTGAATGGTATGCTGTCTATCATTGGGTAGAGGACTATCCCTGGATAGAGAAAAGAGGAGGAACTCCTTTCTTAAAAAGGTATTTATATTGGTTAAATAGGTATATTTCTGGATTTTTAATAAAACTATATGCTAACAGAATTTTGGCTGTTTCTGATCAAACAAGAGAAAAATTAATTAACATCAAAAAAATAAATCCTTCTAAAATAAAATCTGTTTATTGTGGAGTAGAGTACAATCATATTGTTTCTATAACTAATAAATACAAAAATGAAAAAGGTAAAAAATATGATGCAATTTATGTAAAAAGGTTAAATAACGGAAAAGGGGTGTTCGACTTATTAAAAATATGGAATTTAGTTGTTAAATCAAAACCTAATTCTACCCTTGCAATAATTGGAGACGGACCTAGGGATACTGTTAATAAAATGAAGAAATATATTAAAGAAAACAATATGACAAGAAATATTACATTTATGGGAGTGATTTACGATCTAGAAGAAAAATTCAGAATTATCAATTCAGCAAAGGTTTTTATCTTACCTAGCCACGAAGAGAACTGGGCTATTGTTATAGGTGAATCAATGGCTACAAGAGTTCCTGTTATTGCATATAATTTAAAGGAGATTAAACCAATTTGGAAAGATAATGTCGAGTGGGTTAAAACTGGAAATATATCTGAATTTGCAGAAAAAATATTAAACTACATAGATGACGAAAGAAAACGTGCTAAAATTACTCAAAAGGCTTTTTCATTTATTAAACAGTATGACTGGAAACGGATAGCTGAACAGGAATTCAAATAAAACTATGAACAATAAATTTAACGAACAAAGATATGCTTTACCAATGCCTGTAGATGGAGTAGATAAAGTAAGATTTGAATTCATATTAAATAATATCCCTGACAAGGGATTAGACCTTCTAGACATTGGTTGTTGGGATGGTTCTTACGCAATAAGATATAAAAAAAGTACAAATAGAATTTATGGCATAGAAAGTTCATACACATCTGCAAAAAGAGCAGCAAAAAAAGGTGTAATTACTGAACAAGGTGACTTTATGAATAAGAATTTTTTTAAAAATAAAAAATTCGACATAATTATTGCCGGAGAGATTATTGAACATGTATTCGATACCGATCTTTTTATTGAGAAGATTAATAAAATGTTAAAAAAAGATGGAAAATTAATAATAACTACACCAAACTTAGCTAGTCTTCCGAGGAGAATACTTCTGCTCTTTGGCATCAACCCAATAGTAGAGCATCGAGTAATTGAAGGTGTAACAGCAGGACATATTAGATATTTTATATTTAAAGAAATGCATAAACTTTTAGAAGATCATAATTTTAAAATTATCTCTTCTAAATCAGATATCTTAAATTTTAACAACTCTGGAACATTATATAGTTCTATAATTCCAAAATTTTACAAAAAATTTGGTCGGTCGATAATGATTGTTGCAACGAAGAATTAATTTAATGGTTTTTTTTAAAAAAATAACAGATAAATTAAATATCCACCTTATTTTTAATCTTTTAACAACTATCGCATTGTTAATACTTCCCTACTTTATTTTTGGCGGTAAATTATTTGCAGGAGGTGACGACTCAAAACTTATCTATATCTATCCTAATCTTTTCCTAAGAAATATTACTTATTTTTCTTGGTTTAATTTTTCGATTGTTTCAATAAACAATCCTGCACAATTCCTACTTCCTTTTGCGTTTTTTTGGTCAATACTAGATAGCCTATTGGGCTCAAAAATAATTTTGGATTACTCTTCATTTTCTCTGCCACTTATTCTCGGATTTTATTTTTTCCAAAAAGTTTTTTCGGAAATCATTCATGACAGCCATAAGTACACGACAGAAATATATTTAGGATCACTATTCTATATATTGTCACCAATTTTAATAGTGAGTCAATTCTCTAGTTTCTATAATTCCGTATGGCTAATTGGATTAATTCCAATAATATGTTTTTATTTCTTAAGATATCTTAAAACCTCACACCCAATTTATTTATTTGGCAATATTATCTGGTGCACAATTTTTTCACTCGGATTATTCTCAATTCCGTGGTTAATTGGTTTCGTGCTACCTATAATGATTGGATTAATAATAATCTTTCCTTTATTAGATAAAAGAATAATCTACATACGAAGAGCAATGGTATTTGCTGTAACACTACTTCTATCCCAAAGCTTTTATTTACTTTCGTTTTTTATCGCATATTTAAATGTAGGAAAAAATAATGTTGGTGAAGGTATTTTTTCAGGTAGCATAGCGAATAGTTTTAGGGAAACGGTTTTATCAACTGCATCTGGGAATATATTCTACCCATTATTAAATCTTTATCACAAGCAAATTTCTATTGATTTCGGCTGGGGATTAGAACACATATATTTATATTATGACAAAATATTACTATTAAATATAATACTAGTTATTCTAATTTTACTAGGTATATTTAAAGCGCAAAAGACTCTAACAAAAAATGAATCATTAGCATATTTTATAATTTTAATATCATTTGTAATTTCATTATTTCTCTTTACGGTAAACATTGGTCCACTTAAAGATGTTTTTTTGTTACTTGGTCATATTCCAGGATTTTTTATATTCAGAAATTTTTATGACAAGTTTGCCTTAGGCTACGTAATCTTATACTCATCTTCAATTACTTTTTCAATAATAATAGTAAACAAAAACTACCCCAAGATAAAATTATACATATATTTTCTAGCAATTCTTATTATTTTTATGAACGCAATTCCTATAAGGAATATAATCAACAGACCTATATGGACAACAACAAATATCTATGGAACTGTTCTATTCCCAAATGAATATATCAATTTTATAAATGAAGTCAAATATAAAATTCAACCTACAACAAATATACTAAGTTTTCCTTTTAATAAGGCTGCATATTCAATCATAACAGAGAACAATTCAAGTAATGCATTCGTTGGCACATCTCCTCTTAAAATTCTTACAGGTATTAATGACATAACTGGAGATATCTCTTTGGTTCGCTCAAAGGACGCAGAAAGACTAAATAGCTATATTAAAAATAAAGATTATAAAAAAATTAATTCTCTTCTAGAGGAGTTCAATATCAACTATATTATGGTTACGCACAATATTCCAAATGAAATTAAACAATCATATTTATTCGACCAAAAAAGCATTGCCTCCCAAGATCAAAACTTAATAAAAGCAATCACAAATAAAGCTATTATCAAAAGCAGCAATGGAAATTATGTCTTATATTCTGTATTAAATAAATTTCCTATTTTATCTATGGACAATATAAAGTACCAGAAGGTAAATCCTGTTATGTATAAGATATCAATACATAATTTTAAAGGTCAAAAGAAACTTACATTCAGAGACTCTTATAGTGCAGGCTGGAAAATGTATTTTAATAATACGAATACTGATTTATGCAATAAAGGAGATGTATTCAATAATAATATCACTGAGTGCCCAAGTGACAATAAATTGCTCAATATAGATGAGTTTGGACTATTTCTCCAAAAAAATATTTTTGATACATCTAATAAATTCTCCACTAATCAAAGGGATGTTTGGCTATTGGATGAAAAATATATAAAGAACAACTACCCGGGCAAATTTAGTGAAAATAAAGATGGAAGCATCAACTTTCAGATTATTTTGTACTTTAAACCCCAGCAATACTTCTACATTGGGACACTAATAACTGCACTAACCTTCATATTTACCTTTGTTTATTTAGTTACTTATAAATATTATGAAAAAAGATCTTAAAAGAAAAATCATTATTCTATCAATATCTATAATTCTCATAGGTCTGGGTGCGGCATGCTCTCTCTTTTTCAATCCATATTCCAGTTTTTCTGTAATAGTTGTCAGAGAAGATAATTCTAATCTCAAATTTACAGAATCACATAAATTATTTAAGGGGAATAAATTGACGGGAGAATTTAAAGCAACGGACAATAATTTAGGCATAATTTTTATTAAATTTACAAAAATAATAAAATCTGATTACTATAATGAAGATAATCTTTTGTTTAGGATAAAAGAAAAAAATTCTAAAAAATGGTATACAGAAAATAAATATAAGGAAGGAATAATATACAATAATTTACTTTTCCCATTTGGAATATTACCAATTTCCAATTCCAAAGGAAAAATTTATGACTTTGAATTAATTTCACTTAATGGAAATAGTAAAAATTTTGTAGAAGTTGACAATAGCGGTAGCAACTTTGCTTCAGGATATCAATTTTCCAAAGCGAGCATTTCCACGAATAAAAAATCCTTAATAACATTTATTTTTAAAAAATTATTGAGTTCTTTTACTAATATTGATTTTGTTTTAAACTCTCTTATCTATTTTTTACCAGCTTTCTTTTATATAATTTGGCATACTCTCTTAAAAAGAGCACTTCCGTATACTTATACTCTAACCATAATATCATTCTTATTTATATTGTTAGATATTATCTTCCTAAAAGAAATTTATAGTGGAGTAGCATTTGGAATTTTAGGACTTTTAATAATATCTGATTTTACCTATAAACAAAGTAAAAATTTATCCCTAATTCTAGGCTTACTTATGTTTATAATTTCGTCTATACTACTTAATCATGTAGACCAATTCTTAACAAACAAGCTCT
The DNA here is from genome assembly GCA_963716145.1 of Candidatus Levyibacteriota bacterium. Lineage (GTDB taxonomy): Bacteria > Patescibacteriota > Microgenomatia > Levybacterales > UBA12049 > DATLDE01. Next base: position 1,114,289 of record OY970292.1, on the reverse strand, counting down.
CTCTCTGGGTTTATCTACTATTGCTTGTTGGTATTATCCATGAAGTTTATTTATTTATAAAAATAACAAAATATCAAGCTTTTAAAAAAACACAGCTAAAAAATAAATAGTATATACATAATACTTAATTTTAATGAAAACAAAAATTTATTACTTTATTTCTTTACTCATTATCTATGTTGTATATAGTCCGTGGTTTTTGCCTGGAGTTATTACAGGAGGTGATTTCTGGCCTTATTATAAATCAATGTATCCCCTCTATTCATTTCCTCTTTATGCATGGGATATGAATTTGGGGATGGGTATGGGAGCATTTTCAGCTCCCTTGTTATGGATATTTTTTAACATAGGTATTCCCATAACTTTCTTAGGCGAATTCTTGGGCCTGCATTGGAGCGTTATTGAAAGAATATATTATTTATTCCCACTGCTAATTATTTCTATTTATTCATCAATCACACTTTATAAAAAAATAATGCCGAAAAACGATTTTTCTCTCTTGGCGGCTTTTATTTACACATTTAACATATATATCCTGATGGTTATAGGAGGTGGACAGATATTAGGAGTGGCGATGGCTTATGCTCTTTCTCCTTTGATACTAAGTATTTTTATTGATATTTTTGACTCTAACGAAATAGAATTTAAAAAATTATTATCCTTAGGATTAGCTTTAAGTATTGAGGCTATTTTTGATATCCGGTTTTTATACATTACGATAACCGCGCTTATAATTTATTTCTTCATAACCAAGCAATTTAGAAAGCCATTAAAATATATTTTATCGCTGCTAACCCCATTAGCTACCTTAGTACTTCTTAACTTCTTTTGGATTTTACCGACAGTTTTAGTTAATCAAAATCCTATTAAAAAACTGGGTTCTGCTTACTCCTCAATTGATGCTGTAAAATTTTTCAGTTTTGCAAAGCTCGAAAATACAATTTCTCTTTTACATCCCAACTGGCCTGAGAATATTTTTGGTAAAACATATTTCATGAAACCTGAATTTTTAACTCTACCAATTCTAGCATTTAGCAGTCTTTTTTTTATTACTAAAACCAAAGACCAGAGAACCAAAAACAATTTATTGTATTTTGCCATCTTGGGCCTGATAGGTGCTTTTCTAGCAAAAGGAGCTCAGGAGCCATTTGGCGGCTTATATCTATGGCTGTTTGAACATGTTCCAGGCTTCTTAATGTTCAGAGATCCAACAAAATGGTATACGTTGATTGCCATTTCTTATTCAATACTAATTCCCTACAGCATTTCCCAAATATATAATTGGTTGAAGGTTCAACAAAAATTTCAAATTTCAAATTTCAAATTTCAAAATCTTTTCATCTTACTTCTTACCTCTTACTTCTTACTTCTTACTTCCCCTGCCCTACTTGGCGAACTCGGGGGAACATTTAAATCTGTACAAATTCCCAATGAATATATAAAATTAGAAAAATTTATTTCCTCAGATAAAAAGTTTTATAGAACGATCTGGATCCCGCAAATACAAAGGTTTGCTTTCTTTTCAAATAATCATCCATCAATTCCTGCAAATGACTTATTCAAATTAAATTCACCCAAAGAAGATATAGCAATATTAAAAAAAGGGGAAACCTTAAAGGTGCTACAAGAAGCATCTGTTAAATATATAATTGTTCCTTACGACAGCATGGGGGAAATTTTCCTCACGGATAGAAAGTACGATGAAAAATCATATCTAGAAACATTAAAAGAAATAAATTCTATCCCTTGGCTAAAGAGAATTGATGGATTTGGTAGGATCGGGGTTTATGAAGTTACTGATCCCAAAGATCACTTCTGGAGCCCCCAACCAAACATGAAAATAGACTATAAATATATTAATCCAACAAAATATATTGTTAATTTAAAAAATGCACAAAAAAATAGCACTTTAGTATTTGCTGAAGGTTATGATCCTGGATGGAGTCTTCGTGGAACCAAGAACCAAGAACCAAGAACCAAGAACTACGAAGGGTTTAATAGTTTTATTTTACCAAAGACCGGAAATTACAGCTTTGAAGTTTATTACACGCCTCAAAAATGGGTCGATATTGGTGTTATAATAAGTTTAACTTCTTTAGTTATAATACTCACGGGATTAATCTATCTAAAATTTAAAAAAACAATCCCTAATTCATGATTCCTGATTCTATTAAATAAACATGAAACCGCAAGATATATTTTTTGTATTAATCTTAATTTTTCTTATTTTTAAGAGAAACCCAGGGTATTTTATATTTGCCGGCTTGCTTTGTCTTTTTTTATCAATACCTCTTTTCCAATTTCAGATCTTTTTCACTGCAGAAAGACTTGTCTGGTATGCTTACGCTTTTCTATTTATTGGAGTCTTGTTTCTGTTAAAGAAATAAATTAGATTTTAGGTTTTCAAAATCAAAAATGGTATAATAGCCTCATGACCCTTCGACTAGGGCTTCGACTGAGCTCAGCCGAATGTCCTCAGGGTCATACTGAGTTATATCGAAGTATGTTAAGTATTGTTGTCCCTGTTTATAATGAGGAAGATAGCCTTAAAGCGTTTCATATCGAGTTGAAGAAGGTTTTATCTTCGCTTAAAGAAGAAGTAGAAATTGTTTTTATTGATGACGGCTCCACAGACCGCTCTCTCGAAATTCTCAAATCTTTCGCGCAAAAAGATAAACTTACTTCAGTGTATTCTTTTAAAAGAAACCGCGGCAAGGCTGATGCTCTAGCTCTGGGGTTTTCTGTTGCTGCGGGTGAAGTCCTGATAACGATGGATGCTGATTTACAGGACAAACCCTCAGAGCTTCGCAAGCTTATTGAAAAACATAGAGAAGGAGCTGATGTTGTTGTCGGTTGGAGACGTGTGCGCAAAGATAAATCCAAAATGATAATTATATCAAAGTTTTTTAATTATCTTAACAGGATTTTATTTGGTCTAAAAATTCACGACATTGATTGCGGTTTTAAATTGTTCACTAAAGAAGCAATAGAAAGTCTGCATATTTATGGAGGCCTCTATCGTTTTATTCCTCTACTCCTGTACCAACAAGGATTTATTGTTGATGAGGTAGTAGTAGAGCATGATGCAAGAAAATTTGGCAAGTCCAAGTATGGCTTCTCTAAAGTATGGAAAAATCTTCCTGACTTATTCACTGTAATCTTTTTAATAAAATTTGGCAAAAGACCATTACATTTCTTTGGATTCATAGGAGGCTTATTTGCATTTGTGGGCTTTGTACTTTTAGCTTATCTGAGCTATCTACACTTCCTAGGTTCGTCAATTGGTGATAGACCGCTACTTATCTTTGGCGCATTATTCTTCATTACAGGCCTTCAAATATTCTTTACGGGATTTCTTGCTGATCTGATGATAAATATTTCCCACAATCCAAAAAGTCCGGATGAAAATAATGTACGTTTCCCTCTAAAATACTCAACGGACAAATGATAAAGTATTAAGTATAAAGTAGTATGTATTAAGTATAACTTTGAGAACTCTTAATTAAACTATTTATTAATTTATTTACTTCAACTATTTTTTCTATAACTCCATAAAATTCTGCTTGCTTTAAATATCCCAAGTCTTTTGACAATATCAATTGGCTATGAAGCTCTGTAGTAGATCCAAGGGCCATATAATAAAATTGCATTTTTTCTTTTTTACTTTTTCTAGAAAATCCCTCCGCAATATTACTAGTTATTGAAATAGCTGATCTTCTCATTTGATCAATTAATGAATAAGTCTCTGTTCTAGGGAATGCGTTTGTAAATTTGTATATAATAAGCACTAATGCATGTGCTTTTTGCCAAGTAATGAGATCTGTAAAAGATTTTATTTTAGATCCGTTCATACTTTATACTTACTTCTTAATACTTTATACTAAAGCGGGCTGTCTTTGAGTTTGAAGACATATCCCAGCAATGTAGTTAGAGGGTGAAGTAAAAACCAAACCCAAAGCAGTGTAACATATTCTCCCCTGCTTAAGTTTATATAGAATGAGGTGAATAATATTCCTCCCAGGATATAATCGATCTGATCAAAAGGAAACCAACTCCTTCCCGGTTCTACTCCTATTTGGCGTTTAAAAAAACTTTTAAGCGCATCACCAAATAGAGCACCAAAACCTGCAAGACCACCAAGAAGAATTGGGTTTATCGAATTGTAATCCAAAGGGATAATTTTTTTAATGAAAGCAAATTGATTGAATAAAAATACTTGCAAGTAAACAATGGCTATTGCCGAAATTATTCCAAAAATTAATCCGCGCATTGTTTTATTGGATCCAAAAATTCTTCTACCTCTAACTTTGACGTTGAAATCAATTGGGTAAGAATAGGATTTAAGGAGGGGAATTTTACCTGAAAAGAAAGCTGCAATGTTGGCTATTCCGGCCGGAGCAAAAAACCACCATACAAAATATATTTCTTTTATCATGAAACAAACGGCAAATATTCCTGATCTATGTTCTTATCAATATTGCGAAGAAAAGTAAGCTGTTTTGGCATTATTTCTATCTCAATTTTTTCACTCTGCTTTACCGGATCACCGTCAATCTGCACAAAAGGTTCACCTTCTATACTTATGTGGCGTGCCTTAAAGCGAACTTTACCCAATTCAGAATATAATGGGTGCTTAAACCCTCTTAAGCGCATATTAGTGAGATCAGCGTATTTGGTTGATAGGAGAGTGCAATCCAAAAATCCATCATTAAGTCTGGCATTTGGCGCGACAATATAGTTCAGGCCGATAACAGGACTGTTTGCAACAATAAGTGATGATGCTTTTGCAGTTAGCGTGACGCTTTTATCTATTGTAAATGTAATTTCATTCTCGGGATGAGAAAAAAAACTTTGAAGTCCCGAAAGAATATATGATCCGAAACCAATATACTTATATGCTTGTCTCTGAAAAACAATTCTTGCGCTAAACCCGACACTGATACTAAAAACTCCCCTATCGTGAACTTTAATATTTGTCTTCATCAAATCAACAGTGATCTTTTTTTCCTGCTTCATAATAACGTCAACTGCTTTATCCATGCTCTCAACGCCTAGACAGTACGATAGAGCGTTCCCAAGACCAAGCGGCACAATACTAAGAATAGGTTTCTTCTCCATCCTTGAAACTGCAGTGCATACAGAATTTATTGTTCCGTCTCCGCCTGCTATGACGACTACTTTGGGATTTTCTTTTTTGATAAGAGAAGATATATCTACTTTTGTGATATCAATAGGCTCCTTTGGCAATTCAGAATATTTCTTGCAGGCATTTTTCCAAATTTTCATTGCACTTCCGCCTTTTGATTTGGGATTAATTAAGAATAATGTATCTTTTAACATATTTCACACTCCTAACACCAGCTTATTTTTTACCTTATTTATACCTGGACATAATAGTGAAATCATTGGGGCGTGCTTTTGTTGAAGTTCTGCCTCCATTAATAATTTCAGCAATGTTTCTTTTGTGGGAAATTGCTTGGTGACACTAAAAGATGTCCCAATTCCCATTCTGCAATGCGCGTCACTGCTTGATGCCATAGCGGCTTTTTCAGTAAGTGCCAACTTATAAGCAATTTGCGGCTTGCCCCGCAAAATACCGCGCCCATTAAAAACTTCAATAATATCCACATCTTTAATTATCGTTTTTAAATCCTCTTCTTGCAAGCTGTCTCTACCAATCTCAAAAGGGTGCGGAATATAGACCAATCCCCCATCGTTTTTTATTTGACTTATAGTCTCTTGCGCGCTTAATCCCGGAGAAATTGTTTTAGTAAGATATAATCCGATTATTTCTCCCTCTAGTGTTTTAATCTCCTCTCCTATTATAATTTTTTGGCCGAGTGTATCGTTGAGAGCTCTGGCAAAACTTGTCTCATTATGGTCTGTAATTGCAATACAATCAATAATACCTTCTTCCAAAAGGCGGGCGTATTGTTTCTTCGAAATCCCTCCATCATGTGATATGATTGAATGCGTATGCAGGTCAACTTTATACATAAATTTCAAATAAATACCAATTTCAAATATCAAATTTCTAATTATTTTAAGGCTAAGTTTAATCTTTTGAAATTAGAAATTAGAAATTAGAAATTTTCGCATATGCTTAGTAATAAAAAACCGCAAATCGAAAAATATTTTGAGCCCTTGGCGGAATACTTATCCGGCGCAAATCCAAATGTTCTAACTCTCATAGGAAGTATACCACCTCTCTTGTTTTTTGTCTTTGTTATAAAACACTGGTATCTTCTTGCTTTTGTCGCACTTTTTGGTTATTTTTTTGACCTGATTGACGGAATGATTGCCAGAAAATACAACAAAGTAACAAGCTTCGGCGGATTTCTTGATTCCACCCTGGACCGCGTAGGTGATTTTTTGACAATTACCGCTTTCTCATTCGGAGGAATTGTCAGATGGGAAATCATTGCTCTGCTTTTACTCTTATCCTTCCTTACCAGCTACACAAGAGCGCACGGAGAGCTAAGAAGCAATAATAAAGTAGATTTCGCAATTGGGTTGATTGAAAGGCCTGAGCGCCTTGTTCTTATCTTTCTTTCCTTATTTGCATATTTGGTTTTTCCAAACATTGCTGTATACGGATTAAATATCGCTGAATGGATCTTCGTTCTATCAATTTTTCTGTCTTTTATTACCGTTATCCAACGTATTCAGTATGCCTACAAAAAACTATAAAAATTATCATTTTTTGTGGTAGAATGAAGTCACTTTTTTAAATTAAATAACTTATGAACAAATTTCACGTTTTAATTCTATTAACTATAATTTCAATATTTATAGGGATAGTTTACATTACGCAGAAAGATTCTATAACCAAAGTTGACACACTTGGCCAAACCCCGTCTCTTCCGGCATCTGGCGATAAGCTAGAGTTTATTTCTCAAGCACCTGGGGCAAACAACCAAGCAGCTCAACAGCAGCAGCAAGCTCCTCAAACAGCAATACAGGGACCTATAAATGCATCTGTCTCAGCAGTTATAAAAACAAGTAAAGGCGACATTTCTGTTACTCTTTTTGGCAAAGAGGCACAAAAAACAGTTGCAAATTTTATAGGTAAGTCAAAAAGTAATTTTTATAAGGGATTAATATTTCATAGGGTTGAAGACTGGGTAGTTCAAGGAGGAGATCCAGCTGGAAAAGGTACTGGGGGGAATGCTATCCAAACAGAATTGAATTCAAAACCATTTATTGAAGGCTCATTGGGCATGGCAGCTTCAAGTGATATGCAAATAGGTCAAGGCGCGCGGATCTCAAATGATTCTCAATTTTTCATAACAACAAAAGATGCTGATTGGTTAAATGGCCAATACACCAATTTCGGAATAGTCACCAGCGGAATGGACGTAGTGAGTAGAATCAAAATAGGAGACAAAATCCTCGGGATTATCACTGAGTAAATTCTACGTCTATTCTATAATTCTACAGAATATTAGAATACTAGTTTAACAGAATATCAGTTCCGCGCTTCGTAATAAACACCCTTTGTGGATCCCAGCTTTTTAATATAGCCTGCATCAGTCAATTTTTTAAGATCGTAACGCAACATTCTCTCGTTCACTCTCAAAAATCTTCTTCTGATTTGATCAAAATTAACTATTTTGTGATCTCTTATGATGTTTAAAATTTCAGCCCGTCTTGGAAGTAAAGTATCCTCAGGTGAAAATTCTTTTTTTAGAGATATTTGCTGCTTTACATCATCTGCCGTCTGGGCAATTGCTGAAAGCATAAATTCAAGATAATCCGTTACCTCGCTATCGCTACTCTCCAGAGCTTGATAATAACCCGTGCGATGAGTATCTAAATATTCCTCAATCGATAACAACCCCTTCATCTCATAACCACCATTTTGCATAACAGCTTGGATTAATAGCCTTCCGATTCTACCATTCCCGTCAAGAAACGGATGAATTTTCTCAAATGTATAATGAGCGAGACTTGCGCGGATGGGAACAAACTGCTCCCTTTCGCTGTTAATATATTCTAGCAAAGACTCAACCAGAGACTGAATTTGCGATGGCGGAGGGGGCATATAGACAGCAATTCCCGAAGAGTTAAATATAGCACTTACTTCTTTTCTAAAATTTCCTAAATTATTACTATCCGAAAGATCTTTCATAACTATCTTATGATAATTTTTAATATCAAGAGCTATGAACAGCTTACGATCATTTGTTGAAAGTGCGTTTATGGCTTTTAAGATATTGTAGATTTCAATTTTTTTAATATCTCCTGAAGATCTATCCGATAGATCATCTAGCGTCAGCGGATTACCCTCAATACGAGCTGAGAAAAGAGAACTCTTAAGACTTGATGCCCGTCTGATATTCATCTCCACCTCTTTTGGAATTTCAATACTAGCTATAACTGCGCGGGAAGCCTCAATTGATGAAAGGAGTTGGGATATTCTAGACGTCAATGAATATTTCGGTGGAATTAGCATATCCAGATATTACCAGATATTGCCTAATATTACCAGATATTTCCGAAGCCACAATTTATCTATTCTATAATTCTATAGAATATTAGAATAGAAACAAATAATTTGTATTACCAATATACCTGCATACTGATCATAATATTGATTAAAAAGGTATAAAGCTATACCACCCCAGGGATATGATGATACAAAAATATAATACAATGATATAATTTAGATAATGACACACCATCAACAGAAACAAATTGAAGTAATAAATGAGATTGAAAAACAGGTAAATAACAATTCATTAAATTTTAGTACTGTTTCTCCCATTGAGGATTATGAAAATGATTCTAGAATTTGTCTTACTAGTATTCATTTGCCAAAAGCGAGTTTGATCGCTAGGGCTTATGAAATTATTAACTCGTTAAAAGAAATTGAATCTAATTATTATTACTACCCAAGTGATTCTCTGCACATGACTATCAAAAGCGTACGGATAATAAATGACCCTCCTCATTTCACATCTGATGTAGTCTCAAAAGCAGAGAAGATTTTTTCAAAAATTATTCCAACTCATCAAAAGTTTAAAATCTATTTTTACCGTTTATTGCTATTTCCAAATAACCTTGCGCTAATTGGAACTACAGATCCGGAATTGGATAAAATAGTCATGGATTTAGATGGGAGATTAAATGAAGACAACATACCAGATGATAAACAATATAGTAACTCACAATATTTTTTTAGTAATATGACTCTTGCACGTTTTTCTAAACCATCAGATAAGTTTAGACGAAAACTTGAAGATTTATCCTCATCTATATCAATAGAGCCTTATATCGTTGACTCAGTTACCCTACTTACATGCAACGCTGTTCTTAAGAGACGTAAAATTATTAAAACTTGGAATTTGAAGTAATATTGAGGCTTACCACCTGAAACTTGAGAAAGCTTTGTTTGCCTCTGCTTGTTTGAGGGCGACTTCGCGCTTTTTAACTGCTTCACCAAGATTTTGTGTCGCATCCCAGATCTCAGCAGCCAATTTCTCGGCAAATGTATGAAACTCCTTGTTGGATCTTTTTGATGCGGCTTCAATAAGCCATCTGAGTGCTAGCGACATTCTCCGTTCGGCCTTTACCTCAATCGGAACTTGATAATTTGCTCCCCCAACTCTTCTAGCTTTAACTTCAACCTTTGGTCCGACCTGCGCGATTGCCCGCTCAAAAATTTTCATCGGGTCTTCTCCTTTTTTGGCGAGTAGCTCAAATGCATTATAAATTTGAGTCTGAGCAACTGTTTTTTTACCATCGCGCATGATGTAATTTATAAGCTTCGCAACCATTACGTCGTTATAAATAGTGTCAGGTGCTGTTATTCTTTTTGTAACTTTTTTGTGTCTCATAAAGAATTTATAATTATGAATTTAAAATTCGGAACTCTAAACTCTGAATTTCCGCTACGCAGTAGCGGCTTTACTTCCTCCTTTGTCTGATTTTGTTCCGTAAATACTTCGTGAAGTCTTTCTTTTATCAACTCCCAATAGATCAAATTTTCCCCTTACCAAATGATATTTTACACCCGGCAAGTCACGGACGCGGCCACCCCGGACCAAAACAATTCCGTGCTCGGAAAGTGTGTGTCCAACTCCTTGAATATAAGCTGTAACCTCCATTTTATTGGAGAGCTTGATTCTGGCAACTTTCCTAAGAGCGGAATTTGGCTTTTTGGGAGTCATCGTTTTAACAAGAGTAACCACCCCTCGTTTTTGCGGCGATGTAAAACTCTTATACTTTCTCTCCTTCGCGTTAAAAAGTGTTTTAAGCGCAGTTGATTTGGTTTTTTTTACTCTCTTGCTTCTTCCTCTTTTTGCTAATTGTGATAGTGTCGGCATAGTTTATTATCCTCTTAATTTTTTGTATTATAACATATTTAAATTCAGAATCTATAATTATGAATTTAGAATTTTTAAGTATTATTTAAAAACTTAATTCTTAATTCTGAACTCTAAACTCTGAATTAGGCAGTAACTGGTTGAACTTCCTCAACGGGTTGGCTAACTTCTTCGACTTCTTCGCCTGGTGGGATTTCAGTATCCCCATCCATTCCCGCAACCGGGATCAGACGTCCAATGATAACATTCTCTTTAAGTCCCATAAGCTTATCAACTCTTCCTTCAAGCGCAGCCTCAGTCAGAACTTTTGTTGTTTCCTGGAATGATGCGGCTGAAAGCCATGAATCTGAGAACAAAGAAGCTTTAGTGATACCAAGAACTACCTGGCGTCCGGTTGCCGGTTCTCCACCTTCTGATAATACTTCGGCGTTTATCTCTTCAAATCGTGCTTTTGTGATAAAATCTCCAGGAATAAGAGATGTGTCACCAACGCTCTCAACAATTACCTTATCTGACATTTTTCTGATCGTCACTTCAAAATGCTTATCGTTAATAGCAATACCTTGTGACTCATAAACTTTTTGCAGCTTGGTAATAAGATAGCGCTGAACCATCAAAAGACCGCCAATTTTAAGAACTTCTTTAGGATCAAGATCTCCTTCAGCAAGTGGTGTTCCGGCTTTAATCTCGTCCCCATCTTTAACTGAAAGCTCGGCTGATAGAGGTACAAAGTATTCTTGAGACTCAAGTGGTTTGATCTTTTTGTTCTTTACTTGAATCAGTGACCTTCATTTGTAGTTTCAATTTTTACTTTCCCGGTGATTTCAGAAACTGGTGCCAGATTCTTTGGAGTTCTCATTTCAAACAACTCCTCAACACTTGGCAATCCCTGGGTCACGTCAGACATAACAACTCCACCATAATGCTTAACACGCATAGTAAGCTGTGTTCCAGGCTCTCCGACTGATTGTGCTGCCATCACTCCTACGGGTACGCCGAGCCAATTCTCTTTTTTGTTGAGAAATCCCATCCATAACAGGCTGCACAAATTCCGTATGAAAGTTTGCAAACCAATGGAGATCTTACTATTACTTCCTCTACTTCATTTGCGTCTACTTCCTTTGCTTCTTCCTCATTTAGCTCATGTCCTTCTTTGAAAAGTATCTTTTTGGTTTTTTTGGAAATTACGTTCGCAGCCAAAACACGTCCCACGACTCTATCGGAGAGCGAAGATGTTCTATCTTTTTCCGTACTGCGGATTACAATCCCATCCGTTGTCTCGCAGTCTTCTTCTCTTATGATAACCTCATGAGCTACGTCAACAAGACGGCGGGTTAGGTATCCTGCATTTGCTGTTTTTAGAGCTCGAGTCAGTCAAACCTTTTCTTGATCCACGGGCAGATGCAACGTATTCAAAAATTGATAAGTCCTTCGCGGAAATTGGATTTAACAGGAAGTTCAACGATTTTTCCAAGCGGATCAACGATAAGACCACGCATAGCTGAAAGCTGCTTGAGCTGCTCCATTCCCGCACGTGATCCTCCTGAGTCAATACTTACTTTAATTGGATTTGATTGCTTAAGATTCTTCCATGTGAGCTTTGCATACAACATCAGTCACCTTAAGCCAGACATCATTGTGCAATCTTTTCTTTTCAGCAAGCGTAATAAGTCCTTGCTGGTATTCGGTATCTATTAACGCGACTTTTTTCTCAGCTTCTTCGACCATTTCTTGTTTCTCCTGTAACAATTTCATTATCAAATACTGAAACAGTAACACCTGAAATCGTAGCTCCATAAAAACCAAGACTTTTAATATTATCAATTAAAATTGCTACTTCATCGGACGAATATATCTTCATCGCGCGTATAATAATTTTCTTGATTCCTGAAGCATTAATACCTTCATTAATATAACCAAAATCACTGGAAGTAATTCATTGAATTTGATTCTTCCCACACTTGTTTCAATGATTTTTTCTCTCCGCCTTCTTTCTCAATCAAACGGACATTAATGGTTCTTTTAGCTTTACTTTTCCAAGATCATAGGCAATAATTGCTGAAAATCCATTTCCAAAATAAGGAATATTATCTTTTTCCCGTCTCAAGTCCTCATCAATTGTTGTTAAGTAGTATGTACCTAGAGCCATTTCTTTGTTAGGAAGAGTAATAGGATCACCATCTGCTGGCTTAAGAAGATTGTGACTTGGGAGCATTAGTCTTATTGCTTCTTCTTGTGCTTTTTCGGACAGAGGGATATGAACAGCCATCTGGTCTCCGTCAAAATCAGCGTTATATCCTGCACAAACACATGGATGAAGTTGAATCGCAGCTCCTTCAATAAGAACAGGGTAAAATGCCTGAATTCCGAGCTTATGAAGGGTTGGAGCACGATTAAGAAGAACCGGGTGATTCTTGGTGATTTCTTCCAAAATATCAAATACTTCAGGTGGTCTTTTTTCAATATATCTCTTTGCAGACTTGATGTTGGTTGCAAAACCTCGAACAATAACTTCACGAAGAATAAATGGCTTGAACATCTCAAGAGCCATTTCTTTTGGAAGTCCACACTGAGTAAGACTTAAGCTCAGGTCCGACAACGATAACTGAACGTCCTGAATAATCAACTCGTTTTCCGAAGAAGATTTTGACGGAATCGTCCTTGTTTTCCTCGCAACATGTCTGAAAGCGATCGAAGAGTTGAGTTTGACTGTCTGAGCTGCTTCTTTGAGATGAATCAATTAAGGCATCAACTGATTCCTGAAGCATTCTTTTTTCATTTCTCAAAATGATTTCAGGTGCACCCAGTGCCAATAAGATGCTTCAAGCGGTTATTTCTGTTGATAACTCTTCGGTAAAGATCATTTAAGTCAGATGTCGCAAATCTTCCTCCTGAGAGTTGAACCATAGGACGAAGATCAGGTGGGATTACAGGCAAATAGCTAAGTAATCATGGCTGTTGGAGTTACTCCGGCTTTTCGCATGTTCTCAATAAGTCTTAAGTCTTTTAACCAATCTTCAAGTAGCGTTGCACCTGATGCTTTTGCAACTTCTGTTCGAAGAGTGGCAATCATTACTGACAGATCAAGATTTTTGACAACTTCTGAAAGTGCTTCAGATCCGGTTTTGATTGTGAAAAAGATAGGGATATCATATTCAAGAAGTTTGAAATATTCATCTTCTGACAAAACACTTCCACACGTAAGACTCTTCAAAAGTTTTGTGAAGGTATCTGAAATTTCATCCAGCTTTTTCTGCTCTGACTTCAAGAGTCTCACTGCAGTCTTGCAAGTTTTTGGCGTTTGGAAAGCTCAACTTCCTCAGCAATTAAGTGCTTTTTGCTCATCAGCTGTTTTACCTTTCTTAACCTCAGCTTTCTTTACTGTCTGTTTCTTCACTTATTCTTGTCTTCTTCCTCTTTCATTTTTCCGCTCAGCGCTTCTTTTCTATCTTCAATTGTTTTTCCGAAGTTGATCAAGAGCTTCTTTTTTCTTTTCTTCATCAATCTTTGTTATCAAATATGAAGCATAATAAATAACTGATTCAAGATCTTTTGCTGTACAGTCCAAAAGGAGCGACAATGCACTGAAGACGCGCCTTTGAAGAACCAAACATGTCCTACCGGAGCATGCAAGAGTGATGTGTCCCATTCTTTCTCGTCTTACTCTTGAGAGAGTTACTTCAACTCCACATTTGTCACAGATTATTCCTCGGTATCTAATTCTCTTGTATTTTCCACAATAACATTCCCAATCTTTCGTAGGACCAAATATTCTTTCATCAAAAAGTCCATCTTTTTCAGGTCTAAGTGTTCGATAATTAATGGTTTCAGGCTTGGTAACTTCACCATATGACCAGTTCATGATATCTCATTTTTGCGAGTAAAAGCTTCAATGACTTAAAATCTGAAATGTTGAGATCTTTTAATATGTTTTTATTTTTATTATTCATAGTTAAACTTTTTCTATTTCTTTGCTCCTTCTGCTGGCAAATCATCATCTACTGGTACAATTGCTTCAGTCTCAGATATTCCAGCTTCACCTTCAGGTACAACCTGCTTCGCCTGCAGCAGTCTTTTGCTTCTACAACTTCTTTTACATCCAGTGATTCTTCAAATGCTTTTACTTCATGTTTAATTTCTTCTGCTTTTACGCTCTTCCTCAGCTGTGGCATCAGCAACAACTGCGCCTAGAGGTACAACGTTCAGACCAAGTGATTGCAACTCTTTGATAAGAACTTTAAATGATTCAGGAACTTTTGGTGTTGGGATATCTGTTCCTTTAACAATTGCTTCAAATGCTTTTGCACGTCCGACAACATCATCAGATTTTATTGTTAACATTTCCTGAAGAATATATCGTGCTCGGTGTGCTTCAAGTGCCCAAACTTCCATTTCTCCAAGTCTCTGTCCTCCCATTTGTGCTTTTCCTCCAAGTGGCTGCTGGGTAACCAGTGAGTATGGTCCGGTTGATCTTGCATGAGTCTTATCCTCAACCATGTGGATAAGCTTCATGATGTATTCAATTCCAACAACAACTGGATTTTCATAATGCTCTCCTGTTCTTCCATCATAAAGCTGTGACTTTTCCATTTACCGGAAGTCCAGCTTGTTTAAGTAGATCAACAATTCTTCTTCTTCAATTTTTTCAAAAACCGGAAGCGCCAATTTTAATGCCAAGTTTTTGCAGCCGCAAATCCAAGATGAGCTTCAAGAAGCTGACCCAAGATTCATACGAGCCAAGAACTGAAACAGGAGAAATAATGATATCAACTGGTGTTCCGTCTTCAAGATATGGCATGTCTGCAACTGGAAGAATTCTTGAGATAACTCCTTTGTTTCCGTGTCGTCCTGCCAATTTATCTCCAACTACAACGTGTCTGAACTGTGCAACTTCAACAATAATTTTTCTGCATTGTTCCTGGCTCTAGTTCATCTCCTTTTTCTGATCAAGTATTTGAACGCTGATGACAGTTCCTCGTTCACCGTGAGGCATTCGAAGATGATGTATCTCGTACTTCTCGTGCTTGTTCACCGAAAATTGCTCGAAGAAATCTTTCTTCTGCTGTTAGTTCTGTTTCACCTTTTGGAGCAATTTTTCCAACCAATATATCTCCAGGTTCAACTTCTGATCCGACAACTACAACTCCTTCTTCATCAAATTGGCCAAGATCTTCTTCTGATACATTTGGAATATCTCGTGTTGTTTCTTCAGGTCCAAGCTTGGTTTCAACAACTGCTGCTTCATATTTTTCAATATGAATACTGGATAAGACATTTTCTTTAACCAATTTGTCTGAAATAACGATAGCGTCTTCATATCCAAGTCCATCAAGTGATGCATATGCAATAAGCAGATTTCGTCCAAGTGCCAATTCTCCTTTTTCAGATGATGGTCCATCAATCAAAACATCTCCTTTTTTAACATTTTGTCCTTCATTAACAAGCGGGCGTTGTGTGTAAGCATGTGGCTTGTGAGGTTCTTTCAAATGTTTCGATGACAAAAGTTGCTTTCTCGCCTTTTCCTGATTCAAGAACCAACTTTGATTGAATCAACAAAAGTAACTTTTCCGTCAAATGGAGCATGTTACAACTCTTCCCATGACTGAGGCAATTGCTGCTTCCATTCCGGTTCCGACAATCGGACTTTGCGGATTAACCAGTGGAACTGCTTGACACTGCATGTGAGTTCCCATAAGAGCTCGGTTTGCTTCATCATGTGCGATAAATGGAATAAGAGAAGCTGAAGTTCCGACAACTTGTCGTGGAACAACGTCTATATAATTCAATCACATGCTGAATCAACTTCTGTAAAGTCCCCCTTGTATCTTGCGGAACCCGCGCGTCTTGAATTTCACCTGAGTCTGAAATGCTGACACCTGCGTGAGTTATGTACTGATCCCGCTCTTCATCTGCACTCATGTAAACAATCTCATCAGTTACTATTGCAACTTCTTTTTTACCTTTTTTCTGTTTTATTACCTTTTTATATGGAGCTTCCAAGAATCCATAGTCATTGACCTGTGAGTAAAGAGCCATGTAAGTAACCAGACCAATGTTTGGTCCTTCAGGACTTCTGATCGGATCAAATTCTTACTATATTGTGAGCTGTTGATGTCACGGATTGAGAAAGGCTGCTCTTTCTCTTGAAATTCCACCTGTTCCCATAACTGTCAGACGGTTAAGATTGTCTATTTCTGAAAGTGGGTTTGTTTGGTCAAGAATTGTGGAGAGCTGTGAAGTTCGGAAGAACTCATTAATTGAGGCCATAATAGGACGCGCGTTGATAAGATTGGCAACTGTTATCGGAACGTCTGCCTGAAGAAGACTCATCCTCTCTTTGATACTTCGCTCAACTCTGAGCATTCCGACTCTGAAAGCGTTAATCGCGACGAGTTCTCCAACACTTCTTATGCGTCTGTTGGAAAGACTGTCAATATCATCAACATCTCCCTGACCCTTATCAAGCATCATTAGGTATGAAAGAGTTGCTGTTATGTCATCAATTGTTAGGACGTGCTCCTCAGTTGGGACGAAACCGGGAACACTTTTAAGACGCTTGTTTGTTTTGTAACGACCGACTAGACCTAGATCATAACGTCTGTTATTGAAAAAAAGATTCATGAAATATTCACGAACCTTATCCAGAACAACCGGTTCTCCTGGGTGCATCTTCTTAAAGATTTCAATCAAAGCTTCTGTTTCATTGGTTGTTTCGTCTTTTGCAAGTGTAGTTCCGATAAGAGACCCACCCTCTCCCTCCATGAAAGGCGCGAATTTTTCTTTGATCTGTTCACTGTCTGAAATTCCTAAAGCTCTTAAGAATGTTGTTGCCAAAAATTTCCGGCGTCTGTCAATTTTGACAGTAATTGTTCCATATCTAGTGGTTGCAAATTCAAGCCATGAACCATAAACGGTCTTATTTCGGCCGAATAAAGCGTTTGCCCTGTGATTGCATCATGTGTTGCGGTAAAGAAAACACCGGGTGAGCGGACCAACTGACTTACAACTGCGCGCTCAATACCATTAATAATGAATGTTCCCCGCTCAGTCATCTGTGGGATATCTCCCAAAAATACTTCTGCGTTATGGGTTTCTCCTGTTTTTTTGTTTGTGAGTGTTACTGTTACTGTGAGTGGGGAGTTGAAAGTGAGGCCTTTGATGAGGGCTGTTTCAGGGTCAATTGTCGCCTTGCCGATCTTGTGCTCATGGAATGTAAGTGACCAATTCTTGCCTGTAAAATCCTCAACAGGTGTTACTTCCTGGATAATTTCTTCTATTCCTTTTTGCTGAAATAATTCATATGAGGTTTTTTGTACAGCCAGAAGATCAAGCTCCGGCAGGACTGCATATGTCTTTCCCCAATTTTGGCGGATAATGTCTTTGTTGATTATGTCTTTATCAATGGATTTCTTAGGCATCGTGAGTATTATATTATATAGTTGGGCAGACTATCCCCACCGTGGCTAAAAGCGAAGGCGGTAACTCCAAACATGCAACAAAAGATACCAAAGGCCTCACGCCCTTGTATCTTTATTTGAAAGAGAGTAACTCTATTTTTATCATATCCACGCTAGCATGTCAAGCCTTAAAAGAAAATATGTTATTTCGCCCACAACTACTAATTTCTCCTACTCCTGAAACACGCGTGTCAAGAATTCTTCAATTGGGGCAGTATCGATTATAGTTGATATTTCTTTTCCACTAACCAGCATTGTACTAATTTCAAATATCTTTTGCAGGCTCAATTTATTCTCGCTTGAAAGAAAACTTGAATCTAAAGATAAATTTTCAATTTCTCCCTCTAATATGCCTATACCATTTTTTCTCAAGTGAGTTAAGTGTAGCTTCATTTCGTCTCTATTTTGTAATTCATCAACAGTTTTGGATTTATAAAAGTTTTTTTCCTCTTCGGTTTTAATAATTTGTCTAAGTTTTTTAATAGTTTCTATCTCTCTATCGTAGCTATCCCCAAATATACATTTTTGTTTGAAGAATCCTTTTTCGACATCTGCCAGACTTAAATGTTTGAATGATTTTATTTTTTTAATTTTTCCCGTCTTCTTATCCTTAATATCCTCTTTATATTTTTCTGCCGCTTCAGAAGAATCTCTTAAAAAATAATCGAAATCTGAAAACAAATAGCAGTCTATCTGTAGCTTTAGTGTCAATTCAATAAACCTTTTAAAGTTGTCTTTCCCTCCACCTGTAACAATTGAGATGTTTTTTTCATCAAGTTGCTTTGGGAATTTTTCTTTTGCCACCCATCTCAATATATAGTCATCAAATCCTTCGCAAATTATAACTTTATCAGCAAAAAATATTTCATTGTGGTTATTATTTAATAGTAAAGATTTACTGCTTCTTATGTTTATAGGAAATCCTGTGGTTTCAGAATTATTTTTTTTGAGTAGGATAATATTTAAACTATCATCCGTAGTTCTGATAAATTCTGGGCTATGAGTTGTAATTATTACTTGATTTTTATCATTGTCTATAAAATCATCCAATCTATCGCTAATAACCCTCCTAGCATGGGGATGTAGGTATAATTCAGGCTCTTCAACGCACAACAATGCTCCATTTTTAATATTTACTTCTCTCGTATAAAAGTTGAACAGTCCAATTAAGGTTGCGCTTTGAATGCCGGCTCCCTTTTCGGTAAGAAGAGATTTAAATCCATCATCGATATATATAACACAATTTTTATAGATATCATCTTTCGAATCAGCATGAAATTGGAAATGCAATTCTGTGCCAGGAAACGCAACATTTAAAGATGTACTTGCTACTTCATTTTTAACAGAACTAAATACCTCATCAGCAACTTCTTTAACGACAGCAAATGCATCATGTAATGCTTTTGACTTCAGATGCTTTTCTGTTAGATGCATCATCAATTTTCCATACCAAGTCCATTCATTTAGCCTTAATTGGTTTTGGGGATCTCTAAATGAAGGGATTATGGCGCTTTGCAAAAATTCATTCCTAATTGATGGTTTAAATGCAAGCACCCAATCGCTCTGATCATTCTCTCTATATAAGAAACGCATTTCTTTGTGGATTTTGTTTTGCTTATCTATATTTGCAAAAAATGCAAAACCAAAGGAATATTTATTATCAAATTCCTGTTCGAAAGTTTTTTGGTTTTTAAGCTTTGGGTTTACATATAGTTTATCAGATCTTTCAATCTCATCTTCCTCAAATTCAAATATGTATTTATAATTTTCCGGAATTTTTTCTTTTATTAAACGCGGAAGCATTTTATAAAACCCATAACATTTATATATCTCTTCGTAATTTAGTAACTCACCATTTTCCCTTTTTAATTCACACCATATAAAGATCTCATTTGCCGTTTTATTTCTTATTTCGTTATCAATATTTTCCTTCCATGAATAAAAATCACTTTCTGTAATATTGTTACTTTTCTCATATGTTGGGCTATTTTCTCCCAATACAAGGTTGAGAGCTTTAAATATGTTACTCTTCCCAGCATTATTTTTCCCAACGATAATATTTTTTCCTTTGGAAAAACTGATTTCAATTTCACTAATGGATCTATAGTTTTTAATGTATAGTTTTGACAAAAACATAATTTATCTCATTGTTATTTGGCGATATGGAAGAAACGCTTTATCTAAATCTGTAAACCGATTTGTATTATACGCTTACATTGGAAATTTTGGAAGAGAGATAGATATTGAGATTTGCTTAGAAGACTTCGACGCGGTTGCCCATCTCGGCTCGTCTTATTCACTATTAAAATAACACTTACGCAAAATTATTTGCATAATCCTACTATTACCTTATAGAAAGGATATAACTCATTATTATTACGAAGCATGGCAATTTTCGCTGCTCTTTGTTGTATAATATTCGTCCTATGGATAGGATAACGCCTGAGCAGAGGAGCTTTACCATGTCACGAATAAAGGGCAAAAATACAAAGCCCGAGTTAGTGATGTTTGAAGCCTTGGAAGAGATGGGGATAAAATTTAAACGTCATTATAAACTTTTGGGCAGCCCTGACATTGTTTTTCCTAAAGAAAAAATTGTGGTTTTTATTGACGGTGATTTTTGGCATGGGAAGGACTTTCACGTGAGGAAAGATAAACTACCTGAATATTGGGTAAAAAAGATCAATATGAACATGCGGCGGGATAGACGTTATCGTTCAAAATTGCGCAGCGAAGGGTGGAAAGTGATAAGATTTTGGGATGATCGGGTGATTAAACGCACAAGAGGTTGTATAAAGAGAGTACTATCTGAGCTGGAAAAAGCTAAGCAAGAATAGGTTTATTATAGGTCTGGACCCTTTAGAAATTATGTGATATATTTATTATACGATGAAAACTAATACCATTAGGGTTATTGATTTATTTGCTGGAATAGGGGGGACGAGGCTTGGATTTGAACAAGCCGCAAAAAAAAATGGGTTTGAAATTAAATGCGTATTTACTTCTGAGATAAAAAAACACGCAGTTGAGGTGCTGAATCAAAATTTTAAGGGGGAGAGCGTACATGGAGACATAACACAAATTGATGCCTCCCTTATCCCTGACTTTGATTTTCTCCTTGCGGGATTTCCTTGCCAACCATTTAGCGCAGGTGGTAAACGCAAAGGCTTCATAGATACCAGAGGTACAATGTTCTTTGAAGTTGAAAGAATTCTTAAAGAAAAAAAACCAATAGGTTTTTTGCTTGAAAATGTTGAAGGGTTAGTAATGCACGATCGCGTAGATAAAACAAAGAGAATGGGCCGGACGCTTGAAACAATAATTACTAAACTGAATGACCTAGGATATAAGACTAGTTGGGCCTTGCTAGATTCTAAATATTTTGGCGTAGCTCAAAGCAGAAAACGCATATACATTGTTGGAACTCTTAAAAAAACTGTTCGATTAGATTTCGCTACCAAAAATACGACTACGTTAGCTATGATATTGGAAAAGGGTTTACCAACTCTTGAAACACCTTTCGTTAAAAACCTAATGAATAAATACAGTTTAAAAGACTTATATGGAAAATCAGTGAAAGACAAGCGAGGGGGAGATAGTAATATCCACGGTTGGGATTTAGAGTTGAAAGGACCAATTACTAAACAGCAGAAGCACATTTTGAACTCACTACTCAAAGAGAGAAGGAAAAAACACTGGGCAGAAAAAAAAGGAATGAAATGGATGGATGGAATGCCATTAACGCATAATGAGATCATGTCTGTAATTAATCTCCCTAATCTTAAGGAATTGCTAGAAGACCTTGTAAATAAAGGGTATTTAAGATTCGAACATCCCAAAGACATAGTTACGGAAACTGATTTATTTGGAAATCAAATTCAATCAAGAAAGCACAATCCGAATATAGAAAAGGGGTACAATATCGTTACTGGTAAATTAAGCTACGAGGTTAATAAAATACTTGACCCAAAAGATATTGCACCTACCCTTGTTGCAACTGATGTAGAAAGGCTAGTAGTACCAGATGGAAATGGACTCAGAAAGCTATCGTTAAGAGAAGGACTAAGACTCTTTGGATTTCCTGAAAATTTCAAGCTAGAAATTTCCGAAAAAGATGGCTTTGACCTACTAGGAAATACTGTAGTAGTTAACGTAATCGAGGCTGTCGCTGAAAAAATAATAAAAAGCTTAATCCAACCGGATATTCCGACCAGTAAATACTCTACTGTTCAAGCACCTGACTTAACCACTTTATAGACGCACTTGCAGTCTTCTCATACTGCAACAATGTCTTACTCAAAGCATGAATAAATTCTTCTTTATTTTTGAAGGGTTTTGCTGATCGAGCAACAGTTGAATACCATGTTATTGGTCGTAAGTTATAAATCATGTTTCTTTTTTGCTGCACTTTGACTGGATATGCCGCACTTGGCCCAGAGATTTCCCAAATCTTTTTGAGCCAAATATTATTTATACATAATTCACCATTCATTAGTGTATAACCGAAAATCAGATAATCAGCGTTAATTCTAAATGGATTATCTACTAAAGAACTACAGTATGATTCAAAATTGGCTATATCGAAATTTGCGCTTGCGCTCGTATCGAATGCCTTGATCTCTAATAGCCCAGAGGTGAGATCTTTTCCGTTTAAATAAAAATCGGGAAACTCCTGAGTGCTTGATGCTTCTGAAAAATCAATAGAATTATGCCTAAACCATTGCGCTAACCAGTCCTGAATAATGTTACCAATAATATTTTTATCATTAACTTTTACCTGCAAATTATTTAGCGTAAAGCTAATCTCTCCTTTTGCTCCAATAAGCTTCTCTTTTTCAGTTAAAATTTTAAGGAGTTCTTGTGCGGCTATTTTCATTTGTACAGATTATACTCTTATTGTGGAAAATTTGAAATAGAGATTATATTGCTTAGAAGACTTCGGCGCGGGTGGGAAAAGTTTTGTATAATACTTATATGAGGAAGTTTGTTTTTGTACTTATAGTCTTAGCCGCTGGCGGGGTTATCATTTGGCTCAATCCACAAAATCCAGCAGATCCGACAGTTGATAATACGGAGGTAAAAGAGGCCGGGACCTTTGATGAATGCGTAAAAGAGGGAAATCCGGTGCGTGAAAGTTATCCACCTGTTTGTGTCACGAAATCAGGTAAAACCCTGACCCAAAATATCGGCAATGAGCTTGAGCTTCAAGATAAAATCAAAATCACAACTCCCAGACCTGTGCAAATAGTTAAATCCCCTCTTGAGATAAAAGGGAATGCACGAGGTACGTGGTTTTTTGAGGGACAATTCACGGCCACCCTTTTTGATGATAAGGGAAATCCGATAGGTACAGGACTAATGACTACAACTGGTGAATGGATGACTGAGGAATTTGTTCCCTTTGAGGGAGAAATCACATTCGAAGATTCAGAAACTGATAAGGGTAAGTTGATTCTTGAGAAGAACAATCCCTCAGATCTTCCTGAGAGTGCAGAGCAACTTATAATCCCAGTGAGGTTTAAATAAACTGGTTACTTTCTTTGTGCAGACAAAGAAACCAAATTCAAATTCTTTCGCACTTTTGGTAGCAAAAGTGCCCAAAACTATTGCCTAGTCTCGCTCCATGCTTTCAAAAGATTTGCTCACTTATCGGGTGATTTCACCCCCTCCCCGACAAGTTTGCGGGGAATCCCCCTGATGCATTCGCAAACTTTTTTATGCATTACGCAGCGAACGGCAAAAAATCTTTGGTGTGGTGAGCTTTCAAACAAAGCGCGTTAGAAAATTGTGAATGAGTTGTCAGGGGAAACCCGCCTTTAGAGCGGATGGGGTGTTATGACCCGACTAACGAATGAAACAATTTTAGCGCGACTTTGCTGCTCACGAGCTTTTGGTTCTTTTGTCGGCACAAAAGAACAAATAAAAGTAGATTTTGAGTACTTTTCACAAAAGTATAGACAAATCAAAATACTTCAACTCTTGTCCCCTGGTCGGCCCAGCCATAGAGCCAAGCGGAGAATGGAACCGGGACATTGACACATCCGTGGCTGGCACGGGAACCAAAAGCATTATGCCAGTAAGTTCCATGGATAGCGTATGCTCCGTAAAAATACATCACATTCGGCACATTTTTGGTGAAATACGGCGGATACGGTGGGTAACTTCCTTTCATATCCTGAAGCGGAATTTTACGGTAGATTTTGAAACTCCCCTTTACTGTCGGCGTGTAATACATGCCGGTTGAGACAGGAGTTTGATTGATAATGCGTCCTCCCTCCCAGGCATAAAGCATCTGCTTTCCCCGGTCAACCGTAATGAGTTTGCCCGTTGTAGTAATCTGCGCTGAGGCAACAGATGGGAAAATAAAAAATAGAAGAGCAAAGAAGAATAAAAATAACCGCTTCATAATTAACTATATATTACTCTACAATCGCGCTAACTTCAATAGCAGTCAGGCCTGTTCTGCTAACAGGCTGTGGGAAAACCGGGGACTTAGGAGTAAAACCGGGATCTGATTTGAGCCGAGCAAAGTAAAAAACAACATTTTGGTAATTATCCGGCTGCGGTGTAAATGACAGAGGAAGGATATTTTGAGATTTATTGTGATCAAAGAAGGAGACAAAAACGTACGGCGCTTTTACATTTTCCTCTGCATACGCAACTATGTCAACTGCTTCTTTGGCATTTAATCCAAGTTTGCCTGCATATGACCTTACGGCTTTTGCCAGATCCTTCTGAGGAACAATAGTACCCTGAGTTGGAGCCGTTATTCTTCTCAGCGCAGGCTTGTAATCATAGCTTATGCTGTCATAATTTACTCCGTTTATCGATACGTTTCCTCCTCCAAGTAGTGTTGTTGAGTAACCGTTGTTGTAACCGGGTACTGAATTATATACCGGTGTGTTTACTTTTACATCCACTTTTTGTCCCTCTTTTCCATATAAATAAAGTGGTGAGTCATAACAAAGATCATCCTGCTTTTTATTTACCTTTTTCTGTGCTTTCACACAATCCTTATATGACTCTGTACCTTCTACCTGTCCCGACTCCTTACACTGCTCAGCTGCGAGATCACGACATCTTGGTTTTCCTTCCACCGGAGAGGCCTGTCTGCTGGACCGTTCTTTTTGGAGCGAGATCTGCTTTGAGATAAAAAGTGTAAAGCTGGAGATTGTCTTTTTTGACATTCTTATCTGAATAGAGATCGATTATCGTTGGAGTAAGGTTGGTGGGAACAACCAATGTTCCCAAAACCTCTGGGAAATAATTTGCAGGCAGTAGTGAAATGTATTGCATAAGATTGTCAGATAAGTTGAGCCCGATAAGTTGTGCTGTTTTTGCATCCTGTACGGAAAATTGCTTAATTGAGGAAGCATATGTGTCGCCTAGGTTGCCGAGAGTAGACTCGGATTCATCTTCTGAGCCGAGAAGTGTTTTGTCGGTTGAAAGTTTTGTAACGTAGGATAATTCTGTTTGATTAAGCTTTGTTACAGTCTGCGTGGCGAGATTCTGCGCATACAAACCGTCGGTTGAGTTAAAAACAATATCATCGGCTGTATCTCCCCAACCGGCAGTACTGTAAATAGTGCCTGACGGAAGATTATTGGGTATGGTTTTGCGCTCAAGAGTTGCTACATCAATCACGTCAATTGTGTTACTTTTGGCAATAGCCCTCCTAAAACCATTCACCAATCCCGTACCTGGTCCTGATGAACCATTGTAACCGGTGAACACAAGTTTTTTCCCGTCAGGTGATATGACTGGTGGGGTTCCATATGTACCGTCTTGCATTTGAGTGAGTTGTTGTTTGGTAGTCCCATCAAAGCTTGAGATGCTTACTCCATATGCCCATCCCTGGCCATTGGGATCATTTGGAACAAATCTATCCGTAACAACTCTTCCGTCATTGAGAACTGCGCGGGGATTATTTACAAAAACTGAAGCTGATTCGTCGTAAATAAGATTCTTGACGGTGGGACTGTCCAAATTCAACGCATAGACCCGTGAATGCCCTCCTTTAAGCACTGAAGAATTAGGCGCAAAAGAAACTTCCCAGATTGCCACAAATTGTTTGTTTGGAGAAACGGCATAATCATCAATTCCAAAACCGGCTGAGGCAGAAACAGTCGCCAGGGGTTTCTTATCTCTCAATGAATACAGCACCAGCTGCTTGCCGTGGTCGCGATCATCTGTCTGATCTATATATAGAAGGGAGTCAGATGAAATAACGCTTACTTTTTTGATATTTTCCGGAAGCTCTGCCAGGGTTTTGTTCTCACCTGAGGAAAGGTCAAGCGATTTTATTGATGATTTATTTCCTACCCACCCGCCATATACCAGTGTATGCGGGGAGATAGGCGAGCTGAGTAGGGGCGCTGACTTAGATGGATTTTGGCCGTTTTGCTGATTGTTGGAATCGTTATTTCTATTGTTGTTGCGGAGTGCAAGCATTGCCGCGGATCCGAAAATCAGTACCACTATAATGAATGCAATAATACCTTTTGGGCTGGATGATTGAGGCTTTACTTCACTGGTCTCAGTTACGGGCATATATATACTGTATATAAATACTTAACTATGTGTCAATAGTAGGCGAATAATCATCGAAAATGGAGTCCGGCCGTTTTAGGGTCTTGACATCTTTTTGCTCCTGTTATAAACTAGCATTCTAATCGACCGAGTGATAACTCTGAACTAGTGATTAGAGATTTGTGTTTAGTGATTAGAAACCTAACCCCTAAAAACTAACACCTAAAACCTAATATATGGCAGGCAAAAGCAATATAAAACCACTATTTGACAATGTTTTGATCAAGCCTTCAAAAGGCGAAAACAAAACAGCCGGAGGAATTTACCTTCCAGATAACGCAAAAGAAAAACCACAAGTTGGTGAAATAATGGCCGTCGGAGAAGGCGCGTATGACGAACACGGAAAATTGGTTCCTATGGTAGTTAAAGTCGGACAAAAAGTAATGTTCACCAAATGGGGCGGGAATGAAGTTAAAGTTGAGAATGAAGAATGGAAACTCGTCAAACAATCAGATATATTAGCAATTGTAAATTAGTATGAGTAAACAAATAAAATACGGTTCAGACGCAAGACAATCTCTTATTAATGGTGTGAACCAGCTGGCCAACGCAGTCGCAACTACTCTTGGCCCAAAAGGCCGCAACGTTGCTTTGGACAAAAAATGGGGAGCCCCAAATGTAGTTCACGATGGTGTGACTGTAGCCAAAGAAATAGATCTCCCCAATCCATTTGAAAATATGGGTGCCCAAATGGTAAAAGAAGCAGCTTCTAAAACCAACGATGTGGCAGGAGACGGGACAACAACCGCAACAGTTATAACACGGGAGATCGTAAATCAGGGTTTTCAGAGAATTAATGAAGGCTACAACCCAATGCTTCTTCGTGAAGAAATAGAAGAAGGTGTTGAAAAAGTACTTAAATCCCTCAACAGTATGAAACAGGAAGTAAAAGGAGAAGATATCAAAAAAGTAGCTACGATTTCAGCCCAAAATGAAAAAATCGGAACACTTATTGCCGAAGCAATCAACAAAGTGGGCAAAGACGGTGTTGTGACAGTTGATGAAGGACGCACAATGGAAATGGAAGTAGTTTATAAGGACGGCATGGAATTTGACAAGGGATATGTTTCTCCTTATTTTGTGACTAATACTGAAAAAATGGAGGCTGAAATTGATGATCCTTATATCCTAATTACCGATAAAAAGATCTCGGCTCTTAATGAATTTGTTCCATTTCTTGAAAATTTTGTAAAGGTAAGTAAAAACCTCATTCTTATTGCTGATGATATTGAAGGGGAAGCACTCGCCGCCCTCATCGTGAATAAATTAAAAGGTACTTTAAATTCCCTGGCAATAAAAGCTCCGGGATTTGGTGACAGGCGCAAAGAAATGCTTGAGGATCTCGCAGTTCTGACCGGCGGAACTGTAATCTCAGAAGATACGGGCAGAACTCTTGAGAGCATTACTATTGAAGACTGCGGAAGAGCAGATAAAGTCTGGGCAGATAAAGAAAATGCGAGGATAATCGGCGGCAAAGGAGACAAGAAAGTAATTGCCGCAAGGATTACCCAAATCAAAGGTGCGATTGATGCAACAACTTCGGAATTTGACCGCGAAAAACTTCAGGAAAGACTTGCCAAATTAACAGGCGGAGTTGCAGTAATTAATGTCGGTGCGGCAACCGAGCTCGAGATGAAAGAGAAAAAAGAGCGGGTAATTGACGCTGTCGCAGCAACAAAAGCAGCGCTGGAAGAAGGGGTAGTACCGGGTGGTGGAATTTCACTCTTCAGAGCAAGAAGTGTCTTGCTTTCCTCCTCAGCTGAGCTAAAAGGACCAGGTCAAAAAGTAACAATGGAATTCACTCCCAATCCCGGAACAATGATACTTTTCAATGCACTTGCCGCTCCCCTGACTGCAATTCTCTCAAACGCGGGAGTCAATCTGACAGAAGCGCTTAATCAAATTAAATCAGCTAAGAATCCAAACGAAGGTTATGACGTAGTGAAGAATAAATTTGGCAACATGATTGACATGGGAGTTATAGATC
This sequence comes from Candidatus Levyibacteriota bacterium, assembly GCA_963716145.1. Lineage (GTDB taxonomy): Bacteria > Patescibacteriota > Microgenomatia > Levybacterales > UBA12049 > DATLDE01. Next base: position 1,085,928 of record OY970292.1, on the reverse strand, counting down.
CGGCCAAAGTTGCCAGACTTGCTCTTATCAACGCAGCATCAGTCGGAACAATGATCCTGACAACTGAAGCGCTCGTCACCGATATTCCTGAAAAAAATACTTCACCTGAAGGTGGCATGGGCGGCGGTATGCCTGGAATGGGTGGCATGGGCGGAATGATGTAACGTACTAAACCCCGTCTTTATCTCTACCAATAATTTCCTCAATCTTTTCAGCAACTTCCCTCCAATTCCCCATTTTTCGCACAGCAAGAACATACATAGTAGCCTCTTTCACATCAAAAAACCAAGTCAGGAAAAGATATAGCGAAAAACCTGCAAATGATGAGATACCTGTTAAAATTAACAAATTAATTGTATGTGTGGTGTCAAAAACCAATTGGTCAAGAAGTTTGATAGGAATATACAAGGCAAACGCTGTAAAAAAAGATGATGCGGATATTTTGACCCAGGACAAAAAAAGTGTCGGCAGGTGAAATCCTCCCGTTGCCTTATTTAAAAGATAGAGAAGCAAAAAAAGTTGAGCAATCCCCGCAATTGAATACGCAGCAGCAATACTTGAAATTCCCATCTGCATAGGAACTATAAAAATATATCCCAATAAAAGCATAAAAAAAGTAGAGAGCGCTCCTGTAACAAGCGGTGTCCTTGTGTCATGAAGCGCATAGAAAGCCCTGTAGACAAGAGCGATTAAAGCTTGCGCAAAAATAGAGAGAGCAAAAAAGGCAAGAGTTCTACCTGTCAGAACTGTTGCAGGCCAATCAAGTCTGGGCGCTCCAAAAACAAGTCTGACTATCGGGATACGAAGTACTAGGATAAGAATGGAGATAGGAAGAATCAGGTAAAGCATCTGATTGAAACTATTCATGAAAGTTATTTTGAAATTTTCAAGATTTGCACGCTCGCGAGCTAAAACCGGAAAAGCTGCTTGAGCAATTGCCTGACCGATAAGAGCAACAGGCGCCCAGGCAATAGTTTGGGCTAGATCAAAAATGATGTAATTGCGCCCCGTTGCCGGCAAAAAAGAAACAAGAGAAACAATAAGAATGGTGCCCATCTGAAAAATCGCGTTTGAGATAGTTCTGGGCCACATCAAATTTGCAATAGTGATAACACCGGAATTTTTGAGAGATAAGCTAGGCCTGTATTTAAAACCTATTTTTTTAACCATGGGAAGCTGAAAAAGGATAAAAAACAAAGCTCCAATTATCGTCCCGACAGCTCCTGAATAAATTCCAATGTAAGGAGAAAGCGTAAAGAGTCCTACAATAATACCCAGATTATAAAGAGCCAGAGCAAATCCCGGAATAAAAAAATGGTTGTAGGACTGAAGAAGAGCTGTAAAAAAAGTACCAATAACTATCAACAGTTGTCCGAAAATAATAATTCTTAAAAGATTCGCCATAAGCATCATGTCTGCTGCTGAAAAACCTCCACCCGGATTAAAAAGTTGAAGAAAAAATGGAGCAAAAATTGAAAGAACGAGTGAGAAAATGAAAAAAATGATTACACCCAGGGTTAAGAGATTGGATGCCATTTTGTGAGCCTCTTCTTCTTTATTCTTGGCTAATAAATCTGAGAAAACAGGAATAAACGCACTCGATAGTGCACTGGCGATAACTAATTGGAAAAGTAGATCCGGAAATTTATATGCAACGTCATAAACTCCCGTTGTAACTGATGCACCAAACAAAGATATGAGAAGACGTTTTTTAAAAAGCCCGAGAATCTGGGACAAAACAACAGTCCCCATAATAACAAAAGCGGCAGACAAAATATTACTCTGCCGGCGGGTTAAAATATCGATACTTTTTGTTAAAAAATTATTACGCATGTTGTATTTACCAGTATAGCATGCTAAAATACCGTTATGCCAATATTAAAACACGCGAAAAAAAAGCTCAAACAAGACAAAAAGCGGACTCTTCTGAACAAGAAAGTTAAAAACATCTATAAAGAAGCTGTTAAAAAAGCAAAGATTGCAAAAAATGCAAAGACAGTGAGCGTTGCTTTCAAAGCAATTGATAAGGCAGTAAAAGCAAACATAATGCACAAAAATAAAGCTGCCAGAATGAAATCTTCTCTCAATAAATTAATCAGTCCCTCAACTTCTAAAACAAAAGCAGCGCCGGCAAAAGAGGCAGCACCAAAAACCGCTAAAGCCAAACCGGTCGCGTCAAACGCGACTGCAGCAGTAAAGGCAAAAGATGCACCCAAGACTAAAGCTACAGCAAAACCAAAGACTACCGCGAAAAAATCCTCGCCAAAAACAAAAAAATAAACCCTTTATACTTAATACCTAATACTTTATACTTATACGTATGCTTGATATTAAATACATCCGCGAAAACAAAGAAACCGTCAAAAAAGCAACAGCTGATAAGCAAATTGATTCCTCAATCATAGATAAAGTTTTGGAGCTTGATGAAAAACGCCGCTCACTAATCCAAAAAATTGAAGAGATTAGAAAAGAGGCGAATTCTTTTCAGTCTGCAATAAAAGCCAAGCCGACTGATGAGCAAATTGAGAAGGGAAAAAAATTTAAGGAGGAATTAAGCAAATTGGAACCGGAACTTGCAGAAATTGATAAAAACTATCAGCAAGTCATGTTTCAAGTTCCTAATCCAGCTGGATCCGACGTACCAATTGGAAAAGATGAATCAGGAAACGTAGAAATTAAAAAAGCAGGAGAAATTAAAAAATTCACTTTTACTCCCCTATCGCATGATCAACTGGCAGAAAATCTTAACCTCTATGATTCAAAAAGGGCAGTAAAAATTGGAGGAACTAGAGCTTATTTTCTGAAAGGCGATCTCGTGCTTCTTGAGCAAGCTGTCTTAAATTTTGCGCTGGATTTTATGAGTAAGCAAGATTTTACCCCAATGGCTGTTCCGTGGATGGTCAACAAAGAGGCTTTATGGGGAACTGGGTATTTTCCATGGGGAATTGAAGATCATTACACAACTCAGGATGGCCAGGGATTGATTGGCACATCCGAAGTCTCACTCACGGCATATCATCAGGATGAAGTACTTGATGAAAAAAACTTGCCCATAAAGCTTATCGGAGTTTCTCCATGCTTTCGACGCGAAGTTGGAACTTATGGAAAAGATACCAAAGGATTTTTCCGCGTACATCAGTTTAATAAAGTTGAGCAGGTTGTCTTAACTGTCGCGGATGAAGATGTAACTAGACAGTGGCATGAAAAAATGCTTGAATTTTCCGAACAAATTCTTCAGGAGTTGGGACTTGCCTACCGAGTCTTGCTTATGTGCACAGGTGACATGGGCGCGGGACAACGTAAAAAATACGATATAGAGACCTGGTTCCCGTCCCAAAACAAGTACCGTGAGACTCATTCCGCAAGTTACTTTAATGATTTTCAGTCAAGAAGACTAAACATGAAATACCGCGCATCGGAGGGTACAACAAAATATGTATATACTCTTAACAATACTGTTGTCGCGACCCCGCGGCTGCTTGGCGCAATACTTGAAAACTATCAGCAGGAAGATGGAAGTATTCTTATTCCAAAAGTTTTGCAAAAATATATGGGAAAAGATGTAATTTCCTCAAAAGAATAACTACTCTTCTCTTATAGCCGTTTCTAAACTCCGTCCACCCCTGTCTCGCTACGCTCGCAGGCGGGCTCCTCCTTTCAGTCGTCCGCCCCTCAAATTGTCAAAAAAAATAATAAATAACGATCATGATTTTTGTTGGATTATCAACCTAATTTAGCACTTTTGAAGCAGGGAAAAATTCTTGACAAATTTAAAGATAAATAACATTATTAAATTATCCTAAATATAAGAGGAGGTGATTTTACATGCCAGCAAAGAAAAAAGCAAAGAAAGCAAAAGCAAAAAAGAAATAGTTTTGGTTAATGTCACAGACATTACCAACTGATCAATTGGTAAGCCCCGCCCATATTACTAAAATAAAATGAGCGGGGTTTTTTCTGAGCCTAATTTGTGGTAATATAGATATATGCTGTCAATCCTAAACCGCTTCTTTGATTCCAATAACCGGGAAGTAGACAAACTCCAGCCAATCGTTGAAGAGATCAATATTCTTGAGGAAAAAATTGAGAAATTAAAAGATTCTGATTTTCCCAAAAAAACTCAGGAACTAAAAGCTAGAATAAATAAAGGGGAGTCATTGGAACAAATAATGCCTGAGGCTTTTGCTCTAGCTCGTGAAGCAACGCGCAGGACTTTGGGGATGCGTCATTTTGATGTTCAACTCATGGCGGCAACTGTTCTGGCACGGGGTAAAATTGCGGAGCAAAAAACAGGAGAAGGAAAAACCGTCTCAGCGATTCCTGCATTGTATCTTCACAGCTTAACCGGAAAAGGGGTCCACTTGGTTACTGTTAATGATTACTTGGCACGACGTGATGCCGGATGGAACGGTCCGGTCTTTGAATTCTTAGGAGTATCGGTTTCATCAATTATAAATGACCAGTCCTACATCTACGACCCCAAATTTACTGAGGAAAAAGCATTTGATTACCGTCTGCTTCATCTAAAACCTGTAACTCGTAAAGAGGCATACCAGGCGGATATTACCTATGGTATTAATTCTGAATTTGGTTTTGATTATCTACGCGACAATATGGCTCAAGAACTTGATCAGGTCGTGCAAAGAGGATATTATTTCGCGATCGTTGATGAGGTTGACTCTGTTCTTATTGATGAAGCCCGTACTCCTCACATCATCTCAGCACCTGATGAAGCACCATCTCAGCGCTATTATGAATATGCCAAGGTTATCGATAAATTGACTCCAGACACGGATTTTATAATAGATGAAAAACTCAGGACTGCTCATTTGACTGATCATGGAATTGGCAAGGTTGAGAAACTTTACGGTGTGTCTGATATTTACGAAAAGGATTTTGATACTGTCTATCATTTGGAAGCAGCCCTCAAAGCCCGAACTCTTTTCCATAAAGAAAAAGAGTACATTGTTAAAGATAATCAGGTGATTTTGGTTGATGAATTTACAGGACGCCTTATGGAGGGAAGACGGTTGTCTGAGGGAATCCACCAGGCAATTGAGGCCAAGGAAAATGTTCCAATTCAGAGGGAATCCAAAACTCTTGCGACTGTTTCGCTTCAGAACTATTTCAGACTTTACGAAAAATTGGCCGGCATGACAGGAACTGCTGTCACAGAAGCAGAAGAATTCAGGAAAATTTACAATCTTGATGTTGTTATGATCCCGACCCACAATCCCCTGGCCCGCGTTGATAATTCAGATGCTGTTTATAAAACAACCCGCGCTAAGTATTCAGCGGTTGTTGACGAAATTGAGTCAGCACACAAGAAAGGACAGCCGGTTTTGGTCGGTACAACATCAATTGAGAAAAACGAGATTGTCGCGGAGTACTTAAAACGGAGAAAAATAAAATTTGAACTTCTTAATGCCAAAAATCATCTGCGGGAAGCAGAAATTATCTCTCAAGCCGGTAAAAAAGGTGCTGTAACAGTCGCAACCAATATGGCAGGGCGGGGAGTTGATATTGTTCTCGGGGGTGAGACACCAAAAAATAAAGACGGTACAGCCAAGAAAACTTCTGCTGAATATAAAAAGTGGGAGAAAGAGCATCAGGAAGTTTTGGATCTGGGCGGACTATATGTAATCGGCACTGAACGGCATGAATCCCGGCGTATTGATAACCAGTTAAGAGGTAGATCAGGCAGACAGGGAGATCCGGGCGCATCAAGATTTTTTGTGGCTTTGGATGATGAGATTATGCGGCTTTTTGGCGGAGATAAGATCGCAGGAATTATGACGCGGTTTAATATGCCGGAAGACGTTCCGCTTGAACACCCGCTTGTTTCCAAATCAATTGAAAATGCACAGGTAAAAGTAGAAGGATTTAATTTCGATACACGAAAACACCTTGTAGAATATGATGATGTTTTGAATAAACAAAGAGAGATAATCTACGGGCTCAGAAGACAGATACTAGAAAGCTCAGGGGATCAAACCGGGACCACCAAACAAGATAGCAAAACACTCAAAGAAGAAGTTCAGAACCGAATTAATACGACAGTCAGTTCAATGGTAAATCTCGCGGCTGTAGAAAATAATCCGACTGAATCAGTTAATGAAAAGGCTGTGGAGGAATTTGCGACAATCATACCTTTTGATGAACCCTCAAAAAAACAACTGGTTACACAACTCCAGCAGCTGCAAACAGTTGAGGAGAAAAGTGATTTTCTGACCAAAATTGCAGACGATTTATACAAAGAGCGGGAAAAACAGGTTGGCGAGACTCTTATGCGTCAAGTTGATAAGTTTGTAATGCTTTCTGTGATTGATAATCTCTGGATGAATCACCTCGACGCGATGGATAATTTGAGATCCGGGATTGGTCTTCGCGGATACGCTCAGAAAGATCCGCTTGTTGAATACAAAAATGAAGGCTTCAGAATGTTTGAAAGTCTCATGAGTGGAATTGATGATGAAGTTGCCCACAGGATTTATAAAATCCAAATCCAGACACAGCAGCATACTCATGAAGACGGTTCTGTACACGACGGCCCCGCGCATCAAACACAGACCCCTGAACAAATTGTTCCGCAACTTAAAAAACCCAGACAAATAATCACCAACGCTCCGGCAAGTGAGGTTTCTGAAGGCGCGAAAAAACCAAATAGTGCAAAAGCCCAGGGAGAAGGAAAAAGCAAACTCAGCCGCAATGATCCATGTCCCTGCGGGAGTGGAAAAAAGTGGAAAAAATGCCACTATCCTGATATTCCATAGCTTTTTATTTCCAGCCTCTTTTGCTATAATGTTTTTGCTGCCTCACTTATAAATGCTCAAAATACAAAAATTAGATTTCCTTATAGCTTTTTACACTACTTGTGTTGTACTTTCAGAGGTAATGGGTGCCAAAACTTTCCCCGTTGCCACAATCGGTACTTTTCATTTAAATGCTACAGTTGCCATTTTTGTTCTTCCGCTTCTTTATTCTATTAACGATATTATCGTTGAGGTCTATGGTAAAGAAAGAGCACAAAGCGTTGTAAGATCAAGTCTTTTTATGATATTTTTTATTCTGGTTTTTTCTTTATTGGCAACTTGGCTGCCAGCAAGCAATAGATTTTTGCCAACAAATGCCGCATATAGCACCATCTTTGGAATATCTGCAAGATTTTCGGCGGCGAGTTTGATTGCTTTTGCTATTAGTGAATTCACAGACGTATTCATTTTTGCAAAATTGCGTGAGAAATTAGGTAAAAAAAAGCTTTGGCTCAGAACCAATGTATCCAATTTTTTATCTGAGCTGATTGATGTTGCGTTATTCATGACACTTGCCTTTTACGCGCTTGATAAGCCATTTGCCAGCAATTTTAGTTTTATAATTAGCATCGCAATTCCCTACTATCTTCTTCGCTGTTTCATGTCAGTCATCGAAACCCCCTTAGTCTACCTCGGAGTAAACTGGCTCAAAAAAGAAAAATGAAAGTCGTACTGATTGATGTATCTTCAATTGATGGAAAATTGACCAAGTGGACCGGAAATAATATTTATGAATGGTCCTCTCCCGAAGATTTTGCAAATTTTAAAAAGGTCATATCACAAAACAATCTCGTCGTTATGGGAAGCGGCACTTTTGATAAAGTAAAAGATAATAAAAATGCAGGACTAAAAGCTGAAAAAGAAAGACTCAGAATTATCCTCACAAAAAATCCAAAGAAATATTCTAAATTTGCCGTCCCCGGACAAATGGAATTTTCCGATGAAACACCAAAGCAGTTAATTACTAGACTTAAAAAATTCGGGTTTAAACAAATGCTTCTGGTCTCCGGAGGAAAAGTCGCGACATCATTTTTCAAACAAAATCTGGTTGATGAATTATTGCTCACAATTGAGCCAAGGATATTCGGAATCGGCGAACCACTTGTCCAAAACACAAAATTTGACATAAAACTCAAGCTGCTAAGTACAAAAAAACTAAATGCTCAAGGCGCGCTATTTTTAAAGTATAAAATATTAAAATGATAATTAAAGCATATAGAACCTACAAAATAAAAATTGGGGATGATCTTTTTAAAATCCTGGATAAATATCTGCCAACTCTTAAGGAAAATTCTGTGGTTGCTGTCACCTCAAAAATAATCAGTATTTGTCAGGGAGATATAGTTAAAAATGACGGAACAATCAGTAAGGACAAACTTGTAAAAAAAGAGGCCGATTTGTATTATACGGATAAAAATTTGGAAAGTTTTGGAGTTTTGATTCCTGGCATAAAAGATAATGTACTGATTGCAAATGCGGGAATAGACGAGTCAAACTCAGATGGTAACTTTGTTCTCTGGCCAAGAAATATAAATAAAACAATTGAGAAAATCTGGAACTATCTTAAAATTAAAAACAAAATAACCAATCTAGGAGTTATAGTAACTGACAGTACTTTCTTTCCGCTTAGACAGGGATCAATAGGTGTTGGAATTTCTTGGTGCGGGTTCGATGTCTTAAAAGACTATAGAGGCAAGAAAGATATTTTTGGAAAAGAGCTTCAAATGTCCAAGCTTAATCTTCTAGATGGTCTCTCGGCATCTGCTGTTCTACTAATGGGTGAAGGTGCTGAACAAACTCCAATTGCAATAATTACAGACATTCCATTTGTCATTTTTCAAAATCGTCCCCCAACAGAAAAGGAGAGAGATAATTTAAAAATTTCCAAAAAAGATGATATGTACGGCAAACTTCTGAATTCCGTAAAATGGAAAAAAGGTGAAAGGAGTAAAAAATAATCACTTAACCTTGCTCCGTAAAAGCTTCTAGAATTAAATTTTTTACATTGTCCTACTCCTCGCAGAATCAAGCTAATTATTCATCCCCACAAAGCTTGTTGGGCTGCTTTGTCCTCCTCGGCTTCTTTCATTATTGGTCAATCGATGCGCATTTCCGCTTCGCTGTGCTGCGCGGCCGCCTTTTCGGCCCAGCACGCTCATATCCTGCTTCATGGAACTAACTCGTCCTCCTCTGCTTTGGATTGCGCGTTTTTTCTGTGGGTCAATTTTATCCGAACCTAATCCACGGCTAGCTATATCTGCCATATTTTATCCACCTCCTTTCTAACTGAACTGCTATTCAAGCAGTCAACCTTAAGAGATTGACCAAGACGGAGTAAAGGTAGAGTAAGAAAAAACTATATCAAACTATAGAGCGCGAAGCTCTTCTTCTATAAACATATCCAAATCTCCATCCAGCACCGCATCGGCGTTACCGGTCTCAACACCTGTGCGCAAATCTTTTACCATTTTATACGGGTGCAGGACATATGAACGGATCTGATTCCCCCAGCCTGGCGTTTTATAACCACCTTTAAGCTCTGCTTCCCTTTTCTTCCGCTCTTCCTCCTGAATAGCCCACAGCTTTGCGCGCAGAAGCTTCATAGCAAATTCCCGATTTTGGATTTGTGATCTTTCAACTGACGCTGTTACCGCGATTCCCGAAGGCTTGTGCTTGAGACGTACTGCTGTTGAGACTTTATTTACATTTTGTCCCCCGTGTCCACCGGACCTGAATGCTTCAAATTCTATATCATCATCTCTTAGATCCAGCACTTCTTTATCAACTTCTGGCAAAATTTCAACTAACGCAAAAGACGTTTGGCGCAATTTGTCTGCATTAAAGGGAGATTGTCGAACCAAGCGATGCGCTCCGCCTTCATGTTTTAAATATCCGAAAACATACTTACCGCTTACGGCAATAGTTATACTTTTGATTCCTGCTTCCTCGCCTTGTGTTTGATCCAAAATTTCATACTTCCATCCTTTTTTTTCGAAATATCTTGTGTACATCCTGAAAAGCATTTCAGCCCAATCCATTGCCTCGACTCCGCCTTGTCCGGAGTGAATTCCCATTATTATATTCGCCGAATCATTAACTCCTCCAAAATAAAGAAGCATCTCCAATTTTTTAAGCAATTCCTCCGCCTCCTGCTCATGCCCTGAGCCTGCCGAAGGGTCAATATACATTTGGAGCATTTCCACCTCTTCAATTTCTTTTTGAAGATCCGACAGCTCCTTCATAACTTTTGCTGCCGTTTGATGATCCTGCCAGAAATCAGGCTTTAAACACATAACTTCCAACTCTCTTATCTTTTTCCGCTTGCTATCTACATCTACTTTTTCAAAAATTTTATTTGCGCGTTCTTTGATTGAATCCATAGGCTTAATTTTAACACATTGGAGCGAATTTAATGCATTTTTTTGACAAAGTATGCTATAATAGAATATGGAAATAGCAAAACCCATATTGACCCAACAAAAGAAATATCTTATAAATAAATTAGAATGCTCAGGAAATAAGCATATAGAAACAGCAACCCGCTAACGAGCGGGTTTTTTGTTTTTTTTAATTATGAATAAGATTGATTTAAAAGAAAAATGTGGAGTCGTTGCTGTATGGGATTCCACTGGTAACGCTCCATTCTTGGCCCGTCTCGCCTTGGCCGCTCTACAGCACCGTGGACTTGAAAGCGCAGGCCTCAGTATCTTCACCCCAAAAAATAAAATAGTTACATATAAAGGAATGGGTCTTGTTCCTCATGTATTAACAGATGCTGTACTCACCCAGCTTGGTCCCAGTAAAATTGCGACAGGTCAAAACCGCTACGGAACGTCTGGTGAATCCTCTTTTGCAAATGCACAACCCATCGACATAGCAACTGGTGAATATCAGATAAGCGTTGGGCACAATGGAAATATTCCCGATATATCAAATATCTTAAAACTTCTTGGACCCAATGAGAAGGTAACAAGTGATACGATTGCGATGACCAAACTTCTTCTAAAAAGACGACCGTCATTTGATAGTTGGGAACAAACGCTGATAAATACATTGCCTCTTTTCCAAGGTGCATATAATCTAAATATTTTAACTGAGGAAGGATCTATTTTCGCGGCTAGGGATCCTTTTGGAATTCGTCCACTTTGTCTTGGTAGATTTCCAAATGGATTTATAATTGCCTCTGAATCAGTTTCTCTGGATACATCGGGCGCTGAGTTTATACGGGATGTTGCGCCAGGAGAACTTATAAAAATTGATCGAAGCGGAAAAATAAATTCATATTTTTTCGGCGAACCTAAACGCCACAAATTTTGTATATTTGAATATATATATTTTGCGAGGCCTGATAGTTTTATGAACGGGAGGCGTGTAAAAGCTGGACGCGAACGATCAGGCATGCTTCTTGCTCAAAGAATTAAGAAGAAGAATTTAAAACCGGATATCGTAATTCCTGTTTTTGACTCCGGCTACCCCGCAGCAAAAGGTGTCGCAAAAGAGCTCGAACTTCCGTTGGTTGATGCAATAACAACAAGTCATTATATCGGGCGTACCTTTATACAACCTGGTCAGGAAAGAAGAGTAGCAGCGGTCGGGCGTAAACACAATGTAGTACCGGATGAGGTGATTGGAAAAAAAGTAGTAGTTGTCGATGATTCAGCGATAAGAATGACAACAAGTGTTGCTCTCACCAGAGAACTCAAAAAAGCAGGAGCCAGTGAAGTATACATGGCTTTTGCAAGCCCTCCTGTTGTTGACCAATGCGATATGGGAATTGATATGCGTAATAAAAAGGATTTACCGGCAGCAAAGTTTGTAAGCGAACCTTTTGATAAAATCGAAGAAAATATTTCCAAATTAATTAATGCTGATGAAGTCGTATATCTTCCGATTGAACAGACAGCTGAAGCAATGGGTGGTAAGAAGGAAGATTTTTATTACACACCTTTTGGTGGTCCGCACCCAATAAGAGACAAACAGCTACCTCTCCCAAAGCGTAAGCGAAAAATTATTGGTAAGCCCAAAATTACCGTGTTTATTTCAGGCGACGGAACTAATTTACAGGAAATAATAAACGGTGTTGAAAATAAGGATATTGACGCAGATATTATCGGTGTCCTATCCAATAAAAAAGATGCATACGGGCTGAAACGGGCAAAAAAGCATAAAATTCCAACTATTGCTTTACCTTATAATGCAAAGCTTTCAGATAAGAAAGCAAGAAGCCAATATGAGGAACAATTACTTAAAGAGGTTCTACATATTAAACCGGATCTGATAGTCCTTGCAGGATGGATGATGGTATTGGGAGATAAGTTTGTAAAGGAAACACAAAACATGGAAATACCAATTATCAATCTTCACCCAGCCCTTATGACACAGACCCCAGATGAAAAAATCCAGACTTCTAGAGGAAAGCTCCCCATCATCAGAGGCGTCGATGCAATAAAAACTTCTTATGAAAATAATGTTCCAGTATCAGGCATTACTGTTCATCAAATTTTACCCGGAAATAATTTTGATGTGGGACCAATTATTATGAAGGCTGAATTTAGTAAAAAGCCGGAGGATACATTTGAATCTTGGGAGAAAAAAGCTCACGCAACAGAATATGCATTATTACCAACTGCGCTAAAAAGAGTTCTGCATGTGATGAAAAGCGGCATTGATATAAGTAAAGGAGGATTTATCTGGTGAAAAAAAGCAGCGTATTAATTATTGGCTCTCTTGGACGTGAACACGCACTAGGCTGGAAATTAAAACAGTCTCCAAAAGTTGGAAAAATTTATTTTGCCCCAGGAAGCCCGGAACGGAAAAAATTGGAGAAAGTACCGCAATTGACGGACTGGATGTTGAGGGTTTATTAAAATTCGCACTTGATAACAAAATTGATTTTACCGTTGCTGGATCAGATGATGTTCTGGCAAAAGGTGTTGTGAACACATTTCAGAAAAAAGGTATTAAAATTTTTGGCCCGACAAAAGAAGCAGCTCAAATTGAGTGGTCCAAATCCTTTGCCAAACAATTGATGAAAGAGGAAAATATCCCAACTGCCAAATATCAAACTTTTACCACCGCACAATCCGCAAAAAAATACTTAAAACAACAAAAATTTCCAATTGTCATAAAAGCAAGCGGTCTAGCACTTGGTAAGGGGGTAACGGTTGCTCAAAATCTTGAGGAAGCAATATCGGCAATTGATGAAATTATGGTGAATAAAGTTTTTGGCAATTCCGGCAATGAAGTCGTAATTGAAGAATTTTTGGAAGGAAAAGAGATTTCCATTCATGTGTTTTCAGACGGTAAGACATTTTCTATTTTCCCAACCAGCAGGGATCACAAACCGATTTACGATGGCAATAAGGGACCAAATACCGGCGGCATGGCAACAATAGCACCGGTTCCCGGAATTACCAAAAAAGATATGGAGCTAATCACGCAGACAATCATCATTCCCGCGCTAAGAGGGATAAAAAAAGAGGCGCTCCATTTATCGGATGTCTATATCCTGGCTTGATGATGACAAAGAACGGCCCAAAAGTTGTGGAATTCAATTCCCGCTTTGGCGATCCGGAACAAGAGTCCTACATGAGACTTCTTAATACTGATATTTTTGATATTCTAGTTGCATGCACGGAAGGTAAATTGAAAGATATAAAAATAGAATGGGCGCAAAAATCTGCTTGCTGTATCGTACTTGCATCAGCCGGTTATCCGGGAAGTTATAAAAAAGAAGAAATTATTGAGGGACTGGACAAAATCAAAGATAAAGATGTAATCGTATTTCACTTCGCAACCAAAAAAGAAAACGGAAAGATTGTAACAAATGGCGGAAGAGTGTTGGGAATAACGGCGACCGGCAAAACACTTGATGAGGCGCTGAAAAAAGCGTATTCGGCAATAGGCAAAAACGGAGTTAATTTTGCAGGAATGCAGTACAGAAAGGATATTGGGAAAATATGACAACACGGATTGGGGTTATGGCAAAAGATTTTGATGCAAGAGCTGTTGTACGGCAAAAAAACTTCGGCAACTTAGGATTTAAAAAAATAACCGATCTTTGGATAATAGACGTTTATACAGTTGATAAATTTTTTACAGAAAAACAGCTTGTTGCAATCGCATCTCAGCTTTCAAATCCTGTAATCCAAGACTATGTATTCCGCTCAGAAAAAATCAAATTTATACCAAAAAAGAAATTCTCCTTTGCGATAGAAATTGGATTTCTTCCCGGTGTGACTGATAATATAGCTCATACTACCAGGGAAATAATAGAAGACAAATTGAAATTAAAATTTAATGACGACGAGGGAGTCTATTCTTCCCAAGTTACATTTATATCAGGAAGTATTTCAAAAACAGAAGCAGAACAAATCGCATTTAGTCTTCATAATCCGCTAATCCAAAGGTCTCACATAAAAATCTATGAGCAGTTTATAAAAGACGGTGGGATGGATATGATAGTTCCAAAAGTAAAACTTAGTAAAAAACCTGAAGTTACAACTATTAATCTCAATGTCACAGATGAGGATTTAATAACAATTGGAAAAGCAGGAATCGCCAACAGTGACGGCACCGCCGCGGACCTCTTGCACTTGACCTTCAGTTTATGAAAACTATTCAAAACTATTTCAAAAAATTGGGAAGAAATCCAACTGATATTGAATTGGAGTCACTTGCCCAGACGTGGTCTGAACACTGTAAGCACACGATTTTTGGAGGACCGATTGACGAAATAAAAGACGGGCTATATAAAACTTATATAAAAGGCGCTACGGAAAAGATAAGAAAAGAAAAAGGTAGAAAAGACTTTTGCGTTTCTGTGTTCACCGATAACTCAGGAGCAATTGTGTTTGATAAAGATCATTTAATAACTCATAAGGTAGAGACGCACAACAGTCCTTCAGCTCTAGATCCTTATGGTGGCTCAATTACGGGAATTGTTGGGGTAAATCGTGACACGATAGGTTTTGGTCTTGGCGCCAAGCCGGTCGCCAATATCTATGGATTTTGTCTTGCTGATCCCAGAATCGACATTTCATTATACAAAGACAAAAACTTGTCACAAAAAATGTTATCCAGCAGAAGGATCATGGACGGAGTCATCGAGGGTGTTAATGCAGGCGGAAATCAATCAGGAATTCCCACCCCTCAAGGTTTTATTTATTTTGATGAGCGTTACCGCGGTAAACCTCTGGTATTTGCCGGCACAGTTGGCTTAATCCCAAGAAAAGTAAAAGGTAAATTAGCACACATCAAAAAAGCAAAACTTGGAGATTTGATAGTTATGATTGGAGGACGTGTAGGAAAAGACGGAATTCACGGAGCGACGTTTTCATCAGAAGCAATTGATAGCGGAAGCCCTGCTGCCGCAGTACAGATTGGTGATCCTATTACTCAGAAAAAATTGAGTGATGCTGTTGTGAAGGAAGCGCGTGATCAACTACTGTACAACAGCATTACCGATGATGGCGCGGGTGGGCTTTCCTGCTCTGTTGCAGAAATGGCCAAAGAATCCGGCGGATGTCTAGTTAATCTTGAGAAAGTACCTCTTAAATATCCGGGACTCGAACCATGGGAAATCTGGATTTCAGAATCACAAGAAAGAATGACTCTTGCGATTCCTAATAAAAATTGGCCCAAGTTTTCTGATCTTATGAAACGCCGCGGTGTTGAAACAACTGTGATTGGTACGTTTACAAATAGCGGCAGATGTATTGTTAATTACAAAAATAAAAAAATTATGGATATTGATCTGCCGTTTCTTCATGATGGTCTACCAAAGCGTCAACTGAAAACAAAAAAGTCAGAAGTCAGAAGTCAGAAGTCAGAAGTCAAGGAATCCAAGGATCAAAATAAAATATTTACCGATATGCTGTCTAGATTAAATCTAACCAGTTTCGAATTTGTCTCCCAACAATATGATTATATTGTTCAGGGCAACGCAGTGCTCGGCCCGCTTCAGGGAAAGGGCCGTGTAAATACAGATGCTTCAATTATTCGTCCTGTTCTGGGCTCAAATAGAGGGGTAATTTTATCACAAGGGATGTATCCATCTTATACTGAAATTAATGCCTACGATATGGCTGCATGCTCCATAGACACAGCTATACGTAACGCAGTTACTGCCGGGGGTAACCCCGCCTATCTAGCACTCTTGGATAACTTCTGCTGGTGTAGCAGTAATGAGCCTGAAAGACTGGGACAATTAAAACTTGCCGCGCTGGCCTGCTATGATTATGCTGTTGAATTTGGTACGCCGTATATTTCAGGAAAAGACAGTATGTTTAACGATTTCAAAGGCTACGACAAAGATGGAAAAGCAATAAAAATTTCGATTCCTCCTACCTTATTGATTTCATCAATTGGCGTAATTGATGACATAAATAAAAGTATTTCAATAGACCCGAAATTTCCCGGAGACCTTGTATATATTCTTGGTGAGACAAATGAAGAGTTGGGAGGATCCGAATACTCAGCGCTAAATAAGACTTCTGGAGGCTCAGTACCGATTGTAGAGGCTAAAAAAAATAAAAAACTTTATCAATCATATTACAATGCGGTTCAAAAAAAACTTATTGCTTCCGGAATTAGCATTGGCAGAGGCGGTCTCGGAGTTGCAATAGCAAAAAAGGCAATTAGCGGTATGCTAGGCATAGAATTGAGGCTAAAAGGCCTACCTGGAAGAACCAAAAATGATAATTACGCTCTATATTCTGAAAGTCAAGGAAGAATTTTGGCAACTATTGATCCCAAAAACAAAAAGGAATTCGAAAAAATAATGAAAGGAAATATCATTTATGAATTAGGAATAATAACAAAAGAGCCCAAAATAAAAATATTAGGAATGAATGTTAACACTATTGTAAACATTGATCTGAACAAAGCGGTCGATTCGTATAGAAAAACTTTTAGAGATTATTAATTATGAAACCTAAAGTACTTATCTTTTCCGGATACGGACTAAATTCAGAAGAAGAAACAGCATATGGTTTTGAATTGGCCGGAGCTGCTATTGACATTGCTCACATTAATGATATTGTCGATGGAAAGTATAAATTAACCCAATATCAAATACTTTCTTTCCCTGGGGGATTTGCGTATGGGGATGACACCGGAGCTGGCAATGCGTATGCACATACAGTAAGAAGCCATCTTTGGGAGCAGATTCTAAAATTTCTTGAGAAAGATAAACTTGTGATTGGAATTTGTAATGGTTGTCAGATTGTTACCAACCTTGGTCTTATTCCTGCATTTGCTAAAAACTACGGAGAAAGAGGAGTTGCTCTAATTAATAATGAATCGGCACGTCTCATCACTCGCTGGACCGATATGAAGGTTGTGTCCAAAACTCCTTGGCTTACTGGAATAGATAATCTATCACTGCCAATTGCTCATGGTGAGGGAAAGTTTTTTACTTCCAAGGACGATCTTCAAAAATTACATAAAAATAAACAAATTGCGTTACAATATATAAAGAGTGAAATGAGTACGTATCTTAATCTTCCTGCTAATCCTAACGGCTCAGTTGATGATATTGCGGGAATTACCGATGAGTCAGGAAAAATTTTGGGTCTTATGCCCCATCCTGAACGGGGAATGTTTTTTAACCAACTTCCCGATTGGCAATTGTTAAAAGAAAAGTATAATAGAGAGGGAAGGAAATTACCAACAGAAGGTCCCGGATTACAAATATTTAAAAATGCAGTAAAATATTTTAAATAATATGAAAGACAAACAATATACTCTAGGAACGCTTGGAAGTCACTCTGCTCTACAGATTCTAAAGGGCGCAAAAGATGAAGGATTTAAAACCTTGATTATAACCAAACCCGATAAGCTCGAGTTCTATAAAACATTTCCTTTTATTGACGAATTTGTAACTCTCCCATCCTTTTCCGAATTTCCATCAGTTGAGAAAGAATTAATTGATAAAAATGTTATTCTCATTCCCCATGGCTCATTTGTAGCCTACCTTGGTGCTGAAAAAAACAAGGCTATGAATGTTTTATATTATGGCAATAAAAAAGTTCTTGATTGGGAAGAAGATAGGCAAATGCAGCGTAAATGGTTAAAAGACGCGGGAATTAATGTCCCCCGTCAATTTGATTTTGAAAATGAACCTGTCAAATATCCCATTATTGTTAAGTCCTATGGTGCCGCCGGGGGGAAAGGCTACTTCTATGCAAAAAATAGAACGGATTTCGAAAAGAAAATAAGTACCTTGGATGGTAAAAAATTTGTAATCCAGGAGTACGTCATAGGAGTTCCCCTATATATTCACTATTTTTACTCTCCGCTGTCTGACAAACTGGAAATTATGAGTATGGACCGGCGCTATGAAACTAACGCTGATGGAATAGGAAGAATTCCCCTTTTGGGACAGGAGGAACTTGACATTGAACCAAGCTACGTGGTTGTCGGTAATAGCGATTTGGTTCTTCGTGAAAGCATGCTTTCAGAAGCTTACGAGATGGCCAAAAAAGCCATAGCTGAGTCAAAAAAATTAATTGATAATAGAGGAATTTTTGGTCCATTTTGTCTTGAAACAATTATTACCCCTGACGCTAGGTTTTATGTTTTGGAAATTTCCTGTAGGATTGTTGCGGGAACTAACCTATTTATAAATGGCTCTCCCTACTCATGGCTTTACTACAATGAACCAATGAGTACCGGGCGCAGAATTGCCAGGGAGATAAAAAATGCGATTAAAGAGGATCGCCTGCCACTAATTCTTGATTAATTATGAGCAAAGGAAAAAAAATAAATCAAAAATATGCTCTTATCAGTGTTTATGATAAAACCGGTATTTTGGATCTCGCAAAAACTCTGACTAACAAAGGAATTAATATTATATCAACCGGAGGAACAGCACAACATTTAGTAAAAAACGGAATAAAGATAACTCCAATTGAAGAAATCACTAAATCTCCCGAAAGTTTTGACGGTAGGGTCAAAACAATAAGTTTTCAAATAGCATCAGGTCTTTTATTTGACCGAGCAAATAAAAAGCATACAAAACAAACAGGAGAACTCCAAACACCTATAATTGATTTTGTAATTTGCAATTTCTACCCATTTGCAGATAAACCCGGAATTGAAATGATTGATATTGGCGGCCCTACCATGGTCCGCTCAGCAGCCAAAAATTATAAAAGCGTAACTGTGATTGTTGACCCTAAAGACTATGAAATTGTCCGGGATGAAATTTTGAAAAATTCAAAAACAACTGAGGAATTGAGAAATATTCTTGCAACAACTGCTTTTTCATATGTAGCAAGTTATGACGCGATGATTGCGAACTATTTTCAAGAGCAAATTGATGGACCCGATAAATTTATTTCCCTACAAAATGGCAAAAAACTGCGCTATGGAGAAAATCCGCATCAAAACGCGGCGTTTTTCAAAGACGGAAAAAGTGACGATGGATTAGGTTTGGGAGAATTTAAATTGCTTCAAGGAAAAGAAACATCCTACAATAATTACCTTGATCTCGATGCTGGTCTTCAGACAATCTCGCTGATCGGCGCAAATTCTCCGGCATGTATAATCCTTAAGCACACTAATCCTTGCGGCGCAGCTATTGCCGACAAAATAGAAGATACCTTTCAAAAAGCCTGGTTTGACGGAGATCCTTTGGCTGCCTTTGGTGGAGTAATAATTTTCAACAGACCTGTTGGTGGTGAGCTTGCCGAATCCATGCTTGCGGATAAAAAGTTTTTTGAGATAGTTGTAGCGCCTGATTTTTCTAAAAAAGCTCTGGAAATTTTTTCTGCTAGACCAAAATTACAATTGTTAAAAAATACGGACTTGTCAAAACCATATCTTAAAAAATACCAGGAGATAAAAAAGATTCGAGGCGGATTTTTAATGCAAGATACCGACACCTATGAATTGACAAAAAACGATCTAAAATGTGTTACTCAAAAAAAACCAACTACAGAACAGCTTAGTGATCTTTTATTTGCATGGAAAATATCCCAAGTTAGTAAATCCAACTGTGTTGTCACGGTAAAAAATGGAGCACTAGTTGCATCCGGAGTTGGGCAACAAGACCGCAAGCGCTGTTGCGAACTTTGCGTCAAAAAAGCTATCAAACCTTTAACAGGCTCTGTTGCGGCAACGGATGGTTTTTTCCCCTTCCGAGACGGACCTGATATACTAATTCAAGCTGGTATTAAAGCAATTATCCAACCGGGTGGATCAATAAGAGATCAGGAAACCATTGATGCTTGCAACGAAGCGGGAGTTGCGATGATAATGACAGGAGTTAGAGCATTTAAACATTAATATGAATAATAAAAATTATTGCACAGTTTATTTAGTACGTCATGGACAGTCTCACGGCAATTATCCTGTTGATACCTATGGACTCGACCGGGAATTAACGGAAAAAGGGCATGAGCAGGCAAAAGCAGCGGCAAAAAATCTTAAGAAAATTAAATTCGATACAATTTTTACATCTCCTTTGGTGAGAGCTCAACAAACTGCAAAAATAATTGCCGAAGAACACAAACTGGCAATACTTACCAAAGAAGCGCTAAGGGAACGGAACCACGGAGTACTTGAAGGAAAAGGTATTGATGAATTAAAGGATGAATTAAAAAAGTTTTACGAGATGAGAGTCAATCTTCCTTATGACGAATGGAAAAAAGTTGTTATGGCAGAAGGACGTGAAACAGATGATGAGGTTATTTCTCGATTTTTAACAACTCTTCGCGAAATAGCAATCGCGTATGCAGGGAAAAAAGTTTTGATAATAGGTCATGTTTCTATTATGAAAACGCTTCTCATACATTTAGGAATAACAACATATAAAGGGCTTGGAGGGAAAAAATTTGAAAACACAGGATATATCAAACTCAAAACTGATGGAGTTGATTTCTTTGTTGAGGAGCTTTCTGGAATTGATATTGAACTAAAAAAATGAATAAATCAAACATCACAATCGCCACAATTGGCAGTCACTCCGCCCTTGAAGTAGCGCGCGGTGCCAAAGACGAAGGTTTTAAAAATTTAATTGTAGCTCAGAAAGGACGGGATCAAACGTATGCAAAATATTATAAAACCCAAGGCGCGCTTGGTTGTGTTGATGAAATTTTGTTGGTTGATAAGTTCTCCGACGTTCTCAAATCCGAGGTTCAGGAGAAGTTAAAAAGCAGAAATGCAATCTTTATTCCAAACAGATCATTTGAAGTTTATATAAATAACTACGACGCTATTGAAAAAAACTTTAAAGTTCCCATGTTTGGCAACAAACATTTATTAAGAGTTGAGGAGCGTGGTTTTAAACCAAATCAATATGATCTACTAGATAGCGCGAATATCCGCTATCCAAAACTATTTACAAATCCTAAAAAGATTGACAGGCTTTGCATTGTTAAAGTGCTGGAAAAAGAAAATGAATTCGAGCGTGCGTTTTTCATAGTTGACAGCTATGAAGATTATTTAAAACAAACCGAACAAAAAATGTACATCGGTTTATTTACAGAATATCAACTTAAAAAAGCGGTGATTGAAGAATTTATTGTGGGTGTGCAGGTAAACTTTAACTTTTTTTACTCCCCTTTACATAACCGCTTAGAATTATTAGGAACTGACACCAGACGCCAGACAAATTTTGAGGGAATAACAAAACTACCTATAAATTATCAGGAAGAAGTTCTGAAAAAACTTACTGTTTCCTATGATGAAGCAAGTCATACTGCCGTTACGGTTCTTGAGTCAATGCTTGAGGAAATATTTGAATTGGGCGAACGGTTTGTTGCTGCTACTAAAAAACTCGCCTCCCCTGGTGTCATCGGGCCTTTTGCTTTGCAATCATTCATTGTTCCTGGTCGCCCCAGAAAAGAAATAGTTGTAATTGATGTCTCTCCCCGTTTCCCTGGTTCTCCCGGAATTACTGCCACTCCCTATAGCGGATATTTATTTGGAGAGCCGATAAATGTTGGGAGACGCATTGCTATGGAAATAAAAGAAGCTGTAAAGATGAATAAGCTAGATGATATTATTAGTTAAATATGAATAGTCAAAAAACAACACTGTCTGAATTAACAGCAATCTCCTCGCTTGATGGAAGGTACCGTTCTAAAGTTGAAGAACTCGCACCAATTGTTTCGGAATACGGTTTAATCAAAAACCGCATAGAAATAGAAATTAAATATCTTATTGCTTTATCAAACGCAGATATTGCTAAAAAATTTATGACAACTGAGCAAGTAAATCAATTAGAGGATTTAATAAAAAGTGGCTCTATTGATGAGATGATTAAAGAGGTAAAAGATCACGAAATGGAAACAAGGCATGATGTAAAAGCGGTTGAAAAAATGCTTCGTATCCGACTTAAAAGCTTTTTAACGAAATCGCAGTTGGAAATGATACATTTTGGATTAACTTCTGAGGACATTAATAATCTTGCTTACAGATTACAATTGCATCAGGCAACTCACCAAATTTTACTTCCAATTATGAATAAATTAATTGATAGTATTTTAGAAATTTCAGATAAATTTAAAAGCGTTCCAATGCTTGCACGAACACATGGACAGCCTGCAGTACCGACAACTCTTGGGAAAGAATTTTCTACTTTTGCAATTCGCATTAATACCCAAGTCATAAAACTTAAACGTCAAAAATTAACTGGTAAACTAAATGGTGCTGTTGGTAATTTTAATGCACTACAACTAGCGTATCCAGATATCGACTGGCTATCATTTTCTGATAAATTCGTTTCCTCACTAGGACTTACTCCGAATCTATTTACAACACAAATAAACCCCTATGATGATGTTGTCGAGTTTTTACAAATATATCAAAGGCTAAATTCTATACTAATTGGTTTTGATCAGGATTTATGGCGTTATATTAGCGATGAGTGGTTCGTTCAAGAAATTATACATGGAGAGGTTGGTTCGTCAACAATGCCTCAAAAAGTAAATCCAATTGACTTTGAAAACAGCGAAGGAAATCTTGGATTAGCAAATTCTTTAATAGAGTTCTTTTCCCGCAAACTATTGATCTCACGTCTACAACGGGACCTATCCGATAGCACCACTGTACGAAATTATGGAGCTATTTTGGGATATTCATTAGTTGGATATAAAAGCACATTGTCTGGTATTTCCAGAATTAAGCCTAATACGGAAAAACTAGCAGAAAACCTTAATAAGGATTGGAGCATACTTAGCGAAGGACTACAAACAATATTAAGAAAATTTGAAGATAATGATCCATACTCTAAGGTTTCTTCAATTATTAGAGGCAGTCATACAGATGAAAAAAATTGGAAAGCATGGATGGAAAAATTACAAATTAATCAGGAAGCAAAAACAATACTGCTAAATCTCACCCCTGAAAATTATATTGGCCTTGCTGTTGAACTGACCGAAAGAGCAATAGCAGAGATTAAAACATCTCGAAAAGATAAATGAAAAAAAGGATAGGCATTGTTGGAGGCGGACAACTGGGAAGAATGCTGACAATTCCTGCGAAAAAATTGGGCTTCACTGTAAATATCATTGACCCAACTCCCAATAGCCCTGCCGGGCAAATTGCGGATAGACAAATCACAGCCGACTTTAAAGATGAAAATGCTATCAGACAACTGGGTGATATTTCAGATTTTCTTACTTTTGAAATTGAGCTGGCAAATTCAGACATATTAAAAGAGCTTGAGGAAAAAGGTCTTAAAATAAACCCAACTGCTAAAACCCTTGAAATTATAAGGGATAAATTTAAGCAAAAAGAGTTTCTAAAAAAATCTAGAATTCCTGTTGCTGACTTTAGCGATGTAAACACAAGAGAGGATATTTTAGGAACAATAGCAAAATTTAGTTTTCCAATCCTTTTAAAGGCCCGTTTTGACGCATACGATGGAAGGGGAAATGCATTAATAAAAGATGAATCCCAGATTAATAGTGCAATTGACAAGCTCCGGGGAAGAAAATTGTATGTAGAAAAATTTGTGCCATTTGTTAAAGAACTAGCTGTTGTGGTAGCAAGAAGTACCAAGGGCAAAATCCTAACCTATCCGGTGGTTGAAACTATTCACAAAAATAATATCTTACACTATCTTCTATGCCCTGCTCCTGTTGATAAAAAAATTGCACAACTGGCTGAGAAATTGGCAATAGAAACCATGAAACACCTTAAAGGTGCGGGAGTTTTTGGAATAGAAATGTTTTTAACTAAAGATGGAAAGGTTCTAATTAATGAAATCGCCCCTCGCGTTCATAACTCCGGTCATCATACAATCGAAGCGAATAAAACTTCTCAATTTGAGCAACATATAAGAGCCGTAACAGGAATGCCTCTTGGATCTACTGAAGTAAACAAACCGGCAGCAGTTATGATTAACATCTTAGGTGACAGAACCGGAAAAGCTGATCCCAAGGGAATTGAAAAAGCCCAAAAAATCCCTGGTGTAAAGGTCCATATTTATGGTAAACTTGATACAAAGCCGGAGCGCAAAATGGGCCACATAACAGTTGTGGGCAATTCCATTGAGGAATGTTTGGAAAAAGCAAAAAAAGCTAGAGCGTTGATAACAATTTAACAATGAAGCAATTAAACAATAATCCAATCGTCGGCATAATAATGGGCTCAGATTCAGACCTTCCAGTTATGAGTGAGGCTGCAAAGATATTGGAAGAATTTGAAATAGCTCACGAAGTAACTGTAGTCTCAGCACATCGCACTCCTGAAAAAATGTATGAATATGCTAGATCAGCGGCAAATCGTGGGCTAAAAGTCATTATCGCAGGAGCCGGTGGATCAGCACATTTACCCGGAATGACTGCTTCCATGACTCCACTTCCTGTAATTGGTGTTCCTATAAAAACAACAACTATGGATGGGCTAGACTCTCTTCTTTCAATAGCTCAAATGCCGCCTGGGATTCCTGTTGCAACAGTTTCTGTAAACGGTGCCAAAAACGCAGGTCTTCTTGCTGCAAGAATAGTCGGCACAAGTGATAAGAATGTTCAGGAAAAAGTTGCTAATTATCAAAAGAATCTGGAAAATCAAATTTTGGAAAAAGCACAAAAACTTGAAAATATCGGTTACAAAAAATATCTTGAAGATAATAATAAATGATTTCAGAAAAAAAAATTCTTAACTCTTTACCGCATGTATTAAAAACTATAAATCTCCCAAATCTTGGAAAAAAGTACCAGGGAAAAGTAAGAGATTTTTACATTCAGGGCGATAAACGAATAACGATCACAACAGACCGCCAATCCGCTTTTGATGTCATGCTTGGTTGTGTTCCATTCAAAGGAGCAGTTCTAAATCAACTAGCTGCTTTCTGGTTTGAAAAAACAAAACATATAGTCCCAAATCATCTCGTTTCAATTCCCGATCCCAATGTTTTAATCTCCAAAAATTGTGAGCTTATTCC
Source organism: Candidatus Levyibacteriota bacterium (assembly GCA_963716145.1). GTDB lineage: Bacteria > Patescibacteriota > Microgenomatia > Levybacterales > UBA12049 > DATLDE01. The sequence continues at coordinate 1,060,719 of OY970292.1, read as the reverse complement.
TGTTGAGATGGTTGTAAGAGGCTATATTTCCGGAGTTACTGTAACGTCAATTTGGGGATCTTATGAAAAAGGAGAAAGGTTAATTTACGGAATTAAATTTCCCGATGGTCTAAAGAAAAATCAATTGCTGCCAACTCCCGTTATAACACCTACCTATCACGGAGATATGACTGGCAAAGGCGGACACGATACCAGACTAACCAAAAAAGAAATTCTTGAAAAAAAATTGGTCTCTCCTAAAATTTATGCACAAATGGAAAAAGCATCATTGGAGCTTTTTAAGTTCGGGTCCGCTGTTTCTAAAAAACAAGGACTTATTTTAGTAGATACAAAATATGAGTTTGGACTACATAATGGAAAATTAATACTGATTGACGAGATTCACACACCTGATAGCTCCCGCTTCTGGATCGAAGAAACGTATAGAAAAAGATTCTCCGCGGGCGTTGAGCCGGAAAATTTTGACAAGGAATTTATCAGGCTTTGGTATGCGAAACAAGGATATAACGGGAATGGAAAACCTCCCAAAATGGCCCGGAGTTAATAGTTCAAACTGCTCAGAGATACATCAGTGTGTACGAAAAATTGACAGGTAAAAAATTCAAGGCATATGAGTATCCAATTGAGGAGAGAATAAAGCAAAACCTCAAAAAAGCGAAAGTTATATAAACTTATGTTTTTATTTCAAAATTGGATATTTATTGCCATACTCGCCGGACTCGCATCAAATGCTTTCAACTTCTTGAGCCGCTTTATCTTGAAAGATAACGACGACCCAATTATATATGCATGGTATTTGGAAACTCTAAAGTTTTTAATATTCATTACCATTGCTATTTTTGATTGGAAACTTACTTTAAATACAAAATCAGTAATAATCTTTATCCTACTTGGTCTGACAGAATGGCTAGCTGTTTACTTTTTTGTAAAGATGCATTCTTTTAGTCACTTATCAATTTCCAGCATTATTTCTCGGACTCGGCTTATTTGGGTTGCTGTCATTGCTTTTTTTGTTTTGGGAGAAAATTTGAAAATATCTGAATATTTTGGAATTCTGATACTTTTTACTGGGCTAAGTTTTGTAATCGCACCTAGAAAATTTTTTATTGACAAAGGCGCAATGTATGCGAGTATAGGAGCCTTTATAACGGCACTTAATAATGTAATACTAAAAATGGCACTGCCATATGGTTCCAACTCTGTACTGAATGCAATTATGATATTGCCCGTAATTCTTATATTTCCGCTATTTATCAAAAATTTTGGGATCAAATTACACGCAATGAAACAGACAAATTGGTCTCTTAAAACCTTTGCCCCATTCCTTAATGCAATAGCTCTCTATCTTTTTATAATAGCTTTACGGATCGGTGAAGCAAGCAAAGTAAATGCTATCTATCAAGGAATGCTTATATTTTCGGTTCTGGCAGGAATTATTTTTCTTAAAGAAAGAGAGAATATCGGTAAAAAATTAATTGGCACGGGAGTAACAATAATCGGCGTTTTACTTTTAACTTCAACTTAACAAACCTTTTAATTGAAGTGTATTATTGATAGAATACATTAAGAAAATGAAAAAGCAGAAAATTACATATTCTGAAGTTGGCGACAATTACGACACCAAAGACCCCATCAAAATTCTGGCCCAGAAAGCCGCTGAGAAAACGGGTGAAAATCTTAAAAAGTATGGATTTGAAGAGGTCTCCGATTCACGTGGCGAGTCAGCATATGTCTGGAAGCAGGGAGATGTCTATATGGCTTCTGTTGCTGAGCAACTGGGTACCAAAAATCTAGTCGCTGATGAAACCCGCAAGATAACCGGAAAAACTTATTATGATATTATTGCCCACGATACTGTTGCGACAATTATTAATGACCTTACGACTGTGGGAGCACAGCCTCTTGTACTTCATGCTTATTGGGCTATTGAGAATAATGATTGGCTCCAGGATACAGAGAGAATGACTGACCTAATTGCCGGATGGAAATCAGCATGTGATCTTGCCGGTGCCAGTTGGGGAGGCGGAGAAACACCAACAATCAAAGGAATAATTACACCTAATACAGTTGCTCTTGGAGGATCATGTGTTGGAATTATAAAAGACAAAAAAAGAATTATAAATGATAAAAATCTAAAATCAGGAGATAGGATACTTCTTCTTAAGAGTACCGGAATTAACGCAAACGGTCTGTCGCTGGCAAGAGCAATTGCAAAAGGACTTTCCGACGGATATGCAACAAAACTAAAAAGCGGTGAGATGTATGGTGAATCAATTCTTAAAAAAACTAATATCTATACCAAACTTATACAGGAACTGCTGGACGCACATATTGATATTCACTATATCTCAAATATCACCGGCCATGGTTTTAGAAAGTTAATGCGCGCCAGGCAGGACTATTCATACATAATCGAAAAAATGTTTGATCCTCAGGAATTATTTCTATTCATGCAGGAACATGCAGGGCTAACTAATTATGAAATGTATGATGAATTTAACATGGGGATGGATTACGCAATTTATCTACCGGAAAAAGATATAAAAAATGCACAAGCAATTGTAAAGAAAAATAGTTTTGAAAGTATTGACGCTGGTTATGTTGAAAAAGGAGAAAGACAAGTTGTAGTTAAACCAAAAAGTATTGTTTTCAAAGGAGAGAGTCTTAAGGTAAGAACTTAATTTATAACCATTCGCGGTATTTGAAATAAGCAACCACCACCATTGCCCCAGCCAGTATCAATAAAAACAATACCCAAACTATCCAGGGAGAATTTGCGAAAGGCAAACCCTTAACATTCATAGAGTAAAGATTGTTAACGATGACAAATGGAAAAGACATGGCCGTGAGTACTGTAAAAAACTTAACCAATTCATTGCTGCGGTTTGAAAGTATAGACTCATGACTTGATGCGATACCCGCAATCAACTCTTTATTATCTTCAAGGCGCTCCCAAATTTTCTGCAAATGGTCCAGAATATTTGACCAATACTGCATCATTTCACCATTGAGTTCTTTGTATTTACCTTTTTCCAAATCCGCAAAAATAGGAAGGGCTGGCTTGATCATTGTCTCAAAAACAACTATATTGCGCCTTGTCATTGATATATCCTCAATAACTGATGCTGTTCTACTGTCCTCAATTTGACGGTCAATTGTATCAATAGTTGTTGTGATGTCTTCGATATAGGAGAGAGATGAGTCGACAAGTGCATCAATTATACGGTAGAGCAAATAAACAGGTCCTCGACCCATCAGCTCTTCCCTATGAGCTGACGTAATTTTACACATTTCAAATAACTCATCTATTTGCGGCGTGCTATCATCATGCAATACCACAACATAATCCTTTCCAATAAAGAAATCTACCTCTCCGACACTTATACGTTTCTTTCTACCTGTTTTAGGAAATATTGGCAGGGAAATTCTTTGTCGCTCTTTTTTCGGCTTGGGCGACTGCTGAATATAGGGAATATCCATCACAAGAAGCGAATAATCCTTGTAAATTTCAATCTTGGGGATTTGGGTTTTGTAGAGATAATCCTCCAAATTAAGCATGCTAAAACCGAAATTCTTATTGAGGAATTTTACCTCTTCTTCTGTGGGCTTACTTAAATTAATGTAGGATAGACCATTATATGTAACTGTTGGGATTTTCATAAATACGACCTCCTTAAATATTAGGTTAAATTTAAAGCAACTGTCAATCCTGAGCAATGTAATTATACTCTAAGCTCAGGCCAATTACTACCTTTTTGATTATGTACAGGGTTTGAAGAGTTGAAGATTAAGCGGCTTTTCGTCTTCCTATAGAAGAACCTCTTATTAAAACTGATTCGCCAACTTGAGCTGCCTTACGCTCTGCCTGCTCTACTTCTGCTATTGCATTTGCATACTCAGTTCGCCCTGGTGAGTCTTTGGGAATAGCAAGCCAATCAGATAAATTTCTTCCTAAACGAAAACCTGGCAGATGAATTTCTCTTGAAACTACTTCTCCCCTATGAGGAACTTCTACTGACATACTAACTTGATTTATACCAATTCCCTACCTTGTTGTCAACAATTATTGACTTATGAGGAATAATGAGTGTAAGAGGCGGTAATAGTTGGTAAGTATAATTTTTCAAAATACTCCCTCAGCATTCTTGTTGTGCTAAATTTATTCAATACTAAATTACGGGAATTTTTCATAAGACTCTCCCAGCGGCTTTTATCCTCGGCATAATACATCGGCAAAATATCGTGCTGAAAAACATCCAAAATACTTTTTTCAACACTTCCGCTATCTATATCCCATCCGATTTCCGTCGTATTTACTTCGTAAATCCATCCGTCTTTCGTACTCATCGTTAGGGTTCCATTAAGAGAAGCTTTCATGCCGCTAGTCCCGCACGCTTCAGACCCAATCACAGGAGTGTTAAGCCAGATATCACAACCTGTTGTCAAAAGACGAGAAAGAGTAACGCTATAATCATTTAAAAATACAGCCGTATCGGGTAACTCTTTCTGCATAACTTCTTTTATCTGCTGAACCATTTCCCGTCCATCGTCATCCGACTGGTGAGCAATACCTCCCATTACAATTCTAATTGGAGTCTTTTCAGTTGTAATAGTCTTGAATCTACTAATATCTCCAAATAAACTTAGCGGTCTTTTATAACGGACCATTCTTCTTGCCCAACCAATTATTAACTCGTTTTCTCCCCATTCCTTTCCGGTTTCTTTTTTTATATAATCCAAAAGAGTTTTTTTATTTTCCTGATGAGAGATCGGTAGGTTATTGGCTTTATCCCAAGATGGCAGATGAATACCGTTGGTAACGGACTCAATTTTATAATCAGACCAGGATTTTGCAGCTTCTTTAGCATGAAGAACGCTTACTGCATTTATTTTTCCGGCTAACTTAAGACTCATCAGAGACATTGAAAAGCTGTTTGACTCCTGAATTGTCCCAAGCGACAAGATATCTGTCATTGGCACTTCAAGCTCTGTAGCAAAACGCGATAATAAAAATGTAAATAATTCGTTACTAAATATCTCATTTCCTGATGCTACGAGTGTGTGGTTGGTAAAAACAACATGATGAGTAGAAAGTGAAATAGCGTCTTTAAAACTGATTTTTCGCTTTTGCATCTCATGACGGATAATTTCCAGATAAAGCATGGCCGAGTGACCCTCATTCATATGATAAATTGACGGCTCTATTTTCAGTTTTTCAAGCAAGCGAAATCCGCCTATTCCGAGTATGATTTCTTGCTTTAATCTTGTTTCTTTATCGGAATCGTACAATTGGTAAACTATTTGCCTGTCCACATGTGAATTTTCCTCAACATCTGTGTCTAGAAGATAAACAGGAACACTATTTTTCTGCCACATCCAAGCTTTTACAAAAACCTGTCGGTCCTGAATGGGTACTTCAACGATAATGGGTTTTTTATTTTCATCAAGAACAAGTGTCAAACCCTGCTCCTCTGGAGTTAACGGAATAGAATTTTGCTTTGCGTGAGGAATATCCAGTACGCCATATTTGTTTTGATAAAAAAGTCCTACCGCAACTGCCGGAATTTGCTGATCTCCCAATTCCCGAATATAGTCACCTGCCAGAACTCCAAGCCCTCCGGCGTAAGTTGGCAAAATATCAGATAGAGCATACTCTACAGAAAAGTATGCAATAGGCTTTTTTTGTAAAAAAGTAAAATGTTCACTTTTACGAAACTCTTCAAACCATGCTGAGTTGTCAATCATATTTTATCGTTTTGATAATTTTTCCTTTATTACATTTTTGTACCAAGAATCATATTCTACCGCTGCGTGATTCCAGGAAAAATCAGATGTCATGCAATTTTTTACTAAATCTGCCCACTGCAAAGGAGAACCATAAATAGTAAGTGCCTCAATGATTGATCCAAAAAGTGCCCACGGATCGATATTGTTGAAAGAAAAACCATTACCTGATTTTGTATTTGATTTAAAATCAGTTACAATATCATTTAGTCCGCCTGTCCGTCTTACGATAGGAACGCACCCATATCTCAAAGCTTCAAGCGCCACAATTCCACCAGGCTCAAAAATGCTTGGAACTAACATCATATCTGCACCGGCAAAAATCTTTCTTGGCAGTATAAAATCAGGACGCAAATGAAGACCCAGCTGACCCGGATATTTTTTCTGAAGAACAGTTAGCTCAAGTCTATACCTATCATTTCCCGAACCCAAAACAACAAATTGCACATCGGGCCTTTCACTGAAAAGATGAGGCAGTACTTTAAGAATTAAATCTATTCCTTTTTGCTCAACCAATCTTCCACTGAACGCCATTAGCGGGCGGGCGGAATCAACCGGAAGTTCAAACAATTTTTGCAGATATTTCTTGTTTTCTGCGCGGGCGATTTCAAAATTTTTTATATCGTATTTTTTCTTAACATTCTTATCCGTCATGGGATTAAAACTATCTGTGTCTAATCCATTTAGAATTCCTGTCAACTTTCCTTTTATTTTTTGCAGAACATCATCCAGTCCTTCGGCATATTGAGGAGTCAGAACCTCAACCGCATGAGTAGGACTAACTGTGTTAACGGCATCAGCAAGAAGTAGGCCGCGCATCAATGGATTTTGTGATTGAAACTTTAAAGAAATAATCGGCTCCAACTTAGTAGTCCCATCATCATATTCTTTCTGGTCACCATAACGAAAATCATAATTACCTTGCAAGGAAAAATTATGTGCTGTTAAAACAACCGGAACATCTTTAAAGATTGAGGCATACCGCGGACTACGTTTAACAAAATCAACAAGATAAGCAGTATGCCAATCGTGACAATGAATAATATCAGGCCACCAATTACCCGTTAGCTGTATTTGATATAGCCACTCAAGACATCCCTTTGAAAGAAGCGCGAACCGAATATGATCATCTTTATATCCGTATACGTTGGCACGGAGTTCATAATACTCCCTGTTTTCCAAAAAATAAGCCGTTGTTTTGCTTTCATTATCCTTATATTCCAATATATTGCAGATTAAATTCTTACCGGTGCTTGGATCTTCTCCTGTAGGTACAGCCAGTTGAGAGAATTCGGTTGACAATTCCACATCTTTATTGGGAGCTACAACGTCCATTGTTCCATATTTTGCAGTAAATATTCTTACATCATGCCCAAAATTTCGCAATGCTTCCGGCAAAAAATAAGTAACCTGCGACAACCCGCCAACCGATACAAAAGGCGCAACTTCAGCAGAAACAAAAAGGATATTCATAGCTTTATCTTATCACATGCTACGCTTCTTAAAAAATACTAATTCATGCTATAATTATCCTTACCATGACCGCTCACGAGATTATTGATAAATACATAGCTTTTTTTGAGAAAAGGGGACACAAAAGAATCCCCAACTCCCCTCTTGTGCCTCTCAATGATCCAACGACATTATTTACCAACTCAGGCATGCAGCCACTTATCCCTTACCTTGCTGGAGAACCACACCCACAAGGGAAAAGATTTGTAAATGTGCAGAATGTATTTAGAGGTCAGGGCGCGCTTGATGATATTGATGAGGTTGGAGACAATAGACACCTGACATTTTTCCGCATGATTGGGAACTGGTCGTTGGGCGACTATTTTAAAAAAGAGCAGCTTCCCTGGATTTTTGAATATATTACAAAAGATCTGGGAATAGATCCCGAAAATTTATATATAAGCGTTTTTGCCGAGCACAAAGAATTTCCAAAAGATGTAGAAGCAATTTCGGTCTGGACTGAGATATTTAATGGAGTAAACCTTAATCCGAAAGACAGAATTTTTCCGTATGGTCCTGAAAAAAATTGGTGGTCACGGGCCGGAATTCCCGAAAATATGCCGGCAGGTGAGCTTGGAGGACCTGACAGTGAAATATTTTATGACTTTGGGGCGGGACTCAAACTTCACGAAAATTCTCAATATAAAAATAAAAAATGTCATATAAATTGTGACTGCGGAAGATATCTTGAGATTAGCAATAATGTTTTTATGGAATATAAGAAAAATGATGATTCCTCATTTTCCAAACTACCGCAACGCAACGTTGACCATGGAGCTGGAGCAGAGAGACTTTTGATGGCTGCTGAAAACCAACCGGATGTTTTTTTAACTTCCCTTTTCGCGCCGGTAATAAAATCAATTGAAAAACAAACAGGAAAAGATTATAAAGACCAAATCAGAGAAATGCGCATGATCACAGCTCATCTTGCTTCTTCCTGCTTTATAGTTAATGCGGGCGTTACTCCATCCAACACAGAGCAGGGATATATTTTGAGAAGATTAATAAGAAGAGCTGTTGACAGCTTTAGCAAACTGGATGGTAAAAGCTTGGATCCAATCATCGAAGCAATTGTTGAACAATATAGCCAAACTGATCCGGATCTGGTTACAAATTTTGAAAAAATCAAAAATGTGATTCTTGAAGAAACTAACAAATATAAGCAGGGTCTGAAAAAAGCACAAAGTTTTCTTGCAAAGAAATATACTAAAACAAAACAGGTAGGAGACGAACTAATGGGCAGTATAGAGATTTCAGCAGACGACGCTTTTATTATTTATACAACTCATGGACTTTCTCCAACCCAAATTAAAAGCCTGGGATATACTTTTGATCAAAAAGCCTTTGCAGAAAAAATGAAAGGACATAAGGATTTATCCAAATCAGGCGCCGGGCAAAAATTCAAAGGCGGGCTTGCGGATCACCAGGAGCGGACAATCATGGGACATACTGCAACTCACCTTATGCACCAGGCGCTTCGGGATATGTTTGGAAAACAACTTCATCAGACCGGTTCAAACATCACAACCGAGCGAGTAAGATTTGATTTCAATTTCGACCGTAAGCTAACAGATGAGGAAGTAACGAAATTGGAAAAAACCGTAAATGAAAAAATAAAAGAAAACTTGCCGGTACATTTTGAAATGATCCCAACTGAGAAAGCCAAGGAAATGAACGCGATTGGACTGTTTGGAGACACCTATCAGGACACTTCTAAAATTTACTTTATCGGAGGGGGCTCAAAGAATCTGAAAGACGTTTATTCTATTGAATTTTGCGGAGGCCCACATGTTGATTTTACATCAAAGTTGAAATCGTTTAAGATAATAAAGCAGGAAGCACTAGGACGGGGGCAAAGGAGAATATACGCCAAGGTTGGATAATTTTTAATTTACAATTTAAAATTTGAAATGAAATCTAAATTTGAAAAATTAAATTTTAAAATATTGAAAATTCAATGAAAATTGAAAATTTCAAATTGAAAATTTTTTTATGAAGCTGTCTATACCATTTTTAAATAACAAGAAAGCAGATAAAGGATATTATCTGGCTCTTATTCTGGATGATGAAAAGGCAAGCAGCGTAATTCTGGAGGAGGAGTCGGAAAAAATAAAAATTGTCGGCAAACATACCGAGCATTTTACGTCTCCGCTGGAAACAATTCCACAGGAAGATTTGGTAAAGATAATTGATAAAACTATTTCGAAAGCTGAGGAAGTTTTACCACCAAATATAGAAACCCATAAAACAATCTTTGGCGTAAAAGAAAGCTGGGTTGAACCGGATTCAAAAAAAATAAAAAAGGAATATCTTGCCAAACTTAAGAATGTGTGCGACGCACTAGATTTATCTCCAATTGGATTTATGGTAATAAATGAAGCCATTGCCAATATTATCCAGCGCGATGAGGGCAGCCCACTTTCCGCAATCCTAATTGAAGCAGGCATAAAAACAGCCCATGTTACACTTTTTCGCGGAGGAAAAGTAAGCGAATCCGGCTCAGGTCCGATTGAACACTCTATACCTGTCGTAATTGATAACCTGCTTAAAACTTTTACCGCCCCGGTTCTCCCAACCAAGATTCTTCTCTTTCATACGAAAGGCGCAAAAGAACTGACTCAGCATTTTATGAATCATGAATGGAGCAAAGGATTACCCTTTCTCCATGTTCCTCAAGTTAGTGTACTACCAGAAGATTACGAGAGTCGCGCTGTAACATATGGTGCCAGTCAGCAAATGGGATTTGAGATGCTTGATTTGTCAGATAAAACCCCGCCATTGCCCACCCCCACTGACGAAAAAAATGATCAAGTCCAAGAGGAGGAAAATATTCTCCCAATAACCCCCTCTCCAGCAGTAGTAGAGAATTTTGGTTTTGTCCTTGATCAAGATATTGCCAATCAGCCTGTAAAAGCAGCGGTTGTGGAAATTGCTTCGGAAAAAGAGTTGGAAGAATCCTCTGAGATAGAAAGTGATAATTTTGAAAAAATCGATGACTTTATTGAAGAAAAACCATTTCATACAGAATTGCAGGAAGAACCTATCGTAATATCTTCTGACGAAAGCAGCGAAAACAAACTACCACCAACAAGAAAGAAAAATCTATTTGCCGGTATATTCGCCTCTTTACCAAAAATTCCACTTCCTAAGATAGGTAGGCTATTAAGTTTCTTTTCCAAAAATAAAGGCTTAAAACTTCCCCTTATAATTATTGGGGCTATTTTGATAATTGGTATAGGAATTACAATATTTTATTTTTATAATGTAAAAGCTCAAGTTGTCTTATCTGTTAAACCAAAAGCTGTTACACAAGATACCAATGTTACCTTTTCAACAACCGGCTCTAGTGATTTTTCCAAAAATATTATTGCCGCTCATAGCGTTTCAGCAAGCATCGATGGTGAGACTTCAACTGAGGCTACAGGCAAAAAAGACACAGGAAATAAGGCAAAAGGCAGCGTAACTATTTACAATAATTCCGACAGTTCAGTATCCCTTAGTAGCGGTACTAGCCTTAAATCAAACAATAACTTAATTTTTACAACCGATAAGGATATCAGTATTGCCTCCGCCTCTGGGGATATTTTCTCGGGCACCAAACCAGGAACAGCTCAGGTAAATGTAACCGCCAAAGATGTAGGAACTGAATCCAATCTTCCATCCGCTGCAAAATTTACAGTAGGCAGCAACAGCAGTCTTGCCGCGAAAAATGACAGCGCCTTTTCGGGAGGAAGCAAAAAAACAATAACAGTTGTAAGCGCTGCTGATCTTACAAAATTAAAGTCAGAATTACCCAAAAGTCTTGAAAAAAAAGCAGCAGAGGATCTTTCCAAAAAAATAGGGAGCGACGAAACACTCTTACCCGGATTCTCAAATACTACTCTTGAGAAGCCGAAGTTTGATAAAGGAGTTGATGATGAAGCGAAGCAGGTGAAATTAAATGCTACAGTAAATTTTGAGGCTATGAGTTATCAAAATGAAGATTTGGAAAATTTTGAAAAATCTATTCTTAAAGATCACTATTCACAAGATATAAGCTTTGCTGACGAAACTTTGAAGAACGAAATTAAAGACGCTAAGGTAAAAAACGATAAAGAACTTAACGCAAAACTTAAAATTACTGCAGGTCTTTTACCAAAAATTGACAATAATGAGGTAGCCAACAAGCTAAAAAATAAATCCGCGAAAGAGGCGAAAGAAATTCTAAGTTCACTCCCCCAAGTCGCTGGATCTGAGATTAAATTTTCTCCAAACATATTATTTCTTTCAAGCCTCTTCCCAACTCTTCCTAAGAATATCAGCGTAGTTGTAAAATCCCATGAGTAATCCTGTTTACAAAAAAACAAAGAAAAAAAATGTCAAAAAGATGATCCGCTTTCTGGGACTTAGCATATCGCTAAGCGGTTTGTTTATTGGGCTATATATATTTTTTCCGCTATTATCATGGGAGATTTATCTGAGTCCTGAATTCTCAACCAAATCGTACGCTTCTCCAATCCCAAATAACACAATTATCACCAAAGATTATTTACACAATCTTATAACCAATACTACCAATACGCTCTCAGGCGTTGACTATAATAATGCTTCCAACTGGCTACCGCCCACATACAAAGATGCAGTTGTTGCTGAGAATTTATCTTCTTACTTTGTTTCTATCCCAAAATTAAAGATAGAAAATGCTATTGTATCAACCGTTGATACAGACTTGAGTTCTCACCTTGTCCACTTTCCGGGGACAGCTATTCCCCCAAATAAGGGAACATCCGCTATATTTGGTCATTCAACTTTACCTCAACTTTATGACAGCAAAAATTATAAAACCATTTTTGCCAATATTCATCAACTTAAAATTGGCGATAACATTATCGTCAGTTCCAACAATACTTTGTATACTTATAAAATCTCAGATATGTTAATAACCGACCCTGAGGATACTTCATATCTCGCGCAAAAATATGACGCAAGTTATCTTGATATTGTAACTTGCACCCCTCCGGGTACGACTTGGAAAAGATTAGTAATCAAAGCACGCCTTAACTCGTCGTAATAATGAGTTTATAATATTAGGACTGATCAAAAATTATGAATGAAAATCAGCAACAATCACGTTTCATTGTAATAATGAAGCAGCTTTGGCCATACATTAATAAGATCCTTAATTCTATTTTCTATCTTATCCTTAGTCTTATAAAAACATTTTTCAAATACGCAAAACAAATGATCAAAGGCGAATGACTATGACCGAATCAACCGCTATCGCAGCCATTCAAACCAAATTGGCTGGAAAGAGACTAAACTACCAACAAATTTTTGCAATCATGGATGAGATCAGCCACCATCGCCTAGGAACAGTACTCACGACTTACTTCGCTGCTTCAGGTTACGCTCAAGGCTTTAGCAATGAAGAGCTCTATTTTCTAACAGAGGCAATGATCAATACCGGAGAAACGCTCAAATTTAAAGGCCTTGTTGCCGATAAGCATTCAATCGGTGGTGTTCCAGGGACCCGTACCACCATGATAGTTGTGCCGATTGTTGCGGCAGCCGGATTTACAATCCCCAAAAGTTCGTCTCGCGCTATCACAACTCCTGGCGGAACAGCAGATGACATGGAGGTTATAGCACCAGTTACTTTTAACAAAGCGCAGATATATAAAATCGTTGAAAAAACCAATGCATGTATTGTTTGGGGAGGAGGAGTTGATATTGCCCCGGCGGATGATGAGTTGATAAAAGTTGAGGAACCGCTTGGTCTTGAAAGCTTTGATAAAATTTTGGTTTCAATTATGGCTAAAAAGGTTGCTTTTGGTTCTAATCACATTGTAATTGACTTACCATACGGTGAACATGTTAAAGTACATTCTGTTCATGATGCCGAAGAGGTCAAAAGAAAATTTGAGTATCTGGCAAATAAATTTAATGTCAAAATTAAAGTTTTGATTCACAACACAGAACAACCAGCAGGCCGTGGAATTGGACCACTTCTTGAATCACGTGATGCTCTGATGGTTCTTGAGCAAAACACAGGTCGAGCTATGGACCTCGAACAAAAAGCTCTAAGTCTCGCTGGAGCACTTCTTGATCTTTGCCTAGAAGATTCAGCAAATTCCTTAAAAAGCAGGATTAAGCAAGAGTTCGGCAGCGGACGCAAGTGGGCTGAGTATATTTTAGCAAGTGGGCATGCGCATTTGAAGATGAAAGAGATTATTAGAGCCCAAGGTGGTGATTCTGGTATAATGAGTGATGTTATGAAACCAGGCAAGCATTCTCATGTAATTCTTTCTAAGAAAAACACAGTTGTTAAGAAGATTGATAGCAGATATATTACTGCAGTTGCCAAAATTCTCGGTGCACCTGCTCAGAAAAAAAGCGGTATATATCTTAATAAAAAAATAGGTGAAGAAATTATAATAGGAGAACCAATGTACACTCTTTATAGTGAAAGCGTCTATAATCTTAAAGAGGCCGTTGCGTCATTGGACCATTTTCCCATCTTAGAACATTAATTAACTTATGAAAAAAATTTCTTTTATAATTGTATTTTTTATTTTGATTCTTGGAGGCATCCTCGCCTGGTGGGTTAATGCAACTGCTGCAGTTGACATATCAAATAAAAATCAAAAAACTTTTAGCATAAAAAGGGGTGAAAATGTTCGGGAAATTGCTAACGCTCTAAAGTCAGAAGGGTTGATAAAAGATCCTGTCATCTTTTTCATTCTTGTTAAAAGGCTTGGGCTTGATCAAAAAATTCAAGCCGGAGACTTTTTTCTTTCTCCTTCAATGAAGGCTGTTGATATAGCCAAAGCTCTTCAAGTTGGAACTTCCGATGTACATATTGTGATTCCCGAAGGGAAAAGAGCACAGGAAATAGCAGATACATTAAGAGACAGGCTTCCAACTTACCAGGATAGCTGGCGGGGTAAACTAATTCTAAATGAAGGTTATCTTTTTCCCGACACATACTCATTTCCAAAAGATGTAACAATTGAGCAGATTATAGAAGCTATGAAGATCAATTTTGAGAAAAAATATAATAGTATTAAAATCAGTAATCAAAATAGATTATCAAAAGAACAAATAGTTATACTTGCATCTATAGTTGAGAGGGAAGCAAAACATGCAGAAGACCGCCCGCTTGTTGCCTCAGTTATGCTGAATCGCTTAAAAGAAGGAATGCCGCTTCAAATTGACGCAACTGTCCAGTATGCTCTTGGTTACCAACCGATTGGAAGAACTTGGTGGAAAAAAGAACTAACCTTTGATGATCTTAAAATTAATTCAACGTATAATACATACGAAAATCCCGGACTTCCACCCGGTCCTATTTCCAACCCTGGCGCTGAGGTCTTAAATGCAGTTGCTAATCCTTCTCAAACAAATTACCTCTTTTATATTTCAGACAAACAAGGAATTAATCATTACGCGAAAACATTTACAGAACATGAAGCCTTAATAAAAAAATACGGTCTCTAGTTTTTCTTCTTCAATCTAAAAAATCTTTTAACTGCTGTACTGGGCTTTGGTTGCACAGGAACCTTATTCGGCCTTGCTTCTTTCGCCAACTTAACTGGCTCCATTTTAACAGGTTCTATGTAGTCATTTTCTTCAACTTCCTCTGCCACAATTGCCTCATCCATATTATCCTGAAGTTCTGAGAATTTTTGGAGTCCCTTTTCAGCCAAATCCCTTGCAATCTCCCTACCCTTTTTTGTGGTAAAAAGAAGTGTCGCAATACCGCCTACAATAACGCCCAACAAAAAACTATTTCCTGATGAGTTGTGATTGTTTTTATGTTCCATAGCCAAAAATTTTCAATTCTCAATTTGAAATGAATATTTAATGTATTAAATTTAAATTTTTAAACCTTTGTCTTTCAATGAAAATTGAAAATTTCAAATTGAAAATTAATCCTTATCTTTCTTTTCTTCCTTATCTCGTCCCAAAAAATTCTTCACATACTTAGCAACTGTCACAAATGAGCCTGCTTTTATTCCCAAAACTAATGAGGAGATCGCCGAAAGAGGTTCTTCAATATTTTCTGTTATAGAATCCGCTCTATCCAATATTTTATTAGCTTTTTTAACGGTAACCCTAACTTCCTGAAGAATGAAAAAAACTTGTATTCCCAAAACGACGAGGAGAATACTGAGAATAACAATAACCGCTAAAAGAATTATTTGGACAGGATCTACCATGGTCTATATACGTTACAGTATGAAAACAGCAGTGTCAAGCAAAACAATTTGAATCAATTGTATTCTTTCTGGAACAAAATGCTTACTATCTGACTGTGAGACTTATGGTTTGATTATTTTCTCTGCCTGACCTATTTTTGGCCTTTATGATGATGCTTGTTTCGCCTGGGAAAAGGGTAATTTTTTTAACAAATTCCCCGTTACTCTTTACGAAAACCGGATCATTGTTAACCGTAACTATTGCGTTGCCATCGGTTTTACCAACAACTTCAATATCTTGCTTAACTATACTACCTTCTTTAGGCGATTTAATATAAATTGAGGGGGCAATGAACATATCGCGGGTTTGAAAAAGGAAAAAACCCAGAAGCATTAAAAATGCAATTATCCCAATAAATGCTCTTCTTATGTTAATTCTTTTTAATGGAAAATCTCCTGAGCTTGTCATTCCATCAGGCAGCACTTTCATTGCTCTTTTCTCATCAAAATCTCTTTTGAAAAGGGCTGTTGTTTGTATTTTGGGGAGCCCGAGATATTCAGCATAATTTCTGACAAATCCCTGAGCGTAAGCCGGAGATGGAAGCTCATCGTATGCGTCTCTTTCAATCGCGAAGAGAAATTGAGGTTTTATTTTAGTAGCGATTGCAACTTCTTCAATACTTAGTTTGCGTTGAATCCTTGCATCTTTTAACTTTTGCCCAAGCTTTACCATAAATAATTTTCAATTCTCAATTTAAAATTTGAAATGAATTTTTAATGTTTTAAATTTAAATTTTTAAACATTTATATTTGAATGAAAATTGCAAATTTCAAATTGAAAATTTTATTGTCCTCCCGTTTGCTGCGAAGCAAGAAACTCCTCGGCATTTCTTACCAACACATCCCGTGGTTTTGATCCCTCTGCCGTTCCTACAATTCCCATTTCCTCAAGCTGATCAAGAATACGGGCAGCCTTTGCGTAGCCAATTGACATTTTTCGCTGCAAAAACGATGCACTGGCAGTATTGAACTGACAAACAACCCGTATTGCCTCTTCCAGCTCACCATCTTTCCCCTCGGAAGCAATACTTCCTCCTTTTTTAATTACAAGAGGCTGACTGGTGACTTCCTCGGTATATTCAACCGGATAGTTTTTGGATTTAAGAAAATCAACCAGTTTTTTGATTTCTTTTTCAATATATGCCCCTTGAATACGGGTTGGCTTTGCCTGGTCAGGTGGAATATAGAGCATGTCTCCCCGTCCCAATAGTTTCTCAGCGCCTGGAGAATCAATTATGACACGTGAATCAATCATAGAAGAAACGCTGAAAGCTATCCGGCAGGGAACATTGGCCTTTATAAGCCCCGTGATGACGTTAACCGATGGCCTCTGTGTTGCAATCACCAAGTGAATTCCCGTAGCACGCGCCATCTGAGCAAGACGCGCTATAGCATCCTCTACCTCAACCGGTGCAAACATCATCAGATCAGCAAGTTCATCAATAAATATCACTATATATGGAAGTGCTTGAAAACCTGAAAGCTCATTGTATGAATCAATATTCCTTACTCCACGTTCGGCAAAAATTTTATATCTTTTATCCATCTCCCCCATTGCCCATTTCAGAGCAGAAAGAATCTTGTCTGACTCAACAATCACAGGAGTTAATAGGTGTGGAATCCCATTGTACCCTGTAAACTCAACCCTTTTTGGATCAATCAGAATAAGACGCACTTCCTGAGGCGAAGCTCTGAACAACAATGATGATATAAATGAATTAATAAGAACCGACTTTCCCGAACCGGTAGTTCCGGCAACAAGAACGTGAGGCATTTTTGCAAGATCAACCGCAATCGGATTTCCTGAAACATCAAGACCCAATGCAACGGTAAGTTTGGATTTTGATTTTTGCATAGCAGCGGATGCAAGCATTGTGCGAAGAGTTACAACCTCAAGTGATTTATTTGGAATCTCAATACCGATAAGGTTACGGCCAGGTATTGGGGCTTCGATTCTAATTTGTCCTCCAGGAGCCTCGGTTGCAAGGGCCAAATCATTACTAAGGGATGTTACTTTAGAGATTTTTGTACCCTGTGCTATTTCTAATGCGTATTGCGTTACGGCAGGGCCCAAATTAACCTCAGAAACACGAGCAGCAATACCAAAGCTATCAAGAGTTTTTTCAATTGTCCCGGCAATTTCCTTGATATCTCCCCGCTCAGCCTTTTTCCCGGGTTCCTCAGACAAAAGTGAGATAGGCGGATATTCCCAAACTCCCGGCGCGTCTCCACCCAAAACATTGCTAACAAGGGTTTGGGGAAGTAATTCAACTTCTTTTTTATTAATTACCGGAGGAGAATTAATCTTAGCAGGTAACTGCTCCTCTGCTCCCTTACCGCCTTTTATGGTCATTGGTTTATTCCTGTCAAAAATAGGCTTCTTCCCGCCTTTCAAAGAGGCAAAAAGTTTTCTGGGGATGAGCTTATTAAGAGTGCGAAAAATACTAGCAACCAAACTAAGCATCTCATCAATTGAAGTATCCAAAGAAACAATAACTCCTACAAGAATTCCTGCAATAAAAACCATGTACGAACCGGCATTGCCCAAAATTTCTGAAAGGATTGCAAATATACCGCTTCCTACAGTTCCGCTTCTTGTCAGACTAATGTAGGATATAAAAAGAAGTAGAGATCCGATAGTTACATTTATACGGGATAGATAGAATTTAAGATGCAAGAATAGAAATCCCAATAATATAAAAATAAGTGGCGTTAAGACTGCTCCTGATCCGAATTTTTCATTGAGCTGACTTGTCAAGATTGAGGTTGAATCTGCTGGCTTTATGAATGCGAGAAGTAAAAAAATACCAAGGAGAAAAAAGCCTATCCCAAAAATAGTATAGATTGTTTTTGTTTTTAGTTTTAGCTTGAATGGTTTCCTGCGTCTACCGCTACTGCGTCGTCTCTTGGGCATAAATATTATTATACGGCTTTAGTTCTTAGATGACAAATTTTTTCGGTTTCTCTCCTCTCTTCTGCGTCTTTTTTCCGCTGCCTTAAACTGAGCTTCCTCTGCTCTAAGCTGAGATAGTGTAGCAAAATCTATTCCCACCTCCTCAGTTGGAACTCCACCCTCAAGCCTATTCTTTCTTTTGGATGTATTCAACCGAAGAGATACATGTGGTTTTCCATCGAATTCTCCAAGGGTCCTTCTACCCATACGGGAATATGATTCTCGCCTTTTGAGGATCTTAATTTTGCTGGCCCAGTGTAACCGACAGGAAGTCTTGCCAAACGCTCGGTACTGTCCACCCTTCTCTGACCATATAAAAGAGCGTCTAATGCGGGATGAGACTTTACGGATCGTTCTCTTGGATTTGCATTCGCTGCTTCTAGGATAAAACGCGGATCGGGTCTTTCTCTTGCCATGAGTTTCAATTATAGCACAAAGTCCTATAGTTGTCAAGCTTTATAACCAACTATACTTCAATTACCACAGGCATGATGAGGGGGCGGGTGCGGAATTTTTTGAATAAGTGTTTTTGGGCTGTTTCGCTGACCAAACGCCTCAAATGAACCCAGTTGGTAACTCTTGCTTTGTTCGGAGCTAGAGCTTTCTCAAGCTCTGAAGTCAATGAATCAGTAATCTCTTTGGAATCAACCAGTGAGGAACCGCGCGCGACTATAATCGGCTTTTCAGCCAATTGTCCGTCTTGCGCTCTAATCTCAGCCATAATTATTACAATTCCTTCTTTTGCCAACCTCTCACGGTCGCGGATGACGAAATTATCTACTTCCTCACCAGATACCTGATCAACATATATATTCCTGATTCCTATTTTGCTTCCCAATTTTGCAAAACCATTGCCAAACCTGACCTCTTGTCCATTCTCAACCAACAATATATTCTTTTTTTCATATCCCATACCTTCGGCCATTGTCTTGTAATAGCCCATATGACGGTACGTTCCGCTTATCGGGAGAAGATATTTTGGCTTTGTGAGAGCGACAAGAAGTTCATGATCACTGCTTGAACCATGTCCTGAAACATGAAACCACCCGCTTGAATCTGAATCAATCACGCGTGCACCTCTTTTGGTAATTGCATCAACGAGTGCGTTTACATTTACCTCATTTCCCGGAATCGTGTCAGATGAAAAAACAACAGCGTCCCCCGGGCCAATCCTGACATCCTTATGCTCGCCATTTGCAATTCTTGTGAGTGCGGAATTTTCCTGCCCCTGTGACCCGGCAACGACCAGCATTAATTGATTGCTTTTGAATTTGGGAAGATTCCGCAAATCAACCTCTGTTCCGGGTTTTATTTTCAAGTAACCTAGGCTTGCCCCAATTTCTTTTACTTTGAGAACTGACCTACCTACAAAACAGACTTTTCTATTAACTTTTTCGGCTGCGTGAATAGCCTGGTTGAGACGCGAGATATTGGATGAATAAGTTGTGATAATAAATTTACCGTTCACTTCGCGCATTGCCCGCTCAAAATTCCGCCCCAAATTCGCTTCTGATTTAGTGTGCCCCGGCCTGTCAGAGCCCAGGCAATCAGATATAAGAGCTAGCACTCCCTCCTCTGCTGCTTTGTTGATTTTTATGAAATCAGATCTTTGCCCATTTGCCGGTGTCAGATCAAATTTATAATCACTGCCGTGGAAGAAATTCCCAACAGGTGACTTTATGAAAAAATTGGCGCTATCCGGAACAGAATGCGTGACATGAATGAAGTCAACGCTAAATGGTCCGATTTTGACCTCAGGATCAGTAAACTTCACAGTTGTGACTGAAAAAGGCAGATTGTATTCTTTGAGCTTGGCGTTAGTTAGTGCTGCTGTCAGAGGAGACGCGTAAATAGGAAATCTCAAATCATCCCGTCCCATCGGCATTAGTTGCGGGAGTATAAAAGGTGTCCCGCCGATATGATCTTCATGACCATGGGTCAGAACCATACCGATGATCTTTTTCTTGCCTGTTTTTATAATATCGAGTAAATAAGTAATATCGGGAAGAAGAAGATCAACTCCCAGCATCGTCTCATCAGGAAATCCGAGTCCGCAATCAACGATCAGGATCTGGTCTTTATAGTCATATACATAGAGATTGCGGGTAACGTCTTCAAGACCACCAAGCGCAATAAATGAGACTGAATCTGGAGATGATTGAGGAATAAGGTTATTGTTTTCGTCTTGCATTAGCTATTTATAGTCATTAACATTATAGCACACATTTTCAGAAAACTCAGATGATTACTCAGTAAACCAGATACTCAGAATATCAGAATTTACCAGATTGCCAGATTTTATGAAGACTATTTAATCTCTTCGATAAAACTTTATACTCTGCTGCCAATTCTTTTGCCTCATCAAATAATCTTGGTACTACAATTGCAACTGTTCTCAAATGACTTATTAACTCATCGCTTGATCCAATTGCGATTTTTAGAAATCTTTTAAACTCCGGAGCAGAAGATCTTTTTGCCCAACCTTCGGCAGTATTTGCGGGAATTGATTTGCCACATTTCTTACATTGAATCACAGTATCATATTCAGATTTAGGCAGTTTCTTTAGAAATTCATAAAGTTTTTTGAGCAATCTTAAAGATTCGCTATAAACTTCTAGATCTGTAACATCACGTATCATTCTCTCATCGTATCAGATTTTCTGATATTTCTGAATCTCTGATCTTCTGGGGTGCTGAGTTTTCCGAGTGTTCTGAAATTTAAATAATTAGAATAAGCTCAAAAAACTTTGCCTATTTCTTCTTCACGGGGTGGCCGCCGAAGGCGATTCTGAGGCTCCGACCATTTTCGCAGCAAAACTATCCTGAACTGCTTTTTCTGTTTCTGATCTTTTTCGGAAATCAATTGCCTGCTGTATAGATTCAACAGGCTGACCCAACTTTTCTGCTTCCTCAACTGTCCAGAATGCCTCTCCTGATGCAGTACCAATAACTCCTGCTATTGATTCAAGCTTGGGATCATTTTCAAGCGCTTCAACTGTCCGATCCAACATAAATCCTGATACAAGTGTTCCTTTTTGATAAAGCTTTGCAATTTTTAATAAATCAAAATTGTATGAGGAATTTGCCATAACTCCAAATCCTTCACCAATCGCCTGCATGATCGGATACTCTATTCCATTGTGAACCATTTTGACAAAATGCCCTGCTCCGCCTGTCCCGAAATACTCATGTCCCCCATGCGGCTTTGCCAGGGAATCTAAAATTGGAGTTACGTAGTCATAAGCCGATTTGTCCCCGCCTGCCATCTGCGGATATCCCTCAGCCACAGATATAACACCGCCAGATACCCCAATTCCCAAAAATCTTACACCTTTTTCTTTAAACGATTGATAATGTCTTTCCGTGTCCTGATATTTGGAATTCCCTCCGTCCACAACAATATCTTCTTTCTCAACGTATTTTGAAACTTCTGAAATCATGGCTTCCGTCGCTTCTCCGGCGGGTAACATTATCCAAACTATACGAGGTTTTCCTAAGCCCTCAATCAACTCTTTAACTGTTGTAGCAGATTTAACATTGGGGACTTGTGCTCTAAGTTCATCAACAGCCTGAGACGAGCGGTTCCAGACAACAACGTCATGTCCCTCTTTCAAGAGCTTAAGTGCCATCCGGCTACCCATTTTTCCAAGTCCAATTAATCCAAGCTTCATATCACTATTCTAATCTGGAATAACGTCGGTAAATAAGTCAACGTGCTTCATCTCTCGCAAAATCCTAGCAGGCGTATTGGCAAGACTACCTGATTCTGCCATAAGACGGGCCAGAGCATCTCTTTTATTTTCACCTACAGCATAAACAACTGCATGATCGATATAGTCACGCATAAAGGTATTGGTTGTCGTTACCCGATAACGAAAAGGGTTCTTGCCTTCTGCATCATAATTTACAACTAATTTTTCTGGATTTTCAAACAGCTCAGCAAAAAGTTCTGGATTTTCAGAAAATGGCAGCATACCTGAAGTATGGCCATCAGGCCCGATACCAACAATGGCAAGTATTTCACCCTTTGTATTCGTTTCTTTCCATACCTTCAGATCAGTTTGAAATCTTTTTGCGAGTTGCTCACTTGTCTCAGTTGTTTTTACTGCGGTCTCTATAACATTTACACCATTCTTCTTAGCAGCAGCATAAAAAGGCGTTTTGGTCACTTGCATAAAATTATTGACAACCTCATCGGTACTATAGCGCTCATCGAGCACAGCAATTGTAAGTTTGTCTGCCAAGTTTTTTTCATCAATATAATTAAGGAGATCCAAAGCTGATCCACCAGAAAGAAGTAGTAGTACGGGTTTTTTCTCAACGCGTAGACTGGTTAAAATCTCATTTATCTTTTTTGCTGTTTGTACGACGGCTTCTTCTTTATTAACAAAACGGTGAATTTGAAAATGCTGATTTTGCATAAAAAAATTATATCAAAAGCTATTGAAATAAAGCAATAAGATCGTCATGGACTACGCCGTTGGAGATAATAGCTCCGCGAAAATTTTTTGTATAATCCAATGCCTCTCCGTGCACATTTGTCACTTTGCCCCCAGCTTCCTCGACGATTAAATGAACAGCCGCGATATCATATGGCTTGACTCTTGGATGAGGAAAACCTGCAATTCTTCCTTGAGCAACCATACAACTGCGAAAAACTGCTCCAGGAAATATTGCTAGTTGCTTGTCGTGTACCAAAAGACGTTGCATAAATGGTTCATTGACGAACTGTGGACGAATATAATCAGGCGCAAGAGCGATAAGCGCCTTATCAAACCCATGATTGGATACCTGAAGTTTTTTATCATTGCAGTAACTCCCTTTCCCACGGACAGCTGTATAAAGTTGTTTTCGAAGCGGTTCATAAACAACCGCAGCCATTGGAACGCCATCAATCACGCAACAAATTGAAAACATAGAACTCGGAAGTCCCATCACAAATGCAGCTGTACCATCAACAGGATCACATATCCATCGCCTCCCTTTCCCATAAGTACCAGTACTTTCTTCTTCGCCGACTATAGTATCTTGCGGAAAATTTTTTCTAATCTCTTTGATTACCATAGAATTTATCATCGTATCGGCAATCGTTACTGGCGTCCCATCACCTTTTGTCACTTCATGCTGATTTGTATCAAAATATTGCAGCATAATCTCACCTGCTTTTAGAGCAAGTTCTTTTTCGAGAGCAAGTTCTTTCTGCAGTGATTGAGCTGAATTATGATTCATTGCTGTAATTATATACGATCAAGTTTCATTTGCAATGATAACAAAGCCAAAGTTAATATTGGGGGGGTGACATTTCTATTTTGGCACGACATGACGAAATGCTATAATTCTTTTATGATTAAAGCTATTATTACCAATATTGATGGAATCATCATAGGTGAAAAAATTGGTTATAACTCTCCTCATCCGCACCCTGACGTCTTGTCGGCATTGAAGATTATCAGACAAAAAGGAATTCCAATTGCACTTTGCACGGCCAAACCTTATTATGCAATTCTTGATATCATCAAAGCCGCGAATCTTAATAATCCTCACATTACTGACGCCGGAGCAGTTATTTATGACCCGATTGATAACGTTATTGTCGAAAAACATATTCTAGATAAACAAATTGCTAAAGAAATTCTGCAATTATGTTTGAAAAATAATATTTATGTCGAATTCTATACTATTGATGATTATTTTATTCAGGCAAATCAAGAATCGGAAATTACAGCGAAACATTTTCTCGTTTTACAGAGACAGCCCAAAAAATTAAAAGATATAGTTGAGGAGAGTGAAAACTACGAAATTACAAAGTTTATGCCTATAGCCCAAAACGAAGAAGACAAGAAGCGTATTTCAGATATCCTTGATCCGTTCAAGAGACTTGTTTCAATTGGCTGGGGTTTGCATCCGGTGGCGCTTCCTTTGCAGTTTGGGATCGTTACTTCACTTGGGAGCTCAAAAAAAGAAGGAGCTGAGACAATTTCCAGAAGTCTAAATATTCCTTTCGATGAAATCCTGGGAATTGGGGACACAACAAGTGACTGGAGTTTTATGCAGCTTTGCGGATACGCAGCAACTCTTGAAAATGGAAGTAAAGAGTTAAAGGCGCTAATTACTCAAAAAGGCGAAGGAAAATATTTTATAGGAAAGTCAGTAGATCAAAACGGAATGCTTGATATAATAAACTATTTCAATCTTTAAGGTTCGTAGCGGAAAGAGGGTTACTTAGCGTAGTAAAACTAATCAATTTTAAAAGATTTAACCATTTTCTCAGCAACCTGATCATATTTTTCTCTATCAGGTCCGAAAGGAGTTCTGTAAATTCCAATAATATATTTATTGCTTTTGGTTAAGAAAAAATACATACTTGAACCACCAGCATAACAACAGTATGTTAGTTTTTTTCCAATATTTCCGTTAATATTCACGTCTCCGTCTGATTTAGTACCTGTCCCATATTCTGGATCATAATCAATAAATTGTTTTACGAACTGGGTGAGATTCTTTTTACGTAAATTATCGAAATAGATAACGTCCACAATTAAACCATCATAATATTCATACGCTCCTGGCGGTTGAGCGATAAGATCAAAACGGTTACCTCCAATATACGCTTCTTCTGTCTCACTACCGTGCCTATCTTTTATTGATTGGGTACTTAGATCTGATTGCTCACTCTCAAGCGGATAACCAATGCTAAAACCAAATTCCTTATTCTCATATGTTGGAAAATCTTCAGTCATTATTTTGTTAAAATCGTAAACTTTTTTAACTGCAGGAGTTACTGCCTGCTCAGAATACTTAAAGCGAAAAGCTAATTCATGAAGTTCAAACAATAAGTCAATATCATCGGTAAAAAAGTTATAAATATTGTGATTTATGTAGAAGAAATATCCCTCTTGGGGGCTAACAGGATCATCAACAAAAAATGATTTTCCATCTATACCGTTTTCATTGGACATATTGCTTTTTCTTGCATTAAAAATTGCTTTGTTTTTGGTATTTTTGATAGCATCATCAAGAGAATCATATTGTGTAGAAGTTTTGCTAATCCTAATCTCTCCTTTTACTTTATCTTTTTTTAAAGTAATAATTCCCAAAGTCTCGTTCCCATTAAATCCTTCAGGAACATATATGTTGATTTTTAATGATTTTGAGTAGTAGTAACCTGGCTTTATTATGATAGGCGTTGAATTTACATTTTTAATTGGGGTCTTGCTTATCAATACTTGGGTCTTATCGTCAACTTTTCTTATTGAGATTCTTTTTATTACCTCATTTACAATAATGAGGATGAATAAGATTGACAATATTAATATATACTTTTTGTATTTATGAGAAATGGTAGGACTGGAAACCTTATCTTGATCTGTTTTTTGGCTTTCAGGGAGCATAGCGGAAAGACTGGGCAATTTGATCAAGGTCGGAATATAATTCCGAATTATTTGTAGAAATATAATAAGCACTATAATCTTTATAAAAATAATAGATTTTAGTGTCTGGATCTTTTGAAATAGGATGTTTTATAGTTGTTTTTATGCCACTTATCCCATTTATGATTAAATTCTCTTTATTAACAATTTCCAAATGATTTTTGTCGGCAATATCAAATAAATAACCTTCAAGACTATCGTTATTTGTTCCTATCCTAGATACAATAACTTCTTTTCCTTCTTTACCTTTTTTTAACGAAATTGTCCCAAACTGTTCTTCTGTCTCATAACCTGGGGGTATATTTATCGTAATTCCCAAAAAATTTGAATGGTAAGTTTTTATTTTTGGTGTAATGCTTAAGTTATTTTGGACTTGTGATTGATCAATAACTGATTGATCTTTTGTCAAAACTTTGACCAAAAACAACACTGCTACTAGAAAAATCCCAATTAATATATAAATATGAAGATTCTTATTTTGTTGTTCTATTTTCTTACTCATACTAGTAACTATATTTTAGCGTACCTTTTTCTGTAATCAATTGCAATATTTTTATTCCATCTCCTTCTGTTTTCTGTTTATCTTGAGTGATCGTAGTTTGATTCTTTTTCTGATCAAAACTTAGTACAATTCTCGCAGTATCTTTTATTTCAAATCTCTGCTCAAATTCTTTGATATCATCTTTCTTATTTTCCTTGTATTTAACTACTAATCTGTTTTTATCTTGCTGATAAGTGGTACCGTTATACGAAAGTGAAAATATATTGAATTTCACTCTTGGCCCGCTTTCCTTTTCCCGATCTTCAATCACCAGTTTATTCCCTGCTTTGTCTGTAATTGTTGTTTGTTCCAAATTTTTGGCTAGGTCTTTGCTTTTTATATCCACCTGCCCTGAGTTGTCAGTTCCCAATACTTCCAGCTCCTGCTTTTGAATGTTAAATTGGATTTTTGCTTCAGGTGCTGTTTTGTCGACATCAAACTCTATTGATTTTACATCCTCAACATTCCCATCTTTATCCTCTGAATAAAATTCAATTTTGTGATGTCCTTCAGTTGTAGCACTTATTGATGCTGAGTAAGATTGCCAATCTCCAGTATCTATTTTGTATTGCGTGTTATCTATTCCAAGCCCTCCAGTATTGTCCGCTGCATTAAGCGTGATTTGAACATCAGATCTGAACCAATTTGCTTGCTCCTGAGATCCCGATAGCTGCGCTGTTGTTGCCGGCGCAATGGTATCTATTCTTTCACCCATCAGAGCAAAATATGTCAAATGACTGACCTGAGTTGTAACTTTTTTATTAAGAAAATCAACAAATGAATTTTCTTTTACCCAGTGCTCATTATCTGTGCTTGAATAGATAGATATTGTTCCGGGTTTAAAACGTGAAATATCCATTGTTGAAAAATCTATACTTATTCCCATTGGTTTTGTTAGAACAGTTACCAAACTACCCAATGGATCTTTAAGAATCACGCTCATTGTTGACCCAACTGAAACGATTGAGTTTGAAACTTTTGCGGAAGGTGCTGACTGCATTTCCAGTGTTAAGCCATCAAGGTCACCATTTGCCGGGAAATCAAGAATGTAATTTCCGACATTAAACACTCCCGCATTGGCTGTAAGTTCTTTTTTAAGTCCATCAATTTTATTCTTCCAGAGATAATAACTTTTGTTACCTGTTCTTTGGATACCATTCTGTAGAAAAGAATAATTTTCCCAAGGATCAGGAGAGGCTGATTGCCAGCCAAATGGATCGGTAGCACCGTCAGGTACATTGTCATTAAAATTCCCATCGTTATTCTTGTCTTGAAAAACGCCAAAATGGATATGCGCGCAAGCTGGAGTACGGTATATTCGCTCACCATGACCACCAAAAACCCAACAATTACCTGTATGACCAACTCTACCAATCTTATCTCCCTTAATTACCTTACCTGTTGCCAAACTATCAGAATATAAATGTTCATACCACGTTTGATATCCATTTCCATGATCTACCTTAACTACATTTCCTCCACCTCCACTATCTTTTTCAAGAATTACCGTAGCCACTCCTGAGGCAGCTGCAAGAACAGGATCGCCATCATTTATGTTGGCGGGAGATCCATAATCATAGCCATCATGAGATGAGTATCCTTGATCAGTTAGTTTATTGTTATAGGCTGTTATGTCACTAGTATGCCCAGCTATTTCAGACAAACCACTACTTAATAATGGATATGTATGATCAAAGTGTGAATTTATTTGCAGTGCCGCCTCACTAAAATCCTGTTTTACTTTTTGTGGATTATTTAATTTATTCTCATAATCCCACGGCAACTCGAGAAATGGCTCGGGGACAACTCTTAGCACCTCAGCACTATTTAACCAATTATTAATATTGTCTAAATCACTAATCCCGCCAGCTACCAAAACACTCCCATCTGATAAGGCGGTTGCCATATGGTAAATTCGGGCAGAGTTCAAGGTAGGCCCGGGAATCCATTTGCTGGATACTGGATCATAAATCTCGGTCAGATTTGTTACAGCAAAATTACCCTGTATCTCACTTGCTCCGCCTGTCACCAGCACTTTTCCGCTATTAAGCAAAGTCGCTATATGATAAATCCTATTGGAGTTCATACTATCCGTTGAACTCCATTTACCACTCACCGGATCATATATTTCAGCAGATGCCAATGGAACATCTTCACTTACCCCGCCAACAACTAAGACTTTACCATCGGGCAATAAAGTGGCTGTATGACCAAAACGCGGTACTGACATGTCATCAGCTGAAATCCATTGATTTGTTCCGGGATTGTAAATTTCAACATTTTTAAGATAATTGCTGGAGTTAGTTTGTCCACCTGCTACCAACACTTTTCCATCATTTAAGGTCGTTGCGCTGTGGCCTGTCCGCGCGGTGCTCATGAACCAGCAGGACTCCATTGATTTGATGCCGGATTAAAAATTTCAGCACTTGTCAGTATGCCATTACCAATTCCTCCTGTTGCCAATACTCTTCCATCATTAAGTAGAGTCGCCTGATGCAGATATCTAGCTGTTTCCATGGTTCCTGCTAAACTCCATGTATCGCTTGTAGGATTGTATATTTCGGAAGAAATTAGCTCTCCGCTGCCTTGATCAAAACCATATCCCGCAACCAAAGCTTTTCCGTTTTTCAAGTTTGTGGCAGTATTTGCAAAAAGCCCTTGACCCAAACTATTGGTTATTCTCCAGCTATCAGTTAATGGATCATAAATCTCTGCTGATCCTCCGCCTCCGGAACCCGCACCTACGACCAAAACCTTACCATTTGAAAGTAATGCTGCCGCAGGAAAACTGTGCTTTATCTTCATATTTTCTTTTGTTGTTTGCCACGTACCGATTTGTTCTGCGTGTACAACTTCAACAGATGAGTTAACAACCAGAATTGAAACCAGTAAAATTACCAGAGAAATAAAAACTTTGGGCAAAAGTCTCATCAAGAATAAGAATATTAAATATAATAGACGAATACAATGGGGGAAATGAGAGGTTTTACCACTCCGGCAGGAACTGTTTTATATTTTCGTTGGTAATTTTAACAGTTTGGGCCTGACCCAAAATAATCTGAGTTGCCGCTTTCCGGCAGATTCCCGTAATTAAACGGTCCAAACCCCGGATTCCCGGATCATATCCAAGCGGACGTACAAGACCATCCCAGACAGATGGATCAACGATAAGTTGTTCTGGGAGTAAACCTGTGAGCTTCATTGTCTTTGGAAGAACAAAATCCCGCCCAATTACTGTTTTCTCCTCATCATTGTATGATGGCATTTGAATTATTTCCAATCTATCGAGAACTGCAGTCGCGACACTTGAGACATTATTGGCTGTTGCTATAAAAAGAGTATTCTGCAGATTAAAAGGATAGTCAACATAATGGTCCGTAAAACGCGCGTTTTGCTCAGGATCCAGAACTTCAATCAATACACCCATAATGTCAGCCCTTGCCGTGTCAGTTACGCGGTCCAACTCATCTAGCAGGATTACCGGGTTTTTTGTACCGCCGTGAGCCAACCGCTTGATAATCTGCCCGGGCTCTGCATCAGGAAAATAGCGTGATTGCCCCCGAAGAACTCTGGAATCAGCCATTCCCCCGAAAGGAATTCTTTCAAATTGGCGCCCTAGTGCTTCAGCAAGAGATGAGGCGAAGGTTGTTTTTCCTGTTCCCGCCAAGCCAACAATACAAAGAATTGGTGCTTTGATAATATTCCCATTATCTCCGTAATTTTTGATGCTTAACATAAGTGAGGCAATGTACTCCAACACTCTTTGCTTAAGAGGTCCTAATCCATAATGATTTTTGTCCATAATTTCTTTTGCCTTTGTCAGATCAAGCAGATCCTCGCTTTTTTTATCCCAGGGCATACCCACTATCCAATTAACATAACGTGAGGTTGACTCATACTCCATGATGTATGTTGAGCTTAGGAAACCGGCTGAGGAGCGGATCATTGCAAGACGTGCAATCTTATCAAGCAATTCCTGCTTGAAGTCTGGTGGAATTGGTGCGTTTTCTATTTTCTCACCCAACGCCCGGATCTGATCTGATGATTTACCATGATCCGATACTTTTTGGGGAGTGCTACCGGCATCATTTACCTCTTTCTGAGTCGTGTCGTTATTGATCATTTGGGCTGATTTTACAGCTTCTAAATTATTCAATGCGGCATTATCCGCAATACTGGCAGCTGCGATGCTATTATCGGCAGTCATTGGAATATCCCCGCGGGCTGCGGCAGCTTGCTCCTCAGGATTTACAACAGGTGTAGGATTTGGCATTGATTGATCACTAATTGACTGATCTGTAGATGGTGGCTGAGCAGTCGGATCCATATATTTATATTACACTATTGAGACCAAAATGCAAAAATAATTATTCAATTTAGAGGTATTTTGCAATAAATTCCTTATGCTCAGGAATTATATTTGCAGGAAGGGATTTAAAAAATTTTGCCTCTGTTGCCTGCTCATTTAACTTAAATTCTGTAGACTTTGGATCGCATAGAAATTCAACGCTTACTGTATATCCAAACCCTCTTTCTTTATCTTCATTAAAATACTCTATATAACCCAATGTTTTGACAACTGCTACATCAATTCCCAATTCTTCTTTTGCAACTCTCCGCGCAGCATCCCGCAAACCTTCTTTGTAGTAAACAGTGCCGCCCGGAACATGCCACAACCCGTTCCATGAATCTTCTTTTCTTAGAGTCAGCAAAATTCCCTTTGTTGTTTTAATTATTAAATCAACGCACAGCCGGGGTACTTTTGAATAAATATTTCTAAATTCTCGCTCAGTTAGAGGTTGTTTCTGCATAAAAATATTATATCAGAAGCTTCAATGCTAGTACGAAGTTATAAGATAGATTTGATATACTTACTTTATGAGTGAATCTCCTCAATACGAATCTACATTTATAAATAACTTCTATGGGCCAAAAATTGCTGATGCTAAGCTAGCGGGTCAAGAAACAGAAAATTGGGAAGATTCTCTTGCCCATGCCGTAATGAAGCTACACGATGGGGTGGGAAGAATTGATACAGACGGCAATCCTCTCCCGGATACAGGAAGATCACCTAAGGTTCTATTTGCCACCGCGCTATCAGCCATTCCCTATACTTTTGCAATAAAAGAATGCTGGAAGACCGCATATCCGCAAGAAAAACCTCCAAAAATATTTTTTGTGGATGTAAACGACCAAGTATATGGATACACAAGAGAGTCTCTAAATAAATTATATGGTGAAGATGTAGAAGTAATAGAAGCTGCTGAGAGAGAAAGACTAAACCAGATTGGACATAAGTATCAAGCCTTTGAAGATGCAGCCGTTTTTGATGAGTTTACTTATTCTGGACAAACAATTATCCAGGTAGAAGAATTATTGGAACAAGTTGGTTTTTCAGATATAAATTTTATGTATGGGACTTGGGGATATGCACGCTCAAATACTTTGGGAGACGAGACTTGGCCCGTCCTTAGAAGGGATAGAAAATCTATTGGAAAATCAGGAACACCATATAGACGCCTTAAAATTAATTCTACAAAAGATAGCAAGGAATTGGTTAGAGATATGAAAAAAATTGGAAGAAGAATGGGTGAAGAAATATCTAAACATTTACAGCTACCAAACGGATAATGATTTTATCTGCTGAAGCGTTTTTTGGGGCCGCCGAATTTGCCGGCACCGCGGGGATTGCGGGCCTGAGCACTTTCGCGTCGTAATGCCTGTGACAGCGGATGATCTGATTTGGGCCCTGAATCAGGGTTAAAAGACCTACCTGATCTAGGTTTGGCATTGCCGAAAGGCGCAGCGTCGCGGTTGAAAGAAGGACGTCTTGGGCCTGATTGAAAACCACCTTGTCCGCTTTGACCCTCATCTCTAGGTTGAGCCGGCCTATCAAATCCCTGCCCGGGAGGTGCACCATTGTCATCTCCATCAAGAAGCATTGTCAGATTTATTCGACCCTGCTGATCGCGTTCCTCTACTTTTACCTTTACTTTTTGCCCAATTTTTACAACTTCTGAGGGATCCTTTACAAAAGCTCCTCTTTTCATTTTGGACACATGTACCATTCCTTCACGGCCAGGTAGATATTCAACGAAAGCTCCGAATGGAAGAATTCTTTTAACTTCTCCCTCAAATTCCTCGCCCACAGTAACATCCCGTGTCATACCGCTTATCCAATCAACTGCTTTTTTGACTGCTTCTTCGGAAATCCCAGAAACACTCACAATTCCGTCGTCATCAACATCAACGTCTGCTCCTGTTTGTGCAATAATTGCTTTAATATTTTTGCCCCCCGGCCCGATTATTTCACCAATCTTATCAACTGGTACCTTGAATCTGTTCGATCTTTGGAGCGTATTCTGAAACTTCCTTACGTGACTCAGGAAGTGAAGCAAGCATTTTTTCAAGAATCTGCATGCGGGCTGTGCGGGCACGAGCCAATATCTCAACAACTTGCGCGTCTGTTAAACCGTCTATTTTTACATCAAGCTGGATTGCAGTGATGCCTTTTTCTGTTCCCGCGACCTTAAAATCCATATCGCCTGAAAAATCTTCAAGTCCGATAATATCTGTCAACAAGACATATTTGTCTCCCTCTGACATCATTCCGATTGAAATTCCGGCAACAGGTGCTGTAATTGGAACTCCCGCGTCCATAAGAGCAAGTGTTGAGCCGCAAGTTGATGCCATAGAGGATGATCCGTTTTGCGAGAGAACTTCTGAAACAACTCTGATGGTGTATGGAAAATCTTTTTGTGAAGGGATAACTGCTTTAAGCGCGCGCTCTGCGAGTGCACCGTGTCCGATTTCACGCCTTGAAGTGAATCCCATTCTGCCCGCCTGCCCAAAAGAATATGGAAGACCTGAGTAATGATGGATATAGCGCTTTATTTCTTCACCCTCTGCTGATTCAATAAGCTGTTCAAGTCTTGGTGAACCAAGGGTAACAATACTAAGAGCTTGAGTAATTCCTCTTTCAAACAAAGCAGACCCATGGGTTCTTGGCAAGATTCCCACATTTGCCTTTATTTCACGCAGTTCATCAAGTGCTCTTCCATCAACCCGCTTTTTCTTATTGACTGTTTCTGAGCGGATTGTTTTGAACATAACGTATTCAAGCGCTTTGGCGAGAAGTTTTTTGTCTACCTCTGCTTTGGAGTCTTTGGCTTTAATCTCATCAGCAACGCGGTTAATAAGCTCTCCTGTTTCATCGCCTGCTCCTTCTTTGCTTACACGAGACTTGATCAAACCATCTACTTCTTTCTTGTAAGATTTTTCAAAGAGGGCAACCGCATCATTGAGTGTGGTGTCTTCTTCAATCACTATTTTTTCCTGTCCTACTTTTTTGACAAGTTCCTCAATTCCCTTCAGAACTTTTCTTGTCTCTGTGTGGGCTTGCACAATTGCTTCATCTACTACATCTTCAGGAACTTGAAGCGCTCCAGACTCAATCATGACTGTTTTTTCGCGGCTTTGTGAGACAACTACATCAAGAATTGAGTGCTCTGCTTCTGTTGTTGTAGGGTTTGGGAGATATGCAGCCTGAGTACCGTCTTTCTCCTCGATATATCCCATCCTGACAGCAGCAATAGGACCATTCCATGGAATTTTTGACATCGCAAGAGCTGCGCTTACAGCGTTAAGAGCTAGAATATCAGCTTCGTTTTCAGAATCAACTGAAAGGACCGTAACAATTACCTGAACTTCATTTTTGAATGACTTTGAGAATAGTGGTCGAATGGAACGGTCGATAAGTCTACCTGCGAGAATTGCTTCGTCCGATGGACGTCCTTCTCTTTTTACCCAACGACTGCCTTTTATTTTTCCACCAGCGTAAAGTCTTTCAACGTAATCAACGCTTAGTGGGAAATAATCAATATCAGGTCTTTTTCCGCCTCCAACAACAGTTGCAAGAACCACTGTATCGCCAAGTCTGGCCAAAACAGCAGCAGTTGCCTGTACGGCAAGTTGGCCGGTTTCAAAGGTCATTTGTTTTCCTGCAAAATCAAAACTAACTGAGGTCTTATTGTCTTTCATTTATATTCTTGATCTTTCGTCCTTCTTTCGTTGTCATCCTGATCTGGTTAGAGGTCTGGACCTGCCTGCCGGCAGGCAGGGATGCTGAAGTTTATCCAGCATGACAGTTTTTGAAGTCGGTGTCAATCTTTCATTCCGATTTTCTTCAGAATGTCTCCAACCCGTACTTCATCAACTTTTTTAAGAAAGTTGATAAGTCTTCGTCTTTTTGCAATCATTGAGAGAAGGCCCTGCGGGAATGAACGTCATGCGCGTGATCTTTGAG
The DNA here is from genome assembly GCA_963716145.1 of Candidatus Levyibacteriota bacterium. Lineage (GTDB taxonomy): Bacteria > Patescibacteriota > Microgenomatia > Levybacterales > UBA12049 > DATLDE01. The sequence continues at coordinate 1,025,957 of OY970292.1, read as the reverse complement.
GTGTTCAGCAAGTCTGGTGATCCTTTTGGTCAGAAGCGCGATTTGCACCTCAGGCGATCCGGTATCTCCTTTTCCTGTCTGAAATTCATTTATAATGTCTTGCTTCTGTGTAGTACTAAGCGGCATAAATTTGCTTTCTTAATTCTTATTGTCTGCATTATAGCAGGTTTGAAGATTTACTACAAGGGGTCTGTTAAAATTTGAAGCCTTATTACTTTTTTCGTCTAACCAATTCCCTTACTCGATTAACTCCCATGTGGCTCCGGGCTTCGGTAACTACTTCTGCTAGCTCACCCACTAACTCCTTATAAACTGGCATTCCAGCAATTTTGTCCAAAGTTCTCTGAGCGACTCTCACAGCAGATCGATGTTTACCAGCATTTTCATAAAGCGATGCAGCGCTTCTACCCAAAACTGCTTTACTGACAGTCCCTTGAGGATCATCAACGCTTAATGGTCCTTGTGCTGATGCCCGTTCAAAAGCTTCTTCTTCAATAACGGCAGCGGTCGAGTAAAGCTTCCTTGCTACCCCTGAATCTTTTCTTCTCATTGCAGCATCTGCTTCATCTGAAATATTCATAGCAGACCCATGTAAGGCAGTAGCGATTTCATTGCTTGGTGTTCTTTCAGTCATATATTAAACTTCACTTGAGCCTTTGTAGACTTTTGGGGCGAGCCAATCTGTCGGAGTCTCATCAGCATCTGCTGCTTCATCGGTGGGTTGGTTTTTGTTTTCTATTTGCTGATTGCGCACTGGCTGGGTGTTTCTTGGCTGACCTGAAGCTTCTCTGGCTTTTTCTTCCTGGACTCTTTTTTGCAAGTTTTCTTCAAATTTTTGTCTATCTTGCTCCCGCTTGTCCTGCTTGCCTACCGACCTGTCCGCCAAAGCTTTAGCGTCGGTGGAAGCCTCAGCGGCGGAGGGGGCACGTCTTTGGCCAGCAGATTGTTGTGCCGAAACTTGTGGACGGACACCGCGCTGTTGATCCTGATCAATACTTATTCCGCGCCTTGCGCTTGCTGAACTCACGCGGGTTGCACCTTTTTTCATTAAAAGTGCTGCCATTTCAAAAGCAAGTGAGCTTGTTTTGGAATCTTGAAAGTTACCTGTTTCACTGGATATACCATTTAGTAAATTCTGAGCGCTATCTTCATCTATATGAAGTCCCAGTGAAAGCGCGAGATCCGCAACTCCCTCACTAAGTGAAGACAATTTTTGGGAAATTAAGACGATATCACCAAATTGCTCATTTTCCTCTTTGTTGTCTATATTAACTATTTTTATATCAAGATTTTGAGTATCAAAAACAGGATCCAAATCAGCGAGATTTGGCGCACCCACGGTAAAAACAAGATCAAGATTGCCACCGCCTCGTGTGTATTCTACGTCTTTCTCATCGAAGGTTAACCCCTGCTCAGCAGCTTTAACGATTATATTAAGGTATCCTTCCTCAAGCGTGTAGGAAACTTTTTCTATCTCACCTTCAGTGTAAGGAAATGACACTGTTAAATCTCCTACTCCGCCTGATCCTTTTAAGGCTTTTTCGACTTTGTCAATTCCAACCAGGGATGAAATCTCGACTATGGGGTCACTAGGGGACGCTATAGACACGTTTTTGTTGGTGCTTTTGAGTAAAAGATAGAGAGAAAGCGCAGCTGCCATCTCATCCATTGAAGGATTCTTTGGGGCTACTACACCAATACTTTGGCTTTGCGCGATAGCATCTTTTATCTGTTGAACTACATTATTATCCATATCTTAAACTTCATTCTGCCTCACAGAAAAGATTAACTATGGGATAGTATCACATCTCCTACCAAAATGTCAAGGGGGTTTGTTAAAACCAATCCTGCCTCATTTCCTTTCTCTACCTTTGAAGTTGGGTTTTTACCTATCCGAAGAGAGTTAATTGTGGTTTCAACGATTGTATCGCTTCCGCGTGTAATCCGTACCTTATCTCCTTTGGCCACCCGTCCGTCACTAACCGAGACTCCAAACGCAAATGTTTTTTCAAAAGGGAATTTGGCCAAAATTTTTGCGGTTCCATAAATCTGCTCCATCTGGGAAAGCAGCTTACCTTCCTGAGCATCTTTTATCTCATCCAGCAGCTCATAAATAACTTCATAGTTGCGAAGGAGCACTTTTTCACTCATTGCCAATGTTATAATCTCAGGCTTGAGCTTAGTATTAAAACTCAAAATAATGCTGCTGGTTGACTTCGCAAGCAAAATATCAGCATCAGTCACCTCACCGGTTTTTTTGGTCATGGTCCTTATTCCCTCAGGTAGTGAATTGGCAATAGCCTCGAGTGAGCCTTGGGTATCAGCTACCAGAATTACTGAAAGCCCCGCGTGCTCTTCTTCTCTCTTGTATACAACTTCACGGCTTAACTGTTCCGGAACTGAGGCTTGCTCGGCCGCAGTCGCGTTTGACGCGGACTCATGAGCAATAATGCTTCCAACCTGTGGAACTTTTGCAAATCCAAACACTTCAACTGCATCTCCAACTGTTGCTTTCTCAACCGGTTTACCCAGATCGGTCATAAGCATCCTGACTTTAAAGATCTGCCCGTCAACTTTGAGCATGTCCCGCGCCTGAACGCTTCCATTTTTTACAATAACCGTTGCTTTTGAACCCGCTCTTGGATCCATTTTGGCTTCAATAACTATGGCCTGAAGGGCAGCGCTAGCTGAAATTTCTTTCGCGTATTCCGGCTTTTTATGTAAATCAAACATCAGAAGAATCAAATCCAAAAGTTCTTTGATATTGCTACCTGTTTTGGCTGAGACTTCCATAACAGGCACATCTCCCCCATATCCCTCAAGCAAAATACCTTCTTTTGCGAGATCTTTTTTGCTTTTTTCAGGAATAAGATCAGGAAGGTCTGACTTCGTCAGAACAACAATAAATGGAGTTTTTGACTCCTGAAGGATAGCAATGCTTTCTTTTGTCTGAGGTTTGACACTGTCAGCCAGGGATACTATTAGTAAACCTAAATCAGCAGCTTGAGCGCCGCGTCCACGCATATGTCCAAATGCTTCGTGTCCCGGAGTGTCAATAAATGTAATTTTTCTTTTCTGTCCATCATGGACAATTTCAACGCTTGAGGCGCCTATCTTTTGTGTAATTCCGCCCTTTTCCCCCTCTGCAATTGAAGTCCTGCGGATTGCATCAAGAAGTGTGGTTTTGCCATGATCTACGTGTCCCAATACGGCGACTACTGGGGGGAAATGGTTATCAGAAGTTGCACTTGCCTTTGTATTTGTTTTTGCCATAAGCTATTAATTTTTAATTTACAATTTTTAATTTTCATTGAATTTTCAAAAATTAATTTTTAAACATTTAAAATTTATACCTGCCTGCCGGCAGGCAGGTTTCATTGAAAACTGAAAATTCCAAATTGAAAATTCTATTATTTCTCTTCTGATTTTTTAGTTGCCTTTGCTTTACCCTGAGCCTGCCGAAGGGTCTTTTTCGCAGTTGCTTTTGGTTTTGCCGCTTTTACACCCTTTTCCTTCGACTCACCTGGTTCAACGATGACCTTCTCTTCACTGCCAGCGGCTGAGGCTTCTTCGCCTTCTGCCGGAGCTTCTTCTTTTCCTTCTATTTCGATTCTGTAGCCTGTAAGCTTATGGGCAAGCCGGACATTTTGACCCTCTTTACCAATTGCCAGAGATAGTTCCTCTGTAGGCACAAAAACGCGGGCAACTTTATCTTCCTCATTTATCTCAACACGCACATTTTTGGCAGGAGACAGAGCTTGGGCAATATATGTCTTTGGCTCCTCAGCCCATTGAATAATATCAACTTTTTCAAGTCCGCCCAATTCCTGAATTATTGATTGAACCCGCACCCCTTTTTGTCCGACACATGATCCTACCGGATCAATACCTGGTTGTGAAGAAAAAACCGCTACTTTTGAACGATTTCCAGGCTCGCGCACTATGGCTTTTATCTCAACGCTTCCTGATGCAATCTCTGGAACTTCACGCTTGAATAAGCCTTCAACCAATCCGCTTGCCGCGCGGGATACAATAATCTCGTCTCCCTTCATACCCTCACGGATATCAACCATATAAAACCCAAGGCGCTGGTTGAGATGGTATTTTTCATTGGGCACCTGCTCAGAAAGAGGCATAATAGCCTCAGCTTTTCCAATATCAACGATTATATTCACTCCCGCGAATCGCAAAACCATGCCATTTATTACAGTCCCGATTTTTACTCTGTAATCTGTAAATATCGCCTCTTTTTCTTTTTCACGGATTTTCTGAAGTATAACCTGCTTTGCTGTCTGGGCTGCAATCCTGCCAAATCCCGGAGGCGTTACGTCTTTGTCATTATGGAAAATCTTCGCTTCTCCTGTATTGGGGTTTAGCTCTGCCCTATATTCTTCAACCTCAACTCCCGCGTGGTCTTTGCGGTATGCCGCGAGAATCGCGTTCTTGACTGTGTCCAACACGACATCAACGTCGACTCCTCTTTCTGAGGCGACTTGATTAAGTGCTAGTGAAAATTCTGATCTCTGTACTGCCGGCATATTAAAGCCTAGTATAGCAAAATAAGCTCGATCCCACAACCTTGACTTTTGACTGAAAATTTATATAATACAAAATATATGGCAAAATCAACACTTGGACCGCGCATCTTTGCAGAAGCGCAACAAGACGGATTAGATAGAATATTTGTGGGGTCAGGTACTACTTTTTATGCTGGGATTGCAAAGGACACTACTCATGCTGCCCTAATTGCGGCGATGCGGAGAGACGGCGTGGAGATAGGGAATGAAGGTATTCAAGAAGGATTTCTGAGTAGTAGACGTGGTGATGTTTTTTCTGTGGAACCAGTTCCTTCACCAGATGGATCACCCAGATCTATTATAAGACCAGAGACTATCGCACACATAGGAGAATTAGCAGGACCCAGTTATAGCATAATAGGCGAAAGACCCCCCACCCCAATTGGAGAGAGACGCCCAACCCCCGCAGGCATGAGACGCTAAATTATATATTGTTAGTTACGTCAAAAAATCTAACATTATCTCTCCTTGACTTTAAATTTTAAATTTATATAATGCAATTATATGCCTAGATTTGGTCCAGAATGCGTGGGAATACCATCCGCTCCTTATGTCCGAAGCGGAGGTGATTTATTTGTTTCCGGTATGGGCCGTGGTCCTGATGACTTAGTGAGAGATATGAGATTAATGGGCATAAATGGTCCCGAAAGAGATAGGGGAGCATTGCACGTATCACCAAACGGTGTTACTGTGGTTAGTTTTGGTTTAGACGAAGCTGCCTTAAATCGAACCGTTCTGGCAGTTAGATCAGCAGCCCCAAATCATAATGTCAAGGGTGAGTTGAGAAAGATAGACTTTAGGAAACCGTAAGATTGAGTGCTCCTGTGCCGTCGATTGAGAAAGTAGCTGTTTTACCCCGATCCAATTCCTTAGTCAGCTTTTTCTGCGCGATCATATCTTCAATATTGTCTTGAATGTAACGCTTCAGAGGTCTGGCGCCAAATTCCGGATCAAAGCCTTCGTTTGAAATCTTTTCTATAACCGCAGGCTCAAAAACAAGCTTTATATCCTGATCCTCAAGTGATTTCGTCAGACTTTTCAAGAGTAAATTTACGACTTGTGTAACCTGCGCTGTTCCAAGAGGTTTAAATGTAATTACACCATCAAAACGGTTCAATAGTTCCGGCTTAAAAAGATTTTTGGTCTGTAAATAATCCAATAATTTTTGCTGAAATTGCTTGTCCATTTTTGTTCCTTTCCCTCCTTCTTCGCGAATATATTCAGAACCTGCGTTTGAAGTCGCAATAATTATGGCATTACGAAAACTAACAGTTACGCCTTTGTTATCGGTTAACCGCCCGTCATCCAAAACTTGTAGGAATAAATTATGAATAGCCGGATTTGCTTTCTCAAACTCATCAAGAAGAATAAGGCTTGCCGGATTATCGTGAACCTTATCCGTCAATTCCCCCCGCTCCTCCCCCTGCCCGGGAGAGGCTCCCAGCAACCGCTTAAGCCCGTCCTCCCCTGTATATTCACTCATATCAAGCCTGATCATGTTTTTCTCACCTCCATAATAAAAATCGGCAAGCGTTTTGGCTGTTTCTGTCTTTCCGACTCCTGTGGGTCCCAAGAAAAGAAAAGACACAGGCTTTTCAGATGTCATCATACCTGACCTGACTCTTCTCATTGCCTCGGAAATCGCGGTTACTGCCTCGTTTTGCTCAATTACCCGCTCATGGAGCTTTTCTTCCAGGTGAAGAAGCAAGTTAATTTCCTCGCCTGAGGGCATTCCTATCGCGACATGAGCCTCCTGTTCAACCTGCTTAACTACGTGTTCTTCCAGCACGATTTTGCGGTGCGATCCTTCAAAACGTGGAACATCTTTCGCGAGAGCAATTTTGTTGGCAACTGTCTCAAGAAGTGCTATGGCTGCTCCCGGCAATGCTTGATCCTGAACAAAACGATCAGCTAGCTCAACCGCACTTGAAATACTTCTGTAGCTTAAAATCACATTATATTTTTTTTCAATTGTTGAGGAATCCCCCAATATCATCTGTATAGCAGTATTTTTATCCGGTTCTTTTAATATAATGATTGTAAATGCTTCTTTTAATGGATTTTTCTCCATGTAAGTCTTGTAACTACCAGTTGTCATCGTCGCGATAAGAGGCAGATTCCCTGTCTTAAGGAAAGGAAGAAGTGCTCCTGAAAGATCAAGACCATAGGAAGATGCTCCGAGTATGTTTTGAAAATCCGGAACATATATTAAAACGTCTTGTGCATGAGAAATCTCAGCAATTATTTCCTGAAGCCTTCCCTCTAAATCTGATCTATTTGTTGCACCAGCTGTCAATGCGCCCACCAAAAGTTCCAAAACGCGTTTGTAGTTAAGATATCCCCCCAATTCTCCCTCAAAACTAAAGTAGGCAAGCGCCCTAACCAGATTCTCCTTACCCTCCCCAATATCTCCAACCAGAAGCACGTTGTTATTTTCCACTTTTATCAGAGCTTCAAGCATTGTTTTGAACTCATTTTCTCTTCCCCGTATCAGCGGGGTATATTTAAGAGCGGTAGATGTAAATAGAGACGTGTATTTTTTTGTTTCAGGAGTCCAGCCCGAAACCAGACTCTCTCCTATTCCTGATCCGTCAAAATGGACGCGAACTTTTTTGGGATTTTCTTCCTGTGGAGCTTCCAGCCTTATCCAATAAGAAATATTATATAAATCTTCTGATTTCAGTTGCTTTGCAAAAAGCAATTTTTTATCCTGCTCAATAAGAAAAAGGTAAGCAACAAGTACGTCAACGGTGGTTACAAGCTTACCTTTGAAGGTGACTGCCGCGTCAAACGCACTTTTTGCAAGCAAATCTTTATCCAAATCCACATATGCCAAGTCCTGTTTGGCTATATTGGCTTTTTGCATAAAAAGTTTAACAGACGAATATTTAATTAATTTTTTAATTATCCCGCTTGTCTTTTGCTCAGTAACAAATGGTAAAAGAGCCTGCATAGTGAAAGATTGATATACGTCTTTTCCAGGGTTCTTTGAAACAATTAGCTTAGGTGTAATTTTGCTTACATGATGATGGAAAAATACCTCAAAAATTACAAATAGATTAAAAAGAAATAACGGAACTTTGGAAGTTATTCCATGAGAAAATTGATTAACAATAATAAAAAGTAAAATAGCAGCAACCCCAAGCCTTAAACTTCGCATCAAAGCGCTGCGGTAAAAATGATATATTTTTGCGTATTTAATCATAAAAATAATAACATCACTGTCATAATCGGAAAACCCAGAAATAAAATTATTACGAGCAATTCAACCACTAAAAGAGGAATTAATAAGATAAGATCGGCTATGATGAAAAATGATTTGATGAACATTCCCATAGCTCTTGAGAAACCAACTAAACCTTGCCTGTACTCGTTTTTTAAAGGTTTGAAAAATGTCCTAAGAAAAAGAGGAAGTGCAAATATTTGGAAAAATGACTTATTCAGTGAGCCAAAAAAGCCGACAATTTCCCTAGGGCTTTCAATATACCAGAATTTTAATAAAGCAAAAGGTAAAAATAAATAGCTTTTCATGCTTATTTTAGTATATGTGGTCTATTTTAAAATTACAAATGAATATAGATTGGTGGGTTAAATAAGGAGCTGGATATTTATTAAATGGTAAAAGAGGTACAACCCGCTGCCCGGTCACCATCACCATCATATGCCGCAAATTGTACTTGATGAGTACCGGGCCAAGCCCTAGAGAGCTTATGTTCCAGGTAAATTCAGCAATATATTCTGTTTCGTACCTCTTTCCAAAGAATACATTTCTACCAGGTTTGGGTAGGTCAATTGGGGAAGGATTACCTACAAAATCAGGTCCATTCTGAAACTGCTTATAGTCCGAATCGATTGTAGGGCCCCTAAGATCGCGCCCGTTATTTACAGTGCCTTTAACAAAATTGGGGGTATAAGGTGTACCGCCCCTTTCAACTGTATTTGGGAAAATATAGAGTGTTGGACCCAAAGGGAAAATACCCCTTTTTTGAGTAAGATCTCCGCCTTGAGGAACACCGTTGGGATCAAGTGTTTGTCCCGGAGCCAGCAACGGAGGCTTTTCATCGATTACCCAAATTCTCAGCTTTCCATCCACCACCCTACCATCGGGAGTAGGAGAAAATCCAACCAGAGAACCGAATTCGTTCTGTCCTCCGCTGTTACTACAAAGTTCAGACGTTATCGGGGGCGTTGGCACAGGAGTGTGCCCTAAAAACGTGTATAGTTGAAGATTTCCCTTAGTAGGATCCGGTACGAAAGGATCAACTATTACTTCTTGTCCGCTGGGGTTGCTTTGGGATGAAGGCAACTTTCCGCCCATCAGCTCAAACGATAATACGCCAAGGATTAACATAATAAGAACTACATATAATGTTCCCCCTCCTATGCTTCCCCTGCTTTTCTTACTGATTTTCATTTATCTATCCCAGTATAGAGATTTTTCAAAAAACTTGTCAAGTTTTATATAGATCAATTGACACGAGTCAATGTAATCTTTTATAGTATATATAGCTATGGATATCAAAAAACAGTATACGCTTCTTGCGGCTACCGGCGGTCTTCTTTTGGTGATATTTGGCATTCTCCTTTTTATGCAAAGTTCTATCAATAATAAAGAAAGTAAAGAGCTACAACAATCGTCTGGGAATTCAGAAAAACCTTTTGATAATTCTTCAAACGTTGGACAACCTTCCCAAGGCCCAACCTCAATTTCTCCTGATGGGGTAGCTAAAGAATTTTACGCCTGGTATTTTTCACGCCCGGCAAATCCACTGGCAAATGGAGGCTTTAGTAACAATATGTACCTGAGTAACGATTTTAAAGATCTTCTTAGGGAGTCTTACAAAAATGGAAATGATCCTGTTTTTTGCTCAGATGATTCAGGTAGCGGGTCAATGGTGGGGGATGTAACTTATAATGAAATCGGGCAGCCATTGGTAAAAATTAGCGCAGGAAATGTTGGAGGAAGAGCTCAATATGATGTATTCAGAATGGCGCAAATTGGCGGAAAATGGTTAATTGATGACATACACTGCGGCTCTTCTTGAATTATCCTCTAAAAGCAGCTTTTCATTTTTATTGCATGTTTTAAGAGTGGCAGAGCATTTTGTATTCGCAATTTTTGCACTGCATCCCTCCGCTGCATTTAAAATCACTGGTTTCAATCTCTGAAACTATTTTTAATATTCTCTCTTTGGCACTTTCCAGCTCTTCTTTTGAGCGGGTTGTTGAGATTTTTTGATTTGCTTCCAAGTAATAAAGCGTTAAAACAATATCGTCAGGAGTTTTGTTAAAAATATCATCCTTCACTTCCGTCGCTGCAAGAGCGTAAAATGACAACTGCAAATCATCTTTTGCTTTCTTCTCATCAATCATATTTTTTCCTGTTTTATAGTCAATTATTTCGATTTTGTCATCAGGCAACTTATCAACTCTATCAATTCTTCCTGCAATCTTTAATTTATCCTGCCCTGAGCCTGGGCTTCGACTGAGCTCAGCCGAATGTCCCGAATGGGTGAGCCAAAAACTAAAAGGCGTCTCAATACCAATTGTTTTTGGTTTTTCCTGTTTGTAGTTTTTCCAAAAATCAGACAGCATATTTTCGGCTTGGGTATATGACTGCTGTTCATGAATTTTACTGCTATATCCATCATGCAGCCAATTCTTTTTAAGAATATTTTTTATTTCCGCTTCCCCAATTTTGCCTGCTGATTTATCGACAAGTAGAATATCGCGAAGCGTTGCATGAACACTAATTCCGTAACTTAGAGCAGGTGCCGCTATCGAGGGGAAATTGAGAATATAACGGAGTTTGTAGTGAAGCGGACATGTTAAAAAAGTTGCAATTTGAGAGTAGGAGATGTAGTTAATTGGAGTAATAATCTGCCTATTAAGCGGTACAGACTTTTCTTCTTTTGAGTTTTGGGCTTGAGAATTTGCGATATCAAGGAGCGAGAGCTGTTGATCAAGCGGCTCTGTTGATTGTTTTTTTACAACACTTTTTATGTATTCCTCCCCCAAACTCTCTGCCAAAAATGGCGACAGTTTCCTTTCTCTTTTTCCTTCTCCATAAAATTTACTAGCTGTCAGAAATAAATTATCCTTTGCACGCGTCATCGCAACATAAAAAAGCCGCCTCTCCTCCTGAAGCGACTCATCTCCCGTTGGCAGCACTTCTTTAATCAATTTTTCCGGAACCGGAATTTGCTCTTTTCTGTCTCTACTTGGGAACCGTTGTGTTACCAGATTCACAACAAAAACAATCGGAAACTCAAGTCCTTTGCTTGAGTGAACTGTCAATATATTTACTGCGTTATTCTGAGTCCAGTCGATATCGGCAGCAAGCGGGCTTTCCCCAAGCTCCATTGATAGATCAATCCAATCAACAACAGCAAAAACTGAAGCATCCTCGCGGTTGGCCGCAAAATTCTGAAGTTTTTCAAAAAATTTGGCGACATTTTGTGCTTCTTTTTCAGTTCTCTGAGATTTAGGATCTAAATAATGACCGAGTAAACCTGAGTCTTCGAAAAAATAATAAAGAATTTGTCCTGCAGAATCCGCCGGAATTCTTGCAAGATGCCGTTTCATCATTTTAATTATCCGATTTATTTTTTCTTTTCCGCTTGGAGTCAAACTCGAACTTTCTGCTTGTTCCATTGCCTCAAAAAGTGAGTAGTTATTTTTTTTGGCAAAATTAAGAATAGCTGCAACATCACGGGCTTCAATATCAAAAATTGGCAGAGTAATTACTCTGTAAAGTGCTGCCGTATCTTCAAAATTTGCCAGCGAATGAAGATACGCGATTAAATCTTTAATTTCCGACTGTTGAAAAAGATGTCCGGGGCCCAAAAATTGATAAGGTATTCTTTTCCGCTCAAACGCTTTTTGAAAAGGCAGTGCATGATCATTTGCCCGCACAAGTAATGCAAAATCATTATATTTTAGGTTTGATTTTTTGGAGATTTCTAGAATTTTTTTTGCGACTTCTTCTGCTTCATCCTCTGCTTTATTCGTGTAGATAAACTCAGGCTCGCTTCCTTTAATTTCACGCTTTGAGACAAGTTTCTTGTCAATTTTTTCCTTAACCTCAAGTCTGTCGGGATTATTGTTTTGAATTAATTTATAAGACGCGTCCAATATATTTTGGGTTGAGCGATAATTTTTGGTAAGTGCTACAATTTTGGCTTTTGGAAAATGTGACCTGAATTGAATCATATTGGAGATTGCAGCCCCCCGCCATCTATAAATACTTTGGTCATCATCACCTACAACTGTGATATTTTTTTTATTACCGCTTAAAAGAATTGCAAGTTCATTTTGTGCGTAATTGGTATCCTGAAATTCGTCAACCAAAACATATTGGAACAATTTTTGATACTCTGCCAATATATTCTTGCGGGTTCTAAAAAGCTTCAGCGTGTTACTGATCAAATCTGAAAAATCCATAACGCCTTTTTTTGCCTTAAGTTCTTCATATTTTTTAAATGCATTTACAAGTTCCAAAGTCTTTTTGATCTCATCAGCCTCACCTTTAGCTTTTTTTGCATATTCCAGATAATTATCAGGTGATATATCATCGTCCTTAAGTCTCGCGAAATGATTTAGCATTCCTTGAAGAAATTTCATGGGATTTCCAAGAGGTCTGAAGTATTCAAGATTAAACTCAAATAAATGTTTTCTTAAAAAGAGTAAGGACTCTGCTTCAGTCAATAAATCAAAACCGGGATTAAGACCAATATGAATTGCTTCCGCTCGCAAAATCCGATCAGCAAATGCATGAAAAGTCTCAATCCACATCTGCGTGTAGCCAAAAGGCATTATTTCATCAATTCTTGTCTCCATCTCGGAGGCCGCCTTTTCGGTAAAAGTCAACGCCAAAATATTGCCCGGTGGAATTTTTCTCTCAAGTATTAGATTCTGAATGCGGGTTGTGACAACGGTTGTTTTACCGGTTCCCGCTCCAGCAATAATGAGAAGAGGGCCCTCTCCGTGCGTTACCGCCTGAAGTTGTTCGGCATTCAGATTTTTCAGGTCTGCCATGCAGATATTTTAGCACGCTTTTTACTCAACAACCACTGTTCCAAATCTTGATGCATTAAGGTGGTCGTGATAGTTATATTTGCCAGGTTCATCAAAAACCAAACTTAGCTCTTCTCCATCTTCAAATCTACCCAAATTTAACTTTGGATAAACCAGATGAGTGGGATGCTGTGCAGAATCAACAGTGGCTGGACCTCCGCTTTCATTCTTCCATACAACTTTCTCTCCTGCTTTAATGGTGATAGTTGCTGGTGAAAATCCACTACTTGTCAATGTAATCTCATTTGCGTTCTTCTCATCATCCTCCATCGCACTAGCGGATGGCTCTGTTTCTGATTTATCCATTTTTGAATCATCTTTTTCAGACGGAGTTTGAGTCTGAGCACCGGGATTGGTTGTTTGTGTTTTAGAACTATTTTGAACCATAACAACACCACCAATAACCAAAATTACTACAATTGCTATTAAAATATTTCTGTTCATATGTCACCTCCTTTCCCCAAGGTTTACTTGGACTAAACCCAAATACTGTATTTCTAAAAAGAATAGCATAGGTTTATTAAGAATCCAATTCTTGCACAGTATAAAGGCTTTTATAGAGCTTTTCAAGATAGAAAAAGTATTGGGCTTACAATCTAATCCTCAGACTTAAATCACATTTTTGGATAATATCGGGGTTTACCCATTGCCTCTAAAGTCTCGTTGAAGACTTCATACTCGAGACGTGCTTCCTGCAAATGATTGCTATCAGCCTCTTCAAGCAATAATAATGCCCCTATTAAAGTGGTACCGAAAATTGCTGATGCTACTTGGGAAATTATACTTGCTTCCCTAGATAGGAGCAAGGTTCCTATAATAATAAATGCGAGCATTAGAAGCATCGACCATTCGGGCCGATCAACGTCTCTCGGAGCAACCTGGGCAATTTGGGCTCTTGACTGCGGAATATAATATAATCCTTGATTAATACAGCCTAATGCGGATATTTTTTCATCTCCATTTACTTTTGCGTTCTGTAGTGGTTCAAATATTGCAAAGAATTCTTTATTTGTTTCCTGCAAATGCCTATCTAGAGGAATATCTATAGCTTTTTTAAGATATACCTCTATTCTTTTTTCTATATCTTCAGAAAAACTACCACCGATAATTTTACTTAAATGATAAATGGACAATACACCTGCATTTTCTACCGCCAGGAGTGCCTTGAGTTTAGAAAAATTATCCAGAACTATTGATATTTCAAAACCATAAAGAACCCCAAATAAAAATGTTGATGACGCAAGAAGTGCCTCAATATTTGCTATGTGTACTACTGGTAACAAGAAAGAGATTAGAAGGAGAATTATGAATGCAAGAATAAGTTGGGTAAACAATCCTAATTTCATTCTTAAGTTATATCCTGACCGTCTGATTCAACAGGATTACTTACCAAATCTGTATCTTTTTCCAAAATTTCATTTAACGTACTCATTCCCGGACTCATGCCGCTTTGGGGATCAGCTGTAGGGGGCTGGAAAGTAGTCGGCCCGCCACTTGATTGACCAAAAGCTGGTTGGGCAATTGGTGCTTGAAGAACCGCCCCCTGCTGCAAGACCGCTCCCTGAGATGGATCTGGGGTCAATGGGTTATTAACAGGCTGCTGCCCCATACCAAATGGGTATGTTTTAGCGGGATTTTGCTCTGAGACTTGCTGTTCAGCGCTTGCAATCAGTCCCGTCCCGGATACCATCTCCCAAACTGCACTAGCCACCTCATCATGACTATCCTTTGCAGTTTCTAATTGAGTCTTAAGCTGTATAAGTGAGTCATCAGTAGTCGCATCGTTTACAGAAAGTATCGAATTTGCTAAAGCATTCCCAGCTTGAGACGCTTCGGAAATTTTCTTGGCAAGTGCCACATATTTTTCTTTTTCAAGTGGAATCTGAACAGTAATAGGATTAACTATGGAAAGCAATACTTCTTTAAGCCTTGCTACTGCTTCGGTTTTGGTACCAGCTTCTATTGTTGAAAGAATATCAATTGCCAACTGATCACCTTGACCCTTAGCAGTTTCAAGTTGAGTTTTTAACTGCTGAATATCTGAATCTGGGGCTTGTTCTGTAATTGCAAGAATTGAGGCGGCAATTGAGTTGTTTTGTTGACTTGCCGCTGTAAGTTTTTCATACAATTGACTAAATCTATCCTTGTTACCTGGTGTTGCCGAATACAAAGGATTAATTATTTGTTGAAGCATTTTTTTAAACTGGGTTACCGGCTCTTTCTCATGTTCCATTTCAGCCTCCTTAACTGTTTCTGTATTTAAGAGTGCCACTATATCCTGAGCAAGCTGATCACCTTTGTCCCGAGCTGCTTTTAACTCTTTTGCAATTTTTTCAATTTCTTCATTCTTACTATCCTTATTTACAACAAGTATTGCACCAGCCCACACATTTCCCTGAGCACTAGCCTGAGTGATGCTGTCGTGGAGCCTAGTGTATTGATCTTTTTTTGCTGGATCAGTAAGGCCTGATGCATTATTTATATCAAGCAGTATTTTTTTCAAGCTATCTGCTGTATTTACATCACTTTGGCCTTTGGTGAATGTAAACTCATTACTTGCATCATTATAATCAACAACGATCGTATCTCCTGCTTCAAATTTTTTGGAAATTATCTCAAGGGCTATTGGATTTTCAATCGCTGTTTGAATTAAACGACGTAGAGGCCTTGCGCCATAAACCGGGTCATATCCGTCTTTTGCCAACTTTGCGATAGCTTTTTCTGTAATTTGAAGTGTAAAGCCCTGCTCTTTAAGAAGGCCTGCTGTCTTTTTGATTCCCAATCTTGCAATTCCTGCCATATGTTCCTGAGCGAGCGGCTTGAATACTACAACCTCATCAAAACGGTTAAGAAGTTCTGGCCTAAAAAATTTAATAAGCTCTCCTTTAACAACCTCTGTCAGTTCTTTGAATGTTTTTGCCTGCTCATCAGGTGTTTTTTTGTGCTGCGGGTCATCTTCTGCCAATTTTTCCTGAATGAGAGAACTTCCGATATTGGATGTACAAATTACAATAGTGTTTTTGAATGAAATTGTATTTCCCTTATTGTCAGTCAATCTTCCATCTTCAAGTAATTGAAGCAGAATGTTAAATACGTCAGGGTGTGCTTTTTCTATTTCATCCAGAAGTACAATTGAATAAGGTTTCTTTCGAACTGCTTCTGTCAATTGACCACCTTCTTCATAACCAACATAGCCCGGAGGTGCACCTATAAGCTTTGCAACTTCGTGCTTCTCCATATACTCTGACATATCAAGTCTTGCCATGGCGTCATCACGGCCAAACAAAAGCTCGGCAAGTGTTTTGGCAAGTTCCGTTTTTCCAACTCCTGTTGGACCTAAGAATACAAACGAAGCAATCGGCCTATTGGCAGCGGCCAAACCGATCCTTCCCCGCCTTACCGCTTCAGAAACAGCAACTACTGCCTCCATCTGGTCAATAAGCCTGTGATGGATCCTGTCTTCAAGCTTTAAGAGCTTTTCGGACTCATCCTCTGTCAATTTAGTAATAGGTATTCCAGTCCATCCACTTACTACGTTTTCAATATCAGCCTTTTTAACTTGAGCATCAGCTCTTTTGCCTTCGTCCGCTTGTAATTTTACTTCTGATCCTGCCTCATCCAATAAATCAACTGCCTTGTCAGGTAGATAACGCTCTCCTATATATTTTTTGGAGAGTTTGACACATTCCATAAGAGTGTCGTCAGAAATAGTAACTCTATGGAACTTCTCATATTTTGGGCGGATGACTTTGAGCATTTCAAAAGCATTTTCCTCCGAAGGCTCTTCAGCAGTTACAGGCTGAAAGCGCCTCTCAAATGCTTTATCTTTTTCAAAATTCTTTCTGTATTCAATAGTGGTTGTAGCACCAATCAGCTGCAAATGGCCACGGGCCAAGTGGGGTTTTATGATATTTGCAGCATTCATCCCTTCTCCGTCTCCTGTCCCCAAAAGCGCGTGAATCTCATCAATAAAAAGAATTATTTTGTTTCCTGATCCCAAAACTTCATTAATTACTCCCCGGAGACGCTCCTCAAATTCTCCCCTGTGCGATGCACCCGCAACCAGCGAAGCAACATCAAGCTGAAAAACTCTTTTGTCCTGTAAATCTTTGGGCACTTGTCCTGCAACAATTTTCTGTGCCAATCCCTCAACTATTGCTGTTTTCCCAACTCCTGTTTCACCGATAATAATCGGATTGTTTTTAGTCCTTCGGAGAAGAATGTGAACCATCCTGTCAATTTCCAAATCCCGACCCGCAATGGGATCAAGTTTTCCGGATCTGGCTTCTTCGTTGAGATCAATTCCGTAGCTTTCAAGAATTGTTTTTTTGCTGTAGTTTGAATTAGGATTTTTGGCAATTCTTTCAATTAAGGCCTCTTTTTTAAGCCCTCGTGATTCCAAAGACTGTGAAACCCCAAAGTCAGGAGTAAATAAAGCAATCAATAAGTCTTCAGCGGAGATAAAGTTGGATGCGCGCATTTTTGAGTCTTTATACGCCTGGTCAAATACTGCCTGCGCATTCTTACTTAAAGCTGGTTGACCTCTAAAAACACCCATTATTTCTTTTGACTGAATTTCTTTGGATAACGCACCGCCATCAACTTGAGACTCCTCCAATAATTTGTAAATCTGCTCATCATACAATAGGCCAAAAAGGATTTGAGCGGGTTCTATAAATTGCTGCTTTATACGTCTTGTTTCTTCTTGCGCGTGAGTGAGGACTTGCCCAGCTCTTGGATCAAGGTGCGATAATGCTTGAGTATCAGCTCTTTGTGATAAATTGCCGGTTGGATCTTTAATAGGAGTATTTATATTTGGCTGCTGCTGAACATCTTGAGAAGACGTATCCTGTGAGATGTTTGGGCTGATAGGTCCAGGCGCTACCGGATCTTGCGCTTGCTGAATTTGCCCCGAGGGAGTTTGACTACTTGGAGCTAAAGATTGATTGGTTTGGTCAGGTGTATTTTGAGGATTCTGCTGATTAGAATCAGTATCCCCAGGTTTTTTTTGATTAAAAAATGTTCCAAACATAGTATCCTTTCTTCTATTATATTAAATACTAATTACCGTAAAATAACAAGTAATTTAATTTTTCTTATCTGTACCTTCTATCTCTTCGCTTGCTTGCATTTCTTGAGGTTTTTCCTCCTTTTTAACATTTATTTCAATTGATTTATCCTCTTCATCATTAATACTAGCTAACGCTTCTTTTCCTGCTTCCAGCTTAGTTTGAAGATACTCAATCATCTCATCATAGGAAAAACCTCCCAGAAGCAAAAATGGCAAAATGCTTGAAACTTTTTTGATTCCTGTATCTTTCTTTTCCTCGTCAGTTGACTGCAAAAGACCAATTGTCTCTTCAATATCCTTACTGTCTTTGCTTATCCAATCAATTCTTCCCTTAATATCCTCTGTAAAACCAGGAGGGACAAAATACTGTAGGTAGGCTTTTTTCCATAATTCCTTTGCTTCTTCGTACTCTTCCGGTGTAACCTCTTGTATACGGTTTGCGCTTGACGAAGCAAAGGGTCCAGAGACTTGCGAAATAATTGCCTGTGCAGCGGGATCGCCCTTTTTGCCTGCTTCAGTAAGCTTTTCGTGAATTTGCTTTATGGCTGTATCGGATGTTTTATCATTAACCGACAATATTGATGCTGCAAGAATGTCACCTTTTTTATTTGCCTCATCTATTGACTTTCGAATTTTTATAACTGTAGCGCTAGCAGGCTTACCCCCCACAGGTTCAGGTGATAAGATTTGATTTATTACTGATCTCAACTTTTTAGTAGTAGAAAAGTCATTTATAACTGTCGTCAATTGCGGAAGAAGAGATACTGTCCCATCTTTCGTAAGTATTAATTGTTGTTTAATATCCTGTATGTCTGAGGTCTTGGTTGTCTTATTGACGCTCAAAATCTTTTCAGCGAGTACGTTATTTTTCTCTTTACTTTCTTTTTCTAGATATTGATGCAAACGTGTGTAATAATCACGGTCATCTGCATATGCAACGCTCTGGGGATTTGCGATTTGCTGAAGTACTGTACTTATGTCTACCAGTGTTGCATTAATTTCAGAAACAGCTCCTTCTAAGTTAGAAACTGCTGACAGAATCATATCTGCTGTAGTATTACCTTTTAAGCTTTCTTCCCCAAGTTTTTGGCGGAGATTTTCATATTGCGCACGCTCCTGCGGAGTTGTAATACTTGCCGGATTACCAATCTTTACAAGCACTGATTGCATTTTCTCGATACGTTCTGACTCTTTTTTGTCTTTTGTCAAACTCCTTACTTCATATTTGACAATATCTGTCAACTTGGGAAGCTGAAGATTGGCCATTGTTAATGTCTTTTCTGAAATTTGCGGAATAACTATATTTTTTGTTGGACCGGCTAAACTCATAGCCTCCTCGTCTGCTGCTTGGGGAATAGCTGCTCTCATTGTTTGCTTGATGTTTGTTTGCCTTCTATCAACCGTTATCTTTGTATCTTCTTCCTGTGAGATTACTGTAAGTATTTCCCTTGCTGCGTCTTGTTTTGCTTTTAGATAAGCGGTGATTTCTGTTTGTGAAAAGCCTCCAACTAAAAGGAAGGGTAGAATGCTTGATACCTCCTCCATGCCTTTTGCTACCTGTTCCTGATCAGTTGATGACAATTGAGTAATGATACTATCAATCTTTGAAATATCGTTGTTAATCCACTCAGGTCTTGTGCTTGCCAGACCAGCGGGGATTTCAAGATTCTGGTAATTTTCTTTCCACATCTCTTTTACCGCTTGATAATCCTCCTGGCTTACCGTTTGGATACGATTGGTTACAGGAAGAGAGATAGGAGGTGCAATGTTTGATAATACTGAGCTAGCAAGACTTTCACCTTTTGCCTTTGCTTCTCCCAATTGAGCATTAAGCTTTTCCACTTCCTCTTTGGTTGCTGTTTCTTTAACGGAAAGAAGAGACGTTGCCAGAGTATTTCCCTGTTGACTTGCTTTTGTCAGCTGATCGTGAAGTGAAGTAAATCGCTGCTTGTCTTTTGATGAAGCGGCAAGAGACGGATTGGCAATTTGTGAAAGAACTGTCTTAGTCTGAGCGGAAGTTACTGTGCTACTAACAGGTATTGCCCCATTTGCTGCCGCCAAAATGATCTCTGCGGTAACATTACCTTGTTGACTTGCCTCAATCATTTTTTCTTTAAGTTTTTCATAACGCTCCTTATCAGAAGCATTAGTTATACCTGTTGGGTTAGCAATATTTCGGAGAACCTCCTGTACTTTCTCGACTTCTAACGATTTAGATTTATCTTTTGATAACGTCATTGTTTCGTATTTTGCAATATCACGCATATTAGGAAGCTTAAGATTAACCATCTCTAGGATTTCATTTGACACTTGGGGATTAATAATATTTGCTGGTCTTGAGGATAAGTTGGTTAGATCTGACTCCTCATCTGAATCTTCCGAAACAGAAGCTGACATTGTTTGCTGAGCCGTAGCAGTCTTCTTTACGGTTACAGAAACTTTATCATCCTCTTCCTGGGCCAATTCTGCAGTTACTTCTTTTGCTGCATCTTGCTTAGCTTTTAGATAAGATATAATTTCTGTTTGTGAAAAGCCTCCAACTAAAAGGAAGGGTAGAATGCTTGATACCTCCTCCATGCCTTTATTCATCTGTTCTTCGTCGTGTGAGCCCAGTTGAACGATGATGTTATCTATTTTAGCGACATCGTCCTTAACCCATTCTTCACGGGTTCCGGCCATACCTTCCGGCACTTCGAGATTTTTATAATTTTCTTTCCACATTTGCTTTACGGCTTCATAATCTTCCTTACTTACCGTCTGAACACGATTAACAAGTGGGATTGTTTCTTTTTTCTCAGTAAGTTGAGCCAGCTGAACTCCAACAGGTTCGCCTTTTTCTCTGGCTTCTCTTATTTTTTCCTGCAGTTTTACAACTTCCGACTCCGGAGTCTTTGCATTTACAGACAAAATCGCCGTTGCAAGAGTATTGCCCTCCTGTTTCGCTTTTGTAAGCGACTGATTCATCTTAGAGAGTTTCTCTCGGTTTACAACTGAGCTTGAAGCGGTTGTAGGGTTGGCAATTTGGGTTAAAATATTTTTTACTTGCGCGCTACTTACTTGACTGCTCCGTTTGGAAGCCGTACTCGCTGCATTCAGAATTGATGTTGCCAGAGTATTTCCAGTTTTACTCTCTTGACTAAGTTTTTCGTGTATTTCTGTATACCTTTCACGTTCTGTAGTTGAAGTAGAAGATGCGGGATTTCCAATTTGTTGTAAATGCTTCTGAAGTGCCTGGACTTGATTTCGAGTAGAATTATCATTTGAAATTAAAGATGTATCGTATTTGGCAATATCCCGCATTGTAGGCAGAGGCACACTAGCCAGACTTAATACCTGTGCCTTAACTTGAGCTGATGGCATAAAAGTAGCTTGCGATATCTTTGCTGTTGAAATAGGTATCTCTTTTGCCATACCAGCGGGAGCCGCAGGAAGAGGCATGCTGAACTTTTTGGCAAAAGGCAAGCTAAGAGCAGATCCCGATGTCGCAGGCGGATGTCCCGT
The DNA here is from genome assembly GCA_963716145.1 of Candidatus Levyibacteriota bacterium. Classification (GTDB taxonomy): domain Bacteria; phylum Patescibacteriota; class Microgenomatia; order Levybacterales; family UBA12049; genus DATLDE01. Next base: position 1,004,732 of record OY970292.1, on the reverse strand, counting down.
GGGAGATGGAGAATTTTGCCTATTTACCATATTTACCAGATTTTTCATAACCGCACTGTCACTAACTCCTAAGTTGGAAGCATAATCAAGAAATATCTGCAAAAGTATCCATGGCAGTATGATAACCCCCCATAACATGAGTAATGAGACTACGTATAAAGCAAATGTTTCCGTAAGGTTGACACTGTTAGTCTGCGTTACGAATTGCCTGGGCCCTCCCAATAGTATGTTTATAGCAGTTGGATAAAGAATGGTTTCGTTTACCTTAACTGCGGGATCTAATGGGGTAAACGATAAGGGAATCTGCTTCCTCCATAAAGCCACCAACCCATTCAGAAAAATAGCGAAAAGCGGACCGTACAAGAGCCAACGAAAAAATTCCCCAATCCAAATCTTCCCGGTATTGCGAACTGGATAAAACATCAAAAGAAGCGGAAAAATAGGAGAAACAATTATAAAAAGCCAGAGAATAATTTTTCGAAGAATTAGTATCCCAACCATTACATAATAAGTAAGCGCTGTTAATTTTGTGAGCAAAAGAGAGATGAATGCAGATTCTGAGTAAAGATCGCCTACTCGCCTAAGCCCAATAAATTTATCATAATCCCAGCCCACAAAAAGCAGATCTTTTTGAGAAATACACTGAGGTGGACATGGGTTGCCTCCAAACGGCGTACCAAAAAGGATAATTTCCCGTCTCAAGAAAAACCCTTGAATGCTATCTATAAATTGGTAAAAATACTGCAATATAGGAAAAGATATGAAAATTAAGAGAATCACTATTATAAACCGAGGAAGAAAACGCGTAATCGTAAGACTTCGGCCTCTCGTAACCATTATTACTATTGCGGCAGCAAGTATGACAATCAAGAGCAATGGGGCTACTATAAATGTAGCGGTGGTCAACCATACCCCTCTTAATGGATTATCGCTGTTGTCGCACTGTCCAGTTGCTGCCTGCTTAACACAAACCCAATTATAATTTGTTAATATAAAATCGAGCAGATTACCGGACCTTGCGGCATTTTTACCTATAAAGGTTACTTCAGAATCCAAAACCCAGGATCCATCGGGTGCCGTTGCTCCCTGTTGCATCTGCTGAGCTGGAGGGTCAGCAGCAAATACCGGGGTTTTTGTAAAAAACAATCCAACGAAGAAAACAATTATAAATATGGGCAGAAATTTTTTCATACTTAACTAAAGCCTGGTATCTTCAATATGTCTCCGGCAATTGTCTGAATAATGACGTACCCGAAAACTGCAAGCAAAAGTCCCCCGATCGCGTAGTAAATCCACGCTTTTCCAGAACGTACGCGCTGCGGATCACCTTGCGAAGTCATGAGCGTATAACCTCCAATCATTAAAATAATTAAAGCAACACCTCCCACAAACGGAAGCCCAATACGGTAAAACGCTAAAACAAAACCAATAGGATCATTGGGAAAGCACCCAAAATCCGTATTTATATCATTAATATTGGGACAAAATGCCATAATCTAACAGTAGCAAAAAACAATACCTAAAACAAGGAGAAACAATCTTAGGTTTTGAAGATAAGGAGATATTCTTATTTAGCGTTTTCAAGCTGTTCGAGCAGCTCTTTTTGTTGTTTGTTCAATTTTTTAGGGACTGTAACTTTTATTTTTAGGTAGTGATCACCATGTCCATTTGACTGCAGGTGTTTTATTCCCCGCCCGGCGAGCCGGATCAATGTCTCAGGCTGTGTCCCGGCAGGAATACGAATTTTCACATCGCCATCAACTGTGTCAACCGATATTTCTCCTCCAAGTGCTGCTTGGGGGAATGAAATTTCCTTCTCAGTTATAATGTCATAGCCCTCCCTGGCAAAACGCTTGTCAGGTGTAACATCTATCACCGCATCATAATCCCCAAAACGCATCCGTTGTCCGCGGTCCACACCCGGAGGAATTTTTATTTTCTGTGATTTTCCGTCTATACTTACCTGTTTTTCAACTCCATGCACTGCTTCATCAAAACTAATTTTTACTGAATACGCAGGACGGCGCTGACGTTGGCCAAAAGGAGACGCACCGCCAAAAAACTGTTCAAATATCTCAAATGGGTCGGAGAATCCTCCAAAATCAAAATTTGCCCCATTTCCCCCTTGTGAATAGGTATAACTGAATGGTCCGTATTGTCCGCCTTGCTGCCCACCCTGGCCGCCGCCAAATGGCCCACCTCCGGCTCCGCCGAATCCTCCCTGCTCAAATCCCGCGTGGCCTACCTGATCATAAGTTTTTCTTTTCCCTTCATCTGATAGCACTTCATATGCTTTGGTGACTTCTTTAAACTTAGCATCTGCCTCTTTTGATTTGTTGCGGTCTGGATGAAATTCCAAAGCAAGCTTACGGTAAGCTTTTTTAATCTCGTCCGCTGAAGCAGTTTTGGAAACGCCTAAAACTGTGTAGTAATTTTTGTCTGCCATAGGTTAATTATACTAAAAAAGCGCCTTTAGCGCTCTTTTGAATTACAAATTTCTAATTTCAAATTGCAAATATCAAATAAACGTCTTGGGAATTGGATATTTGAAATTGGTAATTATTGGAAATTTATTCTACAACCTCTCCCTCAACCGGTTCTTCCTTATCTTTCTTGTCCTTATCTGAATCTGTTGCGTCGTCAGTTTTTCCCTCTTTCTCTTCTTTCTCAATTTCCTCCTGAGTTTGCGCTTGCTGCCCTTGTTGATATGCGGCTTGGCCTATTTTCTGAAGAGATTCTGAAAGTTCATTGGTTTTTGCTTCAAGCTCTTCTTTTGATCCGCTATCCAAAATATCTTTCAATGCTTTTATCTTTTCTTCAACTTCTGTTTTTATTTCAGGTGCGACTTTGTCTCCTGCATCCTTCAAAGATTTTTCAGCGGTAAATATGAGTGAATCAGCGTGATTTCGAGCCTCAATCTTTTCTTTCTTCTCTTCATCTTCTTTTGCGTTCATTTCCGCATCTTTGGTCATTTTTTCAACTTCTTCCTTGGAAAGACCGGTGCTTCCTGTAATTTGGATTTTGTTTTCTTTACCGGTTGCCTTGTCTTTTGCCGAGACATTTAAAATACCATTTGCATCAATATCAAATGTTACCTCAACCTGTGGTACACCTCTTGGGGCGGGTGGAATTCCCTCTAAGATAAACCGTCCAAGCGACTTGTTGTCAGCTGCCATTGGGCGCTCACCCTGAAGAACGTTAATTTCAACTTGCGTTTGGTTATCTGCGGCTGTTGAGAAAACTTGAGATTTACTGGTTGGGATAGTTGTGTTCCGCTCGATCAATGGTGTTGAGACACTTCCGAGAGTTTCAATCCCAAGCGTCAATGGCGTGACGTCCAAAAGCAAAACGTCTTTCACCTCACCACCCAAAACTCCGGCCTGAACGGCAGCACCGATTGCCACAACTTCATCTGGATTTACTGACCGATTAGCTTCTTTCCCAAAGAATTTCTCAACAACCTCAACTATCTTTGGCATACGGGTCATACCGCCTACCATAATTACCTCATTAACATCCGCAACTTTTACCCCTGCGTCTTTTATTGCTTTTTCAAGAGGCGTTAGTGTTTTTTGGATCAGGTCATCAACAATTTGCTCAAGTTTGGATCTGGACAAACTCATAGTCAGATGTAAAGGGCCGTCTTTTCCCTGAGTTATAAAGGGCTGGTTAATGGATGCCTCCTGACTACTTGAAAGCTCAATCTTTGCTTTTTCGGCAGACTCCTTAAGTCTTTGTAGGGCTTGAGGGTCTTTTCTTAGATCAATTCCGTTTTCTTTCTGGAATTCATCTGCCAAGTAATTTATAATCTTCTGGTCAAAATCGTCTCCGCCAAGATGCGTATCACCGTTTGTGGATTTAACTTGATAGACACCATCCCCTAATTCAAGAATTGAGATATCAAAAGTTCCTCCACCCAAGTCGTAAACCGCGATGGTGTGCGCATTCTTTTTATCCAAACCATACGCGAGGGCTGCAGCTGTTGGCTCATTAATGATACGCAAAACTTCAAGTCCAGCGATTTCCCCAGCCTGCTTGGTTGCCTGACGCTCACTGTCATCAAAATATGCAGGAACTGTGATAACTGCTTGGGTTACCTTTTCCCCAAGATATGCCTCAGCATCCGCTTTAATCTTCTGCAGAATTTGAGCTGAAATTTCCTGAGGAGTAAAAGTCTTTCCCTCAACCTCAACAACGGCCATATCGTCGCGTCCTGCCTTAACAGTATACGGAAGCCATTTTATATCCCCCTGTACGGTCTTATCGCTAAATTTACGCCCGATTAATCTTTTTATTGAAAAAATTGTGCGTTTTGGCTTAAGAGCCATTTGACGCTTTGCCACATCGCCAACAATATGCGCGATCGGGTCAACAACAGATGGTACAGTGTTTCGTCCCTCGGCCGAATGGATAACCTTAGGTGACCCACCTTCCATCACAGCCATTGCTGAATTTGTTGTTCCTAAATCTATTCCTATTATTTTTCCCATAATTTATTCCTCCTAATTCTGCTTTGCAGAACCTACTTTCACTTGCGCCGGTCTCAGAACTTTATCGTTTAACATAAATCCTGAACGCATTTCTTCTAAAACTTTATTTTCCTCCCCAGAATCAATTGCTACAGCTTCCATAAATTGAGGATCAAACTCTAATCCTTTAGTTTCTACTTTTGTAACACCTTCTGACTTTAGTATATCTTCAAATTGCTTAATAGCGACTTTCAAACCTTCGCTCTCGTCATGCTTGTTTGCAAGAACCAGTGTATCCAAAACAGAAAGAATTCGCAAGAGCAAATCTCTATTGGCCGCCAATATCAGATCTCGTCTTTCATCACTTACTCTTTTCTGCAAATTTTGATAATCAGCAAGCGCTCTTTTGTAGCTGTCATCTGCTGATTCCAGCTTTACTTTTAATTGTTCAAGTTCACTGTCTTCTGTGTTTTCCTCAATTTCTTCTGTTTCATCAAGCTTCTCTTCTTCATTTTTTATGTCTTTTTTAGTCATTTTTAATTTTTAATTGTAATTTTGAATTTTGCAATTTGAATTTTGAACTTCGTTTACCATCCCTTCGCGCTTTCCCTTATCATTTCTCCAAAATAACGGACAGTTGGAATTATTGATGTATAAGCAAGGCGTGCTGGTCCCAATACACCAATTCTCCCATGAATATTCAAAGGTGTTGCATATTCTGTGAAGATAAATCCATAAGGACCACGCAGGCTTTCGCCAAGTTCATCTTCTATCAAAACATGAATTTCCGATCCGCCCTGAGTATTTGCAAAAATATTTTCAAAACAGTCATATTCATCAAGTGCTTCCAATAAATTCTTGGTTACATCAATATCAAAAAATTCCGGCATTTCCAAAATATTTGCGTACCCTGAACAAAAGATATCTCCATCATTGGTTGTGGCTATGGCAAGAGCATTGGTTTTAGTAGCAAGCGACTTGGTTGTTTCTTTTAAAAAACGCTGCATTTTCTCACGATAATCCCAAACTTTTTCTTTAAGAGCAACTTCCTCAACTGTTGATAGTTCTTTTTCCTTCATCAGCTCACGTACATAAAATTTAAGACCTGAGCCTGTAGGGACACGCCCTGCCGAAGAGTGAGTTTTTTTTATATATCCGTATTCTGCCAACTTAACCATTTCATTACGGATCGTTGCTGGACTTGCGCTTAAATTGTGCTTTTTTTCAATAGTTTCAGATCCAACCGCCTCTGCTGTTTCAATATACTCTTCAATAATGCTACGTAGTATCTCTATCTGTCTTTGGGTTAAATTATGCATGTGAATTAGCAATAATATAGCACGAGTGCCAAATGTTGTCAAGCCCTATTGCAATTTTTCTTGCAATTTGCAATGCTAAAAAGATGAAAAAGAATTTTTTTACAGGTATTATCTTTTTTATTGCTCTGCTCCTCTTCTCTTCTATAGATTTACCCAAAAGCTACGCTGCAAAAGTAGGAGATGGATGCGACAAAGACGAAGTCTGTGTTCCAGATTCTAAGTATCCCAAAGTTTCTTGCAGAGAAATAAAACGAGGTTTCGACAAACATGCCTGTCTTCCGCTCGGCAATCCTGGAGACGCTTGTGACAATGGTGCGGACTGCGGTGAGGACCCGGATAAGACGAGACTTGAATGTAAAGAAATAAAATTACTGGGAAAAATTTGCGTTTATCCTGGTGATGAAGACATTCCTCAGCCTCCTCCCCCTAAACCACCATGCGCCCAAGACTTGAAGGATGGAAAATGTCCACAATTTTATACTGGAGTCGGGGGGCTAAGAACTAACCCCGGAGAATTTATTGCATCGGTCTTTGCTATAATTCTCGCCGGCTCAGGGGCAGTAGCGCTACTCCTATTGATGAGGGCCGGTTTTAAGATAATGACATCAGAAGGCAAACCTGAAGCGGTAAAAGAGGGACGGGACCAGTTGATTGCTGCGATTGTCGGACTGCTGTTCTTGATCTTCGCTTTCGTTTTCCTTGAGCTAATTGGAGTTAGCATACTGCGAATCCCATTAATTAACCCATAATGTATGCACAAAAGAAAAAGACAGCTAAAGTTTTTATTTATTGGCGTAATAAGTCTAATATCTCTTTCAGCTTTAATTTATTACTTCTCTCCTAGTCATAATTTTTCATTGATAGGTTATCAGCTACCTGTTGTCAGTTTGTTTTTTCTGCTGACTTTTCTTTTTTTATTTTCATTAACGACATATTTTTCCAAAAGTGTCATACATGGATTATTGCTTGGGGTTTTTACGGTTATTTTTCTTTCTTTCTGCTTGAATAACTTAACTCATCCATTTTTTATACTTCTTCTTGCGGCATTATTCCTGGTACTGGAGCTTCTTTTTGCGTATAAAAAATAAATTAACCCTTGCAGAAAATTTAATCCCATGTTAAGATTAAATTAATCAAGAGTGATGGCGAGAGTTTTGGCTCAGTGACCCATCCAGCAACCGACTAAAATTTGGAACGGTGCTCAACCCAACCCATACGGGAAGGATTAGTCCTGAGAGAAATCAAAGGAAAACAATTTTTTTGTTTCTAACCTCCCTTGGGAGGTTTTTTTGTATCTAGAAAATTTCAAAATCAACAATTTTGAGAATATATCCTAAGTTAATTGAAGAATTAAATTAGTAAATAAATGAATAATACTAGAGAAGGAATTAGAAGCAAACAAGCACTAGCAGAAGCTAGAAACGTCTTGAGAAGAATAAAACATCTTGAAAGGACGGGGCAAGCTGTTCCTACTGAATTATTTGATCGTAGAAAAAATTTGGAACAGAGATTGCGCAGTGCAAGACAATATAGATGAATTTAAATTTGTCTTATGGTTCGTTTTTGAAGAAAAAACCTCCTCATGCTTAACTCCTTGTCTAAGTCCCCTGCCTCTGGTACAATTTTCTAGCTAGTATGGCCAAATTTTATATCACCACCACTCTTCCTTATGTTAACGCTGATCCTCACATCGGTTTTGCTCTTGAAATAGTTCAGGCAGATACTATCGTGCGTAATTTGAGAGCTCAGGGTCATGACGTTTTTTTCAACACGGGCACAGATGAGCATGGATTGAAAATCCACAGAAAAGCTCAGGAAAGTAAAAAAGATACGCAAAAATATGTTGATGAGTACGCGGAAAAATTTAAAGACCTCAAAGAAGTATTGGGTCTAGTCGATGACATAAATTTTATCAGAACCACAAATCCTGCTCATAAAGAAGCGGCGCAGGAATTCTGGAAAAGGTGCGAAGCAAACGGAGATATTTACAAAAAAGCGTATAAAATAAAATACTGTGTAGGTTGCGAGCTTGAGAAAACCGATTCGGAACTTACGGACGGCAAATGTCCGGTCCACCCCAATCTTGATGTAGAGATTATTGATGAGGAAAATTACTTTTTCCGCTTTTCAAAATATCAACAGCCACTATTGGATCTCTACAAACAAAGACCAAGCTTTGTACTTCCTGATTTCCGCTTTAATGAAATAAAATCATTTGTGAAAAACGGACTTGAGGACTTCAGCATATCCCGTCTTAAAAACAAAATGCCTTGGGGTGTACAAGTCCCATCTGATGACGACCATGTGATGTATGTTTGGTTTGACGCGTTGGTAAATTATATTTCGGCAATAGGCTGGCCAAAAGATTTGCAAAAGTTCAAATCATACTGGCCTGTTATTCAATTGGCAGGAAAAGACAATCTTAGACAGCAATCAGCAATGTGGCAGGCTATGCTGATGTCAGCCGGAGTTGAACCCTCAAGACAAATTTTGATCCATGGATTCATACAAAGCGAGGGACAAAAGATGAGTAAAAGTCTGGGAAATGTTGTAAATCCTTTTGATCTTGTTAAAGAATATGGAACCGATGCTCTCAGATATTATCTACTCCGAGAAATTCCGCCGTTTGATGACGGAGATTTTTCAATCAGCAGGTTTAAAGAAGTTTATAATGCTGATCTTGCCAATGGCTTGGGGAATCTTGTTGCCAGAGTTGCCAAATTGTGTGAAACAACCGATTTTACAGAAATGGGATCAAAAACCGGAACTGCAGAACACGTTTTAACTGATGAAACGTACGCCAAGGCACTTTCTGAATACAAATTCAATGACGCGCTGGCTTTTATTTGGAGGAAAATTACAAAGGTTGATCAATTTATTAATGAGGAGAAGCCTTGGGAATTGCTAAAAACTGATCCTGGACGATGTAAAAGTGTTCTTGCCCATTGCGTGGATCAAATACAGGAAATGGCAATTCTTCTCCAGCCGTTCATGCCCGCAACTTCAAACAAAATAACAAAGCAGTTTAAGGGCCAAAAATAGTTTCACAGAAATCTTTGTTTCCACGATTATAATTTTTAATTCGAAATTTGAAATTTTCATTGAATTTTCAATGACGTAATTTTTAAAATTTAGATTTTATTTCAAATTGAAAATTGAAAATTGAAAATTATTTATGATAGATGTCCATTGCCATTTACAATTTCAAGCTTTTGAAAGTGATTATGATTCAGTCATCAAGGACGCGTTTTCCTCTGGTTTAACCAAAATTATAAACGTCGGGACCAGAATTGAATCAAGCCAAAAAGCAGTAGAACTTGCGGAAAAATATGACAAAATATTTGCAATTATAGGTGTTCATCCACATCATGCCGACAAGCATGACCTCAAATCGGATTGGATTGAGCAACTTGAAAAACTCGCTGTAAATAAAAAAGTTCTTGCAATTGGCGAAATAGGATTGGATTACTATTCATATCAATCAAACGGTATAGTAGATCCTACCCTTCAAAAAAAGATATTCATTGAGCAAATAGAACTCGCACATAAATTGAAACTTCCTCTTCAAATTCATAACCGCCATGCAGGAGCGGACATTTTAAAAATTTTGAAAGAGCATAAACATCTGCTGCTAAACACCCCAGGCATGTTCCATTGTTTCGCAGGCAATACAGAAACTCTGAAGTCTGCTCTGCAGATGGGTTTCTATATCGGGTTTGACGGGAATATTACTTACAAAGGCTTAGCCCCCGGTGAAACAGTTACTCTCACGGAGCTTGCCCAGCTCACACCGCTCGAGCGGATTGTAATTGAAACAGATAGCCCTTATTTAACTCCCATTCCTTTCAGAGGCAAGCGAAATGAACCCAAACATGCTATAATTACAGCAGAATTTATAGCTAAATTAAAAGGTGTAACACTGGAAAAATTGGCGCAGCAAACGGATGATAATGTATATAAATTATTTATTAAATTAGAAAAGTAAATTTATTTAAAACTATGACCAACTTCTTTAACAAAGTCTTCAGCCGTTACCCAATTAAGACAAGAAGATTGCTTGAGCTTTTCCCGGGATTTATGGCTTGGACAATAATCCTTTTCCCCATTTGGGGATCTTTTTTTATCCCAACTCTTCTTGCATATTTTATTTTATTTTTTGATGTTTATTGGTTTTATAAATCATTTTCTTTAGTAAGAACTGCTTATCTGGCATCCAAAAAAATTAAGATTGCTGAAAAAGAAAATTGGCTTGCCAAATCAAAAAAATTAAAAAATGTATCAAAGGTAAATCATATACTTATAATCCCCAACTACAAAGAAAAGGTGGAAAAAGTTAGAATAACTCTCAATGTACTGGCAAAACAATCTTTTCCTAGAAAAAATTTGCATATTGTACTTGCCATGGAAGAAAGAGAGCCGGAAGCCAAAATACGTGCCGCAATATTGATCAGGGAATTCAGCCCTATATTTGGGAGTATATTTGCGACCTATCACCCTGATGTTCCGGGAGAAATAAAAGGTAAATCATCCAACGAAGCATATGCAGGGCGGCTTGCTTATGACAAACTATTTAGAAAAAGTAATTTAGACATTGACTACGCGACTATATCATCAGTTGATGCGGATTCGCTTTTCCATAAGGAATATTTTTCCTATCTCACTTATAAATTTCTTGGAGACAAAAAGCGCTATAACAAATTTTGGCAGTCGGCAGTTGTATTTCACACCAATACTTGGCAGGTACCTGCTCCCACGCGTATACTTTCATTTTTTGGAAGCCTTTGGCGTATTGCACTTCTGGTTCAGGGAGATAGACTTATTACCCAGTCAACATATTCCCTTTCGTTTAAACTCCTAAAAGAAGTCGGTTATTGGGATACTGATGTTATTCCTGAGGACTACCGAATATTCTTCAAATCATTTTTCATGAAGAAAGGACAGATTTGGGTTGAGCCGATATTTCTGAAAACTTCTATGGATGCAGCCCAATCAACAAGCTATATCAAAAGTCTCAAAAATAAATATATTCAGGAAAGACGCTGGTCATGGGGAGTTTCTGATAACCCGCTTTTTATCAAATGGTGGTTTACTGTACCGGATATGCCATTTATGCGAAAAACAGGGATAGTTTACCATGTATTGCTGGACCACATTCTTTGGCCCACCAATTGGTTTATAATTACCATCGCGGCGAATGTTATGGCGATTGTCAATCCCGTGTATTCACGTACTGCTTTAGGTTTTAGTCTTCCCCGTATGGCCGGTTTCATTCTAAACTTTTGTCTAATTGCACTTATTGCCATGATGTATCTCGAATACAAGAATAGGCCTGAGGGAGAAAATTTACCACTCTACAAAAAATTGCTCTTCCCGTTTGAATTTCTTCTTATGCCTTTAGTCGGATTTTTCCTATCCTCTTTGCCTGCTCTTATTTCTCATACTCAACTAATGTTCAATAAAAGACTAGAATATAAAGTGACAGAAAAAGTCTGAAATGAAAATACTTGCCAAATTAGAAAGAAACAAAACATTCTGGTATATATTGGGGCTATCATTTATATTCTTCCTCCTTCGACTTCCCTCCCTTATAGAACCTAACTGGTATGGCGATGAAGGAATCTATCAGGTTTTGGGGATTGCCATAAATAAAGGCCGTTTACTGTATGTTCAAATTTGGGATAATAAACCACCACTTCTTTACATAGTCTATTCCCTTTTTCACGGTGATCAATTTCAGGTAAGGCTTTTTTCCTTAATTAGCGGGGTTCTCGCCATATGGTCATTTTTCTATCTTACTCTACTGCTCTTTAAACAATTAAAAGCAAGTATAATTTCAACACTGTTTTTTGTTTTGCTATTTGCTACTCCAATTCTGGAAGGAAATATTGCAAACGCTGAGAACTTTATGCTCCCACTTACTACAACAGCCGGATTACTCGTATATTCTCTAAGTTCTAAACGTCAATTCTTAATTCTTAATTCTAAATTCTTAATTCTTCCTGCTGCCGGTTTTCTTCTAGGAATTGCATTTTTATTTAAAATCGTTGCTGTATTTGATCTTGCCGCATTTTGTATTTTTATAATTATTATTAATGCTCCGGATAAATTACCAAGTAATTTTTCTAAACTAAAATCATTTTTAAAAAATGAAATAAAGCCTATCCACCCAATATTTTTAGGATTTATATTTCCAATTATTATTACTTTTTTATATTTTCTATTCAATCATGCATTTTCGGATTTCACGACAGCGGTATTTTTCTCAAACGTCGGATATGTTGGTTATGGTAATAAACTAATTATTCCACAGGGGCTTTTGATACTCAAGCTAGCTCTTTTGAGCACAGCTGTTTTGATTATTTTTTGGAGAAGAAAACAACTAAACAAAGCTTTTATGTTTGTTCTACTGTGGCTCGTTTTTTCCCTTTTCAATACTTTCTTCTCAGGACGTCCTTATACACACTATACCCTTGTAACAGTACCTAGCCTATGCCTTTTGGTAGGACTGCTGTCGGCAACAAACAAAAAGCGGGATAAATCTATTTATTTGCTAACGCTTGTTTGTACAATAATTCTACTTAGCTCAGTTTTTAAACCTAACCTAAATAAATCACTCCGTTATTACGAAAATGCCCTGTCTTTCTTAATGAATAAGAAGGATGTAATTTCCTACCAATCATTTTTTGACCAAAAAACCCCTAGGGACTATGAGATTGCTTCATTCATCAAAACACACACTAGCTCCGCAGACAATGTATTCCTCTGGGGCGATACCGCACAAATTTATGCGCTTTCTGAAAAGCTTCCTCCCGGTAAATATGCTGTTTCGTACCACATAGGACAATATAAAGGAGGGCTTGAGCAAACCCAAACAGCCCTAAATTTGGCAAAACCTAAATATGTTATTACCTTACCGGAATCTCGCCCTTTTCCATTCCACCTGTCAATGTATAGTACTAAATTTGTTTTTAAAGACGTTGTTTTTTATGAGCGGAACTATTAAATTATCTTTTGAAGATAAAATTACTAGGTGGTGCTTGATTATTTCAGGTATTTTTTTAATACTGGAAATTATATCAATTGGAATTTTCTACTTTTCTCTTCCCCCTCTATTGCCCCTTTTCAATCAGATGCCTTGGGGAGAAAAAAGACTTGGAATTAAACCCGCAATATTCCTTCCTGTTTTTCTCACAATTGTATTTCTAAGTTTTAATTTTTTAGTATCAACCCGCTTATATGAAAAGACTCCTCTTCTTTCCCGTATACTTAGCATTACTACATTTTTGGCGTCTATTCTTTCATTTATTTTTATAATAAGAACTATATATTTGCTAGTGTGATGAATTTTCCAAACGATTTCTTTATTTTACCTTTTTTAACCGCGCTCACCGGAACAGCTCTTGCAACCCCGATAGCTATTTTTTTTCTTAAAAAACTTAGGATAGTTGATGATCCCAAACTTCATAAACATCCCGCAATGATACACACCAAACCCATTCCACGTGGAGGAGGAATTCCACTTTTTATTGGAATTCTCATTGCGGGAATTATTTTTCTGCCAAAAACCAGTATTACAATCGCGCTCTTTTTTGCTTCTTTTCTTGCTCTTCTTATTGGAGTGGTTGACGATAAATTAAATTCTAAATCTCGGGATGTTTCACCATACCTGCGTCTTTTAATAAATATTGCGACGGCAGTCATTGTTGTCGGGAGTGGTGTAAGTATCCACTTTATCACCAATCCGTTTGGGGGTGGAATCTTACATCTTGATGCTATGAGGCTTCCAATCTTTAATTTTCTTCTTTCTGATGTATTATCAGTTCTCTGGCTTATCTGGGTAATGAACATGATAAATTGGAGTAAAGGAGTTGACGGACAAATGCCCGGCATTGTTGCGATATCAGCAATTGTAATCGGCTTACTAAGCCTTAGGCTTAATCCAACCGGTGCCGGGACTGGATTCTTAGACGTAAAATTATCCTTTATTATTGCAGGCGCAGCAATTGGATTTCTTATCCACAATTTTTATCCAGCCAAAATTTTCCCTGGATATGGAGCGACAACTATATATCTGCTTTTGGGAATTGTTTCAATTTTGTCCAGTGCCAAATTGGCAACCGCAGTGCTCGTTATGGGTGTACCGCTTGTCGATTTTGTGTTTACGATTATTAGGCGAATTGCTAATAAAAAATCACCGTTTAAAGGTGATAACAAGCATTTGCATCATATTTTTTTGAAGCTTGGTTATTCCCAAAGACAAGTTGCATTGTTTTATTGGTGTGTCTCTGCTATATTAGGTTTAATTTCATTAACTTTAACAAGCCGTAGTAAAGTTTTTGCTTTGATAATGTTAATTGTAATTGCTGGAGGAGGACTGTTTTTTTTACATAAAGTTACTGAAAATCCAAATGAAAATGAATAAACAATTTCGTGACACTTTACGTCTCTTGCGTCCTCGCCAATGGATTAAAAATCTTGCTATTTTTGCAGCACTAATATTTAGCGGGCAGCTTCTTGACCCTGTCTTGATTCAAGAAGTTTCTTATGGATTTATTGTTTTTTGCGCTATGAGTAGCGCTATTTATGTAATAAATGATATTTTTGATGTTAAGAAAGATAGACTTCATCCATTTAAAAAATTCCGTCCTCTTGCTAATCAAAATATTTCCATAAAAACAGCTACAATTATTGCTTTAATATTGACACTTAGTTCATTTTATTTAAGTTTCTTAATTGCTCCTACTTTTTTTATAATTACCGTTGTTTACTTCCTGCTGCATGTTGCTTATTCGGCGCTTCTCAAACAAATTGAAATTGTAGATATCCTAACGCTTGCAGGAGGCTATATTCTGCGTGTTCTTGCCGGAGAGGCTGTAAGCGGTTTTCATATCTCAGCATGGCTTCTTTTGACAACAATTGCCCTATCGCTTTTTCTGGCTATTGGAAAAAGGCGTTCAGAGCTAACGCTTCTTGCCGGAGCTACCGCAGCACAAATCTCAACAACTCGCAAAACTCTATCGCATTATACAGAAAAGCTTTTGGATGTTTACCTCTCCATTTTTGCAACGAGTGCCTTTGTCTTTTATTCGTTATTTACGTTTCTTGAGAATCCAAAGGGACGCCAATTTACAACCGATCTAATTCCGGCCGATATTTTGGGCACTTATCTACAGCGAAAATGGCTGATGATCACAATAATTCCCGTTGTATATGGGATTATGCGTTATCTGCAGCGGATTTATGAAAAACATGAGGGAGAGTCACCTGAGCGAGTCCTATTCTCAGACCGCGCCCTACTTACAGCCGTGGTCATATGGGCATTGCTGGTTGTATTTATAATCTACTTCATCAAGGCCTGAAATATTCATTCTCAACTCACTTAGCAATCTCTATCCAAGAGTATGGGGATATCTTAACTCAACTGCAAGTCCCTGCTCAGAAAGATATTTCTCTAACCTACTTCTAAATATTGCCTGCATATCTTTCCCTTCTTCGCTATCCCCGTTTTCAGTATCTTCTTGTGGTTCAAAATTAAATTTTAATAGCCTATCGCCACCTTCTGTCAGACCAGCAGGCATTATACTTAATTTTGAATTTTCTGATAAACTAGATTTAAACCTCCAATCTGCGTCTCCACTGATTATTAGACCTTGGAGTACTGGTTTTATCTTAAGCTCTACTTCAGCTGGGTGGGTTCTGTAATATTCTGCTTTGTTGGTGCCTGCAACGCTATCGTAAACAGCAACTATTCCAATAAAAACGTCTGTCGTTAAATCTCCAGCCATAATTCCGTATCTTTTTTCTCTTTCATGCTCTTCAAGTCTAGGACCAAAGTCTTTTCTCCATTTTTTAAGTGGATTAATACCACGCCGAAACCTTCCTCTAAACCTGCTCTGTGGATCGCCTTCAGAAATTCCCATGACGGGTAGTATATCAAATACGCATGTTTTCTTAAAGGAGAAAATTAAGCCTACTGCTTACTTGCGTATTGGCTTGAGATCCAGCCGATTTTTCCATCTTTCAATTTTATTTCAAACCATCCCTGCTGCTCACTTAAAATTTCATAGCTATCTGGCGAGGCAACTCTGGCGATCTCTGCTGATCCAATAGAGGCGCTTTCCCGAACTCTTAAGAATCCTGTTGGCGTATCCAAAATAGTAACTTTACTTGCCAGAGGAGTTGGAGTTGCGGATGGAGAAACAGACGCTGATTGGGTGGCGGTATCCAACGCATTACTTGTACTTAAATATACTGTAACTGTAAGCTTGTATCCAAGCGGCGTTCTTATTCTGACAGTTTTTTCTTCATATCCTTCCTTTACTATTTGCAGGGCATGGTCAGATTCCGTAGGATTTTTAAAAAGTATTGGAGTATTCCCAATCGGGTTATTATCAAGTAAAATTGTTGATTTTGACGGAATTGACACAACAAGAAGCTCGGTTGCTTTTTTATCATTTAATGGAGTCAGTGCGATAACGCTACCGGAAGAATCAGATCCTTTACCAAATTTTCGGTCAATCACAGTCAATACTCCATCTGTTATATTTATTTTTTCCTGAAACTCCGATAAATTTTTATTGGTTGGCACAAGTCGGATTGTGTAATTGCCTGACCTTTGCATATCCTCTGACTCACACTTACAAAGAGGTGTGTCTCCCAGATACTTATCGTTCAGATAAACCTTACTTTCAGGGCTAGACGTTACTTGCAATGCTCCTTTTTGAGAACGGGAACTGACTAAATATTGAAATAGAATAAAAAAAATAACTCCTAGAAATATTGCCAAAATAAGAAAAAAAAGTATTTTTTTCATTTTCAAAAAAGGGTATATATCATCTTATCAAACAGCTATAAAATTGACAAACAAAATCCCACCCAGTCCCGAGGTGGGATTTGATCAAAAATAAATTCAATAAGACTTACTTATAGTAAGATTTTATCTGGAACAATAAATAAAATCCTATAAGCGCTGCTATTACTCCGTTCAAGATTGAACCTGATATAACTGAGCTTACAATATTTACTACTTCACTCCAAAAAAGTAAATTCCACCCTGAAAGCTTACGTGCCTTAACACCGGGATAAGACATTAAAAGCATAGCCGATGCAACCAGATAAAATATCATTGATATCTGTACGCCTCCGTATGAAGCAAATTCCCGTGCTCCTCCTAATGCTGCAAAAGGTGCAAGAAAAGTTAAAATTCCAAAACCCGAAAGAGCTGTCAGAACACCAATTATTCCAAAAATAATTGCGAGAATTGGCGTAATATTAACAATCGCCTCACGTCCATTTGCTGGAATTGCGGGAGCTTTTTTGAAAAAATCCTCCAGTGTGTCGATAATACTATTATTTGATTCTTTTGCCATAATTAATCACCTCCTTTGCCCGCCGAAACTCTAGCGTAGGCGGGGCTTTATACACTCTAATTATCAAATAAACCTATGCCTAATGCAATAGACAAAATGCTAAACTTTTCTGAGGGATTGCTTGAGTTTTTCCAGAGCTACTCGGCGGTGGTTATATTTATAATTTTCCGCATCAGTAAGTTCCTCGTAGTACTTGTTTAATTTTGGTATTATAAAAACGCGATTCCAGGGATATCCATGAGTGTCTGAATGAGGATAAATTTTCTCTGTCAAAATTCCTTTAATAATGCCTTCGCTCATATGAGTTTTACTATAAATTGACAATGCCAATACAGCACGCAACTGAGCTTGTCTTTGATCTTTTGGAATAGTTTTTATTTTTTCTAAGATAAACTTTTGGTAGTGTTCATCGTTTTTTCCAACTCCATCCCATCTTTTGGTATGAACTCCTGGTGTCATTTGGTAAAACGCAATTTCAACTCCGCTATCATCTGCAAGAGTTGGAAGACCTGAAAGTTTTGCATAAAATTCAGCTTTTGCCCGGGCGTTTTCTTCAAATGTCTCATGAACTTCTTCAAAGTCCTTCGTAATCCCCACATTATCAAGGGTAATTAATTTAAGCGGTAAGTCTTTTAGAAAAGATTTATAATCTTCGAGTTTTCCCTTGTTAAAAGTAGCGATCAGTAGCTTTTTCATGAGGTAAACTAAACTTCCTGAAATCTTTTTTTTATAAATTCTTTGTCCAAAGATAAAATTAACCACGCGGCTTTTGGACCATGATCTTTTCCGATTAATGACAAATATATTGCCGCGAAAGCTTCTTTACCATTTAATCCCAGCTCTTTGCCAATTTCATAAATCTTAGTTTGAAATTCTTCCGCGTCTTTTGCCTTATCAATTTCTGAAGCAATTTTTTTTAATAAATCTTTTTGCTTCTCAGACAGATTTTTTGCTGAATCAGGTAAACTTTGTTTTACTGCAAACTTTTCCGATTCCGGAGCATATTTCTCAAGCCAAACTTTTGTATACTCCACCCATTCGGAAAGACCTTCTTCTTTTATTTTATCAGCCATGTTAGGCATTTGCACCCATTGGGCAAGTACGGAAAAGCGGGCCGCTGGAGGTTTTTTAACTTCGTCTATTTGGGATAGTTCAAACACGCGGGCCAAATCTTCGTCTGTTTTATTGAAATACGCATCAGCGGCTTTTTGATACTCATCGAATAAAACAGGAATTACCAATGTTTCTTTTGGTGTAAACTCAACCGCGCGGTTCGGCTCTGTTCGTATCATCAGAAATTTTGCAATCTCGGGAGGTAAAGCTTCCAATAAATCTTCCCCTGTTAAGCCTGTCCCTTTTGAGGAAGACATTTTTTTTCCGCCTGAAAGGAAAAATTCGTATGCAAATTTCAAAGGCAATTCTTTTTTAAATACATCATTATAAATTTTCATCGCCACATCATAGGATCCCCCAGCTGACGCATGATCTTTACCCGCACCTTCAATGGTGACTCCAAATGTCCACCATTTGGCCGCCCATTCTACTTTCCAAGGCATTTTGCCATTACCATCAAATGGTGATATTTTTCCTGTCTCTCCGCAGCCAATAGCCCATTTTACAAGAGTCTTTGAACATTCAAAACTGACTTCTTTTCCGTCCCACCCCGTAACTTTCGTGGTACCCAACTTACCGCAATTGGGACAAATTATCTGGAGAGGAAACCAATCAGAGGAGATATCTTTTTGGTAAACTTCACTATAAACTTTCCTTATCCCTTCTGCATGATCCAAAACATACTTTATTGCTTCGTTAAATTTTCCGTTTTTATACAGTTCGCTTGTTTTGTAAATCTCAGCATCAATTCCCAAAGCTTCAAAAAGATTTTTCATTTTACTGCTGAAGTAATCGCTAAATGATCCATTGCCATCAGGCGGTGGCGCGACAGAAATAGGAACTCCCAAGTATTTTGAATGAGACTCAGTTAAATCCGGAGAAAGACCATCAATTGGGTCTGCATCATCAAATCCATAAATATATTTTACGTCTGCATTCTTTTCTTTGAGGATACGGTATAGGACATCATGAATAACAGGACCTTTTAATGATCCCATATGAACAATGCCTGATGGAGTCCATGAGTCATTAATCAACTCTTTTGTATTTCTATTTTTTAATAATTCATCTGCCCAAAACATATTGTTATTTTACTCTAAATTACTATTTTTAAAAAGGTCTGCTTATAAAAATTTTGAAGAAACTGATGAGTTCAGAATTGTAATCTATTCCTCAATGCTCATGAAGAAGGGCTTTCCGTCTACCCTATCTGACTTTGAAAGATCGGAGAGAGCCATTTCTATAGTTTTTTGCGGTGCTGGCTCTATTGTAATTATGTCAGGAATCACTATTGTCCCGTCTTTTGTTTTATACCCGTGTTTAACGCGTTGAACTGAGTCTTTAATATTTAAGCCATGATGGGCAATAATTCCGGTTACTTTATGTATACTTCCTGGTTTGTGCAAAAGATTAACTCTCAGGTATCCCTCCTGTTCCGACTTTTCTGCGGATAAATAATTCATTTTTGCATCAAGTTTAGGCAAATCATCAACAACTCCTCTTTGTATATTATTTGCAAGACGAAGAATATCTGAAACAACTGCACTAGATGTTGGATTTGTACCGGCACCCCTTCCTGAAAATGTTTGATGACCCGCAAGTTCACCCTCAACGTAGACCGCATTAACTTCATCCCTCACTGATGCTAACGGATGATTTTTGAGAATAAGCGCTGGATTGACTCTCAATTCAACTGATCCATTGATCCTCTCAGCAACCGCAAGAAGCTTTATCGCGTATCCCGGGCCTCCTTCTTCTACTCCATATTTATTCGCAAAATCAATATCCACTGGAGTAATATCTGTTATGCCACGCGTTGAAATCTTTTCCGGATCCACTTGCGCGTTAAATATGATAGAAGCAATAAGAGAAAGCTTATCTCTTGTGTCAAATCCACCGGTATCCAAAATATGATTTGCTTCGGCAAATCCCTTCTCTTGGGCTATTTTTATTGCGCTGTTAAAATCAAGACCTTGCTCCATTTGAGTAAGAACAAAATTAGTGGTTCCATTTAGTACACCTAGAACTCTCTCTATCTTTTCTCCCTTGTAGCGATTAAGAGTATTGATAATTGGAATTCCACCACCGACAGCTGCCTCAAAAGCAAGATCCACTGAGTTTTCACGAGATTTTGTAAATAGTTCTTTTGTGAAACGCGCCATTACTGCTTTATTCGCAGTAACAACACTTTTTCCTTTTTCTATTGACTTGATAATATACTGCTTTGCCGGATCCAATCCTCCAATCAACTCAACTACGATATCTATTTCTGGATCGTTAAAAATATCATCAACCTTGTCTGTTAAATCAACTTTAATCTCGCGGGATTTTTTTATATCGCGGACTGCAATACGTTTTAAATGAATATTAAATGGCTTACCCCGTCCCTCCTGAAAATACTTTACAACACCTTTCCCGATATTTCCAAAACCGATTAATCCAATATTAACTTGCTTTTTACTTTTCATGCTTATTTTATGTATCCTTTAGCTTTTAATAGTTCTGCTGCCAGAACTGCTCCGCCCGCAGCACCTCTTAATGTGTTATGCGATAGAGCAACAAATTTATAATCAAGAATTGAATCTTTCCGGATTCTGCCGATGCTGATTGTCATTCCCGCTCCCAAGTCACGGTCCATGCGGGTCTGCGGTCTATCCTCCTCTTCAAAATATTTTAAAAATTCTTTTGGGCTAGATAGCAAATTCAGATCTGCAACCGGGTTTTTATAATTTTTTATAGCTTTGATCATTTGATCAATAGTTGGTTTTTTCTTAAATTTCACACTAACTGATGCCATATGCCCATCCGCAACCGGAACCCGAATACAGGTTGCTGAAATGAGAGGCATTTTTGCTGCCTCAATTTTTCCATTTTTGATTTTCCCCCAAATTTTAAGAGGTTCTTGCTCGCTTTTCTCCTCCTCTGCGCCAATATAGGGAATGACATTATCAATCATCTCAGGCCATGTTTCGAATGTTTTTCCGGCACCTGATATAGCTTGGGCGGAGGTGACAATGATTTCAACAGGCTCAAACTCTGCCCAGGCCTGAAGAACCGGAACATAAGACTGAATTGAGCAATTAGACTTTACAATTATTCCTCCATTTTTCCATCCTCTATTTGTTCTTTGCGCTTTGATAATTTCCAGATGTTCAGGATTCACCTCAGGGATTATCATCGGAACATCTGGTGTCCAGCGGTGAGCAGAATTATTTGAAACAACAAAATTTCCTTTCGATGCATAATTCTCTTCAATTTTTTTAATTTTTTCTTTGTCCAAATCAAGCGCTGAAAAAACAAGTTGGACTTGTTTACTGACAGTATCCATGTCGTCCTCAACTGCAAGAACTTTCATTGAAGAAATATTTTGCGGAATTGGTTTTTTGGAAAACCATTTTCCTGAAACTGCTTGTTGGTAAGTTTTCCCACTTGAGCGGGGAGACGCAGCTAGCACTTCTATTTCAAACCAAGGGTGGTCAGCGAGAAGTTCAACAAATCTCTGCCCAACCATACCGGTTGCCCCTAGAATTCCTACGGGTATTTTTTTCATATCAATTTGTGCTCCTGAAGAACTTTTTTGAGGATTAATTTATTTTTTTCCTCCATTTTAACAAGTGGCAGACGAAAAACTTCCTTTATATTTCCCATCATAAAAAGAGCAGTTTTGACGGGCTGAGGATTGGATTCTATGAAATTAACATCCATCAAATCAATCCACTCATAATGGATTTTTTTTGCTTTTTCATAATCACCGACGAGTGCAGCATTGGCCAATGCCGAAAACTCACCCGGAATCTCATTAGATGCAACAGAAATAATACCAAGACCCCCGGTCGTCATAACGGGAAGTGTCATTGCATCATCTCCTGAAAGTGTTGAGAAATATGAAGGCGCGCCTTTAATGACTTCCATTATTTGCAGGATGTTTCCTGATGCTTCTTTGATTCCGACAACCTGATCAACTTTTTTAATAATCTCCAAAGTCATAGCGGCTGTCAGATTTAGAGCAGTCCTACCCGGAACATTGTAAAGAATAATAGGTAAATCAACTGCGTCTGCAATTGCTTTATAATGAGCGACCAAACCGGAAAGTGTTGGCTTATTATAATACGGAGTTGCATGGAGAAGCACGTCAGCTCCTGCCTCTTTTGCTAATCTTGAAAACTCAACTGCTTTTCTTGTATCATTACTTGTAGCGCCTGCTATAACCGGAACTCTTTTGGCAGTTTTTTTAACTACAGTTTCGACAACAAGTTTATAATCTGCCTCATCCAGAGTAGCTGCTTCACCTGTTGAACCGCATGGTACAAGACCATTAATGCCGTTTTCTATCTGCCAATCAACCAGATTTGAAAGGGACGCAATATCTATTTCTCCGTTTTCTTTAAATGGTGTTACAAGCGCTGTAATCGCGCCGGTTATTTTTTTCATATTGTTTCAAACACATCACTGAAATTATAAAATCCTTTTTTTTCTATTATATACTCTGCTGCTACAACAGCTCCCTGTGCATACCCTCTACGTGAGTGGTTTTGAACTGAAATATCTATCGAGTCGCCCTCACTATCAAATACAACTTCGTGCATTCCCGGATTCCTTCCTCCTCTTACTGACGCAAAATGCAGCTCGTCTGGTTCGATTTTTCGGTCCAATCTACCAGTTTGCAATCTTTTTTTATTCGGAAAATTATCCATAATCTCTTGTGCTGCTTTTAAAGCAGTCCCTGATGGGCTGTCTTTTTTGTCTTTGTGATGTACTTCATATCCATAGACATCATAATTATCGTATTTTGAAGTAAGTCTTGCAGCGAGCGCTACCAACTTAAAAAATATATTGGTACCTATTCCAAAATTGGGTGTATAAATCAAACCAGTTCCGGATTTTTTCACCAAAGATTCAACTTCTTCAATCTGGTCGTACCAACCTGTTGTCCCGACAACCATGTTTATCCCAAGATTTGAAACCTCTCTTATGTTGTCCATTACTATTTCGGGTGACGTAAAATCAATCGCCACGTCCGATGTCTTAATTCCGGCAAGATCCAGACTGTCACTGCTTTTTCGGAAACTCACAGAAATAATCTCATGTATTTTGGAGTCAGCGACAACTTGCTCGATTTCTTGACCCATTTTTCCGTAACCAATTAATGCAATTTTCATAATTTTAATAACAATTCATCATGCAAACTCTCAACTGCACGCTCAATTTCAGTAGAAGCTATAACCAAGCTTATATTTACCTCTGTTGCCCCGAGTGAAATCATCTCAACCCCAATTTTATGCGTGTCCAGAATAGTAAATATTTTTTTCATTACATGCGGAATTTTTACAATCCCATCCCCAACTAGCGATACTATACCAAAATCTGAGATATTTGCAACAGATGTAAATTCAGAAAGTTCTTTCAGGGCCGGTTTTAGATTGTCGTGATTATCCAAAGTAACAGAAACACTAACTTCTGAGACACTAACCAAATCAACTGAAACATTGTATTTTGCGAAAATCGCAAAAATGCGTGCTAAAAATCCTTTTCCAAAAAGCATATCTGCTGAATAAAGATTGATAAGCCTGGTCTGTTTTTTTGAAGTTATTGCTTTAATTCCACCTCTTCCAATAGAATCTTGCTGAATAATCGTCCCTGGGCTTTTTGGATTCATGGTGTTCATAACGCGAACGGGAATTCCTGCTCTCATGGCAGGACGCAAAGTCCTTGGATGAAGTATTTTTGCTCCAAAATATGCGAGCTCCGATGCTTCTTTAAAAGAGATGTTTTTAATTAACTTCGCTTTAGGAACAGACCGGGGATCCGCAGTAAATACTCCGTCCACATCTGACCAGATCTGTACTTCTGAAGCATTGAGCGCAAATCCGATTATTGACGCTGTGTAATCAGATCCACCCCGTCCGATTGTTGTCGGTTCACCTTTATCTGTCGCGCCGATAAAACCAGTTATCACAGGTACAATTCCATTTTTCAATAATGGGTCAATAATGTCTTTGGTTTTTTTAACTGTTAGTTGCGGAATAAATTCTGCTGACCCGAACTCCCTATCTGTGACAATCAATTCGGTTGCGACTACTTGCTGAGCTTTTATTCCTGAAATAGACAGTGCGCAAGCTATAATATACGAGGACATCATTTCTCCATTCATCAAAAGTGCATCCATTTCAGCTTTGGTTTTGTTTGTTTTTTTGGCGAGTGCTTTAATATTGTCAAAACATTTATTTATGTATTGAGTTACATCTTCTGGAGTTTTTTCCTCCCATAATTGGGAAGTTAAATTAAAATGTGCGACTTTAATTTGGTTGAATATCTTGTCAAAATTACCAGAGTCTGCTTCAGATAAAGCAACAAGCATATTGGTTACCTGACTAACCGCAGAAACCACAATCACAGGATTTTTTTTAATTTCTGCTTTAGTTATACGAGCTATGGTTTCAATATTTTTGCTCGAGGCAACTGATTTTCCTCCAAATTTTGCAATTATCATATTTTTATAAATTATTAAAATCCAGAGTTGCGAAATAATCCTCAATTGTTTCCGTCCTTCTTATCAGCTTTACAGATTTATCCGGACGAAGTAATAATTCAGCGGAACGTAATTTACCGTTATAATTAAATCCCATTGCGTGTCCATGCGCACCTGTATCGTGAATAACAATTATGTCTCCTATGTCAATCTTTGGTAATTTTCTGTCAATTGCGAACTTATCATTATTCTCGCAAAGTGATCCAACAACATCGTAAGTCTCGGTTGCCGGACTTTTCTCTTTTCCCATTACTGCTTCGTGATGGTAGGCTCCGTAAATTGCTGGACGCATAAGATTGGCCATTGAAGCGTCTAAGCCAACATATTTTTTGTAGGTATTTTTTTTATGTATAACACTGGTTACCAAATATCCGTAAGGCCCGGTCAGCATTCTGCCGTTTTCCATTACTATTTTAAGAGGCGACAAATTGTTTTTAACGATTTTTTGTTCATAAAGTTTTTTTATTTCTTTTGAAACGTATTCAAGATCAACCGGTTTATCTGTTAATTTGTATGGAATTCCTATCCCCCCTCCTAAATTTATGAACTCAAATCTTATGCCGAGTTTTTTTGATATCTCAACAACCTTATCAAAAAGAATATCCGCTGTCTCAACAAAAGCATTTTTATCGAGCTCATTTGAAGCAAACATCGTATGTAAACCAAATCTTTTAACTCCTTTGTTTTTCATAATTTTGTAGGCTTCAAATAATTGGTCCCGCATCAATCCATATTTTGCGTCTTCCGGATTACCAATAATAAAATTTCCTTTATATTTCCTTAGACGTCCTGGATTATAGCGAAAACAAATAACATCAGGTATTCCTGCGTGTTTTTCTAAAACTTCAATATGAGTTATATCATCAAGATTAATAATCGCGCCCATTTCGAATGCTTTTTTGAATTCGTTATATGCAGTATCATTTGATGAAAACATAATTTCTTCACCCCTAAAACCAAGTCTTTCCGCTAAAATAAGCTCCGGCAATGAACTGCAGTCAACACCCATTCCTTCCTCTTTAAAAATTTTAATAATAGAGGGATTTGGCGTTGCTTTAACTGCAAAATAGTTTTTAAAACCAGGCGCCCAATTGAATACTTTGTAAAGCTTTCGCGCATTCTCAACAATTGCTTTCTCATCATAGATATGAAATGGCGTAGGATGATCTTTTATTATTTTTTCTATTTCTGATTTTGTAAACGGTATTGTTTTTTTCATATTTTTAAATTCTCCTGGATACTTTTTACAGCTTTTTGGATATCTTCACTGTGTCCAAATGCTGAAAGCCTGAAGTATCCCTCGCCTTCAGGTCCAAAAATAGACCCGGGTGTACCTACAACATGTGCTTCACTTAATAATTTATCAAAAAATTCCCATGATGTTAGTTTTCCCGGCGTTTTTAACCAAATATAGGGAGCGTTTTCTCCGCCAAAAACTTCAAATCCAAGTTTGGAAAAAGAAGTTTTTATAATTCGGGCATTTTCCATATAATAATCAACTATTTTTTGAGTTTCTTTTTGTCCTTCTTTCGATAGGACTGAAAGTCCACCCTCTTGTACGATATTTGATGCTCCGTTAAACATTGTGGTTTGCCTCCTGCTCCATAAAGCATTTACTTCTCCTTTTTTTGCGTCTTCTGTAACCAAAACCATAGGTACGATTGTCCACCCGAGACGAACACCTGTAAAGCCTGATGATTTTGAAAAACTGCCGATTTCTATCGCGCATTTTTCTGCACCCTCAATCTCATAAATACTGTGCGGCAAATCATTACTTCGGATAAACGCTTCATATGCTGTATCAAAAATAATAACCGCTTTATGCAAAATCGCGTAATCCACAAATTTTTTCAATTGTTTTTTATTCATTACCGCACCAGTTGGGTTGTTGGGACTGCACAAATACATCAGATCAACTTTGCCTTTTGGCAGAAGGGGGACAAAGTTATTTTCTTTTGTGCAAGGCAGATAGACAAGTCCTTTGTATTTACCATTTAGGTATCCACCTGTTCTTCCGGCAATTACGTTTGTTTCAACATACACCGGATATGCCGGATCCTGTACGGCAACTATACTGTCTTGAGAAAAGATCGATTGGATATTGGCAGTATCCGGCTTTGCGCCGTCACTTACAAATACTTCCTGAAAATCCAAAGGCACTCCTTTGTCCATGTACCATTGGGTGATTGCTTTTCTAAGCCTTATGTCCCCAATCTCATCCCCGTAACCGGTATATGTTTTACGGTTTGCCAGTCTTTTAACACCTGTTTGTAAACCTTTAATAATATGCTCAGGTAGGGGCTCGGTGGTATTGCCTATACCGAGTTTATATATCTCAGCCCCCGGATATTTTTCCTGAAATGATTTTATTTTATTCGAAATTAGAACAGTAAGATATCCTGCGTGTAATTTTTGAAAATTTTTATTGATTTTTGCCATATTTTATATTAAAAAACCCTCTAACGAGAGGGTATTTCTTTTTGATTTTGTCATGCAAAGAAACACCCTTAATACAGGCGCTTCTTTGTTTTTGCGTTGATTAACAAATTTTCGGACATAACAATAACTATTTTATCAGAATAACTTGATTCTGGCAATAATTAATTTACAATCTCAACCTCCACCTCAAGGCTGAAGCCAAACTTTTCCTGAAATTTTTGCTGGATGTCTGAAATTATCTGTAGTACTTCTTTCGTTTTGGCCTGACCCAGGTTAACTATAAACAATGCGTGCTTTTCAGAAACCTGCGCGTCTCCTATCCGATAACCCTTGAACCCCAATTTTTCAATCAGGCTGGCAACTGCTACTTTTCCGTACCATTTTTTTTCAACATTGTCTTTTAAATCGGGATAAATAGATAAAACTTTTTCAATTTTTTCTTTGTTTCTCAGGTTTTTAAATACTGATCCGCAATTGGCAAATTCAAGCGGATGCCGGTCTATTCTGAACTGTTTATTTTTGTTGTAAACTTCCCACGCTTTTTCGACTTCTTCACTGGTTCCCTTTTTTAAACCAAATCTAGCCCCAACAACAACCATTTTTTTGTGTGTTTTGACAATACTTCCACGATAAACAAATTGCAGCTCTTCATTATTTAATGTCTTAAAAACTGGAACTTCGCCTGAATAATCCAAAACATCGACTGTTGTGAGGCTGTCTTTTATCTCACCGCCAAACGCCCCTACATTGCCCCGGACTGCTGCACCCACAGTTCCCGGCAATCCTCCTGCCCATTCCAGACCGATTAAACTATGATCAAGGGCGAATTTTATGACGTCATCCAAGACTTCACCGGTAAAACTTTCAACCAAGCCATCCTCTGTCATTTTTATACTGTCATTCTGAGGCGAAACCGAAGAATCTAATTGAGATCCTTCGCTTTGCTCAGGATGACGTTTCGAAGAGATGCAAATAACTGCACCGTCAAAGTATTCGTCGGTAAAAATCAGATTTGACCCTAAGCCAAGAATAAAAACTTTCTGAATATTATTTTTCTGAATAAACTCCAAGGCTTCTTTTATATCTTCTGGGGACTCGCAAGTTATAAAATACTTGGCTGTCCCGCCGATTTTATACCAGAGAGAGTCCTTCAGAGGAAAATCATTCTCAATAGTCATGAAGCTATTTTAACACAACATTTACTTTTGTTTGTCTTTTATTTTATCGAGGTAGTTTTTGTAGGAAGACACAATAAGCTCTTTGTCTTTTTCCTCAAGCTTTCTGATCACTTTTCCCGGTAACCCAATTACCAATGACTCTGTTTCGATCTTTGTATTTGGAGAGAGCAAGCTTCCAGCCCCGATAATACACCAATCTCCGATTTCCACTCCATCCAGAATCGTACTGTTCATGCCAATCAGTACATTATCACCGACTTTTGCTCCGTGAATTACAGCGCCGTGGCCGATAGTTACGTTCTTGCCAATACTTACTTTTCCATGAATTGTAACATTATCCTGAACGCTGGTATTGTCCCCGATTACAATCGGTCCTTCATCGCCTCTAACTGATGCGAAAGACCAAACGCTGACATTATCACCTAAACTAACTTCGCCTTCGATATTGCTTTTGTCGTGAATAAAATTCATCAAGATTTAATAATCTTCAAGTGTTGAGGTGTCGCCAATGGGTAGGCCTAATTCCTGAGCTTTCAGAACTCTTCGCATGATTTTGCCTGATCTTGTCTTTGGCAGTTTATCAATAAAATCAATCTCCCGCGGATAGGCATGCCCTGCCAGGTGCTTTTTAACGTGTTGTTTTAGCTCCTCTTTCAATTCATCTGTCTGGGCAACTCCGGGCTTGGTGACAACAAACGCTTTGATTATCTCACCCCGCACCGCGTCCGGCTTTCCAATTACTCCTGCTTCAACTATATCCGGATGCTCAACCAAAGAGCTCTCCACTTCAAACGGCCCGACGCGCTCGCCTGATGTCTTGATCACATCATCAGCTCTACCTATGAACCAATAATATCCATCTTTGTCTCTGAATGCCTTGTCTCCTGAAATATACCAATCGCCTGAAAAATAGGATTTGAATTTCTCCTCATTGTTCCAGATAGTTTTCATCAGCGAAGAAACGGTCGATGATAAAAGTGCCAAATGCCCTTCTTCTCCATCTGCCAATTCTTTTCCTTGGTCATCAATAATCCCGGCTGTTATTCCGGGCAATGGCTTTCCCATTGAACCGGGTCTTACATCCATAACAGGATAATTAGTAATCGATATTCCTCCGAGCTCTGTCTGCCACCAAGTATCATGAAACGGTAGGCCATATGCCTCAAGTCCCCACCAAATTGCCTCAGGATTCAGCGGTTCTCCAACGCTAAAAATTTGTCGCAATGAAGACAGATCATAATCTTTTGGCGGGACGGGGGATCCCATCAGCATCCGAATCGCGGTTGGAGCTGTATACCAAAGAGTAACTTTATAATCTTGCATTATTTTGTACCAACTCTCAGGACTAAATCTTCCCTCAAACAGCACTTGAGTTGCTCCCAAACCCCAAGGCCCAAGAGTTGCATAGACAACGCCAGTCACCCAGCCTATGTCAGCTGTACACCAATAGATATCATTCTCCTGAATATCCAGAACATATTTTGTGGTTACAATTGCCTGAAGAATGTCGTAATGAGCGTGCATAACGCCTTTTGGCTTTCCTGTAGTTCCTGATGTATAAAGCATGTAGGAATAATCATCTTTTTTCATATGCGCAATATTAAACTCAGCTTTTGCTTTTTTCATTTCTTCGTTGTAGTGAATAATTTTTTCACCGGTTGGCATCTCAACTGAGCCCCGGTCAACAATGATTACCTTTTCCAAATCGGGTAAATCTTTCCATATTTTTTCAATCCGGGGATACAAAACCGCGTTGGTGACAACAACTTTCGCACCCGAGTCTGACAAACGGTCTAAAAGCGCCATTTCCTGAAAAGCTGAAAACATTGTTCCGGCTATGGCTCCCATTTTCAAAATTCCCAAAAAAGCTACATAGCGTTCAGGAATTGGGGGAAGGAAGATAAAAACGCGCTCGCCCTTTTTTATATTTTGAGAAACAAGAACATTGGCGAATTTATCTGTTTCTTTTTTTAGATCCGAAAATGTGTATGTTTCCTTTTTGCCATTGGCGTCCTCAAAAAGCAATGCTGTTTTATCTTTTCTTTTTCCATTCGCGTGCCGGTCAATGCAGTTATAGGCGATATTCAGTGTCCCGTCGGAAAAAAATTCTATTTCTTCAGTAGCGGCTTTGTCCCAGGAAAACGATTTATAAATCTTGTCATAATCCAAAAGATTAGGGGTTTTGGAAAATTTACTAAGATCTTTGGGGATAATTTTTGCCTTATCGCTCATATGGATTTTTGTTTTTCCAGATCTTTATATGCGTCCATTATACAAAAATTTGTAACCATTGAAAGACCGTAGTCTTCAGCAAAATCTTCAGCAACAGGACTATTTGCTCCTTCGGCAAGCCAGACAGTTTTGATATTACCTCGCTCAACAATTTCCTGCATGTGAGGTATTACATCAGCCGGATTACGAAAAATATCAACAATATCAATATAAATATCATTAGGAATTGAAAGAAGATCGGGGTAAGACTTCTCGCCCAAAACTTCTTTAACTTTTGGGTTTATCGGAATAATCCGATAACCTTTATTCTGAAAATATTTTGCAACACGGTTACTGTGGCGCTCGGGATTATCAGAGAGACCGATAAACGCAATTGTCCGGGCATTCTTCAATTGATCAAGATTTGCAATATCGTCTACTCCAGTGCTTTTAGGCGCAATACCTTTCCACTGCCAGTTTTCGATCTCTTCAGGATCACAACCTACTTTTGTAATATATGCATAATGATCAGACAACGCTTTTTTGTATTTTGTAACTAATTTGTCTTTTTTCGCCGTGGTAATTATTCCATTTTTACTCATCATTTCAACAGTCTCAATTGCCAGATGGAAACGGTCTGTTTGATTGCGAACTAGCAGATCAAATGGCGTAGTTGTCCCTCCCCATTCGTTATATCCATGCACAGAAAAACGCTGGGGATTTTTGACCTTAAATAAAATACTTTGCATCGCTTCAGGATAACCATGGAAGTTAACAATCACCGGTTTATCAACAGTAAAATATTTTTCCGCGTCCGGAATTTGCGGGTGGAATTCATCCTCGCAAGAACACGCAGCCTGTAAACGTAGAATATTTACAAACCGGATATGTATTTCGGGAGCATCTGCTTTTACTGTTTCAATCATTGCAAGTGCTTCTTTGGTCATATAATCCCCAACTCCCGCGATCACAATATGAGGATTTTCATCACTCGCGAACTCCCACGTGCTGATGCCATCCGCTAGTGCCTCTTTCGCCTGTGGGTAAGTCAGCCAGCGCGGTTCAGGTGTTTTTCCGGCAGTAATAATATTCATCTGATTTTTTGAGGCAAATGTTTCCTCAAGAATCGCCAGCATACTGTTGTCATCAACCGGAAAATAGGCTTTTATAAAATCATTGTGCTTCTCAAGCATGCCTGAGATAAAACCGGGGTTTTGATGAGAGTATCCGTTACGCTCTTGACGCCAGACAGTTGAGGTGATCAAATAATTCATTGAGGGAATATCCTGTCTCCACGGCATTTTACGGACATACTTTAAAAACTTTTGATACATGTGGGCCATACTCGCGAAGATCTGGGCAAATGCTTCATAGGTTGTAAACGCAGCATGTCTGCCGGTCAGGACATATCCTTGGGCAAGCCCCTGCATATTGTGTTCCGAAAGCATTTCCATAACCCGGCCATCTCTGGCTATGTCTTTATCACCCGGATCCTGCGGCCATACCCAAGCCCGTCCTGTTACTTCAAAAACATTATCAAGCCGGTTGGAATAGGTCTCATCAGGTGACATAAGGCGGATATTATTGGTTTTCTTATTTAATTCAAAAACTTCTTTCAGAAAAAACCCTGCCATACGCATAGCGTTTGATTGGATTTCGCCCGGAACTGTAACTGCCTTCTCCAATTTTTTACTCGCAGGCAAAATTAGAGGCTTGTATGTCTTGCCAAACACGTGATGGTTATTACCAACTAGTAATTCATCCTCCGGAACATTGTCTAATATATCCTGTGCAAAACCTTTCTCCTTATCAAACAGCTCATCGAATTTGTACGACCTCATCCATGCCTCAAGCGCTTTAAGCTCTTCTTCATCCCCTTTAACTGTCGGCATTACTACATGGTGGGAGAGAATCGTTCCTTCTATTTTTTGTCCCCTAAGTTCTTTCACTGTTGTCATGCCTTTGGGCGTGCGCATTACGATCATCGGGAAACGGGGTTTAAATGGCGGATTGCTTCCTTTTGCTTCTTGCTGAATTTTCTTGATGCGCTGATAGCATGCTTCAAGAGTTGTTAACATTTTCTCATCAAGCCTCTCGCCCTCAACAAAAAACGGTTCATATCCATAACCGCTAAACAAATCTTCCATTTCTTTATTGCTCATCCGGCCAAAAATTGTAGGGCCTGAAATTTTATAACCATTGACGTGGAGAATGGGGAGCACCGCGCCATTGGTCGCCGGATCAATTAATTTATTAATATGCCAGGCCGCTGCAATCGCACCTGTTTCTGCTTCTCCGTCCCCTATCAAACATACTGCCAATAAATCCGGGTTATCCAAAATAGCCCCATAAGCTGACCCTAGTGAATAGCCTAACTCTCCGCCTTCCAGGATTAAACCAGGCGACTCCGGACTTGCGTGGCTTGAAAATCCACGCGGCCAGGTATACCTTTTGGAAATGTATTCAATTCCTTTTGCATCTCTGGTTGCTTTCGGGTAATACTTCTCAAGCGTTCCTTCCATAAATAGATTTGCCTGTAATCCCCCCATGCCGTGTCCTGGTCCAAGAACAAAAATTGATGATTGCTTATGTTTCTTAACAAGATGATTGAGGTGAGCGTAGACAAAGCTCACTCCGGGACACGTTCCCCAGTGGCCTGCAAGTCTTGGCTTTATGTCCTCTGATTTTAGCGGTTTTTCAAGTAAATAATTGTCTTGAAGATAAATCTGACTGACTGTCAGATAATTTGCGGCCCTGATATATTTTTTTATTTTCTCAATATCGCGGTCCATATGTTTTGGTGCTTGTATTATAAATGTTCAAAGTTAACGGGTCAATGTTGAAAACGAAAATGATTGGGGGGCGTGAAAATCTTGAATTTAACTAATCTCAACGACTGTGTAGACCATTTTGCCGACTGGCGCTTCGACTTCAATGTCATCTCCCACTATTTTACCAATCAGAGCTTTGCCTAGCGGTGATTCATGGGAAATTTTTTTCTCAGTCGGGTCTGCTTCCCATTCTCCTACCAAAGTGAAAACTTCTTCTTTGCCCTTAACTTTAACTGTAACTTTGGATCCTAAGTCTACAGTCTTACTTTTGTGATGTCCCGCGTCTTCGATAAGCACAACTTGTTTTAAAAGCATCTCAAGCTCTTCAATTCTCCCATCAATAAACGCTAACTCCTCACGGGCTGCTGTATACTCTGCATTCTCCGACAGGTCTCCCATATCACGAGCTGCTGAAAGTCGCTCAACCACTTCGCCCCGTCTAGTTTTGACCAGATCATCGTATTCTTTCTTGTGATCGTCCAATCCTTTTTGAGTTAGGTAAACTTTTTTACTATTCATATTATAAAATGCTTTATAAAACAAATCCCTCAACACTAATTAATTGAGGGAGCCATGGAAATTCAAGCGAATTCTGTGAAAGTATAAATAATATTTAGATGTTTGTCAATAAACCTAATTGCCGAAGTTTTAGGTTCATTTTTTTAATGGTTTGTACCCTATAATCATTTGGATGGAAAGCAATTGCGTAATCTGAGACTTTCTCAATTGTTTGATGCTGCCGTAAATATCTAATCTGTGCCCGTTTTAATAAATCTTCCAAGGGATGAAATTTAATCAGAAAAATAAAAGCCTTAAAGCTATCATACCCAAGTTGTTTCTGCAAAACACTGCTATTTTGAGGCTCAGCGTTTGGAAAAAACCTCTTTATCCATGAATTAGCTCTTAAAAATTTCCTATATGTATCTTCTCGCTCAAAAAGCGGTTTCACTTGTGCTATCTCATGAGCTATGTAAATATCACGTTTGTGTTTTGGAAAATTTAACTTTTCTTCGTCAAGCATAAAATTGACACAAATTTTATTAGCTGGATTTTTATCCAATCTTGTTCTTCTGAGCTTTAAAATTTGAAGAATTCCCAAGATCCAAATTCTGGTTATAAAAAGAGTTTTATTTTTTGCAATAACAAAAAAGTCGATGTCATCGTCTTTATCAGCATCGTACATTGCAAGTCCCCCGCTTATTCCAATCAACTGAATCGTCGGAATATACGAAAGTAAACTCGCGGCTTTTTGAGCTATTTCCAGCTTTTTCGAAACTTCCGGAAGATTATCATGTCTCTTCTGAATATTTTTTTTTCGTCCTTCAAGACAATAATATTTATTATCATAATTAATATAACCTTCTTGCAATAATTTATCAATAGCTTGCCCAAAGAGCTCTTTACTCACCACTATGTCGGATACTAAATACTCCCAAAGCTCCTCAAAACTTAAAGGAAAATCAAAAATATCACTGTAGGTCAGTGTTTTTATAATTGCTCTTCTTGCCAAGTCAAAACGGATCTTTTCAATGTATTTCATATTTCTGAAAAACCTGGTCAATTCCTTTATCGAGCGTTTCTACTGCCGATTGGGCAGAACTGCCATCGTTTATAATTGAGTTTACCGCATCTCTAAGATAAGTATTGCTAAGGAAATTGATTCCCCCTTCTCCATCATTTGTATCACTTGCAAAAATTGAAGAAGAAGCACTCTCCAGCTGAGTTACAAATGGGTATAAAAGTTTATTGTCCTTCAAAGTCCCGGCCAGATCGGCTCGAGCATAAGGTTCTCCAAAAGCACGAGTTTTGCTAACTGCGCTGTAAAATTTTTGAGCTGTCTCTTTTTTGCTTAAATACTGCATGAAGAGTAATGCAGCTTTTTGATTTTGACTTTTTGAGGAAACGCCCTCTACCCAATAGCTTGCGACATTTGCGCGCTGACCTACCAGCTGGGGTACGGGATGAGTACTAAAAGGGAGATCCTTATTTAGTGCTTGAATTCTAAAGATGTCCCAAGAATAACCTATATACATAGCAAGGCTACCGCGGGAGAAAGAAAGAATTGACTCATCAAGCGTATTATCCCATACGTTTTTATCCCCTTTTGCAAAATAAGTGTAATAATTCATGGCTTCTGTTTCTTTATCTGCAGAGGTTGGAAATTTTTTCATATCCACTCCTTGTTGAAGAAAAAGCAAAGAAATTATGTCAGGAGCGTGTGTAATATTTCCGTATGTGCCCAATGCTGCGCCCGCAGTTTTTATCTTGTTTGTATCCGCCTCTTTTACTGTCAGGTCTCCTGCTGTAGTTAGAAAATCGTCCCAAGTTTGAGGAGGCTGTTTTCCTGCTGCTTTAAAAATATCCGTATTAACAAAAAGGGCTAAGGAATCAGCGCCCAATGGTATTCCGTAAATCCCTCCATTTTGAACCAAATCTCTCTGCACAACTGGATAATAATTCTTTTTAAACTCAGCTGTAGAAATTACATCTGAGGAGAAAGGCAGCAATACATTTGACAGCATAGGAACCCAGGTATTGTGAAAGCGGAAAATATCAGGCCCTGTTCCATTATTTACCCTGGCAAGAAGTTTCTCTCTATATTGTTTGGGGTCTTGCTTTACGTACTCGACAGTAATGTTCGGATGATCTTTTTGAAAGTCAGCAATTAGAGATTGCATAACTGCTTGATCTTCCCACAATCCCCACCAAACCAATTTAGCTTTTTTATTATCCGCTCCTTTCGGCAAAAAAAGGACAACAGCAAAAATTATAGCAATCAAAATAACTATGCCTATAATAATTTTAAAAATCCTACTGCTCAGTATACCTGAGCGGATTGGTGGAGGCGGTTCGCTTGGTTGAGCTTCCTCTGAGCCTTCCTGTAGTGAGCCTGACGAATCTGTAGAAGAAACTTGTCCTGCGTTCTCAGCCGAATCCGGCGTAGATGACAAAGCCGGATCGACGCTAGTGACAGACTCTGATACTGTAGGCGCTTGAGGAGTCACGGTCTCAGGCTGATCCACACCCGCGCCTTGAGCTGTATTTTGCGTGTTCGGCTCGTTTGGATTAAATACTACATTCTCGTCCATAATAAGTGATATTTATAGTATAATACCTTTACATCAAATATGAAAAGTGTTTCTGCGAAATCCAAGAACTTGATTGTCAAAAAAGAAGCTGTTGAGATCGACAAGCAAAAATCCTTTAAGCGTTTTGCAAAAGTTTCTTTCTGGTTTATTTTGGGTACAATCATAGGCTTATTCTTCTTTGTCAGCTTTCTTTACCTGAGTTACCGGGCAAGTTACGCAAATAAAGTTTATGAAGGGGTTTACGTAAACGGGGTTGATTTCGGGGGAGAAAGTCGCGAAAAAGTAAAAAATTATTTTGCCGAAAAAAACAAAACCATTCAAAAAAGTGTTTTTAATCTTAGCTCACAGGATGTAACTGCTACTATTTCCGCTGCGCAAATAGATTTTGGCTATGATGAAAATCTTTCAGCCCAACAAGCATATACTATCGGCAGATCGGAAAACCTTCTCTCAGACATGAGCATTGTTCTTCAAGCATATATTGGCGGAGTACAATTGCCTGCAGCAACTCACTACAAGGAAGAGAAACTGGATAAATTAATTGCCCCATTATCGGCAAAACTCGACAAGCCGCCTGTTGAAGGACTTTTTAATTTTGAAAGCGGGCGTGTTTCAGCGTTTAAGCTTTCCAAAAACGGACAGGTACTTGATGTAAAAGAATTAAAAAGCGAAATAGTGTCAGCAATGAATACCAGTGTTGAATCGGAAAAACCGCATACTATTACTTTAAAAATCCCCATAAAGATTTTGGAGCCAAAAGTCTCAACCGACAAAATCAACAATTATGGCATCAAGGAATTAATTGCCGAGGGGACATCGCTTTTCAGAGGTTCAATTGAAAATAGAGCTTTTAATATTAATCTTGCGTCTTCCAGACTCAATGGTGTGCTTATTGCACCGGGTGAAGTGTTTTCATTCAACAAAGCTGTCGGAGATATCACTAGTTTTACGGGGTACAAGCAGGCATATGTAATTTCAGGTAGTAAAACAATTCTTGGGGATGGAGGCGGAGTCTGCCAAGTGTCAACTACTCTTTTCCGGGCAGCCCTCAAAGCAGGACTACCAATTGTAGAACGCAATCAACATGCTTATAGAGTCGGGTATTATGAGCAGGATTCCCCACCTGGAGTGGATGCTGCTATTTATTCACCAGGCACTGATCTTAAATTCAAAAACGATACAGGTAAACATATTCTCGTTCAGGCATTTCCCGACATGAGCAACTACAGCTTGTCTTTTCAACTTTATGGAACAAAAGATAACCGCGAAGTTACTATAAATACACCTATAATTCTCAGCCAATCCGCAGCACCCGAGCCTGAATATCAAGACGATCCGAATCTTCCAAAAGGACAAGTTAAGCAGATTGATTTTGCGGCAGGAGGCATGAACGTCTACTTTACCAGAACTGTTAAAAAAGATGGTAAAACCACATCAGATGATAAATTTGTCTCCAACTACCGCCCCTGGAAAGCAATTTTTTTAAGAGGGACAATGTAGAACTATAAGGTTTGAATTCTAGTTGTCCTTACTCTACAATCAATTCATGGAAGAAAAAAATATTTCCGGTAATTTTCCTAAGTCTCTGGTAATTTTTCTTATTATTTTAGGCTTCATAACAACTTTTGCGAGTGGATATTTTCTCTCTGCTCTGCTTGCATCAGAAAAAAATCCAAAATTAAAAAATCTTCAAGTTTTACCTACTCCTCAAATTATTGGACCAACCAATCAGCAGGTAGCCCAAACGACAACAAAATTTTTACCCGGAAAGCACTACTTCGATGACACTGTAGTTATAGTTAGCAAAACCAAACCTCAAAAAAATCTAGTTGCATCGGTTACCCGCGCTGAGCAAGACAAAAACTACTCCCAGACAACAAGAGTAAGTTTTTATGACGGGAATAAATGGATTCGTGAAATAAATAGTTCTGAAACACCTGATTCAACAATCGTGAGCAATAATTTAGTAAAAAACTGGACTATAGATCTAGATCCTTCCAGAGTACTCAAGGAATCTGTTCAAGGAGAAATTATAATCAACAACAGGGATTTAAGTTTCTCGACAGGAATTTTACAAAATGAAATAGGGATGCGAAGTCTTCCCGGGTATACCAAATTCATGTCCCAGGGAAGCGGAACTCTTAAAATAGATGGGCAGGATATTCCTGTTTATATTTTATATACAAGAATTTATTCTTCAAATTCAGCTGATATTCAATATTACGATCAGTCATTGGGTCTGACGACAGATTGGGTTGCGTTTTGGGATAAAGAAGGGAGATTTTACCATGTTGACTCAACTGATGTTGCAAAACCAATCCCCAATTACCAAACCCATCAAATCGGGGTTATGGAGGATTTAAATGGCTCTGTTACAAAAACTTTTAATCTATCAATTACGAGAGATCAGAAAAATCCTCCCGTAAACTACACTATTTCAATAGCAAACCCAATTAACGCGAGTCTAAAAATTTCACGCATCAATGGACTAAATAAAGCTCCGAATGGATCATACACTTGGTTCATGGGCAATATCGAAGGCTCTGTGCAGACAAATAACGGGAGCGCAATAGAAGGAGTTGGGCTACTGGAATATATCCACGATTAAAAAATCGGCCTGTTTGGGTTTTCAATCATAAGAAAACCTCCAACAATTAAACCAATTACCAAAAGAATAATTACTACTGATAAAACAGTTCTTTT
This sequence comes from Candidatus Levyibacteriota bacterium, assembly GCA_963716145.1. Taxonomy (GTDB): domain Bacteria; phylum Patescibacteriota; class Microgenomatia; order Levybacterales; family UBA12049; genus DATLDE01. The sequence goes on along the minus strand of OY970292.1, from coordinate 965,482 downwards.
GAGAGATTTCTTGAATAATTTACTCCAAAGAGCGCCAATCCCAATAGCTGGGGCAGAAAAACCTCCGATTACAATCGCAACTATCTTGGCAATTGGTATTAAAATAGTTGCCGGAAGAAATATTATCGCATGAGCTTTTGACGGAGCAAATGCAAATAAAAATGCACCTATTAATAACGCTAAGACTAATTTCATCTATAATAGAGTATAGATAAAAACAAATATAAAAAATAGTATGGACCACAATTATTATTCAGGGGGGTTTGCGGAATTGGTAAATAACCCGACTCCGCTTACTTATTCTTTCCTCAAAAGCTGGTTTACAGGAAAAGGCAGTGTTGGTAAAGCAATGAAACTTTTAGGCTTACCTTTCGAAGAGAACCAAACTCCAATTCTTGAGTTTATTAACGGAGAGCTATTAGTTAATCTTAAAATAGAGGAACAAACGCTGTACAAAAAAACAGTATTCCACTATAAATTGCAAAAAGATATTCATCAATCCCCCCAACTTACCATTGATTTAAAAAAAATAATAAATCCCACATGCATATTAAATACTTCAAAGACTATCTTTGTTCAATCAAAATGGATTTCCCAACCACAGGAAATAGTTGATCTTGCAAAAAAGCTAACTGAAACTATCCCTGCCAAAACAGAGGATATGGATATTGAAAATATTGATAATTTATTGGGAGATAAAATCTGGCCGGTCGTTATTGCAGTTGGCTTAGTTTCTGAATTTTATAGTCAGCTTGTCATAAAAGAATCAGGCGAAAATGCTGCTATAATCAATACCTTTATAAGCGCTAGGGTTGGGCAGAAGGACTGGTTTTTTAGTTCATTTGCGGATCAGCAAAAAGTAAAACGGAACGAAATATCTTTTTCTAAATATCTCGAGCTATATGGACTTAGAGCTGATAAGGATTATGAACTCACTGCTCCGCGCTGGCACGAAATTCCGGATGTTATCAAAAATAGAATTGAATCATTTGAAAATATAATTCCGCAAAATATATCAATTGATATAGATAAAAAAAATAGTCATTTAATTGATACTTCAATTCAGCTACAGCTAGTTAGATCTCTTGCCAAACAAAAAACCCTTTTATTTATTGATCTGTTGAGAAATAAAATTTTGCAAAAAACAAAAAGTGTTTCAGGAATAAGTAGTATTACCAGAAAAGAACTTATCAAAAAAAATATTTCAAAGAGTTTTAAAAATAAAAAAACTGAGGTACGTACAAAAAAATTGACAAACACTTTAAACCCAAACTCGGGCAAGGGTATGCTGGTTTCACAGGGAAAAGTTACCGGAACTGCTCTGCACGTTATTAACAATGATCTAAATATTCCAAAAGGAACTGTTGGTATTTTTCCAAATGCCAGTCCCGAATTTGCCCCTCAATATCCAAAATGCGAAGGGCTTATATTTTTAAAGGGCGGACAAACATCGCATGGAGCAATTGTCGCGCGCGAATTTGGAATTCCCGCGATTATTGATAACAATGCAGCGTCGATAAAAAATGGAGCCAAAATCGAACTAAATAGCACATCGGGAGAGTGGCAGCTTCTTAATATTTAACTTCCAATCGTCATCTGATATACTACAAACGCTCAGTCTAAAATTATGCAATCACAACTAAAAGACTACCATCATTATAAAGGAGATGACCTTTCTCCTGCTGAGAAGGTGGAAAGGAAAGTAGTAGAGATGCTGTTGAATTCCCCTTTATCAGATGCTGAAAGAGAAAGTTCAGTGGTATTTGAGTTGAAACATTCCTCTGATTGTTGTCAGATCGCCAAAATCTTAGCTCAAAAAAGAAATCTTGATACTGATATAGCGACCGTTGCTTCGGTGTTACACGATATTTATGTAGTTGTAGAAGGAAAATATAAAGACCATGCAAAAATGGGTACTCCCATTGCTGAAAAGATTTTACGAGAAGTTGGAGGATTTTCTGATAACGATATAAAAACAATAACGGATGCTGTCGCTCACCATAGTGAAAAAGAAGTCCATTCCGGTAATCCATACGTTGAACTTGTTAAGGATGTTGATGTTTTCGACTGCTCATTTTATAAAAATGCAGAAGGATTCTATAGAATCCATAAACCAGCAGAAATTTTCAAAGAATATGTAAAAAGAATAAAAACTGTAAGAAAAGAGTTGAACTTGCCCCCAGAACCTATTTTTAGCTAAATGAATATACCTGATCCTATTTTCAAAAAAGACTTAGGCAAAATATCATGGATAAAAATCTTGGATCGTGAATATAGCATACAGTATTATGGCTTTGCCATTGCAATTTTAGAATTTGCCGGCTATCATTTTCCCGTTACTTCTGCATCTCAAGTTGTCATTCCTGGAGAAGGAGATAATTCTTCTTTCTTTATTGATAGCGCTTCCTGGAATGCGCTTGTTGAAGGATTGAATAAAAAATATGCAGTAGACGCAGAACAATTAACAAAATATGAAAAACAATTTTTAATTGATGGAAATAATTATTTGAGTTGTGCCAAAGAAATTTCAAAACTAGATTATGAGAAAGTAACAAACCTAGAGCTGCTTTCTGTCTTCGCTAAATATCAAGATTTTAGAAATCGTTATTCAGTATTTGTGTGGTCAGCATTTATTTTAAACAATTTTGTCGCAGACCACGGAACTGAAATTTTGGATAATTATATTAAGAAACATAAGAAGGAAAGTAATAGACAGCAATTTATTGACTCACTATTTAAACCTGAAAAATTGGCTGCGGTTCTAAAACTTCAGAATATAGTCGAAAAACACAAAGGCAATTTAACCGTTGAAGAATTTGACAATTTGTATGAACAGTTCAAATGGCTTTCTTGCCTAGATATTCAAAACAAACCTTGGACAAAAAATGAATTCAAAAAACACATAAAATCATTTACAAAAAAATCTATTGGGGGGGGTCTATCATTTGAGAGATTAATCACAGGACTAAAACCATCTTCAAGCGATTTAGAATATCTGAAAATGGCAAAAAGATTTGTTTATATTAAAGATGCACGGGATGATTTCAGACGTGAAAGTGTATATTACGCTGGCGCTTTATATAAAGAAATTGCAAAAAGAATGAATATTTCAATAGTTGACTTGAGTTTTTTACAAGAATCTGAGATGGATGATTTTTTATCTGGCAAAAAAACTATTTCTAAACCTATTATCCAACAACGAAAAAAAGGTTTTGTGCTGTATTTGGACAAAAATAATGAATTGGTGTGTTTGGAGGGAGATAATATCCAAACAGCTCTAAAGGCTTTTAATTTACTGCCACAAGAGGAAGTTTTACAGGAAATCAGGGGTAGGACAGCATCAAAAGGTAAAGCCAGTGGAACTGTCGCGATAGTTAAAGGAATTAAAGATTTAAAAAAAGTTAAAAAGGGGAATATATTGGTGGCCGTTACAACACACCCCGATTATGTATCAGCTATGCGGATTTCCGCTGCAATAGTTACAAACGAAGGAGGAATTACCTCACATGCGGCAATTGTATCAAGAGAGTACGGTATTCCATGCATTGTCGGCACCAAAATCGCGACAAAAATTTTGAAAGACGGAGATTTAGTTGAAGTAGATGCTGATAAAGGTACTGTAAAGAAATTGAGCTAATGTATATTAAATTTTTTGAGGAAATTTCCAAACATGATACCAAAATTGCCGGCGGAAAAGGTGCATCACTTGGCGAAATGACTAGCGCAGGGCTTCCCGTTCCACCTGGATTTGTAGTAACCACAACTGGGTTTAAAGAATTTAGTAACCAACCATTTTCCGAAGAATTTAAACAGGAACTTTTTGCCGCATTTGATGATTTAAAAACCGAAAGGGTTGCTGTCCGTTCATCAGCAGTTGCCGAAGATTCATCAAATGCTTCTTGGGCCGGACAACTGGAAAGTTATTTAAATATCACAAAAGAAAATTTACTGGAAAACATAAAACTATGTTTTGAATCAATTGAAACATCCCGCGCCAAATCATACGCCAAAGATAAAAATGTAAAAAAAGATCAACTTGCTGTCGCTGTTGTTGTTCAAAAAATGGTCGACAGTGAAATTTCGGGAGTCATGTTCACTGTCAATCCGGTAACAGGTGCTCTAAGTGAGCTTATGATTGAAGCAGGATATGGATTGGGAGAATATATTGTCCAGGGAATTATTACACCGGATAACTATCTGGTTGATAAAAATAATCTTGAAATTAAAGGTAAAGACCTTGGCAGTAAAGAAAAAATGTATGTATACAAAGATGGGGAAAATGAAGAACTCCCCGTTTCCTCTGATTTAAAACGAAAATTTACTTTGGACGAAAAACAAATAAAAGAACTATCAGAGCTGGGAATTAAAATAGAAAATCACTATGGATTTCCCTGCGACATTGAATGGGCATTTGAAAAAAACAAATTTTACATTGTCCAAAGTAGGCCAATCACAACTTTATAAATTTATGAATAAAATTATTTCAACTGAGCAAGCAATTAAATTAAGTGAAAAAATAAGGAACGAGGGTAAAACCATTGCACTTGCCGGAGGTTGCTTTGATATTCTTCACATCGGGCATATTGAGTATCTTGCCAATGCCAAAAAGCATGGCGATGTGCTTTTTGTATTTTTGGAATCAGACGAAAATATCAAAAAAATTAAAGGCCCCACCGCCCGATAAATACTCAGCCTGACCGGGCAAAAATCCTTGCAAACCTGTCTATGGTAGACTACATTATTCCCCTACCTACCCTTAAAAACGACAAAGACTACGACGGACTGGTAATTTTGCTAAAACCTGCTATAATCGCAACTACAAAAGGAGATTCCAGTAAAATTCATAAAGACCGCCAGGCTGGCCTAATCGGAGCAAAAGTTGTTGAAGTTACTGAGGAAGTAAGTAATCAATCGACAAGCAGATTAGTTAATATATTAAAAGAAATATGAGTATGAATAAACTTATCGTAATTTTTGGAATTATTTTGGTTATTTTCGCGGGAGTTGTTTTTTTCCAATTTAACTCAAAACCTGCGGAAAAATCATCACTCAAAAATTCCTCAACTACTGTTAAAATTAATAATCACACATTTAAAGTAGAACTGGCTCAAACTCCGAAAGAACAGCAGGCGGGATTATCCGGACGGGAAAAACTTGCAGAAGATGAAGGAATGCTTTTTATTTTTGATAAACCTGATTACTACAACTTCTGGATGAAGAATATGAAATTCCCTATTGATATTATTTTCCTTAAAGATGACAAGGTTATATCTGTTGGAGAGAACGCCAAACCACCCGCAACTGGCGATACAAATCCTCCGATTATAAAACCAGCGGGACCGGTAAATAAAGTGTTGGAAATTAATTCCGGACTTTCAAAAAAATACGATATCAAAAAAGGAGACAGTGTAGAAATAAAATTGAAGTAAAAGTGAAAAGAGTGATCATAGTACATTGCTGGGGTGGCTCTCCTAAATACTGCTGGTATCCCCAAACCAAAAAAGAACTTGAAGATAAAGGATTTAAAGTTATAGTTCCTGAAATGCCAAATACCCATTTCCCCGAAATTTCTCTTTGGCTTAGTGAACTTCAACAAGTAGCTGATAGACCCAATGAAGATTTATTCCTAATTGGACACAGTGCTGGATGTATAGCGATTTTAAAATATTTGGAACAATCAGATGAAAATACAAAGATCGGCGGAGTTGTATTGGTGGCAGGTTTTACGGAAAGCCTTGGAGAAGGATATGAAGAATTGGAAAATTTCTTTGATAAACCAATTGATTTTGAGAAAATAAAAAATAAATCAAAGTACTTTGTTGCTATCCACTCGGATAACGATCCAAACGTACCATTACAATTTGGGGATATCTTGAAAGATAAACTAGGCGCAAAACTTATTGTCAAAAACAAAATGGGACATTTTTCAGGTCCAATAAATGAAGCACTAAGTGTTACTTCACTACCAGATGTCTCGCAAGAGATTTTGAGAATGTCCCGCTGATCGGCTATAATTGCCTCATGATAATCCTTGGAATAGAAACAAGCTGCGATGAAACTTCTGCTGCAGTTATAGAAGGAATAAAAAATAAAGTCATACTTAAATCAAATATCACAGCAACATCTATGGAGCTTCACGCAAAAACGGGTGGTATAATTCCTGAGAACGCGGCACGGGAACAGATCAAATTTATCTTACCTGTCATTGAAGAAGCGTTAAAAAATGCCGGAATAGATTTTTCAAAACTTGACGCAATAGCACTTACTTACGGAACCGGTCTGATCGGTTCACTTCTGGTTGGTGTAGAAACAGCCAAAACAATTTCTTTAGTTTATAACATACCACTTATACCGATAAACCACATGGTCGGCCACATATACGCAAACTGGCTAATAGCAGAGAGCAAAGAGCAAATAGGAAAACCATATGCGATAAGCCATAAGCAATACGCCGATATAGCATTGCCCGCTATCGCTCTTGTTGTCTCCGGTGGACATACTGATTTATTACTAATGACAGCTCACGGGAAATTTAAGCTACTCGGCGGCACACGGGATGATGCGGCCGGTGAGGCATTTGATAAAATCGCTCGTTTACTTGGTCTTCCCTACCCGGGCGGTCCGGCAATTGAGAATGAAGCAAAAAAAGGCAATCCAAAAAGATTTCATTTCCCCCGCCCGATGATCGGCTCTACAAATTTTGATTTTTCTTTTTCAGGACTTAAAACCGCTGTTCTTCGTGAAACCCAATCGATCAAAAATCTGGACTCACAGACTGTAAGCGACATCGCATGGGCCGCACAAGATGCGATCGTTGATGTCTTGGTCAAAAAAACTTTGAAGGCAGCATTAAAGTACAATGTAAAATCAATTCTTATTTCTGGTGGAGTGGCAGCAAATCAATCACTTCGTGACCAGTTCTTAGTTCAATGTTCTAAGTTCTCAGTTAATTTTTTTTCGCCGGAAAAAAAATTGTGTACTGATAATGCGGCAATGATAGCAGCAGCTGGTTTTTATAATTACAACCCTGTGTCTTGGAGCAAAATCACTGCTGACCCTGAGTTATATTTTTAATAATTTCTTTCACTTTATCAGCCAATTGAGCTGGATCATATTGTGACTTAACAATGTATCCATAAACGCCTAGTTTATTTGCCTCCTCCTCAACTCCTTCATCAGTGAGATTTGTAGAGAGTACTATCGGAATTTGTGATGTTGAGGGATCTGATTTCAAATGCTTCAAAGCTTCAAGTCCTGTCATTTTTGGCATCATAACATCAAGCAGCATCAGTTTAGCGTCAGGATTGTCTTGAGCAAGACGCACCCCTTCTTCTCCATCAGATGCGACAAGTACGTTATATCCAGCTTTCTGCAAAACAATAGAAAATAATTTCTGCAAAAAAAGATCATCTTCAACCAATAATACTTTCTCACCGCTCATTTATATTATTCTATCAAGCAATCATAATTTTAACAATGGATCTTTACTTGTCATGATACAATATAAATGTGCATCCACTAATTTTTCTAGGAGCAATTATACTTGGGTTTATTATAATAATTTGGTTTCTTAACCAAAAACTCTCAGATCTCAAAAAGCAGGATCCTAATCAAGCGCTACTTGAATGGCTAAAGTCTATGCAGACATCAATTGATAAAAATTCAGAAAGCACAACTCGAACTCTTCAGGAAAACTCCAAACAATTAAATGACAGATTGGATAAGGCAGCCTCTGTAATCCGCGATGTTGGGCATGAAGTCGGACAAATGAGTGAAATTGGCAGGAGCATGAAGGAACTTCAAGACTTTCTAAAAAGCCCCAAGCTCCGCGGGAATATAGGCGAGCAAGTCCTCAAAGATTTAATCACCCAGATTTTCCCCAAAAATAGTTTTCATTTGCAGTATGCATTTCTGTCAGGCGAGAAAGTCGACGCCGCAATTCAGACTGATGCGGGGATTTTGCCGATTGATGCTAAATTTCCAATGGAGAATTTTCAGAAATTAGCAAAATCCAAAACCGAAGAGGATGTGAAACTAAATAGACGCGAATTTGAAAAGGACATCAAAAAACATATTGAATCAATTGCCAAGAAATACATTCTGCCGGATGAAGGAACCATGGATTTCGCTTTGATGTATGTCCCCAGTGAATCAGTGTTTTATGAACTAGTAAATATGGAGTCTCTTCTGGAATATGCAAAAAATAGAAGAATATATATTGTCTCACCTAGTACACTATATGCGCATTTACAGACAATTCTGCTTTCATTTGAGGGCAAAAAAATAGAAACAGAATCCCGGGAGGTTTTCAGACTTTTGAGAGCACTTCAAATAGATTATGAGAAAGTGAATGAATCTCTTGATCTCTTGGGTAAACATATCGGGAACAGTTCAAACACATATATGAACGTTAACAAAGGCTTTACCGGCATGGGTCAAAAACTTATCTCAGCAAGATCAATCAGCGGAAAAATTAAAAAAGAACTAGCCGAGGAAATCAAAGAACATGATTAATTATTAAACCTGGATAATAGAAAGGGTTTAATATCCACAGAATTAGGCTGGTTCATAATTATTTGTGAAATTAGCTCTCCGCCAATTGGTGCAAGAGTTATACCAAACTCCCCATAACCACAATTATTAAAATACCCTTTTATCCCGTCAACTGCTCCGATTATTGGCAACGCATCTTTATATTGAGGATCAATCATCGGCCTATATCCAGCCCATCCCGATAAAAGCTCTGCTGGCATAAGTTGGGGAGCTAGATGTTTAAGATAACTTCTTAGTTCCTTCATTTTTTGTAATTCAAATTTGGGAAACTCTTCTCTATGATCATCTTCAATCCATTTACCCATTCCAAACCCAACCAAAATTCCCTTACTGTGCGGTCTAAAATACCACCCCGAATCATAATCTTCCATTATTGGAAAATATTTATATTCAGCATTTTTTATGATTCCCAAGCACTTTTTGCTTGCCTTAATAGGTATTTTAATACCAATCGTACTTGCTATGTCTTCTGCATAAACCCCTGCGCAATTTATTACTGTGTCAGTATATATTCTTTCACCTTTTTCTGTTTCAACAGCACTAACTTTATTTTTATCTATAACAATTTTAGTAACCTTCGTTTGTTCCTGAATTCTCAAACCTTTCTCTTTTGCCCGACTTAGATAAGCATTAACTGCAAAACTTGCGTTAATATATGCATCTTCCGGTGCGTATATACCGGATTTTAAACCATTTCCGCTTATTAAGCCTTTACTCTTCTTTTCGATAAATGAGCTGTCTATAATCTTTGTTAATACATCACATCTATTCTGCATTACTGCCTGCTTTTGCAGAAGATCTTTTCCTAAATTTGTCGTTGAATAAATAATGCTTCCATTTCTCTTAAATTCTATATCCGCACCAACTTCCTCTTTAAAATTTTTATATTTGTTGATGGATAATTTTGCAAGCTTAGTAGTTTCTTCGACTCCTGTCTGGTGCATGATCATGGCTGCTGACGCATTCGTAGCCATACCACCTGCCGAATACGTATCTAATATAACTACGTTTTTAACTCCATTTTTAGCCAGATAATATGAAGTGCTTGGGCCAATTATTCCGGCTCCGATAATAACTACATCTGCGGTATTTTTCATAAATTTTAATTGACTTTATTTGAGGGTCTTCCCTTGAGAAAGTTTTCAATATTATCAATAAACATAACCTTCTTTGCTGTAGTTGCTTCGTTTGTCACATAACCAATTGCTGGGTACATGATGCATTTTTTGTATTTGCTAAGTTGCTTTACCTGTTGAGGACTTAGTTCGTCTGAATGATCAAGTATAAAAGTAATATCGCCTTTTTCTAATCTATTCTGAAGAGCCGGTATATCAACTAATTCCATCGGAGATAAGTTGAGGACTATTGCATCAGATTTAATTAATTCTATTTTTTGTTTATCAAAAAATCCTTTCGTTTGGGGAACATAGGATAAATTTAATGATAAAAAATCACTAGTTTCTAAGAGCCTATTAATATTTTCAAACTTTACTCCGGCTTTTTCAGCATCTTTTTTTCTATGCTTTGACCAATAACATACATTTGCCCCAAATCCGTTTTTGGCAATTTCGGCAATTCTTCCTCCAATACTTCCGAGTCCTATTATGCCAAATATTTTGTTTTTTATTTCCGTGCCGACGTAGGTTTCTTCTGAATAATCACCATTGGCTGCTTGAGATTTTGCTCTTCCAATTTCGCGCAGATTCTCAATCAGAATTCCAAAAACCAGCTCCGCAACTCCTTCCCTGCTATATCCGGCAATATTACATACTGTAATTCCTTTTTTTGCTCCGTATACTGCATTAACCCTCCCATAACCTGTCCCCAACATTCCAATATATTTTAATTTTGGCGCAGCATCTATAATTTGCTTATCTACGGTCGCCCCCAATTTAACCAATAAACAATCGCAATCAGCTAAATTTGCATCTATTTCCAAACTGTCTTTAGGCAATATAATTACTGACTCTGAAAGCAGTTTTAACCGCTTCCATTCAATTTCTCCCAAATCATCTTTTGTATATCCCAGCATTAAGATTTTTTTAAATTTATTCATATTTAATATTTAATTGTTCGTATTGATAAACATATATGCATTGCTTGACTTAGGATTATATATAGGCTATAATGAGTTGTAAAATTGTTGATTGTTTATATGAACAAACAAATAATAATCTCGCAACTTGCCAACTTTGGACTTGATGAATCAGAAGCAAAGATTTACCTTCATTTATTGGATAAAGGTCCTCAAACGCCTCTTGAACTTTCAAGAGACACAAATATTAATAGATCCAAAATTTACCGCCATATAGATAAATTGATTGCGGATAAATTAATTGAGTTAAGTAACGCAGAGCGGGGCATGAAACTCAAAGCATCTCATCCACAAAATCTTGAATTGGTCATCCATGAAAAGGAACAGGAAATTAAACTGCAGAAAGAAAATCTTCCGGACATCTTAAGAGAACTGACCAGCATGCCCTCAGCCCAGCAAAAAAATATTGAGATTAAACACTATCGTGGCACAGATGGGCTAAAGCAAATGCTCTGGAATCATTTGGCGGCCAAAAAAGAACTGCTGGTTTTCGGATATGAAAATAGAAACAATATCGCGGGTAAAAATTTTGCGGAAACAATCAGATATGAACAGGTCCTAAGGAAAATTACAAAAATAGAAATAGAAAACGCAACAGATCAGGGAGATTACTGGTACACAAGTGTTCCTGATTGGGGAAACTATTATAAATCCAGATATATCCCGCCAAAAGTATTAAATATTCAACAGTATCAGGTAATATTTAATAACACTATTTCAATTTTAAGTTGGGGAGATGGTAATAAGGTTGGAGTTGAGATAATAAATTCTCCATTCGTTGAAATGTACAAACAAATCTTCTGGAAATTTTGGGAAATTTCAGAACAATATGTTGAAGAAGGAAAACGAATAGAAGCCACGGAAAAAGCAAAAAAATAACCCCAGGAAGAGAGTAAGCCAGATTCTGTTTTCCAATCGCAATTTATCTCATGATGATTTTGACTCATCTTGCCCGCCTATTCGGCGAGGTGCCCTCAAACTTTAGGTACTCGGGTAAAGCGCCTCAAACGTACCAATTCGGAGGTTGCAGCAGGTGGGATTATCCGTTTCAGACTCACTCGTTTCTGCTACTCTCAAATTCTGACAATTCAGAATTTGTACTTAATACCGCATGTGAGTAAAGTATTAAGTCACCAGCTATTGCTAGTCGGAGCGTAAACTCCGTCCCCGGCTTTACACCTGTCTGGACTTTCCTCCCCGGTTTCCCGGGGTAGCGATCCTTCTTCCTGGGATCAAGGCATATTTTACCCCAAAACTCAACGAAAAACAATAATTTTAACTACTCGCGCTGGTATAGTGTTTTAGTGCATATTTCCAAAATCTTATGCTGAACATTAGAGCTCCCGCCCCAACTAATAATGCGATGCCTATCCCTTGCCAAGATAATGACCCCAAAAAAACTTTGGGCGGAAAAGACATCATAATTCCAACCGGCACGACAAAGGTAATAATTCCACGAAGCGGCTCTTGGTAAACCTCAATTGGAAGACGCCCCATCTGAGTCAAATCTCGATACAACATAACAGTGTTATCAACAGCTGTTGTCAAAATTCCACTTCCCAAAACAAAAATGTGAAATCCAGTGGCAATCAAAAATCCGTTGGTGAGCAAAATTAAATAAGCCATAGTATTAAAAAATGTTATGTTTCCAATCCGTATTCCGGCAAATACAATAAAAAATATAGACGCAATTAGAATAAATAAATCGAGCACATCGGATCCTCCGAATAATGGATGGAAAAGAGATGGTAAAGGTTTTATTAGCAAGTTATCGAAATACCCGTTTAGCACTTGCTGTCTGAATCTATAAACATTTCTGAAAAAAAACTGAGGCAGAGCATCAAGTAAATTAAATGTTGCGTAGAAGAAAACAATTTCCCAAAGCGTATATCCCGCAATTGCTTTTGTTTTGGTGACTAAAACAACTAAGAAGAATAGGAAAAAAGAGAAGCGCAAAATTTTTCCAATCAAAAATAAAACAGCGCCAAAACGTGATTGAAAAGAAATTTGCGATGTCGCCAGCGTAAGCACCCACCAAATTTTTATATATTTTCTTATCATATTAATTCCCTTGACTACTGTATATTTTTAGTCCCTTACTCCACACAAATTTAGTCGCAAGAAATAATAATATCAGCCATATGGAAGCAATTATAAAACCGGTTATAATTTGATCGCTTGTGAATTTATTCAAGTAGATTTTTAACGGAAAATATATAAGGTAAGTGAATGGAGAAAATTGAAAAATGTTTTGCGCCCAACCTGGAAATATATCCAGGGGAAATGCACTGCCCGCAAAAAATCCAATTAAAATAAAGAAAATAAACCTCGGGGCCCAAACCTCAGGACTCCAAAAACCAATCATCCCCAACAAACAACCTATGAAGAAATTAATTAGCACAGCAAAAAATATTGCAATAATACTTAATAACAGGATACTCAAATCGGTCTGCAATAACAACGTAGGTTTTAGAATAAAAAATAATATCGTTAATTCAATTACAGCAAAAAAAATATTAAATGCTTTGTCCCCTATGTCACGCGCAAACCAATATCCAAAATAGCTCCACGGTTTTGATAAAAAATGCGATAAATCTCCGCTATTTATGTTCTCGCCTATCTCCTGCGTCCGAGTGGATATTACAATACTAGTTAAAAGTGAGGCTCCCAGAACGTAAGTAAGAATAAGTGAGCGTGAGTATCCAAAAAGCTGTCCGCTTGCGGGTGTTACTGTTAACCACAAAAAATATATTGTCAGAAGTTGTAAGACTATACGGAGTCTCCACATCATGAAATTAAATCTATATGTCGCAATTTCATCAAATGTGCTACTGATAACTTTAAAATATTTTTTCATATTATCCACTCGCACTTGTATAATAGCGAAGCGCGAATTTCCAAAACTTTCTCGATAAAAATAAAAGGCCAAAAGCCACACCGATTAGTACAATTACATCTATGGTATTTAACTTATTTAAAAGCGCTTTTGTTGGCGTGCTTACAACAAGTGTAAAAGGGAAAAAAACATAAAATAAGAGAATTTTCATTGCAGGAAGAATTTGCGGAGGATAACGCGTGAGACTATCTGTTGAATAGAGAATTTCTTCGAGATTATATACATCAGGAAGCCAAACTGTCAAGGTCAAAACTAAAAACCAAAAAGCATACATAGCAATCAAGCCAAAAACTGCAAGAATGGAAAATGCTAAAATGCTAGAAAAAGTGATTGATAAATGAGCTTGAAAAAGCACAAAAAAAGTAAACAAGATTGAGATAAATATTCTTGGACCACCATGCAAGCTCACTCGTTGTGTGCTGATAGCAAACTGTGTATCTATCGGTTTGAGTAGAAAACTATCTAGCTCTCCATAGCGCATTAACTGTGGAAAATTATTGAAATTGCGGGCAAATAATGTTCTGAAAATCCCTCCAACCAATATATTAAATACTCCTATGAGAATAAACAGCTCCTGCCTATTCCATCCGTAAACAGACGAGGCTCTTGCGCTCAATATATAAATCGCGACAACTGAAAAAATAGCCCATGAAATACTCCCAAAAAGTCCAGCAAAAAAATCCGCTCTTTGAGATAAAGCTCTGTGGTAATTAAGACGAAGCAAGGTAATGTAAATGTTGAAATATTTTTTCATGTTACTAATGACCCAAATCCGTAAAGTTTATGAGTCCTCGTCTCCACTGATAACGAAATATAAATACCAATACTGTGAGCCAGATTATCTGGACTCCAGCTATTGATAGTATTGCATTAATAGTTAACTTTCCTTGTATGGCGATAACTGGGAAATATATCATATAGGAAAAAGGTAAAAAATAAGCAATTTTTTCTAGTATATGCGGTAATAAATTAACCGGCATTATAAAACCTGAGAAAATTAGTATTATCACTTCGACAAATTCCTGAATTCCCCTAAGATCTGTAGTCCAAAGTGCAATAATAGCGATAATCATTTTAAACGTAAATGAAATCATGTAGGCTAAAATAAGAATTATTGTAATTAATACTATTTGCACCAGTGACAAATTTACCTTTAAAAAATTTCCAAACACAATTGATAATGTAAGATAAATAAATATCGCGAGTACTCCTTGGAATATTCGATAAGGAATTTCGCGATAAAATCTTTGCCAGTAATAAGGAAACGGTTTCAGAAGCCGGCTCGCCAACTCACCCTTTTCGATGTCATCCCTAAGGATTGCTGTTTCAGGATGTGTCATTAAAAAAGCCGGGGCCAGAATCAATAAAAAATAGTAACTTGTCACTGTTGACAACGTCCAGCCGCCAATAGAATTATGATTTGCGAATACTCCTCTTATAAGAGCTAAAAAAAGCAAGGCATTGAAAACATAGGTAAAAACGTAAACAATTGAGCGGCTTCTGTGAGCTAGAAGATCTTGAAAATGTAATAAAAATATTCTGACATAGCGCATAGTTAACTTTTGTGTTTTGAAAACACATCCCGTATTATTTCTTCTATATTTGCTTCTTCGATATTTAGATCCTCAACTGAAAAATTCTCAAGGAGTTTCCCCGCAACGTGATTTGATTTTTCCCGTGGTACTGAAAGTATGACCTTGGGTCCGTCAATTTCCAAAACTTTACCAAGCTTTTCCAGTTTTTCTTCCTCCACAGGTTTTGCGAAAATAATACTAAGAGTCTTATTCTTAACATATTTTTTGACAATATCCTCAAGCTTTCCATCATAAAGAATTTTTCCATGATCTATGATGATCACCCGTTCACAAAGCTGCTCAACATCTTTCATATAGTGAGAAGTTAAAAGAATTGTCGCATTGTAACGCTTATTATATTGTTTTATAAAATCACGCAGTTTCTGCTGCATCACCACGTCCAAACCAATTGTCGGCTCGTCAAGAAAAAGAATTTTAGGATTGTGTATTAGCGCTGCAATCAGTTCACATTTCATTCTTTGTCCCAGAGATAATTTCCGGACCTGAACTTGTAAAATATCCTGAACATCTAAAAGCTCAACCAATTCATCAAGAGTTTTTTTGTAGACTGTGTCTGTTATTTCATAGATTTCTTTGTTAAGGAGAAATGAATCAATTGCCGGAAGGTCCCACCAAAGTTGATTTTTTTGGCCCATCACAAGTGAGATTTGCTTGAGAAACGGATGCTTACGCTCAAACGGAGTGTATCCCAATACTTCAACTTTGCCACTTGTAGGATAGAGTAATCCGGACAAACATTTTAGCGTAGTTGTTTTTCCGGCACCATTTGGACCGATAAACCCAATCAGCTCTCCTTCTTCTATAGAGAATGAAATATCATCAACTGCCTTGGCATCATAGTATTTACGGTTAAAAAGGGATTTAAGTGAACCGGAGAGCCCCGGCTCTTTTTGGTGAACACGGTAATATTTAGTTAAATTTTCAACATTAATGATCATGTGTTAAGTATACCAAAAAGAAGCTTCCTATTTTAAAGGAAACTTCTTTGTAAATTTACATTAATGCTATCGCACTGCCTTTTTTAAAGTTTTTCCGGCAGTAAATCCTGGTGCTTTGCGGGCAGCAAGGGTCATGGCAGCGCCGGTTTTGGGATTTCTCCCCACTCTTTGCTGACGGGAGCGAATACTAAATGTTCCAAATCCTGTGAGAACTACTTTTTCTCCCCGTTTCATAGAGTCACGGATTGTATTGAGCATTGTCTGCACCGCGTCTCTTGCGGCCTTATTGGTAAGGTTTGCTTTTTTAGCAACAATTTCAATTAGTTCTTTTTTTGTCAAAATAAATCACCCACCTTTCGGTTTAGATTAACAATACAAGGAAAATGGGGACTTGTCAAGAGAGTTTTTTATACAGTTGTCTCAGGGAAGACTGCGCGGAATTCACGAATTGCCGTTACCTTGACTTCGCCGGGTACGGCTTGAGATTTACTTACTTCTTCCTGAATTTTTCTTGACAATAATATTGTTTGGTCATCATCCAGCTTACCGGGATTTATGATAACTCTTAATTCCCGTCCTGCTTCAAAGGCATACGCGTCTTCAACTCCCTCATAATTTTTGGCAATCTGCTCCATTTCAGTAAGCCTCTGACCATATTTCTGAAGATCTTCGTATCGAGCTCCCGGGCGTGAAGCGGAAATTGCGTCGGCAACGTGAACAATTACAGACTCAACCGATGAAAAAGGCTTGTCTTCATGATGTTCCCAAACGGCATTAACAATAGGTTCGGGGAAATTGTATTTCTTCAAAAGATCAACTCCCAATTTGACGTGTGAACCATCTCCTTCAATTATTTTTCCGATGTCATGGAAAAGACAACCAATTCTGACAATATCTACATTTGCACCGATCTCATGAGCAATATGTACTCCTAATTTTGCAACTTCCAGTGAATGAACTAGTAAATTTTGTCCATATGATGTTCTGTATTTCATCCTTCCCAAAAGCGGATACAGGTCAACAGGCAAATTAAAGATCTGAACTTCTTGAGCCAGTTTTTGCCCTTCTTCAAGCATAATCTTCTCAAGCTCCTCTTTGGTTTGTTTTACAACCTCCTCAATTCTAAATGGCTGGACTCTTGTGTCTTTAAGAAGTTTTTCAAGAGAGCGCCTTGCGACTTCACGCCTAATCTGATCAAAACTTGAAAGCCTGATAATTCCTTCTTCATCCAAATCAACATCAACTCCCGTTGCTTGTTCAAACGCACGGATATTGCGTCCTTCTTTACCGATAATTCTTCCCTTTATATCTTCTTCCTCAACTCTGATAACCGAAACAGTATATTCAGGAACAAAACTAAGAGCTCCATGCTTGAGACTATCAACAACTATCTCCTGCGCTTTTTTATCAGCTGTTGCTTTGGCTTCTTCTTCTTTTTCTTTTATGATTTTTGCCATCAAAGCGCTTGCGTCTTTTTCCGTTTCTTCAAGAAGTTTTTTTGTGGCTTCATCCCTTGTCAAGCTAGCGGCTTTTTCCAATCTTTCAATATATTCCCGTCTTTTTTTCTCGACAAGCTGCTTTTCCTTTTCTAACTCTTCCTGCTTGTTATCAAGTTTTTCTTGCCTTTCAAGAAGCTTTTTTTCAAGCTGTATAAGATCTTGCTGTGTTGATGTATCTGACATAATTATTTTTGAGACAAGAGAAGAGAAGCGGTTTTACGCTTCTTATGCGATGTGTATGAAGGTTTGTAATAGTCGCTTCATAAAAAAGCAATTGCTCTTTTGCCTATCGATATTATACTCCACTTATCATTTCTTATGCAACCAACAGAAATACTACAATCCGTGCTCGTGCTAAACCATATCCTCAGGCACTACCCATCTATCGAAATCAGCTTCCGACACGTGCCCCGTTGCAAGAGCTGCCTCTCTTAAGGTAATTCCTTCATTAAGCGCTTTTAAAGCAATCTCTGTTGCTTTGTCGTAACCTATATGACCGGTAAGAGCGGTTACTGTCATAAGTGTATTGTCCAGATGTTTTTGTATTGGTCCCAAATTGGCTTTTATATCTTTAATGCATTTTTCATTAAGAAGCTTGCAGCTATCGGCCATTAATTTTGCTGATTCCAGGAAAAGTTTTGCTATGAGCGGTTTTGTAGTATTCAAATCCAATTCACTGCCATGCATATTTGCAAGCTCAATTGAATGATGCTTGCCTACTATCTCCAGACAAGCCATTCGTACGCCTTCCAGGATTGACGGATTAACTTTTCCAGGCATAATTGATGAACCCGCTTCTGTGCCGGGAAACTCAAGCTCAGCTATTCCAGTACGCGGGCCAGACGACAACCACCGGATATTTGTCGTTATAGATACAAGACTTGCTGCTAATTGATTGATGGCGCTTGATGCCTCAATCATCGCGTCATGAGACGATATTCCGACTGCTTTATTTTTCGCTTCTTTAAATTTAAAATCTGTAAATTCGGAAATATAAGCAACAGCTTTTGCGGCAAAACCTTCTGGAGAATTTATCCCTGACCCAAGAGCAGTACCACCGATTGGCAGAACAGACAGATGCTCCAAGCTCCGCGTGATTACCTTTTCTGCTATTTTTATTCTTCTTCCCCAGGCATCAAACTCCATCCCTAGTCTTATTGGCACAGCGTCCATCAAGTGCGTCCTACCGGCTTTTATTGTATTCCAATATTCCTTTCCCTTTAAATCAAAACTATCAGCAAGTTTACTGGCCTCAGGAATAACCCTTCCTCTCAAATAAAGCACTGCCGCTAGTTGCATTGCTGTTGGAAAAACGTCATTGGTTGATTGGGCCATATTAACAATATCGTTGGGGTGAAGAGATGTTTTCTCATCATCAATTTTGCCACCCATTTTTATGTGTGCTGCTCTGGCAATCACCTCATTCATATTCATATTGGTGATAGTACCCGATCCCGACTGAATGTAACTCACCGGAAATTGATCCTTATACTCGCCTTTTATTATCTGGTCGCAAATATTGCCTATCGCTCTCGCGGTTTTAGAATCGAGAACACCGCAGTCCCGATTAGCAAACGCACAAGCTTTTTTAACAAGAGCGAGTGAGGAAATAAAATCAAAAGGCAAGGGCTCACCTATCCCGAATCTCTGCCTCCACCTTACTGTTGTTTTACCAAAAAGTGATCCGGATGGAATATTAATGGTACCGAAAGAATCTTTAGCTGTAATTCCTAGCTTATTCTTCTTCATAACTATCTATCGCTTTTTTTATTATATCCCAGTCAAACCCCCGCCTTGCGAGATATGATCCCAGCTTATTATATATTTCCTGCTTGGTTAAGTCTTTATAGCGAGGCATCTTTTTTTCAACCAATTTCTTTGCAGAATCCATATCACTGTTTGGCACTTCGCCATCATCCTTTTGTAAATTACTAATCGTTTGATCTATAATCTCTTGATTAATCCCTTTTTGCCTTAACTCTAATTTAATGATTCTTAATCCTTTTGGACGAAACCGCAATCTTTGCTCAATGAATAATCTGGCAAAATCCTCATCATTCAGAAATTTATGCTCGTTTAACGAATTAATGACCCTTTCAATAATTTCAGCAGGTGCCTTTTTTTTCAACAGATTATCGCGGACTTCTTTCTCCGACCTTGGGCGGAAAGAAAGAAAATGAAATGCTTTATTTAGATATTTTTCAAATTCGTCCATAGTCGGGGTGCGGAGAATCGAACTCCAGCCATACGGCCCCCAGCCGCACATTCTACCATTAAACTACACCCCGGCTTCGCTGAAAGCGAAGAATTATTAAATAAACAAATATACAAATAATCCAATTGAAAATTAATTTGTTTATTTGACTATTTGCTTATTGGATTATTTTTTGGAATTATTCATCTGAGTATTATAAATTATCGTACTAACAATTTTAATTATCTCCTGACACTCATTTATTAAACTCGCCATTCTTACTTTGAGAGCTGGATTTGTGTCTGCAATGATATTTAACCAATAATCCGTCTCTTTTCCTTCTTTCCTAGCGATACTATATTTATGAATGAAATCTTTTTTTGTTGTTACCCCATCTGCTTCTCTATCGTTTGCGCCCATAGACGTTGCAGATTTTGTAATTTGATAAATAATTATTGTGTTCTCCGGTGTTTTTGGTAATTGCTTTACCAAATTTAGAACCCTAATCACAAAATCATAGATACGTTTATGAATATCAGCAACTTTTGGCTTCATTATTGGATTATTTGGATATTGGATTATTGGTTTATTATTTTCCCTCTTGTATTTTAACACAGAATTGTTATCATTAGGACATAAATTATGGCGAAGGCATCAGCTAATTCAAAAACATCAACTCCTGTTCAAGAGCAAACCGACAACAAACAAAAAATGGAATCGATCCAGGTTGCCATGGATCAGATAGAGAAACAATACGGCCGCGGCGCGATCATGCGTTTTGGTGATGCAGGTCAAAAATTTGATATTTCAGTTATTTCAACCGGTTGTCTTCCTCTTGATCTTGCGCTTGGCGCAGGAGGTCTCCCCAGAGGAAGAATTATTGAAATTTACGGACCGGAAGCATCAGGTAAAACCACAGTTTGTCTCTCAACAATTGCCCAAGCACAAAAGCATGGCGGTGTCGCTGCTTTCATAGATGCAGAGCACGCGCTTGATCCGATGTGGGCTGAGAAACTAGGAGTTAAACTTGATGAATTACTTATCTCCCAACCTGATACCGGTGAACAGGCGCTTGAGATAACAGAAAGTCTTGTGCGATCAGGTGGAATTGATGTTTTGGTTATTGATTCAGTTGCGGCACTTGTTCCAAGAGCTGAAATAGAAGGCGACATGGGTGATTCAAGCATGGGTCTTCAGGCAAGGCTTATGTCCCAAGCCCTTCGTAAATTAACAGGAGTTATTTCAAAATCCAAAACTGTCGTTATCTTCACCAATCAACTTCGCCAAAAAATTGGTGTGATGTTTGGTAATCCTGAAACAACAACAGGTGGACTTGCACTCAAATTCTATGCATCAGTCAGGATGGATATCCGCAAAATTGAAACACTTAAAGATGGAGATAAGGTGGTTGGATCCAGACACCGCGTAAAAATTGTTAAGAATAAGATTGCCTCCCCTTTCAGAATTGCGGAATTTGATGTTTCGGGAACCGGAATTTCAAGAGAAGGCGGAATTGTGGATGTAGCAGTTGAGATGGAAATTATTCAGAAATCAGGCGCATTTTATAGGTATAATGATGAAATGCTGGGACAGGGAAAAGTAGCCACAATGGAAAAACTGAAAGAAGACAAAGGTCTTGAGAAAAAAATAGTTGCCGAAATAATGAGTAAAAACAAAGACGGACGGCCGGCACCAATTGTAGTTGGCGGAGAAGAAGAGGAAAAAGAAGAAACAAAATAACTCAAGAAAAGCGCAAAAGTCCCCTCAAATTAGATAAACCAACAATTTTAAACCTACATCTGTTAAATTTTCCCAAAATAGAATAAAATACTAACTAATGAACAATAAAATTCACCCGCATCCCCTCTCTTTTAGTGACAAAAAGAAGATTTATCCCAAGTTATCGCCCTACAAAAATAAGGATAGATTGGAAACAGAACTTAAAAAACGCGGATTAAAAATTAAATTGGGTAATTTACTAGCAGGTGGAGTCATGTCACAAGTTTATGAAGCGCATTTGGATCAAAAAAGCGTTATTGTGAAACATACTGAGGATCGAAGTGAAGGATTATTTAGTCCTCCGTTTAGTCCTTATGACTTTTTCTTGGGCCGTGAAAGCGGAAATCTTGATACAAAAATATTAAAAAAATTAAAAAATTCCGATATAAAAATTCCTGAAGTTCTTCACTTTTTTCCAGACATTTTTACAACTATTCTTAGCGATTTAAGAGAAGAAAAATTCGTATTGATGATGAATCAAATTCTTGATAGAAAATTCAATATAGATTCTGCCAAAAATGTCGGGGAAAGTCTTGCACTTTTGAATCAGGAAATGAAAAAGTGGAAGCCTTTTGAAACAGTTGAATCAGCCGAGCAGCAAATTTACCAAAGAGGAATGGAATTAAGACTGTTCTATGCAAACACACAGGAATATTATAAAGAATTAGAAGCTCATTATTGCAAAAAGGATCAATACATCTGGACAGATGGACATCCGAAAAATGTTTTAGTAGATCCGCAGGGTCAAGTTGCTTTTATTGATTTTGGACGATCACATTTAGGCGACAAGGAATATGTTCTGCCAAATTTCTTGGCTCATATCGTGATTTATGGTTTGGCTAGATATATTGGAAAAACAGAAACAATTGATTATGTAACAAAAACTATGGAGGCTTTTAGTTCAATTGAAAAAATTGATGAAGAATACTTTTGTAAATATTTAGGTATGGAAGTGCTCCACCGTTCAAGCGGAAAGTGGATTGCAGGAATTAATACAACTGAGAAAAAACTCAACAATATTGAATTTGGAATGAAAATATTTGATCTTAAAATCAAAACGAAAACCCAGCTATTAGAACTTCTGAATAAATCTTTATAAACTGTTTACTAGAGGCCTGCGGAGGGAGTAGAGCTATCTTTCTTCATCATTGCATCTCCAGTTCCCACTATTACTTGCGTTCCTGAACTGCTCTTAAGAACTGAGGTTGCTACGCCTCTTGCTGTTACCAGGGTAGTTGGCAATAAAGTCAGCTGAGAAGGCTGGGCGGAAGCTTTGGCTGTAAAGCTGATCGTGGCCACCACTCCTGTTCCCTGAACCGGTGCTTGGCCTGGTGTTCTACCAAAAGCATAAGTAAATCTTCCCGTTGTTGGATTGTCTTTATTAATAAGGACTACTGAATTCAGGAAAAGCGGACCTGACACAACCTTAACGTTGCTTAGAACCTTTGGATCATATGCAATCTCAAGTTGTACCGCTGTAACAGGATTATCAGATGTATCAATCTCAACATCTACCTTCCCAGCCCCTCCAGGAACAACATTTACAGGGTTAGGCGACAAGGTCAAAACCGAATGCGCCATCGAGACTGTAGGAGAGGGTTTCATGACTGTGCCCGAGGGAGTTACATTTGTTTGAGTAGATTGTTGGCTTGATTTTAAGGCAATTACAAAAAGAACTACCGTAACGAGTACCAAACCAGAAATAAGGGCAAGAGTTTTTTTGGACATAACTTTATCTCTTTATCTATAATAGAACAATCTTTTGATATTTTGCAAGTAGCAAAATTGCTATATCATATATACTAAGAATATGCTGATTATCGCGATATTCTTCATTGAACTCTTTACCCTTTTTATCCTTTCCAGGTTTTTGACCACCCTGCTTTTTAACTTTTTCTACAAAACAACAAGAAATAAAAGAATCAGCGTGTATCTTATGAGTTTTCTTTTCCTCCCAGGCACTTTTATCCATGAAGTTTCCCATGCGTTTATGGCGGTGCTCCTTCAGGTGCCTGTTGGAGAGATGGAGCTGCTGCCAAAACTTATTGACAATAATTTGAAGCTGGGAAGCGTCCAAATTGCCAAAACCGACCCTATCCGAAGATTTCTGATTGGCACTGCGCCATTTCTTTTTGGCACGGCAATTCTAATTGGCACCTTTCTATATGCCGTTCAAAACGATCTATTTAGTTATAAGTTATCGGTTATTGTTATCAGTTATCTAGTTTTCGAGATCGGAAATACTATGTTCTCAAGCAAAAGAGACATGGAGGGAGCACTTGAACTTATACTTACTTTAATCTTTATCGCTTTAGTCTTGTATTTCGTGGGTTTTAGAATTCCCTCGATTAATCCCAATTCTCTTTTTGCAAACGCTCTTTTCCAGCAAACGTTCCAAAAAGCCGATCTTTATCTCGCAGCACCAATTGGGGTTAATGTAAGTTTGATAATTATTCTAAAATTATTGAGATTATAAGCCCACACCAGACTAAACTTATACCCAGTAGATATCTAACGGTTAATTTTTCTTTAGACTTTTTGAAGGCTCGGGGGTTGGGGTTGTGATTCCATTTTTCAAAACAATACAATTTCCATATTGAACTTCGCAATTTATATATTCTTGAATTTCTGAGTAATTTCCATTCCCTTTTCTAGGAATAAGAACGTATTGACCATCATAATCACCAACATCTTCGGGATGAACAAGAAGCCCCAGGCGATCCTGTTCGTCACCAATATCCAAAATCGCGCTGTCAATCTTTGCACCCTTCAGCTTTTGAGCGAGTTTTACAAAATCATCATACTCATCTTCTTTTATATCTGTGTCTATGCTCCCTGACAAAACAGAAACCAGACTCACCACCTTCACAGGATTAAGAAAAGTACCTGCTGAAAAAACTTTATCTTTAAATGCCGATATTACTTTTTCTTGTCTTTTGGACCTGGCAAAGTCCGAGCCTTCACCATCCTGAGCGTGACGGGAACGAACAAACTTAAGTGCATTTATTCCATTCATTTTTTGGGCTCCTATATCAAAATGCAGATGCTCATAGCGACAGGGAAATGCTTCATTCTCAGTGGCACTGCCGGTTGCAAGTTCAGCCGAAAGAGAAGCAATTTTTTCCTCAGTCAGACCGCAACTGTCACTCTCTTTCCCTTCAAGTGGATATTGATCATCATCAAGTGTATTGTCAACTGTGATATCAAGACCTCCGATCATATCAACTGCCTTCACAAAACCGTCAAAATCGATCCTAACTCCATAGTCTATTTGCTGATTTAACAAGTGCGAAACGCTTGCTTTTGCCAATTTTAAGCCTCCCTCTTTTTGTTTTGCCTCGCCAATTGCATAAGCTACATTAATTTTTGTCTTAAGCTCCGGCATCCATAAATCCCGAGGAATTGAGGTAAGATTTACTTTATTGCTTTTAGAATCAATGCTTGCGAATATCATCGTGTCTGTCAGATTTGGTCCGTCATGATTTCCGCCTCCTACTCCAAGAATTAATATATTTATTCTGTTGCGATCTGTTGTCTTAAGATTAACTTCTTTCTGGAATAGTAGCTGAAAAAGAGCAGGAATATACTTCACTCCTTTTGATAGAAAAATACTGCCTAGCAACAGGAAAAAAATAACAATAGCTGCAATTACTCTTTTTCGAATAGGTTTTTGTCTCCTTGTATACATAAAGACTAAGAACTTTCAATTATTTGGAGGAATTTATTTGCATCAAGACTTGCCTGCCCAATCAAACCGCCGTCAATATTTTCCTGACTAAAAAATAAACCGGCATTATCAGAATTTACACTTCCCCCATATAATGTGATAACTCTTTTACCAATTTTCGCACTTATCTCTGCAGCATTTCTGTTTGCTTCTTCAGGATTTTCCGGATGAAACGCTCCGCCTCCGCTGATAGCACTCGGGGGCTCATAAACAAAAATAATTTTGTCGGCATTATCTACGACTACTTTCCCCTGCAAAAGATAATAATCCATTTGCCTCATATCACTAACGCACAAAATAGGACTAATACCTTCTTCTATCAATCTTGTGACTTCTTGTATTACGTCGTCATCTGTTTCATGAAAGTATTTCCGTCTTTCAGAATGTCCAACAATTGCATACTCCGCCAACTCTTTAATTTGCTTTGCGCTTATCTCTCCTGTGTACGCGCCTTCATTAAACGGGGAAATATCTTGAGATCCTAATTTGATAGGCAAACTCTTCTGCAATATATATGCTTTCATGCTTGGCAAAGAAGTAAACGATGGGCAAACAATTACTTCTTTCTCTTCTTTGTCAAATCTTAATTTTAGATTTTCAATTGATTGAAGCCAGTTTATTGATTCACTTGTTGTCTTATTTGATTTCCAGTTAGCAACAATAAAAAGCTTTTTCATATGTTACAATAAATACTACCCCAATTGACTAAACATAGCAAAATAACTAGATAATTATACTCTATGAGAGACATACTACTCAAGGATTTAAATACAGCCCAACAAGAAGCGGTGCTCCAAACCGAAGGTCCGGTCATAATTCTTGCTGGCGCCGGATCCGGCAAAACGCGGGTTCTGACATATAAAGTTATCTATCTCATGCTTGAGAAAAAAATAGAGCCTGAATCAATTTTGATGATTACTTTTACCAACAAAGCAGCAAACGAGATGAAAGAAAGGATGCGGAAATACTTATCCGATATTAAAAATTCTTCAGCTATGTCGAGCAAAGAGAGATCCGCCTCTGGAGGACCTTGGATCGCAACTTTCCATTCTATGTGTGCCAAGATTTTAAGAATTGAGGGAAAACATCTTGGGTTTTCCCAGAAGTTTTTGATTTATGATTCCCAGGATCAATTAGACGCACTGAAGGAGGCAATGATGCGTTTGGAAATTTCGGTCAAAGATTTCAAACCAAGCTCGGTTCTCGCGACAATTTCCCAGGCAAAAAATGAATTAATTACCGCAAATGAATACCTAAATTATGCTCGCGGATATTTCCAGGAAACGGTCAGTAAAATTTATCCAATGTATCAAGCAATTCTCAAAGAAAACGATGCATTGGATTTTGATGATCTCATTCTTTTCACCATAAAACTTTTTCAGGAAAATGAGACAATTCTCAAAAAATACCAGATGAGATTTGAATACGTACTGGTTGATGAATATCAAGACACTAATCGTGCTCAATATATATTGACCAAATTGCTTTCGGGAAAATGGAAAAATATATGTGTGGTCGGCGATTTCTCACAAAGCATCTATAGCTGGCGTGGCGCTGATTACCGCAATCTCATGAAATTTAAAGATGACTTTCCAAATACAAAAACTTTTTCCCTTTCCCAGAATTACCGCTCAACCCAAAAAATCCTTGATGGTGCAACAGCAGTAATTTCCAAAAACACGACACATCCCGTACTCAAACTCTGGACGGAAAATCCTGAGGGCTCAGAGATAGAAATCTATGAAGCGCAAAGTGAGCAGGATGAAGCGGACTATATTATTCAAAGCTTAATTACAAACAATATTAAAGACCTGAGCGGGGTCGCGGTATTGTACAGAACCAACGCTCAATCCCGTGTCATTGAAGAAGCATTTTTGCATCACGGAATTCCATATGTGCTGATTGGAGGCACCAGATTTTATGCCAGAAAAGAGGTAAAAGACGTGCTTTCCTATCTTCGGGTACAATCCAATCCAAAAGACATGGTCTCATATAAACGGCTTGAAAAATTGGGCAAAGGACGCTTACAAAAATTTCTTGAATACCAGGTAACGGTTGAAGGAAAAGATGATATCGCGACAATTGATATTCTTGATGGAGTAATAAAAGCAACGGGCTATCTTGAGCTATATGATGAAAAAATTGAAGAGGACCGTATGCGGCTTGAGAATATAAAAGAGCTTAGATCTGTCGCGATCGCTTTTCCCGATCTTACGGATTTTCTGGAAAATGTTTCACTTGTTGAACAGGAATATAATTCAGAACCGCAAGTGGATGGAGAGAAAAAAAACGCAATTACACTTATGACCCTCCATGCAGCCAAAGGCTTGGAATTCCCAACAATTTTTATGATTGGGATGGAGGAGGGATTATTTCCACATTCACGCTCTCTCATGGACCGAGGCGAATTGGAGGAAGAGAGACGTCTTTGTTACGTTGGTATGACAAGGGCAAAAGAAAAACTTTTTTTAACTTACGCAAAACGCCGACTTTTCTTCGGCCAAAGAACTGCCAATACTGTTTCTCGTTTTGTTCTGGAGTTGCCGGAACACGTCGTATCTCAAAATTTCGGTTCATTAAAAATAAACCTCGAAAGCAACGAAGACCTATTCTAAGCAAACTAGTGTAAAAGCATTCCTGCGACTAAAAAATATATAGTTATGCTAATAAGATCCTGAATTGCTGTTGTCAGTGGGCCTGACCCAAGAGCCGGGTCTTTTTTAAGAGCAGTAAAACAAATGGGAGTAACGCAAGCAAGTACAGCGGAAACAGTTATGGCACAAAAGAGGGAAACTCCAACTACCAATCCAATTGAAATTGATTGAGAGATTAATGCTCCTCCTATTCCACCAATTATTCCCAAAACTACCCCAATTGTTGAACCGATAAAAAATTCTTTCAATAGATAAGTAAACAAATTCAACTTCAGCACTGTTGACGCACGGATAAAAATGGTTTCTGATTGTGTTCCGACAGAATCCGCGACATAAGCGATAACCGGTATGAAATAGGCCAGGGCGATATTTTTCTGCAGAGAACCTTCAAACCTGCTTGACACCAAGCTTAACCCCAAACCAATACCAAGCCCTACCAATAACCACGGTATTCTTGATTGGACAGCATGAATCAACCTGCCACCTGCTAACTCCAAAATGTGCGATCCCTTACCCCTTATACCTGAAGACCGCAGAAAATCTTCCAGATGTTCGTCGTGCAAAACATCAATTATCCGGTCCGCTACAACAACTCCCAGGAATTTATCCTCATGATCAACAACCGGAACCTGCTCAATATCCAATTTTATAGCCTCAATTACTACTTTTTCCTGGTCTGTTTCAGGTGTTAGTGTGAGAAGCGGCTTTATCATCAATTCATCCATTGTTTTTGTTTTGGGGGACGCAAGAAGAATGGTAAGAGGAACAAGTCCGATTAATTTCCCATCCTGTGTTAGGACGTAAACGAAATATATATCATCCCACTTTTTTTTTGAAATTCGCTCAACCACTTCGGAAACGGTATTTGTACGATGAGCAGTTGGTAACTGAGTTACCATCAACCCGCCGGCTGTTTCAGGAGGAAAAAGAGATTCTTCGGCCATAATTTATCTTAGCATAACCTTATTGTTTTCCTTGTTGTTCAAACATCTTTATAAGTTCGTCTACTGTAGTAGCATCTTCTGCCTTCTTGTCTTTATCCCGGAAATTTACCAAACGGGGAAACCTTAATGCGTAGCCGGGTTCTTTCTGTCTTTCTGAATTCTGCTTTGCAGAACCCGCCGTATGCAAAGGACTTCTTGTGATCTCATCAGCCAGGACTTCAATCACAATTTCAGGCCTGACCCAAACGCTTGGAGTAATCAGAGAATTAACCCGCGCCGGCTTGTGCGATAGTTCTGCTCCTTTTGTTTTTTGTTTGATACTTCTCCACTCTTCATCTGTTAGTCCGGTCCCGATTTTGCTGACTGTCACAAATTCGTCATTCTTTTTATCGTAAATTCCAACCAATAATGCTCCCGCGCCAAATGCCGTTCTTTTTCCTTTGCCGAAAATATATCCCAAAATTACAGTATCGATAGTGTCATGAAGTTCTCCTGATGAATGACGCTTCAATTTAACCCAATTAAAGTTGCGCCCTCCCGCTTCATACAGAGAATCAATTTTTTTGACAACTACGCCTTCAAGACCTTTTGAAATCGAGTCATCAAGC
Source organism: Candidatus Levyibacteriota bacterium (assembly GCA_963716145.1). Lineage (GTDB taxonomy): Bacteria > Patescibacteriota > Microgenomatia > Levybacterales > UBA12049 > DATLDE01. Next base: position 936,000 of record OY970292.1, on the reverse strand, counting down.
ATCAGTTGCAGTTTTTCCGGTTTGTCTAGAATATCACCTGGAGCCGAAAGTAGCGTATCGCCTTTCTCAACGATTTTTTTTAGCATTTCTATCCGTTTATGAAGCGGGGTATCAATTAGCGACTTCCCATCGACGTAGAGAATATCAAAAACAAAAGCCCTCAGCGGTAAAGCCAGCACCATATCTTCAATTCCGTGTTTTCTGCGTCTCTTGGTCGTTTCCTGAAACGGTAAAAATTCTTCGGATTCCGGTTGATAGGCAAGAGCTTCTGTATCAAGAATTGCAGTCTTAGCTTTTACCTGGTCAAGAGTTCCCTTAATGAGCTCAGGAAACATATGCGTCATATCTTCAAGGTTGCGGGAAAACATTGAGACCCTATCTCCGTCTTTATGGATTTGGACACGAAAACCATCATACTTCGGAGTGGCATGAACCTTATCACCCATTTTAGAAAAAACCTTTTCAGGATTTGGCAAACGTTCGCAAAGTTCTGATCTGATCGGCCTGCCAACCGTGACTGTTAACTTTTGGACTTTTGCCAAACCTTCTTTTTTAAGCGTTTTCCCGATTAAACCCAAATCTGATGTTTCGTTATACGCTTTTTCCAAAAGTTTTCTTTTGCCACGGTCGCCTAATATCGCAAGCGCAAGTGCGTCAAGAATTGTCGGGTCACCAATACCGAGACGTGTTTTACCAAGAGGAACGCGGACCAGATGCTTAGCCGAAATCGGATCTACTTTTTTCAACAAATCAGAAAGAAGTGTTATCCTTTTCTCAACAGTCCCGGCACCAGACGTCCCGGCAATTTCAGTTAAGATCTTAAAAACGTCCTCAACCTTTAACTTTGAACTTTGCAATTTGAACTTTGAGCTCAATTGCTGTGCGACTAATCCCATGTCTCCAACTTTGCCGTATAATTGCAAAACGTAATCTTTCTTTTGTTCAAACGCCCGAGCTAGAGCGTCAGCAATTGTTTTATCCGCCATTCCTATTTCAACCGGCGCAAAAAACGGCGCGATTCTCCCCTGCGTCAGATAAATTATCTTCTCAATCTCCTCTTTATCCGTATGCTTAAACAAGTCGGCTAAAATATCAATAAGTACTAAGCGTGAGGAAGTCTCTTCCAATTTTTCAAAATAATTTGCAAGTTCTGAAAATTTCATATCATTTCGTCGCCATTATGTATTTAGCGCCTTTTGTTTTTCCGGATTTTTTTATTATACCTGCTTTCAATAACGATTTTATTTCATTCAAAACTGTATCCTCTGACACCATTGGAAAAAGGCTTAAAAATGCCTGGTTTTGCAAAAATCCTGTTTTCTGAATATACTCTATTATTTTAAGCTGCCTATCTGACAAAAGCAGCGGGGCACCGCCCAGCTTTTGCTTAAGTCCAGCGTCAATGGATATTTTCTCAATTTTATTTTTTATTTTTGAAAGCTCAATTGCAAGACCTTGTGTAAAATATTCAAGCCAAATTGATAAATCTCCATCCGATCTGGCAACGCTTTGAAGAGAATCATAATAACGGGCAGCATCCCGGTCAAAGTACTCCTCAAGTGAAAAAAATTTCCGGATATCATATTCTTCCTGAAAGAGAATATAGGTAGAGAGTGCCCGTGCGACTCTCCCGTTTCCATCAACAAAGGGATGAATTCTTGCTAGTTCATAGTGAACTGTGCCGGATTTTAGAACCGGATGGACATCTCCTGACTGATTCATGAATTCGATCAATTCTTTCACTTGAATGGGAACTGCAATTGGAAGCGGAGGACGAAAGGTAACTTCCCCAGTCAGACTGTTTTTAACAACCACCTGCGTAGATCGATAAACTCCGCACCTCTCAGCTGATAAGATTTTTTCAACAGTCATTTTATGTAACTCCAAAATAAACTCTTCATTAATTCCTTCTTTTTGATTTCTAATTCTTGATTCTCCAATCCGCTCCATTACTTTTCTATAATTGATTACTTCCTGAATATCCCGATCACGAGCGGCGACTTCTTCACCCATCATGACTTTCTCAGCTTGACTTAGATCTAGCTCATTTCCTTCAATGTGTGTACCATAATGAACTGCTCTGGTCAGTGCATCTTTGCGGAATTCTTTTTCATAAAAAGGCAAAAGAGGTGCATGATCTATAACTTCTTTACATGCTTCAATTATGCCTATATTTTTGAGAATTTTGTTGGAGATTGTAAATTTTGGAGTATACATGAGGATTTAATTCTCGCATATTTCCCGAATTTTGGCAACAAATAATTATGCAAGCAAATTTTTCATTACCACCGGTATCTCATCTACCAGATCTGATGCATTAAAGTTATATCCTACTTTTTCAAATAAACTTTCTCCAGCTTTTTTATTTATGCAAGACCCTGCTGAGGCCGCTAGAAATAAATTATTTTTACAAGCTAAAGCCGCGACCAGACCGGATAACACGTCCCCTGTCCCTCCCTTGGTCATACCCGCATTCCCTCCTGAAACCAGTGCGCATTTATCCGTAGAGCAAATAAAGTCTTTTTGACCTTTGAGCAAAACTATCAATCCGTATTCTTTCGCAAAAATTTGGACCTGTTCTTCCAATTTTGAGTTTTGCATTGCAATCTTAAGTTTTGAGTTTTGCATTTTGAGTTTTAATTTTTCAAACTCGCCTAAATGCGGTGTAATAATTGAGTTCTTGGGTAATGCTTCAGGAGCAACAACTTGTAATGAACCTCCATCAATAACCCATTTCTTATCAGGAAATTTTGCAAATAGTCTTTCTGTTAATTCTTTAGTATCATCATCGCCAATTTCCTCCCCTTCTTTTCTTGGCAAACCGGGACCTATTAATACACAATCTGCTTCTTCAATATAGTTTTCAACCTTGCCTCTGGGCACAACTATACCGTTTCGAAATTCTTCTTTTGCTCTCAAGACAATCTCATTATTCTCATCAACAGATGAATAAAAAACCATATCCACAATTTTTGAAGCAATGGTTAATGCCCATAAAGATGCGGCATGAAATAAGTGAGATCCTCCAATTAGAATCAGTTTACCATTCTCTCCTTTATGCGAATCTACTGGGGGAGCATATAATTGCTTTAAATCTTGCGGATTAAATTTATTCATAATTTTAATATTTAGATTTCAATGAAAATTGAAAATTTAGAATTGAAAATTAGTTTACTTTCCCAATCTTATCATTTCTAAATTTTTTAATTCATGTTTTCCTATAAATTCTTCATGGGTTGTTGTCGCGATTGTTTGATAAATATTCATTAAATTTAACACATGCGAAATATTGCTGCTATCTAACTCTGAAAAAACATCGTCCAACAAAAGTATTGGTTCATTTTCTGTCTTTTCTTTAATAATTGCAATCTGCGAAAGTTTTAGCTCAAGCGCGACAAGCCTTTGCTGACCGCGTGAACCAAAGTATCTTACCTCCTCAGAATTTTTCGAAAGTTTATTTTTGGCTTTTATCAATACGTCATCTCTGTGCGGTCCGACCAACGTAACTCCTGCACCAACTTCTGCATTTTTATACTGTATGAGTCTCTCTTTAGAAATTTCACTCCGGTCATACTTCAAATCAAATTCAAAAATTTCTTTTTTTGTTTTATTTATGTATTCAATTAATTCAGTGCGTTTTTTTGAAATACTTTGCCCGTTTCTAATAAGCAGTTCATCCCAATAAGCAAAAAGCTTATCATCTCTTTGTCCTCTCTCTTGTGCTTGCTGGAGAAGAGCGTTTCTCTGTCTTAAAGCTTTAATATATGCAATGTGTGCTTGGTGATATTCTGGATCAATCTGCGTAAGTACTTCATCCAAAAATTTGCGTCTGGTTCCTGGCTGCCCTGCTACCAGATCCAGGTCCATTGGAGTAAACAGAACCACTGGCATCTTAGTTGCAAAATTTATTCTGCTCTTAGAAACTCCATTGGCCGAATACTTTTTTTGCAAGAATTCGGTAGATGATTCTACCAAAACTACCTCTAGCTCATTTGTCTCCTTTGTCTCGTCTGTCTCTTTTTCCCCCTCAATCAAACCTTTTACCCGACAATTACTTTGACCAAATTTTAAGATCTGTTTGTCTTTATCCGTCCGAAAACTCTTTCCTGTGGACAGGAGATATATTGCCTCGAGAATATTTGATTTTCCAATTGCGTTTGGCCCAATGATTATAGTTGTCCTAGGACTAAAACTAAACTCGGATTTAGTATAATTTCTGAAATTTTGAAGAGAGAGATGCTTTAATATCATTCACTTAATTTGAAATTTAAAATTTACAATTTGAAATGAATTTTAAATGATTAAATTTTTAATGTTTTAAACATTGTAAATTACAATCTCATTGAAAACTTCAAATTGAAAATTGAAAATTACTCTATTGTTGTTCCCACAAAATCTTCACCTTTAAAATACTTTTCAAGATTATCAAAATCTGTTCCCGACATAATTACCACTTTTATCCCCATTTCTTGAGCTTTTTTAGCAGCAATCGGATCAAAAGGAGTATTCATTCCTGGCGTCCATTCGTCCCCCACTAGTTTTCTAAATTCGTCCCAGTCCATTTTTTTATAAGGTTTTGCATCTTTAAATTTATTCGGATCTTTATCGTAGACTTCGGAAATATTACTTAAATTAAGTACGGTTTCAACTCCATAATCTTCTCCAATCAAAACCGCACAATAATCAGTTGACCAACCAGGCTTCCAGCCCGCAGCAACCACCACAGACTCTTCAGCTTTTCTGATAATATCAAAGTTTTTTACGATATATGGATGAGCGATATCGCGGAAAATTGTCCTGACGAGATGGGCGTTAAGCCGACTTGAGTGAATTCCCAGCCAATCCAAATCATCCCTTGATAACTGGTGCTCTATTACTTGCTGGCCTGCATCAATATAATGTCTTGCCGTAGTTCCACCGCCTGTAACTAAAAAAAACTGGCGGGTTGGATCCTCTGCCAGCTTTTCTCTTATGAAGGCATTGAGCTGTTTGAGAAAATCAATACCGATTCCATCCTGAGGGACGATGAGGGATCCTCCGACTGAAATAATAATCCGTTTACGACTGTTCTTATTACCCATAACTTTCTAAGTTCTAAGTATCAATACTAGCAAAAAACCGCTGGAAAGACAAACGGCTTAATTCTGGCATTGGGGACAAAAGAAGGTGCCTCGTCCACCTAGTGTAATTTTTTCTATTATGCTTCCACAATTTTTGCAGGATTTTCCTTTTTTATTATAAACTTGAAAAAAATTTTGATAATTACCTGAACCACCCAATGCATCAACATAATGCCACTCACTTGCCCCACCTGCTTCAAGACCTTTTTTCAATACTTGCTCTATTGCTTTAAATAATTTTACTTGTTCTTTCTGAGTAAGTGAGGCGCTGTAGCGGCGGGGGTCAATTCCTGCGACAAAAAGAGCGTCATTTGCGTAAATATTTCCAATCCCAGAAATTTTCTTCTGATCCATAAGTAGAACTTTTATATTTGTTTTATTTTTGGAAATTATCGCCTGAAACTTTTTTAAATCCAAATCCTTAAGCGGTTCAGGTCCAAGTGATTTGAAGAATGGCATCTCAACTGCATCTTTGGTCTTAATAATTTTCACCCACCCGAATTGCCGCATATCGCGGTAGAAAAGAGTTGCATCTTTATCCAATCTGAAAACAACATGTGTATAAACATCCGGTAATTTCCCGACATCAACCTTGACATTTGATACCTTTGATACTTTTTCTTCTTTTGATACTTTTCTATAGAGGAGTTGGCCTGTCATTTTTACGTGTACCGCAATGCTGTAATCATTATCCAAATCAATTAACAAACCTTTACCAAACCGCCTGACAGCAACAACTTTTCCGCCGATAATTTTTTTGGTGTCGCCAGAAAATATTCTTATCAAACTCACATCAACGTCAACAATTTTGTGTCCAATGAGATATCTCTGCAGTCCTAATCTAATAGTTTCTACTTCAGGTAGTTCTGGCATATTATTTTTTTACTTTCGAATTAACAAATTCTTTTATCTCTTTTTTAAATCGCGCTGAAGAAAACTTTTCCGCTTGTTTTATGCAATCTTTCGGATCAAGTTTTAACTTTTCAAAACTTTTAACGGCAGCATTTAACGCTTCAGGTGTATTTTCCTCAAAGAATAATCCTGTTTTTCCGTCAACGACAGTTTCTTTAACCCCCCCACTTCTGAATGCAATAATAGGCGTCCCGACACTCATACTTTCAACGGGTGTTATACCGAAATCCTCGTCATACGACGCGAAAATAAAAGCTTTTGCATTTCTCATCAACTCCAGCTTTTCCTTATCTGTTACCTCCCACAAAAACTCTATCCTTGATTCTTGATTCTTACTTCTTACTTCTTTTTTGAGCTCTTCCTGGTATCCTGCAAATCCTTTCCCAAATATCTTAAGAGGCAACCCATTCTCATTAAACGCCTTCACAATCACATCAATTCCCTTCGCCCTCGCCAAACGCCCCCCAGTCAAAAAATAATTTTTTTTATTCTTATTTGTAATTTGAAATTTGAAATTTGAAATTGCGTTATCTACCGGAGGGTAGATAACGGTGGCATCTCTTCTATAAAATTTCTTAATCCGCCCCGCTATCTCCTCAGAATTCGCTATAAAAAAATCAACATTTTTTGAAGAATTATAATCAGTCATCCGCAAAAAGTGATTTGCTATTTCCGCGACAGCCGCAAACGATTTATGCTTCTTCCAATCTCTCGCAGTCGCGTATCCATAAAGATAACGCGGTGGCGTATGTGTGTAACAAATCAAAACCGGCTTCTTTCCGTCCTTAATTCTTAATTCTTCCTTCTTAATTCTCTCTCCAACTATGTTGGGAAAATACGCACCAGTTTGAGAAACAACCACCACATCATAATTTGATAAGTCTAAACTATAAAACGCTAGTGGAGATAAAAGCCTAAGTGGAGAAATCAATTTATGACGAAAGGGAATGTGGTTAAGAAAGGTTGTTTTAATATTGTATTTTTCAAATCTACTTCTATGCGGGCCAAAAATTCCGGCGCATAAAGAGAAGTATAAACATCAGCATCAGGATAAATTTCCAATAATGTTTCGAGCACACGCTCCGCGCCTCCATACTCTTTTATATAATCATGAACAATGGCTACTCTCATAGCAATTCCAACTGATCGCTCGTCTTTTTATCAACCTTTGTCTCATCTGGCTCTTTTGTCTCCTCTGTAACATTTGGATTCGAAACTCCAAATACCGTATCTAGTCTTTTTGTCAGAGTATTAAATCCCTGATCCAGGAACGCTTCACGCAGCTTGGAGATATCAAAATCCGAACATAGACATTTTTTAATATCGAATGAAGTAGGTACATCCGTATCAATTGTTGCAAGTTTTTTGGCAAGTGCCGCTTGTTCGGCATCAGTCGCGAGCTTGAGACCTATCTTCTCAGGCAGATTGGGGATATTCTGGTAAAGATTTTCAAAAGTTCCATATTCTTTAAGTAAATTCGCTGCACCTTTTGGCCCAATCCCCGTCACTCCCGGATATCCGTCAGACGCGTCGCCAATCAACGCTTTATAGTCTATAAACTGCTTCGGTGTAACTCCATACTTTTCCTCAACAGCCTTTTCATCAAACGTAACGGTCTTAGTGATCCCGAGCAGAGGCATCATAACTTTCACTTTACCATTCACAAGCTGCAGCATGTCACGATCTCCCGTGACAATAACAGCTTCCAAATTTTTTGTTTTGACTGATCTTTTCGCCAATGTCCCAATCAAATCATCTGCTTCATATCCATCCAGTTCAAAAACAGCAACTTTCATTTTTTCCAAAAGCTCATGAACCAGTAGGATTTGCGGGACAAAATCATCGGGAAGACTTGGCCGTCCCTGTTGGTAACCGGCGAACAGGCTTTGCCGAAATGTCGGCTCGGGTCTATCAAAACAAACCGCCAGATATTCGGGCTTCTGATCAGTGATGATTGAAAAAAGCATTGAAAAAAACCCGTACACGGCATTTATAACCATACCTTTATTGTTTGTCAGCGGAGGATACGCATGGTACGCCCTGTGAAGAATAGCATTCCCATCAATGATTATTAACTTCTTCATGAAGCAATTATATCACGGAGGCTTTTTGTTGATGACTATTGGAGATAAATTAACTGCTTGAACAGAGATGGAAACTGGGGAAGGAAATTAGCTGAGCCTGGTTGATCCCTTTGCCGGAGCTGTTGCGAGGACCTTTTTGATACCAATTAACTTTATAAAATCATCCGATTCTATTGTCTCTTTTACAAGAAGTTCCGCAGCCAGTACGTCAAGTTTCTTGCGGAGTTTTGCCAAAATCTCACTTGCTTGTTTGTAGGCAGTTTCTGCGATCTTTTTTACCTCTCCATCAATTTTTGCAGCCATTTCAGGAGATACATCACTTTGCTCATAAACTGACTTTTGCGCGTCATAAGTAATTGGTCCCAAATCACTCATTCCGAATTTGGTTACCATAGCGCGAGCCACCTGAGTTGCTTTATCAATGTCATCTGATGCACCGGTTGTGACGTCTTCAAAAACAAGACTCTCAGCGGCACGTCCTCCCATCATGACTGCAATCTGCTCAAGAAGATGAGCTTTTGTTTCATGAACTCTTTCAATAGGCTCAGTCATTGTATGTCCAAGACTCATGCCACGGGATACGATTGAAATCCTGTGGATCGGATCAACGTGTGGCATTTCCCATGCAACCAAAGCATGTCCTGCTTCGTGATAAGCTGTCATCTTGCGGTCATGGTCTGATTGCAGTCTTTTTTTCTCAGGACCGAGCTTTACCCTGGTCGCAGATTCTTCAAGATCTGCCATATCAATTGCCTTCTTGCTGTGCCTGGCTGCCGCGATTGCTGCTTCGTTAAGCATGTTTTCAAGATCAGCTCCTGAAAATCCTACTGTTCTTTTGGCAACTTTTTCCCAATTGACATTTGCGTCAAATGGTTTTCCCTGGGCATGAATTGCCAGAATTTTTTTGCGTCCTTCAACATCAGGCAAATCAAGCACAACGCGTCTGTCAAAACGCCCGGGCCTGACAAGTGCCGGATCCAACACATCAGGTCTATTGGTTGCTGCCATAACGATTACGTGTTCATTTGGAGTAAATCCATCCATCTCAACCAGAATCTGATTCAGGGTCTGCTCACGCTCATCGTGTCCTCCCATCATACCCACACCCCGCTGGCGCCCAATCGCATCAACCTCATCAATAAAGATTATCGACGGCTGAGCCTTTTTGGCAGTGTTAAACAAATCACGCACTCTTGAGGCGCCAACCCCAACCAGCATCTCCATAAATTCAGATCCTGCCATTGAGAAAAATGAAACATGCGCCTCACCTGCTGTAGCGCGGGCTAAAAGAGTTTTTCCAGTCCCCGCAGGTCCTACCATTAAGACACCTTTTGGAGTACGTGCTCCCAGATCTGTATACTTCTTAGGATTTTTTAGAAAATCGACAATCTCGCTTAATTCCTGTTTGGCCTCATCAACCCCCGCAACGTCTTTAAATGTGACTTTTGGATTGTCACGGTTAAAAAGCTTAGCGCGGGACTGACCAAAAGAAAAAATACCTTCCTGAGTTCCACGAGCTTGACGAAAAATGAAGTAGAAAAACGCGATCATCAAAACAACCGGTAAAATAGCTGATGCTATATTGATCCAACTGTTTAAGCCGGTATCATCCTTAACTGTGATCTTTGCCTCGCCCAAAGAAATACCCGCGTCTTTAAAAATAGTATATACATTGGACCCGGGCTCTTTAAATGCCTGGACAACATTTCCGTTTTTCTCAGTAATTGTCAGCTTATCGCCTGAAATTGATATTTGGGATACTTGACCTTTTTTAACATCAGTAATTACTTGCGAAAGAGATACTGTTTTCTTGTCCTCGCTTGATGCGCTTAATGCTGAAAAGACGAAAAGGGAGAAAACAACCAATAAACCATAAAGGAAAAAGTTTTTCCAGGAGAATTTAGCCTTAAGTTTTATTGTTCTTTTCCTGCCGTTTGAAGAGTGCCTTTTACCATTCGCTGCCATAGAATTTTTATAGTATATCACAAAATCTGAGCCTATGCCAGTCCCAAATTAGGACTGAAAGTTGGAAGTTTTTTAATTTTGGTCGCCAACAAAACTTTAGCCAAAAAATTCACTAAAAGACCTATAGCACTTGCATTTTTAATTTTTAGCTGTATAATAACAAATTAGTATGAAACTTGAAAATGTGCGCGGTGCTCATCACATGAGAGCTAGAAGAGCTAGCGCTGAAAATGAATTTAAAGGCATACAACAAGAGAACAAACCAGAGGCTATTAAAGCTGGGATAGGTCTAATGGCTGAAAAAGGCGTATTCGAAATGCTTGCAGCTTTACGGGCAGAAAATCTTGGATTACCAGGATTAAAAATGCTAAATACTGATATTGAGCCGACTAACGAAGCCAATCAAAAATTTTTTAGCGTTGATACGGATGGAGCAGTTGTAACTACAGTTATATGGGATGAGATAAAAGAGGGCTGTAGAGAAATGAGTGTTCGGGCTTACCCTCATGCAGACGCAATAGTTGTAGTAGGAATACATAAAGATGTTTTCACCCGTGAACGTTTCCAAATGTCAGGCGTAATACCACGGCTTAATAGGGCAATCAATGCAGCCTTCAAGGAAGGAAGATTTATTCCATCCAGATCAAGACAGCATTAAAACTTCTTTTTTGAACTGCTCCCCACGGTCTTTGTAATTTTCGAACATCCCAAAGCTAGCACACGCTGGAGATAGCAAAACTACGTCCCCGGGCGCGGCAATTTTACTTGCTGCCAAAACAATTGTCTTCATATCTCTTGCGTCTTCAATAATTGGAAATTGGAAATTGGAAATTGGAAATTCCGCTTTCATGCGATGCCATTCATCCCCAATCCCTATAATTGCTTTTATATTTTTGGCGTTACTTATCACTTTTCCAAGCTCTGTAAAATCACTATTCTTGCTCGACCCTCCCAAGATCAGAATTTCAGGCTCGGAAAAGGCCTCAATCGCGGCAATTGCTGTTTCGGGAGTGGTAGAAAAAGAATCGTCATAATACTTGACCCCCTCTACTTCTCTAATTAACTCCAAGCGATGCTCCAGACCTTTGAAAGATTTTAACACCCTTACGATTTGTTCCCGCCCAACTCCTTCTAAATGAGCTGCCAGAGAAGCGGCTGCTGCGTTTTCCAAATTATGCTTTCCCGGAAGAAGAATGTCTTTGATGTCAATAATTTTCTTTTCATTCCCGTCAGTCTGCATCCACATTACCTCATCCCGGATAAATGAACCGCTCTGACCGGCTCTCTCGCGCGACACATAAAAAACTTTCCCATCGGAATAGATGTCTGATTCGTTACTTGCCGGGTAATCCCGATTTACAATCGCGAAATCCGATGAATTTTGAAACCTCAAAATATTTCGCTTTGCATCAACGTATTCTAAAGTGTCTTTATGGTGATCCAGGTGCTCACTGGTTGTCATCAGCATTACCGCAATATGAGGACTTTTACCCAAATCCTGAAGCTGAAAACTTGATAACTCAAGAACAACGATTGAATCTTTGTCCAACTTATCCAAAAAATCTAAAGGCGGGGTACCAATATTTCCACCCAAGTAAACATCTCTTCCTGCCTCTTTCAACATTTCATATATCAAGCTAGCCGTAGTTCCTTTTCCTTTTGTTCCTGTCACACCGATAATTGGACATGGACAAAGCTCAAAAAAGAGTTTTGTCAGAGATGTGATAACGGTTTCTTTTTGTTTTATTGCACTCTCTACGATATCCAGTCTAATTCCGGGTGTTCTAAAGACAATATCAAACCTTGAAAGGTTTTCAAGATAATTTCTACCCAGAATGAGATCTGCTTTGAATTCTTTTGCTTTATCCAGAATTTCCGCATCAAATTCTTCCTTTGTCTTTATATCTAATACAATAACACTAATTCCTTTTTTATACAGATATTCAATAACTGATATTCCCTCAACCCCAAGTCCCAGTATTGCAATTTTTTTATTCTTTAAATCATTAATCATATTTTTATATTTTCAATATTCCCTATTATTGTATCTCTTCCCAACTCTTTTGTAATTTTTCTAAATACTCCTATGTTCCCTGTTGTAAAAAATTTATAACTAGAATTACCGCTTTTTACCAAACTATCATTGTGCTCCAGGACTCTTTTAACTTGTCTTGCTATAGCGCCTGCCGAATCAAGGAGTAATACGCCATTTCCCAATATTTTTTCTATTTCAGGCTCCAAAAATGGAAAATGTGAACATCCAAGCGCAAGAATGTCGATTTGCTTTTTTTGAAATTTTGCCAAAACAGTTTGCAGTTTTTTTTCAATTTTTTCACCAGTTATTTCTCCTTTTTCAATCATTGGCACCAACTCATCTGTCCCGTGACTAAAAACCGTACAGTCTTTGGCAAATCTTTTGATAAGTTCTTTTTGATATGAACTATTTGCTGTTCTACTAGTCGCCAAAACCCCGATACGTTTGTTTTTGGTCATTGATGCTGCTGTTTTTATTACCGGTACTGTGCCAACAATTGGAATTTTGGGAAAGTCAATTCTCAGCTTATCCAAACAGGAAACGGTGATTGTGTTACAGGCAATAACAATAAGCTTTGCGTCTTTTTTCAGCAAAAATTTAATCATGCTCCTACTCATTTTGTATATTTGATCCTTATCCTTACTTCCGTAAGGACAATTTAATGAATCCGCAATATAAATAGTAGATTCGTTAGGCAATTGTGCGGCAATTTCGTTCCAAATCGTTAGGCCTCCAAGCCCTGAATCGAGAATTCCAATAGGATTATTTTTCATACTAGCATTTAGAGGATAAGATTTATTTTATCTTAAGTCTTTTTTTGGCAAGTTGCCGGAACTCTTCTTGAAATTTATCCATCTGGTCCTCGGACATTTCCTCCAGATCAATAAAATCATTTCTTGCCTCTCTGATTGCTCGTATAATCTCGTTCAATTTCAGCTCCATTGATTCTGAGTCTCTATTCTGACTATTTTGAATGAGAAAAACCATCAAAAATGTGACAATCGTTGTTCCGGTATTGATAACCAATTGCCATGTGTCTGAAAAATGAAAAAGTGGGCCTGAAATTGCCCAGATAATTATTACAGATATTGCAACGAAGAAAGACCATGGAGTACCCATTGCTCTTGAGACCTTATTTGAAATTTTATCAAAAAAATCACGCATAGTTGGAAGCAAGTTATTTTTGTTGCGGGGTAAGGAGTTGAACCTTATCTGTAAGATTATGAGCCTCACGTGCACCGTACACTACCCCGCGTCTTGTTTCAAAATCCGTTGATTTTGCCAACATTGTGCTTACTAGTATAACATTTGATTTAGCTACGGTCAATTGATATACTTTCAGCATCGCGCCAGGGTAGCTTAGTGGTTAAAGCTCCGGATTCATAAACCGGCGACCGTGGGTTCAACTCCCACCCCTGGTACACTTCGACTCACTACGTTCGCTCAGCGCAAGCACATAATAGAATGTCATGGGTTTTTATGATAACGTTGAATTATGCTAGAAAGTCGAAGTGCCCTGAGCCTGCCGAAGGGCTTATGGTACGTATACGTCCTAGTTTGTTCGGACAAAAGTCTTTACACAGGCTACTCAAATAAGCCCAATGCCAGACTTGCTGACCATATTAATGGAAGTGGTGCTAAATATACTAGATCACACAAACCAATAAAAAGAATTTACCTTGAGCAATTAAATTCAAAATCGGAGGCCTTGAAAAGAGAAAGACAGATTAAAGGTTGGACCAGGCTCAAAAAAATTCAAATCCTCAAACTAAGTCTTTAGATCTTTTCCTTTTTTCCATCCCTGAAAGAAAAATAGTCCGACCTTGCAACAATTACATGATCAATAAGAGGAATTCCAATTACTTCTCCTGCTTCGTGGATTCTGGTGGTAAAACTGACATCATCCTCAGATGGAGTTGGATCACCTGATGGATGATTGTGCGCCACCATAATTGAAGCGCAGGGTGTGATCAGAGCCGGTGAAAAAACCTCCTTTGGCGTAATTAACATATTATTCAGACTTCCCTGCCCTATGATTTCCTTTTGCAGCAGCTCATGCCTCGCGTTTAGATAAAAAACGACTAAGTATTCTTGGCGTTTGTCTGCAATATCTTTAAGGTGTGACAAAAGGTCTCCTGCCCCTCTGATAGTTGTTTTTGTGAGCAGTGAAGGAGCAAAAACACGCTCTCCCAACTCAAGCGCGGCCAAAATCCTGGTTGCTTTTGATTTCCCTATTCCTGAAATCTTAACCAGATCTGAAATAGAAGTTTTGGACAGTTTTTTGAGTGGAAAACTGTTTAATAATGTCCGACTTAACAATATCGCATTCTGCTTTGCAGAACCTGTTCCGAGTAAGATTGCCAATAGTTCTGCGTCGGATAGATTTTCGTGGCCTTTATTTAATAATTTTTCTTGAGGACGGGATGAGAACGGTAAGTCTTTTATACGCAGCTTTTTTAGCTTTAGATTTCTCTTCATGACTATAGTATAATAAGGCGTATGACAAATGTCGATCTAAAAAAACAGAGGCATGTGCAGGAGCTGGCCCGACGCATCCGAGCAGCAAGAAGAGATGCTCGTCTTTCACAAAACGCTTTAGGTCGCGGCATTGGCTTGTCAGACAAATCTGTTTCTTCGTATGAAAAAGGGCGAAGTATTCCGCCTCTTACCAAACTTAGGCAAATCGCCAGCGTCACAAAACGCCCGCTCAGTTATTTTACACAGGAAAATATTGATGAAGCTAATGTTACAACCAAACTGCTTTCAATAGAAAGAGAGCTTGCGGAAGTTAAAAAACTCCTAAAAAAATCCAAATCTTGACATCTTACCTCTTGACATATTAGATAAATCTCTAATATTATTAGATATATGAGGCAAAAATATGGAATTCTTCTTCTCGAACCTACAGAGATAATCATGCGGATTTATGAAGCTGATAACAAAGAGTGGAAATTATTTCATTACCAAAGTAAACAAGTTAAAAATGAAGAAAAGCTCTCTTATAATGAGCTAATGCCTATTGTAGAAATTCTCAACGGATTTTTTGCCAGTGAATACGCGCAGCACGTTGGAGAATGGAAAGCATGCGCGCGTTTTATGCCCCAGCCCTTTATCCAAACTATATCATCAGCAACTGGCCTTGTTATTGAAAACCTCAGCCATTTACGCGAACAGGAACTTCTGAGTAAAGGTATGTTTGTGGAGTTATGGTAGAAAACTTGAAACATTGAGAAAAGAGATGGAAATTAAAAATTGGGAGTAATATTATGGCTCGGGTTGAGGATTTGATTTTCTTTTTTTCTTTCGGTTTAGTATTGCCTCTCCTCCAGCTAAATATAAAGCATTTGCGCCAGCGCCTGCTAAATTACCCGCAATAACGCTTTTAGTGTTGCCTGTTGTTCCTTCAATTGCAGCAGTAAGTAATGCACCATGTGTAAATAAAGTTCCTGCAACCGGCGCGCCCCAAGCTAGCAAATCCCGAATATTGTCTGGAAACAACATGTCTCCACCAAGATATATCTCTGTAAGAAATGTATTACCGCTTGCGAATCCTTCCCTAGCGAAACGAAGGTTTTGCCAGGCAAATAAACCATAAGAAAGGCTATATAATCCAAGTGCTGCCGATGATGCAATTGTTCCGCTTCTCCCCGATAAATGATCTAAATAGGGAATGAGATCTGGGTGGGTCGTAGCTACTGCTCTTGCTCCTTCTGAAGCACCTGATAATATACCTGTTGCCAGTAGAGCAGAAAGACGTTGTTTGCCGGTTAATCCTTGTATTTGTAAATCTGTGTATCCCGCATCTTTATACATTTCTGCTCTTTCTTCTTTTGTCAAACCGCTTCTACGTCCAGCCTTGGCTTTAAATAAGAGTTTTGTTCGGTCCAAGTTGGAAAATTGATCCTTCTTACTCTCCAAAACACTTGCATCTTGAGCAGTAAGTTCTACCAATCTAGAATCAATTCTCGCCTGATCAAAATCCGAAAGGTGACTCAACTCTTCTATTGGAGCCCCTCGAAGATAAAGTAATGTTTCTTTTCTGACTTGTCTTGCTGAGCGCCTATCACGCCTTGCTGCTCTCGCTTCTTCCCTTGAGATCAACTTGTTACGCTTACATTTTGCCAATCCAGAAGCGAGCGCGTATGCACTGTCTTGATAGTTTTGAGGGGCTCCGCTTTGCTCTTTTCTCATTGCACGATTATAACAGCGGTAATCTTATAGTCAAGAGCGTGAAATGATGCTCTTTTAAAAAAATAGCTCCCACCATTTTCTCCAATTTGGCCTTGTATCCCGAGGCTTGGGTTTTGCTGACAGAGTCGCTTCGAGGTCTTTTTGCGAAAGAACTATTACACCTTCCCCAGGCTTGCTCAAAAAAAGCTTATTTCTAGCCTCCTCCTCAATAAACTGCGGCTCCTCAATTTGGCTTAACTTCCTCTTTAGAGCCTCGTTTTCATGCTGATTTTTTTCAACTTCCAGCCGTACGTCCTCAACCAAATGCTTTTTCTGCCAGAGTGTGTATATCGAGTGCACAAGGTTATTTATTATAAATATTGAGGCTATGATTATGATAAAAAATGCTATTTTTTTTGGGGACATGATAGTATTATAATATAATACCTTTTTGAAGGCATTGCAAAGGGATTAATTTTGCTTCTTGAATTTATAATTGGTTTGTGATATTATGGGATCTAGTATTCTATGAATATAATAAAGGTGCGTGATGCACACAAACAGTTTTTGGAATTTCTCAAGAGCAAAAAGCACTCAAGTGCAACAATTTTGGCCTACGGAAAAGACATTGATCAGCTCACAAGTTTTCTTGAAGAACTTGAAAAACAGCACATCCACGAAGTCTCAAAAGATGATATTCAAGCTTTTCTGGGTACACTTTCAGACAAAGGCTATACCCCCAAATCTTTATCACGAAAGCTTAACTCAACCCGTACATTCTACCGCTTTCTTAAAGTTAACGAGTATGTAACCGATGACCCATCACTTCTCGTCTCTCACCCACAATATGAACTAGCAGCACCAAGAATGCTTAAGCCTACAGAATATAGGGCACTTAGGGATGCAGCACGTAATGACGCACGAATGTATGCGATAATTGAGCTTTTACTCCAAACTGGAATAAGAATTGGAGAATTGGCTGATATCAGAATGTCGGACATTCAGCCGGATGGACTCAGGATCACGCCTCATGAGAAACACGCTGAAAGAGTAGTTCCTATGAATAAATCGGCAAAAGAGGCACTTGATAGATTCCTTAAAATTCGCCCCGAGATTACAGATGACCATATCTTCGTAACCAAATCAGGCAAGCCTTTCCTAGTCCGTAATATCAGAACTGCTATTGAGCGGTACTTTAGGATCGCAGGCATTGAAAACGCCAAAGTAAATGACCTAAGACACACATTCGTTGCGCATCACTTAAAGCATGGCGTATCTCTCGTCCTTCTTTCAAAGATTCTAGGCCACAAAAGACTTTCTACCACAGAGCGTTATTTGGAATACGTTCAGGACCGCGCAAAAGACACCACCACCCTCAGCGAGCTTTAAACTTATCTCTAAATTGTAAACCTCTCTTTTATTGATTTTTCATATTTAGCTATGCTATTATTTTTTTACATGAATATATCTTTTATATCCACTAGTATACGCAACTTCTTTGAGAATAGAGAGTTAAAAAGGAAAGAAAAATTGTGGAGCATTGAGCAGGAAGATAGGGCAAATACCTCTAGCGCTGAATACTTGGTAGAACAAGTAAATAAAAAGCAGGAACTAAACACTAATACTTCATCCAATAAAACTCAGGCTAAAAGTAATTTTGTTGTGCGTCCACCAGACCCTTCCAGCCGTTAATATGTAACCCACTAAGTTTTAATTGATAATTTTTTCTTAAATTCTTCAATTTTTTTACTATCCAGCCTCATTCTCAAAATATCATTTGCTATATCCCGTCCCCAGAATTTTTCTGATGAAACAATGTCCAGGAACTTGTCAAAACTTACTTCTTTTACATCTATCTTCTCCCCTGCATCGAGATTGGGTTCTGCGACTTTTTTGCAATTGCGAGCTGTGAATAAATAAATACTCCATTCTATTTTACCCTCATTTTCATAAATTTTCAGTAGCTCCCAGTCATCTGACTCCAAACCCGTTTCTTCAAGAAGTTCTCTCTTTGCTGTAACTAGTGGCTCCTCGCCCTCTTCCGCACGGCCTCCCAAAAACGTGTTACTCAGGGGCTTATTTGGCTGCTCCTCATGAGAGAACAAGACCTTATCGCCTATTGTTGGAATAATCTGAATTGTGTTCGGCCTTTTTAGCCCTTCAAACGTGGCAACGGATCCATCATAAAGCAGTTGTTCCCATTGATAAACATCAAATATCTTTCCCTTAAAAACCAGTTTTGCGTTTTGTGGTAATTTCATAGACCAAACAGAGTGCGTCCGGGAGGACTCGAACCTCCGACATGTTGTGTATAAGACAACTGTTCTAGCCACTGAACTACGGACGCGATCTACAGCGCATATGCGCGAAAGAGAAAAGGCGCAAAAGTGCAACTATTTACGCTTCATCATTCGGTAAATATACCAGATTTCTTCTTTTTTACCAAATTTTGCGTGGAACGGATTAAACCTGCCAGAATTATCTGAACTTCATCTACTTTATCAGAAATCTTTTTTGCGTTATCATCTGACAAATAGGATAAATCTTTCGACGTTATTGTTTGGCTTTGAATTCCTGCTAAGGACCCACCCGCATCATAGTAAAAATTTAATCTTTCCTTAAAGTGGTAGCGGGCAAATCCTTCTGCGATACATGACTCTACTGAAACAGCTGCGCGACGAATTTGTGAGGTCAAGCCGTACCCTTCTTCTTTGGGAAACTTTTTAGTAACCGCATAGACAAAAAGTGTTAACTCATGAGCTTTTTTCCATATCTCTAAATCTGTGAATTTCATTTCTGCACTTCTTCGCTTTTGCGCTCTTGCACTTTATAATCTCGCTCTAGTAGCAATTTCTGTTTCAACTGTTTCAACACTCTTTCCATACTTAAGACGGGAGAGTTCGCGAACCAACTCAGCAACACGGTCGTTTTGGAGGGCTTTCTCCTTGGAAACATCTTTGGTGGTATCAAGCGAAAAAGGCGCAGCAGGTTCACCATTAACAATAGTCCGCATATATGCATTATACTTATCGACATTGATAAGATCGTTTTCATTAAATAGCGGTTGGAATTCATGCTGGAGATAATTTGCATCAGTTACACCGACTCTAAACGACGCTATTGTTCCTACGTTTCCAAAAATAGCATTTTTGATCTCCTCCTCCATCTGACCGATAAACTGATTGGCAACAATCAAATTGAGACGGTATTTACGTGCTTCTGAGAGAATTTGGGCGAAGTCCGGTGTTGCGAAATTCTGAAACTCATCAACATAGAGAAAAAAGTCCCGTCTGTCTTCCTGATTGGGAATATCCTGCCTGCTCATAGCAGCAACCAAAATTTTTGGAACCAAAACCAATCCTAAAAAGTTAGCGTTTTCCTCACCAATTTTTCCTTTGGAAAGATTGATGAGAAGAATTTTACCCTCATCCATGACTTTACGGAATTCAAAAGAGCTATCAGACTGACCAATAATATTTCTGATCATTTTATTGGTAACAAAACGCCCGAATTTGGAGGTAATATAATCCAAAACCTCGGATTTGTGGAAATCACTGGTTTGTGCAATCTGATCTGTCCAGTAACGTCTGATTATCGGATCCTGAACTTTGGGCAATAACTCCTGAACAAACGCCTGGTCAGTCAAAACACGCACAACTTCAATAAAGGTACTCCCTTTCTCATACATCACTGTAAGCATCGCGTTACGAATAGCATGTTCAAAACGAGGACCAATGATACCGGTTTTATTCGGATCGAAAAGCTTATACATAAGACCGATTATTGAGTTTACAACGAAATGCTTTTGCTGCTCGGTGTCTGCTGAGAGCATATTAAAACCCATCGGGCGCTCAGTATCTGATGGATCAAAGAGAATAACCTCCTCAGCCCTTTTAGGGGGTATCATACGCAGAATATCCTCAACCAAATCTCCGTGAGGATCAATAACCGCAAGTCCTTCACCGTTATTTATATCCTGCATGATCATGGTTTTGAGCATTTCTGTTTTTCCTGTTCCTGTTTTTCCGATTATATAGGTGTGGCGACGACGGTCTTCGCGTCCTTGAAATATTCCGCGGGATATGCCTCGATAACTGCTCTTTCCCAGATAAAGACCACTTGTCGGCAAATTTGAGGGTGCCGGCGCTCGCTTGGCAGTCAACCAGTGAATTCCGGGAGTTGTATACACACTTTTATTTGGAAAATGATAAATAGTTGCCAATTCTTCACTCGTCAGGACAGAAGTCTGTCCCCACATTGGAAAATAACGGTAAATAAAATCATTCATGAACCACCCCTTAATCCAATTTTTGTTCCTGTGAAAGGAATTATGGAGAGTAAACTGACTGAATGCTCCTTTTATATTATCTTTGTGGGCTTTTGCAGCATGATATGTTTTGGCTGAGACCACAATCCGGATAACAGTATCAAATCCCGGTTTTTGGATTTTACTCTCTATTGCCTCAAGCTCTTTAGCGTCGGACTTATAACTTGCTTTCTCAGGATTTGCTTCCATCTTTTTTGTGTGCCCAATAAAACTGCGACCTTCTTTTTTCCATTTGGATGAGGCCGGACTTATCACAATCTGAAGAGCTGCCCCCTCGCCTTCTCCCATTTTGGCAAGGACTGAGGTGATTGAAGATAAAGAATCAACAGCCAAATCCTTGTATACTTTTATCGGCATGTGATTTGCGTGGTGCAGCCTAAGGGACACAAAAGCTACCTTTCCATCTTTTGAAAAAATATTGTATTCTGTACCCAGAACTCCACCCTCTCTTTGCTTAGCTGCAGGCTCAGTAACAGGAATTATTTCGGCATCAGGATATGAACCGTTAATTTGTTTTTCAACAAAATCCCGCAGATTGTTTGGAACATTGACGTAAAAACGGATATCCCCAGGCAATCCTACAATTTCAAATGAAAGATGCGGCTGGGATTTGAAAAAAGACAGTCTGTCCTTTTCATAGGTTTTGCGTATTGCATATAATGCTGAAAACATCTGCTCAGCAGCATCAACTTTGATCTCATTATCCCTTGGTACTGTCACTTGAAGAAGAGTTGAATTAAGTGCTTCTGATTCCCTTTTGCGGTGCCTTATCCACATCAGAAAAACATAAAAGAGCAACATAAGAAATCCTGCTACCGCGGCAAATCCCAAAACACCAAAAAAAAGCTTTATTATAAGTGAATTTTGGCTTAAAAAAGATTGTACTTGCATACTTTATGTCTCTTTATTTTTAAATCCAATTTTTTTCCAGTGATACATTATCAAAGTTGATAGCCAGGCAACTGAATCTTTCAGTATTAATTTGTATTTTTTCCGTATTGATTGCGCTTCATCATAACTCATAGGCAATGGTTTGACGCCTGTCGGAAGAGGAGGCATCGGTGTATCTTCTTTTGCATGTTCTACCCCCGCGGCCTTTACCTCTGATGAAAGTTTTGGTTTTTCCGAATCCGGGGTTTTCTCAACCATTGCTTCAATTTCCTTTTCAACTACTTTTTCTTCCTGAATTATTTCAGAATCAGTCATTTTTACAATATCAGGTGCTGGCGCTGATGAGGGTTCATGTTCGCGGTTTTTTGTAGAACTTACCTGCTGAGAAACTGGTGCTTGAGTTACAACATTTTGGTCATTTGCCGGCTTTTCGGAAGGAGTTGCTGGGGATTGAGATGGCATAAGGGAAATGGAATCATTCTGACTTATACTTTGCACATCTTTTTGTGCAGCAGATTCCGCAACCGGTAAGATTGGATCTACTATCTGAAGCTCAGACGAAGCTGGTTGAGTAGGACCAATCGGTATTCCTCCACGATTTGGAACAATTGGCTGAGCTGGTTGAACAGCTGATGAATCTGTATTCTGCTGTGAATTTGGGGCACTACTATCCATAAAATAATCTTAGCATGTGGGGGCTCAAGAGGCAATAAAAAATCCTAACAAAAGATTACAATCTTGGGTAATTATGTACTATCTTATCTACTTGTTGTTTCTGCTGTAAGGTGAGAAGTGGTGAAATTACTTCAATAAATTTTTTCAGTGCTTCTGCTGAAACTTTGGTTATTTCAGCTAAATACTCATCCTGGTGAATATATTTTTTAATGTTCTCATAATCATTATCACCGGCTTGTATTTTTTCTTGTATATCCTTGGGTAGTTTTTCCAAAATATTGGCAATTACCTCAACCCTATTTAAGTCTTCAAATTCTGCAATAAATTTTTCTTTATTATTGGGGTAGTTAATGGTTGTCAGGAGTTCTAAAAGGGTATCTTTATAATTTTGCTGCATATTTGAGAGGTGGTCTATTTATTTTTCTGGCTTGCGCCTTTAAGGATATTACCTATAATTCCGACAGCTCCTACAGCCTCCATACCACTCCCCACCAACATAACTGCAGTTCCTACTCCAGGAGCTGCAAGGGATAGTCCAAGTCCAGCCAATCCAACGGCAAGACCTCCGACGAACCACTTTCCCCATTTTCTTAATCTTTGATTCAACTCTTGTCTCCTGTTAGATAAATGCTGATCTGCTGCATGCCCCACTGCTACTTCTTTGTGCACAACTACTGTTTCCGCTGACATATATCCTGATTGTAACACAACTTTTATTTTTAACTCAAATTATGGGCTTTCCAACCGCAGAGGGGGACAAGCTGTCATTATCTCTTTTTCCAAACTGTCTCTTTTTTCTTTTCCGCCTGATTTACAAAACGTGCCATTGTGAATAGCAGATCAGAAAGTCTATTTACATAAATTATGATATCCTGATCCACTTTTTCGTCTTGGATTAGGCCGACAATTATTCGTTCTGCCCGTCTGGCGATAGTTCTTGCGATGTGAAGAAGCGATCCGGCCTTACTACCTCCTGGTAAGATAAAATTTCGAAGTTCCGGAAGTTTATCCGTCATCTTATCAATCAGTTTTTCAAAATCTGTGGGACGCTTGTTAAGCCCTTTGATAGGTACTGCTTTTGGATTGGCAAGAGCTGCGCCAATTTCCAAAAGATCATTCTGAATTTGTAACAATTCTTTCTCAACAAGCCCTGTTGAATCCTCAAGATGTGCAATTACCGCGCCGATAGTGCTGTTAAGCTCATCAATCGTTCCGTATGTCTCAACCCGAGCGCTTGATTTGAGAACCCGAGTTGTATCAAAAAGCGAAGTTGTACCTCTATCTCCTGTTCTTGTATAAATCGGCATAAATTTAAACCGTCACCGCAACATTTTTTCTACCTACTGCTTTTAACGCAAATTCGTACGCTCCAAAAAATACTCCTGTATAGAACAAATCCCCCAAAATCGTCCATTTGAAAAATGGCAACGCCATAACATATGCTGTCATTTGCCCCTCAAATGTTTTTGGGTACAAACTATTGGAAAGCCAATAACCAAAATTTGTAACTAGAAAAAAGAGTATTGATGAAATCAACGAACTTAAAATAACATTGTGAGCGCTCTTATGGTTTCTTAGCCAAAGCCCGATAAAACCTACTATCAAAAAGCTTCCCCAAACATAAAATGTACTTGGATGAAAAATCGCGGTAATAGGATAAACTTTGTCAAAATTTACGACCTTCTCTGAAAACGGATTAATATATAAAAGCAAATAATCTGATAAAAACAAAATACCCATAGGGATTATAATCGCGTATTTCTTTTTTAAATACGTTCCACCAAATAAAGCAGTTGCCGCGACCGGTGCAAAATTAGGAACATGCGGCACGAGTCGCAACAGCGCACCTCCTATAATCATAAATAATTCAAACATTTTTTCTCCACCTCCTCTCCCAAAATCTTACCACAACATAAAGACCAAATCCAAAAAGAAGAGGTAAAAATCCGCTGGTTAAATTTTTAATCAGCAATTGTTTTTTATCGATATCAGGTTTTACTTCTTGTGTTGATTGCCCCAAAACTTCAGGCGCAGGAGTTGGTTGCGGATCTTCAAAAGAAGAATCGGAAACAAGATCGGAAGTTGTCTTATTCTTAACTTGTAGTGTTGGGGTTGTAGTATTTGTGGGCGTTGGAGTGGGAGTAGATGAGTTGCTGCTTGAAGATGAAGTTGTTGGCGTAGGAGTTGGCGTTGGTGAAACTACAGAAATAGTCGGCACAGGAATACTTGGCCGATAGAACCAGCCCGATCCGGAAAGAGCAATGAGCGCATGAGCTGTAGTTGTTGAATTTAAAGTTCCATAAGACAAGAAGCCCCCTTCTGGTTGTGATTGTTGAGATGCTAACCAGGTCCGCGCTTTTGCTGCTTGCTCAGAATCCTGCATACCCAAAACATTTAGGGCCATTAACGCCCATCCTGTTGTATCAGAACTTGGAGAGCCAAATGCTAAAAAGCCCCCACCGGCGTCCTGATCGTCAAGTAGATATTCTTTTGCCATACTTATGGAATCATCGAGTTTAGGATTTGTTAACCCATTCGTTTTTGCTGCTTGCAATACCTGAATCGCAGCCGAAGTGGTATCAGGATCAGTCCCCCAATCAGGACAAGTTGTAGATGGAGCTGAATAACTAAATCCTCCATCTATTGCTTGATGATCAATAATAAAATTTAAAGTATCTTGTTTTATATTCTGATCGGATGAATTTCCAGCTGATATAAGAGCAAGTAATCCAAAGAGGTCGTCATTCAGAATGCATATATTATCTATTTGACTATCATGATGAAAACTTTCAAGTTTTTGTACATAATTATTTCCTCCAAAGTTCGTCGGATCATCTCCTGCTGCGACAATAACTAAAATCCTAGTTGCCAACGTATATGCATCACCTGGAACATTGTTTACGAAAAAATCTTTTAAGGAAACGGAGCTATTCTTAACATCTTCAATATGTATATCTCTTATTTCAAATGCAATTGCCGACCAGGGAGAAGCATCACTAAATCCTCCACCGTCTATTTGCCCGGATGGAACTTGTTTTTGTTTTAAATAATTAATCCCATTGTCTATAACCGCATCGGCATGCGCTGGGGTTATAAATGATAAGTGATAAGTGATAAGTAGCACGCAAAAACACAATATTATTTTTGGCAATTTGAAATTAGAAATTAGAAATTTTAAATTCTTCATGATCCTATGTATTTCCACTCAACATTGTCACCGTTATTTGCGCCAACCTTACTGCACCCCTGACTGGGAGCTTGACCGTTTACTTTATAAGTCCACCAGACAGAATTATCCTTCCCAATTCCGTTAATCTGATAAATTGCATTACTTCCAAGACTATTGTCATAACGCATGTTAAGGCTTTGGATTTTCCCCTGATCCAATGATTTACTAAGAACGTCACATTGATTGGCACCGCTTGAAACTTTTACCTCAAAGCCTGAATCGCCATTTATAGAAACAGTAACCTTATTTTCCGAAGCGTTAACTGCCGCAGGCGCTGAGGTTGGAGTAGGACTAGAACTTCCCGAAGAAGTATTACTTGCAGTAGCTGATACACTAGTATTTGAAGCAGTTGCAGGCTGGACAGATACCTGCTGGGAGGTTGCTTTTGCGCTTTTGTAAATTTGATTATTAATTGAACCTTCTGGATCTTGAGTAGGAGTAGGATTTTCTGTCGCTTTTTTGGTTATTTTAACCGTTTTGCTTACTGATAAATCATGTCTTTGCGGTGCAGAAATTTGCGCCAGAGCAAACGATAAAGCCCCGGCAAAAATTAACACCAATACCAGGATGGGATAAACAAGAAACTTGGGCACAGGTGATTTTATTTTTATTTTTTTTAAATTTAGCATTTGGATCTTTCTTCCAACATGCAAAAGAGGCTTAAGAATAAAAAAACTTCTCAAGCGAGAAGTTTAGAAGTTTTTTTAGACTTCTTTTCCTTTGCTCGAAGGATAGAATAAAAATCAAAAGTCTGCGATCTGACTGTACAGTTACGGCATAGCGCTGAGTTCCACAGCTTTCGGACCTTTTGACCGGTTAATCTTTAATTGATTTACAATATAATACTTAAGATATAAATTGTCAATAAGACAAATAATATCTAGCACGCGGAGTATCCACATGCGTAGCATTTCTGGCAACCATCTTCATATGCAAGACTACTTGATCCGCACTCAGGACAAATATCAAAAAGTGATGTTGAAGATGAGGAAGTATTTGCCGAAAAGACCACTTCTTCAGCTTGGGGAATTGGAAGCTGGGTCGCGTCCGTTAAATCCTGAGCAGGAGCTTTTGGCTCCGCGTCAATTGCGTGACCGTTGCTCAACCCATTGCCGTTTGCCGGCTTTCTATCCTCAACCTTTCCATTTACCCGGAATTCATAATGGCGCGCCAGTACTTTGGCAATTGCATCAGGAAGTGAACGGACTCTGTTTTCCCCAAATCCGACACTTCGTGATCCTCCAATACCTGTTAACTCTGAGATAATCTCACGGACTCTTTCACGGGTTGGGACAGGACTGTGAATCCTGAGAACAAATGAAATCATCCTTCCAAGCGCATCGGCAAGAGCCATAAGATCAGATCCGCTTTTTCCATGATTTATGAAGACTTCAAACAAGTTGTCTTTCTCGTCGTGATTTAGAGTAACGTAAACTTTACCCGATGGACTGTCGGTCTTGTAAGTAAGTCCAGTCAGCATCATTGGGCGCGGCATACGGGGTGTCACAGGAATAACAGGCGCTGCCTCAATTGGTTTTTCAACTGGCTTCTCAACAATCCTTTCCAAAACACCTTGTCTTGATCCATCCCTCATATAAGTAACACCTTTAAGCCCCAGATCATATGCTGCCATGTAAAGATTTTTAACATCCTCAATTGTGTGGGAATTTGGCGCGTTAACTGTTTTGGAGATTGAGGAATCGATATAAGCCTGTGCAATTGCCTGGACTTTTGCGTGCTCAAGAGGAGTCAGGTCATTGGCGCTGGCAAAATAGGAAGGCCTCTCTGCATCAGGATTGGCAAGTCTCCATTCGTCAAATAATGGGTGATACATTGTCTCCTCCCCACCCCTCCATTTACGCTTAAACATAAACTCATAGACCGGCTCGATTCCCGATGTGACACCCGCAACTAATCCCGTTGTACCTGTTGGCGCAATTGTCAGAAGAACTGCGTTGCGAATTCCCTGTTTTGCTATTTTGTCCTGAAGTTTTTTTGGCAAAGCTTTGATGTGGTAACCTTTTAGGTATTTTTTCTTATCAAACAATGGGAAAGAACCTTTTTCTTTTGCGAGATCAGAAGACGCATCATACGCACTATCTCTTAATGTCTTAAATATTTTTTCTATAATCGGAAATGATTCCTCAGATCCATAGCGGAGTTTCATTTTGATAAGCGCGTCCCCAAGTCCCATGATGCCAAGACCGGTCCTGCGAATATCTTTTGAGCATTTCTCGTTTTCTTTGAAGAAATAATATGTCAGGTCTATGACATTGTCCAGAAGCCTCATGGCAACTTTGGTGTCTTTTCCGAAATTATCAAAATCAAATTCTCCGTTTTTTACATACGCTGCCAGATTCATTGCGCCCAAGTTGCAGACTGCCCATGCTCCAAGAGGCTGCTCACCGCATGGATTGGTAGCAACAAGTCTTTCAAAGTACCATGTGTTTGACCTTTTGTTGCTTCTTTCAAGAAAGTGTAGGCCCGGTTCAGCTGATTTCCAGGCAGCGGTGCAGATAAGATCCCAGAGATAACGCGCTTTGATTGTCTTATGAACTATTACTTTTCCACCGATTTTTCTCCATAAATCAATTTCCCCGTTCCATTTCGTGTCGTATTTTGGATCTGTCAGATCAGGATAAACAAGATCCCAATCTTTATCAAGCTTTACAGCTTCCATGAATGCATCGGACACACAGACTGATAAATTGGCACCGTTTATTTTGGTAAGATCCTCTTTAACGGTGATGAATTCTTCAATATCAGGATGCCAGTCCCAAAGCATCAACATCGTTGCTCCGCGTCTTGATCCGCCCTGCTGGACAATGTCATGCGTTGCGACTGAAAAAAGAGTTGCCCAGTTAACAGGGCCTGAGGAAGTTCCATTTACTTTTTTAACCCGTGCGCCTTTGGGACGAAGACTAGACATGTTTAAGCCAACTCCACCTGAACGGGCCTGAATCTCGACCAGCTGTCCAAGCGCTTCAAGGATTCCATGTCTTGAATCTTTGGGAGAGGGAATAACAAAACAGTTAAAGTAAGTAACCTGATAGCCGGTACCGGCACCGATAGAATTCGTCCCGCGGGAACGAATTTGAATTCATCCATCACGCGGTAGAATTCCTTCTCCCATTTTTTACGATCCGGCTTTTTCTCAGCTTCGGCAATTCCCCGTGCGACCCGTGCCCACATCGCGTCCGGTGTTTGCTCAGTAGCCACTCCCTCCTCATCTTTCAAAGAGTAGCGATCCATAAATACTTTGTGTCTTATTCCATCAAGTGTCATAGGCTTTTGGGCGTTAACCCTTTTACTTCTTTTTCAAAATCTTCAATATCAACAAATCTTTTAAATACACTGGCAAATCTGATATAAGCGACTTTATCAAGCTTTTTAAGCTTCTTGGCAACCAGATCTCCTATCATTGTACTCTCCACTTCCAAACTGTCCTGCGCCCGGAGCTCTCGGGTTATTTCTGATACTATCTTTTCAATTATCTCGGTTGGTATAGTTGTCTTCTCGCAAGCTTTAAGAAGCCCTCGCTCCAGCTTCTCACGGCTAAATTGCTCTCTTTTTCCATCTCTTTTAATTACAACCAGAGCAACATTTTCAACTCTCTCATAAGTTGTGAATCTCTTGGAGCAGTCCATGCATGATCTTCTCCTTCTTATAGAATCAAGATCTGAGCTCTCCCGTGTCTCAACAACTTCTGAATTTTTTGTACCGCAGTATGGACAATGCATAATATTTATCTAGAATCAAACTATCATTTTAGCTTCAAAATCAAGAATTCTTGCTTCTTAATTATAGACTTTAAGCTCTGACTTGTCTAGTTATCTAGTGTCACAAAAATCATATGCCACTAGATCTTGGGTGTCAACTATAAACTTTAGTATCAAAGGAGATCAATAGCCTTGGATGAGTAATTTTTTAATATCGTTTTCTTACAAGAGCCTTTATGGTGTTCAAAAAAGTTTTACATAATGATCCGAAACGACCATTAATTCGGATTCAACTCTCTCACTTTTTTTTCAAAATCAGTTAATCGCTTAGCTTCCGTTACAAATTGTTTTTTATTCTTCTTATCTAAAGCATCAACTATATTACCAAGAACTTCTTTGTGTTTTATGTTGGCATCTTTAAGCTTCTTGGCAACCTCATCAATATGAATCCCCTGAGTCTTTGCTTGCAAGGTATTGTTAATTGCTTCTTCAAAATAGTTTTCCGCTTTTGAAAAAGTAGATTGAGATAATTCAAATTTTCCTTTTACAGCAAGCATTTGACTTGCCTGAACTCTTTTATCTGCCTGGAGCAAATTAAATTCAGCCTTATTAAGAGGTTTTGAAGTAAAAAAAGCTTCCACTCTCTCCCGTGCCGCTTTCAGAAAATAAAGCGGATGATCAGGCAAAAGCCCCGGATATGACAGTTGATAATCCACTTTCGATGACTCAGTTGCTGAAGGAAGATCTTCCTGAGCGCTAACACTTCCTACAAACCCAAATACCAACAAAACTATTGCTAAAATAATTTGAAATGAATTTTTAATATTTAAATGTTTTAAAATTGAAAATTGTGATTTCATTGAAAATTGAAAAATAAAAATTAAAAATTCTTATACCCGATTGCCTCTAGTGCAATTTTCAGACTCTCCTCTTCATTGTGGGAAAAAGTATTTACAATTAAATTGTAATACTTGTGATCCCAATACACCCAATTTTGATCATGATTTGCATAGAGTCTGCGAAATTTTTTGAGATGCTCTGCTTCTCTTTCAAGTACTTCCTTTTTTGCTTCATCAACAGCCTTTCCGTCCCTATTTACAAGCCGGTCAATCCTTATTTCTGTTTTGTCCTGTCCCTGATTATTTTCACATACCACCAAAATCTTAAAAACTCCGGTGATTTCCTGAGCGTCAAAACCAGCCAAATGGCTTTGGATGATGTGATGCGTCTCTTCTTTTAGCGTTTTTTTAACCTTCTCTTCATATTCAAGGTCAAAATGATCAGGGCGACTATTACTTGCTGTAATTGATATCCCAAGATCCGCGTTTATTTTTCTGAATAATTTCCCCCCGTCCAACACATCCCACCCCAGTGTTTTAGAAAGTCTTTTTGCAAGCGTTGTTGCTCCTGAACCGATCCTGCCGGAAACAGTTATATTGCGAATATTTTGAAGCTCAATGGGTTCATTCATAATTTATTTTCCAATGTCCATTTATCATTTCCCATTTATTTATCAATTAGTCAATTTATAAATAAGCAATCAATGGCAGATGGAAAATAGCAAATGGAAAATCAACTACTTGATCCTTGTGATGCAGCGTTTGGATCAACTGGTGTAGACTCAGTTGGAGCTGGTGTCGGTGGAACAGATGCTGCAGATGGCTGCCCAACCATAATCGTCTCCTCAACCAACCTATTCGCGTATCCGTATTCATTGTCATACCAGGCGATGACTTTGAGCATATTACCTCCAACCACTTGCGTGAGTGAAAGATCAACTATGCTTGAGTGGGAATTGCCGATAATGTCCGATGAAACAATTGGATCTGTGGTCACAGCAAGAATTCCCTTATATACGGGATTGTCTGCTTCTTTAACCAAAACCCCAATTACTTCCTCAACCGTTACTTCTTTTTTAAGTAAAAATGTAAAGTCAGAAAGTGATCCGACTGAACCGGAACCCGTACTGACAAACCTGCAAACACACCTTTTAATTGCGGCAGCACCTCACCAGCCGCAATTGTCGCGCCTGTTGATGTGGGAACAATGTTCAACCCGGCAGCCCGTGCTCTCCTATAATCTTTGTGTCCTCCGTCCTGAAGCTTCTGGTCTGATGTGTATCCGTGAATTGTTGTCATCATTGCTTTATCAATTCCAAAGGCAGCATCAATTATTTTGGCAACAGGAGTTATACAATTGGTGGTACATGAAGCATTGTTGATCATTTTCTCTCCCTTGAAATTTGTCTCGTTTACAGAGATAACATATGTCGGCACACCCTCTCCTTTAGCAGGAGCTGAAAGAACTACTGCCTTGGCACCTGCTGTGATATGGGATTGTAGTTGCTCTGCTGATGTAAAGTGACCCGTAGACTCGATAACAACATCTACATTCAGGCCTTTCCATGGTAGAAGATTCGGATCTTTTTGCGAATAAACGGGGATTTCTTTTCCTGATATAACCAAATGTCCAAGTAAAGTTTTGTCTGCTGCATCTGGGTTAGGTTTTACGCTAATATCTTGTGGTAGCAAGCCATACACACTATCGTATTTAAGAAGATACATCCAGCCCTTTATGTCTGTTGAGTGGCCTGCATTGATTGCAACGACTTCTATCTCCTCAGAATGCCATTGTAGGATTACACGGTGGGCAACTCTGCCTATTCTTCCATAACCATTTATCGCGACACGTACCATAAATTAAGTATATACAGGAAATTAAAATAGGGCAAGAGGAAAATTAAAATTATTATCCAAAAGTAAAAGCAAAGACCTCAACTCCTGATGTAAATTCTATTCTAAGCAAATGGTTTCCGGGATTTCCTTTTAAATCGATCAATTCATAAAGCCTATCGCTGTCAATTAATACATAGCCGTTTTTTACATCTTTCCCGGCAAATTTTTGATCAAGCAATTTTCCATCTAAGTAGACTTTAATTTTTCCGCTGGCTGCACCGGGGTTCATAACCAAGAAAACTTTACTTGCATTGAAGTTGTAGGCGAGTACTGCATCGTCAACCGCAACCGATGATTCCTTTTTGACATTCCAAGTTCCCCCAAAAGAGAATTTATTTGGGTTGATATTTTCCGATAAGGCAAACTGCTGCTCACCCGGATCAGCCTTCCCCGATCCCATCAAATCCAGCATTCTTTGATAACCAAGATAACCTTCTGGAGAAAGCACAGCTTGTCCACCGGAGCTTGTTTCATTTTTTATCTCCACGTTTACTATTTGTCCCGTTTCTTTAAGCAGATCTTGTATCACCTTCTCGGTCTCAGCGTAGTCTCCCTCTCCAAAGTGCGTGTAACGGACATATCCATCTTTATCCACCAAATACTTAGCAGGCCAAAAACGGTTGCCATATGCCTTCCAAGTGTCAAAATTATTGTCCTGCACAACCGGATATTTTAGACCAAAATCCTTCAACGCTTGAGCTACATTTTTTTCAGACTTTTCAAATTCAAATTCCGGAGAATGAACACCAATTATCACAAATCCTTTGTCTTTATACTTTGCGTACCAATCTTTCAGATACGGCATAGTCCTCTGACAATTTATACATGAGTATGTCCAGAAATCAACCAATACCACCTTTCCCCGTAAATCTTTCATTTTTAGTGGCTTTGAATTGAGCCAAACCCCTCCCGGAATTATTTCAGGAGCAATTGGACCTTTTTGCATATCAAAGGTAGGCTTCCCAATACTTCCCGAGCTATCCTTTGAGTCTTTTTGGAATAGCTTATCCAGCTGCTTTTTAACAGCATCGTTATCTTCAAGCTTGGTAAGCCCTGTACCATACTGTGGGAATGTCTCAAGAATATATGTTTGGAATTTCCGGTCAACATTAAAAAATATCCCGATTGCAGTTATTATCATAAATATCCCAAACGCTTTCTGGATTTTCTCGGTATTTGGCAAAAGCCATGGAACTTTTCGCAGCAAACCACGGCCTCCATACATAATCGCGAACATCGGAATAGCAGTACCAAGTGAATAGGCAAATGTTATGAAAAATGCGGCAAAACCCACCTGACTTGTCGCGGCAAGCGTTATGACACTTGCTATAATTGGTCCGACACACGGCGTCCAGATAAGCCCAAGACTCAAACCGACCAAAACTCCTCCGCCAAACCCTTGATGCACTCCCTGTACTGCAAATCTATTTGAAAGCTTGGAAAACATTTTTTCCATCAGTACTTGAAACTGAGGAAGTAAAATGCTTATTCCAAAAAGTAAAATAATTACTATTGAAAAACCACGCAGAAAATCCGCAGACACACCTGTAGCTTTAACTAGTGCTGATAAGAATAGTGTAAAGAAAGTGAAACTAAGAACAAACCCTGTCACAATCCCTTGAGGTTTTCTTTTTCCTCCCCCAACGCTTCCTGACAAAACAATCGGGAGAATAGGAAGAATGCAGGGGGATAGAATCGTAATTACTCCTGCCAAAAATGCAAATCCAATTAAAAATAACATAATTTACTTAACTAACTTAACTATTATTACATATAGAGTGTTTTCTGGCAATACCCAAAAAGGCATGCCAGAAATACTCACTTGCTACTTAATATTTGCCAAAAGTTCTTTTGTTTGCCCACCATTCCATTTAGTTACTTCATTCCCATTTGCGTCTATTTGAACAAAAGTGTGCTGATATGTAACAGCATACTTTTTGGCCAATTCCTTTTCCTCCTGATCGGTATCGGGATCGTTATAATTTGTTCTCAAAACAGTAACGTCTTTAGGTATTTTACTTTCGTTGGCTTTTAAATCAGCATCCGCTGGTCTACATGTCGGACACCAAGACGCATAAAAGTACAAAATTCGGCGCTTGTTGGCTGCTTGCTCCAAAGTTTCTTTTGTGTATTCAACATAATTGGAAGAGTTTTGATCCGTCATCATTTTGTCATCTATCTTTTCCATTGCCGCGTCATCTTTCTTCATCATAGCGTCTTTACTATCGACCATCTCTTTCTCCATAGCGGCATGTCCTGCTGAGTCATTTTTTGCTTGATTGCTTGCAATCATCCATCCTCCACCTAGCACTATTACTGTTATAGTTATTCCCAGAATTAAATTTTTGTTCATAATTTTTCACCCCCTTTGCCCGCCGGAGTCTTGACGTAGGCGGGTCGCCCTAATACTTCATCTTTCCGTAAATTAAACCAACTATTTTTGCAAGAAGAGCAATGCATATTGCGATCACAATCCATGGATCAATTTTTCCAATTGAACTTTGCATAATAATTCCCAAAATCAATGTAGCGATTCCCGCAAAATATGCAAAGCGGGAAGCAATAAATTTATGCAGCTGCTCCCGCTCATCTCCCGGCTGTTCTTTCCACAAAAATCCGGCGAACGCAACAAAAAGAATGATGAGCATTGGCACCATAAAAGGATGCATCATGTGAGGCATCAAAAGGTCAAGCGGATTTATAAAAAATACAAGAAGGCCAATTAGTAAAATTGAAATTATTATCTCACTAATAAATTTATTTTTCATGACTTTAATGTAAATACTTCCTCAACCTTTTTCTTAAAAAACTTAGCAATTTTCAATCCCAGAAGAAGTGACGGTGTGTAATTTCCTTTTTCAATCGCAATAACTGTCTGCCTGCTAACACCAA
This sequence comes from Candidatus Levyibacteriota bacterium, assembly GCA_963716145.1. Taxonomy (GTDB): domain Bacteria; phylum Patescibacteriota; class Microgenomatia; order Levybacterales; family UBA12049; genus DATLDE01. The sequence goes on along the minus strand of OY970292.1, from coordinate 901,246 downwards.
CAGCACTTGCCAAATCTTCCTGAGTTATAATTTTTTGCTTTCTTATTTCCAAAACTTTGTTATCTATATAATCTCCCATAATCAAATAAATGTCAAGTATGCTTTACATATTGTAAAAGACAAAAATGTATTTGTCAATCCGTTCGGCACACTCTGTGACACTGAGTTAAACCGAAATATCAAGTAGGCTTTAAATTAAATGACAGCAAAAAGCCCCCTCTAAAAGGGGGCTTTTTGAATTAAATTACCTATAGATATTATTCTTTTGGTAACAAAACTGTGTCAACAACGTGTGTAACACCATTGCTTGATATGACATCCGCGATCTCGATAAGAGAATCGTTGACGTACCATTTGCCGTTCTTTTCAGAAACAGAAAGTGTCTGTCCTTGTACTGTTGTAAGAGTCATTCCGTCTTTAAGATCGGATGCTCTTAGCGCTCCTGGAACAACGTGATAGGTAAGAATACCTGTCAGCTTTTCTTTGTTCTCAGGCTTTACGAGTGTATCAACGGTTCCGGCCGGTAACTTAGCGAAAGCTTCGTTAGTTGGCGCGAAAACTGTGAATGGACCTGCACCTTTTAGGGTTTCAACGAGTCCTGCGGCTTTAACAGCAGCAACGAGTGTTGTGTGATCGTTTGATCCTACAGCATTGTCGACAATATCCTTATCAGGAGTCATCAATGCGCCTCCAACCATAACACCTTCTTTTTCCATGGTGTCAGCAGATTGCTCAGGTTGAGCTTGCTGGGTTTGTGTTACGGGAGATTGTGCTTTATTGTTTTTTGAAATCATTACAATACCAACTATTGCCAGTACTACAACGACTGCGATTATTATTCCTTTGTTCATATATTTTCACCTCCTTTCATATTTTATTATCTTATTTAATTATTAACTTAGTTAACTATATACTATAATAATATTATTTGTCAAGTAATAAAATGAGGAAATTATTAGTTAGTGTTATTTACTATTGTTGTTAAGACTTTAATATATGTCTTAAGCTCTTCCTGAGTTATCCCTCTTAAGACCTCTGCCAATTTCTTTTTTACCATTGGATCAATTTTTTTAAGAAGCTTTATGGCATCCGGCGTCAAAACAATTATTTTTGCCCGCTCGTCTGTACGATCATACTCACGCCTCAATAATCGTTTTTTTTCAAGCCCTTTGGTGAGTTTTGTAACCATTGGAGGATCGTAACTGAGAAGTTCAGAAAGTCCGGACAAACGGATATTCCCATGATCATAAAGTTGACCAAGAAGTTTCCATTCCGGAATGGATAAATTAAAAGGAGTCAAAACATTTGTTAAATTTGCATGCAAACGGCTGTATGCTGTACCTTGTAATAAACCTGTACTGTGTGCTGTTAAATCTGATTTAATCTTCATAATATTTATTCAACCAATTTAATTAACTTAGTTAACATTATATACTTTCAACTAAATTTGTCAAGTGAGAGTATTCTACCTATACTTAATCAATGCAAAAGACAGTTCTCATAACCGGCGGCTCATCCGGAATAGGTTTTGAGTTGGCGAAAATATTTGGAAAAAATAGTTATAACTTGGTTCTTGTTGCTCAGAATAAAGACAGATTGGAGAAATCCGCTGACGAATTAAAAAATAGCGGATTTAATGTACAAACTATTGCCAAAGATCTATCAGACCCTACCTCCCCTGCTCAGATTTATGAACATTTAAATAAAGAAAGGATTTCGATTGATGTGCTTGTAAATAACGCGGGGTTTTCAAACTATGGACCTTTTGCAGAGACAGATCTTGAGCTCGAACTTTCAGAGCTTCAGGTTAATATAGTCTCACTTACTCACCTGACCAAACTTTTTGTGCGTGATATGCTAAAAAAACGGGACGGAAAAATACTAAATGTCGCCTCAACCGCAGCATTTATTCCGGGTCCTCTGATGGCTGTATATTATGCAAGCAAAGCATATGTTCTGTCTTTCTCAGAAGCTCTAAACAGTGAGCTTGAAAATACCGGCGTGCACGTTACAGCACTTTGTCCAGGGCCAACTGACACTGGATTTGCCGTAAGAGGAGGATTGCAGGATTCACCTCTATTTCAGGGGAAGAATTTGGGCGCATCGTACGTAGCACAAGCGGCATTCGATGGACTTATGAAAAATCAAGCAGTTGTAATTCCGGGGTTGAAAAATAAATTAATGATCCAGTCCCTAAGACTTGTCCCAAGAAGTATAATTCCAAAGGTGGTAAAAAGAATGCAGACAAAAAAGGTTATTTCTAAGCAGTAGGTTGTACAGCAAGCCACTTTTCAGCTTCCAATGCCGCGGCGGAACCAAATCCTGCGGCGGTTACTGCCTGGCGGTACTGTCTGTCATGCACATCCCCTGCTACAAAAACGCCCGGGATATTGGTATGAAAATGATTCTGCACCTTTATATATCCAAGCTCATCAAGCTCTATGCCCTGAAAAGCTTTGGTGTTGGGGATATGTCCTATCGCGACGAATACTCCATCAATAGGTAGCTCCCAGGTGATGCTTGTTTCATCTTTTAAAAGAGTTTTTGTGGGAAATAAACCATGTAGTGTAATTTTATCCAATTCAACGAGCGACTTTGTTAATAAACTCTTATCAGACGGATTTGTTTTCAACTTAACACTTTGTACTTTAAACTCTCCGCCAACTTCGGTAACTTGTGAATTAAAAACGATGTGAATATTTTTTGTCTCTTTTACTCGGTCCTGCATTATTTGTGAAGCCCGGAATTCTCCTTTCCTATGGACAATAATTACATTTGTTGAAACTTTTGAAAGTACCAGCGCCTCCTCCATCGCGCTGTCTCCCCCTCCGACAACTATTACATTTTTGTTGCGAAAAAACGCAGCATCACAGGTGGCACAGGATGACACGCCTCGTCCGATTTTTTCTTCCTCACCCGGAACACCAAGCCAGCGGGCATCAGCACCTGATGCCAGAATTACTGCCTTTGATTCATAGCTCTTTCCGTCTTCTGTAGTTAATTTAAAAGGCTTTGCCTGCCCTGAGCTTGCCGAACGGGAAAAATCGCCGATGGTGAAATCCTTGTCAATAATTTCAGCTCCATGATGCTCCGCTTGCTTCCTTATCGCTGTCATCAGATCAGGCCCCTGAATTCCCTCGGGGAACCCTGGAAAATTCTCAACAAGTGAGGTCAACTGCAATTGCCCACCCCATTTAACACCAGCGAGAACAAGTGTTTTGAGATTGGCGCGGGTTGTATAAATAGCAGCAGTCAGCCCTGCGGGGCCTGATCCAACAATAATTACATCATAAATTTTTTCCATAATAATTTATATTCTAGCAGAAAACAATTTGCAATTTACAATTTAAAAACATTGGGAAATTGAAAATTCAATGAAAATTGAGAATTAAAAATTGAAAATTAAGAAGCCAAAACCTCGTCAATTGCTCTTTTGTAGGATTCTTTTCCCTGCGCGCCGACCATAGATTTTACCGGCTTGCCATCTTTAAAAATCATAACTGTAGGAATACTCATAACGCCAAATTGCTCTGCGGGAATTTGATTCTCATCAACATTCATTTTGCCAACCGCTACTTTCCCATCATAATCTTTTGCGAGTTCTTCAATGGTTGGGGAAACGATCCTGCAGGGTCCGCACCATGGCGCCAAAAATCAACAACAACAGGCATTTTGTTGTCCAAAACATCTGATTTGAAATTCGCGTCTGTAAAAGCCTGCTCCGCCATATCTATTTCATCTTATCAGGCAACCTCTATAAGTGTCAAGGAAATTTTTAGTTCTTGTACTTGATTAGCAAGGTTGGAAATGATATAAGTTGATTTATGAAATCACATGAACATCGTGAGCATGCTGAAATGATTGTGCATAAATTAGTTGACAGGGGCTCATTGTCTCCTGCTGAGGCCAGAAGACTTGCAAAACTCCCTCCACGAGATAGGTTTAAGATTGCTGGGGGCACTCTTATTGTTATTGCTGTCAGGGAGGAGAAGGATGGCATACGCCCAACCGAAGGACAGGAAAGAAGAGTAAGTCTTGCTGTTGATTTATTAGCAAGGCCACAAATTAACCTTGATACTTTCGTAAGAACAGTTTCAACGCCAGGTAGACCCACCAGGTCATCATCTGGACATAGCACAACTCTGTCCAGAATAACTACTAATTTTAAATAAGGCTATAAAACTTCTGAAAGATATCAGGCCTACTCCAGCTCTTCTGTCTTTCTGTGGAGGAAGTAGAACCATTGATCAAAAAATGCAAATAATAGCTTAAAAGGAGCTTCGATGAAGAAATCAAAGAAATAAAGAAATATATTTACCTTACTGATATTTTGGGTAAGCTTCCGCCCGACCCTGATCACCGGCATAAAAAAGAAATCAACCACAAATGTGGTTAACCCTTGTCTCTCTCCAACTCGGTAAACATTGGCAAGCAGACTGATTCTGTAGGCTAAGAAGGAGACGATTGTCAGAAAGAAAACAAAAATTAACTGACTTATGATATTGAAATGCAGCCTTGAAAGAACAAGCACCATTCCGCCAAAAGATAAAACAAAAGAAATAAGCCAGAGCGTGTTAAAGATGAAGTGGGATACGCTATTTTTTTCTTTTTCAATTGTCATTGTGAGTCTATCGCCCAGCTGCGGATTGTCCTGATGCAATAGCTGATTTATGTATTTATAGATAAGACGCGAATTATCAACCCCGGGAGTGCGGATAAATAATCCTACGATCACCATCAAAAGAGGCGGAATTGTGGTGTTAACTGCAATCGATCCCCAAAGAATTCTTCCGTAAAATATCTGCTCATATGTACCCTCCACAACAAAAGCAAAAGCAAGTTTGGTCAAAAGAATAAAAATAACAGACCTTATAATTGCGGTTCTGACTCTTGAGGAAATACCTTTATAGCGTTTATCGCATGCCTCCAGAACTACCTTTTCCAGTTCTTCAGGCTTCTCAATCAACTCTGTTAGGTTATCTTTATTAGCTAGCAGTGCATCTTCAAAAATGAAAAATGCAGCAGTTCTTCTCTTGACATAACTATATATCCTATCTTTCCCCGGATAATTCAGCTGCTTGATAATTTCTTTGTAACCATCCGCGAATTTTTTAATGGTTGGCTCAAGAGTTTTATCGGTCAGTTTTCCAAAATATTGGATGAACAAATGATAACGCAAAAATGCCAAATCATCCCGGGCGTAAGCTTTGCGGATTGCCATGAAAACCTGCGCGTCTTTTGTCTCCTCAGTATCATCTGCAATGATTACATCGTCTTTAAGAACCTGAAACATGAAATTTGCGATAATCTCCTTGTCGCGCTTGGCGTTAAGAATGTATTGAATGTCACTGGACATCAAATCATAAATCCATTCATTTATTAGACTGTCCGGCATACGGTGCTCTGAAAGAACGGAAAGCCTGAGGGACAAATGGAGATCAATTGACTCCTCAACCTGTCGAACTTTAGACTCTGCGATTTCATTATCAGGCAAGTAACGAGCCCAGAGAAGCTCTTTGACCAGAGGCTCAGCTGTTGATTTTCCGTTTCCCCCAAGAAGCAGTCTCCGCTTAAGAATCCGCTCAATTGTCGCGCGGAGAATTACTTCATCTTCTCTAAATTCCATAGCGTTTCTGAGCTTTTCATACCAAGAAGCAAATTTTGTAACAATCGGGTTTACTGAAATTTTATGCTCCTCATGAGACTCAACTTCTTTTTTGGTGAGTGAATCAATTAGCCTACGGGCCAAAGACGAAAGCGGCTGAGCTGGTTGCGCAGACTGAAGTGGTTGAGTTGGTGTAGGTTGGGTCTGGGTCGGTGAACTATTGTCCATAAATATAGCTAATATGCTGATTATATAACATTTCCTTCTAGATTACCTCGATCGTTCCGGGGTAGAGACCTGCGCTGCAGGTGAAGGTAATTCTGCCAGGCTTGTCAGGGGCTGTAAACTCAACTACATCTGATTTATTTGGCAAAACTATTTTTTGAATATTGAGCGATGAAATTGTAAATGCCTGAATACATCCCGATGCATTCTGGTTTACCAAATTGAGTGTGACTTTTGATCCCGCCTTTACAGCAAACTTATTTGGTGTATATCCGGTTGGAGTAAGTGTGATCGTCTGCTCTGTAACTGGTGCCAATTGCGCAAAAAAATCATCGCAATAGCTTACAATGCAGTATCCTGTTTTCGCAACTGAGCTGATTGTGTATGGACTATTGGCAAGTGCAAGTGTGGTGTCAAGATTAAAAAGCGAGAGCAGGATGATCACAAAAGCTGCTACTTTTATAAACCGCCTATTTAGAGCCGGGCACCATCTTATCGTCAACAAACCTAGAAGTAAAAAAACTGGTGAAGTTCCAAGAACAAAAACAAACATGATGATTGCGCCTAGCAGCGGTTGGCCTGATGCAACAGCTAAAACCATCATTGCCTGCGTTGCCCCGCAGGGAATAAAAACAGTCAGAAAACCAAGAAGAATTGGCGCGAAAAGCTGCTTGCCCGCCGAAGCCTTGGCGAAGGCTGGGTCTGCGTTTTTATAAGCAATGTTGGTCACTGCTTTGGGTGGCATAATTATAAAGTAGCGGAAGAAGGGATGAATGCTTAGAAGATTAAATGCTGTTCCTAGCATAAAAACTACAACCGCAAACTGCAATAAAATTCTTATCTGCAATGGAACCTGGATCAGAGATCCTACCCAACCGAGAAAAAATCCCAAAATTGTGTAAGCAATTAGTTTGGAAATTATAAAAGCCAAAACCGGAACTAAATTCTGAATTTCTTTTGTTCTTTGTTCTTTGTTCTTTGTTCTTTGTTCTTGACTCTGCAGTAATGCAGTAGTCAAGATTCCTCCTTGAACTGCTACGCAAGTAAGCCCGCCTGTTAATAAACCCGTTGTAAAGATGGCAAATAAATTAGTGTCACCAAACATATTATTATTGTACACCGCATCAAAATTTAATACCAACTTTTTAAATTAGGTAAATATAATTAGACATCTATTTTTCAAAAAACTGTTATATATGTTAAATATATTTGTGCAATCAGATTTTAGGCCTGTAGATATATATACTGGTAGACTTCGTTGACAAAAGACTACTGAAATCATAAAATTGTCTAAGATGAGAGCCCAAGAAAAAAAATCTGACTACATGGAAATTCCAATTCCCCGCTTTGCCTTCCATGATACTCCCATTAATGGTTTATTGGTGCTTGCGTTAATAATGTTTGCATTTATTACCGGGTTGTTGACCAATAAAGTTATGTTTCTGGAAAAAGCAGCCAAAGCAGCTACTCTCCAGGTCTCGCCTTCAGCTGCTCCACAAGCTGTACCAACAGAAGACTTAAGCCCGAAAAAAGTCTCAGTTGATGATGACCCTGTAATGGGCGCTAAAAATGCAAAAGTGACTCTTATTGAATTTTCAGACTACGAGTGCCCATTCTGCAAAAAATATTTTGATGAAACTTATGAACAAATAAAAAAAGCGTACGTTGATACTGGGAAAGTAAAGATGGTCTATAGAGATTTGCCTCTCAGTTTCCATCAAAACGCTCCCAAAGAAGCACAAGCAGCGGAATGTGCGCGGGAGCAAGGAGGAGATGCAGCCTACTTCAAGTATCATGATGAGCTATTTACGAGAACAACATCAAACGGTACAGGACTCGCGCTTGATCAGTTAAGCGTTATTGCAAACGAAATTGGACTAAATGGTCAAGCCTTGCAGGCGTGTATTGATTCTGATAAATACAAAGCAGAGGTTGACAAGGATCTCGCCGACGCCGGAAAAGTTGGTGCAACAGGAACGCCTAGCTTCTTTATCGGTAAATCAACTGAGAACGGAATAATCACAGGTACCCCACTCATAGGTGCCCAGCCCTTCAGCGCATTTCAAAAAGTAATTGAGGATGAATTGAAAAAATAGTTAGCGGATTATTGTAAAATCTTTGAATTGTTCTTTTCCCTCTTCCCACTCAACTTCGATATCTTTAACTTCAGAGAGAAATGGACCTTTCCTGCAAAGAGCCAGCATTTGTTCAAGAGCCTGCATCCTACCTTGCAAAACTGCTTCAACCCGGCTATCCGGAAGATTTTTAACCCACCCCAAAAGACCCAGTTTCCCTGCATTTGATCTAACAAACTGACGATATCCAACATCTTGCACGACTCCTGATATAAAAATATGCACTTGCTTCATAGAAAGTGATAAGTAATAAGTTATAAGTGATAAGTTGACATAACCTTATCAATATATTTTTCATCAAGTTGAAACTTCTTCAACAGTTGTGCGTTAGCAGTAAATCTATACTTCCCCATATCCACCTGAAAATCTAGAACCTCGATACCCTCAGCCTCCAAAAGCTTTTTCTGTAAATCCCGATCTGCATGCAAATTTCCGTCAATTGAAATTCTTCCCTTTTGATTTATTACCCGCCACCATGGAATATCAACCTGCGGACCAATTTGCCGCAGAATCCACCCAACCTGCCTGGCAGCTCTGGGAGCACCTATATATGCTGCGACTTGACCGTAACTTACAACCTTCCCACGGGGAATTATATTAACTACCTCCATTACTTTTTGTTTAAAAGGCGACATTGGATAGAATTACTAATTAAGAATAATCAATCAAGGAGAGTTATCTGTTTTTATCGTCCTTAATTCTTGCTTCTTGATTCCAGCCCTAAGTTCCTTCAGTTTCCACATAAATAATGCACCTTTATTATCTGCCTTGCTGTCAGACACAAAGCTAAGTGCCCTTTCCAAAATGGAGCGATGGACTGTCTTTGCCAAGCGCATATAAATTGCTCTGTGCTCGTAATCGTCCAGTTCTTCGGCAAGTTTCAGAGCAAAAGTCTGAAATTCGCGGGAAACATATTTGTCCTTGACCGGATCAAATTTTTTGAGGATTTGTGATACCTTTTGCATAAAACTATCTTGTATTAAATCTATTCATTGCGGTTTCAATCCCTTTATCAAGCCCTGTCTGAAGTGCTTTTGAGCCGTGTTTTATAAGTTCACGGACTTTCCCATGATCCGTACTCCTGAATCCACCCAAAACAAACTCTTTTGCTTTTTTGATTTTTTGCTTACTGATAACGTGCTCCTTGTCATGCGAAGCTCCTATTCCGAGGCGAAACCGCCAAAATTTATCCGTTCCTATACTTTCCATTACTGACTCCACACCGTGATGGCCGGCAGCGGCCCTTCCAAAACGGATTTTCATTGATCCGACAGGCAAATCCAGCTCGTCATAAACCACCCATAAATTCTCGGGCTTTATTTTGTAATACTTGATGAGAAGTGATACGCTCAATCCGGAGTTATTCATGAAAGTTTGGGGCTTGGCCAAAACCACCTTCCCGGATTCGAATTCCAAGATAGCAATATCGCTTTTCAGCTTATTATTTGACGACCAAACTGCGTCTTTTGCAGATTGCGTATCCTTGAGAAAACGTTCTACTGCCTGAAAACCTAAGTTATGACGGGTATTTTCATATTTCTCTCCGGGTTTCCAAGACCAACTATTAATTTCATGAGTTTATTATAGCAGGTGGTTACAAGAGGAGTTAAAATAAAAATTTAAGCTGCTAGTTTATAGTTAGCTGGTACTATTACTCTTGGAGCTTTAACATCTGCATATCCAACGTAGGGACTCCTGGCCTCAACCACCATTCCAGAACCAGCAAGTATATGACCAACATCAGCAACTAAAGTGTTTGACCTGTTAACGCCGTTTTTTGTCCTTGCTGTAAATTGATCTTTGACAGCGAATAAAAACCAGTTTCCAGTTTCGTTATAGTGCTGAATCAGCAAAGATGTTAACGTTGAAGCTTCTTCAGGGATAATCTGTGTAATCCCGGGCAAGCCTAGTCTTTTTCTCAATTGCTCAGCATCCTCTTCTACAAGCTGCTCCTGTTCTCTAAGAGTTTTATCGCCTGATTCGGGTACCCAAAATTTTCTAAGATCTGGATAAATAGCAACCTCTAATAACCTTGATGCTACATCGTGAAGCTTTCCCTTCTGTGCTCTAAAAACATGATGGAATGAAGGTTTTCCAAGTTTTCGTTGCGCCCACCATTGCCCATCAATGGTTTCACCCAAAGTAGAGTATATCCGTGCCCCATCTCCTAGAAGAATTTCTCTCTCTTTTTCTGTAAACCTGCCCGGAGTTATTATTTCTGTCTCGCGAGGTCTTCGGCTATCTTGTTCTCTATCTGGTTGCACCATAGCTTTGATTTATACCATAAAGACAGGCTATTCGCAACTTAGATATCAAGACTTAGTTGAGGCGTTTCTTTGATAACTTCATTTTCTTCTGATTCATTAAAAACTTTTACTTTCCCGTACTCCCCATCAAATCCGGGACTTAGGGTAATTTCTCCTTTTCTTACCCTATTTAATGCCTGCGCGATTCTCTCGCCGGCTAATTTTTCAATTTCGGCAAGATCTGTTTTAAGAAGAATATTGAGTTCTGAATCAAGGCTTGGACACATTTTGGCATACATTTCAGGCACTTTCTGGCTTCCTGTTGTCACACCGAGTCCTGCTGCTATGATCTGCTCAAGACGCACTAATTTTACATATGGCGGATGATTTTTTGTTTTATCTGTGTACCACTTTATCCCTCCACCGCTTACTTTCTCTTTGTATTCCGGGGCAAAAGTAGATCCTGCAAGTTGCTCAATTCTGGGAGCAACGCCTTCTGTAAGTTCGCGAGCACAAACAGGGCAGATTTTTCCTTTTTCTTTTACTTCCTCAGGCGTTAATGAGATTTTGCAGTTGCGATGTCCCGAAAAATGATATTTACCTTCTTCAGGATAAAATTCAATTGTATATGCAATGCGGTTTTTCAACCCACCTTTTCGCATAATTGCCTGCCTGATATTTTCATAAGACAGTTCTTCGAGCTCAAAAGCAGTTGCTTCCCGTGCCATATTGGTGGGACTATGCGCGTCCGAGAACGAGAGGATTGATCTATCTGCAAGCTCGGGGATTCTCCAATTCATTTCAGGATCACTGGAGATTCCCGTCTCAATTCCGTAAACATATTTTGATAGATCATCAAATGCTTCTTCAAATGAATCAAAGCCTGATTTTCCACCATAAACTCCAAAATGAGGTGTCCAGACATGACAGGGAATAAGCATACAGCGCTCATCAATAGAAAGAATCATTTCCAATAAATTTTTAGCGGATAAACCAATAATAGGTCTCCCATCAGCGGATAAATTGCAACCTTTTTTCAAAAGTTCTCTAATTACCTTTTCTGCGACCTCAAAACTCGGCACAAAAACCAGACTATGAATTCTTCTAAGCTTATCTCCCTGCTTGTAAATACTCGAGACTTCAGTAGAGAGTAAAAACAAAACGTCATCTTTGAGATTTGATTTTGCTTGCCCTGAGCTTGCCGAATGGGGATTTTTGATTTTATATACTCCCTCCCCTGCATCTTCAAGTAATCCTTGAATTTCTTTAAACCAAATCGTATGAGTCCAGTCAGACGCCGTCAAAATATTAAGTCCTTTGCGCTTTGCGAACTCACTCATCACAGGAAGAGTCATCTGCGGCGAAACGGCACGGGAATATTTACTGTGCAAATGAAGATCAGACACGTATTGCATATTAAATCTTAGCTAAATTACTTTTTGGCAGTTTGCGGAGTTTGGGATTTTACTTTTTCATTTCTGGAAAAATTAATTACTTTTTTGACCATACCATTTGGAATTATGTGAAGACTACCGTCTTTTGCCCGTATATTTAATGTTCTAAGACCAATTTGCTCAATAGTTCCTACTGATCCGTCAATTTCCACGTTATCTCCGACTGAAATAGTATCTTGTGAAAGAAGCATAATACCGGAAATCAAATCTTCAAGTACAGGCTTTGCCCCAAGGCCAATGGAGAGCCCCACAATGCCCGCTGATGCAACAAGAGGCGCGAGATTAATATTAAGAAAGCCAAAAATTACGTGCAAAGCTACTGCGTAGACAACGACAGAAATAGTGTTGCGGATAATAGATACATATGTGCGTCCCCGTCTATTATCAAGCCTGCTTGGCAGCTTAATCAAGGAGCGCAGAATTGTATTAACAACAACCGTGATTAAAAGTGTAAGCGCTATATAAGAAATCATTTTGGCGCTGGTAGAAGAAAAAAGGAAGTCCATAACAGTATGTTAAATTAATAGGTCTAGTTTGACAAGAGGTGTTTCCGAAGAAACTAATAATCTATGACTTATAACAATAACTATTTAATTCGCTACACGTTATGAGTTATCAGTAATTCGCTATTAGTTCGTCCGTTTCCTTACCTTTTCTTTACTATATTTTGTTTTTCTTCTTATAGATAAACAATATAGTATATTTAATCACAAATGATATTCAGGGGCAGGAATAAGAGATAGGTTATAGGAGTCAATCCGAAGCGAAACATAAAAAAAAGTCCTCCGTGTGCGTTTACGCGAAGACTTGACCCTATAACCTTTCTCGATTAAAACAAAGGGGGTGAATTATGAAAGAACTAATCTTATTTATAGAAAAGAAAATACAAACCATTTTATCCTCATTCAACACGGTATTGTCTGTGCCCTTAAAATAGACAGGGTCAACACTTGACAATTTTTCGCCTGGTTCTACAATGGGAGAATGACTGAAGTTGCACATATTTGTAAAAATTGCGGTTCAAAATTAATAATTAAATCAACCAGACAAACTCCGGAGCAACTTACAAAATCTTATTACTACACCGCTTATTATTTCTGCCCAAACTGCAAGAAGCTATATCACGATGATAAGTTTAAGGTGATAAACCAGCAAATGGCAAATAGCATATTGCTTATGGAAGAAAACCATACGCCATCTGCAATAAGCCATAAGCCAAACTATGACGCGCATATCTGGACAGACGGAGCTTGTACTCATAACGGATTTCCCGATGCCCGCGCCGCGTGGGCATTTGTAAGTGGAAAAACAGAAAAAGCAGCTTTGGTAAAAGGAAAACAAACCAATAACACAGCTGAAGCTTTAGCTGTTTATTACGCGCTTTTGTGGGCTGCTGAGGAAAAGCACAAAAAAGTTAAAATCTATACTGATAGTCAAATTACGCTTCATGGTCTTGCCAAATCACCTGAAAAAGTCAAAGAAAACCGGGAAATTTTTCAACTAATCGAGGACGTTATTTCGGCAAATGGATTGACAGTTGATTATGAAAAAGTTCCGGCTCACGCCGACAATATCAACAACAACCGCGCCGACCGCCTCGCCAACGAACTGGCAGGCATAAAATCCGTTTAAATTTAGAATCTATAATTATGCTTTCCATTCTAGATTATGAATTAAATTCTTAACTCTGAACTCTAAATTCTGAATTGAGCACCTTGATTTATTGAAGCAAATCCTCTATTATTTTCATAATGAAAACAGTACTCTCTCTTCTACTAAGAATCCTCCCCACCCAAACCGCGTATGCGCATTGTGATCTCCCTTGCGGCGTTTATGACCCTGCGCAAGCCAGAATTGAGGCAGAAAGTGTTATGAAAATCATGGAAAAATATGCAGGATTCCATGATGAAACGGATAAAATAAGAGCAATAATTATAAAGGAGCAAAGAGCGGATCTGGTAAAACATCATCTTTGGGTTTTGTGGACTGATTATTTCAAACCGGAACACCTTGAAAAATTCCCAAATCTACACGATCTTTTTTGGAGGGCAACCAAGGCAGCCGGACAAACCAAAAAATCAGTCGATCCGGAGGACGGAAAAAAGCTTTTGGATCTAATTGAGGAAATTGATAAAATTTTTAAAAAGACAAAAAAGAGCTAGAATCCTTCTTGCGGCTATACCGCTATTTTTAGTTCGGAACTACTAACTGCTGCTGCTATCAAGTCATAACCTTCCTGTGTTGGATGAAGTCCATCAGAAGATACATATCCACGGCGAAACTCAAGATCAGTTATGTTGGAGTATGCAAAGGCAACGCCGCTTCTTTTTCTATTGGCATCATTCATGGCATTTGCCAAACGCGTATTAAATAAATTTGTTAAGAGCTTGACTTGCCACGATTCTATTGCGCCTTCATTGATTAGTTTTTTGACCTGCGGGACACTCGCAAGATCAGGCAAGCCTAATGCTATGACACTCAAACTACTATCTTGCCCCAAAATTTCCCTTCGTTCTGCATGAATTGAAGCTAGGGTATTTATAATATCTCTCAAATCCTCTGAGTAATTGTCCAGATGCTTTTTAAGTAATCTCTCAGTTTTTCTTCGGGATAGATTGTCATGATCCTTAATATCCGCTACTAATAAATTGACACTTTTGTATTCAGCTGACATACCCAGTACTAGATTTGGAATATCTAGCAGCTGATCTCTTTCAGTTTGTAATCTTATATTTAACTGTTCCGCGGAACTACCAGATTTTGCGAGTTTGGGTATGAATTGCTGCTCGGCTATCCCTGGCGATTCGCGATTAACAGATTCAACCATGGGGTATATCCAAGATTCAGGCCTTTTTTGTCCGTCCACATACCTTACATCTCCGCCAACACCCGCTGCCAGACTGTCCCCAATTGCGACAAAATTGTAGTTTTTATCCGCATCTAAAGTAATTTTACCGCTATCCGATGGTCCCCATAAAACCTCAGGAACTGCAGATACGATACTTCCGCCAGTAAGGCGTTGTGCTTCAAATACAGTTGCTCCACCGACTGTGGGCATAGCTACCAATAAAGCACCGGTAAGAGTACGTCTAACTCTATGTCTTTTTTTAATTGCCTTCTTTTCTGGTGTTGGAATACCGGCATCAGGCCTGGGCCTTGTTTCTACTGCTGTCATTTAATGGTGCTGTGTGCATAAGCATTATAGCAAAGCAATTTAGGTTGGCAAAGTGGGCTTTTTGTTATACTTGAGAGAAGTGATATCGCCTATTTATAAATACACAATTGCAGGAAGCAGTATGTCTCCTACTTTAGAATCGGGCCAGAATGTTTTGGTAAACCGCCTATCGTACTTTGTTTCAAAACCAAAAAATAAAGACGTTGTTGCAGTAAAAGATCCTCGTGATAAAAAAGTCTTAATTAAGAGGATTAATAAAATTGAAGATGGTAAATATTTTGTTTTGGGAGATAACCAAAAACAAAGTACTGATAGTCGAAGCTTTGGCTGGGTCAGCAAAAATGATATCATTGGAAAAGTAATATTTCCCAAAATTTAAAACGCATGTTTATTTTTTTAATTTTCGCCATAACAATAGCTCTGCTTTTATTTCTTCTCTCCATGATTTGGCCACCTGATTCTCCTTGGTCTCCATGGTGGAGAACTTCCAAAAGAATCTCAGTGATCATGTGTAAGCTCGCGAAAATAACAAAAAAGGATTTTATCTATGACTTGGGATCAGGTGACGGACAGGCCCTCATCACTGCTGCAAAATTGGGCGCAAAAGGAGTTGGAGTTGAAATTGATATTTCCCGTGTGTTAATTTCCAAAATTCTTTTTAGACTAAATGGCGTCTCGGATAAAATAGAAATCCGGAGAAAAAACTTTTTTGATGTAGATCTAACTGGCGCGACAGTAGTCTTTGCCTATCTGGTACCAAAGACCCTTGCAAGATTAAAACCCAAATTTTTGAAAGAACTCAAACCGGGAACAAGAATTGTAACCTTTGTCTACAGAATTGATCTTCCCCTTATTGCAAGTGACAAAAAAAACGAAGTCTACGTCTACGAGATACCGAAAAAGAAATAAATTTTAATAACATTTCAAAAGATTCAAACGGTTTTCCGGACCCTCCATCTGCACCGGAAAACTTCCAATTAATCTACAGGATTTTTTTATTTGGGATTTATCAAAAATTTCATCAACCACTTCTTCATTAACTCCTGCATCAGGATAATACAAGCCATGCGTTACGATAATTGATTTTTGCTCCACAACATCTTCTGTCATTTTTTTGCTATTGAGAAATCCTTTTCTGTAAATATTGGAATTGGTATCAATCACATTTCCCAAAAGCGGGATGCCGCTTAAATAGGATAAAGCAGGCGTTATATCGTTCACCCCGTATAAAAATTTCGGCTGCTCCTTTTTAATTATTGCAACTGCCCGATCCGGATTTATTTTTTGCAGATTTTTAAAACCGGTTACATAAGTTACAAAACTGAAAATTAAAAAACAAAATATAATTGTAGGAATGATAAATTTTTGGACTCCAAAATTTTTCTGTATTGTTTTGTGAAATTCAGAATAAGAGAGAGCGAGAAATGGTACGAAAAAATTAAGATATAAAAAATAAATATCTTTATAAAGAAAGAGGAATAAAATCCCAAACAAAGAAAGTAAACCAAAAAACTTATTTTTTATAATCATCAGCAAATTGAATAAAAGAAGAATAAAAAGCGGGAAATCATGAGTCACAAAAAACCAAGCAATCGCGCTTTTTTCAACTCCCTGGGACCTTGTCAGTGAGTATGCAAAAACATCTTTTATAAAATCTGGGAATGCAAAAATAACAGTCGGAAGTAATATAATTAAACTCGTAATTACTCCCCCAATTAAAAACCGCTGTAAATTTTTAAACTTTTGCTCCTCGCCTCGCTGAAGCTCCGGCGAAGCGGGCCAGATAAAAATAGCGAGATATGTAAGCAGTATCGGTATAAAATAAACTTTCGTCAAAAGCGCCAGGGCTATAAAAATACCTGTTAATAAATGTCTTTTATTGAGATAAAAATAATAACTCAATAACGCAAAAAGTGAGGCGATGAAAACGCCGGATTGATGATCAGATGTTGAGAGAATTATAAATGAAAAAAGATAAAGAATGCTTGATGTTAATGCCAAAAAAATATCTTTATTATTTTTATATGTGATTTGGTAAATTAAGAATGCGATAGTGCAGACTTCAATTGTCGGAGTCAAAAAAAATAATTTCAGATTACCGGCTGTTAGCAAAAAATAAATCGAGGAAATATATGGAAGAAGCGGAAAGTTGGTAAAAAAGATATCCCTATACAAAATTTCCCCTTGAAGAATTTTGTATCCGGTGTAAAAATATATATTTGAGTCAGAAAGTCTTATGCCAAAATTTGTTAATTTAAAAATGAAGAAAATTAGTAATAAAATTGCTATTGGGACAAAATGCTTCGTCTTCACTTCTTTAATCTTAACATGAGCCAACGAAGTTTGTCCGCTATCTTGTAGAACTTATACGAAACTGGATTTACTATCAAATCGAAACTCCCCATGTACTCAACGTGTTCAGGTCCGTATTTTTGCTTAAAACTGTGAAATCCATACCATGGATCATTTTTATCAGGATTTGGACCCAACGCTCCCCACATATCAAATTTTTTAAGTCCCAATTTTTTGCCAAACCGTATCGCTTCCCACATCATCAGATTACTGCTCATTACTTCACGGTTTTCACTACTTGACGCACCGTAAGGATAGTAAAGCGTGTCTTTAAAGACAAACAAAATCCAAGCAGTTAAAATCTTTCCTTTATATTTTGCCGTTAATAAATGTGCACTTAGTTTATTTTTGTCCAAATTCTGACCTTGAAGCGCTCCCCACATTTTCTTGTGATACTCTTCTGTGTGCGCATAAAATTTCTGTCTTTCTGTTGTTTCATGGGTTAATTTCAAGTATGCCTCGAAGGCTTTTTTCGAATTATCTTCAACTACCGCGACTCCGTTTTTTTGCGCAACTTTTATATTGTACCTGGCTTTTTGATGCATATTTTTGAGGAGCTCGTCTTCGGATTTGGTAATATCCAAAACAAAATTATATTTTGTAAAAAGCGGATGCGCGGCCTGCCGAAGCTCTAAATTTGAAATTTGAAATTTGAAATTTGAAATTTGCGAAGCAATAACATTTGGCTCGAGTTGGATAAAAATACATTTTTCTTCTTTGCCGATTTTTTTCAACTCTTTCAATAGCTCTTTGCCCGGCAACTCACCTTTGGGTAAATATCCGATTGTAAAAGGAGAATGCGGAATGGGATGAATAGTTAGCTGAAAACCTGAAGTCATATTTTCCTTAGTGAAAAAACCTTGCCTAATCACTTTTACCCCTGTTTTCTCCCGGAACTCCCCCCATTCATAAGATTGAAGCGGATGACCTACCACAGCATTGAACTGTTTTTTTTCAGAAGAAGTTATGGGACGAATTATCATATTTGGTAGATTTCTTACGTTGCGGAGAGGGCGAGATTCGAACTCGCGGTAGACTTGCGCCCACAGATGTTTTCAAGACATCCGCACTAGACCACTATGCGACCTCTCCAGGAGGCTCAAGTATAGCAAATTTCTTGACTTTTGTCTTGAAAATGAGTTACATTAAAAGTGTGACTACCCCAAAACATAAGCCAAAACCAGAAGAAAGAGAACAAAACCCGGCCTTTACACATGATGTCAGAACTTTTTTAGAATGGCACGCCCCCGGTAGGCCTTTCAAAGAACACTCACGTGAGTATTTTTTCAACGGATTCCTGATAATGGCAGCACTTGAAATCATAGTTTATATTGCATCTAAAGACTTTTTTTTAATGGGTGCTATATTCTCATTGGTTTTTCTGTGGTTTGCTTTATCAATTGTCCCACCTCATGATTTTTACTACAAAATTACGACGGAGGGCATACGGGTTGAAGATTATTTTTTTATCTGGGAAGAATTGTATGATTTTTTCTTTATAAAACATCATGATAAAGATGTATTGTATTTGACTACCAAGAGTTATTTTCCCGGAGAATTAAAGATTTCACTTGGAGATATTACGGCTGAGGAGATAAAACCAATTCTTCTACCGTACCTTCCTTACCGTGAATATGTTAAGCCCACTTTTACGGAAAAATCAGGAGATTGGCTCTCAAAAAACTTTCCTCTTGAAAAGACAAGCCGGTAAAATTTCATTTTAATTGCAAGCCTAGACCATATTAGGTAAAATACACACATGTTCCCGTAGCTCAGCTGGATAGAGCGTAACGTTGCGGACGTTAAGGCCGGTGGTTCGAATCCACTCGGGAACACATTCTGCAAAGCAGAATACTAAGGACTAAGAACTTAAAACCAAGAATAGAAAGTTTTCTAAGTTCTTTGTTCTTAGTTCATTGTGTTCGCCAACTGGCGAACAAGGAGGGTTCGCATAGTGGCAATTGCACGAGTTTCGAAAACTCGAGGGAGTAATCCCTACACAGGTTCGAATCCTGTACCCTCCGCAACGTAAGAAATCGCTTTGCGATTTCAACGTTGCAGAAACGTTGAAATTTCTTGAGAAATTTCTTACGTTTCGCCTGAAAATGTTGCAGAGCAATTTACGCAGCCGGAGCAGAAGAGTCCTCGTAGTCTAACGGATAAAACAGGAGCTTCCGAAGCTTCAGTTGTGGGTTCGATTCCCGCCGGGGACACTAACTTCCTACTCTTTTGGCCGCCCACTTTGTCATAAGACTCAAAAGCGAAAGATAGGCAAGAAATGTGGCCATTAATCCAACCACCAGCGGTTTTCCAAAAAGTCTTGCTTTTCGTCCCTCTCTTCTTAAAATACCCTCATTCTCGTCAAATAAAAACTTATTAAATCCCTTTCTTACTGTGGCTATCTTTTCTAAGTCACCCTCCTGAGGTTCAGCTTCGGTCTCAAACCTTTTCTTTACATCTTCAAAAATTCCAGCTTCCAATTCCTTTTCTGCGTTTGTCTTTCCGGCTTGTATTACCTCTTCGGTGACAGGATCAGAGACGTTTACTTTTTCGGCCTCTGTTAATTCGGGCAGCAGCAGATGCTGATGCTGCATAAGTTCCTCGATTTTCTCCGGCTTAACACCCATCTGCGCAAATTCGTGCGACACCATATTCCTTGGAATTCCAAATTCATTAGCAATAGCAGCCATCTCAGGAATACTAATGTTTTCATTTACTACCCTCGTCGTTAGTTCCAAGTCGCGGGCAGCATCTTCTTGTCCTCTTTCGCCAGTTGGCAAATCCAGTCCACGTGCGGGCAATACTTTCTCGACAGTTTCTGATGGACTCATTCTGCTGCGCGAGGTTGCGCCTTTTGTCCAGGCCTCCACGGTTTCATCACCTACACCTTCCTTTCTGGACGGTGAGGGAATAGCTGGACCAAGAGGATGATCTGCTGCCTCTTTCGGATCTTGGGTAGGCCTAGGTACTATCGGAGGCCCGGCTTCACGTGGCGCTCGGGGATCTCCTGGTCTAGATCCCGGTCTATCTGGTGGTAATGGGTCCATAATATAATCGTTCTCTGTCATTTTATATCCTCCCTCCCTTTTATGCAAATATGAAACTAATCAGGTATAATTACCAGACAAGTATAGGAAATTTCGAGCTAAATCGCTTGACATTTACCTTATATAATAGTTTTGAAATGGAAGGGTCGCATACCTGCCCGCCTTTGGCGGGGTGGTCTTCCGCCAGAGGCGGACAAGAGTGCGCGTGGGAGAAAATATTTTAGAAGAAATTTAGATTAAAAAAAGGAGAGGTGTGATAATGGTAGTCGGCGCGCTTGGAAAGCGCGTGTCCCGGAAACGGGATTACGGGTTCGAGTCCCGTCCTCTCCGCAAGGCTTAAAATTCTGCTTTGCAGAACTTGACAACCCATTCAAAATACCTCAAACTAAAATAGCTATGCGCTCTGTCCGCGTTTTATTCTGTTTGTTATTTGTTATTGTTGGGTTGTTATTTATGGCTTCCAAGCCCTCATTTGCTCAAATATCCCCCACTTCGGCTACTACGACAACCAATTCTTTCGCGGCTCCAAATATGGATCCGGATGTTCCCCTCAATCAACACACTTTTGCCCAGTCAACAACAATTGAAGTTTTATCAGCTATACATTGTCTACTAATCGGGGTTGATCCGATCAACCCGACTCAAGGCTGTCTTGGCATCAATCCTGAGACCAAAAGACTAGGGATGAGTAAACCTGTACTCGATGAGTATGGCAAGCCGGAAATTGGGGGACTTGTGGGTATTTCAACCGGTCTGATCACCTCAACCTATCAGCCGATTGCATCAACAGGAACGTATACGCGGTATATCTCAGATAAATTCGGCATTGTCCCCAAAGCTTATGCCGCGGTAGCGCCTTGTGATCCTGCTAAATCAGGCTACGGATTGTGCGGCCTCCAGCCGATTATCGGACTCTGGGAAACTGTGCGCAATATCGCCTATGTTCTTCTGACTCTTGCGTTTGTATTTATTGGCGTTGGTATCATGCTAAGGATAAAAATTGACCCCAGGACAGTCATGACTATTCAGAATCAAATTCCCAAAGTAATAGTTTCGATAATACTTATTACTCTCTCTTACGCGATTTCGGCTATGCTTATTGACCTGATGTGGGTGACTACTTATGCAGGATCCTACTTACTTACTGCCACTCATGACCCGGATGTAGGCAACTGTACAGATAAAACTGCCGGGCCGGAAAAGCTTTCAGAAAAAGCAACCAGCACAATTCTTCAGACTCCTATTACTTATTTTAATCAAATTTTTGCCAGGTGCAGCGAGGAAACAGGATTTTTATCTATTGGTGAAGGTAATGATCGCGACGGCGGATTTCATGTCATGACCAAATCAGTTGCCGACAGCGCGGGAAACACTATCGGCAATGTAGCAAGAAGTTTGATGTTTGATGAAAATGATCTGGAAACAAAATGCAAGTGGTATCATCCCATAAAATGCGCCAAAAAAGGCGTTGCCAATTTCCTTGCTGTTCTCGTCAGCGCTGTCGCGCAAATTATCATTTTCGTAATTTTGGTTATAAATCTATTCAAAATCTGGTTTAATCTCCTTAAAGCATATATCTATACTCTGGCCTATGTAATATTGGCGCCTATTATTATTGTTTTTGGGCTGCTTCCAACCAAACCTATGGGTTTTGAAAGCTGGATCAGAAGGCTTTTTGTCAATATTGCCATTTTTCCTCTAACAGTGTTTCTTTTAATTGCCGCGCGTTTGCTTTTGGATATATATAGTACGGCATCTCCCAATCAATTCGTACCTCCCCTTGTGGGAAATCCATCAAGCACCAATTTCGGAGCGCTTATGGCATTTGGAGTGCTTCTGATTGCCCCGACTATCCAGACCATTCTACGTGAGAAAATGGGTGTCAAAAATATCGGCACTCCGGGAATTGTTGGAGCTGGAATTGCCGCTGGAGCTGCGGTAGTTGGCGCACCGGTGGGGCGTGCAATGAAGCATCTAAATAGATATGACGCGAGAAGCGGTGACAAGGGAGCTCTTGCTGTTTTGAAACGTAAAACCGGTGAAAAGATAATCGGAGCCGGATCCCGCGTGCCTATTCTCGGTTCTATGGCTGAGAGAGGTCTGGCATCAAGAAGACTTATTGAGAGACAAGGAACAGTACATGGGGAGGGCGGATTCGAAAAAACCATTGAGGCGGAAAGGGAAGCAATTCGGAAAGAAAGAGGTGAAAGAGTACCCTTTAGGCAAAGACGAAGAAATAAAAATGGCGCAAAACCCAAATCATAGCATCTCTAAACTTTATCCCGTACAATTGCTTTCATCGCGAGACTTAAGGCAAGAAGCAGTCCTATTCCCTCCTCAGGCTTATCCTCTTCCAAAATCAGATCTTTAAGTATTGCTCCCATATAAAGGTTAAAATTCGTTACGCCTGCTTTTTCACGCAGCCATGCAATATTGGCTTTTGTGAAAAAACGCTCGTTTACTACTGTATCCTTCATCTTATATTCATCCTGCAAAATATTCCCCGGTATTCTTCCCAGTGACTCAATAACATTTTGATAATATGTGAAATTATATCTGACATCATTACCGTGTAGCATTTTGTGCGAGCGTAAATCCGCGGCAACTTTGATCATAAACCATTGCTTCCAGACATCCTGTTTGTTCTCCTGTACTTTCAAATAATCAATTTCGTAGAGTCCCTTCATCTTCCGGCCTTTATTATCTCTCAAATTTATCGGCCTCCCTTTATCGTCTCTTTTCCAGAATTTTGGTATATTGAGCATTTCGTGCCCGAAAAGCGCCTCACCCAGCGGAACATCATGAAAAGCAGGTTCAGACTCACGATGATCGTCCCAATGCCGTCTTGATGTCTCTTTCTGATCCAAAACACGCACAGTCTGATTAAAGTTAAGACTCGAATAAGTATCGAGCATGTAACGGATCTTATGAATCCAGGTATCCTGCACCTCTTTCTGAAATTCCGCCTGCTTGAACCGCACACCTCCGAAGACATTGTAATCGGTGAATTTATCAAATCCTATTTCATCCGCGTTCATAACCTGCTTAAATATGTCAGAGGCATACCTCAAATGATCTTCATAATAGTTCGAAAGCACTCTTTGTCTGATAGATATTTGGGAAGCTATATTCTGGTATTTTTGCTCTGATTGCTGTTCGTAGGCATCTACCAAATCCTTTTGCCTTTTCCATTCCTCTGTTCCCCTGGTCATTCCCATAAGCTTATCTCTCATTAACCGTATCTCACTAGCTGCTATTGTCCTGAACTCAGACAGCTCAACAAAGAGTTCCATTGGAGTTTTGTCACGCATTACCGGGCGGTTGTTTGCCCTATCGTCTTTTGTTTTATAAATTACTTTTCCCTCTGAATCCAGCTCGGGTGTCTGGGCTTCTGTTACTACAGCGTTAAGAATATCAACACCTGTCCGCTTGATTAAATTCATTGTCAGCTCATTACCAAGTTTGTCTCCGCGATGAGGATATTTCTCACGCAGCAGCTGGGTATTATAAATTTTGGCCATATAGTCATGCGCTATGGAATCAGGATCATTTTTGGCGGCCGCGCCAAATGGTCTGGCCAGCGACCAGGCAATTGCCTCAGCTATATATAGACTTTCATTATCTGCTATCCTGTTTTCTATCTCGTCGCCTTTTTTCTCCCCTTGTGTAGTAACAAAAGCATGCGTTTTTATCTTTTTTCCATTTTCATCCTTCATGATTTCACCCTTTGCATTTTTAACGTACACTTCCTCCCCGTATTTTTCAGCAATAGCATTGCGCAGTGCAAAACGCACTGCAAACTCAACTCCGGCTCCAGGCTGCTTGGTTCCGAAAATATTAATAAGTTTTATAAAATTTACCTTATTCGCCTCAGATGAAATCTCCCCCTTGTCATCAAATGCATTTTTAAAAAACTCAAGCTCCTTACGACCCATAAACACTCTTGACTTAGTTATACCTGTTGCTGTAATCTTGCCTTTTTCCACTTCTTTTATCGCCTCCGAGAAACCTGCGCGGGTAAAAAATTTTGAGCCCTTGCCAAGTATCTTTTGCAGGTTATCAAAATCAGTCATGCTGTCGTAAGCTCTATAGATATCAATCCAACCGGCCCCCATCTTACTATCGCTATTCCATTGACCGTCTTTTGTCCCCTGAAAATCCAATGGCATAGTTGTCATAAGATTAAGTATGTTGGAACCAAGAGCTCCTCTGGTCAGTAAATTTTGGGTGTTATACATTTCCCTAAAAACCTTCATCAGCTCCTCGCTATCTCCTATTACTCCACGGTAAGCAACATCCCAGCCCCTGACAGTTGTAAAAACAGCCGCTTCCTTATACCACTCCAGCAGCATTTGTTTATATTTTGTCTCTCCGTCTTCCGAAACAAAATACTGATCAGGATTAAGAAGCATCTCTTGAAGAGAAAGCGGGTATCTTTTCTTTAAAGCAATTTCCTGAAAAAAATTGTGAGGAGTTTCACGGTCAAGATCATAGGCGGTATACATGCTGTAACGTGCCCAAGCAACCATATTTGCTGTATTTACACGGTAACGGCTCTTGTCTGTGTCAACAGTTCCATCAGCATTCTTTACTATCCGCATCTCAAGAAGCGGACGCTCGCCCTTAATACCCCACCCTGCGTATCCTTTACCGGGGGTGTGCATGATCTGCCAGGCAAGGGCCTCAATATTTCGTGGAGAATTATAATCAACATACATATCATTATCCTGTTCAAATTTATCAGTCAAAATAAAATGCTTTATTTGCTTTTCCGTAATTCCCAACTTCTGCATTACAAATATATCGAATTCATTTTTATAATCATGTCTGATATTTGGGTCTTTCTCCCATTCATCCCATATGTTGGCTGATATCTCTTCTATTTTTCCTTTTGTTAAATGTTCAGGCAATTTACCTTCGGAAAGAAAAATTTCCATCATAGTATCTACCTGTTTATCGGTAAGCTTTAAGCTCGCAAGGGTGGTCTTTAGGTCACCAGCAACTCTGATTTTCTCAGTATCGCTCCATCCATACTCTGCCCAGCTGTCCTTATCCCGCAAGACTTCCCCTGGTGCTACCGACTCATCTCCCAATAGACCGTCTGCGCCCTTTGCCTGCTCCTGGTACTTATCCAGTATCTTGTCAAGCCCCTTTAAATCTTCAGGCCTGTTAATCTCAGGCTTTTTGATCATGGCGGCAAATTTCTTATCAACCTCATCCTGGGACATTTCTCTCAATCTGGCCTGCGTTAATTCACTTGGATCTTCTGAGGGTGGTTCTCTACGTTGAGTTATAAGATCAAGTATGTGGGCGCGTTCTTCGGGCTTGGTAGCTTGCGCCAAAAAAGGCTCCCATTTTTTATACAGTTTTTCTTCATCTGATTCTTCCGATCTTTCCAATACGGCTGCTCCTGTTTCTGACATATATTTTGCTCCTCTTCTATCATATCGGGAAGCCTCTCTGGCTGTCAATTTTTGCTCTATCATAGGAGGATTATAGTATCTGTTGATAAAATAGACTTGATATTTGAATTACAGGAAGATTACAAATGTTAGGAAACGAATCGAAATCCCCGCCCTTTAACAGTAAGCAGGTGAACGGGATTATTAGGGTCGTCTTCTATTTTCCGTCTTACTCTAAAAACCAGTTGGTCAACTGCCTGATCGGTTATACCGGCGGTTGATTTTACGCTTGACCATACAACGCCAATCAGCGCGTCTCTATCAACAATTCTGTCAGGATTTTGCAGAAGAAATTTCAGCAGTCTAAACTCAGACGAAGTCAGCTGATCAGATAAGACAACCTCGTTCATTTTTATAGCGTTTGTGTTTTGATCATATACAATTTTTTTGGCATCTTGCTGAAATTTCCCAACGTGCGATTTAATATGTTTCTCAAAAAGAGGAATTTGTATTTTCCTAGCTTTAATTATTGCAACAGTCTCAAGATAACTTTCTGCTTGCGGGTCATCAAATTTGTTATTAATAAGTGCCGCCTGCTCAACTGGTAAAAGCGAGCGGCAAATCTCCATTAGAGCACTTTGGATTGGTTTTTGTGAAAAAAGATATTCCCCCAAACCCAAATCCGAAATCCGAATACCTGCCTTGCCGGCAGGCAGGTCGAAACTCGAAACATTTTTCGTATTTGGATTTTTGTTATTTATATTTGTCTCGGATTTCGTGCTTCGTGCTTCGAATTTATTATTCGCCAGGACTGTCTCAACTGATAACTTGATAAGTCTTCCCACTCCCCCTGTCTCTTCTAGAATACCGGTAAGTATTTTTGGCAGAATTTTTTTTCCTGTAATTTTTTCTATATATGCAACGCGGAAATCTGTTGTGACTTTATCAGATAGGCCTGAGTAAACGTAATGTCCTGCGATAAATTCATAAAAGTCGAAAAGCTGATCCTGTTCCAAGAGCTCCTCAAGCGGTCTGTTGAGAGAAAAAATCACTGAAAATTGATATTTGGCACGATTCCTAAGAGTTCTGAGATTGGTAAAAAACTCGCTGGTTACTTTGGGCACATATTCCTCAAATCGATCAAACAAAAAAACAATCTTAAATTTTCTTTCAAGAGCAAGATAATCAATAGCTTCTTTTAGAGCCTGAAAAAGCACAAGCTCATCATTAAATCCCAAAGATTCTTTGAACAGATCATTAATCTTCTCATATTCCTCCATTTTGCGCGCCCGAAGAGAGTCGGCAAGAGACAGAAACAAAAACTTCATCACGTCAAAAAGCGGACGTTTTTTAATCTCTGAAAAATTAACAGCTACAAAATGGATTGCAGCCTGATTCTTACCGAAATGCTTTATACGTATTTTGCTGTTATGCGCCAAAAGACCCAAAATAGTTGATCTTCCGGCACCAGGTATACTCAATAATTGACAGGATGTACCGTCTTTTATAAAACTTCCCAGTTTTTCAATTTCTGAGGACCAGGCTGTATCAGGATAAAGCGATTCAAAATGAACTTGCTCCACACAATTATTGTAACACTATAATTTTCAATTTGAAATTTACAATTTTCAATCAAATCACAATGTTTTAATTTTTAAACATTTAGTCATTGAAAATTCAATGAAAATTGAAAACTGAAAATTAAAAATTGTCCTAGTACTATTGCTTTTATCGCCCGAACTTAGTACTGTATATGTATGAACTATTTGGCATTAACTCTTCCCGGCGGACAAACAATCTCTGCCCCTCCTGGTATCCCAACCGGAGGCATTGGTACAGTAAGTAAGGTTTTCCGCAATAGCTTTATCATCATGATCATAATCTGCGTAGCTTTGGCGCTTATATTTATAGTAGTTGCCGGCATACAATGGATTCTATCAGGCGGAGATAAAACAAAGCTTCAAGCAGCTCGTGCAAAATTGACCTGGGCAATAATTGGGCTTGTTGTCGCGTTTGCTGCGTTTTTCATTGTTAGCCTTATTGGCTATTTCTTCAAGGTAAACCTTCTAAATTTTGCTTAATTATATTTTGCTATATTGACAAGCAGAAAAACATTGTTCTATCATAGATATGTACTTATGAAAAAGGTTTCAGCAATATTATTAGGACTTAGTGCTTTCGCCTACTCAGCTCTTCCTGCGTTTGCAGAGACAGATCTTGATCCCTGCCCTCGGAGTTCAACTTTTTTCAAACTCTGCGACAACTTCAAAGCAGATAAAGCAGGTGGCATCATAGGCACTGTATTAACATTTCTTCTGATCGCGGCAGTTATCATCGCTCTTTTTTACCTAGTTTATGGTGGAATCAGATGGATAACCTCCGGTGGAGACAAAGGAAAAGTTGATGAAGCGAGAAAGCATATCGTTGCAGCCATTGTGGGTCTCATTGTCGCCTTTGTTGCTTACTTCATAGTACAAATTGTCCTAAGCGCATTTGGCCTAGGGGATATTCGTAGCCTAAAAATACCTACTTTTGGCAGTTAAACCCCGCTTTTATGCCCCAAGATAAATATAGCGCGGTCTGGGTATCTAACTCATCCATCAGTGATTTTCTTTCTTGTCCGAGGCTTTATTACCTTAGAAATGTTTACAAAGACCCGCAAACGGGACACAAAGTGAATATCATAAATCCCTCGCTTGCTCTTGGACAAACAGTGCACGTTGTGCTTGAAGCATTATCTACTCTACGGGTTGAGGACCGCTTTAAAGAGCCGCTTGTTGATAAATATAACTTATCTTGGGAAAAAGTAACCGGCAAACTTGGAGGTTTTAAGAACAAAGAGGAAGAGCATGCAATAAAAGAACGGGGCGTACAAATGTTAAAGCGGGTTATTGATAACCCTGGCCCACTAATTCAAAAAGCTATTAAAATCAATAAAGAACTGCCAAATTATTATTTATCTGTAGCGGATAATATAATACTTTGCGGTAAGATTGACTGGCTTGAGTATATGCCTGATAATACTCTTCACATAATCGATTTCAAAACAGGTAAAAATGATGAAAAGGTCAATTCCCTCCAACTTCCTATTTATTTACTTCTGGTTGAAAATTGCCAGAGCAGATTGGTCAGTAAAGCCAGCTATTGGTATTTGGACCGGGATGATACACCCACTGAGATGAAACTACCTGATAAAGATCTTGCTTTTCAAACAGTCCTGGAAACTGCCTTAAGAGTAAAACAGGCAAGGCTTGCTGGAGAATACATCTGTCCAAAGGGCGGCTGCTTTGCCTGCCTTCCCTTTGAGGCCATTATCACTCATGAAGCGGAATTTGTGGCAGTTGGCGGATATAACCAGGATCTTTATATTTTAAATTAGCTAAGTCCTGAGCCTGTCGAAGGAAACTAACTTTTATCTTATAGTTCTCTTACCGATCTCTATTCAATTCTTTGCTTCAAATTGCTATACTTAGGAGTCATGAATGATAATAATATACTTTTTGATGAGGCAGCAGCACCAATTTTTCAAAACGGCGCAAAACGCCGACAACAACCTGCTCGGAGAAAATCTCCCAGCCCTCCCGATAAAAAATCTGGTAATGGTACTAAAAAAGGCTACAAAGAGAAACGAAGCGATGAGACTCTTGCAAAAAGAGCCGAGATGCTAGCTGAAGATCCCTATATGACACCTTCTGAAAGAAGCGGTATGGACGGCGGATCAAAGAAAAAGCAGAAGAAAGCTGATAGCGGTAAATCTGAAAGTGACCAACAAAATGAACCCAATGAAACTGATGATTCACAGCAAGCTAAAAAAGAGCTCGATATACTCGTATCGCGGGCTGATAAAATACTTTTCAGAGCCAAAACTGTTTTTCCTTTTGACTTTTTCCCCGACACCGTGACAATTGACGCCAACAAAGTGGATATAACCCTGAAGAGTTTCTTTGCTACGGAAGCCATGACAAGCATTATGCTTAAAGAGATTATGGATGTGCGGGTTCACACAGCACTTTTTATGGCAAAGCTGATCATTGATTACGGACCGCATCCGCTCAAGGTTAAAAAGGTCTTTGTATCTCATCTCTGGCGTGCTGATGCCCTAAAGGCCAAGGAAATCATTGAAGGTATGTTACTCCTCTATAGAGGTGAGAACATCGATACAACCAAACTCAAGCCCGAGGAAACTATCAGAGAAGTAAGAGAGATTGGAAGAATTGAGGACCAGTAGCAGAAATAAGCTAACCAATTATTTTTTTGCGACTTGAATTTCCCGAACAATTATTTCCATTGCCTTCCTCGCAGCAGAAAGATCATGCTTGGAAACAGATTCCTTAAATTCAGTTGTCATTTCACGTTCCGTTTTTTTAAGTGCTCTTTTATAAAAGTCGTTGCCAAATTTCTCTCCTCCTTGTTCTACGTTATCATACTGGACTCCCAAATTTTTCCTAAGCCTCTCCTCATATAAAGCGTCATAGGTGGTCCATGCTAGATGATCGGTTGCGGATTTCTGAGCCACAGTAAAAGAATCATAATTATTCAAGATTTTGGTCTTTACTACCTCATCGATTGGTAATGCCTTGATAATATCTAATGCGTTCATAATTTATTATAACACCGGTACAAGCGGTTCCATATATCCATATATGACGTTTTCTGTCAGGAATTGCGCGAACTGCCCTTTTGGTATGTTTCCGGCTTGGATTTCGTTACGCAATTGATCTATTGCCTGCTCAAATGTCGGAGTGGCTGGCGGACCAACGACTCCAGCTGGAAGAGGAGGACCTACTAAATTAAACTGCTGTACCAGCAGATCTCGGAGCACATCTTCTGTCAGGAAATTACTGTTTCTTTCAAAAGCAACTGCCCTACCGGTTACTGTACCGACCTTCGCATCATTATCATCGCGGTGATTAAAAATCAACTCCATTATATTGGCATAGGCTATTGAATGGTTATTTGCTTGCTCCTCAGGTAAATAACGGGCTTGGGTGGCTGCCTGCGCTGTATCAAGGAACTCAACAAGCCGCGGTACAACAGTCATAGCATCAATAGTGCTCCTGATATCATCTACCAGCGGATATGCTCTCTCTATAGCATCAAGTTCGGGAGTTTGAATACCCTCTCTATCAATACGCGTTTTCTGGCCTTCGATTATCGTTTTTCTGCTGGTAATCTCTCTGTCAAGTGCCTGCATGGCTCTTAAGCGGGCTGTAAAGCGGGCTTGTGCTTCATTTTTGATCTCATTTATTTGATCTATTGCATTCGCAGGAATGACCAAACCGTTAAGAGGTGATCCAGCTGGAGCCCTTGCAATCAAATCAGCCATTATATTTCTTATATCCTCAGATGATCTTGTCAACAAATCTGTTTCGAGCAATGCAAAACCATTGGGATTAATCGCATCCTCGAAATTGGCGCTTGGTGTCGCCACGCGTGGCTCTAATGCTATAGCTCTTGCTTCAGCCATCGCACGTACCAGACGTTCTCTGTTCTCAGGAGTATCATTCTCAGCTTCCGGCCAGCCACCCCCACCCCCTGCATTTACCGCATTTATGCGGGTCAAGAGCTCATCGAAAGATTGATTTTGTAACTCTGCTGTACTTAAATCAGCAACTCCGGGAGTGGTCCATCCTTCGATAGTTGTTCTTGCGGTCTGCATCTCTGTTGATGTAGTTGCTGTAGCTTCTCTTTGCGCATCAAGAGTATTAAACCTATTAAATACTTCACGCGCTGCGGTATTTGCAGCATCTATGGCCTGCCGGGCTGCGGTGACAGCTGTTTTGTCTCTATTAATTGGAATCATCTGCTGATCGTAAATATCCTTAGCAATTTTTAGTCTTGCAGTGATAATTTGGTCAGCTCCTTTTCCTGTAGGCACAGATCCGGAAATTGTATTAACTGCGTTCTGGTAAGTCCTCAATGCTTCAGCTTCTCTTCCGGCAATACTGGTAATGCGTAGGCGAACCCCCTCATGCATAACATCCAGTTCAAACGGAGCAGCTCCGCCTGCTGGAACATCATTTAATACTTGAGTTAAAAGCGATAATTCATCAGTTAATCCAGTTGGGTGAGCGGTTACCCGTGTAACATTTCTCCTTGCCTGTTCAGCAGCTCTTCTGGCAGCAGCTACTTGAGTTAAGACAGTATCCAGCTCTGTAAAAGGCGGAATTTCTGCTCTTAAGCGACGCTGATCCTCGGTAAGATTCCGGTCTTGCTCATTTAATGCCGCTTTTCTTTCCGTAAGTATCAATGGTCCGCGCTCTTTTGCTTTTGTGATTGCGCTGCCTAAATCCGTATTGTGATTTTTGCCCCATTCAGCAATATCATTAAAGTCTCCTGTTATCTTTTCTGAAAGGAGCCTTCTGTGAATTTCTTGACGCAGATCCCATGCTGCTAATCGGTTTGTATTCCGCCAATTAAAATTGGCGTTATCCACCCACTCACCTTGTGCATTTTGAAATTGGCAGGTGTTACCATTTCTATCAACTAACCTAGGGTCCCGCTTAAATTCGCGCTGTACACTTATCTCAATAGGTATATCGCGTTGGGCAAATTGCTCATTCCGCCCGGGGCGAGTCAATCCCACCAAATCCATTCCACCGCGTTGTTCCCGGCGTATACCCATCGCTTCCTGAGCTTTCATGATTTGTGCATTTTCCCGAACCAAAATATCGCGCAAAACCTCACTCTGTTTTGCCGGACTGGCAAGCTGCCTGTTATTTCTGATACCTGGGCGTATAACTACATTTCCGTTGTTATCAATTCCAAGATTGCTTGAGTCTACGTTATACATCTCACGGGCCCATTCCCGTCTTACAGGATCCGTTGCTCGGGCAATACGTAAAGCGGCTCTTGCTTGCTCAACAGTAACCCTCTCCCCCCTATGAAAGGCGTGTATTACCCCCACAACAGCCGGTGGAATACCAGCTCCAATCAATCCTCCTACGGGACCGCCACCCAGTGCTCCCAACCCCCCAAGGAAAGTACTTGCAGCAGTTATGACCGCTGCTATATCTCCTTTTGAGTCCAGAGTCGTAATACCCAAATCTATAGGTATTTTTCGTCCGTATCTGGTACGCGGTTCTTGAAAAAAATGCCCAACCTTTCTACCTATTTCCCTAGCCTTACCTCCCGGTCCTGTATTGACATCCTGTTCTTCAATTTCCTCAGGATTTGTCGTGGGAAGATTGTCATCAAGAAACACCGCGGCGTTGGTTGCCATATCCTGAAGTTTTAATTTCCGCATTTCAAAAGCAGTCGCGAATCCAGCATCAGTCCCCATGTAGTCATCAAACGATGTTGAATCAAATTCCCTGATCGCGTGCCCGCCTACCGCAGCTGAGCCTTCTTTAAGCCTTGTATATTTATCAAAAAGATCTCTATACGGGCGAAAATGCGGGTCGTTAATCAATCTATCAAAGACGTCCGGTGTATTTTGCTGAATATCCATCAATCTTTCCAGGTCGCCTTTCAGGCTTTTAGAAAAATCAGTGACCAATTCGGGATCAATAGAGCCGGTCCGCTCTTTAATTTGCACTTCCCGTCCCTGCCAATCAAGAGTTGTTTCACCTGTTCCTGTTTGCTCCCTGAGTAAAAAAGGAGATATTCTCTCTTTAATTGTATTAAGAGCCGGGTGCTTTGGAGCATCACTTGGAGCTGCATCAGATTTATTACTAAACTTTGATTTGATGGCAGTTTTGGCCCGTTCGGTGGCCCGCCCCAATTTTCCGCCACCACTATCTCCGCTTTCCATTGCAAGCATATACTTAAAATCATACTTGATCGGTGGTAAAGTTTCAACTATGATAGTAGTAATATGTCAGCACCAGGAACAGCAGCAACAGAAACACCCGGTATGAACGCAGACGAATTGGCTGCAGCCAAAAGCTTTGATGCCAAAAAAAAAGGCCCAAAACTGAAAAAAAAGGAAAAGGCGAAAAGAAAAAAGGGCCACCTACTAGGAGTGATGCTAGCAGACCTGCAGATGCCCCCTCCCCAGATCCAGCAACCGCTGCTACCTTGACAGAGGCGCAGGCTACAGCGATACAGAAGAGGAGACAGCTGAAAGAACTCCTAGGACAGCTGAAAGAAGAGGTACAGAAGCAGCCATGTTGGTTAAGTCGATTCTTATGTCAGAACACCGCAAAAGGCTAATCGGTGATAAAGGGGAGATTAAATCCGCAAAAACTGCTGAGGAATCTGCGCTTGCCATATCTCACGCATTGCTTACTGGTGAGAATGACGGCGATCAGCCATTTGCAAGAAAATTTCCCAAAGCAACCGGCGATGGACATGACGTAATGATGCCGGCAGTCATAAGACAAGATAGGGGTGGCAAAGACCAGGAATTTCCGGAAGGAGAAATCCGCTTAGCTGGTATTGCAGGTGTTACACCTGATGGTCAACTGCTATGTTACTTTGAAGATAAGGATGGAGAGGTGCTTGAGGATAGCGCAGGTAAAGATGAACAAGGCGATGCACGCCTAAAACTTGCCTATACTAGAGAAGAGGTCCTTGGTCTTCAAATGCAGGCAGAGCTGAATACATATGCAAAACTTTTTGTAGGCGAAGACAGTCAGCAGGTATTCCAAGCTTGTATGGGCAATCGGGATATGGATGAAAGTCTTGATCCGGCGATAGAAAATGCTGCCAAGAACCGCATCCCCACAGCTGATGATATCAGATCTCTTATAAGCTCCATCTCTCCTGACGAAACAACCCGTTCACCTCAAGCAACAAAATTGTTAGAAAACTTGGATGGAAAAGTTGTCCTGACAAAAGATGATTTTCAGGAAGCAGTAACGGTTCTCGGCGGAAGTAAAGAAGCGTTTGCTCAACAATCCGATAAGCTTAGTGCCGAGATCGCGAATCTAGAAGCAACATTAAAGATTGATAACAATAATGCTACAGCTCAACAAAGGCTGGAAGCAGCACAAGCTGAGCAAGCAGTTTTGGGCAATGCCTATAAGCTATTTTCTGAAGCTGAAGCAAAAGGAGAAACACCTTTTGATGGCTTATTTGACCAAATACAAAACGGTGAGTTTGACTCAGAAGCAGCCCAAGCCTTATTGGAATCAGTCCGTAAAGGCGATCTAAGCGGTATTGTTGACAAAATGCTTGAGGAACAGACTAAAGGCATGGATGCTGAAGAAAGAGCAAGATGGAAAACAAATACTCTCAAGGCTCTCAAAGGCAGTGCTATCGTCGGAGGTGCACCTTTGGGCCTTGCCGCGCTTCTTGCAGCTCTTGCCGGGGCTTTAGTTATTGGGGCTGCAATGTCAATTAAGCCGGGGCACTAGAAGTTTCAAAAATCTTTCTTATCTCTTTGGGGATTGGAGTTTTCTTCTTGATTTTCCACCCATGCCTACTTTTCTTCTTTGCCTTATACGGGAATCTCTGGTTAAAAGTCCTTTTTTCTTAAGAATCGGGCGGTGTTTGTCCCTATCCAATTTATTCAAAACGTTTGAAATTGCGGCAATTACCGCGTCCAATTGTCCGCTTTTTCCACCACCTGTAACTCTGATTGTAACAGCGTAATTTTGCTGATGAGTATTGGTGAGGCGCATTGGTTCGGTGTAAAGTTTTCTCTGCACTTCACTTGGAAAATATTCAGCAATTAGATGTTCATTCACCAGCATTTCACCTTTTTTCACAGGCGTATTACCAAACATCAGATCAGCCTTGACATGTTCATACAATCTTGCTCGGGCGACAGCTGACTTACGCCTTCCAACTGCAGAAACATAATCCTTTTTTTGAGACTTTTTACTAACCTTTACTTGATCTTTATTATTTTCTTCCATAGTATTAATTTAATTTTTAATTCTTAATTTGAAAAATTCACTGAAAATTGAAAATTTCAAATTGAAAATTATGCTGATACGTTTTTTCCAAATTTATCAGCATACTTGTGTTCTTCGCCTGCAAAAACAAAAAGTCTTTTTAGCATTTTGTCTCGCAATTTGTTTTGCGGAAGCATTCCTTTTACGGCACGAATTACAATTTCTTCAGGCTTTCGCACTCTTAGTTCCTGAAGTGTCTCCTGCCTAAAACCTCCCGGATATCCTGAGTGTCTGTAATAATTTTTCTGTTCTTCTTTGTTGCCTGTTACTTTAATGTCCTTTGCGTTGACAACCACCACAAAATTTCCGCAATCAAGATTGCGTACAAAATAGGCTTCGTTCTTGCCCATCAAAAGCTTTGCTATGTCGGTCGAAATACGCCCTAACACCTTACCTTTTACATCAACAAAGTGCCATGAACGCTTAATATCCGATACTTTTGTAGCTGTTGTTATACTTGCTTGATTCATATTTTATTTATAGTGAGCTTGCCGAACTATTGTCCTTTTTTCTGTCTTGTTACCAACCTTTTGAATATTCCTTGCTTTTGAACTTTTTCCTCAACTTTTTTACCTATTACAGGTTTTGCAATAACCGCGTTTGGCGCGGGCGCTTCTATTTTAGTTACCTTCTTAACCTTTTCCGTAGCTTTCTTTGACGAAGCCGGCTTGTTTTTCTTAGCTTTTTTCGGCAATTCTGAATTCTTAACTCTTACTTCTGAACTCCGTTCCGTCCACTCCAAATACACCATTTCCGCGTTGTCCGCGACGCGTCTTTTCCCAACCTTTATAATTCTAGTATATCCTCCCTGTCTTCCTGCAAAACGCGGGGCAATCTCGGACATTAATTTAAGGACTGCCTCCTGATTTATGTCTGGGTGCAGACTTTTGTAAACATTAACTCCCTCTTTTTTGGCTTTTGTGATTAACTTATCCGCTGCACCCTTGATAGCCTTTGCTTTTGCCTCGGTTGTCTTGATGCGTTCTTCCAAAACAAGAGATGTAAGCAGGTTTTTAAATAAGGCTTTTCGCTCATTGGCGTCTCTCTTAAATTTTCGGCCGAAAACATGCTTCTTCATAATAAATAAAAATCCCAAACACTAAATTCCAAATCCTAAACAATTTTTAAAATCCTAATTACAAATCTAAAACTTTATTTAATTTTAGAATTTGGATTTGTTTAGTATTTCGATATTAGAATTTAGGACTTACTTAGGCAGATAATGTAACACCTTTTTCTTTAAGTTTTTCCTCAATCACAGAAATGGACTTTCCACCCATGTTGCGCATGCTGACCAAATCTTTGCGTGGAACAGCCAAAAGCTGCTCGATTGTCTCAACTCCACCGTTTCTTAAACTATTATAAATTCTTGTCGGGAGATCTAATTCATCAATTGTTGTCTTAAGAGTGCTTTGCGGAATTGTGGATGAGGAAGCTGGTCCTTCGACTGCTGCGGGCTGAGCCTTTGGTTCATAAACCTGGGGGAAATGGGAAGCCAAAATCTTCGAAGCTGCGTTTAGCGCATCAGTTGGGCTAACACTACCGTTGGTCCAGATCTTAAGAATAAGTTTATCAAGATCGGTTCTGCGTCCGACACGGGTTGCGGCAACTGTATACGTAACCCTTCTGACTGGTGTGAATACTGCATCAATCGTAATAGCACCAAGCGCTGCAGCTTTTCTCTCTTCTGAAAGCGAGTAACCAATACCTTTTTCAATTGTCAGTTCCATTTCCAACTTTGACTTGTCCCCTGAAAGAGAACCGATATATTGATCTTTATTTACTACCTCAACTCCTTCTGTTAATTCCAAATCTTTCGCAGTAATTTTTTTAGTACCTTTGACTGAAAGTTTTATTGTTTCACTTGTTTTACTACCTACAATACGGAAATTTAATTCTTTGATGTTAAGCAGGAGATCAATAATATTTTCTTTAAGCCCCGGAAGAGTTGAAAATTTGTGCTTTACATTGCTGATTCTGACAGAGGTCACAGCAGCACCTGGGATAGTGGTATACAAAACGCGGCGCAAACTGTTACCCATTGTGTGTCCATATCCTGGTTCCAAGGGCTCAATTGCAAATTCTCCAAAATCAGAAGTTGCGCTTATTTCTTTTACTTTAAAAATGTATTCATCCATAACAATCTACCTATTGTACCATTATCTTGAGTAATATTCAATGATCTGTCTTGTACTGAAAGGCGGCATGATATCCTCAGCTGTTGGCATGCGTTTTAACTTTCCCGCCGGACCTTTTTTCTCAAGAAAAGGAAGGGCTTCAGTCTTCTCTTCAAATAGTTTTTTAATATCCGGATTTTTTTGCATTATCTCACTTATTGAAACCACGTCTCCTTCTTTGACTGTGTAAGATGGGATTGTCATTTTTTTGTTGTTTACCAATACGTGTCCGTGGACTACGATTTGACGCGCCATCATGCGGGACTTTGAGAAACCCAACCGGTAAACAATATTATCCAGTCGTCTCTCAAGGGTTGAAAGAAGTAGCTCTTCGGTATCTCCGACTTGCTCTGAAACAGCCTGAACCAGTTGCTTGAACTGCTTTTCAAATAAACCATACATTACTTTTGCTTTTTGTTTCTCACGAAGCTGGTTCCCGTACTCTGAGGCTCTTCTTCTTCCCTTTTTTCCGGCGTGCACGCCTGGCGGCTGATTAAGTCTTCGCATCAAAGATGCTGAATTCTTATCCAGAATATTAATTCCTTCACGTCTTGCTAATTTATGTTTTGGTCCTGTATATCTAGCCATATTTTAAACTCTCCTCTTTTTCTTCGCTCTTGGTCCGTTATGCGGCATTGGCGTTATATCAGATATTGAATTTATTAGAACTCCTGAAGTTCTGATGCCCCGGAGAGAACTATCACGTCCATTACCCGGCCCTTTGATAAAAATATCAACTGACTTCAAGCCTTTTTCAACAATCCGCTTTACTACATCCTCAACTGCCAGACTTGCTGCATATGGAGTTGATTTACGTGTTCCTTTAAATCCCCTGGCGCCTGCCGAACTCCAACCGAGAGTGTCACCTTTGTCATTTGTGACAGTTACAAGCGTGTTGTTAAATGTAGAGGTTACATAAACACGTCCGCGGTCGGTAACGTTATTTACCTTTTTGCGCGCTGCGCCAACTTTGACTTTAGTTTTTTTCTCTTTTTCTTTAACTATTTTTGTGTCTTTTTTTGCCATAGTTTATTTTCCCTTTGCTTTTGCTGCTACATCCATCTTTGCTGCAACTTCTTTTTTAATCGCTCCGATTGTTACTCTCTTACCTCTTTTAGTTCTGGCATTTGAGCGGGTACGCTGTCCGCGGGATGGCAAACCTCTGGTGTGACGGATTCCTCGATAACTACCTGACTCTTTAAGACGTCTTATGTCTGAAGCCACATCTGCTCTTAAATCTCCCTCGATTTTGTACGTTTCCAGAATTTTTGTGATCCGCTTTATTTCTTCTTCCGTTAGATCTTTTGCTTTTTTGGAAGCCTCAATTTTAGAATTTTTTAGGACAAGGGAAACATTGCTTCGGCCTATTCCATAGATATAAGTCAATGCAATATCAACTCTTTTATTGTCCGGTATTGTAACACTTGAAATACGCATATATTATCCTTGTCTTTGCTTGTGTCTCGGATTCTCACAAGTCACACGCACCACGCCCGAGCGTTTAATTATTTTACATTTTATACATCTTTTTT
This sequence comes from Candidatus Levyibacteriota bacterium, assembly GCA_963716145.1. Lineage (GTDB taxonomy): Bacteria > Patescibacteriota > Microgenomatia > Levybacterales > UBA12049 > DATLDE01. Next base: position 862,054 of record OY970292.1, on the reverse strand, counting down.
TTACACTTGCTTGTACTTTCATAGGTTTGATAGTTATAACTTGTAACTATTTATCTATACCGGAACATGATCCGCCCCCGTGTCTGGTCATACGGAGTCATTTCTATTTTTACTCTGTCGCCCGGTAAAATTTTTATAAAATGCATCCGCATCTTTCCGGATAGATGACAAAGTACCAGAGATCCATCTTCAAGCTTTACGCGAAATAAGGTGTTTGGCAGCGCTTCGACAACTTCCCCATCTGTTTCAAAAGACCCTTGATGAGCCATAATTAAATACAAGTCCCAGGGATTGCCCCGAGGACCGTTCAGTTATTATACCAAATCAGGCTCAAAAGCGCAATCAGCTTGTTAATACAATTGGACCTGATTGTGTGATGGCGATTGACCGCTCAAATAATCCCGCCAGACTGCCGTCTTTTGAGCGAATTGTCCAGCCGTCATGATCCAAAACAACATCTTTTGAACCCATGTTATAAATCACTTCGATAGCAATTGTCATACCTTCTCTCAAGAACGGTGTTTTCTCAATTTTACCCACCAAATATCCTGGCACTTCCGGTTCTTCATGAAGTTCCCGCCCAACACCGTGCCCTATTAAACTTCTGACAACTGAATATCCAGCCTCTTTTTCAACAATATCCTGAATTGTTTTTGAAATATGCCCAACCCTATTACCAACAACAGCTTGCTTAATACCTTCTTCCAATGCTTGTTTCCCAACTTCCAAAAACTTTTCAACCGAACTTTGAACTTTGAACTTCGCGTCCTGAGCTTGCCGAATGGATGAACTTTGAACTATTTTAGTTTCTGCCATATCCGTATGAAATCCCTTATAAAAAACGCCACAGTCAACCCCTACAACATCTCCTTCTTTAAACTCATAGCTCCCTGGAATTCCATGAACAACTGCATCATTTGTAGACATACAAATTGTGTGATGATATCCTTTTACTTTTTTAAACCCTGGTTCTCCACCTTTTTCCCTTATTAACTTCTCGGCTAACTGATCAAGTTCCAACTCGGTAACGCCCGATTTTATTGAATCCATAACTTCAGACAGCGTCTCAGCCAAAATCCGCCCGCCTATTTGCATTATTTCTACTTCTTGGTTTGTTTTAATATTAATCATATATTTATGTCATCCTGAACTCGATTCAGGATCTATCAATCCTTTATTTACCAACTCTTTATTTATCACGTCCAGTGTTTGTTCCTCACTCAGATCCGAGTTATCCAAAACAAAATATCCAAGACTTTCAGGATTACTTGGTAGAGGACTGGCTTCTCTCTCCGTATCTCTTTTATCCCTAGTTTTTAATCTTTCAAGTTCTTGATCAAGATTTTTTTCCTGATTTACAAACTGCTCCATCCGACGCATTGCTCTAATCTCATCCCTTGCTGTTAAATATATTTTAATTGGAGCATTTGGAAATATCGTTGTAGCTGTATCTCTTCCCTCAGATACAACTATTTTACCTTCTGAACTTATCTTTTCCGCTATAATTCTAAGGTTTTTATCAACAAATTGTCTGACATTTGGAAAAACCCCGACTTTTGATGCACCGCTTGCGGTATCAGAATTTTTTATTCTCTCAGTTACATCTTTGCCGTTTAATAAAATCGCATCCTCAACAAATTCAATATTTAGCTCTGGCAAAACAGATTCAACTTCCTGCTCATTTTCTAAGTTAAGTCCTCTTTCAATAACCAAAAGAGCAATACACCTATACATTGCTCCTGTGTAAAGATAAAACCCGCTTAATTCTTTTGCGAGTTTTTGAGCAATTGTTCCCTTACCTGAGGCAACCGGTCCATCTATTGCGATTACAAATCCTTTTGACATTATTTTTTAAGTTTATCAATTATCTCTTTGTGAATTTCCGAAACCTCTTGTTCTCCGTTTACCTCAATTAACATTCCTTTATTTTTGTAGTATTCCAGAAGCGGTTTTGTAGATTTATGAAAAATATCAATCCTTCTTGTAATTGCCTCTGGTGTATCATCCGGGCGCACTTGGGCTTTATCAACATTTCTTCCTTCAATTCTCCGTCTTGCTTCTTTATCAGAAACATTTATGTACACGACTTTATCAATTGCTGTTGGAAATGATTCTGCCTGTGCAAGATTGCGCGGATAACCATCAAGAATAAATCCCTTTTGATACGCAAGGCGTGTTAAATAATCTGTGACTATTTCAAGTGTTTTGTCATCAGGAATAAGGTAGCCTTTAGTCATTAGCTCTTTTATCTCACGTCCTATTGAGGTATCTTCTTTTGCAAGTTGGCGAAAAATTTGGCCGGTTGAAAGATAGGGAACATTAAAAAAAGTTGAAAGAAGATTTCCTTGAGTTGATTTACCGGATCCCTGTACACCTAATAAAATTATCTTCATATTTATCCTGAGCTTGTCGAAGGATTATTTGTTAAGGAAACTTTCGTAATTACGCATTACAAGGTTTGCCTCAATTTTTTTAAAAGTCTCAAGAACAACACTGACAACAATCAAAATACTTGTTCCTCCAAGAAGAAGCGTCTGAACACCGGTTATAACACGCGCCAATTCAGGCAATATCGCGACGAGTCCCAAAAAGCTGGCGCCAACCAGCGTAATTCTGGTTAAAATATAATTGAGGTATTTGGTAGTGGGCGTACCGGGCCTGATTCCTGGTATAAAACCGCCGTGTTTTTGTATTTCCTCTGAAATCTTTTTGGGGTTAAAAACAATTGCCGTATAGAAAAAAGTGAACCCAACAACCAAAAGAAAATATAACAAATTGTAGGCAATACTGGACGGAGCAAACCAAATACTTACGTTTTGCGCAAAACCTGAAAGTACAGGGTTTTTTGAAGCTTGAAAAAAATTAGCAAGAAGGGAGGGTAGAAGTACAATGGAGACTGCAAAAATGATCGGAATTACTCCTGCTTGATTTAAGCGAAGCGGCAGATGAGTTGACTCTCCCCCTTGCATCTTATTTCCCCGTACTCTTTTGGCATAAAAAACTGTGACCTGACGCGTTGCCTCAGTCATGACAATTACTGCCGCTATAACTACCAACCCAAGCACAAGAAAGGTTATAATATTAGAGGTCGACTCAGGTGTGGCAGTTGAAAGGGTTTGCCCCAAGAGCACAGGAAAGCGGCCTACAATTCCGGCAAAAATCATAAGAGAAATACCATTTCCCACTCCGCGCTCGGTAATAAGTTCCCCAAGCCAAACCAGAAACATAGTACCGGCTACCATTGTAACGATGAATGAAATAGTTGCAATAGGAGACAGTGTTGCGATAATTCCCTGACTTCTTAAGAGTGCGTACATACCAATTGCCTGCAAAGACGCAAGCGGAATTGTCAAAAACCTGGTGTACTGATTGATCTTGCGCTGTCCTGATGCGCCTTCTTTTGAGAGTTCTTCAAGTTTTGGGAATACCATTGTCAGCAGTTGGAGTATGATTGAAGCGTTGATATACGGATTTAAACCAAGTGCCATTATTGAAAAGTTACCAAGGGTTCCGCCTGAAAATATATCTAAAAGCCCCAAAAATTGATTGCCCGCAAAAAGATTTTTAAGCTGTGCCACGTTGACTCCGGCCACAGGAACGTGTGCTAAAAATCTAAATACTAAGAAGATCCCAAGAGTGAAAAGGATTTTTTTTCTTACCTCAGGTGACTTAAAGCTGCTTTGAAGAGTTTTTATAAAACTGTCCATTAAATTACTGATCCGCCCGCTTTTTTGATTTTTTCAGTTGCTCCTTTTGACGCCGGAACTTTAACGGTAAGTGCGACGCTCAAATCTCCATCACCTAATATTTTAACACCATTTGTCTTTACACTGTCTTGCTTTACCAGTTTATGTTTTACCAGACTCTCAATATCCACAACTGAGTTCTTGGGAAAATTGCTTAAAAGACTGACATTAATAACAAGTGGTGTTTTTTTAAATGATTTATTTTTTCCTTTTCCGCGCAAAAATGGAAGTCTTTTGATAAGAGGAAGCGCTCCCCCTTCAAAATCCAAGGGCACATCTCCTCTTGCTTTCTGACCTTTTGTCCCACGTCCTGCAGTTTTTCCACGTCCCGATCCATGCCCAAGACCGATTCGCTTTTTCTTTTTGTCTTTTATTTTTTCAAGATTGCTTAAATTCATATTTTTATCCTGAGCCCGGACTTCGACTGAGCTCAGCCGAATGTCCCGAACGGGTTATCCCTTCATCGCGGATTTTCTATCTTTTTGCTTTGTCCCGCGCTCACTAAGTCTTCTTAATGCTTCAAGAGTTGCGTAAATATTGCTTATTTTGTTTCTTGTACCCAAAACTTTTGAAGAGATGTTCTCAATTCCCGCAGCCGTTACAACACTTCTGACAGCACCGCCTGCAATAACACCTGATCCGTGAGGAGCAGGCTTGAGCATAATTCTTGCAGCGCCAAGTTTGATATCTATTCTAAATGGAATTGTTCCATTTACAAGCGGTGCCTCAACCAAATGTTTTTTGGCATAACTTATACCCTTTCTGATTGCTGAGGCGACGTCGGGCGCCTTGCCAAGTCCAACTCCGACTTTTCCTTTTCGGTCACCTACTACAGTAAGGGCTGAAAAGCCTACCTTATTTCCACCTTTTGTTTTTTTAGATACCCTATTAATTTGTACAATTTGCTCCTCAAACTCGCTTTGCTGATTGGGCATTCTGTTCATAGATCGTTGTCTCATTAGAATTGTAACCCTCCTTCCCGTGCTCCCTCGGCTACTGCCTTAACACGTCCGTGGTAAGAAAAACGTCCCTTATCAAAAACCACCTCTTTTATCTTTTTATCTTTTGCCATTTTTGCTATTTCCAACCCCAATAGCTTTGCCTTCTCAATAGGTGTTGTTTTTTCTTTTGCCATACCTTTATCAGATAGCCCAAAAAGCGTGTTTCCTGCTTTGTCAATTATTTGCGCGTAGCAATAATTGTTTGAGCGGAAAACTGACAATCTTGGACGCATCGTAACAATACTGATTTTCCCCCTAATCCTTGTCTGTCTTTGAAATTTTTTATCTGTATTATTCATAATTATTTTGTTGCTCCTGCAGCTTTTGCTGCTTTACCAGCTTTTCTCCTTACGTATTCTCCCTGATATTTAATACCCTTTCCTTTGTATGGTTCAGGCGGACGTACTGCGCGTATTTCAGCTGCCATCTCACCAACCATTGCCTTATCCATTCCTGAGACAGATATGACGTTATCGGCAACTCCCAGCTTGATCCCATCTTTTGGGCTAAATTTCACAGGGTGTGAAAATCCAACTGACAAAACCAAATCTTCTCCTTGCATTTGAGACCTGTAACCAACTCCTGCCATTTCAAGCTTTTTTTCAAATCCTGAGTCAACACCTTTCATAGCATTTGCAAGATTGGCCCGAAACATTCCAAACAGTGATCTTATTTTTTTGTCATTTTGCTCTTTGGCAGAAACTATAACAGTTGTCTCATTTATATTAACTGCTATTCCTTCAGGCTTGTTTACAGTTGCCATTCCTTTAGGACCTGTAACCTGAACAGCTTTATCCTCAACCGTAAGACTAACCCCTTGTACAATAGTAATTGGTAATTTACCTATTTTTGACATATTTTTACCAAATCTTAAAAAGAAGCTCGCCTCCTGCTCCTTTTTTGATTGCCTCCTTCCCCGATAGTACACCTATGTTTGTTGAAATTATTGCTGTTGATGCCCTGCCCTGAATTCTTCCAATCTCCGCAGCGCCTACATATTTGCGAAGTGACGGTTTTGAAATAAGAACAAGATCAGTAATCGCGGGCTTTCTACTCTGATAACGAAGACGAATACTGAGTAATTTTTTCCCATCAACCGTCTCTTCTTTGGCCGTTTCCAGAAATCCTTCTTTTATCAATGCCTTGGCAATCGCTTTATTTAAATTAGCGTAAGGCACTGTGATATCTTTTTTTCGGGCCATTGCCGCATTTTTTAATTGAATAACAAAATCGTGATACATAATATTTATTTATAACTACCAGCTTGCTTTAAGAACACCCGGTAATTCTCCTTTCAAAGCCCTCTCTCTAAAACAAATCCTGCATAATCCAAATCTGCGGAAGTATCCCCTGTAACGGCCGCAAATTGCGCACCTGTTTACCACACGAGTCGTGAATTTTTGCTTTTTCTTTGCTTGAACTACATTTGATAATTTAGCCATAATTTATTAAGATTTAATTTTTAATTTAAAATTTGAAATGAATATTTAATGTTTTAAATTTAAATTTTTAAACATTTTGGATTTCAATGAAAATTGAAAATTTCAAATTAAAAATTCTACGCATGAATTATACCACATTTACGCTCATTTTACTGCTTAGCAGCTTCCTTCGTAAACGGCATTCCCATTTGCTCAAGAAGAGCAAGTGATTCTTGATTGGTTTTAGCACTAGTTACGATTACAATTTCCATCCCCTGAAGCTTCTCAACGCTTCCCGGATCAATCTCAGGAAAAACCGAGTATTCGTAAAGACCCAATGTGTAATTTCCTGTTTTGTCAAAACTCGTCCTCTTAACTCCTCTAAAATCCTTAATACGAGGAAGAACAACCTTGACAATTTTATCAAAAAAATCATACATCCTAGCACCGCGTAAGGTAACAACCAGTCCGATTGGATCCCCAATTCTAAGCTTAAAAGTCGCGATTGCCTTTTTTGCTTTGGTTACTTTTGCTTTCTGTCCGGTAATTTGGGACATAATTGCGGCCATTTTTTCAATGTTTTTTTTGTCCGCCACAGCGTCTTTAACACCCATGTTGACAACAATTTTTGCAATTCTTGGCACACTCATCGGGTTCTTGAGACTGAGCTTTTTTTGTAACTCCGGAATCATTTCCTCTTTATATTTTTTTTGTAAATCTGTCATATTTGAGCTTTACATTTCTTGCATATTCTCACTTTGCCGTCTTTTAGGATCTTGTATCCAATTCTTGTCTGCTTTTTACATTTGGGACAAAGCAGCGCAACATTACTAACTGGTAAAGGCTTGGTGATAGTAACAATTTCTGACTTCTGACCTTGAGTTTTTGCTTTAATATGTCTTTTGTATTGATTCACTCCTTCAACAAGGACTTTACTCGTTAGGACATAAACCCGCTCGACTTTTCCGGTTTTACCGCTGTCTTTTCCTTTAGTTACTTTTACTAAATCTCCTTTTATTAATTTCATATTACAGTACCTCCGTTGCCATACTGGCAATTTTCGCAAATCCTCGGTCTTTTACTTCTCTTGCAATCGGTCCAAAAATTCTTGTTCCCCTTACATTTTTATCTTTTGGATTATCAATAACAACCGCCGCATTATCTGAAAAACGGATATATGAACCATCCGAGCGCCTAAACTCTTTCCTGGTTCTGACAACTACTGCCTTTACCATCTCACTATCCTTAACCTGCCCATTTGGCGCAGCTTCTTTTACAACACAGTGGATGACGTCCCCAATTCGGGCAAATTTTCTTTTTGAACCACCATACATATGAATGACAATCAGCTGCTTTGCGCCTGAATTATCTGCTGCAACTAAAATAGTTTTCTGCTGAATCATACTTTTTGCTCCTTAATTATCTCAATCACTTTAAAGTGCTTATCTTTGGACATTGGCTTTGTTTCCTCAATTTTCACCTGGCTACCCACAACTACACTTTGTCCATTAACCGCCACTTTAAATTTTTTACTTCTTCTCATTAGCTTTCCATAGAGCTTGTGAGGGGTTCTTCTAACCACCTCAACAAGTACTGTATCCTGCATTTTGACTGATACCACTTTTCCTGTTAATACTTTACTCACTTTTACCTCCTTTTTTAACAGCCTTAACCTTCTTGCTCACTTTAGCCTCAATAGCAGGTTTAACTTTTACTGAAACCTCTTTTTTATCATCTGCTTTAGCCACTTCTACAATTCTTGCTTCAGCCAACTTCTCATTAATAATCGTATTGATCACAGCTATTTCTCCTCTTTTACTCGTAAGAGAGCTGGTGTTTTTGAGCTTTCCCATTTCTTTATCAAGCTTTAAAACGCGCTGCTCGCTGCGTGCTTCTTTAAGCTGCTTACTAAGCTCTGCTATAGATTTTGCGTGTAATTCTTTTTTATATTTAATTTCATATATTAGTTGTCCGATTTTGAAACAAATCTTGTTTTAACCGGTAATTTGTGAGCTGCCAAACGCAGTGCTTCTTTTGCTGCCTCCTGTGTTACTCCTGCGATTTCAAACAGGATTCGCCCTGGGCGTACCGGCGCAACATATTCATGAGTATCTCCTTTTCCTCCGCCCATTCTAACCTCAGCCGGTTTTTTACTGATCGGTTTGTCAGGGAAAATTCTGATCCAGATACGTCCGCCTCTTTGGGTATAGTGGGTAATTGCCCGTCTGGCTGCTTCAATTTGACGTGCTGATATCCAAGCCATTTCCAAAGTCTGCAAACCGAAATCTCCAAAGGAAATCTTGATTCCGCGGTTAGCGTTCCCCTTCATGCTTCCTCTTTGCTGTTTTCTGTATTTTTGTCTTCTTGGTATTAACATACTATTTTTCTTCTGGTTTATTTATCCAAACTTTAATCCCGATATAACCCTTTTTTGTTAATGACGGATAGCTTACGTAACTTATATTTTCTCGGATTGTTGATAGTGGGACTGTACCGAAATGAATTTTCTCCCGTCTCGCAATTTCAGAACCGCCGATTCTTCCGGTCAGTAAAATCTTAACACCCTTTGCACCGCTTTCATCACACGCTCGGCTGTTGATGCAAAATTCTTTTATACGGAAGTCTTCTGATCAGCTGATCTGAAATACTTACCGCTACAAGATATGCGTCCAGATTCGGGTCTTTTACCGGCTCAACCCGGATATCCAATTTCGACATATTTGCACCGGTTTGCTTAGCGAAAAACTTGACTATGCTTTTCTTAAGATCTTCAAGACCTGATCCGCCTCTGCCTATCACAATTCCGGGACGTGAGACAAAAATAATAATTTTCAGACTGTTAATTGAGCGCTCAATTTCAACTTTTGCAATACCTGCCGGTCTTAACTTATTCATCAGCATTTTCGAAGAGTAAAATCCTGAAGTAAAGTTTCTTTGTACTTTCTCTCATCAAACCATCGGCTTGCCCAGCTAAACACATTACCAAGTCTTACAACGTGTGGATTAACTTTTTGTCCCATATGCCTCCTTCGGAGAATTTCCAATTTCCAATTTCCAATTTCCTATCAAATCTATTTGAAATTTGATATTTGAAATTTGATATTTGAAATTTATTTTCCCCCTCCTTTCTTCTTATCTGTTTTAACGAATACTGTTTCTTGTTTTATCGTCTTTTTCTGCTTTTTTAGAATCTGCTTTTACGAACCGCAGGCTTCTTAACAGCTTTTTCTTTCAAAACAATTGTTATATGGCTGCTCTTTTTTTTGTAAGGATGTATCACGTCCTCGTGACTGGGGTGAAACCTTTTCAGGGCTTGCCCTTCATTCACCATGATACTTTCGATTATTAAATTTTCTCGGTCAAGATTGTTATTCATAATTGCGTTTGCAACAGCGCTCTTGAAGCGTTTTGGAAAGTGGTGCAGCCGCTCTATTTTGTGTGGCTTCAAGAACGATAAAAGCTTGCTCAATTGAAAGCTGCCTTATCGCATCCGCAACAAGCCTCACTTTTCTTGGACTCATTCTGACTGATTTTGCTATTGCTCTAACTTCCATATCTTTAAGTCTTACTTATCTCTCGTGCTACAACTTTTCCGTGACCTCGGAACATCCGGGTTGGTGAGAATTCACCAAGACGTGAACCAACCATATTTTCATTAACATAGCACTTTGATAAAATTTTTCCCGTTGTGCACCATAAATGTGTGACCCACAAATTCAGGTGGAATCTGGCAAGCTCTTGCCCAGGTTTTTATTCCGTCGCGGTTACTGCCTGCTTTTTGCAGCATAACCTTTTTCATTAATTTTGCGTCTATGTATGGTCCTTTTTTTGTACTTCTTCCCATAATTTTGTTTATAGTGAGCTAGTCGAACTATCCTCTCTTAGTCTTTCTTCTCTTTAAAATATATTTATCTGAATATTTTTTCTTTTTTCGAGTGTTACCTACAGCCGCTCTTCCTGCAAAAGTCTTTGGCCCGGGCATACCGATACCAGATCGTCCTTCTCCTCCTCCATGCGGATGAGATCTTGGGTTTTGCGCTACTCCCCGGACGGTCGGGCGTCTACCCATATTTCGGGCTCTCCCTGCTTTTCCCAATTGCTCATTTTTCCAATCCTCATTTCCCAATTGTCCGACGGTTGCCATGAGCCATAACGCGGACTTTCCTCATTTCACCTGAGGGCATCTTCAGATGTACGAAATCGCCTTCTTTTGCTGTAACAATTGCTCCAGTCCCGGCGCTCCTTGCGATTTGTCCACCCTTGCCTGGTGTTAGTTCAACATTGTGAACCATTGTTCCGAGCGGAATGTTTGACAGAGGAAGCGAGTTACCCAAAACCGCATCCACACTCTTGCCGGACACTATTGTATCATTTATCTTTAATCCGATGTGGAGCCAACATATAGCGCTTATCTCCATCGGTGTATTGAACCAGAGCAATGTCACAAGTTCTATTTGGATCATATTCAATCCCCAAAACTTTCCCAACTATATCAAATTTATCTCTTTTAAAATCAATGCTCCTGACAAATCTCTTGTGTTGTCCGCCCTGATGACGAACTGATACCTGTCCGCTTGCGTCGCGTCCGGAATGTTTTTTTTTAATTGTTTTTAATTTTTTCATAATTATTTTTTCTTTTTCTTCTTTTCTTCGTCTGTTCCCGATTCAAAAATTGAGAGCTTTTCTCCTTTTCTGAGCATTACTGTTGCTTTTTTTGTTGCTTGCTCCTGCACCTCAAGTCTTCGCGCTCCGATTCTTTTCCTTTTTCCCTTGATCTTACTTGTTGAAACAGACACAACATTTACTCCAAATGACTCTTTAAGTGCATTTTTTATATCTGTTTTTGTTGCAAACGCATCAACCATAAATGTAAACTTGGCAGGGCCACCACTTTGCATTGATTTTTCAGTAACAACAGGCTTTATAATTATTGTGTTATTCATTTTGTTGCTCCTTTTTTCAAAAAATACGTCTCCATCTCAATAATTGCTTCTTTTGTAAAAAGTAGATATTTACTACTCAATACCTCAAGCGCGTTCAGCCTAAGAGCCGATGTATTTGTTATGCCTGTAAGATTGCGCGATGCCCGCTTCGCGTTGTCAAAATTATCAGGCGCAACTAAAAGCAATTTTTTATTATTTCCTTCAAATGCTAATTTTTCTATGACAGCTGCAAATTGTTTAGTTTTAGGTGTAATTTTTTCAAGACCTGAAAGAACTTTTACTTCTCCATCCTGCAATTTTGCCGAAAGGGCGGAAAAGAGCGCTTTTCTCTTCATTTTTTTGGGTAATTCAAGGCCAAAATCACGAACTCTTGGGCCATGAACTATTCCACCTTTTACAAATATAGGGGCACGAACCGAGCCGTGTCGTGCTTTTCCCGTTCCTTTTTGTTTGTAAATCTTCCTAGTTGATCCGTCTACTTCTCCCCGGGTTTTGGTATTTGCATTTCCTTGTCTTTTGTTTGCTTGGTAAACCCGTACAGCTTGTGCCAAAAGTTTTTTATTAACTATCTCTCCAAAAATTTCTTTTGGCAAAGATACTTTTCCGCTAACTTTGCCGTCCAAGCCATAAACGCTGACTGTTAGATTAATAGATTCTGCTTTAACAGTTTTTGAAACGGTCTTTTGTCCCGCGGAGCGGGATCTAGCTTCGCCAGACTTTACGACCTTTAACGCTTCTTTTTTAAGAAGAACTTTAGGCGCCTTAGCTGGTTTTTTAACTACTTTTGAACTTTTAACTTTTAACTTTAAACTTGTCTTAGACATTTTCCTCCTTCTTTGGCTCAGCAACAGACTCCTCTGAAGCCTTAACTTCTTCAGCCGGTGCTTCAACTGTCTCTTCTGCAGTTTTAACAGTATCTGCTGCTGTCTTTACAGTCTCTTCAGGAGCAACAACAGCTTCTGCTGCATCCTTTGCTTCTTCTGCCTGCTCTACCTCAAACTTGACTACTTCCGAATCATGAGCAACCTCGACAGGCGCTTCATCAATTTTTGCCTCTGCTTTAACTTCTTCTACTTGGAACCTTCTCCTCTTCCGCAACCTCTTCTTTATCACTAATTAACGGTACAAATTTTTTGTCCTCGCCTGTTTTGGTGATATAAAGCCATGAGCTTCTGTGTCCGGGAACAAGCCCTGAAACATAGAGTTTTTTATTTTCAGAATCAACATCAACAACTGTCAAATTTTTGACAGTGACAGTGTCAGATCCCATTCGACCTGCCATTCTTTTTCCTTTGTATACTCTTCCCGGAGTTGTTGACTGCCCGATTGATCCGGGAGCTCTGTGCCTGTCGGATTGTCCATGAGTCTTGGGACCGCCTCTGAAATTGTAGCGCCGTACTACGCCGGCAAAACCTTTTCCTTTTGATGTACCGGTTACCTGCACAACGTCTCCCGGCTTAAATACAGCATCCAGTGCTATTTGATCACCAGCTTTGGGCAAATCATCAACATTTATGCCGATAACCGAAATTTCTTTAATCTTTAAAGGTGCTTTTTCCTGACCTGCTTTTTTTGCGTGTCCCAGAAATGCTTTGTTTGGCTTCTTTTTAAGACCTGCGCCTAATTGAACAGCAGAATAAGCATCTCTATCAGCGTTTTTTACCTGCAAAACCACGTTATCTGATAACGCAATTTCCGTGACAGGAATCCGAAGCCCATCTTGCCGGAAACTTTGCGCCTGACTTACTTTTTGTCCTATTAATGTATTAATCATATTATTGCGTATTCTTATCGACAAAAAAAAGATAGCCCTTAGGCTATCATCATATTTCACACTTGTGTGATCTGATCCCCTCTAAATGGGGTGGCTTAGCTAAGCATTTTTAATCGATCTACCATTTTAATATTCAATTGTTGGTTGGGCATTTATAATTAAAATGTAAAACTACATCTTCAACTCTACATCTACTCCTGCTGGTAGAGCCAAATTTGTTAAACTGTCAATTGTTTTGTCTGTCGGTGACATGATATCAATCAAGCGCTTGTGAACTCTGATCTCAAAATGATCTCTTGCGTTCTTTATCAATAAATGGTGATTTATTCACAGCGTAAAGCTGTCTGTCTGTGGGTAGAGGAACTGGACCAACAACTTTAGCTCCGGTTCTTATAACCGAATCCAATATCTGCTGACAACACGCATCCAAGACGCGCGCATCATAACTTTTTAATCGTGACTCTGATTCTTCCTTTTGGCATATGTTTCCCTAACAAACTTTTAAAGAACTCGCCTCGCTGCGAAGCGGGCAAAAAAACCCGATTTCTCGGGTTCTTTAGGTTATTTTATTATTTTGGTAATTACTCCTGCTCCGACTGTCTTTCCACCTTCTCGGATTGCATATCGGAGTCCTTCTTCAAGGGCAACTGGCACAATAAGTTTTACTGTCATTTTTGTTTGTCTCCAGGCATAACCATCTCAACACCTGTTGGAAGTGTTGCTGTTCCGGTAACATCAGTTGTTCTGATATAAAATTGTGGGCGGTATCCTGTAAAGAATGGTGTGTGTCGTCCGCCTTCTTCTTTGGTTAAGATATATGCTTCTGCTTCAAATTCTGTGTGAGGAGTAATAGTTCCTGGTTTTGCAATAACTTGGCCGCGTTCAACGTCTGTCTTTTTCAAGACCTCTGAGAAGAAGTCCAACATTGTCTCCTGCTTGTCCATCATCAAGCTGTTTTTTGAACATTTCAACTCCGGTTACAACTGATTCTTTGTTCTTATCAAGTCCGACGATCTCAACAGCTTCGTTTACTTTAACTATTCCTCTCTCAATTCTTCCGGTAACAACTGTTCCACGACCTTTGATTGAGAAAACGTCCTCAACAGGCATTAAGAATGGCTTGTCCAGTGCTCGCTCAGGAGTTGGGATATATTCATCAACTGTTTCCATAAGCTCTAAGATTGCTTTTTCTGCTTCTGCGTCTCCTTCAAGTGCTTTAAGTGCTGATCCGCGGATAATTGGAGTTTTATCGCCTGGATATTCGTATTTTGTAAGAAGCTCTCGGACTTCCATTTCAACGAAGTCCAAAAGCTCTTCATCCTGAACCATGTCACATTTGTTAAGGAAAACAACGATTGCTGGAACTCCGACTTGTTGTGCAAGAAGAATGTGCTCACGGGTTTGTGGCATAGGTCCGTCTGGCGCTGAAACAACTAGAATTGCTCCGTCCATTTGAGCTGCACCTGTGATCATGTTTTTAATATAATCAGCGTGTCCTGGAGCGTCGATATGTGCATAGTGTCGTTTTTCTGTTTCGTATTCTAGGTGGGAAATATTAATGGTGACTCCGCGGGCTTTTTCTTCAGGGGCGTTATCAATATCTTCGTACTTCATTGCTTTTGCCATCCGCCTTCTTTGGAGAGAACAGTTGCAATTGCAGCTGAAGTGGTGGTCTTACCGTGATCAACGTGACCGATTGTTCCGATATTTACGTGTGGTTTAGTTCTGTTAAATTTTGTGTCTGCCATATTGGTTAATTAATACAAAAAAATAAATCTCATCTCTCGATGAGAGTGAATGTAATGATACAATATTTTTTAAATAGCGTCAAGAGGGAAAATATCAAAAATACGAATACGCCCAGAAGCTGAAGTTATTTATGCCTTTTCCCTGTAGATACTTTTGCTTTTTCCCAACTGATTCCATGTCTTCAAACCAGACAATGTGCTTTTTATCCTCTTTATCGGTATATGTAATTTCTATCTCAACCGAATCATTTTTTCTTTTAATATCGCAATCTTTATAAACGCATCCTGATAGAAATTCTTTTTTAATCTGCTGATATGTCTTTGGCTCTCCTGTTGATACTGCTGTTCCCTTGTCATCAACTATCCAATCGTATCCGAATAACCCAAACACTACGCTAGTTTTATCGGTTGGTAAAAACCGCAAAAAGTCGTCAGTCATCTTACTCATATCGTATCCGTAAACTTCTTTACCATTGAGTGGAAAATTGGGGCCCGGATTTCCGCGGGACTTGCTAAAATCATATGCCATGATCATAAAATGGTCTCCGTTTTTTGAGAGTGCTTGAATATCAAAGGGCCTGAGTCTGTAAAAACTGTCTCCGTAAAACATCAACGAGAACTTTATATTACTTTTTTTTGTTTGCGAATGAAACGCTTGAGTAAAAGTGTTAACCTGCTTGATTAATGACTCAAATGGAACTGCAGAGATCTCGAGATCCAAAACTATTCCTGAAAACCCATTTTCTTTTGCGATAGCAATCGAATCCTCAATAAGTTTTTTTTGTTTTGCAGTATCTTTTAGTATCGGGAAGGTAATATCTGAGTCAATCATCCGAACAACCAATTCTGTTTGGTGTCCGGCGGGGACTGCGGACACAAATTTATCCATTCCTGTATAGCCTGCTTCCGTTTTGTTGATGCCATTGGTACCAGGAGTTATTCCAAAATAAAGTATTTTATCAAATCCAACCGTATCAATTTTTTTACTATCCAATGACCAGTAAGGCACAAATAAAGACCGCGTGATCCTTGCTCCTTTTATATCTTTTACAACTTCTGTGGGTATGGGCGTTGGGGCGGGGAGGACAACGGGCTGTGCCAAATCACTTTTTACGTTTTGGCGGATTGTCTTGAAAGCGAATAGAGAAGCAGCGGCAAGAATGAAGGCCAGAAAAAGAAACTTTTTCATGTCTCCTATTATACCTTTTCTACTTTTTTCCAACAAATTGCCAGCAGTTTCCTTCAGGATCAAGAAAAGTGCAGAACCAAACTTGATTGTCAGGAGTTGAGAATGGAGCGAGATAGGGCTCTGCAATAATTTTCACTCCTGGTTTATCTTTAATCTTATTAAACCAGTACTCAAGCCCTTCTTCAGGATATAGATTGAACAAGTGTCTGAAATTTTCTTTTGCTGATCCTCTTATTTCAGAATGCTTCCCAATCCAAACATTTAAGTCCCCCCCCCCAATATTAAGCATATATCCATAGTCTCCGGGAATATCTAAATGATCCACAAGTTTAAATTCCAAAATGTCGCGGTAAAATTCCATCAACTTATCCGGATTTTCCGAATAAATTAAAATTCTGTATTTTGTAAACGCCATAAAATTATTTCTTAACTATTATGAAGTTTTCTTCTTTTGGTTGGGTTTCAGCACGTTTAAGAATACGCATAACATCATGCATTTGAGAGTTGTGAGCTATCATAGCTGAAACTTTTGTATCCCAAACAGGAGAAATATCAATAGTCTTTGAGATATCAGAATCTTTGTATCCTGGTGGCCAAAAAATATAATAATCTTCAATTGTTTCTTTAATTTTTTCCGTATTACAGAAATACCAAAGCTCTTTTATGTAGTCTACTTTCTCAAAAACGTAGGAGGTGATCACAGATGTCGCCATGTGATCAATATGTCCCGATATACCGCGAAGTTCAAATGTAAGGAGTATCTCAGGCCTCAGCTCGTCAGTGATTTTTTGTATCTTTTCCGCAATATCATGATAAAGATTATTGGAAAGAGTTCCATCTTTATAATCCAGGAAAAAAGTCTTTCTGACACCGAGAATTTTTCCAGCCTCCAAAAGCTCTTCGCGCCTTATAGCTGAAAGTTCACCCTTTTTATTGCTGCTATTCTCCCCTGCAGCACCATCTGTAATACAAATTGTGTAGACATCGTGATCTTTCGCAAGTGTGGCAATCGTCCCGCCTGTAAAAAACGCTTCATCATCCGGATGCGCAAAAACCCCAAGAACTGTAGACATAAAAATATTATAGCGGAAAATTTAAACTTTTACTCAACTCTTCCCGTGAATGTGGACTTGGCAAGGAGGCCTTCGACGATGTTCTTAGGCACTGCTTCATAATGTGATGGCTCCATGTAGTAGTGCGCTCTTCCCTGAGTTAATGAACGAAGCTGGGTCGCGTACCCAGAGAATTCAGCAAGTGGCACCATGGCCATGATGATAGTTGCTTTATTTTTCTCCTCAGACCCCAAAATCTGTGCTCTTTTGGATGAAAGATCCCCAATTACTTCTCCCATATATTCAGAGGGGGTTGTAACCTCAACCTTCATGATCGGCTCAAGAAGTGAAATACCGGCTTTTTTGGTGGCAGCTTGGATTGCCTGACTGGCTGCTATTTTAAACGCAATTTCTGAAGAATCAACATCATGATATGAACCGTCATAGCAAGTAACTTGTACATCAATTAGAGGATATCCAAGCAGAACTCCGTTTTCCAAGGTTTCTTTGGCTCCTTTTTCAACCGCTTTGACAAATTCCGCAGGAATCGCGCCACCTTTTATAGCGTTAACAAATGAGTATCCCTCGCCTCGTGGCACCGGTGTAACTCTTAGGAAACAATGGCCATATTGACCGCGTCCTCCTGATTGCTTGATATATTTCCCCTCAGCCTCAGTCTCCTGCTCAATTGTCTCTTTATACGCAACCATCGGAGCTCCGACATTGGCCTCAACACCAAACTCCCGCTTCATCCTATCAACCATAATCTCAAGCTGAAGTTCTCCAATTCCTGAGATAATTGTCTGGCCTGTTTCGTGGTTGGATTTAACCGAAAATGTAGGGTCCTCCTCAGTTAGCCGCTTTATGGAAAAGCCGAGTTTTTCCTGATCTGATTTTGTTTTTGGCTCAATGGCAAGAGAAATGACAGGCTCGGGAAATGTAATCTGCTCAAGAACAATCGGCTTTGCCTCATCACAAAGGGTATCTCCTGTTATGGTATCTTTGAGCCCAACCACAGCCACAATTTCACCAGCATATGCTTCTTTTATCTCCTCACGGTTATTGGCATGCATCAAAAGGATCCGACCCACACGCTCTTTTACGCCTTTTGTACTGTTGTATATATATGAGCCTGAAACCAGAGTTCCCGAGTAAACTCTAAAATATGAAAGCTTTCCAACGTGCGGGTCATTCTGGATTTTAAAAGCAAGACCAGCCATAGGCGCGTCTTGTACGAGCTGGCGGATTTCTTCATCTCCTGTTTTGGGATTTAGTCCTTTTACTTCTTTCAGATCAACGGGTGAGGGAAGATAATCAACAACAGCATCAAGTAGCGGCTGGACACCTTTGTTTCGAAGCGAAGTCCCGGCGAAAATTGGGACTAGCTTATATGCAATAACTGCTGCGCGCAGAGCCTTTTTGAGCTCATCAACTGTCGGCTCTTCTCCTCCGAGGTATTTTTCGAGAAGCGCGTCATCTGTTTCTGAGATTTTCTCAATCAGCTTATTGCGGTATTCCTCGACTTTTTCCTTCATCTCCTCAGGCACTTCATCTTTTACATCATATTTTGCACCCAACTCTTCCGAGCCCCAAGTGTAAGATTGGCGGGTTAAGAGGTCGACATTTCCGACATATGTGTTCTCAGCACCAATTGGAAGGACCATAATCGCACAATTCGCACCAAGCCGATCTTCAATCGTTCCGATCGTGTATAGAAAATCAGCTCCCAATTTATCCATTTTGTTAACAAAGCAAAGTCTAGGAACTTTGTATTTGTCTGCTTGTCTCCAGACTGTTTCGGATTGTGACTGGACTCCTTCTTCGGCATCAAGAACTGTGACTCCGCCGTCAAGAACACGGAGTGAGCGCTCAACTTCAGCTGTAAAGTCAACGTGTCCGGGAGTATCGATAATATTTATGCGGTATGGGTCGGTTGGATTTTGGGAGTGTGTCCAGAAAGCAGTGGTGGCAGCTGAAACAATAGTAATCCCGCGCTCTTTTTCCTGCTCCATCCAGTCCATCTGGGTGTTTCCTTCATCAATGTCTCCGATCTTGTATGTTTTACCGGTATAGTAAAGAATTCGCTCTGTTGTCGTGGTTTTACCAGCATCAATATGGGCAATAATGCCGATATTTCGGATTTTGTCCAGCGGTACGTTTCGTGATTGATCAGCCATATAAAATAAAACTCAAAATTCAAAAGGCAAAACTCAAAATTACAGTTCAAAATTCAAAACTGTTAAGCTTTAAACTCTCCGCTGTAGCTTTGCGCTTTGCGATTTAAGCTTTGAGATTAAAGCAAGTATATCATACTTGAAAAAACTTTTCTAGATAAATCTAGAAATACTTTACATTTCTTACTCATTTGCCTATGCTAAAAGTAGCCGCTGAACCAGCGTTATTTTTGCTATGGCAGAGAAGAAAAAATCTATAAATTTGATTCCTCACAAAGGAGAAGGTTTTTTTGACCAATTTTTTGATTGGGCACTTACCATAGGCAGGCTTCTTATCATACTCACTGAAACACTTGCCCTTGGAACATTTCTTTACCGTTTTTCACTGGACATGAAGATCACTGATTTGCACGACCTGATCAAAAATCAAAGCGCAATAGTCAGCCAATTCAAAAGCACCGAGGATACCGCCCGCAATCTCCAGGCAAGACTTGCCCTAGCCAAAAAGTATGATCAAGCAGGCGGAATTACCCCTGGTGTTTTTGCTGATATTATTGAAGCAGGAAGGGGAATTGTTACATTTAGAAATCTCCTTGTTTCAGAAAAAGGTGTCAAAATTGAAGTTCAAGCCTCAAACAGTAACGCTTTAAGTACTTTTGTCCAAAAGCTAAAAAACTACCCGAGCCTAAACTCTGTAAATATTGGCGCTATCGAAAACAAAACCAGCAGTGCTCTTATCTACATGAATATTACCGCTCAAGTAAAAAAAGGAGGTACCATTTAATTTATGAAAATTCCAAAAAATTACTTTGAAAACCTGTCAACCAGTAAATATCGTGAATATCTGAAGCTTCTGCCTAATTTCCATGAGGAGAATACAAGAATTATCACAACGCTTATCCTGACTTTCTTAGCAATGTCATTTTTTGGAATTTTTGCCATTAACCCAACGCTTTCAACGATTGTAACACTAAAAAAGCAGCTCGCCGATAGCCAACTGGTTCATGAAAAATTGGGGACAAAAATTAATAATCTCAGCTCTCTTCAACAGCAATATACTCAGCTGAGCTCTGAACTGCCTGTTGTCTTTGAGGCAATTCCTCAAACTGCTCAGGCACCGGACTTATGGGACAAATCTTCGCATTGTCAAAAAAGACAAATGTTCAAACAACATCTTTAGCTGTCTCAAATATCCAATTAATTGGCGGCAAAACAGCGAGCGAATCTTCTTATGCTTTTTCCCTGCAAGCCCAAGGCTCATACGCCGACCTTATGAATTTTGCCAAATCTCTCACGCAATTTAATCGGATTACAAGTATTGATTCTCTTTCCGTAAATAAAGATCCAAAATTGAATACTCTCACTTTAGATATTCACGGCCGGGGATATTTTAAAAAATAATTATGAAAAAAAATAGAGCTCAAAAAGACATTCTGTATATTTCCATTTCCTCTTTTGTACTGGTTGTTCTATGGATTGGTTTTAATCTTTATCATGCTCAGGTCACATCAACAATCGAACCGGATCTACAGCTGCAAATCGTACCGATTAATCCTAAATTTGACACGGAAATAATTCAAAAACTTAAAACAAGAGAACAAATCTCTCCTCTTTATGAAGCGACAAATGCATCTCCAAGCGCGGCTGTTACGCCAGAACCACCCACTGCTCAAGAAACGCCAATACCAACAGGATCTATAGAAAACCCAGAACAATGACACACGTAAGAAATAACATTTTGAACAAACGCCTTCCAAGAGGTTTGGGATTAATCGTCCTGTTCTTCTCACTTGCTGCTATTTTTTGGCTGAGCAGGAATGCCGTATTGTTGGGCACCAAAGCAGCTGTCGGCAATATCCCAAAGGATCTACAAATAAGTAATATTTCCTCAACTGCTTATACTGTCTCATATATTACCGATGAGAGTGTTCCGGGAAGTGTTACTTATGGCCAGGATGCAAACTTGGGTAAAGTTGCTTTTGACGTAAGAGATTCAGGCTCTCCTGTGCCTCACCGAGTTCATTACGTTACAATCCCCAAGCTTAAATCTTCTACAAAATACTTTTTCTCGATAGTTTCAGGGGATAAGGTTTTTCCGGATAGTTCCGTACCCTACGAGATTATAACTGCTGCAAGCACCGAAGCCGGTAATTCAACAGAAACAATAATAAACGGGCAGGTCAGTCTTGATGATGGCAGTATGCCCACTGAGGCAATTGCATATGTGTCATCCGATAACTCTCAAACCCTATCAACCCTTCTCAAGCCGGATGGCAGCTACAATCTGCCTCTTAAAGATATGCTCAAAAAAGACCTCTCAAGTGCTTTAGAGATGCCTGCTGATACGGTTCTTCGCATTCAAATTGTCAACCCGGCTCTTAAATCCCGGGTTTCTGTTCTTGCATCTCAAACAAGTCCCGTCCCGCCTGTAATTCTTTCGAAAGATTATGATTTTAGCGTAAGCATCAATGCCCTGACTTCATCTGCATCGGAATCCGCTCAGATCACCAGCTTTCCGACACCTGAGGTGTTAACATCATCATCTGGTCCTCAAATTTTAACTCCCAAGACTTCGCAGGAATTTAAAGATCAGCAGCCGCTTTTTGAAGGGAAAGCCATCCCCGGAAACGACGTTGAAATTACCATTCAATCGGAGCAGGAGATAACTACAACCGTACAGGCAGACAGTAGCGGTAACTGGAAATTCCGTCCGGATACCAAGCTCGCGCCCGGCCTGCACACTCTTACCATCAAGAGTTTGGACGCATCAGGCATTATAAAAACCCTTACTCAATCATTTACCGTTTACGCTGAGGGCAGTCAATTTGTGGAGCCTTCAATATCCCCAACGCTGCCCCCTTCCCCAACCACGCCGCAATCAACTCCGGTCCCAACAGTAACAGTAATACCCACAACTCCTCCAACAGAGGTGCCTACGCCAATTATCATCATTACAACTCCTATTGTTTCAACACCTTCTGCAACAACATCTCCTGAGCCCCAAATCACAACTCCGCCAATCCCTCAAGGCGGAAGCTCTGCTTTGCTCTTTGGTTTTATCGGAATAGGAACTATAATTGGCATTGGCTCTTTGCTTTTCTTCCTGCTGTGACATAGGGGAAAGCAGGCTTTTTAGCATTGTTCTGCGTCTTATTCCGCGTGGTTTAGCGTTATAAACTTTAAACGCAGAACTAAGCCAAACTATACGCAAAACTACGCCGAAGAGATAGATTTCAATCAAAGTATGAAAATTGCAATAATCGGAGCCGGTTTTACCGGCTTGTCAGCCGCATATAAACTCAGTAAAAAAGGGCACGATGTTACTATTTTCGAAAAAGACTCCCAACCGGGGGGGCTGGCAATCGGATTTAAGGAAAAAGAGTGGGACTGGACATTTGAAAAACATTACCATCATTGGTTCACCAATGATAAATTTATTTTGGGCTTGGCTGCCGAAATCGGACATAGGGTCATAATAAAAAGACCTGAAACATCAGTCTACGTTGACGGTGAAATATTTCAGTTTGATTCACCAAAACAAGTTTTGCTCTTTCCTAAATTGTCTCTTATTGACCGTATTCGCATGGCAGCAGTTGTCGGCGCGATCCGCTTCAACCCTTTTTGGAAGCCGCTTGAGAAAATAAATGCGAGCACTTTTCTGCCCATTGCTATGGGAAAAAAGGCATATAAGATGATCTGGGAACCCCAATTTCTTAATAAATTTGGGCGCTCAGCAGGTGATGTTTCGCTTGCCTGGCTGTGGGGACGCCTCGCTAAGCGAACGCCATCACTGGCTTATCCGGAAGGAGGATTTCTGAGCTTCGCAAATCACCTTGTCAAAGAAATTGAAAAACAGGGAGGAAAAGTTATTTTCAATGCTGAAATCGTTGAAGTTAGAGAAGATAATAATATTGTTGGCGTTAGATGGAAAATGGAAAATGGAAAATGGAAAATGGAAAATTTCGACCGCGTCATATTTACCCTTTCTTCTTTCCTTTTTCTCAAAATAGCGCCACAGTTGCCTGAAGAATATAAAATAAAATTTAAGAGTCTTAAAAATCTGGGTGCTACCAATTTAGTACTTCGCCTGAAGAAGCCATTTCTAAAAGGAAATACCTATTGGCTAAGCGTATGCGACTCAACATCACCGGTTATGGCAGTTGTTGAGCACACCAATTTCATGGACAAAAAACATTATGATGGGGAGCATTTAGTTTATCTTGGCAATTACTATGAAACAACTGATCCAAGATATCTTATGGATAAAGAAGAAAAACTAAAGCTGGTTGATCCTTTTTTGAGAAAAATAAATCCTGATTACAAAAAAAGCCTCGTTGGCTACGAATTTTTCAAAGCGCCTTTTGCCCAACCGGTTATCCCCACAAACTATTCAAAAATGATTCCCGTTATGACAACACCTCTAAAAAATGTCTATCTTGCCAATATGCAGCAGGTCTATCCATGGGACCGGGGAACTAATTACGCTGTAGAGCTGGGTGAAAAAGTAGCAAAGCTAATTTGTAACTCTTAGGATTTATTTAGGCACTAAAGGGCTTCGGACAGTAATGGAGTTGAAAAAGAAGCGTAAACTCTTGTATTTCCGCTTAAACCTATTTTTTTACCTGGTTTACCTATGTTTAAATGTTCCGTTTCCTCAAGCGGCTCAACTAAAACTCCGCCTTTTTCATTAGCTCCTTTAACTTTCACAACTACTCTATTTTCAGGTTTTGGTCGCGACCTAAAATCGACAATAACTACTTGATCAACTCTTACTCTCCTTAATTCTGTATCGCGATATCCCTCTGGAAAAACCCTACCAGGATTATGGTGCATATGATTGCCAGTCGATCTTTCAATAGTCATGGAGAGGATTATACTTTTCTATAAGCCATTTGTCAACGGTGGCCAAAGCTATTACAATTAACATTGTGTCCCATTTGTTAAAAACACATAAAGTAAAACTTTTGATAGCATCCCTTATTTTGATTGGAGCGTTTCTCCGTTTTTATAATCTAAATTGGGGTTCGCCTTTTTATTTTCACCCTGATGAGCGGAATATCGTGGACCTTGTTCTAAAATCATCTTTGGCAAATCCCGAAACGCTTTTGAAAGGAACATTTGCCTACGGTAATTTTCCGGTAATACTCACTCTTTTACTAAAACCGCTATTCCTGCTGTCTTTTCAGGTATTTAAGCTTACGGATGCGTTCGCACAAACTGCAATTATTCTACGCACTATTTCTGCTGTGTTTTCTATACTTACCATTTATGTAATCTATCTTTGCGGAAAGTTTTGGTCGCAAAAAGTGGCTTTACTTGCTTTATTTCTTTCCGTTTTTTCAACCGGGTTGATCCAGCAAGCCCATTTTGGAACCTATGACGGGCTTGGAGCATTTTGTGCGATAACTGTTTTTTATTTTATTCTAAGATTTTTGAGAACAAAAAGAATTATCAATTACTACATTTCAATTTTATTTCTGGCGATAGGGGCTGCAGCCAAGATAAATCTTCTGATTTTAGCAATTTTCCCAGTTGCCATATTGCTCACAAGTATAAAAAAACAAAAATCCAACTTACTCCCAATATCAAAACACTCAATATTGGGAATGCTGCTTCTAATTTCTTTAACAGCTCTTTTCTCACCAAATTATCTGGCGCCTGAGTTCAGAGCTGCCTTATTTTATGAAAGAAGTTTGGTAGCAGGAATAACGCCGGTTTTCTACACTCAATCTTTTTACAACACGCCTCCTGTTATTTTTCAGTTCCTACATATTCTTCCCTTTCTCATAAACCCAGTACTGACAGCCGTTTTGGTCCCGGCTTTTTTCTATTTGGTTTATAAAGCAATAAAAACAAAGAATCAGCCATTCTTACTTCTTACTTCTTACTTCTTACTTCTTTTCCTCCCCCAGGCATTTCTATATGCGAAATGGACACGATACATGGTGCCCACCCTACCTTTTGTTTATTTAATAGTCTCTATTTTTGTTTCAGACTTTCTGCAGAGTTTCAAGAAAGTATTTAGTATTAAGCCCGCTTCGCCGCGCCTGGCGTCGACGCTGGCGCGAGGCGAGTATTTAGTATTAAGTATTTTTACGCTTACAAGCGTAATATTTTCAATGTCCTATTTCATAACCGCTTTTGTGCAACCTGATACTAGAATAGCGGCAAGTAAATTTTCCCAAAATAATATTGCACAATCAGCTACAATTTTAACTGAACCTTATGACCTGGGAATCATACCTTTTAATTCTCACCTCTTAAACATCCATGATTTCAATTTTTATGATCTTGATCCTGGAAGAGCTTCTTTGGACAAAGAATTAAGCACAAAGCTATCGCAATCCGACTATATTATTCTTCCCAGCCAGCGACTTTTAAGATCCCGGCTGCTAAATGCTAGTAAATTTCCAAAAGGTTACGGTTTTTATTCTTTGCTAACCAAGGAAGCAGCAGGTTATCAAAAAATCTATGAAACGCCTTGTGATATTTTTTGCAATATTACTTACCTTGGCAATCCTGTTTTTAGCTTTGAAGAAACAGCTTCCGTTTTTGAACGCCCGACAGTATTTATCTTCAAAAAACTACGCTAAGTTTCTGCTAAAATATTTATATCTTTCTGAAGTTGCATAATGAACCCGAAGTTATTGTTTTTTATCAAATTAGTTGTTCTATTCCTACTTCTTGCCTGGTATGTTACTTTTTTGGCTCATAAAATAAACTTAACAACTGCTGATTTAGGTCGGCATATTCAAAACGGCAATATTATTATCAACGGATCAAACGAGGCTAAATCAGCACTTCTGCATACCAACTTTTATTCATATACACTTCCTAATCAAACATTTATAAACCATCACTGGGGATCAGGAGTAGTATTTTATATACTAAGTCAGTTTTTTGGCTTCACAGGTTTATCCATTTTTTATGTTTTCTTAGGAGTGGCAACTTTGCTATTGTTCTGGGATATTGCAAGAAAAAGCAGTAACTTCCTAATCGCTACCACCATTGCTTTTGCTTTAATACCTCTGGTGTCAGCCCGCGCAGAAGTACGTCCCGAGATATTTACTTATTTTCTAACCGGAGTATTTCTTTGGATCCTTTGGAATTTACGAGCTGAAAATTTATCAAAAAAGTATCTCTATGCCTTACCTATCCTAATGCTGGTATGGATTAATTTGCATATTGGTTTTGTTTTTGGATTTCTGGTTTTGGCTTCTTTCAGTCTGGAACAGTTAATTAAATTTACCAAGAAACAGCCAAACAATTTTTTACAGCTTTTATATGTTTCCCTAAGTTGTGTAATTTCAGGATTAATAAATCCGAATTTTACTAATGGCTTTTTATATCCGCTGCATATATTCAACAAATATGGATATTTAATAGTAGAAAACCAATCGATAAGTTTTCTGGAGAATATCGGATTTACAACAGGGCAACACTTCCTGCTTTTTAAAACTATTGCCGGACTTCTTCTTGCCGGTTTTGCATTCATTGCTTTTAAAAATTGGCGCAAAATAGATTTGTCTGCACTAATCCTAGTACTAACAACCGGGATAATGGCCTATCTGGGCATTCGCAATTTCCCAAGTTTTGCTTTTTTTGCGCTTCCTGCTTTTTCCGAAATTATATATAAAATTTCCATTAAGAATTTGCCAAAGTCTTATCTCCAAGCATTCGCTACAGTTGGCTTTGTGATTATGACCGTTCTTCTGTTTCAGCAATTTCAAACTTTTTCAATTAATCGATCACTCTTGGGATTTGGATTATTACCAAATATAAATAATGCAGCTGAATTTTATAAAAAAAATAATATTTCAGGGCCTATTTTTAACAATTATGATATTGGCGGGTATTTGATCTATCATCTTTATCCGCAAAAGCTTTTTGTTGACAATAGACCGGAAGCCTACACTCCTGATTTTTTTGAGCACGCCTATAAAGCGGTGCAGCAAGATCCCAAAAAATGGGCAGAGCTGGACGCAAAATATCATTTCAACACAATTTTCTTTGCTTATCATGATTACACGCCATGGGCACAAGCTTTTTTAATCGATAAAGTTAAAGATCCTGACTGGTCAGTAGTATTTGCAGACTCATATAACATTATTTTTGCAAGGAGAAATGCTCAAAACAAAGACCTGATCAAAAAATACGAGATTTCAAAAACCGAATTTAATACAATACCAAATAAATGAAAACTAAAATTATTTTATTCATCATTATTATTTTTGCTGCATTTCTTAGGCTTTATAATGTTAATTGGGACCAGGGATTTCATTTGCACCCGGATGAGCGGGCAATTACCGCAACAATTGATAAATTGAAATTTCCAACTAGTGTTTCCGAATTCTTGTCTCCCCAAAGCTCTTGGAACCCGCATTTTTTTGCTTATGGATCCTTTCCCATGTACCTCTTAAGGGTCACAGGAAACACTCTGGCAGTCTTCGACCCATTTCTTGGACAATATGGCAATATCAATCTTTTAGGAAGGGTTTTATCTGCTTTTGCAGATCTTATTACGATTATTCTACTTTTTAAAATCGCCCGTAAACTTTTTAATTCCTCAGTAGGCCTGATAAGCGCATTTTTTTACGCGGTTAGCGTTCTACCAATTCAGCTTTCCCATTTCTATGCGGTAGATACACTTTTAACCTGTTTTATCCTTGCAACCCTCTATAACCTACTCAGGTTTTATGAAAAACCCACTCTTAAAACCGCAGTTGTCATAGGCTTATTCTTTGGTCTCGCGCTTGCCACAAAAATAAGCGCAAGCGTTTTGCTAGCTTCAATAGGCCTGGCGCTAACTTCTGATTTTATTCTGATATTTTTAAAAAATCCGCATAGACCTAAACACTGGCTACCTCATTTGCCAAAATCCATTAGGCATCTGCTGGAATACGCATTTGTAATAGGACTATCCACTCTGCTTACGTTTGTGTTTATGGAACCTTATGCAGCGATTGATTTTGACACTTTTTGGCAGCAAACTGTTCAACAATCTGCGCTCACAATTAATCCTTTTTTCTTTCCGTATACGCTTCAATTTGTAGGTAAAATCCCTTATGTCTATGAGTTCAAAAATATTTTTCTTTGGGGACTAGGCCCCTTAATTGCAGCACTTGCGTTTTTAGGATTTATTTATTTTACTTATTTAATCTTCAAAAAAGAAAAGTCTTCCCAAATTGGGAAAGAATTAATTATATTGGTTTTTTTCTGTATATACGTTTCTATAGTTGGGAAATTTGCTGTTGGATTTATGCGCTATATGCTTCCTGTATACCCTCTTTTTGCCCTTTTTGCAGCTGTAATGGTTTATAAATTTATGGAAAAAATCAAATTAAAACCTATTATTCTTACTTCTTACTTCTTACTTCTTACTTCCTGCCTAATCTGGCCAATCAGCTTTATACGGATTTACACAAAACCCAACACACGACTTGTCGCATCTAACTGGATCTACAATAATATTCCGACAAATAAAACACTGGCAGTTGAGCATTGGGATGATCAGCTTCCAATGGGACAACCGCCAAAATTTAACACTCAAGTTCTAAAACTTTACGACCCTGACACAAAGGAAAAGTGGAATGAAATAAATAACCAGCTTGCTCAAACCGACTATATAGTTATTGCCTCAAACAGACTATATACGCCTCTTCAAAAATTAACCGATTGCCAACGCTTGCCCACATTTAGATGCTACCCGCAAACAGCGAATTATTACAAAAAATTATTTTCGGGAGAATTAGGTTTCCAAAAAGTTGCCGAATTTACATCTTTCCCAACTACCCCGATTCTCAACACTCCGCTTGTCGATCAGTCGGCTGATGAGAATTTCACAGTCTTTGATCACCCAAAAATCATGATCTTTCAAAAAACACGCTGACATAGTAGAATGTATTCTATGGTAAAAAAGGTGCTCATTACAGGCGGAACCGGTTTTTTGGGAGTACATCTGGCAAGATTTCTTCTCAAGAAAAACTACAATGTTACGCTTTTTGACTTGGCAGACTTGGACGCAAAAGATTTAATTGGTAAGGTGAAAGTTATAATTGGTGATATACGGAATATTAAAACAGTTGATAAGGCTTTAGTCGGCCAAAATTATGTAGTTCACGCGGCAGCAGCGCTTCCTATTCAGGTTGATAAGAAAGTGATATTTAGCGTAAATATTGAAGGTACAAAAAATGTTCTAGCCTCAGCGCTTAAAAATAAAGTAAAGCGTCTTGTTTTTATCTCCTCAACCGCAGTTTACGGCGTACCAAAGCATCTTCCTGAGACAGAAACCGCCCCTCTTGACCCGATAGGAAATTACGGAATTTCAAAAATCGAAGGGGAAAAACTATGTATGGAATATCAAAAAAAGGGCCTTCAGGTAAACGTTATTCGTCCGAAGACTTTTTTGGGAACTGAGCGGCTTGGAGTTTTTGAATTATGGTTTGAGGCGATTTTCAACAATAAACGGGTGTTTATTTTGGGCCCTGGAAACAATAAATACCAATTGCTTGCTGTCACAGATGTTGTGTCAGCTATAGAAAAAGCGCTGACAACCCGAGTAAGTGGTGAGATCTTTAATATTGGCGCTGAAAGATTTGGGACTTGGAGATCTGACTTGGGGCACGTTATAAAACATGCAAAATCAAAATCAAAAATTACCTCCCTTCCAACCCTGCCTTCTCAACTTATTCTCCAAATACTTGAGGTGCTTAACCTCTCGCCAATTGCAGCCTGGCATTACAAAACTATGCCTGTTGACTCTTATGTTTCAATCGAAAAAGCCAGAAAATTACTAAAGTGGGCTCCAAAAAAATCCAATCAGGATTTGTTCCTGGAAAGCTACCTGTGGTATAAACAAAATAGAAAAAATGTCCTGGGTCGCACCGGCAACACACATCGGGTTGGATGGAATTTTAAGATACTAAATCTTGTTTCCAAACTGTGAAAATAAATCAACACGCAGCAAAGGATTCTTCCCGGGGAATAAAATCCAAAACCCATTTTATTATATTTCTTCTAATACTTGTCCTGGGATTTGGTCTGAGAACATACAATTTAGCAAATATACCCGCAGGATTTTTCGCTGATGAGGCATCAATTGGCTATAATGCTTTCAGTATTTTAACAACAGGCTTTGATGAACACGGCGCGCATCTTCCTTTCTTTTTTAGAGCCTTTGGTGAATATAAAAGCCCTATCCAAACCTACAGCACAGTTCCTTTGGTAGCGCTTTTTGGGCTTAATGAAATGTCGGTTAGGCTAGTCTCTGTTACATATGGAATATTGTCAATAATCGCAATTTATCTTCTAACAAAAGAGCTATTCATCCACGACAAACACAGGCAGCAACTCGCTCTTTTGTCTGCTCTGTTTCTGGCAATATCTCCCTGGCACATCCACTTCAGTCGCGTATCGCTTGAGGGTCTAATGGCCTTTGTTTTTTTTACCACAATAGGACTATATTTCTTTCTTAAAGCACAACTGAAACCAAAATTTTTATACTTATCCCTCACTTCTTTTGCCTTGGCAATGTATTGCTATTTTCCAGCGCGGATTTTTATCCCGCTATTTGGACTAGGATTATTTGCTATCTATTTCCGTTTTTTTCTTTCACATAAAAAAGAATCTATTTTAAGCTTTATTCTGTTGCTTATTTTACTTGCTCCTTTTATCCAAAACCTACTGTCTCCTGTTGGGCTTGCCCGCTGGCAGCAAGTAAACATTTTTTCTAATCCTCCACAAAAGCAAACAATAACAACTCACATCCTCTCAAATTATTTCAGACATTTCTCAGCAGACTTCTTATTTCTCAAAGGAGACATTGACATGCCGGGACAATTCATATCAAGACATTCTATAAGAGGCATTGGAGAGCTTTATTTGCTTCAGCTTCCTTTAATTGTTTTTGGAGCAATTATGCTATTTAAGAAAAAAAGTAAAGCATTTTTTGCTCTTTTGTTATGGCTTGTTCTGTATCCAATGGGCAGCATATTTACAATTGATGAAAGTCCGCAGGCAACAAGATCAATTATTGGGACTTTGCCTTTTCAAATACTCTCGGCAGCGGGCGTCGTATACTTACTGAGAATAACTCTTGGTTTTAAAAAATATTTCCAATTGGCTTTTATTTCTACTTCTTCAATTGTGCTAATTATTTCTTTCGCAAATTTCCTGTCAAATTATTTTATTTCCTACCCAAATTACTCTTCTGATTTCTGGGGTTGGCAATACTGAACCCAGGGAAATCGTCAATTATTTTGCTGTAAACGAAGAATCTTATGATGATTTTTATATGGTTGGAGAATTTAACGCTCCATACATTTTTATTAAATTCTATGCGCCTAACAATTGCGAGAAGTGTAGAATCGGAACGCCGGATGATTCTTATATACCGACACGTAAACAACTTTTTGCCGTAACTCCTGCTTATCTACAGCAAAGACCTAATTTAAAATTTTTCAGTTTAAAAAAAATTTACTATCCCAATAAAACCGTTGCCTTTCAAATAGGCAGCGTAGTACAATAGAGCTGGTAAATTGACTATTTAACTTAATTTTATGAATATTGGTTTTGATTTGGACAAAGTTTTTATTGACTACCCTCCCTTTGTTTCACCAAAATTAATTGACAAGCTTTATAAGAAAAAGGACAATGGCATACTGCTTTACAGAATTCCATCATACCCCGAGCAACTACTTAGAAGAGCAAGCCATACACCATTTCTCAGACCCGCAATTAAAGAAAATATGGACTTTCTAAAAAGACTTCCCAAAAAAAATAACAAGCTCTATCTTATTTCCAGCCGATTTAAATTTCTGGAAAAACGCACCGAAAAACTAATAAAGCGATATGGATTAAATGAAATATTTGATGAGATGTATTTCAATTTTGAAAATATCCAGCCTCATGTTTTTAAACAAAAAATTATTAATAAATTGAACCTTGATATTTATATTGATGATGATCTATCTCTTATCAAGCACGCAGCAAAAACGAATACTAAAACTAAATTTTTTTGGCTAAATGACATGGCGAAAATACAGGATTTGCCCAACAATATATTCGCTATCTCAAAGCTTACCGAAATTTTCAAATAATTTTTATGCTTCCTTCCGATATTCACTCAGTTTTACAATGGTGGTTAACTATCTTAATGTTGGAAACCGGATTTTTGCCGCTAACATTTTTCCTGTTTGAAAAGTTTTTTGACCGCGGATATATTTTCTCAAAAATACTCGGCATTGCTTTTACGTCTTACGCGATTTTTATTTTTGGGGTTTTGCATCTAACCCCATTTACTCAATTCTTCTCCTTTCTTATTTTTATTTTTCTTGCAATACTGCTTTTCATACTGATCCCATTGAGGTCAAAAACCCTACAAATCCTAAAACTTAACTGGAAGCTATTGCTTTTTGAAGAAATACTATTCCTGCTTAGTCTATTTTTCTGGGCATATATTCATTCTTTTAATCCTGAGATTCATGGGCTTGAAAAATATATGGATTTTGGATTTATAAACTCAATTCTTAGAGCGGACTACTTCCCCCCAAAAGACATGTGGTTTACTCCGTTTTTTATCAATTATTATTACTTTGGTCACTTGGCTACAGCTGTATTGACCAGATTATCAGACATTCCTTCCAAAATTACATTCAATCTCATGCTTTCCACAATTTTTGCATTCTGCTTTACAGAAGCCTTTTCTCTAGGCGCAAATCTTTATGCCCTTATGCAAAAAAACAAAAAAATAGCTGGCATCAAAAACTTTGCTGCAGGATTTTTAACAGCCAGCCTTGTCACTTTTGCAGGAAATCTACACATTCTTTATGCTTTTTTCAAACCCTACACAGCCGAGCATCCTGTCCCTTTATGGCAGCTTAAATTCTTACCCTTAAGCTTCCCGAACTCATACTGGTACCCCAACGCGACTCGTTTTATAGATCACACAATTCATGAATTTCCGATTTATTCATGGGTGGTTGCGGATCTGCACGGACATGTTCTTGATATTCCATTTGTACTGCTCACAATTGCTGTACTACTTGCTTTTTTCCAGAACACTCAGAAAACTCAGAACGTCAGCAATATCAGGTCGTCTGAAAATCTGACAGTCAGAAAGTCTGGTTTTCAGAGTATTCCGAGTTTTCCGAGTCTAATCCTGATTGGGTTTTTACTTTCAGTGATGTATATGACTAATGCATGGGATGGGGGGATTTACCTCCTTCTTGCATCGCTTGTGCTTTTTTATGTTTATTCTAAAAAATTAATAAACTTCTTTTTTTCTATTTTTATAGTCTTTGTAAGCCTGGTTGTATTTTCAATGCCCTACAGCTACTTTTTCAAGCCCTTTGCCTCCGGTATTGGCATACTTTGCGCCCCAAATTTTTTAAATAAAATCGGTAAAATCGGTCCTTTTCTGTTTGAAGCAAAGCATTGCCAACATTCATATTGGTGGCAATTGCTCATACTTTATGGGTTCTTCTACTTCTTTGTTTTCTCCTATTTGCTGTTTATGAGGAAAGCCAAAAAGTTTTTGCAGGCAGACATATTCGTATTATTGCTCTTGATTCTCTCAACTTTTCTAATTATTCTTCCTGAATTCATTTACCTAAAAGACATTTACCCGGCTCACTACCGGGCAAATACGATGTTTAAACTCGTTTTTCAAGCATTTATAATGCTCTCGCTTTCCTGCGGATACATAATCGTGAGAATAATTTCAAATTTCAAATTTCAAATTATAAATTATAAAAAAACGTTATTAGTTATTAGTTATTTGTTATTAGTTATTAGCTTAATAACCCTCGTCATGGCCTATCCTTATCTCGCGATTAAATCGTATTATGGCGATCTCAAAACACAAAAGGGTCTGGACGGAACTGATTATCTTAAAACTCTCTACCCATATGACTATACTGCAATTGAGTGGATTAACAAAAACATAACGGGTCAGCCTGTAATTCTTGAAGCGCAAAGCGACTCATACACTGATTTTGCCCGCGTATCATCAAATACCGGCCTCCCGACTGTTCTAGGCTGGACAGTGCATGAATGGCTCTGGCGCGGAACATATGATATTCCCGCACCTAGAATTAACGAAATAAAAACCATATATGAAACCCAGGATTTACAAGTAGCTAAGAACTTGCTCCAAAAATATAAAGTGGAGTACGTTTTCATTGGGTCTTTAGAGCAGCAAAAATACCCTACGCTTTCTGAGCAAAAATTCCAAAAGATGGGAACGCTTGTATACCAAAACCAAAACACAAAGCTGTATAAAGTCTCTTTTTGACCAAAGCCTTGCTTTTCTATCTTTCTATTTGTTAATCTTTATATATGTTTCAACCTTGGGGAAATTGCGTTGAGAATGGTGTTGCGACACTTCGCTGTCTTCCCGTTGTCTTTCACAATGTCGTTAATGCTTTTCTGATATTTGTCGGCGTTGTTGCTCTTTCTCTGATTATTTATTCCGGCATCAGACTAGTTACATCAGGTGGTGATCCCAAGCAAGTAGAAGCAGCCCGCAAGATCATGAACTATGCAATAATCGGCGCTATTACCGTCCTTTCCTCTTTTGCCATTTTGTACTTTATCGGCTTTATCACCAAATCCTCAGACTGTATTACGAATATTGAAGCCATTAACAATGGCGGCTGCAAATAATCCTCAACTTTTCACAAGTCAGCCTCGCAACGTATTCCGTTTGACCTACTTTGTAGGAGTTGCAATGCTATTTTTCACGTTATACACTTTTTGTATCAGCAATGGACCAACACCCAATACCACAAAATGTAACAGGATTTCAGTTTAAGCTTATAGGCTCGATGACTGTCAAGCAGTTTGGCTATGTTGCGGCAGGCGTCATAGGAGCTGCGATAATCTATTATCTGCCCTTACCTGGTGGAATTCTTGCTATCTTTTTAAAAATCCTCCTTATACCTCTTTTTGGGGCAAGCGGACCAATCCTGGCTTTTGTTCCGGTTGACGGTAGACCTATTGACATTATGGCAGGAAATTTTATGAAAGCTTTATTCTCTCCAAATCAATACATATACCACAAGATGGATAAAAAATTCAGCTTTTCAACAATATCTCTTTCCAAACCGCATCCTTCGACAAGCTCAGGACAGGATGCGCATAGTACCCCAAAGCAAAAAATGATTAACGAGAGAGGAAGGGAATTGCAAAAAATTTTAATTAATAGTTCTGAGAGTAAAATAAAAAACCCACAAGACGCGCGGGAAGCGGCATTTCTTAGCTCTATTCTGGCATCTCCAGTCGCAACTCCCCAAAGCCAAACGCTTCCAGCCACCCCTCCCGGTTTACCTAAAAATCTGCCAAATGCATCACCAAAGCCCTCTGATAAACCAATCGCAAATGTCCCGGCCGTAAAACCATCGCCTGAAATTCTTTCTGAAAAAGAAGCTGCTTTAGAAAAACAATTAGAGTTCGCAACGCATCAAGAGGCTACTCTTCAGTCTCCGAGTATTCTTCCGGACGCTCCCCTGAAAGCGCAAGATCTGGAAAAACAGGTTGCGGAAATTCATTCCCAAAAACAGTTACTTGAGCAGGAAATTATGAACTTAAAAAAACAATTATCAACCCAGCAGGCTACTCCGGCAGTACCTGCTGCAAAAACTGATGTCGCAAAAACAACTCCTATTGAAACGAAAACTCCGCATGTGAGAAGCGTGCCAACAGACATGAACAAACGCCTTGGAATTTTTGCATCAGATACACCAAATGTAGTTTCGGGAATGGTTAAGGATGCAAGAGGAAACGTCCTACCCAACATTCTGGTTGAAATAAAAGACAAAAGCGGTAATCCGGTAAGAGCCTTTAAAACCAACTCACTTGGCAATTTTGCATCTGCTACGCCGCTTGCTTCAGGCACATATACAATAACGCTTGAGGATCTAAAAAAGCAGCACACGTTTGATTCCATCCAAATTACCGCAAATGATCAAATAATGCAGCCGATTGAAATTACTTCTTATGATAAACGTGAAGAGCTACGAAAGGATTTATTTAGTTAAATTATGAGTGCTGCCCAAAAAATTCATGCGTCAACCCAAAAATTCACCGAGATTGTTGATTTCGTTGAAAATGTGGTCGTTATGGAAGGTGGAGCTGCTTGTCTGATAATTGAAATAACTGCAAGCAATTTTGCTCTTTTGTCCAAAAGAGAGCAGGACAGCAGAATTTTTTCTTATGCTTCTCTTCTCAACTCGCTGTCTTTCCCTATCCAAATACTTATAAGGAATAAAAGAATTGATATTACCTCGTATTTAAAGGACTTGGATGAAATAATTGCCAGCAGCAAAAACCCGCAGCTACAGACCTACATCGGCTACTACCGTGATTTTGTCCAGGAAATGGTAACGGTAAATGTTGTTCTAAACAAGTCGTTTTACATAGTTATTCCATTCTCCTCACTTGAGATGGGCATGGTTGGTGTGAAGCAAACGGCTCAAAAGGGACAAAAAACAAATGCTCAAACCAAGTCTCTGCCGGAAGGTGCGGCGAAAAGTCTGCAATCCAAAGCGGAAACGGTACTTGGTCAACTACAAAAGTTTGCAGTATCGGCAAGGGTGCTGGAACGGGAAGATTTAATTAAACTTTTTTACGACATTTATAACAATGGTGCAGATATTGAAGTTGAGCAAATTGATCCGGCTGTAGGAGCATCGATTGTAACAGGAGGACCCAAGACATGAAGCTACCCTTTTCAAAAAAAACACCCGCAAACCCTGCCGTAGCGCCTACAGCTGTTGGGGGCAAAAAAACAGGTCCCTGCTGTTACTGCTCAGTCAAGCAAGGCTATTGGGGCAGTTGAAAAGGGATTAACGTCAATAATTGATATCATCGCTCCTTCATCAGTTGAGGTTGATTTCCGCTACATACGAGTCGGAGATTCTTTTTACACAACCCTTTTTATCGCAGGCTATCCTCGCTATGTCTCCCCAGGTTGGCTTCAGCCGATTATTGATTATGATCACACTCTGGATATATCAATGTTTTGCTATCCCACATCATCCAAAGACGTTCTGACAGATCTTAAGCGTAAAATTGGAGAAATGCAGGCAACTCTTTCGTCCGATGCGGAAGCCGGCAAAGTTACTGACCCAACGGTTGAAGCAGCGCTTGAAGATGCCCTCGGACTTCAGGAAGAGCTCGCAAAGGGTATTGAACGATTTTTCCAATTCGGATTTTATATCACCGTGTCAGCGCTTGATCTACCCGAGCTTCAACAAACAGTTAAAGAGCTTCAGACAACTCTTGGCTCCCTTCTTCTTGCCGGAAAAACGGCAACTCTCCAAATGGAAGAAGGATTTAAGTCAACACTGCCTCTCGGACTTGACAGGCTATATGTTACACGCAATATGGATACCTCATCGCTTGCCTCAACCTTCCCTTTCACTTCGGCCATTTTGACGCAAAATAAAGGGGTTATGTATGGGGTTAATCAACAAAACGGCTCGCTGATTATTTTTGATCGCTTCTCGCTTGAAAATGCCAACGAAGTAGTCTTGGGAAAATCAGGTGCTGGAAAATCTTATGCTATTAAACTTGAGATTGCACGCCAATTTATGCTTGGGGCTGAAGTAATTGTAATTGACCCTGAGGGAGAGTACGAGACTATGACACCGGCTCTTGGCGGTGAGGTGGTGGATTTTTCATCAAGCTCAGAGATAAAAATTAATCCTTTTGATTTATCTGATGTTTTTGAAGAAGGAGAAAACGAACTGGGTCTCAAAATTCTATCCCTCCATGGACTTTTAAAGCTCATAACAGGTGATCTTGATGCTGAACATGATGCGATTATGGATCGTGCGCTTATTGAATGCTACCGCCAAAAAGGAATCACAACTGATCCGGCAACCCAACGAAAACAGCCTCCCCTTATGGAAGACTTATACAAAACTCTCCTTGGCATGGAAAATCAGCCGGCGAAAGATCTAGCATACCGGCTGGAAAAATTCATTAAAGGATCAGCTGCTGGGATTTTCAATCAGCAGTCAAATTTTGAGATTAACAATCCGCTGACTATTTTTTCAATCCGCAATCTTGAAGAAGAACTCCGGGCTGTTGCCATGCATATCATTCTTGATTTTGTCTGGACAAAGGTAAAAAAGAATCTGAAAAAAAGGATTCTAATTCTTGATGAGGCATGGTATATGATGAAATATCAGGACTCAGCCTCTTTTGTCTACTCACTTGCAAAGCGGGCAAGAAAATATTATCTAGGAATGACTACCGCAACTCAGGATGTTGAGGATTTTCTCAAAAATGAGTATGGAAAAGCTGTTCTGACCAATTCCTCAATCCAGATTCTTCTAAAGCAAGGCACAGCTGAAGTGGATATGATTGCCAACACGTTTTATCTCTCAGAAGGGGAAAAAGCCCTGCTTCTATCATCTGACGTGGGGGAGGGACTATTTTTTGCCGGACAAAACCATGTGGCGATGAAAGTCTTTGCAGCGCCTTTTGAGCATGAACTAATTACTTCAAACCCGGCAGAACTAATGAAAAGACAGCAGGATAAAGAGGCAGCAATTGCAAAATCAAAACTCAATGATAGTCTCGCTGCACCTGTAGCGCCCATTGCACCCCCACTCATAACCACACCGCCAGCACCAACCCTTACGCCCCCGGCGTCGGCGTTGTCAACCTCTCCACCAATAAACCAAACTCTACCTAGCCAGAACGCACCTACAATAACGTCTTCCGCTCCTTCTCAAGTCAGCGCTACCACGCCTGATCCCACAGTGGCGCCAACATCTGAACCCTCCGCTCCAATCCCCCCAAGCGGAGCTAATCCACAGACACCTCCTCCGGTAACACCACCAGTCAGTTCTGCTATGCAAGAACCCGTACAATCACCAAGTCCCGCCACCCCAGTTTTGCCAAAACCTTAATTTTTGTTAGTATTAAATTATGCCCACAGATTTATTAGATGCTGAGACAGACGCGCCCGAAACATCTGCGCCTCCAGGAGGAGAAAAAACGGAAAAAAACGCAAAAGGAGAAAATCTTGATCCCGGACAACGCAAAAGAATCGGCCATGACCAGCAGGGAAAATCAAAAATAGGCAAGGCTATCTCGAATGTAACGAACCCAGCAAAAAGAGCGAGGGATATGGCCCAAAATCTTAACCCCATGAACCGGTTGAGAAAAATGCAGGAAAACCTCTCCCCAAGCCAACTCCTTAAAAAAGGCATTAAAAATCTTGCAAAAGGCGCAATTGAGCTTGCAAAAAGAAACCCTTATGTAATTGCCGCGATTCTCATAGTTATATTTATAATTGCTATTATTCTAATAATAATGGGGGCAAGTAGTGCTGCTGCCGACCCAAATGCGCCGCAACTGACCATAACCAAAACCGGACCTTCCCAAGCAGCAATAGGAGATCTTCTCCCTTATCAAATTGTTGTATCATATCCTAGCACCGCGCAGGATATCATTGTTACCGACCATATTCCCACAGGGACAAAATACCTGGACTCTACTCCTCCTGCCAAGTGGGACGAGGCTACTCAGACAGCGACATGGAATTTAAAAGACTATATAGTGCCACCTGCTACTATTCTTAGCAATGCAAGCTCCACTTTGTCTATCAGGCTGCAAGCGACTGCTAACGACTCCTCTTTTTACAATCAAGCCACAGCTACGGTAACTGGGGCGGGAGCAAAAGAGCCTGGCGGGCCTGTTTCAGGCGAATATCTTGCTCCAAATAGCACCAATTGCTCTGGTAAATACAGTCTCACAACTGCTATTGGAAATTTTGGTGACCCAAGCTGCAATTTTGACCAAAACACTCTTTATGACATGCTCGTCGCACAAGATGCAGCCAACGCGGATATCTGGTTTTTCAGGATTGTTCCTTGCGAAAGCGGTTATGATCCCAATGCATATGCCCCACCGTCTACCGGTACACCTGATGCCGGTGGCGCTTGGGGTTTATTTCAAATGGGAAGCAGTACGCCTCCAGGACAACCCCCGCCAGCTCCGGGAAAGAATGACGTGACTGACCGAGGAGATGTAAATTGGCCGGTTCAAGCATCAAATGCAACTTCTTATGCCAAGCTAATCGGTGGAGATTTACAGGCCTACTGGGAAGGAGCCAGAGGGCCAAAGACTTGCTGGCTGAAATGATATAATTTTTATAACGATGAATAAGCAGCGCTATTTAATTATTATTTTTTCGCTCATCCTTATATTTGTAATTGTCGGGATAGTTACGGTTATTTTTATATCGAAGCCCCCAGAGGCATCGCTATCGCCTATTCCTTCTCCAACGCTAGCTATATCCCCGCTGCCTACTGGTCCTGCGAAGCCAGGCGCTCCGCCTGTATCTTATAAATCAGATGCGACTGATCGACTAATTGAAAAAGTTCGCAACCATCCTGAGCTTTCAGCTAGCGATTCCTCTGCGAAACAAAAAATACTTGCGCTTTTACCTTCAGGCAAAAGCTCGGGATATGTATATGAATCTGTTACTGTTAAGATTCAATATTTAAGTTCACCAGACACATTTTTGGCTGAGATATTAACCAAGGATATATTAAAAGCCAAAACTGATGCTGTTGATTGGCTTAAATCTCAAGGATTAAGTCAAAAAGGGATTTGTGATCTTCCTGTTTCATTTTACATCAACTATCATATTGCCAATGATTTAAGAGATTCAAATGTTATTTTTAGCCCTTTGCCTGAGGGGTGTTGATGCATAATTAGATTAATATATGAAAATTAAAGCAAAACTTTATTTAACATTGATAACGCTTTTGTTATTTATCGTGTTTCCAATTATTGTTTTTGCCCAAACTGCAAAGAGCAATTGCGTTACTACAAAAATTGGCGCAGGAACCGATCTTTTGTTCTCCCTCCAGAGTGCCAGACTTCCTCAGGGCCCATTGCTGGACTTAGCGAGCCGCCAGGATTGGAATGCTCTGATGGCAGTGGCGGAATACCCAAAGATTATTGTAAAATGCCGGATTC
Source organism: Candidatus Levyibacteriota bacterium (assembly GCA_963716145.1). GTDB lineage: Bacteria > Patescibacteriota > Microgenomatia > Levybacterales > UBA12049 > DATLDE01. The sequence continues at coordinate 821,007 of OY970292.1, read as the reverse complement.
AGCTGATGACTCATATAGATTTAAATTCCCTAGTTGCGAGGGGCGCCACTGGGGATCAAGAGAGCTAATAAGCGTACTCTATACTGTAGCAAAGAATTGGAAAGCAAAATATTCTCAGGGGTATCTAAATATTGATGACATGAATGCGACAGGGCATGGCAGCCATTTCTGGGGCATTGCGGTTGATATGGACGCAACCACAAATGGCAGCGATTGGGTTGCTGAAATGACCAATGGAAATTATAACCGTGATGCAACTGCTGAGCTTGGTAAAATGTTTGTTGACACTGGTAGGATCGCTGAGATTTGGTATAACGATATATCTGTAAACAGAGAGGTTTTGGACTATGCAAAAGGACCGCCGGAAAAATCTAGCATGTTCAAACCTACACAAGCCTGCCCCGAATGTGGGCCTAATCATGGAGGGATGCTGCCGCTAGAGCTGCATGATACACACTTTCATGTTGATATTGACAGAGAATATTTACCAGATTGGGGACCAGATTGCTGACACAAAAGCATGAATATTTTTTTCAAAAGGTTAAAATCATTTCTAATCAAATATAGGATAATTATTATTCCCGGGGTGCCATTATTGTTTTTTGTAACAATAGTTTTGCTTGTAATTTCTGGTAAAAACAGCAATCCCGTTCTTAAAAATCCTGAGGGTAACTCAGCTATCTCACCAGCATCTTCCGAACCAAGCAACAATAATACAAATCCTGCTAGGGAGGGAGCTGAGGGCAATGTGGAAGATCGCCCTGGATTGCAAAAAAAGGAAAATCTTCCAGATAGCGCCACCAAGTATTATTTCACCTCTCCTCTTCAAGGCAGACCTAACATGATTATCTCAAAGGCTGACGACGTACTCTTTCAAAGCTCTGTTACCGATCCTAAATACCCTGTAAAAATAACAGACTACAGCACTAGTTATGGGGCAGCTAAATGGGTATTTAAAGGCTCAAATTTTTACGGCCTAGAAGCTAGATCATATATTTACCCCGAGCGCGGATTTGCGTTTATAGGAAATCCAACGACTGGTGAAGTTTTGGAACAACATCTTTTTCATCCCACAAAGGTCGAAGACTACCTTAAAAAATACGGGGATGATATCCCTGCTTATCCATAAAAACTTCATATTATCATTTAAGCAACAATGCGGGCATGTGTTATAAATAGTCTATGAGCAAGAATTTTAAGTTATTTATTATTTTCTTTGTTGCCGCGCTTAGTCTGTTGACCACGGCTTATGGCCTGAGGGCGATTAGTGTTTTTAGGGCCAACTCACAAACACCTCCTCGAGGAAGCATTGTGGTACCTCTCACAGCCGGTCCTCAGCCTACAAATTCGTCCCTTCAAATGCAAACTTTCCCTTTCGCCACCATAACCCCTACTCCTACCCCTACCACCGTTAACCCTGACCCCATCGACGGTAATCTAGGCGGTGGAGTATCCGGTTCATGTGGTTCAGTCGTTGGCTGGGCTCAACAAATTGCAGCCTCCCTTGTAATTGGTGGTGGAGGACCGCTTAGCGGAGACGGTTATGACAATAGAACCCAAAGCTTTACGAGTCCATGCGCAAGCGCGAGTCCGAGATCAAGTTGGGCTGGTCAATACTGGTGCACCTATCTTGTTGTGGACGCGTATCAGTTAGCCGGTATTCAGGGTCTTTCCGTAGGCGCCGATGGGGGAGTTGCAGAGATGCATAGACATTTCGGTTTCATATCGGGATATTTTACTTTAGATGGCACGCCAAATCAGGCAACTTTAAGCAAAGTTAAGCCAGGGTATGCAATATTTTTTAGAGATGATTCGCATGTTGGCTTGGTTAAATCAATTGTTGTCGACGGGAATGGAAACGGAACGCTTGAAAGCTACGAATCAAATTCAAGCGCCACAAGTCATAAATGGCCAATAGCTGGCTGGCAAGTTAAAAATGTTTCTATTAACGGGTTTGGGGGACATATATAATATAAGTATGAACATCAATAACGTATTCGTATTGTTAAAACAAAAAAAATATCTTAGTCTGGTTATTCCGCTGGCTGTTGTTTTATTTCTAGTTGTCATTATGGTTTTGTTCTCTGATTTAGGCTCAGATAAGCAGAAGGTGGTCCAACCAACCCCCGCGCCTCAGAGTAAGATTAACGTCTCTGCCTCTCCACCCAAGGGCGAAATCAAATTTGATGTGAAAGAACAAGATAGAAGAGAGATTGAGTTCTCAAAAGAGCAGGAGAATATTGCCCAAACATATCCTTGGTCCGATAAATTACCTCTCCAAACAGAAAGCTATTTTGTTTATTTTGATGTTGAAAAAAAAGCTTTTGTCGGGCTCCTATATCCAATTGGCCCAGATCAAAATTCTATAAATTCACAGGTAGTTGATATGAAAACTAAAATAAATAAGTCTCTTGTGGATTTAGGTGTTGATGTAGCAAAATATAAGTTTGAGTGGACCATTCAGACAAAAAACAAGGGTAGCAATTAATCTTTATCCTTGAACCCTAACAGGCATTATGAGGTGGAGAAATGAATTATCGTCTTTTACTTTAAATACCCCAGGATTTAGAGGGCCAGTCATTTCAAACAACATGTCCCTTTCTTCAACTCCGGCCAATACATCCTGTAAATAGCGGGCGTTAAAAGCTATCTCATTTTCTTCACCCTTCAAAGATGCCTCAACTGTCACTGTATTCTCACCGATTGATGGCGATTGGGAAGAAACCACAATCTGATTTTTCTTAAGTGTAAATTTAATAATATTCGCGCTGTCTTTTGCAAAAATGGAACATATCTTAACCGCTTTTTGCAAATCTTGCCGATCAAAAAATACTTGTGTTGAAAAATCAGTCGGAATTATTTTTTCATAACTGGGAAATGCTCCTTCAATAAGCCTTCCCACAAGTAGGGTTTCTCCCTGACTAAATATAACCTGGCTACTTTCTTTTGAAGCATAAACATCTATGTCTGGGTTTTCCTCCTTAATTGCCGCCAGCTCTCTGAACACCCTTGCCGGAATGATCAGCGTGTTAGTTGTCTTTGCGACTGCTCCTGGCGCCTTACTGGTGCTTCAGAGAAAGTCTGTAGCCGTCGGTCGCGACAAGTAGAAAGCCTTCATCTTCATTTTTGACCAGAACTCCGGAAAGAGCGGGCCTAGTTGTATCTTGACTAGCCGCAAAAATAATCAATGAGAAATCTTTTCGCATTTCTTGCTCTTTAAAAGTTGCGATTTTCTCACCTTTCTCTTTATATAATTTTGGGAATTCGTCGCTTTTTATTGTTTGAAAAATGCTTTTAGTTTTCTTACTTAAGATGTGAAGACTGTCTTCTTCTGTTTGAAGAGTTAAAGATTCCTCAGATATTGAATTTATTAGTTCTATAAATGTTTTTGCAGGGATTGTGATGTTGCCTTCCTCCTCAATTGTTGCCGGTATATATATTTCTATTCCTATCTCAAGGTCTGTGCTAGAGATTTTCAATTTATCTTTTTTTGTTTCCAAAAGAACGTTAAGAAGTATTGGGATCTGGCTTTTTAATGATATGGCGTGATTTATAAAAGATAATTTATTTTGTAGATTAACAGTTAATATATTTAACTTCATATGTATGTTTTAGTTGTTGTTGTAGTGTATCGGGAAAAGTGGAAAAAAGCAACAAATATCAAACTAACACGCTTAATAAAATGTGGATAACTAGTTGATAAAAATCTGTATATGTTGTTGATTAAAAAAGAAATAAAAATACTTAACATAGTTACCCCCTAAATAGTTTGGTAATCCCCATAATATCCTCAACCGCTCCACTCTTACTTTCCACATTTTTTTCTACTTTCTCCACACCATGCATTATCGTAGTGTGATCACGGCCTCCCAAAAGGCCACCTATATCTTTTAGTGTCAGCCTTAAATCTTTATAAAGGATATACATTGTTATATGCCTTGCTTTTACCAGGGATGCATCTCTTTTGGGGCCTTTTAGTTGGGTGGATTTTATTCTGTAATAATCACAAACATAATTAATAACATCATCCGGATGCACGTGTTGGTCTTTCTTATCAAAAAGTCCTCCTTTAAGAGACTTCTCCGCAAGTTCAAGCGAAATCTTCGTATTGGTAGTAGTGGCTTCTGTAATAAGTCTAAGCAACAATCCCTCAAGTGACCTTGTGTCGCTGGCGTTATCCGCGAGAAGTTTTGCAACATCAATCGGCAACTCATAGCCAAACTTCTTGGCTTTTATAAGGGCAATTGCTGTCTTAAGTTCAAAATCAGGAAGTCCTATGTCGACAGCCAGTCCTCCGGCAAATCGTGATGACAATCTTTTTTCAAGCTTTTTAATTTCCTGGGGCGGCCTGTCTGAAGAAAGAACAATTTGGGACCCGCCGTCAATTAGGATATTAAATGTATGAAAAAGCTCTTCCTGAACTTTTTCTTTACCTTCAATAAACTGAATATCATCAATTAGAAGAAGTGAGGCTGTCCGGAAACGCCGTTTCATCTTAGCCGTTTCATTATGTCTTATTGCCTCAACAACTTCATTTGTAAACTCCTCGCTGGTTATGTAGATTATTTTCCTTTCCGGATTTTTTACATAAACATTGTTGGCAATTGCGTGCATAAGATGGGTTTTTCCAACCCCAACGGGTCCATAAATAAATAAGGGATTATATGATTGCCCCAGATTCTTGGCAACAGTAGTTGAAGAAACAAAAGCCAGCTGATTGCTTCCAGAAACAGCAAAGTTGTCAAATGTGTAATCTGTTCTCACTCTTGGTAAGTGTCCGGCAAACGGGAGGCCCGAAGGTTTTTGATCAGAGCCGATATTTAAAAGTGGTGCTTCTTCCTGGTCAGAAGATTTCTTTTTTTGAGGCCTTGTCATTGCTTGGGGGACAAAAACAACTGACACGCTTTTTTCCTTGGCGTGTTTTTCAATCAGGAGTTTTATGCTCATCATAAATCTTTCCTGAAGCATATTGATGATAATTGGCGATGGTGCGCCGACAGTTGCGATTCCTCCTGTCAGGGAGAGAAGCTTGGTTGGTTTCAGGAGCGTTCCAAAGTTTCCTTCAGACACAGTGGGCTTTATTTCAGCCAATACCCTATTCCAGATATTTGAGAGATGTGTTTCCATAATCGTGATGTTTATTCCTTGGGCGAGGGTTATTATTTAATAATGTGGATAACTCTTTGTCAAGAGGCAATTGTTAATTTCTACTCATCCTGCTATAATTGCTTATATGGAAAGAATGACAAAGCTTAAGAAAGTGAAGAGAAAGAGAAAGCACGGATTTTTGGTTCTGATGAAAAGCCATGGCGGACAAAAGGTTCTAAAGCGGAGAAGAGCAGCCGGCCGCGCAAGGCTAGCTGTTTAAATATTTGGAGTCGCCTTGCTCCTCCACAACGATTGGGATTTGATAAATTTTAATGCTAAAAAAACTCTACCGTCTCCCCGCTTCACAAAAACTCAAAAATTCTTCTTTTTTAAAAACATCTAACTTTGCGCTTTTGATTTCCAAAAATGATTTACCACAAAGCCGCTTCGGATTTACTTCCAGAAAAAGCATGGATAAAAGAGCAGTTGTCAGAAATAGAGCAAAGCGGGTTCTAAGGTCCTGCATAGAAGAGATGTTGGATAGTCTACAAAACGGATACGACATGCTTTTTTTGCTCGAAAAAGGTATAATAGATAAGAAGAGAAGTGAAATTTACGAAGAATTAAAAAAAATACTAATAGACAAAAAGCTTCTTAAGTAAAATTTTCAATTTGAAATTTACAATTTTCAATCAAATCACAATGACACAACTGTTTATAAAATTTATCGTAGGTTATCAAAGATTGATTTCGCCAATTCTCAAACAACTATTGGGAATCAGCGCGTTTTGTAAGTATCCCCAAACTTGTTCTGATTACGCAAGGCAATCAGTAATGGAATATGGGGCATTGCAAGGAGGGGTATTGGCTTTTAAGCGAATCTTGTCGTGCCAGTCATTGGTGAAGCCTTTTTCTAAAATTGAATCAGTGAAAATTCAATGAAAATTGAAAACTAAAAATTTTAAATTAACGTTATGAATATTCTAAACATTTTAATAGAGCAGCCAATTGTAAATATTCTTGTAGCCTTTTACCATGGACTTGCATATTTGCATATTCCCTATGCTTTGGGCTTTGCCATTATTGCCCTTACTGTTTTTATAAGACTTCTTCTTTACCCCCTTACTGCATCTCAGATGAAAATGCAGAAAAAAATGCAGGATATCGCCCCTCACTTATCAAAAATAAAAGAGAAGCACAAAGGAGACATGAAGAGCCAGCAAGCGGCAACAATGGAGCTTTATAAAGAACATGGTTTAAATCCAGCTGCAGGATGCTTGCCGGGATTGGTGCAGATTGTAATTTTGCTTTTTGGGCTTTACCCGGCGCTTAGAAAAGTTATAGAGGTGAATCCAAAAGAAACAGTTGAGGTTATAAACAAGCTAGTTTACTTTCCCTTTTTAAGATTGACTCAAGCGTGGGATACTCATTTTTTCGGAATTGCCCTGGCCAAAACGCCGGCGGATCTTATTAAAGTCATGGGCCCTATTATTTTATTGGTCCCGATATTAACAGGTCTTTTTCAGTTCATCCAATCAAAAATGATGCTTCCCGCGAGCCCAACCGACAATAAAAATTTACCTATGGTTAAGGACGAGAAGAAGAGTACGCAAGAAGATTTTATGGCAACTTTCCAAAAGCAATCAATGTATATCTTGCCTGTTATGATCGGCTTTTTCTCCTGGCAGTTTTCAATCGGGCTCTCTTTGTACTGGAATACTTTTACGCTTTTTGGTATCATACAGCAGTACTTGGTAAGCGGATGGGGAGGATTGTCAGGAATATTTAATAAAACTAATAACAAATAACTTATGACTGATAACAAAATCATGGAAGAAAATGTAAAGCTAACAGCAAAAGAGCAAAAAGAGGTCGAGAAGATAGTTGAAAAACTATTTGCACTTCTTGAAATTGAGGGAACATTTGAAGTTTCTGCAGGAGACGGAGTGTTGGATATCTTGATGGACACAAAAGACTCAGGAATGGTTATTGGGTATCATGGTGAAATACTTGAATCTCTGCAGCTGATTACGTCTCTTCTTATCGCCAAAAAACTTGAGAGGTTTATCCGTATCTCAATTGAAGTGGACGGATACAAAAAAACAAGAACAGAGTATCTTCAGAAATTAGCAAGCGATGCCAAGGAGCGTGCTATAGCTGATAGCAAAGAGCAGGTTATCACGGATTTAAAATCCTGGGAAAGACGCATTGTTCATCTTATTCTTCAAGACGATGATCAGGTAGTTTCAGAGTCTTCGGGTATAGGACGGGAGCGGGTACTGATTGTTAAGCCAAAATCGTAATCGGATAGAAATATAATTTTCCATTGTCCATTTATCATTTTCCATTTATTGTTCGATTGCTAAATAATTAAATGAAAAAATCATTGGCAAATGGAATATGGAAACTGGAAAATATTATTTTTTACTCCCTAATTCTATTTTTACCAACTCAACTCGGAAAACACTTCTGGCCGGACTTTTCCTCAGTCCTGGGGATACGAGTTGACTATCTATCCCCCACCATTTACTTCACAGATGTTCTGGTTTTTTTACTGTTTGGTATTTGGGTGGTTCGAATATTGATAGAAAACCTGGTAAGAAAATCAAAAATCAAAAATCAAAAGTCAAAATTACAGTTCAAAATTAAAAATCATTATTCCACGCTAGTATTTATTTCTGTTACTTGTTATTTGTTATTAGTTATTTGTTTTTCAGGTAGAGTATGGGGTGGTCTGTATAGTCTACTCAAATTCCTGGAAATGTCCTTTGTAGCTTATTACATCGCCAAATTTATAGATCTAAAAAAGGTATTGCCAAAAATAATTATCTTCTTATCGGTAGGAGTAGTTGCTGAATCAGCGATTGCCGTTTTTCAATATTTGATTCATGGATCAATTGGAGGAATTCTTTATTATCTTGGAGAGCGGACTTTTAACGCTTCGACTCCTGGGATTGCCAACGCATCTTTAAATGGAGAATTAGTATTAAGGCCTTATGGTACATTTCCCCACCCCAATGTTCTTGCTGGGTACTTGGTTGTAGTTATGATATTGGTGCTGTTCTCGTTGCGGTATCGAAAGCCTCAAAAAGAATTAAGAATTAAGAAGCAAGAAGCAAGCTTTGCCCGAAAAATAATCTTTCCCTTAATTCATAATTCTTACTTCTTAATTCAAATAGGAGCGCTTATTCTTGGTAGCGTTGCCCTAGTCTTGAGCATGAGCCGCGTTGCGATCTTGTTGTGGATTTTAATCCTAGGCTATTTCTTTCTAAAAAAAATTAAACTTAAATTATACTTATTTTTAGTTTTGGGTATTTCAATTTTATTTTTACTGTCTCCTCTGGGTGCCCGTTTTACAAAAATAGCAAATACGGATGAGGCAATTCTTCAAAGAGGAATTCTTATCGAGAGAACTTTTGATATGCTGAAAAGCAGTCCCCTACTCGGAATGGGATTAGGTAATTTTATTCCCAAACTTGCGACAATTCAAAAGCCTTTATCGCTTGGATCGTATCTTCAGCCGGTTCACAATGTATTTCTGCTCGTCACAGCGGAAACCGGACTGATTGGATTTGGGTTTTTCTCGTGGTTTCTTTGGAAAACATACAAGGCGGCAAATGGCAAATGGCAAATGGCAAATGGAATATTTTTTTCATTCTTGACAATATTAATCCTGGGTTTGTTCGATCATTATTTCCTGACTCTTCAACAGGGGCAACTTTTATTTGCGTTTGTGACAAGTTTATCTTATGCATCAAACAGCGATAAAAATTTTTCGTAAGGCTTATTTCTTCCACAGCCGAGAGTAGAAAAATTTAGAAAGAATGTCTTGTCTTCGCAATCTATTCTAGTATTTTTTGGTCAAACCCAAACCTAAGCATTAAAAAATTATACATAGCGCAACATGAAAGATGGTTGGTAAAACTTATAACTCATAACAAATAAGCAATAACAAGAGTTGTCGTTATAAGTTATCAGTCATTAGTTATTAGTTAACAGCGGACTCTGTTTGTAGTATTATTAAGTAAGCCATGAAACAGGACCGCCCGTATCTCGTCACTTCAGAAGATAACCGCAGTTTCCCAATTTTAATTATTGACAAGAAAGGTTTAGTCGGCAGCGCTCTGGCCAATAAGTTAAAAGAACAGTTTTTGGTTGTTTTGGTTTCTGGACACATGCTGGAATTCCACAACAATATTGTCCATATTCCCTATCGTAAAAAAGTTCCTGTAATTCCAGATAATTCCTACTCGCATATTTTTGTTATTTATAATGGTGAGGAAGAGGTTTTGGAAATGCTTCCATCTCTCATTAAGCAAGCAAACAATACCGGGGGTAGGGTGTTTTTTTTGACCACATTAATCCACAGCAGCGAGCAGCTTTTTAAGCGCCTGTCTCACCACCTCTATCACTCAATGAAGGTTATTTTGTATGGGGAAGTTTTTGACGAAAACATAACAAGTCCTAACATGGTAAATCTTTTTATTCACCAAGCACGAACTTATGGAAGAGTAGTGATTCCGAACGAAGGTATAGGAAAATTATACCCTGTTTCTTTGGAGGATTTGCTGATTGTTATTATTGCCGCTTCTTTTTCGCGTGAGGCAAAAGGCGGAAACCATTTTGCGTTTCCGCGTCATCCCTTTACCGAAATTACTGTTGCCCGCGTATTCCAAAAAATAAATCCTGATCTTAAAATAGATTTTAGTAAGCGTAAAATCCGCAATTACAATTATTATATTCCAGAAGTTGGGGACTACGCTTACAGTAATTACAATCTGGAGGAGGGGCTTAAGAGAATAAATCTAGGGCCATCAAGCCGGGAATTTTCTTCTGAGAAGAAAAATGATTCTCTTCCCCGGCAAAAAATCCGTATGAATCCGCGTCTTATTTTATTATTAATTCTGGCCGTATTTGTACTGCCAATTTTATTTATTGCAATTACAGCTACAGTAGGAACTGTCTTTGCATCTCAATCCATTAGAGAAGCTGAGCGCGGCCAGTTTGAAAGCGCAAGCAGGCTTGGGTCATACGCAAGCACGTCTTTTAACGGTTCTCTCGCGGCTGCTCAAGCTTACTTTCCAGCAGATTTTTTTATAAAAGAGACTAAGGAAAGATTTGTTACGAATATAAAAACAGGCAAAGAACTTGCTGATATTGAGGTTTCATTATTCGACTCACTTGCTACATTTTCAGATATTTACAACAATAAATTAGGCGGGGACCCCAAAGATGAGTTTGTTCACGCTCTGGCAGATGTTAAAAATACTCTTTTAAAACTTGAGGAGATTAAAGTTCAAAATCAGCTTCCCGCAAATCTACAGGCAAAACTTAACGACAGCTCATATATGATTACACTTTTAGAAAACACAATAGACACGTTTCCGCAGATTTTGGGATTTGAAGGAAATAAAAAATATTTACTTCTTTTTCAAAATAATATGGAGCTTCGTCCTGGTGGGGGATTTATCGGCTCGTACGCTACCGTGGACGTGAAAAATGGAAGAATTGGGAAGCTTGAAATTCATGATGTTTATGATGCGGACGGCAAATTGAAAACTCATATCGAGCCGCCATATGGCCTGCGCCGTTATGCGGGCACTTCGCATTGGTTTTTGCGCGACAGTAATTTTGATGTTGATTTTACGACCAACGCTGCGGCTGCGGCGGATATTCTCAATCGTGAAACCAGCGAACGGGTTGAGGGGGTAATTGCGATAGATACCAATTTTATTAAAAACATTCTTGCTATTTTGGGTAGTGTGCGGGTTGAGGATTACAAGGAAGAGGTAAATGCCGAGAATTTTTATCTACTGACGCAAAAACATGCGGAGGATAATTTTTTTCCGGGATCAACCCAGAAAAAAGATTTTCTGAGGTCGTTACTTAACAGTATGTCGATCCGTCTTTCTGAAAAAAAGGACTTGTCCTACCTAAGCCTTTCAAAGCAGATGCAGAAATCGATAAAAGAAAAGCACCTGCTTTTTGCTTTCGTAGATCCCGGGATTCAGAAAGTTTTTACCATTAACAATCTGTCAGGCACTTTTTATGACGCCAGGCCCAAAAAGGAGAATTCAGTCTCTGACTTTTTGGGGACAGTGGACGCGAACATAGGTGCTAATAAAGGAAATTATTATCTGAAGCGCTCAATTGCTCAAAACGTTAGTATCTCAGAAAGCGGAGGAGTGGAGGAGACAGCGACGATTAGCTATGAGAACACCAGTACAAAAACCAGTGTATTCGGGGGAGATTATAAAAACTACCTCCGTTTTATTCTGCCAAATGGAGCCGATCTTAAATCAGTTAGGATCGACGGACGCGAGACTCCGATTACCAGTGCGATTACAAATCCTTCCATATTTGGCCAAACGGGTTTTGTCCCTCCCAAGGAGCTTGAAATTGAAACAACAGAGATTAGCGGAAAAGAAGTAGTAGCTTTTTTTCTGATAGTTCCTGTGCAGACAACTAAGAAAGTTTCAATAACTTATATTACTCCCCAAATTATAAGTACAGCACTCCCTGCCTTTTCTTATGACTTAAGAGTCCTCAAGCAGCCGGGAACAGATAGTGATCCTTATTCGCTGACTCTTTCTTACCCGTCTAAATTTGTGCCGATTGGTTTGAACCGGGATTTTGTTGACCTAGGTGGAAAGGTAAGATATGAATCAAAATTGAATGAGGACAAAAACATCAAAGTCCAATTTTCACAGAAGTAATTAGTGGTGCAGGAATAGAATTCTGTAGACCTCGTAGAATCCCCAGAAGGCAAGACCGATGAATGCGATACTTCCGATGATTGAGACAATTGGATTTTTAACAACCTTAATTGTGTTCTTCGGAGAGATAAAAAGAAAGATGTTTAAAATCATGTGGCCCATAATTACACCGATTGAGAAACCAAATACATTTACAATATCAAAAACAGGAACATAGCCTGCGAAATCATCAAGCCCGAGAATAAAGGGAATTGTGAAGGACATCCCAAGTAGTCCCCACAGAGTGAGATTGGGTTTTGGCTTCATTGAGAGGTTTGGCATAATATATTTGAGCCCACCGTTCAGGAACTTGTTGATTGGAGACAAGGTCGATTCAATCCTGTTTGCAATTGATTTCAAGCGCTGACGCGCTCCAACTTCCTGATCATTGACATGAGAGAGGCTTTCCTCAGCCAGCTTGAGAAGAACAAGAGCTGCTATGAAAATCATCGCTGCAAGTAGGATTTTTATCTCTTTGAAGAAGTCCCAGATTGCAAGGATAATGATCGTGCCCAGTGCATTTCCAAAAGCTGTTCCAATCTCAATTGATATTCTATTTTTCCATCCTGGATACGCGGCCATTAGATTGCCAATAAAAATTGCGAAATCTACAGAGGTCTTAAGATAAATCGTAAGCCCTATTACTACATCGCTCCACAGTACTTTGGTTAAAATATCGGTTGGAGTGAATTTGTTGAGTATGATTATTTCAAAATAAATAAACAAAATGAGTACTACTGCGGTGACTACCGTTAGGGTAAGGGGAAGGATTTGTTGAGCAGAAGATTCCTTAAGCCGTTTTTTTAATTTTGCCATAATTTGCTATTGCAAGCCATCCTTTTTAAAAGTTTTTTCAAGATCCTTATACGTTGAATGATCTTTCGTAGCTTTTTCCTTTGCAGAATTTTTTCTATGTTTGAAATACTCAAATACAACCGGTAGAAGAGAAAATAAAATTATTCCAACAACGGCGAGTTCAAAATTTTCTTTAATAATTTTTATGCCCCCGAAAAGATATCCTGCCCAAACAAAAAGAGTCACCCAGATAAATCCTCCGATGACGTTGTACATAAGAAATGTTTGGTAATGCATTTTTCCAACTCCCGCGACAAAAGGGGCAAAGGTTCTAATGATCGGCAGGAAGCGCGCTAGAATAATTGTTTTACCTCCGTATTTCTCATAAAACTTTTCCGTTTTATCAATATACTTTCTGTTGAAAATTCTTGAGTTCTTTTGAGAAAAAACCCGTGGCCCCATTTTATGCCCGATCCAATAATTGACTGTGTCTCCGAGAATCGCAGCAGCTAAAAGCGAGAAGTATATTGCCCAGATGTTAAGAATGTCCCGGGCGGCAAGCGTGCCGACAGTAAATAAAAGCGAGTCTCCGGGCAGAAAAGGAGCAATCACAAATCCTGTCTCGGCAAAGATTATTAAAAACAAAATAGCGTAGGTAAGCGTGCCAAACTGATTAACGATGTTGGCAAGATGTTCATCAAGATGAAGAACAAAAGTAAGAATTTCCATAAAATCAATTATAGCAGAAAAGCCGAAAGTTAACGCGAAAGGCCAAATGTTAAATATTACTTGAGGGCTTCGATGCCGGGGAGCGTGCCATTTTCTATAAATTCAAGCATTGCGCCTCCTCCAGTTGAGATCCAGGTAATCTTACTAAGATATTCTTGTTTGGAAATCGCCGCAAGCGTGTCGCCTCCGCCAACGATTGATAGAGCCTCCTCGTTTTCGGCAATCGCGTAAAATAGAAAATCAGTTCCCCGATTGAAAACCGGATTCTCGGTGTAGCCGACCGGTCCATTCCAAACAATAGTACGCGCCTCCTCAATCAATTTCCCGAATTCAGCTTGGGTCTCAGGACCGATATCCAGGATATGGTCATTTTTATCGATAGCATTAATTTTTTTAACCTCACTTGTTTTGCTATCAAGCTCATCTCCTACAACAGCGTCTTTTGGCAGTACAAAGCGGGTATGTTCTTTTCTGGCAAGAGAAAGAATGTGTTTTGCCACCACAACATCCTCAGGAAGCATATGACTATTGCCCAATCCGTGCCCTTCTGCAGCTACAAAAGTATTCGCAAGGCCTCCCCCAAGAAGCAAGAAGTCTGCCATACCGGCAAGCTTGTCAATAAATTTAATTTTTGTTGTGATTTTTTTACCTCCGATGATGGCAACAAATGGTCTTTTGGGATTTTTCATGATTTTGCCAATCATTGTAATTTCTCTTTTAAGAAGTAAGCCTCCGTATGAAGGGAGAAGTTTGGGAAGGCCCACAACCGATGCATCTTTGCGGTGACTTACGCCGAACGCGTCGTTGACAAAAATATCAGCAAGGGATGAGAGTTGTTTGGCAAATTCCGGATCATTTGCTTTCTCACCCGGATAATAGCGGATATTCTCAAACAGTAGAATTTCACCAGGTTTTAACGCTGCGGTATGCGGATTTTTCTGAAAATCCTCAACGAAAGTTATTTTTTTAGTGTGTAGATATTGCGCAAGCCTATTCTTGACCCGGATTAGCGAGTCATCGGGATCACGACCGACGGGGTTATTCAGATGAGCGAGTATGATAATTTTATTTTTGTGTTTTAGGAGGTGCTCAATTGTCGGAAGAGACTGACGAATTCTTATGTCATCAGCTATGGTGAGGTTGGCGTTCAGCGAGACATTGAAATCAACACGCAGTAAAACAGTTTTATTTTTAATTTCAATTTCATCAACAAACTTCATGGGCAAAATTAGTATATCATAAAAATCTACCAGCGTTTAGTAGTTAGCATAACTTGACAAGCGAATTTTATCCAAAGTATAGTAAGTAAGGGTGACTTATGAGTTATCAAAAGAAATCAGGAAATACTCAAAAAGCAATTTATAAATACTCCAAGTACATTTCGCTTGGTTTTATGGCACTTTTAGTTGTAGTAATACCAACGTTTATTGCCTCTCAAAAACAAGACATAAGGCAAAGAGCCGTAGGGCCCAGTTCAAGCCATCCAACAGGCACCTATACTGATTGGAATTGGCCAAGTTCATCGGCGGGATTTAATAGCTTTGAATGGCAGGTAACTGTACTCACCGACCCGACGCCTGCCGGTTACTTTTGGTCACATCAATACCGTTTTAATAATGGGGAGGGAGGTTATTCTGGCTTACAGTCTCAGGGAACCAGACGGGCAGATGGAAGTCGCGGAAAACTTGCTATATTTTCGCTTTGGAATACAACGGTATCGCAAGGTCCGGCCTGTGGTAAGTTTGGCGGAGAAGGAGTTGGTCAAAGCTGTAGCGTTGCTTATGAATGGGTAGCAAATCACGCCTACAAATTGCGGATCAGTAAGATCTCAGCTGATTCCGGCGGTACTTGGTGGGGATCTTGGGTTAAAGACACGGGTACAAATAGTGAGACTTTTATTGGCCAAATTAAAGTACCGCAAAGTTGGGGCGGCCTTGGAAAATCATCAGTAATGTGGACTGAGAATTTTTCTGCATTTACCAGTTGCAATAATCTTATACATTCCTCGGTCATTTTTGGTATACCTGTTGCCAATGGCGCTATTTCTCCTTCGTCACGCAATAATCACTTAGGCAATCCGATTGGCTGTTCCGGTTCGTCGATCACAGATGTTCCAAATGGAGTACAGCAAGATATGGGAGCAAATTCCACTTCCCAGCCAACCTTTCCTTCTGGATCCACGCCAATTCCCACAAAATCATCACAACCAACAACAGCTCCTGCAGGTCCGAATTACAATAGGAATAATATGCTGCAGAGGATGAACTCTCTTTTTAAGAGATAAGATTTCCGCTAATGAAGAAGGATGCTCCACTTCTTGCAAACATCATAAAAGAACTTCTCGGTTTTGGTGATCCGCTGAGGGCGGAGTTTTTGCTGGGATTTTTCAAAACAGGAAAAGGGCAGTACGGAGAAGGGGATGAGTTTTTGGGGATTAACGTTCCTAAGCAGCGGATAATTGCCCGGAAATATACGGATTTGTCACTGAGCGATGTTCAGACGCTTCTCAAAAATAAAATCCATGAATTCCGTCTTGTCGCGCTTTTTATATTGGTTATCAAATATAAAAAAGCATCTGAAAAAGAAAAGAAAGAAATAGTTGATTTTTATTTGAAGAATACAAAGCGGGTTAACAATTGGGATCTTGTTGATTCCAGTGCGGGATATATTTTGGGCGAGTATTTGGGTGATCGTGATAAAAGCATTCTTTACAAACTAGCAAGATCAGAAAATATTTGGGAGAAAAGAATTGCGATCATTGCCACACAGGGATTTATCAGAAGAAATCAATATGATGATACGCTTAAAATTGCGGAAATTCTTTTGAATGATCAACACGATTTGATTCATAAGGCAGCTGGTTGGATGCTTAGGGAAGTGGGGAATAGGGATTTACAATCAGAGTTAAGGTTTTTGGATAAACACTACCAAAAAATGCCGCGCACAATGTTGAGATACGCGATTGAAAAATTCCCCAAACCCCAGCGGGAGTTTTATATGAAGAAAGTTTAATAGCGTGTTATACTTTGATAATGCTCAATATTGTACTTCTAACGCTCGGAATACTCACAATTTTTATTGGAGATTTCAGCTACCTCATAGACACTATTAAAGGAAAGGTAAAACCAAATAGAGTCACATGGTTATTGTGGGGAATTATGCCGATTATTATTTATGTGGCGCAAATTAGCAAAGGAGTTGGCTCAATCTCTCTACTTACTCTCGCAACCGGCATAATTCCATTTTTTGTTTTTTTTGCAACTTATTTTAATAAAAAAGCAGAGTGGAAATTAACCAAATTTGACTTAGCATGCGGAGCTTGTTCGGTAATAGGGCTTGTCTTGTGGTATTTTTCAAAAAATGGGAACGTAGCAATACTTTTCAGTATTATTGCCAATATTTTTGTTGGTATCCCAACATACAGAAAAGCTTTTTCTCATCCGGAGACCGAATCATATTTGGTTTATTTCCTAAATACTATTGGAATAGGTATGGGAATCTTGACAATTGAGGTGTGGGATTTTGCAAATATTGCGTTTTCTATATATGTTTTTCTGGCCTGTCTTCTCCTTACAGTCCTTGTTAGGTTCAAAATTGGGAAAAAGATAAAAATTTAAGCAACCATTCCGAATTTTTTATCCAATTTTGTTATCTTCAGAAAGTATTTTAATCTCTTTTGAAATTCTTCAGGTCTGTTACGAGCTCCGTCGATAAAGCCGATTCGTATTGCTTGATATGACTCATCAAATTTTCGGAAATTATCCCAAGTTTCTTTGTCTTTTTTAAGTTCTTTCAGGATATCTGCCGGGATTTTAAATTTAGTTTCTACCGGATAATAGGTAAGTCCTGCTGGTGTCATGAGGCCCTGTTTAACTAATTGCTTCATCCGTTCAAGATTGAGAGTTGACCAGTTGCTTTTAGCTCTTCTTGGAGAAAATCTCTGGGCAAATCTTTCTTCATCAATTCCTTTGGCCTGGCTGTCGATCCAGCCAAAACAAAGCGCTTCTTCAACAGCATCGTTGTAGGAGATTCTGGGTTTTCCCGAGGCTTTTCTGTAATAAATCAGCCAAACATCATTCTTTTTGTCGTGGTTTTTCTCGAGCCACGTTCTCCATTGTAAGCGGTTTTTCGCGTAAAATGTCTTAGTAATTTCCATCCCGGTTAGACAATTATATATGTAATCTAACGGGACGAGCTATTGTTGGCTTGCTGCATGAGTTAGAGTCTTTAAAACAAGATCCGGGACATAGAGAAAGTTTTCTTTTTTGTAACCATTGCGGATCAAGGCGTCATGTACGTTTTTGGATAACACCACCGGATAATAGTCATCAATTTTTCTTGAGAGTGTTTGCTGTTCTGTCATATCCTCAAACAGGTCGTAGCCAATCGTCAGAACCCCTTTCCGCTTTTTTAGTTGTTTATATCCCAGTTCTTTTAGCCTATCGTAAAACCTTTTTTTGTACTCAGCAAGTCCTTCTTTAGTTGCCCTGAAAACAATTTTTCGTCCATGAGCAATTCTGATAATCTCTCTAAGAACTACATCAGTGGGGTCAATCAGGTTCACATTTTTATATTTGGCACTGATTGTTAAAAGTGAGATAGTGTCTCCGCTTTTTTTGATAACACCATTTTGATCTTCTGATTGGACAAAGCTTTTGTGGGATTTATCGCCAATTACTATGATCCGTCTGTCTTTCCATTTTTGCTCTTTCTCAATAGTCCGTATATCCTGAACCAATATATCCAATTTGTGCGGAGAAAGATCATAGTCTTTTGGTCCGGGCAAAAATATCTGGTCATCTTTTACCGGAAAAAAGACATATTCTCCTATATTTTCGCCGCTTGACTGAATAATTACTTGCTCCAAATCCTTATATAAAGTGTCAATATCATAGTGATTCCAAATTGAGGTAAAGAATGGTTTGTTTTCTGAAATAGTAACTGTTTGGTCAGGTTTATGATTTAAGGCAAATTGTGCTCCGATAAAATCCCCCTTGCCTACAAAAAGCAGCGATTGTCCTTGTTTCATTTGAAGCCATAAACTGCCTTTTTCAACATTTTCTTGAAGTATTTTCTGAGCAGACAACACATTTTCAAGCCAGCTTCTGTGATTTACCGCGTCCAGCAATTTTTTAATACCCACAACCCCAAAAGAGTACAGGACAATATTGGGAAGATGATAAACGATATTTGCTTTTTTGACAGGCTCACCTATAAAGTCCCAGAGATAATCAGCTCCAGCCAGAAATCGTGGTTGTAGATTGGTCCAACTTGGTAAATGTGAGGTAAAGTTTGAAAAGTAATCAGGGTAAACGGCGAATAAAAAATTGACAAACAGAGAAAGCGGAAGAGCGAGAGCTTTTAACAACCTAAGAGGCGTTCTGTCTTTTTCTTTCTTTTCAAAAGAAAGCAGATAATTAATCTCTGATGGTGTAAGACGCTTATTTTGATTGACCTTTCGGCTTACCGCAACAAGCTTTTTCTTTTTATATTTCATGATTTGCATTATACTCGCAACCTTCTCAAAAATGAAGAGGGATAAAAGCGATTGATAGCACAAGCCTGCTGTGTTAGAATTGTGCTCAGTGGACAAAGCATACGATCATAAAAAAGCTGAGGGAGAGCTTTATAAGTTTTGGGAAAAAGGCGAATATTTTAAGCCCAAAATAGACCCAAAGAAAAAACCTTTTACAATAGTTCTTCCTCCTCCAAACGCCTCAGGAAAAATGCATACGGGAAATGTTTTGATGATCGCGATTGAGGATCTTCTTATACGCTGGCACAGGATGAAAGGGAACCCACTCTTTGGGTACCGGGAACTGACCACGCGGGAACCGAAACGCAAATTACATTTGAAAAAGAGCTAAAAAAACAAGGCAAATCCAGATTTAATTACAGTAGGGAGGAATTATATCAGGAAATTTGGAAATTTGTTATGGAAAACAAGCATAATATTGAGGATCAGATCCGCCGGATGGGGGCAAGTGTGGATTGGAGCCGCTACCGGTTTACGCTGGATCCTGAAGTTATTAAAACAGTTCATGGGACTTTTAAAAAACTGAGTAAAGATAAATTACTTTACAGAGGTAATTACATGGTTAATTACTGTACTAAATGCGGAACTACTTACTCTGATGTTGAGTTAAAACATGTTGAAAGAACAGACCCGCTTTATTATCTTAACTATGGACCTTTTGTTTTGGCTACAGTACGTCCTGAGACAAAATTTGGTGACACAGCAGTTGCCGTAAATCCAAAAGACAAAAGATATAAAGAATGGATTGGAAAAGATATAGAAGTGGAAGGCTTAAATGGTAAATTTAGACTGAAAGTTATTGCTGATGATTTTGTTGATCCAAAATTTGGAACAGGAGTTGTTAAGGTTACGCCGGCGCATGACAAAAATGATTACGAAGCGGGTTTGAGGCATAATCTTGAAGTCCGTCCGGTAATAGGATTGGACGGAAAACTGAATGAAAAAGCAGGCAATTATGCAGGGTTAAGTGTTGCAATTGCCCGCAAAAAAGTAGCTGAGGATTTGGAGGAACGGGGTTTACTCGAAAAAATTGATAAAGCGTATTTACATACGGTCACGGTTTGTAAGGCAGGGCATGACATAGAGCCAATGGTTCTGCCCAATTGGTTTGTAAAAGTGGATGCTTCGCACAAATCCTTTAAAAAACCGGCTCTGGAGGCAGTGAAAAAAGGCAAAGTTAAAATCTTTCCAAAGTGGCAGGAGATCACTTATGTCCGCTGGATGGAGGAGATGCGGGATTGGCCAATTTCCAGGCAAAATGTTTGGGGGATTCAAATTCCGGTCTGGTATGAAGTAGCAAATCCAAAGCAATTTACCGTTTGGTTTCTTGATAAAAAGGCCGAGTATCATCATGGCAATTTGCAGCAGTTTTTGGATAAAGGAGTTACTTTTGAAGAGATTACAGCTGGACTGCAGCGCGTAATTGCTGATTCTGATGCCGAATGGCTTTTTGAAGAGGATAAGCAAAAAGGGAAAAAATATCTTGTGGAAACAGACACGTTTGACACTTGGTTTTCCAGTGGCCAATGGCCGCTTGTGACACTTGGATACCCAGATTCAGAGGATTTTAAATATTTTTATCCTACAAGCGTTATGGAAACAGGATGGGAGATTATAAAACTTTGGGTATCCAGAATGATAATGTTTGGGATTTACTTGACCGGAGAGGTACCATTTGAAGATGTCTATTTGCATGGCATGGTCAGGGCTTTGGACGGGCGGAAAATGAGTAAAAGTCTGGGAAATGTAATAAATCCGGAAGAATATCTTGATCAGTACGGTGTAGACGCTCTGCGGATGGGGCTTATTGCGGGCACCTCAAACGGAAAGGATTTTTCTTTCCCCAAAGACCGGGTAATTGCTTATAAGCATTTTGCGAATAAAATTTGGAACATGGGAAGATTTATTCTGCTGATGCGTGATGAATGGGGAAAGGACGTTCCTGAGTTTGAAAAGTTGGATAAAAAGAAAATGACAAGTGAGGATAAAGAGATTATCAAACAATTAGAGTCTCTGATTAAGACAGTTGATAGGGAGCTTGAAAAATTCCGCTTTGCAGACGCAGCTGAGGTAATTTATCAATTCATGTGGCACACAGTTGCTGATAAGTATATTGAGAGTGTAAAAAACAGGGAGGATAAGGATATTGCCTTGTCTGTTCTGCTTCAGGTTTATGTAACATCCCTCAAGCTTCTTCACCCATTCATGCCTTTTGTGACAGAGGAAATTTATCAAAAGATGCCAAATCATGGAAAATCCATTATGATAGAAGCATGGCCGCAAAGCGCATAATCAAAAAACAATCTCCATCCCAAGAACAGAAAGCTTCTCTTTTCCCGAAGATATACCGATTTATTACCGAATCATGGAAATTAATCTTGTGCAGTCTAGCCTCAGCAGTTGTTTTAGTAGCCATAGTTTTCCAGAGCATAGCCCTGTATCAAAATCTTCAGAAAGAGAAGCTGCTTAGGCAGGAGCGTGAAAAAACAGTGCAGGAATTAAACCAATGGAAGGGGAAGCTTGGAGAGTATAAAAACTATCGCGATGTCTACTTCAAAATTGCCGCACTGAATTATAAATTGGGGGACATGGAGGAGTCAAAAATTTATATTAAAAAAGCCTTGGAAATTGATCCTAATTTCAAAGACGGACGAGTTCTAGGGGCAAAAGTGGGGCTGTAATTATTCCTTTTTGCCTTCTTCAGGTTTGGCTTCTCCCTCAGCTGGTGCTCCTTGTGCTGAGCCTGCCGAAGCATCGCCTTCTTTTGGAGCTTCTCCCTCAGCGCCTTCAACTGGTGCGCCTTCTTCTCCCTCAGCAGGTGCTTCAGGTTCTGGCTCAGGCTCAGGTGCGACGAGTTCTGCGATCTTAACAACAGTTTGCGTATGATCAGTAAGAATGGCAACGCCTTCTGGAGCTTTAAGAGCTTCAACCAGAATATGATCATCAATTGCAGCCAAATGTTCAACGTTTACCTCAATATTTTCTGCCAAGTGATCCGGAAGCGCCTCAATCTCAACCTCTGAGATTGTTTGAAGAAGAAGCCCAAGCTTGTCAGCCACAGCTTTTGCTTCGCCAACTATTATGAGTGGAACCATAGCTTTGACTTTTTCTTTCATATTTACCTGGTAAAAGTCTGCGTGAAGCGGGGTTGAGGATTTGTAGTTCATCTGGAGATTTTTTACTAGTACAGGATGAGTTTTGCCGTTAAGCTCAAGCTCAATAAGCCCTGTGTCTCCAACTTCCTTGTGGACTTTTTCAAAATCAGCTAATTGTACCTGAAGGGCAACTGATGAAAGACCTTTTCCATAGACATTTCCAGGGAGAATCCCTTGACGTCTAAGTGTTTTTATCTTTTTACCCAGGATTTTTCGCGCTTCAGCTTTCAGAACTGGCCTTTTCATATCTATGTATTCTACAATATTTATCCTTTAAATACAAATGTAGTATTTTGCGCTTTATCCAAGGGATAAGCATTTATTAATTTCTGTATCAATATTTGCATATAGGTGTCTGTTCTTTTTCTCAATTTTTTTCAACTCAGGTATTACTATCTTTTCTGAGGACACGTTCCAATAAGTAGGTCTCACCAATAACCAATCTTGCATAACAGACAAAAATTCGTAGGTATAAATAAACAATTCTGCATGATGAAGTGTTTGAAAAAAGGATACATCTTGACGAAAATATCCAATCTCCCTCATGCCTTCGGCTGCATCTTCGCATGTTGAGATTTTATCTATGAGATTGAGAAGATGCCTCCTAAAATTTATGTGAGTTTTAACTTGTTTCATTTTGGCTTCCCATACCTTGCTGGCTTTATACTCCATAATATAAGCATACAGTAGGCGCATATAGAATGTTTGAGGCAAAATAGATATTTCAGGCAAAATTATTGATGTTGAAGAAATTTTACTGATTTATTACCTATAAGCAGTCTCATTATTGGATCATTTAATCTGTCCTGCGTTGGGTGGAAAATTTTTAAGAGATCCCCACTTTGTTCACCAATTTGTAAGTTGCCTAGATTTACTACGTTTAAATATGAGCGATAATCTGCGACACATTGATCTTTCACGTTATTTGCAAGTATTTCAAAATCCCAATAACAATTCTTCGATTTCTCATCCATTAACTCATAATTTCTTATCGAAATGCCGTTTGCGGGCTGCACAATATATTCATAATATGCGGATATTGCTAGCTGTACTTCTGGGTTGAGTTTGACTAGATATCTAAGACCATCGCTATTGTTCCAAACCCTAGTCTGGTAAATGAAGGGTTGTTCGTAGAAGTTTGGAGGCGTTGAGTTATCAATTATTCTCTTATTTTTATCAGTATTTTGTACTGAGTGTAGAAGGTGAATCCCTATTTCATTTTCAAGCGCTTCTAAGTATAGTTGTTGATTTATGGATTCTTGAACCTGCACTGTTATTATGTTTACGGCTAAGCTAAAGATTGCACCAAAGATTAATCCTCCCATGAAATTATCCCATCTTGTTTTTCTAAACACGCCTCTTATCAAAAGAAAAGGTGTTGCAATAATCTTTCTGTTAACCGCCATAAGTTTAGGTTTATTCTAAATATATTATATCAGTATTAATTAAGGTTTGTTTGCCTCAAGTTTTTAAAAGTGGTGTTATAATAAATCCATGCGTATATTGGGAATTGATCCTGGAATTGGAAGAACAGGGTGGGGAGTCGTGGAAGTTCAAAGTTCAAAGTTCAAAGTTCAAAGTTACGGGTGTATAGAGACTGATGCCAAAACAGAAATGGGAGAGAGACTCAATCAGCTCTATGAAGAGATAGTTAAATTGATTGAGGAATATCAACCTGATGCGGTCGGGATTGAAGATTTATTTTTTAACACCAATTCCAAAACAGCCTTCGTAGTAGGCCAGGCAAGGGGAGTTATCATGCTTGCAGTTGCCAAGAAAAAGCTTCCTCTTGCCGTTTATACTCCGCTTCAGGTGAAAATTGCAGTTACAGGATATGGTAGAGCTGAAAAGAGACAAGTTGCCCAGATGGTAAAAACACTTCTCAAATTGGATAGTATCCCTAAACTCGATGACACCACAGACGCCCTGGCAATCGCGATAACCCACGCATTTTCATATAAACTAAAAAGCGCTCCATTTTCATGATATTTTTAGATATTTAATCTGGTATAGTAAATATGTTAGATGGTTACCTTGTTAATTATTCCGATAATCATTTTTGTTCTTGGGGGAATAGCATTGGTTTTTACAGGGGTTCGTATATTTTTAAAAAAAGAGGTTACGATTACCTCACGCAACACAAAGTATTGGCTGTTACATCCTTTCATTAAAGCATTCATACCTGGAGCCTATGATCCTGTCTCATTTCGCCTCCGCGGCTGGGAGAAAATAATCTTTGGTTTACTGCTATTGATATTTGGTTTATGTGCATTTATTGCTTCTTGGCAATTGATAGTATTAGCATCATTCCTGTCTCATGTTTTTTCATAAAATAAAAATGTAAAATGACTGATTTGGTTTTAAGGGCTATAACTTTGGCAGTTTTCCTTTTGTGGTCGACATATTGGCTAATAACCGAAAGACGCGCAGATCGGGAAAAACCAAAAATAAGAAACCTAACCTTTTTCCACGAAGCTAATATCAGAAAAATTCTCCTGCGTTTTGCAGAGGCAACGCTGATTCTTCAGTTACTGGGCCTACCTCTGTTAAGAATGCAAAATGCTTCAATTACGGTGCAGATTATTGGTTTGGCATTAGTAGCTATTGGCGCTGGGATCGCAATTTCAGCGCGGAAAACCTTAGGTTCAAATTGGGCTCATGCTTTTGAGTATCAGGTAAAACAAAAGCAGGAATTGGTTACGTCGGGAGTTTATAGGTATATCCGGCATCCTATTTACACAGGATTGATAATAGCTTTTGTCGGTGGTGAGCTAGTTGCGAAAAGTTACCTGATTGGTTTAGTTTTTTTTCTTGCTCTAGGTGCATATTATCAGGCGATTCTTGAAGAAAAACTCCTTATGGATCATTTTGGAGACTCCTATAAAAAATATATGAAACGGACAAAGATGTTTATTCCGTTTTTGTGGTAATATAAGCAGTATGATAGGCACGCTCAAAGGGACTATTGAATATCGGGAAGATCCATACTTGATTGTTGATGTGAATGGCGTTGGATACAAAGTTTTGGTGCCTGTTACAGTTCTTGCCAAAATAACAGGACTTGGTGAGGAAATAAAGCTTTTTACCCACACTCATGTCCGTGAGGACCTGCTTGAATTATATGGTTTTTCAGACCATTCAGACCTGAAGTTATTTGAATACCTTATAAGCGTAAATGGGGTCGGCTGTAGAACTGCATCGGGAATTTTTTCAGTCGGTAATAGATCTGAGATAATCCAGGCAATTATTGGGGCGGATGTGACCTTTTTCACCTCAGTTCCCAGACTTGGCAAGAAAAACGCTCAGAAGATCATAATTGAATTGAAAAATAAGATCGGCGGAGGGGAAGATTTGGATTTATCAGCTGACGGGCAGGATAATAATGAAGTTATTGCTGCATTAAAAGTATTTGGGTTTAGCGTTTCTGAGTCACAAGATGCAATCCGTGCCTTGCAAGGAAAAGGCGAGACAGTTGAGGAGAAGATAAGATTGGCGCTGAAGTACTTGGGAAAGTGAACAAATTTTCAATTTAAAATTTACAATTTTCAATCAAATTACAATGAAACAATTTTTAAACATTGAAAATTCAATGAAAATTGAGAACTGAAAATTAAAAATTGAGCGAGCAGCAACATGAGTAAAGTAAAGTTACAAACAAAAGAAGAAATTACTCCAGAGGAAGAGAAACTTTTTGTCTCTCTGCGAGCTTCGTCTTGGGAGGATTTTCATGGGCAGGAGAATATTAAGGCTTCGCTTCAAATCGCGATTGAGGCTGCCGGAAAGCGAAAAGAAGCAATTGAGCACATTCTTCTATATGGTCCTCCGGGACTTGGTAAGACAACTCTTTCTCACATTATAGCCCGTAAAATGAAGGCCAATATTCGTGTCACATCAGGTCCTGCTCTTGAGCGATCAGGTGATCTGGCTTCAATTCTGACAAATCTGGAAAAGGGCGACATATTATTTATTGACGAAATCCACAGGCTAAATACAACAGTTGAGGAGACCTTGTATCCCGCGATGGAGGACTATGCTCTTGATATAGTTCTTGGCAAAGGTCCTTCAGCAAGAACCGTAAGGCTTGATTTGCCGCAGTTTACTATCATTGGTGCCACAACCCGTGCAGGACTGCTCTCAGCGCCACTGAGGGACAGATTTGGGGTAACACACAGGCTTAACTTTTATACGCCTTCGGAGCTTGGAAAGATCATTCAGGAAGCCGCCAATAAGCTCAAGATTGCAATTGACGCGCAAAGTATTAAGGAAATTGCCCTTCGCGCACGGGGCACGCCCAGGATTGCCCTCAAGATTCTTAAAAGAGTCAGGGACTACGCGCAGGTTAAAGGAAAAGGGCATATTGACCTTGATGCTTCAAAAAAAGCTCTTGAGATGCTTGAGGTGGACGAGAAAGGCCTAGATCCGCTGGATATAAAGTTCTTAAGATCAATAATTGAGAAGCATAGCGGTGGACCGGTGGGGGTTGAGACAATTGCATCAACAATATCTGAGGATTCAGGCACGCTTGAAGACGTGGTCGAGCCGTATCTATTGCAGTTAGGTTTTATCAAGCGGTCTCCAAGAGGCAGAATCGCCACAAAAGCCGCCTACGAACACATAGGTGCAACTCATCCTGAAGAAAAGGGTGGCAAACAGCAGAAGCTGATATAAAATCTTATAGCTTTTTCTTTAAAAGCTGAATCTAGGGTTATATACTTGAGTTAATGTGCGTTTTTTTAAGCGTATATTTTACACGTTTGCCTTCTCTGATTTTAATTATCTCTCCTGTAGATATGAGTGTTGTGAGATAGTTATTTATTGTACCTCGAGCGCAAGTGAAATTACTAGCAATCATCTCTATGTTTACTGGGATACTATAATTTTGGAGGAGTTCTCTAATTTTATCTATATTTGTTGCCTTTTTTTGTTTAACTTTAATTTTATGTTCCCTAAAACCCACTATTGTATTGGGATGAATAAATCTCGGTGGTTGTTCAATTCCAAACTCCCTTCTGAATTTTTCCATGCTGTTCCAGTGTCTGGATAAACCAGACCACACACCTCTCCATTTTGTTCTAGTGTTCATCTCTGTTGTAGAGGGATGATGTCCTAGCTCATCAACTATGTTCATATACATTCTTATATATCTTCTCTGTCTTGCGCTTAAATTATAGTCTTGATAGTCAAGTTCAAAATGCTTAATTAATTTATGGAAGTCTACAATATCTATACCCAATTTTTTACATATCTTAGGTATTATTATTTCATTTTTTATTTCTCTTATTAAGTTTTCTCTTCCAATTTTCTCCGCTAGATTTTTCAAATTTCTTTTTCTAGCCAACTCATATGTGTAAAGTTTGTATTTTTTACCCTTATTTAATAGCTGACTTACTCTTTGTTTTGTTAGTCCTAAATGGTCAGCAGTCTTTTGCAAGGTACCTTTTTGATAATAGAGCTCTTCTATCATTAGTAATTTACTAGTCTGATCTTTGCTTGGAGTGTATTTTACCGATTGTCTCGATTTATATTTTTTCCTTTTTTTCTGCTGAAGTGGCAATTCTAATTGCATCATTAATTGGTAGTATCTCGAATGGTTTGTTCTGTAATTTGACTTACTGTAACCTTCTCAGAAGCAATTCTTGCTAAGGCATTAAATACACTATCAAAACTCAAAAAGTTTCCATCACTGTAATCCAGAGCAATTTCAGTAAATGCAATATTCATAATAAAACTTTCTAGGTTATTATCGCTTGAAGATTTGTTGTAAAGTGGATGTCTTTCGTTAATTTCTATCAAATTTTTTTCCTTCACAAACTTTACTAGATCACCCTTTTCTGATAAATTGACGGTAATTATAGAATAGTTTTTACCTGAAAAATTTACTTTTTCACTAGAGGTAAGACTTTGATTTCTGCGTTCTCTTCTGTCTTTCCCTCTTTTTACATCATTTGCTATTTTCTCCGCTTCTTTTTCAACCGCTTCAAAATTTGGGTAAGCTGTTTCGGGAGCATTTTCTATTTCCTTTGTAAACTCTTTCTTAATTTTTGATTCTAGGCCGCCCAAAATAGAAGGAGTATCAAGCCTTGAGACTATCTTATTGATTTCATCTTCTACTGATTTTACAATAGTTCTGTCTCGGACTTTTTTTGCATCGTCATCCCTTTTAAGTAAGCTGTTTTGAACTTTTAAAATATTTTTGTGACCAAAATTCCAATATTCTCTATATTCCGGGCAATCAATAAAATCGTTTTTGGAAAAAGTAACAAAATCTTTTAAACCATTAGCTTCACCATAACCAAACAGCCTATATCGATATCTAGTTCCAGATGTCGCTCTAAATAAGTCAAACCATTCTGCTTTTTCGTTAACAATTCTTCCGTTTACCCTAGTCCACACCCCTTGTTTGGTAGGGGAAATGGGTTCTTTTGTGAAATAAATGGTCATTCTGGCATCTCCTATTAAGTTCAATTTTTCACTAAAATCAAATTTTTCTTCATATTCAAATTCTGGTTCTTTTACTTCAATTTCTTTCCTCTCATTGTCTTTTATGATTATTACAGTTATTTTAAAATTCTGACTCTTTGGCATTTTAGTAGAAAATCTTTCTAATAATCTCTCACTGTCTATAGTTTTAGAAAATAATTTTTCCATATGTATTGATGTACCGTTAAGAGTGGGGGAGCAATTTTTTGTTAGTACTTTGCTTGTAATATCGCTAACAAATTTTGCCTTATCGAGATCTGCTCTATTCATGCTAAATATGTGTTCTTTGCCCTGCTTTCTGGTTATGATTTTACAAAGATTGCAGATATTTGTGATGGCCAGCTTGCCGCCCATTCCATATTCCCCTATGGGTGCTCGCTTAAACTTGGGAGATCTGTAGTTAGTATCTTTCTGACTTTCTCCATAAATTACATAAGAGGAAAGTGATTTTTCATCCATTCCGCTGCCATCATCTGTGATACTTAATGTTTTCTTATCTTGGTCGATGGTTACTTGTACTTCAGTAGCATCAGCATCGTAAGCGTTTGCTATTAATTCTTCTAAGTTTGAGGCAAGTTCTTGAAAAGTTCTTTTTGCCATTTTTTTAATTCCTTCTGTGGCAAAATCTCCCTTTAGTTCCCATTCTTTATATTCATTTTGCTTTGAGTTGTTATTCATGTAGTCAAGAAGCTGCTGCTGTACAAATTTATAGCTACCCCCAACTTTTTTTCCAGGAATCTCTCCCTTTTCAAGCAATTTATAAAGCGTTTGTCTAGTAACTCCAAGAAGTTTGCATGCTGCATCCGTAGAAAGTAAGGTAGTTTGGTTCATAAAATTATTACTCAATTTAACAATTAATAACTAATTCTAACACATATGCATAAAATTGTCAAGTTTTAAGATAAAGAAGTAAAAAATAGTTAAGAGGAAAGTAGGAGGTAAAAAATAAGTAGCTTATGTTAAGGTGTTTTCAACTTTTGGGCGGTATTGGAGAGCCTCCGCGATGTGATTTGGGGCTATGGTATCCACATTTTCCAGATCAGCTATTGTACGGGCGAGTTTGATCGTTCTGTAGTACGATCTTCCTGACAAATGCATCTTACTTACTGCTAGGCGCAAGAGCTGGAGACATTCTTCAGACAATATGCAATAGACTTTGATACTTTTATTATTCAGCTCGGCATTTGAGCCAATTTTACTTCCCTTATAGCGTTTTAGCTGGAGATCACGGGCTTTTTGCACTCTTTTGCGGATTTTGGCCGAGTCTTCAACGCCCAAATCTTCCTCAGTTAGCTTGTGGACTTTTACAGCCGGAACATCGATATGGATATCTATTCTGTCCAGAAGCGGGCCGGAAACCTTCTTCTGATATTTGAGGATTTGGGATGGAGCGCAGGTGCATTCATGGTACTTATCCCCAAGATATCCACACATGCACGGGTTTTGGGCGGCCACCAGCATGCATTGGGCTGGAAAAGTGGTTTTGCCCTTGGCGCGGGAGATGGAAACGATGTTATCCTCAATCGGCTGTCTGAGAGATTCAAGAACAAATCTAGGGAATTCAGGAAATTCATCAAGAAAAAGCACTCCGCGGTGGGCGAGAGTGACTTCCCCTGGTTTGGGATTAGCACCCCCTCCGATAAGCCCGATCAGAGATGTTGAATGATGAGGCGATCGGAAGGGGCGTTTATTTATCATCGGCTCTTTTCCCAAAAGCCCAGCGATACTGTAAATTTTGGTTACCTCGATCATTTCCTCAAACGTCAGGCTCGGAAGAATAGATGGGAACGTGCGCGCGAGCAATGTCTTTCCGGCTCCGGGCGGGCCTTTGAGAAGAATATTATGCGCACCAGCTGCTGCTATTTCGAGTGCCCTTTTGGTCTGTTGCTGGCCTTTTATTTCCTTCATATCGTAATCAAAAACCTCCGCGGAGGTTTTTGTGGAGAACTTCACAGGTTTTTGCTTTACAATCGGCGTGCCTCCCGTAAGATGTAAGAAAAGCTGTTTAAGTGTCGCCACCGGATAAACATCAAGTCCCTGAACTATTCCAGCCTCAGCTGCATTATCAACCGGCAGAAAGATACTGCTTATTTTCTTCTCCTTTGCGGTTATGGCCAGAGGAAGCGCGCCATTGATTGATCTGACCCTGCCGTCCAGTGATAGTTCTCCTGAGAATAGAAAGTTTGAAATATCTGCATCAATCTGGCCTGATGCGATGAGTATTCCTAAGGCAATAGGCAGATCGTATGAAGCGCCTTCTTTGGGAAGATCTGCGGGTGCGAGATTCACAGTTATCCTTTTGGCAGGAAAGTCTGCCCCAGTGTTCTTAATCGCAGATCTGACCCGTTCTTTGGCCTCATCTACTGCTTTATCTGGTAATCCGACAATAAAAAAATTTGGCAGACCTTGTGCGGCGATATCGATCTCAACCTCAATAGGCACAGCATCCAAGCCAACAACTGCAGCAGACATAACTTTCGCTAGCATAAAAATATAATAGCAGGTTTTATTAATCCTTAATACATATTGGGGGTTCTTGTCTGCTTTACAATTATTTTAATAACTTTCAATTGAGCTAAATGCTGATGTGAATTCTTTTACCAGTTCTTGGTATTTAGGATCACTTGTGCAATTGCTGGTTGGAGTTGCTTCATAGCCGTAAATATAGTTACCAATCTTTTTAGTTGCGAGGGGTTTGTAAGGCCCGGATCTTATATCGCTTTCTGAACGAGAGATACTTCCAATAGTAGCTCCTGTACTACCGGAGCATAGCCAGCCAGCATCAAGATCTGGGGCCAAAACCTTAACCATCTGATCTGTTGCGGTTGAGGAATATATAGATTTTTCCGGAGGCAGCGTATCTAAATTGGCAAGATTGGCACCAATTGGCAACCTTACCTTCCAAGCATCTACAGAAAGATATTTAGTAGAACTTTGGCTAGCTGCTTGATCGGTGAATTTAAAGGTTTGGAGAATTTGATTCTTGATCAGGTCTTCCTTTTCAAATATGTAGATATCCAATAAGGTATTTGCAATAAGGATTTCGTAGTGAGCTGACTTAGGATAACCGTTATATTTTTGACACGGTCCTTCCATAGCGGTGCGTGCATAGGTATATTTTGTCGCTGAGATGCCACTTGCTAGTTTAATATGTTGCTTATTAACCGTAACGCATTCATTACTTTCTTTGTAGTTGGTAGAGTTGCCAACTGTTTGTATGTAAAAATCAGTCGGTGTTTCTCCGGCAGTACAGGTGCTTTCATCAACTCCCTTGAATAGCTCAAAACCATCTTTGCTGCAATTGAAAAATGTTGCTGAAGGATACCTGATCGAGTAGTTGAATTTGTTATTTGTATACGTTTTCCAATCAGCAGTTGGGTCGGGAGTGGGGGAAGAGATAGATTTGGAAACTGGGGTGGAGTAAGGCTTAGAATTTTGTTTTGATAACACAAAATAATATATCCCACCATAAAGAATAGCTCCGATAATTAAGTAAATTAAAATTAACTTTTTCCAATTCCTGCCGTAAGGCTTACTTGGTTGAGTGGAAGAAGCTGGTTGTGTACCTGGTGTTTCCGTTGTTTTATCCATATTTACAGTATTTCAAGAAAAGATTCTAAATGCAAACAAATTCATCCTTTTACTTCGGTTAATATTATCTCCTGAATCGTCTCGATTTCATCAATTTTTTCACCTGTTTTGGAATCAACCATCTCAAGTTTGAACTTTCTAAAAGTGTTGGGAACAGGCTTTTCTGTTTCAGGATAAACCAATTCACCATTTGCAGATTTTAACTCCACGTGATCTGCCGCGTTTGCTTGTTTTGCTTCTTCCTCGGTTGCAAAAGTTTGTTTGGATTTATAGAGTTTGAAACTCAGACCTACTACAGGCATATTTCCAGGTGAAAACATAAGGCCTTTGTCGTTAAGCAATTCAATGTCGGGAGTGTATGTTCCATATACTCCGTCTGCGCAGCCAGTATGATTGTCCTCAGCTTTCGGATCTATCATTGGGTCTCTCCAACAAGCGGACAGGAATATGGGCCTGCTTTCTCAAATCTGTTGGCAAATTTCACCTTTAGGTTTTGCGCGATCGTATATCCTTTTGGTGGGACAGGTCCAAAGATCGAATCATCAAAGTCCGAATCAACCTCCTGATAAGTTAGCTCTATTGTGCCTTTTCCATTATCATAAGATTGAATCTCCTTGTATGGTTTATACGTCTCTTTTTCAAGAAAAAGAGTATAGCCGGTTATCTGCATAAGAGGATTTTTTTCATCGTAGGGCAATTGAAGAATCAGCTGGTAATAGTCTTTCCCATTTTCGTTTACTGTCTCAAGTTTAGTTCCGTCATTTTTCTTAAAAGAAGCAAGTAATTCCTCGAACTTTTTACGTGGATCACTCGGACCATTTATTTTAAAGACACTTTCCTGCTGGTAGGCAAAAGTTCGTATGCCTTGATAATCTTGAAATAAACCTTCTTTACTATGTTCATCTGCTCTATAAGTGTAAAGCAGAGAGGAGTCTCTGTAATCGATCTTTTTCTCTATTAGGACAGTTTTTCCGGATAATACATCCGAATATTCGGGAATTTCCACACGGGTAATACTATTTTTGAAATCATACCAAAATTCATAGGTTTTATTTTTTGGCCGTGTTCCCTGGCCGCCTATCTTAGCAACCTCCTCATCGGTTAGAGGTTTTTCATATTGCTTACCTCCATAATAAATTTTGTAATGTATGCGCTCAATATTTTTTAAAGCCTCCGTAGTTTTATCAATAACCTCTTGTGCCGAAACTGGTTGGATATGAGAGTTAACATATAAAAATCCTCCTAGGAGAACTAGTAAAAGAGCAAAGAAAGAAACTAGGGGGACAGGAAAGAATCTTCTCTTCTTTTTTGGCACAACTCTTGCCAAAATGTTTTTCTCCAAGTTTTCGAAGTCGGTTTTTGCGCCAACTGACAGATCTGAGTGTTCGAAATAACTTGTAAGTACGTTTCTTAATTTCATATTTTTGCTTCTTTTTTCATTTTTTCAATTATTCTATAAAACCTTTTCTTTGCTGCGTCTTCTGAGCAATCGAGAACTATCGCAATTTCTTTAAATTTAAGCTCCTCGTATGTATAGAGTCTGACCAATTCCCGCTCAATAAATGGCCGTTTTTCAAGAAAGTCATAAATAATTGAGATCTGCTCTTTTTTGATAAGTTCCTCAAGCATTGAGTCAGTGTCTTTCCCATCCGGTATTTGCTCCATCTCCTCTGGCTCCAAAAGTATTTCTTTTTTTCTTCTTCCAGTCTTGTAAATATGATTTCTGCAAATTGTAAGTAGCCATGCTTTTAGACCGCTTTCAGTTGAAAATTTAAATGAATCATATTTTTGTAATGCTTTATAAAAAGTTTCCTGGACAATGTCATCAATCTCCGCTTTTGGACCCGTAGACCAGCGGTGGGCAAAAAAATATACCAGTTTTACGTACCGCTTGACGGTCGTTTCAAAGTTCGGCTTCATAGATATCTATTCTATAACAGTAAACACAGAAGGAGGAAAAAAGGGACAAAACTGAAACTTTTTCATAAGCGCCATCGTATAATAGAGGCATACATGGATGAAAAAGAGATAATCAGGCAGATCCTGGCAGGAGATGACGATAAATACAGGTTGCTTCTTGAGAGGTATCAGCCGGGACTTGTCCGTCACTGCTTTGCTATGGTTTACGATCAAGAAACCGCCAACGATCTGACGCAGGAAGCGTCCATAAAAGCGTATCTTAATCTTAAAAAGTATCAGGAGAATTACCGCTTCTCAACCTGGATTTACAAAATTGCAACCAATCTTTGTCTTGATTTTCTGAGAAAACGGCGGCATATATCACTTGATGGCATTCCAGAACCAGTCAGCAATTCACCTACACCGCAGGAGCAAGCGATGAAGAAAGAAACTGCAAATGAAGTGCATAAGGCAGTTAGAAAGCTTCCGCTTAAATATCAAACGGTAATTAGTTTGTACTACTGGCAGGATCAAAAATATGAGGAAATTTCGGAAATCATGAATACGCCGGTTAACACAGTGAGGACTTGGCTAAAGCGCGCAAAAGAGCAATTAAAGGAGGAATTAAATGGATAAGTTTGATCGATTATTACAGGAAAACCCGGTTATTGTCCCTCTCAGGAAGGGATTAGCAAACGATAGTTTGGAAATGATTACTCAAACCAAAAGGATAAGGATGGCCCAACGCATAGTTGCTGTCCTATTTGTGATATCTAGTATTTTATTAATTGCCAAATGGCTAAATAATGACTTGGATTATCTGATTAAATTAGTTTTTTATAAATACACTTTTGTCAGAAGCCAAAGCTTTTTATATCTGGAAGCATTGGTTGAGTCGTTGCCCAAAGTTCAGTTGTTTACAGTTTTGTTCAGCGGTACTTTGTGGTTCTTGTGGAAAAAGTTTGAAACTTTTCTTTTTCAGACCCGTATAACTAATAGAAAAACATTTACTATGAAAGTTTTAAAAATGACCCCACGATTACTTGTTGCCAACATTCTTTTGGTAGTCACAATTTTAGGTTTCTCAGGCTACAGTTATGCGCAGAAAGAAGAGCAGAAGAAGCTGCAAATTCTGAAAGAACATATTAATCAAACAGGCAGAATCGAATTTGATACTGACTGCACATCTGGAAATCCTACTATGACTAGTCGTTACGAATTAAAGAAAAATGCAAAAATAAACAATGAAGATGCAAAAAAAGTTATCGCCGCCACATGCAATTATGATGAGGCAGAAGAGTTCTTCAATCAACTTAGACGCCAGTTTAGTGAGAAAATAAAAGAACCATCACCGGAAAACGGCAAAGAGGGTGCTATCATCCAATATATTACCCCCGTCAGTGTATATAAAGTTGCTAAACGTCAAAACGAACAATTGGAATTACTTGACATGTATAATACACCTTCATCCAGCACAAAAATAAAGCTTGCTCCTGCGGTTAAAGTCTACAAAGGACACACCCTGGTCTCGACTGAAGAGTTGAAGGATGGCGCCAACATTATGACTATAACTCTAAACACCAGTATCATGATAAACGTTACCCCGAAGCAAGGAGGGTATAGCTCCAGTGAAAAATTAAAAGAGCAGGAAATACTTGCTGTTGTTATTTTACCTGTAAATCCTGATATTAAATGGTATGATCCGCATTTGACGTCTTATGTAACGCGTATTTCAACCTGTCATGGTAATCCACAGGATCGCTGTAGCTTTACGGGAAGCATTGATTTTTTCCCAAGTGGTGGCGGAGAAACTGCGCAAAATCCATTATTTACCCCGATGCCGCCACTAGATTTAAAAACTCTGGAAAATAAAACACATGATAAACGGATTATGAAGCAAATTGCAGGTGTTTTGACGGAAATAAACGATAAATCTGTAAAGATTAAATCAAGTTCAGGCCGTATATTTACCGTAAATTTTGAGAGCAATCCTGCTGAGGAGTTTAACCAATCTAGAACTCAATATTACAATGATGAGAGGGTGACCTTAGGAGATACAATTATCGTTTCGTATAGTGAAAGAGATGACCAGTATGAAACAACCATAAACGTAAACCAGATATTTGATGCAGATCTAATGATTGAAGTTGCCGGAAAATCAGATCCGATAAAGAAATATTGAGGTCTTAGCAGAATTCGCAGGATTTGGCTTTTTTCTTGGCACTTTTATCAACACTTCCACAGCATTTCTCGCAACAATATTTTTTTCCTTCTTTTGTGAAATGCTCACCCGCTTTTATCTTTTTGCCGCAATGAGCGCAAACATGCCCCTCATCTGAAGTTTGTGGACCCAATCCAAAAATACCCATAAATATAACTTACAATAGATTTGTTCCGATTGTCAACTGAGGTGAGTATTAGGTATAGTTAAAGTAATGCCTGATTCTGCCCAGTTGTACTCATTAACAAAAGACAAATTGTTTAGCTTGTTTAAAACAAGTGATAAAGGACTGTCTGAGGATAGCGCCAAAAACCTCCTCACAAAATTCGGCTCCAATAAATTAACCGCTAAGAAAAAACAATCGGCATGGTCAATGTATTTTGAGCAGTTCAAAAATACCTTGACAATCATTCTTATTATTTCGGCCTTTCTAATTCTATTTATTTATCAATTTGGAGAAAAAGACCCATCGGATTTGGTTGAAGCAGGATTAATCCTGGGAATTGTTTTTATGATTACAATTCTTGGATTTGTGCAGGAATTTAAGGCTGAAAAAGCTATAGAATCTCTCAAAAAACTTCTGGCGTTTAAAGCAAAAGTACGAAGAGCGGGACGTGAGTATGAAATTGATGTCTCGGATTTGGTACCCGGGGATATTGTAGTAATTGAGGAGGGGACAAAAGTGCCGGCTGACATAAGGCTTCTGGAAGTATTCAGCCTGATGGTAAACGAAGCTTCATTAACTGGTGAATCTGCACCGGTTTCAAAAGTTTCCGAGGAACTTACGGGCAGTAAACAAATTGCCGATCAAACAAATATGCTTTTCGCCGGGACCAACATTGCCTCCGGCCGGGCAATTGGAATAGTTGTCGCAACTGGAGACACAACAGAAATCGGCAAAATAGCACAGGACGTAGCAAATACTGAGGAGGAACAGACTCCAATTCAAATCCGGCTTGAGAAAATAGGGAAAATAATAGGGTTAGTGATTGTCGGAATATGCGTTTTTGTTTTTGCTTTTATATTCTTTTTTGCACGGGATTTTTCTCAATTGCCATTATTAAGTAAAGTTATCCAGTCCTTTATTGCAGCAGTTGCTCTTGCTGTTGCAGCGATTCCTGAAGGATTACCTGCTGTTGTGACAATATCACTTGCTCTTGGGACACAGAGAATGCTTCGTAAAAATGCCTTAGTCAGAAAGCTTAATTCAGTTGAGACACTCGGATCAACTGATGTAATCTGCTCTGACAAAACAGGTACTTTCACCAAAGGCGAGATGACTGTGCGTAAAATCTTTTTTGGAGGGAAAATTTATGATATAGCGGGAACCGGTTATGAGACAACTGGAGAGTTTAGCTTGGATAACAAAAAGATCAATCCGGCAATATTTGCAAAACTTTTAGAGACAGGAGTTTACTGCAACAATGCTTCGATTACTGAGGGAAAGGTTCTTGGAGATCCGACAGAAGCAGCTCTTTTAGTAAGCGCCGCAAAGATGGGCTTGAAGCAAGCAGGAGAACGGGTTTCTGAGATTCCGTTCAGTTCCGAGCGGAAAATTATGTCAGTTGTAATTAAAAAGGATGGTAAACATGTTGTCTATATGAAAGGGGCACCTGAGTTTGTTTTGGAGCACTGCGCTACTAATCCGGCTGAGAAGAAAAAAGCGCTCGAAACAAATAAAGAGCTATCCGAGCAAGCGCTTCGTAATCTCGGATTTGCCTATAAAGAATTATCGTTTTCGGAATATGAGAAGCAAAAGAAAGATAAGTCTAAGATCGAATCAGGTTTAACTTTTCTTGGTATTCAGGGGATGATCGATCCGCCAAGAGTTGAGGTCAAGCCTTTGATTGAGGAATGCAGAAGGTCGGGCATCCGCGTGGTTATGATTACAGGAGATAATGGGGAGACTGCCAAGGCAGTTGCCCATGAAGTTGGAATAGAGGGGCAGGTTTTAACCGGAGCGGAGTTGGAAAAGATGAGCGATGAACAATTCAGCAAAATTGTTGAGACAGTTAGTATTTACGCCAGAGTTAATCCCAGCGTTAAGATGAGAATTGTTAACGCGCTTAAGAAAAAAGGACATATTGTCGCGATGACAGGAGACGGTGTCAATGATGCGCCTGCTCTTAAAGCCGCAGACATAGGAATCGCGATGGGGATAACCGGAACCGATGTAGCCAAGGAATCATCGGACATGGTTCTCTTGGATGACAAATTTTCGAGTATTGTCTCAGCGATTGAGGAGGGACGGGGAATATTTCACAATATCCGCAAATTTATCAGATACCTGCTCTCCTGCAATATCGGAGAAGTCATAATAGTCTTTGTCGGAGTGATTGTGCTTCAGGAATTGGTGTTAACTGCAACCATGCTTTTGTGGATCAACGTCGTGACTGACGGTGTTCCGGCAATAGCATTGGGAATGGATGAAGCAGAGAAAGGAATTATGCGTTATAAGCCCAAAGTGTTTCAGGCGGATATTGTAAATCGCGAACTGTGGGTAGAAATGGTAACGTTTGGAGTTTTGCTCTCAGCAGCTGTAATAGGTATATTTGTAATTGATTTGCCATTTGGAATTGAGAGAGCACAAAGCGCGGCATTTTTAGCGATTGTTGTTTTTGAGCTCGTCAATATATATTTGATCAGATCAAATTACAGAACTCCGTTTTTTTCCAATAAATGGCTTTTTATTTCAATAGGAATAACAATTACACTTCAGATGTTTATTATTTATACCCCTTTTCTTTCCAATCTTTTTGGTCTGGTAAGGGTTGATTTACTCGATTGGATTTACATATTGGCTGTAGCCGGATTGCTTGGGTTGTTTTATAAATTTATCCAGCCGCAAATTGACAGGCTTTCCCCGGGGGAGGCATAAATCTATTGAATAAAATTTATAGATAAGCTATCGTTATTATAGAAGTGCTATGGAAAACTTAGAACAAGTCTTAAACACGTACTCTCTTTATCTTCTCTTATTTGGGTCAATCTTTTTGATAGTACTCGCTCTAGTTGCGTTAAAAGCAAAAAAGTTAAGTCCGGATAATAAAAAAATCCTATTTTTATCAATCTTGGTTTCGGCTTTAATCCCGACAATTGTGATGTCCGCCTCAACTGTTTATCTAAATGTTGTTTCATCAAGCGGAGGACCTGTTCACTGGCACGCGGATTTTGAAGTCTGGGCTTGCGGGAAAGAAGTAGACCTGAAAGATCCCAAAGGATTGAGCAATAAGATCGGAACTCCGACACTTCACGAACACAATGATAAGAGGATTCATCTTGAAGGTGTGGTTTTCGCGCCAACGGATGCGAGTGTGGGCAAATTTTTCCAAGTAGTAGGTGGACAATTATCAAGCGGGTCGTTTAGTTTGCCCACAAATAATAGCAATCTTTCGGTTAAGAATGGCACAAATTGTCCCGGGCAGACCATGAGTGAAGTTCAAATGTTTGTTTATAAAACTGACAAAGATAATCATTACTCCCAGCAAAAAATAGCAGATCCCGCAAATTATGTTATCTCGCCTTTCTCAGTTGTCCCGCAGGGAGATTGTATTATTGTTGAGTTTGATTCTCCCAAAGATAAAACTGACAAGCTTTGCAGGAGTTATAAAGTTTCTGAAAAAACCGGAAAGGTGAAAGGAGGGCACCACTAGGGTAATTTCCAATAAATACCAATTACAAATATCAAATCTCAAATGGTATTTGTTGATTTGAAATTGGAAATTAGAAATTTGAAATTATGAATATTGACCTGCCAACGTTATCGGTTGTTCTGATATCAGCTGCAATTGATTCTATAAATCCCTGCGCGATCGGCGTTTTGATTTTAATGGTATCTGTTGTCCTCGGAGGTAAAGGATCGGTCGGCAAGCTTTTGTACCTTGGGGGACTCTATATAGGGGCAATTTTTTTCACCTATCTTCTCGCGGGACTTGGCTTGATCTACTTCCTGCAAAGTGTCCCACTTTTTGTAGCCGAATATTTGGCTTTGATCGTAGGCTTCTTTGTAGTTCTTGCCGGGCTTTTGGAAATAAAAGACTTTTTCTGGTACGGGCAGGGTTTTTCACTCCAAATCCCGCCTTATTTTGCCCAAAAAATTCATGACTACTCAAAAAATGTAACCACAACCGGCGTGATTCTTCTTGGCTGTTTTATAGCAGCAGTTGAACTTCCATGTACGGGAGCTCCGTATCTTGCAATAATTACACTCCTGTCACTCAACTTTAATTTTCAAGCATTCATGCTCTTAATTCTCTACAATGTTGTTTTCGTCTTGCCTTTAGTCGTTATTTTGTTGCTAGTGGCAGGTGGAATGAAAGTAGATAAAATTAAGAAATGGAAACAGAGCAACAAAGGATATATGAGGTTTGCAATCGGTTATATGCTTATTGCGCTTGGCTGGCTTTTGATCTTAATCGCCAATGGGACGATAAATTTCGGCTAATAGCTTATGGCAAATTGCATATGGAAATTCTATAAGCGATAAGCTATACGCCATTAGCTATAATCAAAGTATGGAACACATAGTCAAAAGAAAAGGGCACAAGGAGCGGTACGACGAGCGGAAAGTCTATGCCAGTGTATTTGCCGCGTGTATGACGCTTCGGATGTCTGATGAGGAATCAGAGCTAATTTCCAATATGGTAGCACACGAAGTAACAGAGGGGTTTAAAGACGCGCATGAAGTATCAGCCCATTCGATACATAAGCACGTTACGGAGAGTTTGAAAAAATATAATAAAGACGTTGCTTATATGTACGATACTCACAGGGATATCTCCTAAATTTTTAATTTACAATTTAAAATTTTCAATCAAACTACAATGTTTCAATGTTTAAAAATTTCGTCATTTAAAATTCAATGAAAATTGATAATTAAAAATTGAAAATTCTGATATACTAATTTTATGCTGCCCTTTAAGAAGAAAAAATATGATTATGACCTTATCATCATAGGCTCAGGCGCTGGGGGATCTGTAGCCGCGCATACGGCACGGGAGCTGGGGAAAACAGTCGCGCTTTTTGAAGCAGGGGCAATAGGCGGTGAGTGCCCTAATTTTGCCTGCGTTCCCACCAAAGCTCTTCTTCACGCGGGTCATGTTCTAGAAACAGTAAAATCAGCAAAAATGTACGGTATTGAGGCAACTCATGTACCGGTAAATCACCATTTGGTTAAAAAATGGAAGGATCTGGTTGTCTCAAGAACCGGTGCGTCACATGGGGCAGCCGCATTCCACAAAGACGGTATTGAGGTAATACGGCATAAAGCAGCTTTTGTTTCGTCCCATGAGGTTGAAGCAGGGGGCAAGATATACTCAGCCTCCAAATTTATTATTGCCACAGGTTCAGAGACTTTTATTCCGCCTATAACAGGATTGCCAGACGTGGGGTATATTACCTATAAAGAAGCAGTGGATCTTGAGAAGCTGCCTGCATCGCTTTTGATTTTTGGAGGAGGAGCAATTGGCTGCGAATTTGCTCAGATTTTCGCAAGTTTTGGCACAAAAGTAACTATTGTGAATAGGTCTGAGAAACTGCTAAGCAAAGAAGACGCGGAAGTAAGCGATTTGGTTAAAGCATTATTCGAAAATAAGGGTATTACGGTTCTTACCGAAACAGGTGTAATAAAAGTTGAAAAAAAGCATGATAAAAAAGTAGTTCATTTCCAAAAAGGGGAGAATCAGTATTTTGGCGAGTTTGATGAAATTTTGATCGCGACGGGTAAGGTGCTGCTCCTTAATTTCGCTCCTGAGAAAGCCGATATCAAAATAGAAAAGAGGCAGTTAAAAGTAACTAGAGAACTTCAGACAACAAATCCTCATGTTTTTGCGGCAGGAGATGTTGTGGGTCCTTATCTTTTCACTCACAGCGGTAATTACCAAAGCTATATTGCAGCTCACAATGCCTTCTCCAAAAAGAAAAAGCGGGTAGATTATACGGTCGTGCCGCGTTGTGTTTTTATAACTCCTGAAGTAGCCTCAGTTGGAATTTCAGAAAAAGAAGCAATCGAAAAGGGCATCAAGATTAAAAAAGGCATCATGGCAATCGGTATTCTGGGGCGGGCCAATACCGCCAATGATTTTGACGGATTTGTGAAAGTAATTACCGATAAAAGCGGTGTTATAATCGGCGGTTCGATTGTAGCGCCCCGGGCAGGGGAGCTGATTCATGAAATCGCCTTAGCTATAAAGTGTGATGTCACAGCCAAAGAGCTCTCAGAAATGATCCATGCATATCCAACATATTCAGAGGGAATTAAAATCGCATGCAGCTTAGTTGAATAATCAACTATATTGACAATTAGCCCCAAAAGGTATTACGCTATAAGTGTTGGCTGTTGCAACAGTTTAACTTGCCAAAAGGTTAAGTGTTCTAGAATCTTAATTTTGAGGGACACGGTAAAAGCGAAGAGTATAGATAGAAAGTGTAAAAGCAAGAAATCTATATAAATCAACAAAAAAGTCTGTCAAAAGCAGGCTTTTTTGTTAGTTTAGAAGCTTCATTATTTCGCTTGCCAGTTTTTCAGGGTCATGGCGGATGATGCTCCGCTTGAGATGATCTGAGCTGTCTTTTCCAATAATTGCGTCTTTAAGTAAGCGCGCTCTGATTATCTGGGTTGATTTTAATTTGTTTAGGTCATCTACCACAGGATATTCTTCAAAATCTTTATACCATTCCAAGGCCATTTTGCTGGGCTTTTGGGTGTTAACCAAAACAGCATCAAGTAGATTTTTTCCGATGTATTTTTCCAGAATTGTAATGTGATCTGAAGCCTTGCAGTCAGTTGTTTGTCCATATTTTGTCATTAGGTTCAGCACATAAACTTTTTTTGCTTTTGTTTTAGCAAGCGCAGTACTTAAGCCATCCACTAAAAGGTTGGGAATAATGCTTGTATATAAGTCTCCGGGTCCGATTACGATATAATCTGCTTTTAGAATAGCTTTTACGGCCTCAGGATTAACTTTGGCCTTAGGCTTTAGATACACCTTTTTAATTTTTGAATCAATACTTCCGGGTATTGGTTCGTCGATAAGATGTTCCTCGTTGACAATTTTTCCGTCTTCATATTCGGCAAAGAGATTGGTGTCAGTAAAAGACACAGGTATTACTGTGCCTCGTATACGAAGAACCTTTCCCGTTTGCCGGACTGCTTCTTCCTGGGAGCCCAAAATATCTGATAAAGCCGCCATGAAGAGGTTGCCAAAGGTCATACCCGAGATGCCCTCGCCTTTGTTGAATCTATACATAAAAAGCTGGCGGAGAAGTCCTCTGTGTCCAACTTCATCAGAAAGCGCGACCAAGCATTGGCGGATGTCAGAGGTTGGTAAAAGTCCGAACTCATCCCTGATGCGTTTATTGCTCCCTCCGGAGTCGCTCATCGTGACAATTGCCGATAAGCTAACAGGATGTATTTTAAGCCCTGAAAGAGCGGCAAAACTGCCTGTCCCGCCGCCGATGACAACGATCTTTGGT
Source organism: Candidatus Levyibacteriota bacterium (assembly GCA_963716145.1). GTDB lineage: Bacteria > Patescibacteriota > Microgenomatia > Levybacterales > UBA12049 > DATLDE01. Next base: position 777,285 of record OY970292.1, on the reverse strand, counting down.
TTGCTATTCAAGTTATTCATATTAGTTTTGCCATTCTAATCTTTTGTGAAGAATCTTGCAATAGATCCTTGAGATCCTTCGACAGGCTCAGGATGAAATAATTGCGATTATTTCACTGTAACAGATTTAGCAATATTTCTGGGTTTGTCGACATTATTGCCTAATTGTAGAGCCAAATAGTATGCAAGAAGCTGCAGCGGAATTACATTAATAATAGCTGTCGGTTCACCGGCATCCGGTACTTTGATAAAAGTGTCGTAATCCGGATGAGGTTTTGGGGCTATGGCTATAACATGTGCTCCTCTTGCTTTGACTTCGTGAACTGCGTTAATCAGATCGGTTTTAACTTCGTCTTCAGAAACAGCAACAATTACAGGAATTCCTTTTTCGATTAAAGTAATTACATAATGTTTCAAATCACCCGCCGGCAGGGCATGTGCATGTTTGTAAGCCCCTTCAATTAGTTTGACCATTCCTTCTCTTATGATTTGGAAATTCTGGTGTTTTCCGAGCAGGAATATGTCCTTTTTCTTTATTAAACTTGCCGCAAGTTTCTTGATACTTTCGTGATTATCTTTATCCGATAACCACTTGTTCAGTTCTACGCTCAAATTTTTAAGATTTTTAACTCCTTGCTCATATTTCCCTTCAACTACCTTGCTAAGTAAATAGCCCCAGGCAATTTGTGAAGTAAAAGCTTTGGTTGACATGACGCAAATTTCAGGTCCTGCCATCATCATAAATTTATAATCGGAAAGTCTGCTCATTGAGGAGCCGGGCATATTTACAAGCGAGGCAATTTTTAAACCTTTTTCTTTGCATTTTTCCAGAATTTCCAATACGTCAGCTGTCTCACCGGATTGGGAAGGCGCGATTATCACATCTCCTTTTTTAAATAGATGAAGATACTCTGTGCAATCGGCACCTATCAGGCTAATTGCCTTAATCTTGCCGATTGATCTGAGATAAAAAGCAATTTGCGCAGCAGCTATTCCCGCAGTTCCCGAGCCAATAGTATAGATATTTTCAGCCTGTTTTATATCCTCCGCAAGTTTTTCATAAAGAGATTTATCTTGATTGATTAGCTGTTCAATCACATAAGAACTTTCATGGATCTCCTTAAGCATAAAGTGGTCAAAGCCTTCTTTGTCTATTTTCTCAGCCTGAAATCCGATATCTTCAAATCTATAATCCAGATTGTTGCCTGTTTTGAGGTCAGAAATTAAGATTTCTTTATTCTGAATATCGATCATCTGGCCATTTTCAACAACTATCATTTTTTTGGCAAAAGGGGCAAAGGAGAGAGTGTCTGACGAGATAAAAATTTCATCAGTTTCAAAATTCTTGCCTATGACTAGCGGAGAACCATTTCTGGCGGCTATAACTTGTCCGGTTTTTGATATTAAAATTATTGTGTTCCTGCCAGTGAGTTGTAAAAAAGCAGCTCTTACGGCTTTCATTAAATCCTTTTCTGTCTTTAATTTATCTTCAATTAGCCTGACAATTACCTCTGTGTCTGTTTCGCTCTCAAATTTATAGCCCTTTTTTATTAAGTTTTCTTTTAGTTCAGTGTAATTCTCAACAATTCCATTCTGGGCAAGGGCAAAAGATTTATCAGTTGAATAGTGCGGGTGGGCATTGGTCTCAGTAACGCCTCCGTGAGTGGCCCACCTGGTGTGGCCGATGCTGATAAAAGCTTTTGGAAGATCTATGTCTTTTGCGAAGTCTCCGATTGCCCCAACTGTTTTGGAAATGTGGATCTCTTTATCAACAACAGCGATTCCCCAGGAGTCGTAACCCCTGTACTCAAGCCGTTTCAGACCGGTCGCGACAACTTTCGCAGCGTCTTTGTTCCCAATATAACCGAATATTCCACACATAAATTTTTCGAACAGATAACGAATAACATATAACTGATAACAAAAGCGATGTTATTAGTCATAGGTTATAAGTTATTTCTCGGTCCTGATTATATCAGTTAATTGATCCAAATTGTTAATAGTTGCATCAGGCTCAAAATTGTCAGGAATCAGCAGGCCCCGATAGCTTTCTTCTCTTTTGATAAACACCGTAAAAACATTTTTGTTATGCATCTTGGCGCTTTCCAAAATTTGCGGATAGTCATCAATCAGATAAATTTGATATTTTTTATATCCATCAAGTGTACCTTTTATGATTTTAAATTTATCCTGGGAGATGTAAATATGGTTTTCTGAAAGATATTCCTTAAGGCTCTCAATTTTTATCTTTTGATGAGCAAGATCTCCGGTTGAAAATATTCCGATTTGAATTCCTTTCTTAACAAGATCCGCAAAAACTTTTTTGACATCAGGATATACGCATGATTCGTAAAGCTCTTTATTCCAAAAAACAGCCTCAATTTTCTTGAGATCTGTTGCTTTTTCCGATTGGGCAAGGATAGTTTTAAGAAAAAGATCAGGAGTGAAGAAATAGGTGGTTTTTCTGAGCTGCTCATATTTTTTTGTTGCGGTTTCAGAAAATTTCTTAACATCGGACCCTATTTCTTTGGCAAGATTTGCATATAAATTATTGCGGTACAAAGTTGCATTAAAAATTGTGTGGTCAATGTCAAATAAGACAAGTTTATTCTGCATGATCAAAGGTCAGTCTGTAAACATTGGTCTCCCGCTTCTCAAATCCCATTTTTTGATAAAAGTTATTGGCTCCAACACGAGTGGGATTGGAGGTAAATTCCATATACGCTACTCCTTCGATTTTCGCTTTTTCAATCACAGATTCCATAAGCATTGATCCTATTCCCTGGCCCTGATATTCATCGGAAATAATAAAGTCATCAAGATAAGCTTTCTTGAGATATGGAATACGGTAAATAGCCAGCGTCCCCATGCCTATAATCTGGTTTGTTTTTGAATCACGTGCTGTAAAAAGGTGGAGAGTAGGGGAGGAAAGCATACCCTTAAGATCAGTATCAGTTAAAGGATGAAAAGTTGAACCGAGTTGGGCAACAAGCTGCCTTATCGCCTCCGCGTCTTCTGTGGAAAACGCAGTCAACTGTTCAATTGTTATGTCTGATGAAAGTTTAGTCATGTCCGCCTATTTTAGCACTTTTTTGAATTTAGCGATATGTTTTATTAACAATCTCAATCGGTTTATTGACAGATAACTTTTACGATGATAACATTCCCTTATGGCAAGAGGAGAGCAGGATAAACCTGATCAACAAGCCGCTATATTTACCTCGGAAGCTCCAACGGCTACTGATCTTGATCGGATTTGGGAGGTCGATGCAAACACGCTAGCTGATCTTTACGCCGAACCGCTTGGCATGGAAAGGCAAGAATATATGGATGGGCTGCCCCATTTTTTTGCTCAGCCAGAAGGATATAGGGGAAGATTTGACATACCTGTGATCGTGCAAACAGCGGACCCGGAAAGAGGACTGACTATAGCCCGAATGCATGATATTGTGGGTATTCGGGCTGATAATTGGGGACCAGATTTAACCAGAGATTGGGAAAGGGATCCATCGGGGTTCGTCACGCCACGGACATATGCAACTTGGGTTAGTGACGGCAGTGCAACTTTGGGATTAACCCCAGCTGAGGTTCGGGCAAGTTTAGCTCCTGACGAAAGAGCAGGAACGATATTTGACGGTTTAGGGTTATACGTGAAAGACCGAGGTATTTTAGATCGTCGATTTCTTCTTCTTCCGGGTTCACAGGTGGGCGATGTTGATCACGATCACGCACCGTCATTGCGTCTTTCCAAAAATGTCTATAAAATTCCTGACGGGCCACAATCTGGTGCCTATTATACTCACCTTAAGCTGAATCCAATTGTCCCTGAATTTTTGGGAGCAAAACCAGCAAGATATGGATCCGTTACAGCAGGACGGAGAGTAGAAGTCGGAAATCGCGTTTCTTTTGCTGCATAGTTTTTCAAACACAATTGCAAATCTTAGCTCGCGTGGTATACAATAGCCCCAAATGGATCAGGTTGCTCAAATACGGGAAAAAATAGATATTGTCGCTCTTCTTTCAGAATACATGACTCTCAAAAAGGCAGGGCGCAATTTCAAAGCATTATGCCCGTTCCACAGCGAGAAAACCCCTTCATTTGTTATCTCGCCTGAACGGCAGATCTGGCACTGTTTTGGAGGGTGCAATAAGGGCGGGGATGTATATCAATTCCTGATGGATTATGAGAGGGTGGATTTTCCTGAAGCTCTTCGTATCTTGGCAAAGCGGGCCGGGGTGGAGCTGGTTTCCCAAAATTATTCAAGCGGTGAGTCATCGAAAAAAGAGCGTTTATATCAGATTAATTCTCTGGCAAAAGAGTATTATCATTATGTGGTGACCAAGCACTCGGCTGGGAAAAAAGCACTTAGTTACCTAAAAAACCGGGGAATTGATCCAAAAGTGATTGAGACATTTAAACTGGGTTTTTCCCCACCGACTGGCGATAGTTTAGTCAAATATTTAATCGGAAAAAAGAAATTTGATAAAGAAGAAGTGATTGATGCAGGTTTGGCATATCAGAGAGGCCGCGATGTTGTGGATTTTTTCAGAGGTAGGTTGATGTTCCCGCTCATAGATCATAGGGACAATGTGGTTGGATTTGCAGGGCGGATTCTGGATAACTCTGATACAACTTCAAAATATATAAATACACGTGAGACGCTTATCTATCACAAAGGAGATCAAATTTACGGACTGAATGTCACCAAAGACGCGATACGGCGTGAGGGACAAGCGATAATAGTTGAAGGGGAATTTGATGTGTTGTCGTGTTTCCAAAACGGCGTTGCCCAGGTGATCGCTGTTAAAGGAACTGCCCTGACTGAATCCCAAGTAAATTTACTGGCAAGATTCACGCAGAAGATTACTTTTTGTTTTGATGGGGACAAAGCAGGCCAGGAGGCGATAAAGAGAAGCTTGGTAGTTGTTGAGAAAAAAGGTTTATCGCCAACCGTGATTGAGGTACCTGGGGGAACAGATCCCGACGAAGCTCTCAAAGAAAACCCGGCACTTTTTAAAAAAGCTGTAAATGAAGATATAGCAGTCTATGATTATCTGCTGACAAAATCGCTCGCAGCTGAGGATACAAATACAGCTGAGGGAAAGAAAAAAGTTGCTGACTTGATGCTGCCTTTTGTCGCTCAAATCAGTAACGAAATTATAAAAGAGCACTATCTCAAAAAGATCGCGGATGCACTTGATACCTCGTATGAAAGTATTTCCAAAGAAATAGACCGCTTGGTCCGTAAGGAAACCAAACCCAAAACAACTGATATTGCCAAAGCAAAGCGTTCAAAAGAAGAGATACTTGAGGAATATCTGCTCGCTTTGATTGTTCAGAGTGAAAAGCCAAAAACCGCAATTCAAAAAGCGGTTGCAATTTTGTCTGATTCTATGTCCAAAGAACGGGCCTACCACAAAATTATGGACCACTTGCTTTTGCACTTTGAGAATACTGAGCATTTCGACGGTAAGAAATTTGCAGGCCAGCTTCCAACTGAGCTGATTCCGGCATTTGACACAAGTGCCCTTTTCCCTCTCCCTCAGTTTGAGGACGAGGAGCATCTGCTTAAAGAAGTCCAGAAAGCAGCTCAGAAATTGAAAATAGTCTATATTCAGGAAAAGATGAAAAAGCTGGCTGAGGAGATAAAGCAGGGCGAGGCCGCCTCTGCTGAATCCGGTGCGCCTAAGAAAGATTTGGAAGAACTGCAAAAACAGTACTCAGACCTTGCGTCCCATCTTTAATCTTCCAAATAAGGGCAAAATGTGTTAAAATAGAACCCTATGCCATCGCAGAAGCTACCCCCAGTCATATCCGAAGTTGTAACTCAAGCCAAAAAGCGCGGCTATATCACTCAGGACGAAATTCTGGCAATTTATGCTAAGCCTGAAGATCATATAGAAGAACTTGACAGTCTTTATGACAAGCTCATGCAGAAAAATGTTGATGTGTTTGAGTCTGTTGTTCAGCAGGCTGACGCGCAAAAACCTATTGAAGATCTCGCAAAAGAGCTTGAAGCACTTACAGTTCTGACAGAAGGATCAGTTTCTGATCCTGTACGCATGTATCTTAAAGAGATTGGAAGAATTCCTCTTTTGACTTTTGATCAGGAAATTGATTTGGCCAAAAGAGTTGAAAAGAGCGAAGCAGCTGCTAAGAAAAAGCTAATAAACTCCAATTTGCGTCTGGTCGTTTCTATTGCCAAGAAATACATTGGTCGTGGTCTAACACTTCTTGATCTTATTCAGGAAGGAAATCAGGGATTGATCCGAGCGGTTGAGAAATACGACTGGAGACGGGGCTACAAGTTTAGTACATATGCAACATGGTGGATTAGACAAAGTGTAACCCGCGCTATTGCAGACCAGGCCCGCACAATCCGTATTCCGGTTCACATGGTTGAGAATATCAATCGGTTTTTAAGAAGTCAAAGAAAGCTGATGCAAGAATTGGGTCGCGAACCAACACCTGAGGAGGTTGCAAAAGTTCTAGGAATTGAGCCTGATAAAGCGCTTGAGATCATCAAAATCTCGCAAAACCCGGCATCCCTTGAAGCACCGGTTGGGGACGAAGAAGATTCAAGATTAGGCGATTTTATTAGTGATTCCAGTGCGCCTACTCTTTTTGACAGTGCATCTCGTGAACTTTTGAAAGAGCAGGTCGATCAAGTACTGGGAACCTTATCAGACAGAGAAAGAAGGGTTTTGAAAGAAAGATTCGGATTGGACGACGGACGTCCAAAGACTTTGGAAGAGGTAGGACGGATGTTTCAGGTCACACGTGAAAGAATAAGACAGATTGAAGCAAAAGCTCTTCGCAAACTCCGCCACCCAAGCCGTGGCAACAAACTTCGCGATTACTTGGTTTAATCAGTTTTTTTCTTTTCAATAGCATCCGATTTTGCGTTTTCCCGTTTGGCTAGATAAATAAAAGGTATGGCACCTGCCTGGATTATTGAGGCTATCAGATAAGAGGTTGAGTAATTCCAAACATCAGCGGCTTTACCTAAAAGAGGTTGAATTACAGCACCGCCAGTTGAGCCAAGCATAGAGTCAAAGGAAAGTACTGTTGCTCTTTGCTCAGAGGGGATTAAGCCATTGAGGTAAGCCTGACGGATTGGCATAATGGCTGCAAAAATAAGCCCCCAGAGAAAAATTAGTAGGAGTACGACCCAAAAGTTACTTGCAAGGGATACTAAGAAAAGAAGAATAGTCGTCATTAAAGTACCCAGTATAAGCGCGCTGGTTCTTTTTTTGAACACTTTTCTTAAATAGGGAGCAGTAATACCGCCTACGATTTGCGCAGATGCAACAAGAGCCGCGATCAGTCCTGCAATCCAGTAAGCTTTCTCATTGCCGTATAATTTGAGCAGGAACGGTTGCAGAGCATAAAATACATAAAACCCAACTCCTGCCGCAAAAGGACCGGCAAGCATAACCCATCTGACCGGTGCCTTTTTCAAGCCATGATTTATAGAGTGAGTTAGAATTTTTTTCATTTCCATTAGCGGATTTTTTGGTTTTTTGGCAGTGAATCCCAAGTCGCGCATCAGAAAAAAGGCTGTGGCAAAATTGATCATTAGAACAGCGGTTCTTAAAATATATGGAACACCAAGATTGCTGAATTGGGCTATTAGGCCTCCGGCTATTGAGCCTGTCAGCATTGCTCCACCTCCTACCATCTGACCTTTTGCAAATACACTTTCAAGGCTTCCTTTAAAATTAGTTGCTTTAAGCGCGTCAACCAGCCAAGCTTCAAGAGCCCCTGAGAAAAAGGTAAAACCCAGTCCCAGAAGAACTGAGGATACTGCCCATCCCCAAAAAGGCCCATGAATCATCCACATAAGTAAATAGAGTACTGTTGAAAGAGAAAGAGTGATGCAGCCTAAGAGATATGAAGTACGCCTACCGTAAGTATCAGCTATTACACCTGTTGGCACCTCAAACAAAACCTGCCCTACCGTAAAAAAAGCATTGGCAAGAAAGGCCTGGAAATTACTTAAGCCAGCATTGAGTAGGAAAATTGTATTAATTCCCCAGATAAATGATGCTGCCAGCGTGTTTCCTAGTACCAAATACAGGTAGATTGCCTGAATACTTTGCGGCTTTTTAATCATTAAAAGTATTAACAAAAGAATTGATTAATGATAAAACTATACTGAAAATAAACGCCCACCAAAATCCGTCTACTTTAAAACCCGGCACAATTGAACTTGCCAAAAGAATCATAAGAGCATTTATAACAAGGGTAAATAACCCTAAAGTGATAATTGTTATAGGAAGTGTCAAAATGAGAAATATAGGTTTGATGAGAGCATTAATAATTCCCAAAACAACCGCTGTTACAAGCGCGGCTGTGAAATTTGCAATATGTACACCCGGTAGAATATAAGATGCGGTTAAGATAACAAGAGCGCTGACTAACCAATTTATTAGTATTTTCATTTTTTTGTCCTGAGCTTAGTCGAAGGATTCTTCTTTTGTTTTGGGATAAAAATTACCTTGGCGATTAGGGAGGCAATAAGTGTAACGATCCAGGCAAGCCCGACAATTTTTAGTAACGTATCTTCACGTATTTCAACTTCCCGAAGAGAGCGGCCAACAAGCACATATCCTGAACCCTTACTACCACTGTATCTGGTTATGACAGCAGCACTTCTGACGCCCTTTTTTGGTTCCCAGGTGACCCTGTTTTGTCTATTGTTGCTGGCATTGGCAAGAACGCCGGGTGGGAGGAGGGGTGTGTTTCCATCAAGCTGGGCGGTTGAGAGAACGGGCTTGTTTTTGTCGTTGTAGATAATTATGAAAGGACTGAGGCTTTTTGAAATATCTATTTTATTTGATGAAGTGAGATTTGGAAGGGTGGGATTTATGCTAAGACGAGTTGCAATATCCTCAGACATTTGTATTTGGGGATCATTCGCGCCCATTCTCAGGTTTTGCTGCCCGCTTAAATAAATTAATCCGCAAAGCGCTGTGATGGTCACAGCAAGCGGGATCCAGTATCTGATTCCTGAGTTCATAAAACTATTTTAGTACAAAAAATTACCTGTTGCAATTTTTTCAAAAAATATGATATTATCTGGGTAATTATATGAAAAAGAGCTTGTTTAATCAAAAAGGAGTTTCGGGAGTGCTAATTATAATTATCGCGGCTGTATTTCTTATTGGCGTAGGGGCATTTGTCATGATGAGGCGTTCTCCTTCTTCAACTTCAACAACCCCTTCAACAGCAACAGAGCATTCAACAGACGCAATGACCAAAGAGGCAGTCCCAACAGGCGATATTAGCGGTACATATACTGATATTGTTAGAAAAGGACAGAATTTAGAATGCGATTTTGTATTGCCCAGCAGTGGGGAAGCCCCAAATCCATTTGGCACAGGTAAGCTTTATACAACCGGCAGTAAGGGGAGAAGTATGATGTCGGGAAATACATCTGGCATGAGCATGGAGGCAAGCGCAATTTATAAGGATGAGACTGCTTATAGCTGGGTTAAAGTCGGTGAAACGACAATGGGATTCAAGTTTGACAAGGAAAAGATGAATGCGATGTCGAAAGATCTGACTCCTCAGCAAATTCAGCAGGGAGAGCAGTTCAGGGCAAAAATGGATTTCAAATGCAAACCCTGGACTCCGGATAACTCCATGTTCGAACTCCCAGTGGGTGTTGAGTTTAAGTAAGCTACTGATAGTCGACTGCTTTCTCCCAATCAGAGTCAAAGCTTTCAGTTAATCTTTGGATAACTTCAGTTTCTGAGAGGATGATTCCAAGCTCACGGTTCTCATCCATGCTTTGAGTTGTAAAATTGATTGACCCGACATATGCTTTTGCGTCATCTGTCACCAATAGTTTGGCGTGGATGTAAGGGGAGGAAATAGTTCTCACGTCGACACCTGAATCCTCAAGCTCCCTGGCTGATTTTTCATTGGCTGAAATTTTTGAAAAGCTTGGAATAATTACCATTATTTTGGCAGTTTTGGCTTTATTTTTCAAAAGATTAATTATATCTTTGTCAGTTAGCACCTCAGCCTCAATATCAATTTCGTCCACAGCATCATTCAAAAGGGTAGACAATTTGGCACGTGAATTGTAAGGACTTATGACCAGATTAGATTCAGCCGGAGTGAAGGATGTTCTGTCCCAATCCGCCTCAAACATCTTTTCAATTTCCAATGTGTCTTGTAAGTTATAGTCAGCGATATTAAACTCTCTGTTTTTGTCAAATGCTGACGCGGTTAGATTCTGATTTAATATAAAAACGTGGGTGTCATCTATGATTATGGTTTTTTGATGGGTTAGGGCAAAAACAGGATTTGACCATGTCACCTCAACACCTCCGTCAGCAAGCACTTTTCTTGATTTTTTATTGAGCCCCGCCCCTCCAAATGTGTGCTCCTCAAGCATTACTTTTACATCAAGCCCCTCCGCGTCTTTGGCAATTAGAGCATCGATGATTTCTTTATCGGAAAGCAGATAAACAACCACATGGATCTCACGAGTGGCGCTGTAGATCGCGTCCAGCAGCGTGCGGTCATCCTCCGGCTCAATGATAAGAGAGATGTTTGTTTTGACGCCCTGAACTTGCTGTTGGTTAATTGCTGTGTGGCGAGGTTGGTAATAAGCGATAAAGTAGTAGGTGTATACAATTATGAGAAGAAGTATAAGAAGCTTGTGTCTTTTAATCCAGTTGAGCATTTTAATTAGTGTAGCAGAAAGAGGATTATTAATATAAGAGCGGAGGAGGGGAGATTCGGACTCCCGATACCTTGCGGTATGGCGGTTTAGTAAACCGCTGCACTAGACCACTATGCGACTCCTCCATAAAATTCCTAGGGAATTTTACACGCTAATTATAGCAGGATTGCGGTTAAAATATGAGTTTACAAGCCTGAGGACGACTTCTGCATAAAGAATAGCTATAGTAAGCTACTGCTTAAATAACATAAACCAATCCATGTAAGGACTTTCATAATTTTTAAATTTCTTTTTTCTGTTTGGTTGAGCATTATATTCAAGTGGAAATAAATCCTCATCAGTTAATTTTACGCCGTAATTGGTTGAATAATTACCAATCGTTGTTTCCCGCCTTGTTCTTACTGCATCTGTGGGCTGGAAAGGTAGTTTCCTTCTCTCCCGTAGTTCAATTTCAAAGAGATACTTACGTAGCCAATCTTTTGGCTCTCCTCTTGGGAAGACTTGTCCTGATGAGTCTTGGGCAAGAATGTACTGGATACCATTGATCTTAACTTGAATAAACGCTGTTTCCCAGATACCAGAAGTCCATTCGCCCCATTCAACAGTATTTAAGCCGTCAATATCAAATCTCGGCAGAATCCATTTTTCTAAAAATGGTTGATCTTTTTCCATAATCTAATGTTAGCAAAAACTAATAGCAATTTATATATATGAATTGTAATTTGAAGCGGAGGGAACAGGATTCGAACCTGCGGTAGGGTTTACCCCCACGACTCCTTAGCAAGGAGTTACCTTAAACCACTCAGACATCCCTCCAGAGAGCCATTATACCATTCCTTAGCCTCTTTCTGCTACACTTTTTATGTGTCTATCCTTGACTTTATTTTTCCCAAGCGCTGTGTAAATTGCGGCAAAATAGGCTCATATATTTGTACCAATTGTTTTTCCTATATCGCATTTCATGATAGTGGCGTTTGTATAGTCTGCCAGAGAGCATCAATCGGAGGATTGACTCATCCTGTCTGCCGCGGCAAATATACACCCGATGGAGTTTTCTCAAGTTTAGTTTACAAGGGCGTAGTTAAAAAACTTGTCTATAAATTCAAATACAATCCAAATCTTACGGATTTGAAGACTGTTTTAGATGATTTATTTTATGAAGGAATTATTCAGAAAGAAGCGCTACATAAAGTACTGGTCAGTGAGTCGGTTTTAATTCCAATCCCACTGTACAAATCTAAAATGCGAAAGCGTGGATACAATCAATCGCAAATTCTGGCAAAAGGCCTGGGTAAAAGATTAAATATCCAGGTGTTGGATTGTCTTGAAAGAATCAGGGATACCAAAACGCAAGTGGGTCTTAAGAAAGAAGAGAGGGAGGAGAATATCAAAGGGGCTTTTAGGATTAGGAATTATGAATCAGAAATTAGGAATTATGGGCAGGTTTTTCTGGTTGATGATGTTGTTACATCAGGCGCGACTCTGAAAGAAGCCGCGAAAGTGCTGAAAAAAGGGGGAGTAGAAAAGGTTTATGGCCTGATCCTCGCCCACGGACAATAAATTAAAGGTATCAAGAGCTTTTTGTAAATTTGCTTGATGCGTAGTATTATGTAGGTATGAAAATTACAAATAAAAAGGCGTATTTTGATTTTGAAGTGCGGGAGAAATTTGAGGCCGGGATAAATCTTTTGGGTTCGGAAGTCAAGGCTATCAGGCTTGGTCATGCTGATCTGACAGGCAGTTTTGTCAAAATTGTCGGAAGTGAGGCCTATTTGATCAATTCCAAGATCTTCCCATATGAGTTTGGCAGACCTGAAAATTATGACCCCGGGCGCACCCGCAAACTGCTGATGCATAAGAAGGAAATCATCTCCATAAAGTCCAAAATCGAGGGCGCGGACTTGACAATCGTGCCTGTTTCGTGGTATACTTCCAATAGATTAATCAAGCTTGAGATAGCGTTGGGTAAATCAAAAAAGAAATTTGAGAAGCGGCAAGCAATCAAGAAAAAAGATCTTGACCGGGAACAAGAAGAACTTTTAAAAAATAACTAATCAATATTCGCTTTTACTGAGAATGTAGCCCTCCTTCGCATAAAGCTACGGCGGGTAAAAGGGGATGAATTGATTCGACGGGAAAAGTACCTTAAAAACTGCAAGCCGGCAATGATCAAAGCCGTAAAACCGATCAAAATATAAATGCTAACGATGAAAGTCGTTACGCTTATAACTACAATTTCGCGTAAGCTTAATTGAGTTAAAGCTGTTCATATAAGTCTTTCTCAACGGGACTGTATGAGCATAAATACAGTTGGGAAGAAAATAAGAAGTTTGGTTTTACTTTTTATTGAATTTATCAAACCTAGATTTTATTTTCCTGTCAATTGGAAAGGATAAAATTGAATTTAATAAATTGACTAAGCTTGTAGATGTTCAGAGATAGTTTACTCGGACTCGATGTCACTCATCGACATCTCCACAAATAAAGCCTCCTTAATCGGAGGCTTTTTGGTGTTTATTGTCCTATAAGATTGATTATTACTGATTTTATTGTTATAATCGCACCTATTATGAAAGAAACCTTGCTTTCCAAAGAGGATACGGGGAGAGTAGGCCATGCAGTATGGTTGACCCGATGTATGAGATCGGCTGCTCTAGTTGCAGCAGAAAAGGGAGAGGAGATTACTACGCCGGAGAGAGAAGCAGAAGAGCAAGGTGTATTGAGAGATTCTGAAAGATTGGCAATTGTAACGGCTCAATTGATAGTTGCAGCTATTTCAGTAGATTCTCAGCAGGATCAACGAGAACAGCTGGATCTTATTATTAAAGAGTTGCGTATTAAATACGCAAAATATCCTACAACTACTTATTGGAACAGGAATGAAGGCGAATCTGTTGATGGTTTAACAAGTGATGCAAAATCACTTGATCGTGACTGGGAAGCAGGGTTAACTCACAGTTATATCAAGAGAAATGAAATCCCTCTGTCTATAAATGAGCTTTTGTCGTCTAAAGTGGGAATTATTGCTCCGTTGAGCACAGACTATCATCGCGCAGAATTGCATAGACAATTTGTTGTTCAGAATGTACGACGAGAGTGTTTTGAGTTGAAACCAGCAGCACCCAATATGGGAAGTAAACGTGTAGTATTACCAAAAACCGAAGACGGTCAGCAGGTATTTAGCTCAAAAAGAGAAATAGGCATCTTTGTTGATTTAGTTTTGCGTGGAAGAACAGCAGGAGTTGTTTACGATGCCGTAAGAGGTGCATATCCGGGAAAAACTGTTCATGGAGTTGGAGAAAAGTACCGATCTTCTCGAAGGTAAGTCAAGCATTAGAGTGGTATTTCCCAGGTTTTACCATTTGATAGCACGAGGATTTTGCCGTCTTTTTCACTGACTTCCAGGTCCTTGGCACTCTTTAAAATATCCGCGCTGTATTGAGTTTGGAAATTACCGTCTTTATTGAACTTTACAATTCTTGAGTTCCCAGGATCCAGAACATAGAGATTTTCCGTATCAATATTGGTAAATATTCTGCTTGCTCCGGACATTTGCTTATCCAATCCTTTTACTTTGAGTCCATCAGACACGCCTCTGGTATATTTCAATATATTTCCATCCTTTAATAAAATCCAGACAGAACCGTCAATCGCTATTGAGGAAGCATTACTCAAGTCTGGTTTTTCTTTGAGGTAGCTAGTCTGGCCAAATCCATCTGAACCGGCAGTAAATTTAAGAACACCGTTTTTTGTATCCAGAATATAAATGTTGCCCTGATATGCAGCCAACCCAACGCCCTTTTCCCAATCATTATCATTTTCTATAATGTCTTTTGTTTTACCCGCCTTATCAACCGAAACAACAGCTTTCTCTGTCAAATAATCAACAGAGTCTTTATTTACAGTGTAAGCAATGCCGCCAGAATTATCTTTTTCCACACTCAGCAAGTCTGCATCACTTAAAGTTACCGCTTTTGGCGTAATTTTTGTGGCACTTGTTGTTCCTCCCAGTTCTGAGTTTACTTTGGAAAGCAACTCTGATATCTGTTTTTCTTCAGTTGAGCCTTTTTTGAATTTATCTTTATTCTCTGTTAATTTTTTTTGCGCTTTTTGGAAATCACTTCGTGCAAAATCTTTATTTATGCTCTCAATACCCAGTCCCTTTTCATAATCCGCAAATGCCGGGGTATAGACAGAGTTGAAGAGCGCCTGGGTTTTGCTATCATCCTGCTTTTTCTTGGTGAGTGAGATACTCACAACAAGAAGAATAAGTATTATAACGGCTATACTTAAGAAAAGTTTTTTTCTGTGATTGAGCTGAATTGTGTTTTTATTTCCTTGGAACGCGGGCTTGAATGAGGTAAATATGGAAGAGAGTCTTAGTCTTGAAAAAAAAGATGGTTTTTTAGAATGAGTTGATGATATGTTCTCAGCAATAATTACGTCTAATTCGTCTTTTTCAACAGTGATTTCTTCGATTTCTCCGAGGTTTTCATGAATAGACTTTTCAGCAATATCTGTCTGCTCTTTATTTGGGATTTCTTCGATTTCCGAGAAAGATTTATCCGGGGTTTCAATTTCGGATGATTGCTTTTCTTGCTGAGGACTAGCCTCCTTATATTCTATTATAATTGCTGCCTGTCCACCCGCTTCGACGCGAGGCGAGCCGTCATCCTTCTCATGCATCGCGGGGGAGAGTGCCTCAGCAATATCGTTTGGTAGGCTTAAATCAAGCGCTGAGGAGATTGTTTCCATGGGCATATCTTTTGCAAATTGTGGAGTTTGGAGAACAATGGTATCATTTTGTTCTAAAAATCCAGAAGATGAAACTATTTCCGTATTTTCTGTAGACTTTTCTTCAAGCAAAGTTCCGACTTTTCCACCCCGCTTTATAGTAACTGTGCCTGCCCCATAGATAAACAGGTAGAGAATGTTGCCTTTAAAGTAAGCCAGGCTTAAATTGGCAGAAACACCTGAGGGAATGATATGCGTGCTATTGGCAATAGCATCTTTGATACTTTGCAGACTTTTGTCCTCAAGAGTGAAAAATTCCGCCTCTAAATTGGCGAACATCTCTTTTCCTATGGAATGCAGAAAGACCTCTTCCTCAGTTTCCGTTTTTGATAAAGAGAGGGATGCAAAAAGATTGCCGGCATTATAAACTTGAGACCATGAAGTGTCCGTGGGTGTAGCAACCAGTTTGGCAAATGACAGGCTGACCATATCTATACTATAACAAGAGCTAGAGCAAAAAGCGAGAGGAGCAGAAGGAGGTAGAAGAAGCCAAAAGATTTGATAAATCCGCTGCCTACTCTTCCTGATAGGGTAACGATTTTGTCAAAGGAGCGAATTTTAGTGGTAAGCATGAAAATAAAGATTATATAAAGGCCAAGAAGAACCAGAAAGAAAATTTTAGAAATCAAAACTATATTAATGTTTGGTAAAACCGGAAAAATATCCATAATTTTTAAAAAGTTCTTATTCTCCCCCAATCATGTCGCCTACAATATCCGCGACAAGAGCGGGTTTTGGCACCTTCTCAAATACAAGTTTTTCTTTTGTTGCTTCAATTGTAATTGTTACATCTCCATAATCAAAAAATGACTGAAAAAATCCGAGCTGTGAGTATTTTGCGTCACTCGCGTCCTGCAAATTTACTGTTGACACGTCAATTGATGAGAGATTGTTGAAGTCGATATCAAAAGCTTTTTTATCGGTCGCAATGCCGATTGTATAAAACCAGGTTACAAAATTGGCAAAAGCATAGCCAATAAGAATTAGATAGTAGAAGCTGATGATGAGTATAATCAGGCGCAGTGGCAAAAAATCTACAGAGAGATTTGTCAGGTTCAGGAGCAAAGGCAGGAAAAGAGGTAGGAGAGCAAAGAGAATTGTACTGAAAATCCAGGAAAAATTGGTGAAAAAATCAGCTCTTAAAAAAATAATAGTTTTTTCGTCATCATCCTGCCCTGATAGTTCGATTCCTTGTGGGTATTTTAGAAAAGTTGCAAACATGCTGAGAGAATCACTTTTAACTTTTGTTTTGTCTACGTGAGTAGGTACAGGAACATATTGCTTCTCTGGAGTTTTTATTGCGGCAGGTTTTCTTTCAATTGATTTTTTCTTTGGTCTTATAAATATATCAGGCATATTTATTTGTGCTCGATATTGAAAAATGCAAAGCCGCTTTGCGGAATAGATACATAGCCCGGTGCTCTTAAGTTAAATGCACGTTTGAAATCAGTTCCACTAAAACTAACTCCGTTTATTGTAACATTTCCGGTTGAGCCGTTGCCTTGTGAAACGGAAACACTGTCAGCTGAGGAGATTCCACCTTTTCCTGAAACAAGATTTTTCAGCTCATCCATGCTGTACGGGTTGCCTCCCCAGCAGGATGTTGTAACAGGAGTGATTCTTGATGTGTCAATGCCGTCTGTTCTAAGAGCAATCGCTGCATTAACTATGTCTGCCATTTCCTGTGAGTTGAGCCAGGGAGCTGATCTACCGCAGGTTGCTCCTGATGTGCTATAGCCCTGTCTCCACCAAGCTTTATACAACCATGGAGAACCGCCAGTTTTGTCATAAGCTTTGTCAATAAAACTGCTTCCACCCGATCCATCTGTTGTATCCCAACCAACCGGGGCTGCATAGCCTCCGTGAGTTGACGCATAGTATGTGGTTACGTCTTCAATAACCTGACCTTTGGTATCATTAACAGCGTTTTTCCATGCGTCAGGTGGGCTATCGGATTTTCCTTTGTTAAATACTTGGCAAGCTTCGGTTGTACAGATTTCTTTTCCCTCAGTTTTATAACGGTAGGCATAAGTTCTGGCAGCAACAGCCTGGGCTTTTAATGCTTCCGGATGCCAGCTTGAGGGCATCTCGGCAATTCCATAAAGATAAGTAGTTTCAAAGTCCATTTCTCCGAATCCCGCGACTTTAATTGTTCCTCCTGTATCTTTTCCTGCCGGTTCCTTTCCATAATATGCTTTAAGAATAGTCTTAAAATCCTGGCCACTCTGCGCACGTCCTCGCGCTCCGTACTGGCTCATACCTTTTCTGTGGGTATAAGCACCAAATGAAAATACACCAAATGAGCCTGCAGGAGCTGATTCACTAAAACCTTTTTTGGAGGCGAGATATTCATCAGCAAGCTCGCCCCCTCCGCCAATTGTAAAGGTAGCATTTCCGGATCTTGCGTTTATAATCTCATTTTGTCTTGCCGAAAGAGCTGCTATTTTACCGGACAATTCACTTTGGAAGCCTTTGGCTCCTGCGACAATCTTGTCAAGCTTTGCCGATTGTTCGTCCAGACTCGCCTTGGCGGTAACAAGTGATTTTTGTTCATAAACGAGTTCTGCCTTTTTCTTTTCAAGGTCGGTTATTGAAAGCGCAATATTGGTAATAATTGCCTTATCTTGTTTGGTTTTTGCGTGCTGATATGCAAGAGCCTGGGTTGCATCAGATGCGTTATCAAGAGTGAAAAAGATAAGAAGAGGGGAGTCATTGTAAGATTTGATGTAAAAATCCCGTATTGTTGCTGATATGATTTTTTCTTTATCTGCGAGCCTTTTATAACCTTCATCAATTGCATTTTTCTTGCTAGCAATATCCCGTTCAATCACCGGAATTTGATTTTTTATGCTGACAATTTGGGCCTGCATGCTCTTGAGTTGGGATTCAACTGGTTTGGTCGCTGCTATTGATTTATTCAAATCGTCGTTAAGTTGTGCAAGTTGCTTGTTTATGTCGTCAAGATCATCAGCTCTCGTGATAGGCGGGTTTATCATGAAAAATAAAGAAACCGCGAGTAAAATAGAGGACAACAGAATAGCTAGTATTTTTTTGGGCATAATGCCATTATAGCATTTTTGACAATAGGGTTTTCAAATCAAACAAAATATGCTAGAATCGGATTTGTTCTGCCCCCTAAGTAATAATTATATGCAGAATAGATACTATATGAAGGATGAAGTTCCGTTTTCAGATTTCCCGGCTTATACCGAGAAATCAACTAATAGAGGCAAAGCAGCCGGTATTTTTTTGATTGTAGTCCTTCTGATTGCTGGAGCGGTTGGAGGTTTGTACTTTTTGGGTAATAGTAAAAAGACTGAACAAAAAGCTGTAATTATTCCAACAATAGCTCCGACTGAAGAGCCAACAGAAGCACCTACTTCAACACCCTCAGGTTCAATTACTCCTTCAGTCAAGTTGACACCTACCCCAAGCGCTAGCAGTTCCAAGCTAGATAGAAGCAAGTTAAGCGTTGCAGTTCTTAACGGATCAGGCGTTGTCGGAGCAGGAAAGAAATACTCGACATATCTCAGCGGTTTGGGCTATGTGGTTAGTTTAACCGGAAATGCTGACAGTTTTAATTACACAGATATTACTGTCAAAGTTAAGAAAGCAAAAAGTGACTATGGAGCTCTTTTAAAAAAGGATTTGGCATCTCAAGCATCAGGAAGCGCAATTACAACAACCGTAGATGATTCTATTACCACAGACGCCACAGTAATTGTCGGAAAATAAAACATTGAGTTTGCTCCCCGTTTCTGCTACTTTAGTAGTTGATGAAAGTTTATCTTGCTACAGATCATACGGGCCTCGAGTTAAAAGAAAAGATTAAAAAATTCCTCACTCAGAAAGGCTACGCAGTTGAAGATTGCGGAGCATA
The DNA here is from genome assembly GCA_963716145.1 of Candidatus Levyibacteriota bacterium. Taxonomy (GTDB): domain Bacteria; phylum Patescibacteriota; class Microgenomatia; order Levybacterales; family UBA12049; genus DATLDE01. The sequence goes on along the minus strand of OY970292.1, from coordinate 757,912 downwards.
TGAATATGACAAAGATGATGATTATCCTGATTTCATAAGTAAAGCAGCTGAAAGAGTTTCAAAAGATCCGGATTCACGCGGGATAATTTTTGGCGGATCAGGACAAGGGGAGGCGATGGTTGCCAATAAATTCAAAGGTGTACGCTGCGCGTTATTTTATACGCCTGCCGTCCCGGTTCACGCTGCTGATATAACAGGAAGAATGAGTTCGGATCCGTTAGAAATGCTTCGTTTAACTCGTGAGCATAATGATGCCAACATGCTATCGCTAGGGTTTAGGTTCCTAAAGGAAGAAGACGTTATGAAGGCGATAGATGCTTGGCTTGCTACTCCTGACGCGACAGCCGAGAGACATGTGAGAAGAGTGGAGAAGATAAAGAAGATAGAAAACAATTTTTAATTTTCAATTTTCAATGAATTTTTAATTATTTAATGTTTAAAACTTTAAAAATTTTGATTTCATTTCAAATTTCAAATTGAAAATTTAATTATTATGTTTGAAATAATACCAAGTCCTGGCACAGAAGATAAAGAATTTGCATCAATTGAAAAAAAGCTACTCGCAGTTAAAGGTTTGGCCCGTTCAATTCACATTGATGTGATTGATGGTAAGTTTGCCAAGAATAAAACATTTTCAGACCCCGCTCCATTTGCGAAATACGCAAAAGACTTTATTTTTGAGGTTCATCTTATGGTAGAGGAGCCGGTCAAGTATTTAAAATCTTTTGCTGACGCAGGGTTTAGAAGATTTATCGGGCAAATTGAGAAGATGTCCGATCAAGCGGAATTTGTTGCGCAGGCTCAGCTTTTGGGCGATGCCGGACTGGCGGTTGATTTGCATACAGGGATTGATGCGATCAAAGTGCCTCTTCCTGATCTGGACGCGATTCTTGTAATGGGGGTTCAAGCTGGATTCTCGGGACAAGCGTTCAATGAAGACGCGATGGTAAAGTTAAAAGATCTAAAAGAGATTACCGATGCTCCGATTGAAGTGGATGGGGGAATAAGCGACAGAACGATTCAGATTGCCAAAAATCTTGGCGCAACCCGCTTCGTAGCAACAAGTTTTCTATTTGATTCAGAAAAATCTCCAGCGGAGCAATTCAAACTTCTCGAAAATGCTCTAAAAATTTAAAAATAGCTCGGATTAAATCTATTTTAGTCCCCGAACCTTTCGATAGAGGTAGGTATTGTTAGGGGTGTGGGGGAAGGTTGGGTCGTTGCGGCAGGCTTTTCAAAAGAGGAAGAGGTTGTAATTACCGCTGATTTTCTAAATACCAGGAAGACAGAATAAATAGAAAGAAATAAAATTGTAGTAATAAGCGCTACAACTAAAATAAGAGTTTTTTTCCCTGATATTTTATTATAACTTCCGTTTTCCATATTAAATTAGTGCGGTATAACCGGAGTCGGGGTAGGCGATCCAGGATGAGCGCAGCCCAGGCAATATTTATTGCCTATCACATCAATCATCACATCCATCTCCCGCTCTTCAACATTTTCTGTTTGTCCTGGCTTTGCCTGCTCGTTGGTTGTTTTGTCAACAAAGACTTTCTCTTTTTTGACACTCATTGGATTTTTGGTTTCTGCGCCTCTAATAAAGTATTCAAAACGTGTCGCGCATTTGCTGTTATTGTCGCTTGTTGATGCTGTTCCTGTTGTGAGGCAGGCATATTTGGCGTAAACATTTGGCGGCTTTTGTGGTATTTCGGATTTTTTATTCTCTAGAAGATGGCTCATCAGGTCATGCCAGATCGGTGCCGCGCCGGTTACTCCCGAAACAACTCCTGACATTGGAGTATTATCATTATTTCCTACCCACACGGCAACCAAGTAAGACGGAGTGTATCCAATGGTCCAGTTATCTTTGTAATCATTGGTGGTTCCTGTTTTGACTGAAACATGTTTGCCGTCAATTTTCAGCTGAGAATTCGCACCAAATGCCGGAATACGCGCGTTATTATCGCTTAAGATGTCTGAAATTATAAAAGCCACTTCAGAAGGAATTACTTTCTTGCCAAAAATAGGACTGCTTGGAGGTTTGTAATTTTCAATCACTTTTCCGTCTCTGTCTGTAATTTTGAGAATCGGGTGTAGGTCGACGCGGTATCCCTGATTGGCAAAGACCCCAAAAGCAGTTGACATTTCAAGCATCGTAACTCCACCACCTCCAAGAGTTAGAGATAACCCATATCCCCTGGGATCATTAAGTTTTAATCCCATCGTCCGTGCGGTTTCTATCATGCTGTCTACTGTATTAAGTTTTAACATTTCAACTGCCGGTATATTAAAAGAACTTCCAAGTGCCGTTCTCATCGAGACAATACCATGGAAACGGCCATCATAATTGCGCGGACAAAATGGTTTATCACCTGGAATTGGGAAGCAAATTGGCGCGTCAATAAAAGGTGTTGCTGCCGAGTAGCCTTTCATAAGTCCTACCGCGTAATTGATCGGTTTTATTGATGAACCGGGTTCCTGCTGGGCGATTGTTACATTTACATTTGGTTCAAATACGCAGGTTTTTCCAACTATACATCCCTCAGGTTCAGAAGTACCAAAATAATCTTTCCCGCCTGTCATCGCCAGAATTTCCCCTGTTGCGGGATTGGTAACAACTGCTCCTCCGTTGCCCACATTGTGTGATCCAAGATCTTCAAGCTGCGCGGAAACAGTTGCTTCGACATATTTTTGAGTGTCAAGATCCAAACTAGTTTGAACTTTCAAGCCTCCCCGCGTTACTGCATCTTCGCCATATTTTTTAACCAATAGATCCTTGACATAAAACACAAAATGCGGAGCTTTTATAGGGTTGGTGATTTTTTGAAAATGAAGCGTTTCTGCCAAAGCCTTGTCTCTTTCTTGTTTGGTAATGTAATTCTGCTCATACATTTTCTGCAAAATTTCCTCCTGACGTTTTTTTCCAAGCTCAGGATGCGAACCCAAAGGGGAGAAAGTGCTTGGCGCTTCGGGAAGTCCGGCCAAAAATGCCTGCTGAGCAAGACTTAAGTCTTTAACAGGTTTGCCAAAAAATGCAAGAGAAGCTGCTTCAACACCGTACGATGTTCCTCCATATGGAACCTGATTCAAATACATTTCAAGAATTTTGTTTTTAGGGTAAAGCGCCTCGGTCGCAAATGCCAAAATCACCTCTTTTATTTTTCTGGTTACTGTCCTCTCAGGCGTGAGGAGACTGGTTTTAACCAATTGCTGGGTAAGGGTTGAGCCTCCTTGCAGCTGTTTATGAACGGCAATTGAATAGAGCGCTCTGGCAATTCCGCGGAAGTCCACTGCTCCATGGCGGTAAAAATCTTTATCCTCAACGGCAATTGTGGCGAGCTGGAGATTTTTTGGAATCTTTTCAAGCGGGATAAAGCTTTGATTGCGGTCTGCGTAAATAGTGTAAAGCAATGTCCCATGCCTATCGTAGATTTGGGTTGAGTAAGAGCCGGTGGTATTCGTGAGTTTGGTAGGTGAGGGAAGATCCCGTAGAAGGAAAATATATAGCAGGCCAAAAGCTACCAGCAACGCTGACACGATGCAGATAAAGATAAAAAGAACACGGCGTGTTTTGGAAAACTTTTTTGCTTTTTTTACTATTTTGTTATATCGTTTGACCATCATCTTCGTCTTTCTATTTTAGCATAGATCAATTTGCTTTATAATATACATTATGATGGGAAATTTTGGCATAAATCTACTGGATATTATTACTGTAGTAGTTATTCTGTTTTATGCCCATGAAGGATATGTTTTAGGTTTTACTCTGGCCTTTTTGGATTTGGCAAGCTTTGTTCTCTCATTTATAATTGCTCTTAAATTTTATGGTTTGGTTGCTTCCCTTCTGATAAATTCTTTTTCTATGCCTTTGGGTTTTGCAAATGCGGCAGGATTTTTCTTGACAGCCTTAGTTGCTGAAGTACTGCTAAGTATTATTTTTAGGAAATTGCTTAACAGGATTCCTTCCATACCTCCAACATTTGTTATTTACAAAATATTTAAAAAAATTGACCACTTTTTGGGCCTTGTGCCAGGCGCAGTCTCGGCTTTTATAGTCTTGTCTTTTTTGCTTTCAGTAATTGTGTCCTTGCCCTCGTCCCCCCTTGTTAAAAATTTGGTAACAGACTCACGAATCGGCTCCCGGCTCATAACAAATACATCTTTTTTTGAAAAAAAGCTCAATGATGTATTTGGCGGAGCATTGAGCGAAACACTCAACTTTATGACAGTTGAGCCTCAAAGCAAGAGTCAGGTAAATCTTCACTTCAAAGTTCAAAAGGGCACAGAGGATTCCCAAGCAGAGCGGGAGATGTTTCAAGCTGTAAATAAGGAAAGAGAAAAAGCAGGAGTTAAGCTGCTTTCTTTTGATGACGAACTTCGCACGGTTGCAAGAGCTCATTCAGATGATATGTTTGCTAGAGGCTATTTTAGCCACTATACCCCGGAGGGAGTCTCGCCTTTTGACCGAATGGAGAAAGCGGGTATTGAGTTTAATTTCGCGGGAGAAAATCTGGCACTTGCACCATCAACAGAGCTTGCCATGCAGGGACTTATGAATAGTCCGGGACACAGAAAAAATATCCTCAGTCCAAATTTCGGCAAAATAGGAGTAGGAGTAATTGATGGGGGAGTATACGGGAAAATGTACTCTCAAGAATTTACTAATTGAGGAATTGGGTTTTCATGAAGACAAAAAAGCCCACAGCACCTGATGTTAAGAGTAATAATTGCGTTTCCATATGCTAATATATTAGTTTTTCTTTAATATAAACAAATAAAAGGAAAGTAAGGAAAATGCAAGAATTAGCTTCGCTTAAAAAAGTAAGATGGCTTCAAAATAGTAAAAACCATTAATATATTTGCTATAAAAAGTGAGCTCGGGAAAATGTATGTTGCGAGATTGTAGTTTGATAACGCAATTATTGCCAAAAAGTGCCTGATAATATTTGTTGAATACAGAATTAAGCTTTCGCTACCAGGATGTTTGAGGGTTTTTCTCATTGTGAGAACAACCGCTGAAAGATTAATTCCAGTCAAAATTATAATTGACAGTGTCGGGTCTTTGGTTAAAAGCCAGGGTATTATTGACAATAGGGCAATTGCAAACATCAATTTATCTGACTTGGTTATATCTTTGGCGCCTTTTTTAAATGTCAGGACTGTGATGAAAAGCGATAAGCATCCGACTATACCTGTGTTCCATGCCCCCGCTCCAGCCCCTTTTTGGATTTGCCCAACAAAAACCAAAATTGATGTCACGGTCCAAAGTATCCAGGAGTAAAGATGTGGTTTGGTCTTACCTTTGAGAATATCCAGAAAGTAAGGAATAAGTCCAGTTATAGCAAGTATGATTGTCGTAAATCCCAGAATTTCCTTCATGGACATATTATACATGAGGTTTAATTTTTCAGCATATTGATTGTCAGGGATTTATCGCGTTTTGTTATGAATCTGCTCAGGATTTTGTATGTATCAAGATCAAATATATATTCTTTTGATAAATCTTCAAAGCCCGTGTCAGCATTGATTTTGCCGAGAAGACACCATTTATCCACCACAAATCCGTCTTTAGCATGGTTATTTTCTTTAATTATTATCGGGCCCTCAAACTTCCATGGCCTTATCTTGTGCTTGTAAAAAGCTTCATCAAAGCGCAGATTGTATTTCAGGTTAAGCTCATCATTTTTACAGGCGCCATCACACTGGTTAAGCTGATAATAAAAACAATAGCTTTTCGTTTTCTCAAGTCTTAACAATTTTGGGCAAAGCCGGTAATTCTTAGCCAGAATATAGAGAAAATCTTTTACCTGCTTGGGATTTTTGAAAACTCCGATTATGTTATCTATATCAGTAACAGATATAGCCTCAAGTTCTTTGATTTCGGTGGAATTGTAGCCGTTTTGATCAACACATTTCATAAGAATTGTCATTTTCCGTGACGCTCGGAGGCGGCGGTTGAAAAACGGCTGATGCTTTTTGATCATCGTTGATTCCAGAAGCAATGCTCCCAATTCTCCGGAGGTCACAATTGTCTCAATGTGGGTTATTTCTTTTGATATTTTCATATCAGTTGAAGAGACATGGTCGTTTGAAAAGTGCGACAAAACACGGTCGTGGATATTGATACTTTTTCCGATGTAAAGGATAGAATCACCTTCTCCATAAAACACATAAACACCGGATGACTCGGGGAGATTGTCCAAGACGTCTTGACTGATGTTAAGAGGAATACTGGGCCTCTTTAGCGCTATATTTACAGCTCGTTCAAATACTTCGCTATCAACTAGCTTTTGGGATTTTTTATAAAACTCATAAAGCACTTTGGCATCGTCCATTGCTCGGTGGCGGTTCTCACATTTTATACCAAACTTTTCAATTACTGCGTCCAAATTGTGTCTTTTCAGATCAGGAAAAAGAATGCGTGAAAGCTTGACTGTACAGAAATGTTTAAGACTTAGTCTTGTACCGCATCTTTTGAATTCATTGCGCAGAAATCCATAATCAAATCTGACATTGTGAGCTACGAAAACAGAATCAGCCAAAATTTCAGCTATTTCATCTTTAACATCCTCAAATAAAGGAGCGTTCTCCAAATCAGCTGGCCTTATTCCTGTCAATTGCTCTATAAAAGGATCAATATGAGTTTGAGGATTAATAAGTGTTTTGTATTTTTTGACGATTTTTCCATCAATTGTTTTAAGAATTCCAATTTCAATTACGCGGTTATAAGAAGCACTTGTTCCTGTTGTTTCAAGATCTACAAAACAAATTGATTTGGGGAGCATAGGACATATAAGAGTAGCAGAAAGCGGGTAAGTTTTTCAACTCTATTTTTATATATAGATTTGTATAAGGCTTCGTGATAAAATACCAGATACCGTAAAAATATTCCGCGATAGTCCGCCAGCTGGCGGACAGGAAGCTGTATAATTATTCAATGTGGGTATACGCTTTACACAACGGTTTAAAAGACAAAATTTACATTGGGCAAACAGCAAATATAGAATCAAGGCTAACTGAACATAATAAAAAAAGAGGAAATCATTTTACGGCAAAGATTGATGGGGAATGGGTTCTGATTTATAAAGAAGAAGTTGTTGATCGCAGATCAGCATTGATCCGAGAAAGACAATTAAAAAGTTACCGGGGAAGAGAATTCATAAAAAAATATATTCCAAAGTAAAGATTTGGCTCCGCGATAGCTCAGCGGTAGAGCAGGAAGCTGTTAACTTCAAGGTCCTAGGTTCGAATCCTAGTCGCGGAGCCAAATCTTTAGAATATTATTCGCGATAGTCCGCCAGCTGGCGGACAGGAAGCTGTTAACTTCAATCAGCCAGTAGGCTGACAGGGTCCTGAGGGGAGTTTATCCGCCCTTTGGCGGAAATCCTAGTCGCGGAGCGAAACTTCCCAAAATTAAACAGTTTATCCTGAGCGAAGCCGAAGGAAAATCCTAGTCGCGGAGCACCTATGGATTTCTTCGGATTTACTTCGAATTTAAATTATACATGCAAACTTTTTCAAAACGAAATAGCCTAAAAAAAGAATACTCAGGATACGGTGATGCATCAAAAAGCCTGAGAAATAGAATACTACAACTTTATGGACATCCTTATAGTGGAAACGAATATAATTTCAGCATAGGCAACACTAACTGGATACATAATGTAGCATTCAGTAAAGATCTACAAATGCATTTTGGCAATATAATAGGAATCGAGGATTTTCGTGATGAAACTAAAACAACTTATGATCAAATCTTCGATTTTATAGAAATTTACTATGATAGAGCAAAACGAGATTTGGATAGCACTAAGAGACTAAGACTCTTTAGAGATATATGTCTTGCTTTTAACAACTCAGGATCTGTATATGAATTCAGCTCAGATGGACATGTTGATCTAAAAATAGAAGATGAAACTGCAAAAACCATAACAGATACAGATAAAACATTAGCTTTTGCAAGTAAGACGCAGCAAGTTTTTAGAGATCTAGTGGATGGCTTGATTACAAGATCTAAAAAACCTAAGGATGTGGTAAAGGATATGTGCATTGTTTTTGAGGATTATTGTAAAAAAACTACAACTCAGAATACTTTTGAATCTGCATTTAAAATGCTGTCTAAAAAAATTAATTTACACCCAATACAAGTAAAGCTAATTGAAAATCTTGTTGCTTATAGAGGAGATGTTTGGGGTGTTGCCCATGCAGGAAACAGTCCTGAACCAAAAGAGGGAGAAGCCTTATGGTATGTAGAATCGTTTATGGCACAAATCAAGTATATTGAAAATGAATTGAAACAGTTAACCCCTTGAGATAAGAAGCTTAATCTCCTTCCATCTCTTTCTTAATTCTCCAATATATAGTACGTCTTGGATTGTGTTAGTTATGCTATCAAAATCTATAGTTATATTAATCAACGGCTTGGGGAGCAATATGGCTTATCTTTTGATATAATCCATTCAAATGTATGAAGCTATACTAGGTTTACACGAGTGGACTAAATCACTCCATGCTAATGAAGCTCAACTCCTAGGAGTTTTAATTGGTGCATCTGTAACTTTAATTGCCGCATTTATTGCCGTTAAAACAGCTTTTAGGCAAATGTCTAAGCAATTTGAACACAAGATTATCTATGAAGGATGGAGTGATTTTCAAAATAAACTTTTTGAATTTTCAACAGCGTTTTCAAACTATAGTACAACTATTCAATGGTTGATTTATTTTATAATTAGCCAAAACAATCCATTGGTAAACGGGAATAATCAAACAAAGCACAGATTAGATAAATGGAATGAGGTTTCGGACAGGTATTCAGATCTACAAACCGCATATGTAAATTTTGTGCAGTCATACGAAAATCATGAAATTATATTTGATTCTTTAAAAAAAATGCGTGGAATCTTCCTAAATGAATTTAGAACAAGGGTAAATGATAAGCATATGAATTTAACTGAGCAAATCTTTCCAGAGTTTTTTGGAAAAACAATGAAATTAAACGATAAAGAATTAATTAAATTAATTAACACTTATTGGCTAAATACAACCGAAATAAGTGCTTTTTTAGATGATTTTCGTAGAGAACTCCAGAATGTTACAGTTGGCAAGATACTAAACAAAACAATCTCTAAACGGGTTCCACTTGATAGAAAATATAAAATTCTTACTGTTAATGGTTTTGAAATTCATAAATAGTAGTTATGTTAAATACATTAAACCTATTTGAAAAATAAATTTAATATTTTACATAGATTAAAAGTCGTCTATCAGGCGGAACATACTATGCTTAATCAATCCATTCAAATCGAGGTCTTTTGTTTGTTGCAAAAACATAGATATAAAATACCAATAAGCCTACTATACAAATAGTTAGATTAGAATAAACAAATTCTATTAATTGAGAAATAATACCGATTGCTAGTATTGCTCCCAAAATTCCACCTGCTGATAAGCTTATACGAACCCCAGTGTGCACCGAATCTGCATTAAATAGTAATAGCATAATGACCAAGATAACAATATCTTGTATAAATGCTAAGGGAATTGAAATCCAGGGAGTAACTTTTGTATAAAGGGGAGTAAAGGCTAAAAAAACAAATATCTCAAAAAATGTATCTATTGGATGCTTGGAAAGATGTTTGAAAAACGACTCATTTTTTTTGGGATCATTAGCCATATATATACTATACTATACTATACTATTATTTAAACTCACTTATCAATATAAGCAAGAATTCATTGCAAGCTTAATTCAAATAACTACATATTAACATAGTAGGTTCTGACTTCGTCCATTAGGCGGAGCCAAATAAAAGCTCTTTACAAATTACTTTAATTTGCTATTATTGCTGTATGGCAACAATAAATCCTTGGATTAACTTCAACGGTAATGCAGAAGAAGCATTTACGTTTTATAAATCAGTATTCGGCGGAGAGTTTGCGAAAGTAGTACGTTTCAAAGACATTGCGAGCGCTGAATTCCCTGTGCCAGAAAAAGAAGAAAATAAAATAATGCATATTGCTTTACCTATCGGTACAGGTACTATGTTGATAGCCAATGATGTTCCGGAAGTTCTGGGACGAGTAAATGAGAACGAAAACAGAAGCAAGATTTTGGTAAATACGGAAAGTAAAGAAGAGGCGGACAGATTATTTACTGGCCTTTCGGCTGGCGGAGAAGTAGAAGGACCTATGGGAGATAGTCCGTGGGGCTCATATGCGGGTATGTTTCGAGATAAATACGGTATTGAGTGGATAATAGAATTTTCTCCTGATAAATAAAATGAGTAAACTAATTACATGCATCTGGTTTGCCAACAATGACGGAGAAGAGGCAGCAAACTACTACATAGATACTTTCAATTCAGCCCCTGGTGATCATCAGGCAAAAATTGGAGACATCACAAAAACTCCTAAAGCAAGTGAAGAAGTTTCCGGAAGACCTGAAGGATCTGTTATGACAGCTGAATACGAGCTTGATGGAATAAGCTTCATGGCTCTTAATGGTGGTCCTGTTGATCAATTCAAACTTAACGGCGCAACTTCATATATTGTGGAGTGCGAAACACAAGAAGAAATTGATTTCTTCTGGGAAAAACTTTCAGCAGTTCCTGAAGCTGAACAATGCGGATGGTGTACAGACAAATTCGGTGTCACATGGCAAATAGCACCAAGAATTTTGGATGAAATGATGCGCGACCCTGAAAAAGCGGAGGCAGTAACTGAAAGTCTTCCTGCCAATGAAAAAACTTGATCTTGAAGCAATCCGAAAAGCTGGCGAATATAGCTGCAGCCAAATAAATTTTGCCTGTTTTTTCCAAACTCAATTAGCTTATTTTCATAATTTCATAAAGTAGGGTCTAGTCATTTCCATGAGGCTGAGCAAGCATTTTCAAAAGTATTCTCGGGTATGTCTTTCTTGGCGACCAGTTACGATCCGGCAAGCGGCCAGGTGTCGACAATTCCAACCGCGAGATGTATCCAAATGAGAAGAAGTGTTACCAAGAGCGCAATAATGGCAGCTACTCGGTGGTTGGTGCTTTTTATCTTTTTGCCTGCCAGCACAATTAAGAGCCCGGTGCCGATCAGGAGCGTGCCGATGACGATGAAGTCAAACAGCTTCCAATCCACTTCACTGGTAAACTGCATAGCTACCAAGGGTATCATCAAAATGCCAGTTGTCACGACGAAAACGCTGGCAATGTCTTTGTGTTGCATAATGCTATTACTTTTTGTTTTCATATTCCAGAATGTCTCCGGGCTGACAATCTAAAGCTTTGCAAATCGCCTCCAGAGTTGAAAAGCGGATTGCCTTTGCCTTTCCATTTTTCAAGATGGAAAGATTGGCCATGGTTATACCAACTTTCTCTGTGAGTTCAGTGACGCTCATTTTTCGCTTTGCCAGCATCACATCAATGTTGATTATTATTGCCATATTCCTGCCTTATACTGTTAAATCATTTTCTGATTTTATGTCTACCGCATTTTGAGAAGTTTTTGAAAAACAGCAGCAGCGGTTGCAATTACGATAGAAGCGAAAGTTGATAATAATTCCAAGCGCCGTCGGACCTGCTGGATCATCACCACTCGCAACGAAACGGATGTAAAACACTGCTAATACAATAAAACCGATAAGACTGAGAGAGGCAAATTTCATATTCTTGAGTGTATTAACAGCACCTTGGGAAAAGGCTTTATTGGCATCAATAAAGTTTAATAATTTGAATGCCTGGTATAACCCAACAAAAAATGGGATTGAAGCTATATAAATGTAGATAATAAACGGATCTGTATAAATACTGATTAGATCTAAGTTAGCAGCTCTTCCTTCAGTCTGAGGAAACCAAATCAGCCCGGCAAGCGCTGCAATTGCTATAAGTAAAATTACAACTTTTAAGAAAAATGTTGAACCTTGTTTCATAAATTGATAAGCAGATAATAACACGATTTTTATCGTTTGTCAATATATTATTATCGTTATTCATTGTTATTGCTATGGTTACTTTCCCACATAAGTTTCTAGAAAATGCCTTCAAAGTGTGATAAAATTAGTAAAGCATGGCTGAACTGAAAACTAAAGCTACCAATCAAAGTGCTAAAGAATTTTTAGACAAAATTGAGCCTGCGGAAAAACGTGAAGACGGTTTGGCACTTCTTAAAATGTTTGAAAAGATTACCGGCGAAAAAGCTGTCATGTGGGGATCAAGCATCGTCGGGTTTGGAATGTACCATTACAAATCAGAAAGAAGTGCCCAGGAAGGTGACTGGCCGTTAACGGGATTTTCTCCCCGCAAGCAAAACTTAACCTTGTATGTTATGCATGGGAACAAAGACAACCCAGCGCTTAAAAAACTGGGAAAACATAAGACAAGTGGTGGAATGGGTGGCTGTTTGTATATCAATAAGCTTACTGACGTTGACCAAGCGATACTTACTAAGCTCATCAAAAACTCGTTTGATTATATGAAGAAGACGACCGCGCAGAAATCCTAGCTTCGGAGCAGAATCTTCTTTACATTTTATTTTTAAATAGTTACTATATAGTTGATGTTAAAAAGTATTGGAGCAGTTGTAGCAGGCGTTCTGGTTATAGTCATTCTATCTGTTGCCACAGACGCACTTCTTGAAAAGGTTGGCTTCTTCCCTCCCCCTGATAAAGGTTTATTTGCTACAAATTTGCTTGCCATTGCACTCTTCTATAGAACAATCTTTGCATTTATTGGCGGCTATGTTACTGCACGACTTGCTCCGGTAAATCCTCTAAAGCATGTTAAGATCCTTCTTGCCATTGGAACAGTTATGGGTATTCTGGGCGTAATTGGCGGATGGAATCTGTCAGCGCATTGGTATCCAATCTCGCTTGTCATAACCTCAGGAATTGCCGTATGGTTCGGCGGAAAATTGGGAATTAAAAGCAAAAATAGTGTATAATGCATTTATGGCGAAAAGAGCGACAGGAGTAGGTAGCAAAAAAATGGGGAAGCCCCACAAAACCAAAAAAAGACTTGAAGCAAAGAAAGTTATGCTGGCTGCCAAACGCAAGCGTAAATAGATCTCCCGATTTCCTCATGACCAAACTTACTACCTCTGACAAAATATACGTCAGTCAATCAAGAATAGCAAATGCGGGGAGGGGAGTTTTTGCCAGAACTGATATCAAAAAGGGCAAGATTATTGAAATATGCCCGGTTATCGAAGTGCCCCCACATGATGTAGCCAATTTAACTGATACTGTTCTAATTACATACTTTTATTATCTGGGGCGCAATAAGAACCGGATATTTATAACCCTAGGGTTTGGATCAATTTATAACCATACATATACGCCAAATGCCATATATAAGGTTAAATTGAAAGAGGGAACAGTTGATTTTGTTGCGACAAAAGATATAAAAAAAGATGAAGAGATAACAGTTAATTATAATTCTGAAGGTCCAAAAAGCAAAACTCCACTGTGGTTTGAATAAAACTTATTTTCCCTCGTAGGCTTTTTGGAGATCTGCCACCACAATTTTCTTCATTTGAAGCATTGCCTGCATAACCTTTCCTGATTTATCTATGCTCATTAACTCATTAAGCTGTTTAGGAATAACCTGCCAGGATAAGCCAAACTTATCTTTTAACCAACCACATTGTGACTCTTCTCCTCCCTCAGCAGTTAGTTTTCCCCAGTAATAATCAACCTCTTCTTGGCCGTCACAGTTAATAATAAAAGAGGTGGCTTCATTAAATTTAAACTCAATGACCCGCACCCATTAGTGTAAATTCCTGCCCAAAAAGCTCGATAGTAATAATTTCAATGTCTCCAGAAGGCGTATCTGTAAAAGTTTCAGGACTTTTTATTTTTGAGTCTTTAAAGACAGAGGCATAAAACTCAGCAGCAACGCGTGCTTTACCTTTATCAAACCATAAAAATGGGGTAATTTTCTGCATAAGTTTCAGGATGATTTAACCAAATTTTAGCTTTATTGTCAATGCTTCTTACGCATTTGTGATAAACTTGATATGTCAAGTTATGATGAATGTAGAAATTCTGGGCTTCGTGGGGGGGGGCTTAGTATCAGTCTCGCTTCTGCCGCAAGTTATCAAATCCTGGCAAACAAAATCCACCAAAGATATTTCCATTTTGTGGGGCTTAATTAGCCTCGCGGGACAAGCTTTTTGGATAGCATACGGTTTGACTATTAATAGTTCTTCCCTGGTGATAATGAGCGGAATCACATTCATCATGTCCACATCGCTGGTTTGGTTGAAGGTTAAATATAAATAGTTAGATGTGGTCTTCTTTGTCTTTTTCAGCGTCCGTTTTTGTTTTGTGAATTGTTTTATCCTTATGATGTGCCGGACTATATATGGTATAAAGCTTCATCTTTTTGTCTTGGGAAGTATTTATTATATTGTGTTGAGTTCTGGCGGGAACAACAATCGCAAATCCATCTGAGATCTGGTGTTCCTCTCCATTGAGAATCGCTTTTCCTACACCTTGTTCAACGCGTATGAACTGATCGACAATTTCGTGTACTTCCATCCCAATCTCCTCCTCCGGATTTAGACTCATCAAAACAAGCTGACTATGCTGGGACGTATGCAGTACTTCGCGGAAATAATCATTCTGCAACGTTTTTTCTTCTATGTTTAAAACTAAACCCGCCATATGAATACCATTCTATATCTATTTTATAAGAACCATGTAAGCCTTTTCATAAATCAGTTGACATACCCACTCACAAGTGAGACAGTGGGTGTATGAAGATTCTTAAAGATTTCAAACTCAAATGGTGGCAAACGGGATTATTTAAGCTAGCAGTAATGTCTGTTGGTGTTTTAATGGGAGTCTATTTTAGCGATTATCTCCGGAACTATCTCAATCTTTTCTGGATTACTTTCATCATTCCAATGATCTACATCAGTTATATTTGGTATAAAGAATAATCCTCCTTGCATTTTGCAAAATAAGTGCTATTATTGGCATAATGAGTGATTCTAAAGCAGCAAAAACACCCAAACCAGTAAGTGAAAAGTCCAGCCCATGGATAAAAGTAATTATTGGAGTTGCCGTTGTTTTTGCAATCGGGCTTATCGTAATGTTTGCCGGAGCATTATTCGTTAGCCATAAAATTGCCAGCAATCTCAAGCAAAACGGGGTTAAATACAATGCAACAGACGAATCATTCTCATACAAAGACAAAAACGGCAATACTGCTGTGGTCGGCGCAAGTGCTACTTTGCCAAAAGATTTTCCCAAAGATTTTCCAATTTATCCGGGCGCAAAAGTTATATCTGCGATTACTGTTAAAAACGCAGAAAGCGTTACGTTTGACATGAATGGTAAAGATGTAAAAGAAGTTACCAAATGGTATGAGGAGAAAATGACAAGTGCAGGATGGACAGCTGATCCTCATGCGGCAGGCGCACAGCTGATGCATTTTGAAAAAGGAAATACAAATACACTTCTTCTTTTAATTTCAGACAAAGGAAAAACCTTTCTGAAGGTTACACTTTCCAAAAAATAATCTCCTTGCATTTTGCCGCGAGTTTTACTTATTGCAAACAGAAATATTTTAAGTTATTCTATTGACGATGAATCCCAATGAAGAGGTTATTCAAAAGCTGATTAAATGTATAAATGAGGAGCAAATTGAGGTGATGGATGAGCTTTTTCATGAAGATGCTATCATGGATTGGCCCAATCCGGTGAGAAAGTAATCGGAGGAGACAACAGGCGAGCGATCTATAAATCTTTCCCCAAACTTCCCAAAATCACACCCCGTAGGATGGTAAGTTCGGGAGATCTTGTTGTTGCAGAAGCAACACTTGATTATGGAGGACCAACATACAAGACAGTTTTTATATTTGAGCTCCGGGAGGGGAAAATAGCAAAAGAGACAGCTTACTGGAGTGAGCCATTCGATGCTCCCGTTTGGCGATCCAAATGGGTAAAAGTTGAAAAATAATCCTCATTGCATTTTGCCAGCCGCGTGCTACATATTTGCAGTTTTGCGCTAAATCCGACTTATAGTCTTGAATTTGTGCTCGTTTTATACTATAATCCTGCTAATATGGGTACTAAAGAAATCCGTAGCGATTATCACGTAGATAGAACTCGTCGTTTTGTCATCGGGGACGAGAGATTTGAAGGTGATCTCCAAAGAGATGATACGGGAGAAAATTTTGCTCTGTCTATAAGACATTTTGACAAAGTAGATCAAGAATTTCGTGGTAAGATAACAGAATTAATTGAGTATTTTTCTCGTATCAGGAAGGGTCAGCCTGTACATGTTTTGGACATTGCGGGGGGATTTGATTCTTTACCCTCAAGGGAGCTCGCAGAGCGCTTTGGGAATCAAGTTGAGGTTACGAGCATTGATCTTGCCGAAACAGATATTCCAGTTTTACCCAATTTTCGTCATATTCGGGGAGATGTTTTTAGGCTAGGAGCTTATATACCTGATGACAGTATAGACCTTGCGTACTCTCACCAATTCCTTTCTTATCTTAAGCCTAATTCAGGTTCTCACGACTTGGTTTTCCAGAGAAGAGAACCTATTCTAGATTCCCTACTTAGAGCACTAAAACCAGATGGTGTAGGCTTGCTTGAAGAAGATTCAGGAGCTTTTGAGTGTGAACAAGCAAGACAATATGGTAGAAGAACTATAACTGCATTGCGTCGGTTTGGCAACGGTTCCTCAGTGTTTAGTTTTTATAGAAAACCGGT
Source organism: Candidatus Levyibacteriota bacterium (assembly GCA_963716145.1). Taxonomy (GTDB): domain Bacteria; phylum Patescibacteriota; class Microgenomatia; order Levybacterales; family UBA12049; genus DATLDE01. Next base: position 741,201 of record OY970292.1, on the reverse strand, counting down.
CAGGTCCGAGTTGCTAGCTATTTTATAGAAGTGCAAAGTCTGCAAAATTGGCAAAAGCGCTTCTGTTATAATTTCTTCATTGAATATACTTAGACTATGAATGATGAGTTTGTTAAAAGAATCATAGGTTTGAAAGGTGAATTAGGAAAGAAGTGGATAGATGAATTACCGCAAATTGTCAAAAAACATGAAAAAGAGTGGGAGATAACTGTTTTTGAACCATTCACTCTTTCATATAACTATGTTGCTCCAGCAAGAACCAAACAAGGAGAAAACGTAGTTTTAAAGATTAGTTTTCCAGAGAATGACGAATTTTCGCTAGAAATTGCTGCGCTCAAGTTCTATGACGGTTTAGGCTCAATAAGAATTGAGCGGGAAGATATAGGAAATGGAATACTATTACTGGAAAAAGCAGATCCCGGCACCCGAATCCGCGATATTGTTACCGAAACTACTGCAATAACAGAGGTATCAAAAGTCATAAAGATTCTCCATAAACCATTTGATGAGATAAATTCTATATTTCCAACGATTCCTGATGTTGGTAAAGCATTTCAGAGATATAGACTCAAGTATCCCAAATTATCTTCAGGTCCAGTTCCACAGTTGATGTTTGAAAAAGGGGAGGAAATTTTTAAGGAATATCCCAAAGAGAAAAAGCAACAGGTACTGTTGCATGGAGACTTGCATAGCGACAACGTTTTGTTATCCGATCGTGGATGGCTTGTAATTGACCCCAAAGGAGTAATAGGAGAAAGTGAGTACGAATTGGGAGCATATCTAAGAAATCCACTTTACGATTATCCAAAAGGAAGTGACTATAAAAACCTTGAAACAGAAAGAATAATTCAGTTCTCAGAAGAGTTGAATTTTGATAAAGAAAGAATTCTTAATTGGGCTTTTGCTGGTGCAGTTATCTCACTACTATGGTTTTTGGAAGACGAAAATTACTTTAAGGAAATCTACGTTCAGAACGCTGAAATATTGAATGAAATTAAGTTCTAGTCTGCTATAATTGCTTTATGGTTATTACCAAGAGTAATAAATATATATTGGAATCATTGGCCAGTGATCTGAAAAGAGTAGCGTTGGGACTACATAGAGGCTCAAATGCCATGAGCAATCGGTTTTTGGAAGAGGCTCTGAAAAGGAAAAAGGAGGTAGAGTTGGAAAGTGTTGCTCCTTATATTAAAAAACTTCTCAAAAGGGTGGATAAACATCTTGATGCTGAAGATGCGTTGATGTACAGCACGCTAATCCAAAATTACACTCAGCACAATTCCTTTATAAATAAAATCCTATAAAATATAATCCTGCTCTTACTTCTTTCTCACATTATTATCTTATAATCATCCCTCATGAAAAATATATTTATAATTGCTCTGCTTATTTTTGCCGTATCGGCAACTGTGCTGTTTTTATTAAGAAGTGAAACAAAAGCTGCTAAGTCTCAAGCAAACGTTGAAACTACTACCATCTCTCCTGCTCCTACATTGGAAAAGGATCTGCCATTCAGGAGCTACACCGCGCCTGTGATTGAAAAAAAGAGAGAATATACAATTGTGATGATCGGGGATTCGATGACTCACGCACTTGGTCCGCATGGGGGCAAATTTTATGAAGACATAAATCCGTTATACAAAAGCAGCAACCATGGAATTCTGATAGATAATTATTCAGTTGGCTCAACCAATATATTGTCACTTGATAAGGCCATGAACAGCAAAGTCACTTTTTGGGATGTGACTTTGGAGCCGTTGCTCTCAAGACCATTTGATCTTATTCTGGTTGAATCTTTTGGCTATAATCCTCTTTCACAGTATGGAATAGAGAATGGAATTAAAAGACAAAATGAAGAACTGGACAAGCTGATGAAGACTATTATCAAGACTCATCCTAAAGCGGCAATTATGTTCGTTGCGACAATTGCCCCAAATAAGACTTACTATTCTCTGCCTATTGATCGGGGTAAGCCGCAAGAGGAGAGAGTAAAATCGGCTGAGGAAAGGATTGCTTATATTAAAAATCATATTGAGTATGCAAAATCTCACAATATACCTGTAATTAATATTTATGAAAAGTCGCTTACTCCTGCGGGGGACGGGAATTTGGAGTATATTAACCCTGATGATTACATCCATCCATCAGCGGTAGGTCTTGAATTTATAGGACAGGAGCTGGCAAATTCTGTCTATGATAGTAAAATTTTGCCACTGTAGCCTTTAATTTATTCTGCTATAATTTCTTCATGAAAATCTTTTATAAGCTTCTTTTCAGTGCGTTGATTGCGGGAACCACCAATAATTTTGTCTGGTTTGCCTTAACCTACTTTGTTTATCTTCAGACAAAATCCGTTGTTTCAACAGGAGTTGTTGGGGGTGTTTATTTGCTTGCTACTGTTCTATCAGGATTTTGGTTTGGCTCAATTGTTGATCATCACAGGAAAAAATACGCTATGCTGGGCTCAAGCTTCGCTTCTCTTGCATTATTTGTCCTAGGATTTCTGATTTATCTAGCAACACCTGCGAGTGCTTTCGTCTCAATCACAAGCCCCATTCTCTGGATTTTTGTCTTAATACTTCTTTGCGGCACAATTGCCGGAAATATCTATAACATCGCGATTCCAACACTTGTGGCTGTTTTGGTTCCTGAGAACAAGCATGATAAGGCAAACGGTCTCTTGGGCAGTGTTATGGGTGTTGCTTTCGCACTCACCTCAGTTGCCTCGGGACTTGTGCTTGGGTTTGGGGGGATGTTGTGGGTTTTGATAACTGCAATAATTTTTACACTATTAACAATAATTTATCTCGCATGTATTCCCATCCTAGAGAAAAGGATAATACATACGGGTGTAAACAAAGACCTGCCTGCCGGCAGGCAGGTTGACATTAAGGGTACCTTAGCTTCGGTAAAACTTATTCCCGGACTAATCGGACTAATATTATTTAACACGTTCAACAACTTCTTGGGTGGTGTGTTCATGGCCTTGATGGACGCATATGGACTCTCGTTGGTTTCAGTTCAAGTGTGGGGACTTTTATGGGGCTTTTTGAGCCTTGGTTTTATCATTGGCGGGCTGATTATTGCAAAGAAAGGATTAGGCAAGAATCCCCTTAAGACATTGTTCCTCACAAATGTTGTTATGTGGACTGTGTGTATTTTCTTTACGATCCAGCACTCAATTGTTCTCCTGACAATCGGAATGCTTATTTACCTAATTTTAATTCCATTTGTTGAATCATCGGAGCAAACAATTATTCAAAAAGTCGTACCGCATGAGCGGCAGGGTAGGGTATTTGGGTTTGCCCAGAGCGTTGAGCAGGCGGCCAGCCCTTTAACAGCGTTTATGATAGGTCCAATCGCGCAATTTATATTTATCCCTTTTATGACAACTGGTGCGGGTGTCGAGTTGATAGGGGGTTGGTTTGGGGTAGGGCCTGGCCGTGGTTTGGCATTGGTTTTTACACTTACAGGAATAATCGGATTGATCGTAACCCTTCTCGCCATGCGATCTAATTCATACAAGTTACTCTCCAAGAGATACGCGAAATAAATTTAGACAAACTCTGACCTTTTATTTTCTTACAAAAATTAAATAAATCTCTGTTATATTGTAACTATGCTTAATCTCAACAATATTATGATAGGGACCCATGAGCCCAAAAAACTCGCCGAGTTTTATGAAAAAGTTTTGGGTAAACCAGACATGCAGGACGGAACTTGGTATGGCTGGCAGGCAGGAAAAGGAATCTACTTCTCAATCGGAGAGCACTCTGAAGTTGAGGGTAAGGCAAAAGAACCCCAAAGAATGATACTTAATTTTGAAACAAAAGAGGTAAAAGAGGAATTTGAGAGAATCAGTAAAATTAAAGACGTGAAAGTTATAAAAAAGCCATATGAAATGCAGGGCGCTTGGATAGCTACACTTGCTGATCCGGATGGTAACTACTTCCAGCTCATGACCCCCTGGGATAGTAACTAGTCCTATTCTCTTCTTACAGAGTTGTTACAGGTTGCTTGTGTTATTCTTAGTATACATTGTGATACTTAATGATATGTTAAAGACATTTCCGCTTGAATATATAATGCTCGCAAGTGTGGGATTGGCTATTCTTCTCACCATTGTCGTGAATCTACTTCTCCAAATAGCAATTTCATTTATTTAAACAAACCTCAACTGTTATTTTGATACAATATTTCTATGAAGCCTCTTATATTCAGTTCTTTAATGAAGATTCGTGATGGTAATCCGTATGTAGATATAAGTAAAGACCGCGTTCAGGAGATTAAGGCCAACTGGCGTAAGCCCCTACCTGTTCTTATCCGGATCAATGGAAAGCCGGATAAAGCTTGGAAGATTAATATGATGCCACAGGGGAATGGTGGATTCTACCTATATCTTCATGGTGATGTCCGGAAAGCTTCAAACACCAAGGTAGGAGATAAAGTTGAGGTAGAGATCGTATTTGACCAGAAGTATAAAAGCGGACCGATGCATCCGATGCCTTCATGGTTTAATACTGCGTTAAACCATAATCCAACAGCAAAAAAGAATTGGGACAAATTGATTCCAAGTAGGCAAAAAGAAATACTGCGCTATTTTTCCTGGCTGAAAACGCCTGAGACAAAAGAGCGCAATTTACAAAGAGCGATGCGGGTGTTGTCAGGAAAACCAGCCCGCTTTATGGCAAGGTCATGGGATAAGGGAGAATAGTTTCGATTTGTTAATAGTTGAAAGAAACTATTTCGGTTGAAAGCTGGTGAATTCCTGAACACAGGCATTGCCCGAGCAGGCAACACAGGAATGAGTATTGTTGGCTTCAATTTGTACTCTGTGAATATAGTCATTAATCCACCAGTTAAATGCTTCCGCTTCGGTGCGCATGGTGATTATGTTTTCTGTAAACCAATAAGGGAAGTTATGAGAATTTTTACCTGAGTGCATATGGCCTTCTGATATTTCAGTCGCAATTTCAGGTGCTCGTTGTGCAGCGAGACTACAGATTCGCTCATCTTTCTGAAACGGCGCCAAACCTTTTCCAGCGCGGTAGTTATTGGACATATTAAATAATACATCTGCATTTAGCCCGCCGTTTGAGGTGTTTGATCCGGTTTGTGCAGGCTGAGTTGCAGCTGTGGGTGCGGTTGTGGGAGTTGGGGTGATCACCGATTTAGTTAGGGTTGGTAATGGAGTCGGTGTTGCTAGTTTTGCAGCTTGAGTCTTGGTAGGTAAGGGAGATGTAGTGGGCGAGTCCAGTTCGGGTTCTTGGGAGGGTGCTGGTGTTGCTTCAGGTTCTTCCGCAACGTCATCTAGATTGGCCTTGAATTCAATTTTTTGAAAGGATTCTGAGTCTATAGCAAGGGATTCTACACTTATGCCGTCCGATAAAGGTTCATCAAAAGTAAGCCCGTCGTGTTTTAAAGGTTGGGGGATACTCAACTCTTCATCAGCCTGCGCAACAGAAGGGATTAGTATAAGGGTGAGGAGAAGCAGTAGGTGTATGGCGAATGTTTTCAATCTATCCATAACAAGTCATTATTATAACCTTTCAAGCTTATTATTGCAAACCAAGTGAGATTGAAGTGTGTTAAAATATATGAGTATTTATGCTTAAGAACAAGCAAACAATTATAATTTTATTATTAATTTTTGGAGTGCTTGCGGCACTATTAATTTCCAACCGCAAACATGAAGAAGGAGATACTCAGCAAAAAGCTAGGGCAGAAAGCGGGCAGATTATCTCAGGCGAATTTGATAAATCAAAGCTTAGAACTGACACGGAGTGGAAAAAGATCCTGACTCCCAAGCAATACAATATTTTGCGTGAGGCAGGAACGGAAATACCCTTTACCGGTGGTCTGGATCATGAAATCCGCAAGGGTACTTATTATAGTGTCGGTTGCAATCAGCCTGTTTTCCGCTCAGAACAAAAGTTTGATTCCGGCACAGGCTGGCCGAGTTTTTGGGATCCGATCAGTCCTGATGCGCTGGTTTTGCGTATTGATCAGGGGTTTGCCGAAACCAGGATTGAAGTCTTGGATAAGTGTGGTGGACATTTGGGTCATGTTTTTAATGACGGTCCTGAGCCAACGGGAAAAAGATATTGCATGAACTCCGAAGCTCTCAAATTCGTTCCAGATAAGAGTCAGTAATTTCGTAAGCCGCGATCTATATGTATAATACAAAATATGCAGGTTGTAACTGACAGTTCTGAGCTTCAAAAGATTGCTTTTCAATTAGTTAAAGAGGGTAAAACGATTGGCTTTGTCCCAACAATGGGAGCGCTTCACGCAGGACACATTTCTTTGGTCAAAGAATCAAAGGCTCGAAATGATATCACTATCGTCTCTATCTTCGTCAATCCTGCGCAATTTGCTCCTCATGAAGACCTGAGCAAATATCCGCGTCCTATCGAACGTGACCAGGAGATGTTAGTTAAAGAAGAAGTTGATTATTTATTTCATCCGGCGCCTTTGGAAATTTATCCAGAGGGTTATAAAACTTATGTAACTGTCAAGGATTTGTCGGATGTTTTGGAAGGAAAGACCAGACCCGGACACTTTAGCGGAGTTGCCACAGTTGTATTAAAATTATTTAATATTGTCTTACCCACAAATACTTACTTTGGGCAAAAAGACCTGCAGCAGTCTCTGGTAGTTAAGAAGTTAATTAAAGATCTTAATCTGCCGGTGAATCTAATTATGATGCCGATCGTTAGAGAGTCAGATGGCCTGGCCTTATCATCCCGTAATGTGTATTTATCTCCCCAGGAGCGTAAAGACGCACTTGCACTTTCTCAATCACTTCAGCTTGCTCAAAAATTGATACTTGGCGGGGAGAAAGATGTAGCTGTAATTCATGCAGCAATGAAACAGCATATTGAGCGTCATGGCTCGTTAAGAATAGATTATATTGCCATCTGTGACCCTGAGGATTTATCACCTATAAAGTTAATTTCTGATAAGGTGGTAATTCTGCTTGCGGCATATGACGGAAAAACACGCTTGATTGATAATATGATTGTAAAAAATGGGGATTAGTGTAGCTGATTTCTATCCAAATCTGCCAGTGATGAAGTCTTCTGTTCTGGAATTACCAGGGTTTTGAAACATTACATCTGTGGGTCCTACTTGGATAAGTCTTCCTACTCCATTCCCCCCATCATCGCCTTCATCATCGCTATCAAAATCCTTATCAAAGAAAGCAGTTCTCGTACTTACTCGTGCAGCCTGCGCAAGATTGTGAGTGACAATAACAATTGTTTGCTTCTCTCCAAGTTCGAGAATAAGGTCCTCTATTTTTGCGGTCGCGCGTCGATCTAGTGCTGAGCAAGGCTCGTCCATTAGAAAAGCTTGTTGTCCAGCTGCAATTGCGCGCGCTATGCATAATCTTTGCTGTTGCCCGCCAGACAACTCCAGTCCAGACGATTTTAATCTGTTTTTTACCTCTTTCCAGAGATGAGCTTGTTCCAGTGCTTCTTGAACTCTATCGGGAATATGATCCATCTTATGAATTTTCGGACCATAGGCCACATTGTCGTAAATTGACTGAGGGAAAGGATTTGGTTTTTGAAAAACCATTCCAACAATAGTTCGTACATCAACAGGATTAACAGAGCTATCATAGATATTTATGTCATCAAGGGTAACTTTGCCTGACATATTTGCGCCTGGGGTCATTTCATGCATCCGATTTAGGAGTCGCAGAGCTGTTGATTTACCACTTCCTGAAGGTCCAATCATGGCAGTAACACCAGGTTCAAAAGTAAGTGAAACCTTGTCTAAGACTTGAAGCGATCCAAAGCCAGCACTTACACCATCCATTTTGAGAGTATGACGACTTGCTCTTTCTGGATAATTAGGTTCTTCTGGCAGTCTTAAGTCTTCAGACCTTCTCACTAGTGGAATATTAACTTACAGGTTTGTAAAAATCAAGAGATACTCAAAGAAGGCGATATTAATTTATTTCGCAGAATCCTGCTTGATGAGTTTTACTGCTTCTTGAACAGTGCTCATGAATTGGGCCGGGAAAATGATCGTTGAATTCTTCTCAACGCTTATCTCAGCCATTGTCTGAAGAGTTCTTAATTGCAAGGCAACAGGGTGTTTGCTCATCACATCGGCTGCCTCACCCAATTTTTGAGCTGCCTGCATTTCTCCCTCAGCAGCCACAATTTTTGCTCTTCTTTCCCGTTCCGCTTCAGCTTCTTTGGCCATGGCGCGCTGCATATTGTCAGGAAGAGTGATGTCTTTTATCTCAACGGCTGTGACCTGAACGCCCCACGGCTCGGTGTGCTCATCAATTACATTTTTGATTCTGGTGTTTATATCTGCGGTTTTTGCCAAAAGCTGATCCAAGACAAATTGCCCGACCACATTTCTGACAGTAGTCTGGCTGATTTGATTAACCGCGTCATAAACATTTTCAATCGCTATCACTGATTTTTTAGGATCCACTATGTGATAATAAGCAACTGCTGCTATATCGATTGAGACGTTGTCTTTGGTTATTATTTTTTGTGAAGGGATACCCATGGTTATAGTTCTGAGAGTAACTTTGTTCATGCGTTCAAGAATCGGGATCAGGAGAATCAGTCCCGGGCCGCGGACTCCGGTGCAACGGCCGAGAAAAAATATAACTCCGCGGTCGTACTCTTTAACAACTTTAACGCTCAGGAGAAATAAAACAATGATTAGACCTATCAAAAACCACATATCCAGCTAAGTTTAGATCTAATTTGTATACAAGTCAATATCAATGGAGTTAAATTTCTGATATTATATTTTTGTGATCCTTCGACTTTGCTCAGGATCATGTTGAGTTTACCGAAATATGACTTTTTTACATGCAATTATTCTTTCAATTGTTGAAGGATTTACTGAATTTTTGCCAATCTCTTCAACCGGACACCTCGTTTTAACCGCAAAACTACTTCAAATTCCTCAGACAGATTTTGTTAAAAGCTTTGAAGTCATTATTCAGCTTGGGGCCATTTTGGCTGTTGTTTTTCTCTACTGGAACACGATTTGGGGTAACAAAAAAGCCTGGAAACCGATAATTCTGGCTTTTATCCCGACTGCAATTGTCGGTTTGGCAATTTACAAAATCTTAAAAAGTTATCTTCTGGGAAATGAGATGGTAACTCTTTCCGCGCTTTTGATTGGCGGAATTGTTATGATCGCGGTTGAGTATTTTTATAAAAGTGAGCCTGATTCTTATACTGAAGTGGAGACAGAAGATACAGCTGGAAAGCGCAGCGCATCCCGGATCTCAAATGTTAGCATCGGACACAGCCAGATTGGGAAAATTGAAGATATATCTGCGAAAAATGCTATTATTATTGGTTTATTCCAATCGATTTCTATAATTCCCGGTGTATCTCGTGCCGCCGCTACTATAATCGGGGCTATGCTTTTGGGGACCAAGCGCAATACAGCGGTTGAGTTTTCATTTCTTCTGGCAATCCCGACAATGGCAGCGGCCACAGGTTTAGACTTAATCAAAACTAATTTTTCTTTTAGTTCTTCTGAGTGGGGGATGCTGGCGGTTGGATTCATAGGCTCGTTTATCGTGGCAATTCTGGCAGTAAAGTTTTTCATCAAATTCATCCAAAATCACACATTTATCCCGTTTGGGATTTATAGAATAATCCTAGCACTCATCTTCTTCCTGTTTTTGATGAGATAGGTTATGTCTCACTTTATAGTGAGCAGTTGTATCCCTTGCACATATTACTATATTTGCCTATAATCTCTCTACCCTCCCTTCCCAACAAAAATATTAACATGCAAGAACAGAGGATTGCTCCAAGATATTTAAGGCACGAAGAATTTATTCCTGTTCCAGAGCAGGCAAAACTTGCAACTGCACGGATTCTGCTAGCTGGAGTTGGTGCAGGCAGCAACTTACCGCCATTCCTAGCAAGATATGGATATTCAACGCGAGAGCCGGGACTTCTTACCTTTGCTGATCCTGATAGAGTTGAGGTCACTAACCTGAATAGACAAGCATTTTTAGAGACTGATATTGGTAAAAATAAAGCGGAAGCGATGCGGGAGAGGGTTTTAACTATAAATAGTGATGTAAAAACCCGGGTTGTCAAAGAAGGAATTACTTTAAAAAATGTAGGGGAGCTTGTTTCCGGAGCGGATGTAATTGTAGATATGGTCGATATAGGAGTACCAAAATATATGCTTGCGCTTCATCGGGAGGCGCAAAAGCAGCAAAAGCCATTGGTTACGGGTTTTGATCTGGGAGAAGGAGCGACAGTACTTGTTTTTGATTATAAAGATCCAAAAGCTATGACCATTGATCAGTTCCTCGGACTTGAAAATGTATCTTTAGAAGATTTGGATCGCTTTTCTTCTGCTGCAACAACAGCTATTGCGGCACAATGTCTCATCGGCCCTACGGGGAGTATTTTCGCTAATTCTGATGAGGCGCAGCAATACTATGAAGGCTTTTTTGGTTTAGAAGAGAATGTTGATAAGTTAAAAGCGGTGTTGCCTTTAGAAATGCATGCCGTTATTGACAAGCTCATAATAGGTGAATTGGAGTACATTCCACAAATGAATTCGGCAAGTGTTTCTATTGGCAATTATCACGAGATGATTGTAAGACGCTTAGTTAATTGTATAAGAGTTAGGACTGTTCCTGACGTAATTAGACTTGATCCGAGAATAGATATTGAGCCGGAATTAGTGCGGGGGGGGAAGGTAATTTGATACCAACTGAAGGACCACCACGAAGAGAGCAAGCAAGAAATACTGAACACCAATTACCTTTAGTCAGAGCAAGGTCAAAGTTAGCAGTAAAAGAATTTGATGACCATGGTCTCATGGCATGCGGTATTGCCACTTCAGATCCTGATAAATCAGCACGAAGGGTAGTTGTGGCATTGGCATATTTAAGAAAAGGATATCTTGGGTTAGACAACCCCTATCTTAGTGAGGAAGGGGGTTATGCAGATCCCTGGGAAATGAATGCAATTCCTATTGTTGCAAAAAAAGGACCGCACGTTGTCGGATCCATAAGACTTATACGTAAGACTCCCAAACTTGGTTTGCCAATAGGCAAACCAGATATTGAGGGAAATATTATTGAAATAGATCCTGATTTTCAGGAAAAGGCTAGAGAAGCAACTTATGAAGTATCACAATTAGCTAAATCTTTGGTAGGTAAGCATGATATAACAGTGGCAGTAATCAGAGGATTTATTGCATATCTCCAGCAAGAAAAACAACCCTATGCTGTGGCAGTTATTGATGAACGGGTAAGGAGACTTCTAAATGGACCCGGGCTTAATCTGGGTTTGCCTGCGATTGGGCCAACCAAGCGATATATGGGTTCAATGTCTACACCAATTCTTGTTGATCTAGCCGATATGATTAAGAGTAGCAAAGCTGCGAGAAAAGAAGGTCTTTCCGAATTTCTTGAGAAGGGACAAGGTGTCCCAGGATTTGAATGGTATAGGGGAATTTAGCCTAAAGGTGTTAGTATAAATTTCTATAAAAGTGTGTTACAATGCAGCCACTAGAATATGCTATATATAGTTTTATTTAGTATTGTTCTGCTCCTTAACTTTTTCCTTTCATTAATAGTATTATTGAAAAATCCCAAGAAGCATATCAATATTGCTTTCTTTCTGTTCGTATTTTCACTTATTGCTTGGATGGTTGCAAATTATTTATCCAACCAATTCACAGATCCAATCTTTGCTTTACTTTTCAATAAGCTGATATTTATTGTGAGTCCCTACATTTCGTTTGCTCTCGTCTATTTCTCCCTTGTATTTCCTAAGGATACAATAAAAATAAATCGAATGAACTTATTTTACCTATTTATTCCTGTTCTTATCTCAAACTTACTTACAGGGAATAATTTAGTAATAACGGAGATAACTTTTCTTAAAGGTGGTGGAACAGGTGTTGTGTTTGGATCTGGAGCAATATTTTTTGCAATACAATTTCTGCTATATTTATTGATTTCTCTATTAATACTTTTCAGAAAGTACCGTAGAAGTAGAGGATATGAGCGTGTACAAATTCAATATCTCATTTTCGGTATTGGGGCAACAATGTTGCTAGTCGTAGTAACGAATCTTATTATTCCTCTTGTATTTAATAATTTTTGGTTTAGCAATATAGGGCCCTTTTTCACACTTATTATGATTGGATCAATATCCTATGCGATCATCCGTCACAGATTGCTTGAAGTTAGGGTAATTTTGGCTCGATCAGTCATGTATACATTGCTTATTGTGTTGGTTGCTGCTTTATATACATTTGGAGTTTTTCTAGTTAGTCAGTATTTTTTCCATGTAAACGTTGACATAAGACAGATTGTAAGCTTTGCAGCTCTCGCGCTTTTTGTTGCTTTTACACTGATACCTCTTAGAAATCTTGTGGAAAACGTTACAAACAGGATATTTTTTAAAGCGAGATATAATTCAAACACGCTGGCTTTTCAGCTCACAAAAATAATAGCATCAACAATAAGTCTTGAAGAATTAATGCGAAAAACTCTCCAAAAGCTTTTATCAACACTGCGCATAACTCATGGTGCTTTTAGTATCTATAATAGCCGCAAGTTCACGATATATTCTAGTGCATCTTCTTTTTATGAAGGGGAGAGAAAGACAATAGATTCTCTTTATAACGTCAAGCGGATGATTATTTTTGATGAGGAAAAGAATAACAAAATCAAAGAGCAGATGCGTTCACTTGATATTTTGATAATTATGCCTCTTTTTGAGCGGGGGGAAAAGGTTGGAGCTTTGCTGTTGGGTGAGAAAAAGTCCGGGCAGATATACTCACATCAGGATATTACAACGCTTGAGATTTTTGGGCCTGTCATCGCCGTTGCCATCCAAAACGCGAAATCATATGAAGCAATCAGACAGTTTAACTTAACTTTAAAGAAAGAAGTTCAGATGGCTACCAAAGATTTGCAGCTGGCAAATATAAAATTGAGAGAGCTGGGCCGGCAAAAAGACGACTTTATGGCAATCGCGAGCCACGAGCTTAAAACACCTGTTACAAGTATAAAATTATATACACAGTTGCTTTATCTGAAGTTTAAGAAGCTAAAGGATCTAAAATCAGCTGAATCAGTCGCAAAAATGGACAACCAGTTGAACAAGTTAATAAGTCTTATAAATGACTTACTTGATGTTACAAAAATTGAAGAAGGGAAGCTCCAATTTAACCTTAAAACTTTTGATATGAATGAGTTGATTAAGGAAGTGGTTGAGGAAATGCAGCTTACCACCAAGCATAAGATTGAAAAAGTACTTGAGAAGGCCAATTTAGTTTATGCAGACCGCGAGCGGATAGGACAAGTGCTCACCAATTTCATATCAAACGCGATTAAGTACTCACCTCAGGCAAATAGAGTTATTGTCAGAGTAGCCAAAGATCGGAAGAATGTTATCGTCAGTGTTACGGATTTTGGAATGGGACTCACAGCATCCGAGCAAAAAAAAGTATTCGAGCGCTTCAACAGGGCAGGTCAGGAAGGCCCTGGAGGTTTACCGGGATTGGGCCTTGGGCTATACATATCAAGAGAAATAATCAGGCGCCATAAAGGAAAAATCTGGTTGGAAAGCAAAAAGGGCAAGGGTAGTACATTCTATATCAGCCTACCGATTAAATAAGATCCCAATCTGCAACTTATCTACTAAGCATGACCTATTAGATATCTCTCAATATTGATACTTGACTTCAGTGTCACATACTAGTATACTAGTATGATGAAGACACGCGATGATAATGAAAATAACGAGGAATTGCTTAGCTTAATTGATACTACACTTAAGCTAAAAACAAGAGAGAAAATGTACGATTTTTTGTTTGGAATCTTAACACCTAAAGAATTGATTGAAATTCCAAAAAGGTTGGCGATTGTCAATATGCTTAAGAAGGGCATCTCGCACCACGAGATTGCTGAAAAGCTTGGCGTAGGTATAGCAACAGTTACCAGGGGATCAAGGGAGATTAAGAAAGGAAGATTTCAGTATGTATAGCTACGAATTAATGCAAATAAAGTATATGCGAATTGCTACGAATATTAGTATTGAAAAAAGTTGGCGGGGCAGTCTGACTCTTTTGTGAGGCTGATTTCCGCGTTTAAAATTTATTTAAATTCTTAAATTAACCTCTCAAGGCGAGAGGTTTTTATTGTAAAGCTGCGTTTTAACGGGATTGGAGATGATATATTATGACAGAAAGAGTATATAGAGTGGCAGAAGGTTCACCAAATCTTGATTACGGTTCAATTGCTGATAGAGAAGTGTTGGTTTTTAAGCCACTGTTGCGACCAGCAATAGGTTTGTCAGTCAGTTCAACTGAAGGGCAAGTTGTAGCTCCAACAGATGGTGGAGTTTCTAAGCAAGGACGCGGGGGCTACTGATGAAGTAAATGTTGGAAAGAGCAGTAGCTTGCTAAAAAAGGAGAATTTATGAAACAAATTAATAAAATAGGAATTTTAGGCGGGATGGCACCATCTGCATCTAATTATATGTATGATATGTTGATCAAGCTTTCAATACAGTATTTTGGTGCGGTGAACAATGACGATTTTCCGGAAATAATTTTATACTCCATTCCTGTTCCTGATTTTATTTCAAATAGCAAAGATAAAGAAACAGCATTAACAATGCTCAAAGATCGCGTAAGAGATTTAAATAAGCTTAATATCTCGTGTTTATCAATTGCATGTAATACGGCGCATATTTTATTGGACGAATTGCAGGAGGTATCCAAAGCGCCTTTTATTTCAGTGATAGATCAGGTTATTGAGACAGTCAAAAAAGATAAATTTAAAAAGGTAGGAATTATTGGGTCTCCATCTATTTTGAAGTCAAAACTTTACCAAAATGCCCTCAAAAATCTCAATATCGAAAGCATCATGCCAAATATCAAACAGCAGCAAATTATGGACAAAATAATTAGAAATGTTATAAAAGGAAAGTATGAAGCGCAAGATAAAGTAGAGTTATCTAAGATTGCAGATAATCTTGTTGAAAAGGGAGCAGAAGGGATAATATTGGGATGCACAGAATTGCCTTTGATATTTCCCACAATTTATAAAAAAGTAAAAATATACAATTCCGTTGAAATATTATCATTAGCTTTATTGCGCAATTACTACAAATAAAATACAATACAAAAGTATGAATAAAGATATTACAGATTACAGTAAAAAATTAAAAGAGCTGGGGATTACCCACGAAATTGTCGAGCATCCTGAACTTAAGACTCCACCTGAGACTTTGGGTTATTTAGGATTAACGCTTTCGGATGGTGCTTCAACTCTTGTTCTAAAAAGCAAAGATGATAATTTTTACGCGCTTATAAGGCGGGATGATTGCAAAACAGACTTCAAACAAATTAAAAAAATACTGGGAGTTGATAATCTAAGATTGGCAACTCCTGAGGAATTTACTCAATTTACCAAATTGCCGGTTGGTGCAGCAAGAATTTATCTACCGCAGGTAAGTAAAACCATAATTGATAAGAAAATACTTGATAAAGAATATGTTGTTGGTGGCTCGGGAAGCTTTACGTCAAGTATTAAATATAAAACTTCAGATTTACTAAAGATACCAGGAAGTATAGTTGCAGATGTTAGCGAAATTGAGAGTGAGGCAAGAAAAGGCAGTAAAGTCTATTCGGGAATTAGGGCAACGGGTAGGCTGCATCTTGGTAATTATATGGGTGCGGTTAAGGGAATGCTTGAATTGCAAGACAAATACGATTGTGTTTTTGCGGTTGTGGATCTTGCCGCGATCACTACTCCTTATGATCCTAAGACTCTTAAGCAATCAGTGCGGGATATTATAATTGACTACTTAGCAGCGGGATTGGATCCTAAAAAGTGCTTAATTGAGGTTCAATCTACAGTTCCTGAGCATATGGAGCTTGCCTATTATCTCTCAACCATTTATCCCGTATCACGGCTTGAAGATCTGCCGACATATAAAGACAAGAAAGCCCAGCATCCGAAATACGTAAATATGGGACTTTTGTATTATCCGATTGAAATGGCGGCAGATATTTTATTGTATAAAGCAGAACTCGTCCCGGTTGGGATAGATCAGGAACCGCATATTGAAGTAACTAGGGAAATTGCTAGGAAGTTTAACAGCATGTTTCCTTCGGCGGGCTCAGGACAAGTTACTTTTCCTGAGCCAAAAAGATTTGCGACACCCGGTCAGTACGTGCCGTCTTTGACAGGAATTGGCAAGATGAGTAAGTCAATTGAGGGGAGTTTTATCACCCTAAATGATAGCCTAGAGGACATAAAAGCGCACATCGCAAAAGCCCCAACAGACAGCGGTACGCAGGGTGGAGAATTACCAAGAGAGGGTGGAGTTGCCAATCTTTTTGACTTGCTAAGACTGTTTGAATCTGAAGAAGTGTTCAGTAATTTTGTTCAGGACTATCAGGACAAAAAAATCCGCTATAGTGATATGAAAGAGGTTCTTGCGAGTGCAATTTATAAAGAACTGAAACCTCTTCAGGAAAAGAGAAAAGAGTTTGAAGAAAATCCAAAAATCGTTGATGAGATTATTGAAGAACATACAGAAAAATGCCGAGTTAGGGCGCAGCAAACAATCAAAGAAGTGAAAGAAAAAATGGGATTGTTGTAGATTAGTTTTCTTCTAAATATGGCAGATAAATTTGCAGGGAAATCGGATGAAGCGGTGAAGAAGGCGACGGGGAAGAACTGGGAGGAGTGGTTTAAAATACTAGCTAGCATAAAAGCTTCAAAAATGCCTCACAAAGATATTGTTCTCTGGATTATGGATAAAGGTTTAATTAAATCCGGCTGGCCTGCCGGCCGAAGTTTTAACGAAGGCTGGTGGGCGCAAAGCCTAGTTGTCGGCTATGAAGAGAAGATAGGACGCCGCGTCTGGGGACAAAAAACAACTGGGAACTATGAGGTTTCAATCGGTAAAAGTTTGGACGGTACTCCAGATGAGGCATTTAAGACTTGGGAAAATTTAGTGAAAAATAAAAAAGAGTTTAACAAGGTAAAAATAAAAGGGGATTTCAGAACATCAATTACAAAAGAATGGCGTTATTGGAAAGTGGATCTGGCAAATGGAAGTAGAGTATATGCAAACATCGGTCCAAAAGGAGATAACCAATCGAGTCTATCAATAACTCTTGATAAGCTGAAAGATAAAAAAGCTGTAGAATCGTGGAGAAAATATTGGAAAGAGTTGTTGAGAAAACTTTAAGCATAGGCCTTACTGCTTCTTAAATGTTATGGAAATGTATTCCACTTCATCAATAACCAAATGAAGCAACGAGTACTCTGCGTTTTCCAGGAGGAGGGCTTCCGGGTTTAGGTTTAGGCCTAAAATCAGCGCTATGTTGCGTTATTCCATTAAATTGAACTATCATGAAAGGTTTGGCTTGTTGAGGTTCTACATTTTGCGCCATTTGTCGAATTAAGGCATTTATTTGATTTAAAGAGTCGTCTCTAGAATGTCCTACTAGCAATCCTGAAAGTGGAGGAAAGTCATAGCGTTTAGGATAAAAAAGACTTCCAGATGTACCAACAGTATAAGTTAGTGCGCCTTCTGGTCTTTCCGCAAATCTTTTTGGTTCTTTTCCTAATTTTAAAAGCACAGAATCCATATGTACGGAAGGTTCTTCTGCTGATACTTGGACTCGAAATTGCCAAGAGTTATTCATAGGTGATCCATCTATCAGACTAGGATTTATTTTTAATGCATCGTTTGCGATTGTTTCAAGGATTGGAACAAGAGGTGGAGCAAGCCTTGCTGAACCTGATCGTATGCTATCGTGGGGTGACCTAAGATCGATATGTCCCTCTAGCCTAAGTCCTGCTCCTAATTCTTGTATGGCTGCAAATTCATCAGGATTTTGAATTTCTTCAACGGTTCGTGGTGCTCCAGATACAATGTATCCTCTTTCAAGTATTTCTTCCCATGTTGGATGCCCTGTTGGAGGCACCAGTAGTTCAATAGTGTCAGCTGACATAGAGAGGATTATAGCAGGGTTTATTTAGCAAATCAAAGCAACTATAGGGAGATATTACCTATACAAACCAGATAATTTTCAGTTCCGATATATGGGGAGTTACTGGAAAGAGTTGTTGAAAAATCTTTAATTACTTTTTAGTTCATCAACGATAAAAGTTTGGTGGTAGTATTCCAGCTGCGTATGGTCATGTTTTTATAAATAGGTTTTCCAACAATTTTGGACATGCGGCTGCGGGTCCGCTCCGCACTAAGCCTTCGGAAATAGACAACTCCCGGTCCTTTCCAGACAGCATCTACTTCCGGATGTGGTTCGAAAGTCCCAAAGGCTTCATCAGCAGTAACATCTATTAAAAAGATAACGTCAGAGTAGTATTTGGCGGGTTCTTGCCCGAAACCTTTGGGTGCTTTTCTTGCAATGGTTTTGAGCTGAGTATGACTAACTACCAGAACTTTGATTGGTCCGAGTGCGGGTTCAAAGTTTTTCTCTAGAGTTGTTTTGATCTGTTTTGAAACTTTATCCGTTGTCGCCTCAGCTTCAAAAATCACATTCCCGCTGTTGATGTAAGTTGAGACATTTTGAAATCCCAGTGATTCAAAAATATTTTTCAAGTCAGACATGCTGACTTTTTTATTCCCTCCGACATTTATTCCCCGTAAAAAAGCTACGTATTTCATAATTTAGTCAATTGCAGCATCAACAAATTCATCAACCGGGCTGGGGAGTGTATAAGCTAGAGGGATAAAAATGTATAAAAGAAGAGTGATATTAATATTTATAAACGCGAAAACAATGCTGACCAGATAGGCAATTGGCGCAACTGTCACAAGCAATTTGCCCTTCTTAATTAGCGCGTCTGTCAATTTATTATTGATAAGATGCCTATCTGTCGTTGCGTAAAACCACATTGCCGCATAAAAAATTCCTGTCACACTAAGAGTTAGTCCGTATAAGGCAAGAGACGCAACTTCTCTCGGATACTGTCCCAAAAGCTCAACTGGGAATGGGAAAAAGGCAATCATAATCAGAAAAAGGCTGTTGAGCCACATAAATGTTCTATTTGAACGGTTCACAAAATGGAAAAGCATCACATGTCCGATCCAGAAAATTATGATGACTAAGGCTGAGATTATATATGTCAGGAATTTGGGCCAGAGTTCAAAAAGTTTGGTAGTAAGTCCTCCGTGTTGTAATTCAACTGGAGTAAGTTGGGGAACTGCAAGTGCCAGAACCAGAAGTGTCAGAGCAAAAGCAAAAACGCCGTCGCTTAAGGACTCGATCCGCCCCGTCATAAGTCCGGGGCGATATTTTTGGGCCTCAATGAAATCATAAGTCTTTTACCTTATATTCCTCTTTTACTTTATCATTAAAATGCGTCAGAAGTTTTCTTATTTTTGGATCGATTATGAACATACAATAATCAGGCCGCTGGCCGGACTCATAAAAATCCTGATGATAATCTTCGGCATCATAAAAATTTTCAAATGGAGTAATGTGAGTCACGATTTTATCTGTATATTTTCCCGATTTATCAAGTTCTTTCTTTTTATCTTCTGCTATTTTCTTCTCGTCGTCATTTTGATAAAAGATTGCAGAGCGGTAATCTGTGCCTATATTGATTCCATCACGGTTGAGAGTTGTCGGATCGTGAGTTGCAAAAAAGACATCAAGGAGAGTCTCAAAAGAAACGATTTTGGGATCGTATTTAATTTGCAGAGCTTCAGCCGCACCAGTAGTCTTTGAACAAACCTGCTTATAAGTCGGGTTGGGGACGTTACTATTTGCGTAGCCTGATTTGACAGATTCAACACCTTTTAGTCTTTTAAATATCGCCTCTGTGCACCAGAAGCACCCATTGGCAAGAGTAGCGGTCTCAAGATTCTGGATCATAATCAGTACCATTATATGTAAACAGCATTTGGTAGGCAATACTTACTGTTATAGTTTGTTATTTATAATAACCCTTGACACTATTTCCAGCCTGTGTTATCATTGCTTTTACGAACTTGCGAAAGCGTTTGTTTATGATAACTTTTGAACATATTTCTTTAAAACCCATTCTGGGCTCGTAGTCTGTTCTTCATAATCACGCTTTTCCCTCGTTTCGTTTAACAATTTTCTGGATTCTAGCCTGCTTGGCGCAGGAATTCCTTAATGGGCCTGTAGCATAGCTGGTTATTGCGCCTCATTTGCAATGAGGAGGTCAGGAGTTCGAATCTCCTCAGGTCCACTGTTCGCCAGCGGGCGAACAACTTTGAACAAAGAACTAGGAACAAAAAGGAAAAATTCTAAGTTTTAAGTTCTCAGTTCTAAGTTGAGCGCGAAGCGCGATTCGTACTTTGGTACAACCCTCTAGTAAGAGAGGGTTATACGAGAGTTATGAATGGATGATTTGGCTCTTTTACAAGTGAAGAGAAGATCCTGTATGTTCCGTCAAACCGGCGGACTGTACGGGATTTAAAAACGTCTTAAACACCCCATTAGATATGAAAATTATCTAACGGGGTAAAATAAAATTTATTATTAATGCCAACAATGGATGCCTAGGAGATTTTGGCCGAGGAAGGACGCAGACGGCGGCGATACTCGTCGGGGAGGTGCCATCAACTTTTGATCCGGCGGTTTCCGAATGGAGCAATCCACTCTATTTATAGAGGAACCATGCATGAAGTTAGTTCCGTAAGGGATTATATTAGTGTCTGGCTGGGAACGGCGTGAACTGAAACATCTTAGTAACGCCAGGAAAATAAATCACAGAGATTCCGTCAGTAGCGGCGAGCGAAAGCGGAACAGCCTAAACCAAGTCGCAAGATTTGGGGTTGCAGGGCAGACGATATTCGATGTAAGTTTTGGTAGCAGAAAGATCCGGAATGATCTTCCATAGAGAGTGAAAGACTCGTATGCGAAATGAAAATTTCGCGATAGACTGTACCTAAGTACCATGGAGCACGATAAACTCTGTGGGAATCTGGGCCGACCACGTCCAAGACTAAATACCAAAATCTACCGATAGTGAACTAGTACCGTGAGGGAAAGGTGAAAAGCACCCCGGAAGGGGAGATGAAATAGAACTGAAATTGTTGGCTAACAAGCAGACAGAGTCTCAGCAATGAGATAATGTCGTGCCTATTGAAGAATGAACCGGTGAGTTTTTGATTGCTGCGTTAGTTTAACCAATTACATTGGGAAGACATAGTGAAAGCGAGCCCTAACTGGGCGAAATTAGTAGCAGTCATAAAACCCGAAACCGGGTGAGCTAACCTTGAGCAGGGTGAGTCTCGAGTAAAATCGAGAGGAGGACCGAACCCGTATCCGTAGCAATGGGTTGAGATGACTTGAGGTTAGGGGCAATATGCCAAACGAACCCGGAGATAGCTGGTTCTCCCCGAAATATATTTAGGTATAGCGCTGTAAATTACGTCAGGGGGTAGAGCACTGAATGGTTTCTGCTGGCGCAAGCGGTAGCAGCCAATCAAACTCCGAATACCTGATATCATTATTACAGTAGTCAGACTCGTCGGGCTAAGCTGATGAGTCGAAAGGGAAACAGCCCAGACTCCCAATTAAGGCCTCTAAATAATAGCTAAGTTTTTAAGGAAGTCATGATCCATAGACACCCAGGAGGTTGGCTTAGAAGCAGCCATCCTTTAAAGAAAGCGTAACAGCTCACTGGCGGATGGTTCGTGGCGCCGAAAATTTATCGAGGATTAAGCTATTTGCCGAAGTTGGAGACTTTATAGATTTCTATAAGTTGGTAGGGGAGCGTTCTATTTGCAGTGAAGCTGAACTGTAAAGTTTGGTGGAGCGGATAGAAGTGAGAATGCCGGTATGAGTAGCGAAATGCAACTGAGATATCGGCACACCGAAAGCCCAAGGTTTCCTCCGCAATGTAAGTCAACGGAGGGTTAGTCGGCCCTAAGGGTCTTCCTGTTAAAGGGGATTAGCCCGATGGACAAGCTGTTAATATTCAGCTACAGGGTATGTGTATTTTAAGGGGGTGACGTAGTTGGAAGAATCAAGCCCGTGTTAGCGGGTCTAAGCAGTAAGATAGTAGTGATTGGCAAATCCGTTATTGTGTTTAATCGAGTTGTGATAGAAAGTTTCTTAGTAATAAGGAACAATTTGGTACATTTCAGTTTCCAGGAAAAGCCTCATTAAGGTGGCCGCAAGGCTCGCCAAAACGCATATTTTAACGTACCGCAAACCGACACAGGTGGGCTGGTCGAGTAGACTAAGGTGAACGGGAGAAAGATGATTAAGGAACTCGGCAAAAAATCTAGGCGTAACCTATGGGAGATGCCTTGCCGCGTGTAAGAACGCGGTTGCAACAAAAGTTTACTTGGCGACTGTTTATCTAAAACACAGGTCCCTGCAAAGCCGAAAGGCAAAGTATAGGGGCTGACACCTGCCCAGTGCTGGTAAGTCAAAAATCTCGGATGACAATTCGTAAGAGTTCAGTCTTGGATTTAAGCTCCAGTAAACGGCAGCAGTAACTATAACTGTTCTATGGTAGCGAAGTTCCTTGTCGGGCAAGTTCCGACCCGCACGAAAGGTAGAACGACTAAGTAACTGTCTTGAATCATTTACCCGGCGAAATTGAGATGGCTGTGAAGACGCGGCCTAGGTATACATGGACAAAAAGACCCCGGGAGCTTTACTGTAGCTTGGCATTTGCAAGCTTATTTTAATTGTTTAGAATAGGAGGGAGATTCGTCATCAGTGAAATACCTCTCTTTGAAATGAGTAAGCATTACTTCGACCCGCATAAAAATACGGGCGAAGGAACATTGTCTGGTGGGCAGTTTTACTGGGGAGGTTGACTCCTACAACGCAACGGAGCCGCACAATGGTTGGCTTAGTCACGGATGGAAATCATGACGTGATAGTGTAATAGCATAAGCCAGCTTGACTGCGAGACCCACAAGTCGAGCAGGTACGAAAGTAGGTTTTAGTGATCCTGTGATGCATAGTGGTATGCACACAGCTTAACGGATAAAAGCTACCCCGGGGATAACAGGCTGATCGCATCCAAGCGTCCATAGCGACGATGCGGTTTGGCACCTTAACTCAACATTGGGGCGCCTAGAAAAGAAATTTTCTAAGTCTGATTATTCAAAAATGCATTTAGAGAGTGCAGTTGGATAACAAAAATACTAGTTCAAATCGGTGGACTCCAATATTGCGAACAGATATTGGTCAATACCGAGGGAAGTCCGATCATTAATTGACGGACTCTGTATCGACTGATTTCCGATGTAGATAGAGATGAGGATAGAAGTTCTGTTTAGATTGAATAAATTTATAACTTTTATAAAAGACTAGCTCCTCTCAAGAGAGGACGAGGATGAAGGTATAGTCAACGCACTTGGTAACAAGTGATTACGACAGCGATGTCGGCTCATCACATCCTGGGGCTGGAGAAGGTCCCAAGGGTCCGGCTGTTCGCCGGTTAAAGTGGTACGCGAGCTGGGTTCAGAACGGCGTAAGCCAGTTCGGTCTCTATCCTGTATGCCCGCTGAAATTTGAGGAGATTCTGTCCCTAGTACGAGAGGACTGGGATGAGGGAATCCCTGGTGTGCCGGTTGTTTCCATAAAGGAGCACCGCCGGGTAGCTAGATTCCCAACGGATAACCGCTGAAAGCATCTAAGTGGGAAGCCGCCTCCAAGATAAGATTTCGATGGATCGTAAGATCTGAAAGACCCCTTGTAGACTACGAGGTTGATAGGCGGGCAGTGTAAGTACTGTAAAGTATTTAGCCTACCCGTACTAATGGTTTACTATAAATTTTTAAGACGTTTCTCTTCACTTGTTAAGAAGCTAAGTTAGCACTTTGAAAAAAGAAATTTTCTGGTGATTTGTGCGGTGTGGCACCACCTCTTCCCATTCCGAACAGAGAAGTTAAACATGCCAGCGCCTACGATACTGTATTTATTTATGGGACAATAAGTCATCGCCAGGAATTTTCTTTTTTCAAATCTTCAGCTTTTTGTACAGGACATGTCCTTCGTGAAAGCTTTTGGGCAAAAAAAGAATCCAATAAAACCGCCAGCAAGGGCGGTTTTTTGGTGGAAAAATACGCTACAAAAAAACCTCCTTTAAGAAGGTTTCTTTGCGGGCAGATAAGTTCAGTTTAGTTAACTGTTCAGCCATGAAGCGACAGTGGGCAAGTTAGATGTTGCCCAAGTAACCACAGCGCAGACAAAAATTTTATCGTTGGAATCAACAACCTGTTTTAAAGAGTCACGTATTTGTTTGGCCGAATAGTTAGACTCCAAAAACCAAACATTTTGCATACCGTGAATTGTTACGCCAAGGGATTTTATTTCCTGATATAGTTGTTGGTAAACCTGGCCTGGCTTATTTAAGTCGTATGTTATAAGATATGTATTCATTTTTCACCTCCCTTCTTGTAGATTATTGAGACATATATTGTCACAATAGTAACAATAATATATTAGTTCTTAAGCTTTGTCAAGTACCAGATTGCTAATATTGACAATTTTTGTCATTATGGTAACATATATATGATGTTAACCCTAGGTGAATTTATAAAAAAAGTTAGAGTAGAAAAAAGAATGACTCAAGAGCAAGTAGCTGACATAAGTAATTTAGCCAGGAGTTATATTTCCCGATTGGAAGATAACGATTATAAATCACCATCAGCAATGGTTCTTATTAAGTTGGCTAATGGCTTGGGTGTTTCTCATGAGGCCATATTTCAGGTGGCTGGTTATATGCCTGAGATAAATAAAACAGATCTACCTTCCTTCGATGTATATTTAAGAACAAAGCATCCAAATTTGAATGAAGAGGCAATTAAAGAAATAGATATAATAAAAAATTTAATTATTAAAAAATATAAAAATCGTAAATGAGTTCTTTAGGCTATAAAAACAGTTTAACGGCTGAATATATAAAGACCGAAGATGATGCGGAAGATATTCTTGCGTTGTTTGATATCAAAGAGCCTCCAGTACCATCTAGTCTTGTTAAGAAATTATTTCCAGATTCTGAAATACAAGTTACACCTTTCCATCCGGACGCATTCGGATTCTCCTTTCCAAAAAACGGAAAATGGTATGTACTTTTAAACCAAGGATTATCGGTTGGTGCAAAAAGATTTACTCTTTTCCACGAGTTTTATCATATGCTTCAGAATAATCCTGGCTATAATAAGGAAACTGAAGAAGGTATGGTTGAGGAGCGCAAAGCAGAATATTTTGCTGCATGTCTTCTTATGCCGGCGAGATGGTTTAGAAAATATTGGGAGAAATATCATGATATAGAAAAGATGTCGGAGAAATTTCTAGTTAGTAGAAAAGCTGTCGAAATTAGATTAAAATCACTTGAGCATTATCTTGCAGCATAAGATAAAATAATTTATTAATATACAAAACTGCCCGCAAGAGCGGTTTTTTGATGGGCCACATTGCAGTAATGAAACTAACCTGTTATACTGGGTGCATCCGATATGAAAGGCATTATGATTCATGGCAAAAAATTCCTCACAACTTAGTTCCGAAAAGGCTCAGTCTGCCATGGGGCAGCTTCTGGCAAAGCACAAAAGCAGTGTTGTCTCGCTTAAAAAAGGTGAAAGCGTCAAAGGAAAACTCACCAAATTGACCCCAAATGAAATTCTGGTTGATCTCGGTGCCAAAACAGAAGCCTCAATCATGGAAAAAGATAAAAATATCCTCCGCACAATTCTGGGGATGTTCAAAGTGGGGGATACTGTTGAGGTAAATGTCCTCAATCCGGAATCCGAAACAGGCCAGCCAATTGTTTCACTGCGTCGCTATCTTGGCAACATTGCCTGGGTCAAACTTGAAGAGCTGCAGAAAAATCACAAGCAAATCGAAGTCACGATAACAGAAGTTGGCAAAGCTGGATATGTCGTCGCAACTAGCTTTGGTATTTCAGGATTTCTTCCCCAATCTCATACATCCTCACCTGATAATGCCATCGGGCAGAAAATTAACGCGTCGGTTCTTGAAATAAATAGAATTGATAATAAAGTAATTTTTTCCCAAAAAACCAAGATGACTGATGAGGATTTTGATAAAGCAATGAAAAAATATAAAGTAGGTCAGACTGTGGAAGTCGTGGTATCAAATGTAACAGCATTTGGATTATTTGTCTCAATGGGAGAAGTTGAAGGATTTATTCATATTTCAGAAGTTTCATGGGAGAGGCAGGAGGATTTAAGCGGACTATTTACAGCGGGACAGAAAATTGAGGCTGTTGTAACAAGATTTGATAAAGAAAGCAAGAGAATTAATTTGTCTATCAGAAAGTTAACTGCTGATCCTTTTGAACAGCTGATTGCCAATTATCCGGTTGATAAGAAAGTGAAAGCAACTGTAGCAAAGGTTGAAAGTGCAGGAGTTTCATTTACACTTGATGATGATTTGGAAGGTTTTGTAAAAAAAGAAAAGATTCCTCCGCTCACTACTTACACTGTAGGGCAGGAGATAGATCTGACTGTTTCTGAATTTGATAAAAAAAGGCACAGAGTTATTCTGACCCCAGTTCTTAAAGAGAAACCAATAGGATATAGATAGATTAAAGAGATAAGATTAAAGAAATTCTTAAATCCTAAATCTTACTTCTTAAATCTTCATAAGGCATCAATTCTGCCTCGCGGTGATATAATTAACTTAATATGAAAAAAGCAAAAATTACCACCAATTTTGTTTGCCAGGAATGCGGATATGATACAACGTCTTGGCTTGGAAAATGCCCGGAGTGTGGAATGTGGAATACATTAAAGGAATTCCACACAACAAAGAACAAAGAACAAAGAACAAAGAACTCCGGAGTTAGTTTGGAGTCCGCTAAACCACAGAAACTTAGTGAAATTGTATATAAGCAAACCTCAAGGATTCAAACTAATTTTACAGAACTGAATACAGTTTTGGGTGGAGGGATTGTTCATGGATCAGTAACGTTGGTTGCAGGCGATCCGGGAGTTGGAAAGTCGACACTCCTTCTTCAGCTTGCTCTAAGTTTATCCAGAGATAATAAAGTCTTGTACGTATCAGGAGAAGAATCAGTTGATCAGGTGAAAATGAGAGCAACACGAATTCAGAGTTCAGAATTAAGAATTAAGAATCAAGGAAAAAATGATAATTTATTTTTATTGGCCCAAACAGATACTGAGGAAATTATTGCCCAAATTGAAGAGTCAAAACCTGATTTGGTTATTATTGATTCTATTCAAACAATAGAGTCAGAAAATGTATCAGGATTAGCAGGTAGCGTTGGTCAGGTAAGGTATTCCGCATTGCAGTTTGTTCGATGTGCGAAGCAGAATAACATACCAATTATTCTTGTGGGGCATGTTACAAAAGAGGGAATGGTTGCAGGGCCTATGGTTCTTTCTCACATGGTGGATACGGTACTTTTTCTGGAAGGAGAAAAATTTTCAAAGACCAGAATTTTGAGATCTCTCAAAAACCGGTTTGGTCCGGTTGATGAAGTCGGTATTTTTTTGATGGAAGATACGGGAATGAAAGAAGCAGCAAATCCGGAGCAACTTTTTCTCAACGACAAAAGAGTTAACAGCCCGGGCAGTGTCCTTGTAGTGACACTTGAAGGGTCAAGAGCATTTCTAGTCGAGCTGCAAGCATTGGTTGTGTTCTCAAAGCTTCCTATGCCACGACGAGTGGTATCAGGAATTGATCCGAGACGGGTAGAATTGCTTTTGGCGGTTTTACAAAAACATGTTAAATTACCGGTTGAAACAATGGACGTTTTTGTCAACGTTGCGGGAGGACTTAAACTGAATGACCCGGGAATTGATCTGGGAATTTGTCTTGCAGTCTACTCAAGTCTTAAAAATATTTCCCTGACAAAGACAGTTGGAATTGCCGAAGTTGGTCTTCTTGGAGAGTTGCGTACAGTTGCCGGAAGTGATAAAAGAAGCAGAGAGGCGCAGAAATTGGGATACAAAAACGTTATTACAGCCAAGACGCACAGGAGTTTGAAAGAGGTAATTGATGGTTTAGGTAAGTAACTTCAGAACACTCAGACCTGCCTGCCGGCAGGCAGGAAACTCGGTGTTCCGGAATGTCTGAATTATCAGATACCCAGACGGTCAGAATATCTGGCTTACTGAGTATCATCTGAGTTTTCCGAAATTATGGCAAAAGAAAAAACCAAAACCAAAAAAAATAAAAACAGCGCCAAAAGGCCAGCTGTTTTTTCACCCAGCATGATTGGGGCAATTGCCGATGAAGTTTCCAAGTCGCTTATGACCCGCTTGCCAGGTATGATAAGGCGTCCCCGCCGAAAATCCAAACTATCAAAACCCAAGAAAATTGAAAACGGGATTTTCCTTGACACCTCAGCAATTATTGATGGGCGGATATTTGATGTAATTTATTTGGATCTTCTCACAGGAACAATTGTAATAACTTCAAGCATTCTTTTAGAGCTCAAGCATTTGGCTGATTCACAGGACACTGTTAAGCGTGAACGGGGAAGAAAAGGGCTCGTTGCTCTTGAGAAGTTAAAAAAATCTAAGAAACTAAAAGTGATGATTCTCAACGAAGAAGCTGAAACAGAAAACAGAATAGAGGTGGATGAGCAGTTGATCAGATCAGCAAAAAATCATAAAGGCAAACTGATAACTTGTGATTATAACCTCGAAAAGAAAGCAAGTATTGATAATGTCGCAGCTGTTAACTTAAATGCTTTGGCAAATGCTCTTAAAGTTATTGCCGTTCCGGGTGAAGCACTTCATGTAAAAGTTTCACATCAAGGGAAGGAAGCAACTCAAGGTGTTGGATATCTGGATGACGGGACAATGATTGTTGTTGAAGAGGGAAGAGACGGAATAGGGAAGAGTTTTGATGTAGTTGTTTCAAGAGTCATTCAAACCGCCACCGGAAGAATATTGTTTGCAAAGAAAATCTAGCTGGAGGGTGGTTTAAAGCCTTGAAAGAGGTAAGAATCCCTGCCCAAGATTCCTACCTCATTCAAAACTCCAATTTTGCTATCCCTGCCTCCTCCTGATTTTACTTTTCGCCTTAGTTCATTTGAACTGCGGCTCAAAGAGCGATCTTCGGCGGACTCCGTCCAGATTCAATCAAGACTTCGCAAGATTCCTACCTCATTGCAAATAAAGAACCACTTTTAACTATTACGATTTCTTTTGACCTCAATTGTAAGAATTTATTACACTGTGAAAAATCTTGATCTGTCAATTAAAAAATCTATTTTTAGCTTCGTCTATTTTTCTTGACAAACTTTCCGATTTTGCTATATTTGTTACTTATCGGCAATTAGTTTTATTCCTGCCTGAAGGACTAAATGCCGTTTACCTTAAGAGCATTGCTTATCGTACCTGACTTTATCATTTGTGTAACGAAAGCGATGCTCTTTTTTTGCGCAATTTTCAGATTAACGAGCCTAAACAACGCAAATTTACCTTTATTTTACGTTGCCTCGTGAATTTTATAAAAGTGCAACCGGTATACTTAAACCTTTTTCAACAAGCTGCTTAAATTGATCGGCCCCTTGCTTCACCAAAACTTCACGATTGTATTCTGCAATAGTTTTAAGGGAATTGTTATCATAGCGCGCCTGTGTCAGCAGTTTTTTAAATGTTTTGCTCATCAAAGATTTCATATTTAATAGAAATATAACACAAAATTTCCAGTCTGTCAACCTATAATAAATAGTACATAAGATATCATATGTCCTAGAGTAAAATATATGCAAAATAGATTGATATTTCAAGCTAATTTATTTATACACAAATATGTGGATAAGTTGGGGAGGATAATATTTTCCATTTTCCAAGTTCCATTTGCCATTTTCTTGATTAGAGGTTGAATTTATTCAAAAGAGGAGGAAGAACAGCAGATCTTATGGATGGGCGATAGTCGTGGTCTGAGCGCGATTTGATCCAGACTTTAACCATTGCTGTTAGGTGATTAACTTTTGAAACTCGCTTTTTGTTGCGTTTTATTCCGACACGGTGAAAGTAAAGCGCGTGACCAATATTTGCAACCAAGCCGTACTGAAAAAGCTTAGTAAAAACCTCATTAAAGATAAAAGGATATCTATTTGATTTGAAATAGAGCAGATCTTTTGGAATTAAGAGCCTATTGATCATTACTGTTTCAGGGTAGAGTGATTTGGTGTGGAGCAGATTATCATAAATTGTCTCATGTTCCTGTGGGAGGCTGATCCGCTCGATTTTTACATTTTCGTCGTTAATTCTAGTGTATTGTGTTCCAACTGCTACTGTTTTGGGATTTGATAAGAGAAAGTTTACCTGGCGCTTAATTCTGATAGGACTATTGAGGTCGTTGGGGTTGCTAAAGGCGAGGAACTGGCCGGAAGCCCGCTTGAGCCCTCTGTTATAACAGATGCTCATGCCGTAATGCTTCTTATTTTTGTAAACTTGCAGGCCTTTTACTTTTCTTTGATACTTTTTAAGAATTGACCATGAATTATCGGTAGATTTGTCATCAATAGCGATTATTTGGAGGTTTTCATGAGTTTGGGCACTCAGGCTTTCCAGACATTCTGCTAGAAATCGGCCTGCGTTGTATACGGGTAAAATAATAGATACAACATTTTCTTTAAGAATAATCATAGGCAAAAAATTATTTTGAAGTAATTAGCAGTTATTCGGCAGTTATCTTACGAGCAGATGTACTTCTTTGATCCCGATCATAAAATCCGGGAGCCTCCTTAGGACAGAAGAGGTAAATATTATCAAACTGAGCGCCTTTTGTCAAATCCGATGCTGTGTGCTAAACTATTGCCATATGGCAAAAGCAGTAACAATTGATACTAATACAGCGAAAAAGCTTGTAAAAGAACTTGAACATTTTGAAGAGTTCAAAAAGCATGTTTTGATGCTGCTTCCCGAAGAATTAATTCCATACGGGAGTAAATTGTGGTGGGAAAAATCAGAGCTTGAAGCAACGGAGGATATTAAAAAGGGTAGGGTTGCAGAGCTCAAATCCATTGATGATCTGGACAAGCCTCTTAAAGAACTTTTCCGATGAAAGTTATCGCTTCAAAAAAGTTTAAAAAGGCTTATGATAAGCTGCCTCAGCATTTACAAAAGAAGACGAAGAAATCTCTAGAGCAGCTAAAAAAGGACTTTTTCTATCCTGGTTTAAATACCAAAAAAATGGATAGCGCTGATTTGTGGGAAGGAAGAATTGACAGGTCCTACCGTTTCACTTTTGAAAAACATAAAGATGAGATAATTCTGCACACAGTCGGTCCCCACGATGAGGGATTGGGGAAGAAGTAAGTTAGGAGTGTTTTTGTCAAATCTGGTGAGGATTATTATTTCCCAGCAGGTGCTGGGATTGGTTTGATGCTACCATCTTTATCGCTACCACGTATTTCAATTGAGGCAGAACTGCGCCTTATGACATCAGTATGGTCTACAGGAGGGGGATTATCCTCCGCAAGACCGTTAGTCAGCCATCTGCCCATCTCACCTTGAACGTGTGCCCATCCATTATTTTTTCTGGCATCTGTTGTGATTCGATTTCTCATTTCATCATCAGGCGCGGAATCACGTTCTGTAGTTTGTGTCACAATTACCAGTTTTCTGTTTCCGGCAGCTTCCTCAAGCTCATCTATATTTTTTGGTATGTCAGCTTGATCTGCAGTATGGTCATATAGAGCGTATACCGCATCAATTCTTGTATGAGTAATTCGTTGGCCATGTTTGTCGATGGCAGGATAACTTGAATCTAAGAGACCGACAAATTGAAGATATCCTTCTGTTGCAACAGTTTTCATATAAAATGCTTCCCGGTTTTGGAGCAGTTCGTCAAAAGTAGGCATATTTGTACGATCCGGAAATTCGGGATTGTCTTTTCCCACGCTGACCTCCAATTTTGCTTGTCGATCACCCGTGTCAGTTGATTGCGCTGAAAAATCTCCTCTTATACTAACCCATCCATCGGCAGGAGGACCATGTCTTTCTTCAGCTTTTTTGTCACGGCGCAAAAGTTTTAAAGGATTCAAACTAGGATTGTGATATTCAGGAGGTTTGATTGCCTCACCTAGAGGGTTGTCTGCAACAACATAAACGGGTAAAAATTTACCCTCGTTGGTTCCATTCCTAAATTCTGCATCAGACATAGTTTGATCTAAAGATTCAGGTGCATTTGGGTACAAACCATAAGTATATATACCCGCCAGATGCGGTTTATCTGGGGTATTAATGAGAGTGAGATACCCCTCAACTGCTATTTTTTCTGTTACACTATCCCATTTTGTCGAGCCTTCACCGGGCTTTAGTAATAAACTCTCAAGCGAAGCTTCCTTATATCCCTTTTGTATTTCGGCAGAAGGCGTACTAGACCCACTCTCATTCCATGACCCAGGGCGGGGTACAATTCCGACCCCCATACCTGCGGCTGCAAGCGTTGCTGCTCCTGCTGCAGCGGCTACACCCCTTCTTACTAATTTTTTGACTCTGTGAGGACTTTGCGGTTTATCTTGAGATTCAGTTGTAGGTTTTTCTTGTTGGTCGTGTCCACCTGGCTCAGCCATGCCTCAATACTACTACTACTACTACTTTCGTGTCAAGTTTTCGAAAACTTTGATCGGATAATTATGCCAAATAGTGTCAAAATCAACAATCCAAATCCAAGATATTCAAGGTACTGGGGGGTGTAAACAATTACCATTTGCCATTTGCCATTTGCCATTTGCGGATCACTGAGAACCCATCCATTTTCCCAGTTATTTACCATAACGTGATTTTTGATTTCCTTCCCAAAAATAAAAGGAAAGGCTTGGGCTACCGCGCATTTGAAATTTGACATTTGACATTTGAAATTTGAAATTGCGTAGGCTTTCCAGCCGGGATTAAAAGATTGAGAGAGGACAAGGGTTGTATTATTTCCCACTGGCCATTTTCCATTTTCCATTGAAATAACGTACTTACTTTCGTTTGGATGTGAGACATCCATCTTGGAAGTGTCAGTCAAACTGCCTGCAGTATTTTGGCCGGCAGTTATCTTTATTGATTTTAAGTAATTATAGAATACCGGGTAAGCGGCAAATCTTCCTATTTCATTTACTGTTTTATCCCGTCCGATGGACGAATTATAGAAGTGAAACGCGTATGAACTTCCGAATTGCTCCATTGCAGGTAGGATAAATGAACTTGTAACTAGATTTTTTTCTTTTGAAAGGTATGTATCAATCGGTACGGATTGCTGGTTGGTGTTTTCCACCCAGAAGCGAAGTCCCTGGCCTTGTATATTTTTACTATTTATAAAAATTGCAAAAGATTGATCATGAGGCAGATTTTGAGCGAAAAATGAAGTACATGCAGTAGCCCCGAGCGAGCTTAGGGTCAAAGAGCTGTCGTCTATGATTTTGGATGAAAAACTTTTTCCATTGAAATTGTCACAGTTTCTGACGCTGTCAGCACTGTTAAGAAGCGGGCGGAAGGTCAAGTAATTTGCATCTATTTTGGGAAACCTTACTGTTATGTACTGATTTGATGTATTTCCCACATTGATAAATAACGGACTTGTCTGAAGGCGGGAGATAGTCTCCAAAGGAAAAACAACGTTACTTATACCTCTTTTGGTCTTATCTGAGACCGTTATGGTATTTGATGAATTAAGAGTGAAGAATGCAACACCTATATCCTTATCAGTATTTGAAATGGGTGAGTAGCTCGCTCCATTTATATTCAAGGTGAGAGGATATTGGTCATTTTTAAAAGGCGGAAGTTGAGCTTGAAAAACCGGACCTGTATTTTTTTGCAGCTCCCGGTTGCCAACTATTATTTGAGGAAGTAGGACTTGTGCCTCGATTTTCGGGGTGCCACTTGCGGTTCTTAGTGTTTTTATGTGGATTGGGATTATTTTTTCTTTTTGGGTAAAAGAGGGAAGTATAAGTGTGCTTCCTGATTTAACGGGAAGTTTGTTTATAAACGCAATAGACGCGGGTTCTTCTTTTATTTCAAACTCTTTTTCGTTCTGAGTTTTTAATGTGAAGAGGGAGCGGAAGGGATAAGTTTGGCTATTGGATTTTGCTTCCTGCCCGTTTCTTGAAATGTAATTTCCATTGTCAAAATAGGCTTGATCAAAGTTGTTCCATTTGTATTCATTCACAACAGGCAGATTTTTGGTCATATATACATAGTTTTTGGGCTTGTCTGTCAGGTTTATCTTGTATACTTGAAGCTTTCCGAAAGATGCTTCTTTTTTGGCCAAAGAAGAATTCGCCAATAGTTCTTCAAGCTCCGGAATAAATAGTGCCTTACTTGATGAAGAGTCAAAAATATTTTTATCAACCAGCAGCCAATTAATTTGGTACTTATTCAAAACTTTTTCAAAAAGTGCATTATTTTTGCTGTACAATGCTTGTGTAATTTCAAAATAATAATTTTCATTATTTGTTGACCAAACATCAAATGCTCTATCAAGAATCGGTTGTTTTATTCCATACCAGAGGAATCCTGAGCCGCCATAGTCTCCTCCGGGCCTGCCTTGATTAGGTGAGGAAAGCCAGTTATAAAAACTCCATCCCCAGAAGTTGGATTGGGGAAAATTGGCAATTCTGGTATTCGGATCTTTTGATTTGAAAAAAGCAAACAGTTGTTTGTATTCAGTGGGAATTATAACCCTTTCTTTATCATAAAATAAGTGACCCTGAAAGACGGGAAGCGCAAAGATGATCAGAAGTAAGAAGCAAGAAGTAAGAAGCAAGAAGGGATATTTTCGGTTACTAAACCTCAATTCTTGATTCTTAATTCTTAATTCTAATTTTTTGACTACCGTCTGTATTCCAACTGCAAATAAAATTGCATATACAAGGCTTGCGAGTGTAGCGAATTTTGTGAAAGGAAAACGGAAGATTTGATTAAGTACGCGGATATTATTCCTCAGAAGACTATTTATAAAAGAAAATGGCGGAGTATCAACAGCTAACGCAATAAATGAAAATATGAAAAGCAGCGCAAAGCCCTGCAAAGCAGGGTTCTTAGTTCGAATAGCTTTGATAAAGCCTATAAATACAACTGCAAAAAGTAAAAGACCCGCAACCGCGACAAAAGGATTGTTCAAGTGATCACTCCAAGGCTTTAACATATATGTAATGTTTCCCTGCGCATTGGGATCAACGCCTTTGAACATAAATCCCTTGAGGAGCATTACATCAGGCAGCGTCCCAAATTCCTTATTTTGAAGAAAAATTGTCTCGGTTGCCATCTGATTAATTTTGGAATTGAGATTTACGTCAGAATTAGTGAGTGTAAAATACGTAGCTGGGAGTAGCCAGAAGCTATTTACAAGAAAAATTATGCCATAAAGTTTTACCAATTTTATAATTGATCCGGGTTTGAAATTATTTAGTAAGGAGGGGAGAAGTATGATACTTAATGCGATTATAAAAACGATAAATACCGTTTGCAGATACCAGGCGGGAGTTGCTATTAGTAGAATTAAAACAAGAAAAAGCAGATTTTTTTTGACCGGTTTCCGGAAAAATATAATGGATGATAATAGCACCCATGGCAGAAATCCAAAAAACCCGATAAATGATTCGAAAGGCACATAAAACATCTGGATAGTTGCAAGGTTGAGAAGGTAGAAGGAAGCACCCAAAAAAGGAATCAGTTTGTTGGCATTTTCTTTTCCGGAAAACTCAGAATACTCAGAAGCCGGACTATCAGAATGTCTGACAGTCTGACGGGTCTGATTTTCCGGTTCACCGAGTTTTCTGAGGGTTCTGAAATTTAGGACGTACTTTATTAAAAAATACGAACCAACAGATCCAGTGAAAAGCATCAGGAATGTCCAGATGTAGCGCAGGGAATCATTTGGTAAAAATAGTGAAAGAATGAATAAAAAGATTTGTCTTAAAAGATCAGTGCTGTGTGCCATGCCGCCAAGAAGACCAAGCCCTTGATATTCCTGCCAGACTGCAAAAATTGAGCGCTTGATATTAAGACCAAAATCAAATTCAGGATGGAGATTGTCCCAGCCGCTTAAAATAGTACCCGGGCGGTAATTGGTCACAAAAAGCAAGACCACAAAGCCCAAAAGTATTAAAATTGCCCAATATTTTTTAAAAAAATGTTTCATAATATTGTCCGCCGATTAAATTCCATGATCTCTTGTCCTTCATTTTTTTGGAAAAAAGTTCCAATTTTTTAAGCAGCTCTAAGTCATATTTTACCTTTTTAATTTTTTTACCAAATGAGTTATCAAGCGGGAAAAGCACGTCTTCTTCTTTGAGATTTGAAGATAACAATTCTTCTTTCATATCTTGTCCCAGGAAGATTTGTCTCATGTTTTCGGAAAGCAGGAATGGTTTTTCAAAGCTAAAAGCCATTGACAGGACAGCGCTTGATGACATCATGGTTCGGTAGGGGAAGACTACAATATCGCTTGCAGCAAAGTATAATTGCATTTTTTCTTCAGGAATAAATCCTGTTAAAGTTATGTCTTTTTCCCGTGCAATAGTTTCAAGCTCTTCCAAATACTTTTTATAGTAGGGAAGTTCCATGCGGTTGGGATTGGCACCTCCCGCTATAATTAAGCGCAAGGGCGCTGCGCTATTGGGCCATACTTCAGCTATCCAATCGGTTCCTTTGTACCATGCCAAGAACCCAAAAGTCATAACTACAAAATCATTTTTTGGAATTGCCAACTTGGTTCTTGCTTCAGCTTTGGAAATAACATTTTTGATATTCTCAACAGCAATCGGGATGACACTAATTTTATTTTTTTGGCCCGTTATTTCTGCCAGCTTTTCCTTTAGGCTTTGCTCAAAAACAATAACTTTGTCCACTGGTTTCAATATTGATTTATAGAACATGCTTAGTCCGGAATTATAAAATGCTGTCTTGAGACTTTTCTGTTTAAGATTTATGTGAGGCCCGAATTTGTCCATATCAAAAATAACCTCGTGAATTACCAAAATTACTTTTTTGTTCAGCAATTTCAGGGAGTAAATAAAGTTAATAAGCAGGATGAGAAATATTCCGCTTTTTCCAAAAATATTCAGTTCCAGCTCAATAAGGATTTCTTTTGTCTGCCTGTGGTTGCTAATAATTTCTTTGTAAAGCCTGCTAAAGGTAAGAAGAGAGTTGCGTTCCCAGATCCTTTTTACTCCGATGCCTTCGTCATCATAAGATGCCTCAGAGCCATCTATTTTTTGAGCAAGTACTGTTATGTCAGGAGTTTCACCTCGCGCGCGAATTTCTTTTTCGAGGGCAATCAGGGTATTTTTGGTGTAGGACGCTCCCCCAATAACACTTTTATGATGGGTCGTCCCACGAGGTGGGTAACTAGAGATGACAACTAAGCTTGGCATAGTATTATTGTACTAGACTTATGAATTTTTAGTAAGCTTTAGTTGTGCTGAATTTTCAATTTTCAGTTTTCAATTTTCATTGAAATCCCTGCCTGCCGGCAGGCAGGTAAATGTTTAAAAATTTAAATTTAAAACAATCAAAATTCATTTCAAATTTTAAATTTCAAATTGAAAATTCTAACTTTAGGAATTATATTGCCAGCCTCGCCGGCTAGGCGGATAGGGCAACCTGCCTTTTGGGAAAGGAAAGAGCGGGAGCAATTATGTGCAAGCCGATTATTCTTGAAAGGTCAAGAAGTGTTAAGAGCACATCTTTGTGCAATTTAACTTTGGTGTATTCGTCATTTCTCCAGACAACAGGTACTTCCGCGATAGACATTTTATATCTGTGCGCAAGATAAAGTATCTCAGCATCAAATGCCCATCTGTTGATTTGACAATTGGCAAATATAGCAATCCTGGCGTTTTTTGAGAAGGCTTTAAATCCGCAGGTGTAATCAGTCAAATCCATTCCAAGCAATGTTCCTGTCATTAGCGTAAATCCCTGACCCAATTTGGCACGAAACACTGATTGGCTTCTTATAACCTTGGAGTCTTTGTGTTTTCTGGTACCCGATCACCACATCAACATCCTGCTTAATATACTCCATGAAATGATTAAGCTCTTTAAGAGGAGTTGACATATCGGCATCAAAAAAGAGAGCGTAGTCAGAGCGGGCCGCAAGCATACCGCGTCTTATTGCGTAACCTTTGCCCTGGTTTTGAGAATATTTAATAACTCTATAGTTGGCACCTTTTTGGATTTTGTACTTTTTCATAACATGAATAAAGTAGCGGATACTTTTTACAGTCTTATCTTTTGAGCCATCATCCACAAAGATGATTTCATCAAGCTTAAGACCACGGGGAAGCTTCAGCTTCATCAGAGCCTCCTGAGTTTTATACAGTCTTTTTTCCTCGTTATATACAGGTATGATAAATGATATTGTTTTCATATTTTATTTAATTATTATAAGTACTAAGTTTAATTAATTACCTTGTATCCTATAACATATTCTCTTTAATTTCAAGTACTTTCGTTTCGTCCTGAGCGTTAGCCGAAGGACTCATCAGTACCGGTTTGACCGGTAAACGAAAACAGGCACACAAGTGGGAAAATGGAAAACTCCAAGGGAAGGCAAAGCCAGAAAATATAAGCGCAGCGCATGCTGCAAATCTTCTGTACTAACCGTACCCTTGATGCTCTCACATCTCCATGACACTCGTGTCAGCCTCTTCTTTTCCCATCGCATTCGACGAGAATTTCCAAGTCTGACGACTTGTGTCATTTTGCTCAGAAGAATCCTGAGGGGAGAGCGACGGATCACCGTACTAGTTGGCCACCTGGCGCAACTCTTGTACGGATCACCGTCACTCTCCTGGTTCTCAGGTCAGGCGCGAGTGCAGCTGAAGTTCCCTGCCACGACGTGGAAGGGTGGAACTTGCTGCTGACCGAACAGGTCCTCTGCCGCGGTCTGCGCGCACGCGTTGTGCGGGGTGTCCCAAGCGGGATAGGCAGCGACGAATCGCACCGTTCCTGCCAGGACGCCCGTGTACTGCGTGCCATCGCCGATGTAGACCCGAATCCCATCCTGGAAGGACAGGGTGCAGATCAGAACGGAAGCGCAGACGACGGGCGTGTTGCCCACAGCGGCGACCCGAAGGGTGTAGGCGCAAGCCTCACCCCCCACACGGTGGAGGTCGCTCTGAGTGAGCGAGTTAACCTCCGTGGTGCTGATGCAGGCCGAGCTGGTGGCGCCGGTGGGCGCGGGGCTCGTCGGTGCCTGCTGCACGATGGTCGGGACGGGTTGGACGACGGCACTGGGCACAGTGTTGTCCGTCGTGGACTTGTCATCGGAGTCACCGCAAGCTCCCGCGAAGATCGCGAGGGCGAGCATGACTGTGGTTAGGACTGTCCTTCTCTGCATCTTTCCTTCTTTCCTCGTTTGTGAGAGCGTGACGGCTTCACCGCACAGTTGGCCCAGGGGGGCGCAACTCTTGTACGGATCCACCGTCACACACCTCATGGTTGGAACTGCGGAGCTAGGCGTTGCACCAGAAGGTGAACTGGATCCCGGCGGGGCTCGTCGTCCCGGCGGTGGAAAGGTTCCCACCGTCGTAGTCGACACGCCCGAAGCCGGGGTGCTTCACCGTGGTGCTCGTACCGCTGTAGTGCCACCCGTTGCCGGGGAGGGTCGTCCAGCTGCTGGCGTTGCCGCCGAGCAGGCTGGCCGCCTGGTCCGAGGTGCCGGGGCAAGCCGAGGCCGGAGCCGCCGTGGCCGTGGTCGTGGCCGCGATGGTGCCGGAGGCCGAGAGCCGCCGTGGCCGTACCGCCACCGAGGCAGTAGGCCGTGGCCACACCCGTGGTCACGGACATGCCGTTGGTGATCGAGCCGAGCGCGTGGTCGATGACCCACGTCGGACCCGAAGCGGGCACCGTGATGGTGCTCGCCGGACCGGCGTACTTCCACATGTTGGCTTCCGCGGGGACCCAGTTGCCACCCAGCGACTTGACGTCGCACGGCCCCAGGAAGCCGACGGAGCCGTCACGACCGCCGCCGAAGCGGGGGTGCCGGAAGCCGAAACCACGGACTGGACCTGGGGCGAGCCTGCTGCCGTAGCCGCCGAAGCGCCGGCCGGCGCACCCCCCGAGGGAGGAGCGACGACAACGATCGGCTGCTGAGCCGCGGGTGCCGGGGCGGGGGCTGCTGCCGGTACACCGGTCACCACCTTGGTGTCACGGTTTCCGAGCAGGTAGGCCCCGAAGAGCAACGCAATGACTCCCGCCGCGATTCCGGCGATGGCCCAAGGGTTGAACTTCCTGCGGGGCTCGTCGTGGTCGTCCAC
Organism: Candidatus Levyibacteriota bacterium; assembly: GCA_963716145.1. Classification (GTDB taxonomy): domain Bacteria; phylum Patescibacteriota; class Microgenomatia; order Levybacterales; family UBA12049; genus DATLDE01. Next base: position 700,973 of record OY970292.1, on the reverse strand, counting down.
GGGAGCCGGAGCCGGCGAACCCTGCTGCTGCGTGGTCTGCGTCTGGGGCAGTCCGGGGTTCATTCCGGGCGGCGTCCAGGGCGAGGCTGCGTGCAGGTTGGGCTGCGCCATGATGAAACGGTACAGGCTGTCGCGCTGTCCGTCGATGGTCTGCGCGCCGGCGGGAATGGTGAAGCCGAGGTTCCTGAATCCGGCAACCGCGTCCTGCAGTTCCTGCAGACTGCGAGCCTGATTGTTGGTCCACTGCCGTACTTCTTCGAGTGTTGCCATGACTGTGTGTCCTCGTTTCTCGTTGGTTTACGCATATTCCCATTTTGCCCTGTAGGCTCAGACGCTCAGCTCCTGCTGATTGTTCGGGGCGCCTGTTTGTATTGCCTCATGCAAAAATCGTTTCCGCCGTTAAGGCTTGAAGCTAATTACCTTTCCGGATTCGACCACGTAGACCTTTTTCTGGCCCTTATTGGTTCCCTTCAATTCGCGCTTCTTGCGCTTCTTGCTCTTCCGCCGTTTTCCTGGTTGGTGATTGGCCGGAAAGACTCCGTTGGCCAATGTGCTTCACCTCCTTCCGTTGATCGGAGTTCTGAAAACAAAGATTTACCCTTGTTTGCAAAATTCCGACCAACTAAAAAGAAGATGTTTTGTTTATTTCTTCTAAGCTAAGATAGCCGCGGAACTCATAACTTATTACTTATAACTCATAACAGTTATCTGTTATTTGTCATTAGTTATCAGTCTGAGCGTCTGCGACTAAATTCTTGTGTGCCTTGTTAAAGTGCCTCTGCAAAGCAGAGTTCAGTAAAATCCGAACTATACCTTACAGATACGTGCTGACTTTTTGAGCTGGTTTTGGCTTACGGGCACAAAACGGGCTTTTAAAAAGAAAGCGACTTATAGTATCAAATTTTATTACATTTGTCAAGTGGCAATTTCAGCCTATAGCGTATAAATAATTTAATCACTTGGAGAAAATTCCCGACTCTGGTACTATATTTGTATACAACGCAAAATTCGAGCTTCAATTCAAAACTTAAAAGTCAAAATGCAAAATTTTTTTAATAATTTTTTCTCTGTTCTTTTGCGGAGACAAACTCTTTTTTCACACTTTTGGCAGCAAAACTGCGCCCTAGTCTCGCTCCATGCTTTCGAAATCTTCTTCACTTATCGGGTGATTTCACCCCCTCCTCGATCATAGCTTTGCTCTGCCGAGGAATCCCCCTGATGCGCTCATAAGATTTTTCATGCATTACGCAGCGAACGGGCGGGATACCGCTTAGTTTTTGGTTCTTTGTGCAGACAAAGAACAATGATAATATATAAATATGGTCAATAAATTGTTAAATAAGAAATCTAAATCTGGGGATTTAGTCTCGGACCGTGTCCTTTTGGATGTCCGGACTTCCCGGACAGGCGAGGAGACGCCTGAGTCCATGGTGCAGTTCCTGGCCTCAATTGCCAGCCTGAAGAGGCTGATTTTGCCCTTTTGGGGCTTGGGAGTTCCTATCAGCCTTGAGTTGGGCGTGATTGATCAGGCTATTCATTTTTTCGTCTCAGTTCCCAGCAAGTACCAGACCTTTATAGAAGGGCAAATCGTGGCTGTTTATCCCAAGGCTCTGATCACCAAGGTGAAGGATTATCTGCCGGAAGTGCTTGGATTAAAGGTCTTAGATTTTAGTTCTTCGGAGAACCTTGCCAGATCAAGGGTCTTAGATCATGGATCTTCGGAGAGCGGTATTCCAAGAACCAAGACCCAAGATCCAGCATCGAAGAACACGCTCTATGTCGGACAGATGAAACTTACCGCGGATCCGCTTTATCCGATCCGTACTTTCACCGAATTTAAGGATGTTGACTCCCTAGCCTCAGTTCTGGGTCTGCTTTCTAAGTCCCAGCCAACCGATAAAATTAGTATACAATTTTTACTCAGACCGATTGATAACGGCTGGCAGGCAAAGGGAGAGCGTGCGGCTGGCAAGCGAGCCGATGCGGCAGGCGTTGAGCACGCCAACCCATATTCCAAGGTGATTATGGAAAAGATAGCGGCAAATGGCTTTAAAACAGCCATAAGAATCGCCGTCAACTCAGAAACACCAGAACGCTCAGAGCATCTGATACGCCAAATAGCCAACAGCTTTTCTTCATACAACAACCCGACCGGCAACAGCCTCATTTTCAGGCGTGTTTTTCTCTGGCAGAGGGAGAGGCTGATCAAGGCCATGCTTAAAAGGTCACGTTTTTTCATGCCTAGACAGATCTTCAACATTCAGGAAATAGCCACAATGTTTCATTTCCCAACCGACAAGCTTGCCAAAATCCACAACATTTCTTGGCACAAGACTATACTTTCCGAGCCTCCTGAAAAGCTTCCGATCAGTGAAGGCTTATCAACTGATGAGAAATCGGAAATCAATTTTTTTGCCAGGACTGAGTTCAAGAACAGAATGACAACCTTTGGGATCAAAGCATCAGACAGAAGACGCCATATGTACATAATCGGAAAAACAGGAACAGGTAAGTCCACCCTTATTGCCAATCTCGCGATAAGCGATATTCGTAACCGCAAGGGGATGTGTATCATAGATCCGCACGGAGATTTATGTGAGACGATTTTGGACTACATACCGTCCTATAGGATTAACGATGTGATCTATCTTGACCCATCGGATTTGACCCATGCGTTCTCTCTCAACCCGATTGAGGTGACAGATTCATATCAAATGGAACTTGTTGTATCGGGAATTGTGGCCACTTTCCATAAGATATATGGAGAGTCATGGGGACCTAGACTTGAGTATATTTTGCGTAATACACTTATGACTGTTGTCAGGCTGCCCAATCCAACACTTCTGATGGTGCCTGAAATGCTGACGAATGAAGCTTTTCGCAAAAACGCGATGACTCACATAGATGACGCGATTTTGAAAAGCTTTTGGGAAAATGAGTTTGCCAATATGACCGACAAGCTCAGAGCTGAGTCGATCTCACCAATTCTAAATAAAGTAGGGCAGTTTATATCTAGCCGTTTTATCAGAAACATTATCCAAAATCCCAAATCCACAATCGATATCGAAAAAATCATGAATGAAGGGAAGATTCTTTTATTAAACCTTTCGCAGGGGAGGCTAGGGGAGGACAACTCAGCCCTCTTGGGCGCGATGTTTATCACCAAAATCCAACTTGCTGCCATGAATAGGGTTTCTTTGGCCGAAAAAGACCGGCGGGATTTTTATCTATATGTTGATGAGTTCCAGAATTTCGCAACTACCAGTTTTATCAAAATTCTGTCGGAAGCCCGTAAATACCGTTTGAACCTGATTCTGGCCAACCAATATATTTCCCAAATTCCGCAGGAGGTCAGAGGCGCGATCTTCGGAAACGCGGGCACAATGGCTTCATTTTTGGTGGGGGCTGAGGATGCAGGCTATATGGCAAGGGAATTTACCGAGAGATTCAAAGAGGAAGATTTGCTCGCACTTGGAAATTATCAGGCTATTGTGAAGCTGGCGATTGATAGTATCACCCAGGCTCCTTTCCTTGCATATACGCTTCCATTGCCTCAGTCAGTAACCCAGAACAGGGAAAAGGTGATACAGAATTCACGGACTAGGTATATGAAGAAGGTGGAAGGCTAATTTTCAATTTTTAATTTTCAGTTTTCAATCAAATTACAATGACACGATTTTGAAAATTTAAACATTGAAGCATTCAATGAAAATTGTAAATTGAGAATTGAGAATTCGGAGCTTATTTACTCTTCCGTCTGAGGAACATTCCCCCAATTGCACTAGGTATCAGTCCAAACAAAGCTAAGCTTTCTGGTCCTGTATCAGGTGTTTTTGTTGCTTTGGTTGGTGGATAGACAGGCAATCCTCCTTTAGTTGTTGGTGGGTTAACTGTAGCGGGATTGGTTGGGAATCCACCTTTAGTTGTAGTTGGATTACCAGGATTTGTTGGATTGCTTGGATTACCAGGCTGTGTTGGGTTGCTAGGGTTGCTAGGATTGCTTGGCTGATCCGGATTGTTAGGGTTACCAGGGTTTGTAGGAGTAGGTGTTGGAACACCTTTCTCAATACAAACTGATGCATTATCTTGTCCTGTTTTGTTGTCTACTGTAATAATAGATTGGTTAACAACACAGACTATGTTCTGGTCACTTGGGAGCTTATCATTTCCTCTTACTTTAACTTTAACGAAAAAGTCGCGTGATTCATCCTTTGCCAGGGAGTCAATCTTGATTGTTAAGGTTTTTGAATTCTGATCAAATGTTCCACCCATACCTTCAACAAAGTCTACAAAATCAGGCAGGATATCTTTAACTACAACATTTTTAAGGGTATCACCTGTTGTATTTCTGACAGTGATCTTAAAGATAACTGTTTCACCACTTCTGTACTTTGCGTCAGATACTCCAAGGTTATCAACAAAAGCACCGCTTTGAGGATTCTTTACAGTTTTATTGATCTCAAACTGAGGAGTCTTAACACATGATTCTCCACCACCATAGATAGGCTGGCATTGATTTGTACCATAGTTAGTAGAAGCTGCAAAAGAGACTCCTGCTGAAAGAGCAAGAAGAGTAAGAGCTGTTACTGAGACTTTAAGTATTGATTTATTCATAGGTTGGTTAAACTTATAACTGATTACTTATAACTGATAACATTTCGTTATTGTTATTTGTTATGAGTTATCAGTCGTCATAACTTGTTATCTGTTATTAGTTATCAGTTGGAGAACTATAGCATACATTATAGGACCTTGTCAAGAGGGACATTGACCCAGCCATATCTTAGCATTCGTCTTACCTACTATTCGTAGCGCGGTTCATGCTGCGATTATCGGCGGGTCTTCGTCATAAAGTTAGTTGGACTCCTTGACAAGTGGTTTTTTATAAGGCTACTATAGATATAGACAATGAAAAAACTATACCGCTCATTTTTATCATTAAGTACTTTTTTAGTTTTATTATTCCAAACACGGATAGCTTATGCAGACCTGTGTCCTACGGGAACGGAATTTTCCAGTCTCTGCGCGCTAAAAGCAGACAAGGCAGGGGGAGTGGTTGGCAATATTGTCTCCGTTCTAATTATATTGGCTATATCTCTGACCCTCATTTATCTTGTGTATGGGGGAATTAGGTATATTTCTTCGGGTGGAGATAAGGCCAAGATCGACGCAGCGAGGGCTCATATACGTGCCGCTATCATCGGCCTTGTGATATCGCTTTCCGCATTTATAATTTTAAATGCTGTGACGTATGTATTTCTGGGAGAATCTATTACCAAATTTTCTCTCCCTACACTCCTTGACTAGTAAATCGCAGAACTACGCAAAATCGTACGCAAAACTACGCCAATGTAAGAGTGTTGAAACAGTTTTGATTGTTGACAAAGCGGCGAATATATGGTGTAATACGTCTGGTTACAAGTGATTATCTTCTGTAACCAATCCCGTAGATTCGCGTTTCAAAATTCTACTGTAAAATAATATCGAAAACTTATCTTAAATGCCAACAACAAAGAATTCCTTAATTAATTTAATTCATATATTTTATGGCGACTAAAAAAACCCAAGACAAAACCGTAGCAAAAGCCTCAGACAAAACCGAGGTTAAATCCGAGGAAATTGCAGTAGATGAACTTATTGGTAAACCCGCTAAGAAGAAAACTCCCGCTACTAAAAAGAAAGAAGTGGTTTTGATGGAGTCCGGCGAAGCCGGATCTAGCTCCGCTAGACCTGAAGAAACACAAGAGGTTAAAACTACGCCGAAGGAAAAAGCCCAAGAGACCCAAGACGAAGCGGTAGAAGAGGTGGCTGTTCTTAAGGAAGAAGTTTCTTCCTCAAAAGAGCCAGTTGAGTCTCAACAACCTTCAGAAGAGCAGAACAGCAGTTCTGCAGGTAGGCGTATACATATAGGCGGAGATGATTCATCGCAACAATCCTCAAGTCCCCGCACAAATGATGGACAAAGCCGTTTTAACCGTTTTACACCACAAAGAGAAGTTCAGAATGGCTCGCCTCGACCTGCCTCGCGGCAAGGCGGGTTCGGCGAAGCGGGTCCGACAGAAGTAGTTGTTGGTTTTCTTGATATTCAGCCTGAAGGTCATGGATTCCTAAGACCTAAGTTCATTCCATCTGCTCGGGATATCTACATCTCCCAATCTCAAATCAGAAGATTTATGCTGCGACCTGGAGATAGAGTTGAAGGAGTAGCCCGTCCTCCAAAAGATACAGAGCGTTATTATGGACTTTTAAAGGTTGAGAAGGTTAACGAAATCCCGGCAGATGAGTCCATGAAGCGTCCGCACTTTGATGATTTAACTGCGATTTATCCTGATAGGCAAATAGTTCTTTCAACAGGTAAAACTCCTCTTTCAACCCGTGTGATTGATTTGATCGCACCAATCGGGTTTGGCCAGCGAGGCATGATCGTTTCTCCTCCAAAAGCAGGTAAAACAACAATTCTTAAAGAAATTGCAGCAGGGATTTCAGCCAATTTTCCTGACGCTCATCTGATGGCAGCGCTCATAGGCGAGAGACCTGAGGAAGTAACTGATATCAGCATGTCTGTTAAGGGTGAGGTCGTTGCAAGTAATTTTGATGAACCGCCTGAAAATCAAACGCGGGTGGCCGAGATCACATTGGACCGTGCCAAAAGAATGGTTGAGCTGGGAAAAGACGTTATAGTTCTTCTTGACTCGATCACACGTCTGGCACGTGCGTATAATTTGGTTGTTGATCCAAGCGGTAGAACTCTTTCAGGAGGTTTTGATCCGGCGGCTTTATGGCCTGCGAAGAAATTCTTTGGCGCAGCCAGAAACGCGCAAGAGGGTGGTAGTTTGACTATTATCGGCACAGCACTGGTTGAGACAGGATCACGCATGGATGATCTGATTTATGAAGAGTTTAAGGGAACTGGTAACATGGAGCTTCATCTGGTTCGTTCCCTTGCCGAAAAACGCATTTTCCCGGCAATTGGAATCGAGCGTTCAGGAACAAGAGGAGAAGAAAAAATTCTGGATTCAGAAAAGCTTAACAAGATAGTCACAATGCGAAGAATGATGGATATGCTAGATGGCAATGAGCGGACATCAATTTTGGTTGAACGGCTTGGTAAAGTAGAGACAAACGACGAATTCCTCGAAACCCTAGGTAAAGGAGAGTAATCATACTTCCAAGAACTCCCAATTAATTTTTCATATATTATCATTCCCCAGCCTCGATATGTTAGTATACTAACATATACTAACAGGTAATAACGTCAATAGTCTACATATAATTTAGAATTGATTTGGGAATTGTTTGAGGATTAATTTTTATTAACTTTGCTGACCAATTTTCAGGTTGGGGATTTGACATCGGCCTCAGTTTTTTGTTAAAGTTACATCTTACCCATGAAAAAATTGTTGTCTCCTTTTACGCATCTGCGAAAAATAATCTCCAAAGAACTGTCTGACTTTTTGGAGTTTTTCTTTTATTATCTTAGGAAAAAACTCATCGCCTTTTCTGTCACTTTTGAGAAGAATAAGAATAGGCTTGTAAAGCTTTTTCTGATGAAAAGAGGCCGTTATAACCGGCCTTTTTTGCATTTAACCACAATAGGTTTCTTGGGTGCTGGAGTTATAATTGCTCCTTTTTTGTCTGACACATATCCTATTTTTGCGCAAAGAGCTGTTGCCTTGGATCTTTCCAGCACCACGAGCGCTAAGCAGTCAGTTTTAAATGGCGAGGAAGTATTTCAAACCCAGGTTTCGGAAAAGCCAAGAGACAAGGTAATTGATTATACGGTTGAGAAAGGGGACACAGTATCAACGGTTGCGAAGAAGTTCTCAACCAAAGACAATCAGCTATCCGAGAATACTATCCGCTGGGCCAATGACTTGAGGGGGGACTATCTCAATGTAGGGGACACTCTCAAAATATTGCCGGTTGCCGGTGTTGCTCATAAAGTTGAGCCAGGGGATACGGTATATTCAATCGCCAAAAAATATGACACAAATCCGCAGAACATCGTAGATTGGCCTTTTAATGAGTTTGCCAATGCTGAAACATTTACACTTGTGTCAGGACAAATGCTTATAGTGCCTGAGGGTATTAAGCCGTCTGAACAGCCATTTATCAAGCGCCAAGTATATATAGCACAAGGCCCTATTCCTGTTGCAAGCGGCGGTTTTACTTATCCTGTAAGAGGTGGAATAAGCACATTTTTCAGTTTTTATCATCCCGGAGTTGATATAACATCCCCTGTTGGAACTCCAATTGTCGCAGCACACAGCGGTACGGTAACAGAAGTTCATTTAGGTACATATGATGGTGGATATGGAAATAATATATACGTAAGCAATGGTGCTGGGATTGTCAGCCATTATGCTCATATGAGCGGAGTTAATGTTTCAGTTGGGCAGCAAGTGACAGGAGGAAGAACAGTTATCGGCCAGATTGGTATGACGGGAAGAACTACCGGGCCCCACGTTCATTTTGAAATAAGACAAAACGGAGGAGCTGTAAATCCACTTGGGTACGTCCAGTAGTTTCGCGCAAGGTGCGAAACTAACTTGGAACATAGAACCCTGAACTAAGAACAGAAAAGAATAATTTATAGTATAATATTATTCTTAGTTCTAAATTCTCAGTTTTTTGCTTCGCAAAAAGGGCCCGTGGTATAGTGGTAACATACATCCATGGCATGGATGGGTCAGGGGTTCGACTCCCCTCGGGTCCACAAAATGGTAGGCGATTATTTCAAAAGCGGGGAAAGCTCAGATATCAAAACCTCATTCCTATTCTTACCATAGTTCAAATTTGATAGATATATCACCAAAAGGTTTGTTAGAGTTTGCTCGGGCATCTTTATATACTGATTATTCATTTTGGCACTCACTGTAATGAGTGAGTTTTCTGGCTGATTGAGGATCGTTTTTGGTTTGAGCTGGAATTTAACCTTCTGATTAATCATTCCATTAGGCAAAGAAGGGATTAACCAGCTAATTGTTTTATTAGTTTTATCAATAATTGGTGAGGTGCTTCGGTAAGCCTCAGTTGCTGAATAGTCCACATAATCCATATTATCGCCAAAGTAAACAGCAATAGTTGTATCTGTTGGCATACCGGCTGATTCCAATGCACCATAAGTTATTTGATATGAAAGCTCATTTTCTGTAGAAGGATTACTTGCACCTGTCTTATCGAGACTGAACTGGAAATCAGAAACGCGTGGAGGAACAACTGCTGAAACAGTCATGTTTTGTATTTGATCCGCAAAAACAGAAGAAGCACTTATAAAAGATAGCTGTGTAATTGCAAGAAATGCCAGTATTAATGCCGGGATTTTCGCCCCAAATAAAAATTTCATTCATGAGGGGCAGTAGCCAGAATTATACAAGAAGGAGTTTTTTTTGGCAAACGTTAAGCCTTACTTAACTGTGATTATTAGTTTTTCTTGAGGATTATTTTTATCAGCAACTATAAATTCACCCTTTTTATTAAACTGTGCTTGCAGTGCTTCTCCTAAGCCGTATCCTCTGGGAGTTCTGAGATCAGGATTATTAGACTCAAGCGACATTAAGGAGTCCTTGCTTTTGTTTATTATTTGTATATATCTTGTAAATCCGATATTAACATTTTTTCTTGAAAAACTTTTACCATCAAAGTAAATTCTTGTAATTAATGGATCAAGTGGGTTATCTGATTCTGCCTGATTATTGTCAGGTAGAATCTTCTGGGAAACATCAGTAATAGTATATCTCAAAAAATTTGGAAACAACAAAGCATGAGTAAGAAAACCTACTATAAATATAGTTATAAAGAGCAGCAATTTTTTCTTTTTCATTATCCCATCAACGCTTTAAGTGATTTTTTAAGCCTCTTGCGAAGCATGAAGAGGATGAAAATTATAACTATTAGAGCAATAACAATTCTAGTTGGGAAGACAATAAAAGTGGTTGTGGCATTCAAACTTTGGCTTTGAACGGAACCATAATACATAAGGGCGGTTGCGGTATATTTACCAAAAAGGAATCTGTTTTTGAGTTGAGATTCCACGATCCTATTTGCATCGGGGAATATGTTGACTCCCGGAACTACAATGTCCGCAACCTTTTTTCCAAACATGTCTGTTACATTAATAAGTCCAAATGTCTTAACATAAACATTTCCGCTGTTTGCAAACTTTATTTTAAAAGGAATAGGTCCAAATTCAGAATAACTTGGTGCGGAAAAGGATTTTATATCCAGTTTTTCACTAACTGGACCTGTTACACGGACCAAGAATAGGGAGGCTATTTCCTGGGACAAAGCTGCTATATTGCTGCCTTGTGGTTTTTCTACTTCAACTCCAAAAACAAACGACCCAAAGTGTCCTCCAGCCGCATCCTGCGGAGCCTTAATCGTAGCAGTTACTTCTTGCTCGTCGCCTGGAGCAAGCTGAAAGCTCTCCGGAGAAACCGTAGTCCAGGAAGCAATACTGTAAGGGCTTGTTGCGTTAAGCTCGACTTGTCCTTCTTCCCCTTTGGCTGTAAAGTCTTCAATATGAACTTTTATAGGAAGAGTGTTATTGCTTCTATTGCGAAGCTTTGCTTTAACGGTTGTAGTTTTGCCTGGATCAATAGTTATTTCCTGAGATGGGGGAGAAACTTCAAGTCCTTGTCCGGCACCTTGAGCTGTAACAAACTCTTTATAGCTAAAAGCTACTGCAACAACGATCAGGAGTAGAAAAAGGGGTAGTATAACCTTTTTTATTGGTTTTTTATTTCGATTTGGATGATTCATCATTAGTAAGTCGGGGTTGCTATAAGTATAACTGTTCCAGTATAGGCTCCCGGGGGCTGAACTCCGTTTACCTGAAGTTCCCAGCCAAGTCGCGTTGTGATAGTGCTGATTCCTGTGGCATTACAGGTAATCTCCGCGCCTGTGGTTGTAGGACCGGCCCATTTGGCACCACCTGATGTAAAGCGGTTAGCAGTTCCGGTACACAATGCAGAGTCCTCTGTTGAGTAACCGAAAAAGCCGGTATTGACACTGGCGACAGTACCTGCCGGAGCAGACCAGGTAGTAGGTGTTGCATTTGTCCCTGTAAATGTATCAATGTTGTTGACAGCTCCTGAAACAAGAGGCGGGTTACCACTAATTGTTGCGGAGGTTGATGCAGTGACGGTATATCCACTCAAGGCATTTGTTGATAGAGTAACATCATGCGATGCGATTTTTGGAGTACCTACCACCACTGTTCCAAAAGGAATAGTTGTTGCGGTTGAGGTTACGTTAATATTTCCAGTTCCTCCATTAAAGTTACCACCTGTTGAGACTCCGGCAACGCTGAAACTAAAGGTTGGATCAACACTTGCTGAAACAGCAATTGAGGTTGTATCAAGCACTGCAAAAGCCGCAACAGTTGTTCCATCAATGATTGTACTACCAGTATCTGAGTAAGTTGTTGATCTTACATAGTAGGTTGAATTAATGCCTGAAGGATTGGTGATACCTGTGAAGTTAAGAAACATTGCTTGAGTTGCCTGAGAAGCAGGAGTTGTCACAACCACACGGAATGCATTTGCAGTTGGAGCACTGGTTGTCCTACCTGTTCCTGCGATGTTATCACTTGCCAGAGTTGGAGTACCTGATGAGAAACCAGATGGAGCACTACAAGCACCTGACGCTGTTGTACATACCTGAATATCAATCTGCTTAATAGAAGTTGTTGCTGATGTTGTCCAGAAGAAGCTGTAAGTAACAGCACTTGCAGCAGCTTGTGAATTATTGATCTGAACCTTGTAACTGCTAAGTACTCCGGCATATGCCCGGCCTATAAAAATATTGGCCAGAGGTGGAAGAGTAAGCAAAACAGCCAATAGAAGAGCTACTACAATTTTGTGCTTAGGGTGATATTTTTGTAGAGTTAACATTATATTAATAATAGTTTGTATCTTTACGCAATGTCAATGCGTAAAATACAGTTTTGAAGCCTTGAATAAGTCTATATATTGCAAATTGCAACATAGTTAGGCAGTAAGTAGGGCACGAAATGCTTTTTTTAATCTTTTTCTTTTCCTAATAAGAAATAGAACTATAACTACAGAAAGAATGACTAAAATAGGTTTTCCAAATGGCAAAATAACAAAATACCTATCAGCATCTATATGCTCACCATTTCCGGAAGAGACTGCCATATGGGCCTTATATATATTTGGTTTGAGATCTGGTAAGTCAATCATTTGTTCCCACCTTCTAATTTTGCCCTGAAAAACAATCTTTTCTTCAAGATAGATTGGTTTTTGATCGGCCTTTGAAAAACTCAAGAGAGGAGAGACCGTCAAAATCGGCTTGGCTGTAAAATAATGCAGTGATATATTTTTTACTCTGAGAAGAATTGGGATTTTACTTTCTTGATGAAAAAATCCGGTTGTGAAAGTCGGGACCTCAGCCTTCTTGGCATTCTTATCACCAACGCCGATATTGGCAAGAAGCAAAACGCCTATTTTTGATGCGACACGCGAAGAATTAGCATCGGTTGTTTGTAAGACCGGCTCAAAAAATAGCATTCCATAGTAGCCCCCAAGTGGGACAGTGTTGGGAGTAGTGATCGTTAGAAGAATAGTTTTTTTCTGGTCAGCCTCCAAAATAAAATCAGTATTGCTTAGTTTGATCCAGGAAAGTAAAGGATTACTTTTGCTATCTTCAAAAATATAGCCTCCTTCTTCACCGGTTGTCTGAAAATCATTAAGGTTTGTCTTAAGCGGAAGAGGTGAATCTGTTAAATTTTCAATAGTTATTTCATAGTTATAAACCTTACCCGGAGAAAGAGGAACATTAATAATAATAGGACTTATACTCAATCCTTGAGGCGAAGCATGAACTGATGGAGGATTAAACAGAAAACAGAAAACAGAAAACAGAAAGGCCAATAAAAAAGCCATAAGTGATACATATCGAGATATTAATTTGTATATTGATATATTAAATTTGCTACTCATAATTATTTTGATTTTTAATAACTCGGCACTACGATATATAAAACTGTATTTGTGTATTTGGCTGCGGGTTGTGTATTGCTCACAGTTACCCGGTAACCGATATTAAAGACCTCACTTGATATGGCTGTCAGGATAGGCCCCGGGTGATCAGCCACAGGATCTCCGGGGGAGGAAGTCGTAAAGCCTGCGTATTTCGGTCCTCCATTGGTAAATCTGTCAGCTGTTCCACCTGTCAAGTTACTGTCATCTGTCGTATATCCAAAACCTGTTCCAGACCAAGTAGTCGGAGCAGAGTTGGTGCCTGCATAATTGGCAATTGTCCCAAACCCGGCAGCAGTCAGGACAGCCGACTCGCGGGCATTCACAACATAGCCATTATACGCATTAGTTGAAGTAGTCAGGATTGTGCTTTTGCTGCTGTCTGTGAAAGAATTTCCTGCGTTGAGGTTATTGAAAGTAAGGGTTGATGAATTAACGCTAAAGGTTAAGGATGCATTGGAGGTAGTTGCTGAAGCGGATGGTCCATACTCGCTTTCAGTGTAGTTTCCCTGTCTGGCTTTGACTCTCAAATAGTAAGTTGTGCCTTGTACAAGCCCTGTTACATAGTTACCGCTTCCGCCTCCCCAAGCTGTATAGCTTTTGAAGTCAGTGAGGATGAGTGTTGAGCCGATTGTATTATCGCTTTTTACATAATTGATATTGGTTGCAAATGAGCTGTCAGTGCTGATTTGAAGAGCATAAGTCGTATCTGTTGGATTGTTGCTCGTATTGATAATGAATTGTAAGCGGTCGTAATTGGATGATGGATTGGTAAAAGTAGGAGCACCCGGTACATTTGATTTCATCAAGAAGGTTAGGCCGGAGCCCGCCTTAAAATTGGTCGATGAGGGTCTGCCAAACTCCACTTCGCCTGCAATGCCATTAAGTTTGAAATTGGTCGATGAGGCATCTTTTACTCCGCCTGCGCCAAAAGTGTAGTTTTGGAGTTTGTAGTTGGTAGAAGAGGGTAGAGAAGCAGCAATCGCCATAGGCGAGAATAAGCAAATAAGCAAATAATCCAATACTACAAATAAACAAATCAATAAAAAATAATTTAATGGCTTTTTCATTTGCTCATTGGTAATTGATTGGTAGTATTTGTTTATTGGGTTATTGGTAGTATTCATAGCAATGTTATACCGGTAAATAAAACGACTGTAATCCAAAAAGCGAATGTAAAAATTCAAAGGTGTAAATCTGCGGAATGCTTCTTTTGTTGCAAAGTACGTACATCAGAGACTTGGAAAAGGTCAACTCAATAGAACTGCTTGTGGCAACTGTTTTTATGGCTGATTTTATATCAGATGGTTCGGGGTAAATTACATTGATAGAGCTTAAGTACATGGCTCGTAGAAAATCCTTGGCAATAGAAGGACTAATACTTTGGTAAAGCTCCTCGTAGGCAGCATTAATTGTAACAAAACTGGTATAAAGCTGAAAACCTTCCTGAGAAAAATAGCGGAAATACGCACTCGCATTGACATGCTTAGGGTGACCTCTATCAATAAATGCAACAAATCCATCGGATGCGATATATACTTTTTTGCTAATAGTCATATTTATTTCCTTTCAGCTCTTATCAGCTTAATTTTAAACTGGCACCCCGGCCCATCAAATGAAAGAGGGGATCATCGGGACCAAATTGTTTGGCTGCTTGTTTTGTTGATTTAAAAATCCTGTTTTTTGATTTATCTGATGGGTTTATATCTTTGTGAAAATTCTGTAACTCGTTTTCATCTATCCGGACATTGCCCCCGACTTTAATAGCTTTTAGTCTTTTGTCGTTAATATAACGGCGTATTGTCAAGGGATGAACTTTCAAAATAAAGGCTACTTGCTTGACTGATAAAAGATTATTTTCACTCATATTTTGGTTTCCTAAACAGTATACAATTTATAACAATAATATACAATTTTATACAAAGTTTTCAAATTATTGACTAGTATTTTCAGGCTCTCCTATTATTAATAACAGAGGCACATATTAATACTAGTATTCTCAGCATGAAAAATCAAATATCAATCCATTCGAAAAACTCAGGACAAGAAATCAAATCTCAAAAATCCAGAAGATTAAAGATCGGGATAATTCCTGCAATCCGGATAGAGAAAAAAATAGGGATTAAATATTTTTTTTCAAAAAACTTCATCAGCCCCCTTTTGCCAATTGCATTATTGCTTTTATTTTCTGTCATCACCTTTTCGCTTTTAGTTACTCCCGCAAATGCAGCAGCTGGAATAAATAAGCAGATAAATTTTCAGGGAAAGCTTGTTGATGCCAACGGACTTAATGTCGCCAATGGAACATACTCGATTATTTTTTCTCTTTACTCTGCTTCATCAGGAGGAACAGCTATTTGGACAGAAACTGATTCTGTGGTCATAGCAAATGGTGACGGCATTTTCCAAGTGCCCTTAGGTGCTGTTACCGCACTTCCCGGAAGTGTTGACTTCAATACAGATAATTTGTATCTGGGGATAAAGATAAGCACGGAAGCTAGCGAAATGACTCCAAGAGTTAGATTCACAGCTGTTCCGTATGCTTTTAATGCTGATAAGATTCATGGCTTAACCGTGACTGACACAACAGGCACTTTGACAATTGCCAACGGGAAAACATTGACAGCAAATAGCAGCGCGACTATTACCGGAACTGACGGTAAAACCCTGACCTTAAACGGTTCAACAACCTTGGCTGATAATGTCATTACCTTTGGGGGAGGGGAAACGCTTACGCTTACTGCCGCCAAAAATGTTTCATTTGCTGATGCATTCACTACATCAGGCACCAATCCTTTGACCTTGACAACAACAGGTACTACCAGTGTTACCTTGCCAACAGGCGGAACCCTTCTGACAAATACCTCATCAGTTGCACAGACTATGGCTTCAACCCAAACAACTGGAACCATACTTGGAATTACAGATTCAACCGCTCTGACGGGCGCGATTGTCGGCCAATCGATTACACTTTCAGGTACAGGAGTACAGGATCAAACCGGACTTAAGTTCAACTTGTCTAACGCCTCTGGTAGCAATTTAAACGATATTGTCGGAACAGCAAGTTCGTGGAAGGTGTCAAAGGCAGGTGCGCTGACAGTTGCATCGTGTTCAGGTTGTATTAGTGGTGGGGTTCTTGGTCATCGCTGATTGCCCCAACTGCGAATTTGGCTTTCAACATGTACCAAAGCGTCGGAACGAGCTTCAGTACAACTTTTACCTACGGAAATGCTACATCTACAACCAATCTATTTAACCTGACAGACACAGCTTCCAACAGCGGAACAGGCTATCTGTTGAATCTAACAACAGCAGCCAGTTCAACTCTCAAGCCTTTCCATGTTTCAGCAGCAGGAGTTGAGGCACTTACAGTCTTGGCTAATGGGAATGTGGGGATTGGGACGACTGCTCCGGTCTACAAACTGGATGTAAGCGGTACAGCCAACTTTTCCGGTGCGGCTACTACAACTGCCGGCGGCGCGGCCGGCGTGGGGACTAACCTACTGGCGACCACCAACTATGTCCAGTCCCGTACGGAAAACCTTATTACCAACGGGTCAGGACTGCTTCTTAATAACTATAACTTCTCGACCTTTACCTTTGATTCTGTGGAAACACATGGAGGTGCAGGATCATTCCGGGTCAATGTTAGTCAACAAGCAAGACTCAACGATGAACTCATACCTGTAGATCCTGAGAAGTATTATCGTTTGATTGGCTGGGGGAAGTCTGGAGATACCGGCGGGGCCAACTTCAATGCAGCCAACAAACAATATCTTGGCGTAGCACAATATGATATTGATGGTAATTCAATTGCTCCAGAATCATATTTGAAGTATAGCGGCTCAACTGATACAACCCTGGCTGCTCAACTCAACCCTGGAGATAACACCATAACCCTGACAGACGCAACAGGCTGGAGTACCAGTGGTACTGGTCATACTCGTAATTTTATCTGGTATGGGTATACAAATGCTAAAGGATATACTTATCCAAACTATACTTATTCGCGTACTTACTCGAGTAACTATAGCAGTAACGGCAGCCTTGGGGCTTGGGATACTACCGGCATTAGCGGTAATGTCATTACGTTGCGTGTTCCGTGGGCTGGTCCTACCATTGCTGCCGGTACAGCAGTGAGGAACAATCAGTCGGGTGGTACTTATAAATATATTACGACCGCGAATACTACGGTGCCAAATGCATGGACTCGCTATGAAGGTTATATTGGTAGTCTTGATACTGCGGGTGTAGGTACAGCTAGCTTATTCTCTTATGGTACAGCGTATGTAAAATTACTGTTTCTAGTTAATTATCATGGTGCCGCTGATAATAATGTCCGTTGGAGCGATCTAGTATTTACCGAATCCTCAAGCCGCAATCTGGAGGTAGCTTCTGCAACCGTACCTGGTATTGTCAGTCTCGCCAATCAGTCACTGGGCGCAGGTGATAAATATTTCTCTGGCAACGTAGGCATTGGCACGACTGCGCCCGGCGGGCTTTTGGATTTGATTGGTAGCTCAAATACTGCAGCGACATTGAGTCTCACCAACAATTCGGCAACAACGATCGGCAATGGAGCCAATACGCTTGGTGTCTTGGACCTGCAATCTACTTCGTTGACCACGGGCAACTTCTTGAATATTGAAACCAATGCCTTAACAAGCGGTAAAGCCGTCAATATTACCTCTACCAAAACAGGTATCACAACAGGCAGCTTATTAAACATCGCAAATACAGGAACATATGATCCTGGTGCAGGTAATACGGGAAGCCTTGTTAATTTGTCTGTCATTGATGGCGCCTCAAATACAAGTGGAAACAGCATAGTAAATGGTATTAACATTGCCTCAACTATAAGCACCTCCGGTGCAACCGGCACAAAAGCGATCAATGCCCTCAATATTGCAATACCTACCAAAACAGCCTGTACCGGGGGAGCATGTACCTGGGTAGGTCTTAATATCGCTGATCCCGGGACACTCGCCAATACTACCTTTTACTCAGCCCTTTTCCAAGGAGGTAATGTGGGCATCGGGACCACGGCTCCGGCGTCTAAATTGGAAATTGATACCGCAGACGCGACTGCGTATAGTACCACTGCCATAACAACGGGTACCTCATTCTTTTACAACAAAGCCAATGGCGGTAGTAACGGAGCTATTAGTAGTCTGCGGCTACAGGCATCAAATGATAACGGAAGTAATAACGCGATAGGCGTACTCAACCTGATTCAACCGACCAATGGCTCTGCAGACTCCAATTTTGCATTTCAGCTCCGGGCTGCAGGAGGAGCCTACAGTGAAGTTATGAGGATTCTGGCTAATGGCAACGTGGGGATTGGGACGACTGCGCCAGGCTCGATACTTGCTCTGGGCGGTACCGCAGCGAGAACATTTGGTATGGATAGGAATACCACTGCTGCTACCGCAGGACAGGGATTTACCATCTCATCAGGTGGAGCAATAGCAGGTACAGCCAACCTGGCCGGTGGAGATTTGACCCTCAAATCAGGTACCTCCACGGGCACAGGCTCATCTGCTCTTCATTTCTTTACAGCCACAGCAGGAGGATCAGGTACTGCGGATAACGCACCTACTGAGAAATTAACTATCCTGGCTAATGGCAACGTGGGGATTGGCATCACCAACCCTACAAATAAACTTCATATTGTAGGAAACATTAAAGCAACAACAAGCATAGATACTGATACTCAATTCTTGGGTCAAGCATCAGATACGGTAACTGCTCCTTCCTATGCCTGGACCTCGGACCTTACAACCGGTATGTGGAGACCAGCTGCGTCAACTATAGCGTTTGCAAACGGAGGAGTGGAATCACTGCGCATCAACTCCTCAGGTAATGTGGGTATTGGGACAACAGCGCCAGCCGAGTTGCTCCACGTTAAGCTGGATCAGAATACTGCTACGTCTGGTGTTATCGAAAATGTAAGTGCAGGTACAGGTGCTCAAGCTGTCTTTCAAGTCAGAAATGGCACTACAGTAACAGACTCACTTCGCATTGGTGCACTCGGTACAGGATTTACCACAACCGGAGTATTTGTCCAGGATGCCGGGTATCTTTCCGCAGACAGCGGCTTATCGGGAGGCCTTGGGATTATCACAAGAGCGAACGCACCAATTATGTTTGCTACCAATGGCCACACCAACGAGCGTATGCGCATAAACTCTGCGGGCAACGTGGGGATTGGGATTACTAATCCAACCAGCCTTTTACATTTGGTCCAATCTACTGCTAATCAAACAGGAATCACTGTATCTGGTTACTCTTTAACCGGCTCAGCAAATACCCAGCCTCTACTTGATCTTTCGGGAACATGGAATGTCAGTTCAGCCAATCCTTCCGCCATAAAACTTAATATAACCAATACGTTATCAAGCACAGGCTCTAATTTAATAACTCTTCAGGAATCTAGCTCCAATCGCTTTACAGTCAATGCTTTAGGCACTACAGCGGTCCGATCAACTAATACATCCGGAGCGACTTCCAATCTTGGCGAATCTACAACAGCTGCTTTGGAGATTGATCAAGCAGCAGGATCGGCAAATGGATATGCCAGCTTGCGGTTTCAGGAGGCTGGAGTTACAGCGGCAAGCATCGTAGGTAAGATGATTGATCTAGCCAATAATTATGGAGATTTACTTTTTAATACCAGGGCAGCAGATGGATTTAATACAAGAATGACCATACTCTCAAACGGCAACGTGGGCATCGGGACCACTGGGCCTGACCGGAAGCTTGATGTCCTGGATGCTTCAAATCCTCAACTCCGTTTGACCCAGACCGATGGCAGTGTGTTTGCAGATCTTCAGACTCCAAGTACCGGTGGGCTCTCTTTGAGCACAAATAACCTCACAACTTCAGGTGCCTATGGACTTTTGGGAACATATACTATTGCCGGTACTGCAGCATCTCAAACATACTATGGTAATAAACTGGCAATTACCAATAGTCAAACAACCAATGCCAATACTCTTTATGGTCAGCATATCTCATTCACCGATGCAGGATCACTGGCTAACACAGTAACCGGACTATATGTAGACGCTACTACCGCCAACACGGCTGATACTACTTATGCAGCTATTTTCCAAGGGGCCACGTTGGTATCAGCACAACCACTCCTGGAGCGACTTTGCCAAACAACTTTGTTAGCGCGAATGGGAGTAGAATACTCGAGATTAATTCTTCATCTTCTTCACGCGACGCAGGCATTCTGCTTAGAAGCGGTTCTGATGCTTCAAATGGTACTGATATATGGCATAAAACCACAACCGGACAATCATTCATAGATAACAGGTTTGATAGTGCGGCAACAAGCATTAACTTCCGCCTCAGAACAGCAGGTACACCTGTAGATGCAATGACAATTCTGGGATCCGGCAACGTGGGCATCGGCACTACGGGTCCGACAGACAAACTTGCTGTTGCTGGAGCAAATGGCAGCACTGTTGGAAATGCACCCACAATTAGTATCAATAATACTGATGACGTTTCGATCATTCGCTATGGTCAACTAAAATTCAACAGTTTAGCAGCTACTTCTACCATATCTCTGGCTGGAATTGCACCGGCAACCAGTGGAGCAATGGATCTTGGCATCTTCAGCGGAACAACAGAACGGGTACGTGTAACTAGTGCCGGCAATGTCGGCATCGGTCTCACCAATCCTGGATATCTACTTGAGATTAATGGCACTGCACATGTTAATTCATTTAGGCTTGGCTCTATTGATATTCTTGATGACGGCGCAAGTACTGCCCGCGTCTATGGCAACTTGAGAGTTAACTCTGATGCCTATGTAGGTGGCAACGTGGGCATCGGGACCACAGCGCCAGGAGCGCAACTTCATATATCAAGTGCTGCTGCTGCTGCTGTTCGGATTGATTCTGCCAGCGGTGACCAGTCTTTTGTTAACTTCCGTGAAAACGGTACAGCAAGATATTCAATCGGCTACCGCGGAAGTACCGGTAATTTTGTAATAGCCAATGCCTCAGCTTTAGATGCCACCGAAAGATTGATAATTAACTCATCTGGCAATGTGGGGATTGGCGTGACCAATCCAGGCTTCCTGCTAGATGTCCAGGGAACCAATGGTACCGGTTACATCGCCCAGATCAAAAACTTATCAACAGCAACCTCAGCCGGAGCACCAGGTAGTAGTTCTGATGGTCTATTGATTAACATTGGTACAGCCAATACTTCACGTACTACGGGTAACTACTTTGTCGCTTTTGCCGGAGCAGGCACAGTGGCCGGAAAAATCCAGGGTGGCGCCAGTGCAGTAGCCTATACCACAACAGCTGCTGATTATGCCGAGTATTTTCTCGACGGAAATGCCAGCGCCAAACCAGCTGAGGGTGATATTGTGATGCTTGATACAACACATGCAAATTCTGTGATCAGGGCAACCGGTTCAACTGCTCTGGTTGGGGTTGTTTCCAGAAATCCTGGATTTATCGGTAACGGTCCGCTTTGCCAGACAGATGACAACAACTGTGATAATGATTACGCCCAAACCAATAGTCTTGTTGGTTTGAGTGGTCAGATTATAACCAAAGTATCTACTCAGAATGGCTCGATCCAACCCGGTGACCCAATTAGTCTTTCAGATATCCCCGGAGTTGGTGCAAAAACTACTCAAGCCGGTGAGATAGTCGGGCGGGCACTTGAAGCTTATAATGGTTCAGGGATAGGTACTATAAAAGTCTTAGTGCATCCAATCTGGTATGACCCCAACAATCTCCTGGCTAATCTTACGCTTGATGCTAGCGGAAACTTAGTTCTGCCAAACACTGATCCTGCTGCTGAAGTTGTGGCTCTTGGTGGTACTCCCCCTGCGGCTCCCAAAAAGGATCTCGCCTGGACACTTGGAGACATAGTCAGACGCTTAACTAAGCTGGAAAATGCGACTCCTTCAGCTACCTCTTCTGCTCAACCTGGCCTGAGCGGATTAGTTGGATTTGATTCTGCTAGCTTTAGCCAACAAGTTTCCAGTTCTTCAGCCCATGTGTCTGTATCGGGAAAAGTTGATGGATTAGATAGCAAGTTAACTGATATTAGCTCTCAGTTTTCAGATCTTAAGTCAAAAGTTGCATCACTTGAAGCAAGTCTTATTATATTTGCAGCAGATCCTTACCTTAACGCATCAAACTCTGCCAATCTATCTGTCTTGGGATCAAGTACTAGCCCGACTTCTTCCTCGTCCGGGCTTATGGTATTAGAAGGATTGAGGGTTGATGGATCAGCGACTGTGTCAGCTGACCTTCGTGTCAAAGGTAATGGTTTGGTTGAGGGAATTCTAAATGTTATTGATACTGTAATGACCAAGAATTTGATAGTTACCAAGCTTGCCGAATTCCTAGACAATGCTACTTTCCATAAAGACGTTGTTATAGAAGGAACTACTACTTTTAATAAGGATACAGCCGGATATGTAGTTGTCAAAAAGGATAGAGATCATGTTGATGTTCTGTTTGGTAAAGAATATCAGTTTGATCCGGTTATCAATGCAAGTCTTATCGGAGTTAAGTTAAATCAATCTGAGTTTGATCAGCAGGTAAGTAATGGAGATTGTAATGCATCTGCCGGAATAAGCGCTTGCGAGGAAAAACTTGATAAAGATCTCTTTTCTAAAAATATTCAATTCATTCTGACTAAGCGCAGCAGCAAAGGCTTTTCAATTGTTCTTAACAAGAATGCGGATAGCGATATGAATTTTTCCTGGACTGCTATCCAAGTGGGGGATGGGTTGATAATATCGCCCAGCCCGACACCTTAAAGAGAAAGGAGGTAAGAAGTATGAAACTTTGGCGGAGCATAAAAGTAAATATACATAACGTTTTGCTGCTATTCAAAGTAGTTATTTAATTTTGCCAAAAGCCAAATTAAAAACATGAAAGCAAATATGCAAAATAAATTAACAAAACTTATCTGGGTTTGCGCATGGTGCGGATCAAAAGCTCGTATACCTTTAAAAAAACGACAGCAATATACTCACGGTATTTGTTCTTTGCATAAAAAACAAGTTATAGCTGAGCTTGCTAGAGCTTGACACTCGATTATTAATTAGCTAACCTGAATATAGGAGAGATTTTATGGCAAAGCGAGCACCCTCAGCAAAATTTGGAAAAAAATCAATCCCCGAGAAGACTTTCACAGATTCTCCAGCTACGTCAGACGCGTCCGAAGCAGGAGTTAAAGAAAGCGCATTTTCTAAACCGGTTGAAGAAAGTATTCCTAAATCTGAAATTATGACAGAAATAGTTGACAAAGAAGTCTCAGTTGGTAACAATAAAAAGACCGGCAAATTAAAGGGTGTAGGAGGGCGGATAGTGATTATTTTATTGATTATTGCTATTGGTGCATCTGCATACAGTTTTTTCCTTTATAGGCAGTCACAAGAGCAGTTAAAAAACTTCAAAAATCCTCAGGAAGTATCCAAAACTGAAATAAAACAGCTTGTTGATAAAGTCGGGAAGCTAATTGATCTTCCTGCCAGCGAAACCCCGACAATTGCAACTGTCACTGATAATGCCAAACTCAAGAATCAGGCATTTTTCGCAAAAGCTGTAAATGGCGATAAGGTACTTATTTATACCCAGTCAAAAAAGGCAATTCTTTACAGCCCATCCAAAAATAAGATTATCAATGTAGCGCCGATCAATATTGGCCCAAGTCCAACACCAAGCGGACCAACTGGGGAGGCACCAACTGCTGCTCCTGAGGCCACAACTGCTCCTACGGCACTTCCAAGCCAGTAGATGCGCTTTATTTTCCATTCTCCAGGTTCCATTTTCCATTTATATTTTATTTTCAATTACCAAATTGTTAAATCGGAAATCAATGGCAAATGACAAATGGACATTGGCAAATATACTGTGGTATAATGCAGATAGATTTTGATTATCAATATTTATTGATGCTCATAATCTGTTAGCAATCAGTATTCCAGAGAATCTAAGGCTTGCAAGAAATTTCTTCACTTTAGTCACTTAGGATTACAGAAAATATGAAACAAAAAGGGGGTGAATCTTAAGTGGCATTTACAAACCAAACAATTCAATGTAAAGACTGCGGCGCCGAGTTTACTTGGACAGCCGAAGAACAGGAATTTTACCAGGAAAAAGGCTTCAACGCACCACTTCGCTGTAAAGATTGCCGGGCAAAAGCTCGTGCAAACTTCAACGGTGGAGGCGGAGGCGGCGGTGGTGACCGAGGACCAAGACAATCTTTCCCAATAAAGTGTTCAAACTGTGGAAAAGACGACACTGTACCTTTTGAACCAAGAGGCGATAAACCAGTTCTTTGTCGAGACTGTTTTAGACAAAATAGACAATAGTATATACTAGTATATATTTTGATATAGAGATATGATGCAAATCATGTCTCTATTCTTTTTCAGTTACTCTCCGCTTATATTGGTCAACTCCCTGAGGAAAAGATTGTAGTCAAACTGATTCACGTTCCCATCATCAGTTATATCAGCTCTAAGTTTTTTAGCTGGATCAATGTAACTTATTGCAGGAGCAATATCACTGTAGCAATCCATAAGCAGACTATAATCTCTATTATTATTTCAACCTTCGGTTAAGCAAAGTTAGCTTATTTTAGCTTTATTACAGGGATGGGGTAGGTGAGACCGCTTTAGAAGGAGCTGGAGTTGGGCTGTCGCTAGGACCTGGGATTTTAACTTGTGGATCAGTCTCAGGAAGAGTAGTGCTAGCTTTATCTTTTACATTTAGATCGGCGCTTGGAGTTGCTGTGGCAGTATCTGTTGCTGTTTCGGTATCACCACTGGCTATTTTTTTCTGGAGTGCCTCTATCTCAGCTTTGATTTTGTCAGCATTGGTTTTGTCCTTAGCTACAATGTTTTGGACTACTTGGTAGGCTGCGACCGCGTTCTTATAGTCTTTCTTAGCCTCAAGAGCATGACCCAAGTTATAGTAGGCATTTGCATAGTCCTGCTTTAAGTTGATTGCGAATTGAAATTGTCTTATGGCTTCATCATATTGCCCTAATTGGAAGTATACGCCTCCAAGATCAAGATATTGCTGAGGGTTGTTTGGGTCCAGTGCGATTGCCTGCTGTGCCGTAACAAGTGTAAAGCGGTCTGCATTTTCCCCAAAGCCGATCAGACTCCGATAGATTGATGATAAATTGTTCCAGTTAAATGCGGTCATAGGAGATATAGCGACTGCTGTTCTGCCTCCATTAATTGATTGTTGGATAAGAGTTGTGATATTTTGCTGAAGTTGTGCGGAAGGACTTGCCTTGCTTTCGCGCTGATTGCTGGCCAAAGAGTTCGCAAGCGCAATGTTGGTTTGCGAGAAGCTTCTATAGTATATATCACGGTATGGGAATTGCTGAATCGCAGCATTCTGAAGATTGTATGTTTCAAGTCCGTTATTTTTGGATGCAGCCACCAACGATCTCTGAAAAGTAAGATCAGAAATCAGAAAGCTTCCTGTCAGGAATAGTGGATAACCAACAATTATTAGAGTTACAATAAAGAAAAGAATAGGCAGTATCAAGCTGAATTTCTTTTCTGAGTCGTTTAATCTGATGTTTTCTCCCTCTGGTCTGAAGGCGAAGAGTCCATGTTTTAAGGTCACAAGGTAGAATTCGCTTTCCGCAAACTTTTCAGGATTACCGTGAATCAGTACGACTGCAAAAATTGCCAGAAGAACAAAGAAAAGAGCCACAAGGGTAAAAGAGAAGGGAAGGAGGAATGCGGCAATCACAGCAACAATAAGTGGTAGGAATGCGTTGCGAGCCTTTACGATCTTGAAGACCAGGAAAAGAAACGAACCAAGTCCAAGTAATCCGGTGGTTGCTAAAAGCTCAAGCACAAAGCTTGATGAACGGAAGAATATAAAGGACCACAGATTTGGATTGGCATTGTAAGCAGCTGGTTTGAATCTGGTAAAGTCTGACAAGTATGTGCCAAAACCAGATCCCAGGAAGATGCTTTTTATGACTGATCCCGTATCTTGTGAAATAGCTGCGAAGCCAGTCTGAATTCCAGTTTCAAAAGGAAGGATAAGAGGTTTTTGTGAAGTGGTAAGCATATATATAGTTATTCCCAATGACAGGGCAATTATCAGAAAAGCTATGCTAAAGCCGATTACAGGAGTTGAATTCCTTTTTTCGTGTTTGGCAAATGGAGTGTGAGCAGACTCTTTTCCTGATCTGATTGAGGAAGAAAATGCATAGATAAAATATCCTGTTATAGGAAGGACTAGGGCAAGATAGAGGGCCTGATCAAGCGGTGAACCCAAAGTTGTAAATTGTTGAACTTGGGTGTTTGGAAAGGGCAGGGGATATACTTTTAAAAATGAAAAGATACTGACAACTGAAGACAAAACAGCCCCCAAGATAAGGCTGGAGAGAACAAAAAGTAACTGTTTTTCACGTTTTACGAGGTTAACAATTGCAAAGTACAAAATACCTGTAAAGAAAAGGGGGACAAAAGCAATCAAGGAGTCATAACGGTTACGGCTGAGAATAGCTGAGAGAAATGCGACAACTATAAATAGTGCAACAGGCGCATCAAAAGAAGAAGTTCTGAATTTTAATTTTCCTTCGCTTACTGTTTTGACAGCGAAGAAAAGACTGAATAAGCCAATAGCAATACTTAAAGCAATTTGTTTGGGGAATACAAAAGCATCAGTAGTATTTGTTAGAAAAAGAATAGGCAGGAGGACGAGGAAAGCGCCTATTACAAATAGACTTATGTTTTCGAGGTATGCTGTTATTTCTCTTTTGGCTGTATTCATGATTTTTCCGACTAATAACTTATGACTGATTACTTATAACACATGTTGTTATCGTTATTTGTTATGAGTTATTAGTTGGTATATTTCCACGTTATCAAACCAAAATATATATTGTCAAGACAGCAAAAATACTATATCAAGATATTGACATAATTCTGATTTTCTGATAATCTGATTAGTATGACGACAGTAGGAATAATTCGTGAAAGAGGACAATTGACACTGCCTGAATCTATTCGAAAGTTGACCAGATGGACAGGGACTTCATCTGTTGTTTCAATAACAATCGAAAAACCTGACGAGATAATAATTACTCCTCATCAAGCAGCTAAAGAAGCAGAATGGGAGAAATTGTTTGAACTTATTAAAAAATCAAGAGATATTAAAGGAAAGCCAACAACCAGTGCTTCTGAATTTATAACCAGGGATAGGAATATTAAATATTAAAAATTATTTTATATGAAAAAACTTGTACTTGATTCATCAGTAATTGTAAAATGGCTCAACAAAAATAAAGAGGATCATATTGAGCAGGCAGACAATATCTTAAAAGATGCTATTAAAGGTAAGGTAGGCTTATTTGCTCCTGAACTTGCAAAATACGAGATTGGTAATGTATTAATAATGAATAAGAAACTTTCTCAGTTAGAGTCAAAAATTCCCCTTGCAGTGCTTTCTGATTTGCCTATTCAATTTATCCCGCAATCGGAAATGCTTTCCAAAGAGGCGCATGCTATAGCCTCGGCCTACGGAATTAGCTATTATGAGAGCGTTTTTTTGGCGCTGAGTGAGCAAAAAGATGCCTTCATGGTGACAGAAAATATAGATAGGAATTTATTGACTTCGGGAATTAAATTCATTTCTTTGAAGGACTACTAGCGCCAAGATAATTTTCAATTTACAATTTTTAATTTTCAATCAAATATCAATGCCTCAATGTTTGAAAATTAGGTCACTGAATATTCAATGAAAATTGATAATTTAAAATTGAAAATTAGTTTATAATCCACCAATTCAATTTAATGTCACTTGAGACTGGACTTGAGATTTGGATAGTGAAAGAGCCTTTACTTGCGGTTTCGGAGCTTTCTTCTATTTGTCTTGCGATATATGGAGTTGTCCCGCTAGTTGATGAAACAGGAGTTATATATATTAATGAATCTTTTGTAACAAAAGGTGTGACTATTGTTCGTTCGGTTTCATTGGCTGTGATCACGGCCGTTCCGGCAGAGCCTTTCGCAACTGTCTCTGTGAATGAAGTGTCTGCTTGGGCTCCTCTCACGATTTTGAAATTTGAAAATTGCGCGCTTCCTGAAGAGATAATGTCGCCAAACTTATTTATACTCAATACTCCGCTGCCTGAAGCATTTTTGACTTCTATCTTATTGCCTGGTGTATTTTCTCCAAGCTGAAAGATCAGATCCTGATCGGGAACAGGTACGATAATGCCTGCTGCAAGTTTGCCTTTTACCGTAACATCTTTAGCAAAAGCCGCGTTTCCGGTGACACTCAAATTGCCCTGTGTGTCTACTGCCACAAGTCCTCCCATTATCAAAAGATTTCCTTGCTTTAGAGGTTGAAGATTAAGATCTGTTCCAAGAGTGTTTATTGAATTTTCGGTAATTACCATACTTTGTCCAATCGAGAGCTGAGTACTAATTGATGTTTCAGCAAGGCTGGTTGGGCCAAGAGCGATTAATCCATGATTAAAAGTCGCATAGTCTGATTTGAGATTGGGAATATAAGAGAGTTCGGCGGAGAAAGTTGCGATATTAGCATGATTAGTTTGAAGGTTCGGAAAACTCGGAATACTCAGTGTATCAGTAATTTCAGACTCTCTGATGTCCTGAATTTCAGATTTACTGTTTTGCTGAGTTGTCTGAGTGTTCTGGATTTGTGCAGACTCTGTAGCAATAGGTGTTGGTTGTGCTGAGGGACTTGCTGTAATTTCAGGTGAAGGCGTAGGGGAGATAGATAATTCCGGTGTCGGGCTTAGAGAAGCGCTGGTTGATGCCAACCCAGCGCTAGTTGATGATACATTGTTATATATATTGGTTACGTAAGTAGCAGATTGAGTGGCAGTTGGACTAGGAATTGGGTTAGTGGGGGTAGGAGTTAGTGAAGCAGCAGCAGTAGCTGCTGGAGGATTCGCGGTTTGCATATCTGCACTTACAGTTGCAGAACTTGGAGCTTGAGCCAATGGACTTAAAACAACAATATTCTTTGGTTTTTCTTCAGCAAGTCTTTTGTCCAGTATCTCATTAACAATGGATGCTATGTAGTTCCGAAGCGTTTGTCCTCCAATTGTTATATCCTCAGTTGCAATAGATAGGGAATTGGTGGATATATTAGCAACCTCAAGTACTCCGGTGTTTAGAGTGTTAACAAAATCCCGGATTGATATCATGTACTTTTCGTAATCCCCAAAGCTAAGTTCCGAGGGCTTTGACTTATTAGTCTCAAATGCGGTAGCCAGGCTTCCATCATTCATTAGTATGGCTCTTGGATCGTACCAAGATACATTAAGAGCTATTTTGATTTTATTGGATGTATTAACTAGAGGATCAAAGGTTTCAAGAGCTCGGCCTACAATTTGCCCTGCACCCACTGCTTTGCTGGCAACCCCCGGGATCGATGATACTGTTAGCGGGTCGCCGGCTTTTATTATCCCATTTTCATTTGAAACTTTAACCGGCAATTGCCCCATAAGGCCAACAAGCACTTTATTTGCATTGGAGTCACGATCACTTGTATCATTCCCAACAAAACCGGCCGTTGTTGATAGAACGCCAACAAGAGGAGTATTTGATGTTGCTTTAACGACTTTTCCGTTCGAATCAAGGCCAACAATATCGCCTTGATTAATTGTGTTATCATCAGCGCTGAAGTATTCCGCAAAGTCAGCACTACCTGTATTGTAGGCCACTCCGGTCGTAGTAACTGCTATATTCCCCTTAGCGGTTCCCGCACAATCCTCGCTACTACAATTAGCATAAAAAGTTGCAAACCGTGACTGGGTGCTTGCTGCTGGAGCTCCAATATTTAATCTTAAAGCAACAGAATTTATACTGTCTGTTGCATTGATATTTGTGATAGCTGCAGTTGCTCTTCCAGCCTGAGAAACGTTATCAGTAACTGACAATCTATAACTTGGAGTTGAAGTCCCAAGGCCAAGGCGTTTATTGCCCTGGTCCCAGAAGAAGTTTGCAGTGTCCTGAGCCAATTGATTGCTGGTATTAATAAATGGTACTGAACCAACTGCTATGCTTGGTAGGTTCAGAAGACCATTGACCTTCAGATTATTATTGACAGTTGTAGTACCGGTTGCGGCACCGATAGAAATATTAGTTGCGGCACCTCCTATGTTAAGAGTGGTGGTATTTGTATTGGCAAGGTTGAATGTGCCCGTCACGGTTGATAAGTTATTCCCGAGAATACTAAGGTCTCCGGCAAAGATGCCTGAGCCACTGTTACTCACAGTGAATTTAGCAGTTTGCCCAGTAGTTGCGCTAATTAAATCACCTGTGGAGTTTTGGTTGATTACAAGAGCCGATTGATCACTTGTGCTAGCAAGGATAGCAAGGTTATCATCCACTTCCACGGCTTCCCAAGGCTGATTGTAGATTGTTATTGTTTGATGTATTTTGCAGTGGTCTTTGAATATCAATAATTCCCGCACCGTCAGGATTAATCACAATATTGGTATTTGAGCCTTGATTTGTAGCAAGAGTGAGCTGCTGGCCGGATAACTTAAATTCACCGCCGGTTGCTTGAAATATTGGGGTCGCAGACCCCCCTATAGTCAGATTTCCCGAAGAATCAAGTGCAAGGATAACATTACTTGCACCCGCATTATTTACCGTAATAGGTTTTAAGCCCTGTAGTTCTTCTGCATTTTTGGTTAAACCCACATTTGCAAGCTCTTGACGCGGGATAAGTTCCGCATCTGATCCTACGCTAATCCCCAGATACAGATTGGGATTATCATTAAATATATCTTGCTCAATTTTATTTACCTTACCAAGGGTAGTTGAGAAGGCGCCTGTGCCATCCGGTTGAATAGTTTGAATCTCCTGCCAAAGAAGTGCGGAGCCTGAGGCTGTTTGGCTATTATATATTGCAAACTTAATAATACTTTCGCGGGTTATAGGAGAGTCCTGTGAGTCATTCAAACGTCCCTGAAAGGAAAGAAGTCTGCCGGGTGATACTACTTTACTGGCAAGAACATTTTTAATAGGCGCAGGACTTGCGAATCTTTGATAGATGCTAAATCCGGCAAAAGTTGCAAAGATCAAAACAATTGCAAAGTGCACATAGTGTACAAATGAATATGAATGATACTTTTTGTACCATTTAGGTCGTCTATATTTAACATTAAACAATATCTTCCTCCAAAACGGTAGAGCATCTGTCGAGATCCTAAAAGGCGCATATATAGATTTGGGAATTGAGCGAATTTTACCCTTGCCCCATGCTGCGTTTGAAGCGGTTACAAATTTATCTATCGCAGTGAGGGAAGTTGATTTAATCGGGTCTATTCCGGAAATCCCAGCGGAAGTTGTATTAACAGCATGACCCAGTGACTTTATAACGCTTGGAAGCGGAGTAAAGATTTCTTTACCGGTTGCTTTCCAAAGATTATACTTTGTGGCCTCAATTGTTTTTAAAATGGATAATATTATCAGGCTATCAAGCATAAAATTGACGGCCCGTTTACTTTTCTGAAACAGTCTCAATGGACCGAATCTTGAGTACTCAGCTTCAAGAGGTGATTCCGGCTTTGCCGGAATGGTTTGAATTTCTTTTAAGACATTCGGATCCAAGCCGACCTGAACAGCATCAGGCGCACTAGCCAGGTTTTCATCTGCGGAGTTTAAAATGCTGGAACCTACATTCGCCCCATTTTTAAGAATTCCTTTAGCACTTGCCCACGAGATGTATTTTCTAAGCGAGGAGAGCTTTCTGTTGACCGACAGAGGGGAAAGCCGGGTTTCATTGACAAGGCGGTTCTTATATTCATCAAGTATAAAGGTATCAATATTGGCAAACGGATAGGCCTGATTGCTAAATTGAAGCTGTTTTGCGGGGGTAAGTGAATTGTCGAATAGTGATGGCGAACCCTCTTCTGGCTGTACCTTTTTATAACTATCTTCTGTCACTTCGCTAGCCCAGTTAAGAAATTGGCGTACGTCAAGAATATAATTTTTGATGGTCACAGGGCTTGCGTTGGAGGAGTAAAGATAGTTACCGAACTCTTTTAGATACAATGGGTCGGTTTTAAGTTGCTTCACTTTGCTGTTCTCAAGAGGGTTGTATGAAAGCTTGCCTTCAGCAGTTAGATACCCGAAGAACTTTCTTAAAGAGGACTGATAGCGCTTTGCTGATCTGGGAGATGCTGCTCTAAGAGGTGTAAGATATGTCTCAACCAGTTCCAGAGTTAGTGCAGGAGGAGGAAATGACCGTTTATAATTATTTTCAAACCAGAATACAAATCTCTTAACATCAGCAATATAGTTCTTAACAGTAACCTTGCTTGCCCGCCTCGATTCGCCATCTTCGGCGAGACGGGCCGAGTCTCCATTTTCTAATAATGTTTTTTTAAATTGATTTATGATATCCATATCTACACAGCCTCGAGATTATACGAATTATACCGATTATTAACTATATATTAATAATAGTATATCTAGAATAGAAAAGTTTTCACCATCTTGTCAATAGGTAAAAATAAGCAATATTGATATTAAATGAACTATTAAGACATATATAAAAAATATCGTGAAAACATCAAAAAATCTGTGAAAAATTAAACGAAAATTAAATAAGGCTGTGAAATGGATATTTTCATATAATTTTCTGATATATAGGATATTATTACAATTTAGATTTTATTTTTGCTCCCTAATTTTGGTTATTTGGTAAACAAAATAGCCAAAAATGACTAACTAAATCTCTGACAAGATAAATCTCTCTACGATAATGTTGTATATCAATAATATGAGACTTGGGTAGAATTTTATTAATAGGACAATAGCTAAAATTGAAGAAAATGTATTTTGAGCATGTTAATTTTATTGTTGTCAATTGATAAGTTGTAGTGCTAGGTTTTTTATAATTCACTTTGGACTTACAAATCAGTCTTAGTATCAATTTCTTATATTAATGTTGTTGATTATAGTTTGCAACTGGTTGACTAGCTAATATTTTTTTAGTAAACTCATAGTAGTAAAATTAATCAAACTATGAGACTTTAAAGCTGATTTATAAAAAGACTTAGCTTCAAAATTTGATTTAGCTAGATACGCTAAAAATACGGTAGAGCTTTACGCTATTCTTAATTAAAACTGTATTTATATCTTGCTAGGCAATTTATTGAATTTACTGGTCGGAGATATTCTCAAATTATTAAAATAGATTTCCTTGAACAAAAACTGACTTTTAGAGTAACATCGGTTTGTAATAATCTGCATGTTAGATCAAAATGATCAATGAAGGTTTGATGCTTAGTTAAATTTCAAGAGCCTTAAAACGCTTTATACGACCGGGTGCGTAAAATGAGATAAGATCAAGTATAAGGTAAATTTTTTAGCAGAAATATAATTTGGGTGCTAAGATATGAAATGATTGTTATAATAGGCTAATCTGCAACTTATCGTCTTCAAAAACATCCGATCATTCGTGAACAGCCATTTTCATGACTGTTACTAAATATCTTAGGCTCATTAAAGCTACTATTTATCTTAAGATTTAAATTCTAGTATTTGTTTTTGAATATTTTGTAAACTTTTAAATATTCTCAAAATTAATTATATAAGTTTTTAATATTAGCCATGCAAGCGTCTGTTTAAGTAAAATTGATCCAGTTTACTTTAGTTTGGATCATTTAACTTAGCAAAAGTTTGGATACCAATTGTCATGACTAAATATATTTCTCCAGGGGTATAAATAATTATCTTTTTTAGGATTCTACTTAAATTTAGTTATAAAGTTTTAATATTCAAAATTTGTCTTGTAATTAATAGAATTATTAGTATTAATTTACCAAATAGTATGGAAAGTATGATTTCACAGACGTGAATATAGTAAATAAGCAAATTATAGTTAATGTTTTTCACGATATTTTTAAAGTCTTGTAGTAAACAATGAAATAATTTAATTGAAGCTAGATAATTCTTATGGGGCTATGCTTTGATGTAGTAATTTCTAATTGACTGTGTGTTCACATTATTGTTAACATTTTTTCAATCATGAACACTTCAAAAAACTACAAAAGATTATCTCCGGAAATCAAAATGGAGCTCCTGTCCCGCTCATTAAGAGGTGAAAGTGTCAGCAAAATATGTAAAGAGTACGGCATTTCACGGACTATTTTCTATCATTGGTTAAAAGAATATAAGCATACTAGAAAAAATAATCCAGCTGATGCTCTTTCCGAAAAGTATCCCAAAGGAAAATCGCATTGGAGAAAACTTGATAGAAAAAAAGAGCGGGAGATAATAAATTTATGGCTAAATAATCCGGATTTTTCCATAAGAAAAGTTGCAAAACGTGCGCATGTCAGCGTGGGAGGGGCATGGAATGTACTTAAGGATTACAAAGAAAGAACTGCCAGCGCAGGTATTAAAAGTTTAAAGAGAAAGGTAAAAAAAAGTTATGAATTTTTTTCCGGAGCACAAAAAATCGAGCTTATATCCAGACATGAAAAAGGTGAATCCATAACTAAGCTGACAAGAGAAGTCGGTGTATCGAGAACTATTTTCTACCGTTGGATAAGTCAATATCAGCATTCAAAAAGAAAGGAAGTTGCACTGGAAAGTAATCGTCCCAAGGGAGATAAGCATTGGCGCTTTGTGCCGGAACTTAAAAATACGGTATTGGAAATTGTTGCGCAAAACCCTCAATTTTCTCTAGCCCAAATTACTATAATAGTAAGAAGCAAGGGTCAAACCATAAGTAGATCAGGCCTGTATTACATGTTAAAACGAATGGAGCTTAATAGTTACGAAGCCCGTTTAGCTTACTCATTATCGGTCGGTCCTGTTATCAGTCGGAGGAGGCAGTTTGCTAACGCGCGGCAATTCGCGGTGCTCTGTACGATTATACTCTTTGGGCTATTTTCTATTTTGTTTGTAATTAATAATCCCTCAAAACTACCCTTACCTAATTTAACAAATATAAATACTAATCAGCAGCCTCCGCAAAAACAAGACGGTAAAAAAACAGCTGCCGGTAAACCGAATTCTAGCTTGGACAGAACAGAACCCCAGCAGAGCGGGACACAGCAGGATTTTAAATGGGGCGCACTCGCCATGAATAGTCCCAGGAGCCCTAATAACGTAGGATCGGATGTAAGCTTAGGCTTTGGAATTATAGATCATGCAGGCAACACAATTTGTAATGCAGACATATCACTTGAAATATTTAATCCGGCAGGCGTCAGAACCGGTGTATTGTCATCGGAAAATGGTAGAGTAAGGCGAAGCGGGGAATGTTCAATAAGAAGCGTGACCAATATGCCTGATTACATAGCGGACGCATTGTCTTTTGAAAAAGCAGGGGTTTACAAACTCCATGTAAAAGCCGTGACCTATGATGGCGAAAAGCAGTTTGATGAGAAGTTGATAGTCGCGGATAATTCAGTTTTTGGCGTAGAAAGATCATCGTATCCGACAAGGGTTTATCCGCTCTCAACCTATCCTGTAGCAATTACTATAAATGCAAATAGAGATTTTAAAGGACAAATTATGGAAAATTTGCCCAAAGGTATAACAGCTTCAATGATTTCAGACAGAGGAATAGTTTTCAGAAACTATAAGCATAATAACCAAATTATCAAATGGAATGTTGATTTGAAGAAAGGGGATACTTATAAATTGAGCTATAATCTGCATTTCCCCCAGGTTTGGCCGGAGTTTTACGAAATAGGACCGCTTAAGTTTAGCGATAGTAAGACCGGCAAGATTGTTTTCCAGGAAGCAAGATATTGGCAGGTGGTAGCCGATGCAGTGGAGTGAAATCAGACAATTTTCAATTTGAAGTTTTCAATTTTCAATCAACTCCAAAAGTTTAAAAATTTAAATTTAAAACATTAATTATTCATTTCAAATTTTAAATTAAAAATTGAAAATTAATTAACGATCCACCAATTGAACTTAACATCTTCCTGCTGGGAGTTCTTGATTTTTACAGTAAAGGATTTTTTATCAGTTTTACTTACTACGTTAAGCGGTAAGTCTATATCTGTTTCTGAGGTGACAAACACTTTGGATTTATCAGTTATAGCTGTTGAATTAATTACAACTTGGTTTTCGCCGGTTGGAAGAATAGCTGTACCAAGCGAGGCTGAAGCTACCTCAGCAGTATCAACATTTACCTTCTTAACAGTAATCTCGCCATTAACTTTCATGTTGCCTGAGGGTTCGATCACAATCTTTCCATCAAGAATATCTATGCCGTTGAGTCCATCTGATTGGATTTTCAAAGGACCAGAAGTGGTGTTAATGGTCGCGAAACCGTTCTCTGATAGTCCCTCAATTGCAAGTAGGCCAATATTCATCTTTCCTGTGATTCCAACGTCTGAAAGCGTTGTACGTCCTCCTACACTTAGATCTCCTGAGAAAGTAGCGTTGCCAGGGTCTAAGCCTAATTGAGCAGAGCTGGAGGCAGGATTAGCTAAAAGTCCAAAGTTTAAAGTTAAAAGTTTAAGCTCAGCTTCTACGGAAGCCACTTTAGAATTAAGGTTATCTGTTTGGCTGCTGATTTCTGACAACTGACTGCTGACATCTAAGTGCGCTGAACTGGTTGCAATTCTTTGATTAAACTCCTCCGGATTAAACCCTTCGGTTTTACTTAGGATGGGGGAGGCAGGATTATTATTTGCGGGAGAAGCAATAAGAGGCAGGCCCAGATCAGCGTTTGCGCTTTTGGTGTTGGCTGGAAGAACTAAGTTTCCGCCTTCATCAAGGAAAAGATTAGCGAGAGCTCCTTGCGGATCAGCGTAGGAGGAGTTGACGTAGATTAGTATTTTTCCGATTCCATCATTTGAGAATGATTCAAGCGCTTTACCGATAATAGCTCCCGGGCGGGTTGCTTTCATACCAACTCCCGGTGTGCCGCTTGCTGTAATTAAATCACCGGCTTTGATTTCACCATTTACTGTTGAGACTTTGGTCTTGACCTGACCGACAAGGCCGACAACAGGATTAGTTGACTTATCAACGCCTTCCGGAGAATTTCCTACAACTATGGCAGTATCTGAGACAACTCCCAGCAAACTATCTCCTGCTTGGGCTTTTCTGTTACCAGCGGTACCAATACCTATGATGTCTCCTGGTTCTGTTGATTCACTTACTGGGAAGCGCTCGGCAAAATCAGCGGTTCCTGAATTTAGTTGTACCGCATTGTTGTTAAGCTGAAGATTTCCAACCGCTGTCCCTGCACAGTTTTCGGTTGTACAGCCTGCATAGAAGGTCATGAAACGAGCATTAGTTGTGGTGGAGGTAGCACCTGTATTCAGCCTCAAAGTTACAGTGTTGGCACTGTCTGTAGTATTTGTGTTGGTAATGGCAGAGACAGCAGATCCGGCAGTTGAAATAGAGTTGAGGGTAGATAATTTATAGGTTGGCGCAGTGGTCCCAATCCCCACATTGCCGCCGGTTGTTTGAAGGGTTAAATTACGAAGGGTTCCCGTTCCTCCATTTTGTGCATCAATTCTGAATATATTGTTCGTTGAGTCAGCATAGAGACCTAATCGTTCATAATTGGTAGGCGTTGTTTCAAGGGTGTTATAGAGTAAAAATTGTTGGCGCTGATTGCCGGCAGCGATTGGCCCCATGCTTGCCGCGATATCACCCGCACTG
This sequence comes from Candidatus Levyibacteriota bacterium, assembly GCA_963716145.1. Lineage (GTDB taxonomy): Bacteria > Patescibacteriota > Microgenomatia > Levybacterales > UBA12049 > DATLDE01. The sequence continues at coordinate 663,314 of OY970292.1, read as the reverse complement.
TCCTGCCATTGCTGAAGATCCGCAGTTTGAGAAGCGGATCCACGGAGAGCGAGTGCATTTCTCGCAGCACCTGCTGTAGATAGCGCGAGTTGAACGCCTGATATTTGGGCTTCTCCAATACCATTATTTGCCGCTCCACCTTGTACTATAGAACTTGAGACTCTCAATGTTCCGACAATATCAAGTGTTGTACCAGGATTCGTAGTCCCGATGCCCACGTTGCCGCCGACTGGGTTTAGGAGTAGAGGATATACTGCGCTCGCATTAATGCTGGTTGTTTTGGACTGGAAGCCAGACCCCAAATGGACTCGAACTACTCGCGCCAATATCCAGACCATTGGTAGCGGCTGTACCTATCCGAACTACCCCTACATTACTCAATGCGCCTGATGGGTCTGAGTTACTACCGCTTATTTCAAATTTTGATCCCGGCGCGGTCGTCCCAATCCCCACGTTGCCAGCAAATGAGCTATTACCGGTACCATCAACTACCAGAACGGAGCCAGTACCAAAGAGTTGTAGTCCAGTACTGCTCAGTCTTGCTTTTTCAGCTCCTGCAGCATACAGCCGCATTAAGTTTGTGGAGTTCTGGAAGTAGATTGCCTCACTGGTCAGAAGACTGGCATTATTGGTAATATATCCTCCGTTATTGTCAGATGCTAGGATGATACCGGCATTGCTGCTTCCCGTGTTCTTGGCACGAAGTAGAGTCGTACCGGTTGCATTCTGGATATCCAGATTAAAGGTTGGCGCAGTCGTCCCGATCCCCACGTTTCCAGCGGTGGTTAAACGCATTGTTTCGTTTCCGTTTGTTCCAAGTGTAAGTGGAGTACTTGAAGAAAAAGTTCCTATATAAGGTACGCCCGTGGTGCTCCGTGAGCCAGATATTAATATCCTACTCCCCGCGACATCTTCTACAAATATCCCAGAATTTGTATTGCTTGCTCCGATTATATGTAAATTATTATTCGGCCCTGTTGTCCCAATCCCCACGTTTCCAGCGTTATTTATATAAAAAGCATTCAGTGCTGCAGATGACGGAGAAATCGAGAAAGAAGAATTTCCAGAACTAGAACTTAGATTTAGTCCTTTGTCGGTACCCAAGTTAAAGTCCCAGGTCACACCTATTGTTCCATTTGTATTCCTTAACCGGAGAGGTGTGTAAGCGCTGGTGGTATTGTTACCTGCGACTTCCAAGGTTTTTCCAGGGGCAGAGGTGCCGATCCCCACGTTGCCGGTGGAGTCAACGCGGAGTCTTTCTGACCCTCCTGTCACTATCCCTACGGTATCCGCGGCAAATCTGGAGAATCCAGTATCCGCATCGTTATTAAAGCTATATCCCCCAGCAGCAGTTGAACCATAAGGACCAAATATTTGTTGAGTTGTGGGGTTATTAAATCCAAGATGAGATGCAGACCCACTGATGGTAGTGTATCCTGCGACTTCAAATTTTGTACTAGGCGCAGTTGTCCCAATACCCACGTTGCCGTCTGATTGGATCCGCAATCTTTCTGTCAGAGTAGTGCCTGAATTGGCAGCATTAGTGCTAAGCGTTAAATGGGATCCATTTATGCCTTGTATAGCGCTTCTGAGAATACTTTCATTACCCAGATCAATACGTGCCGATCCGGTAGTTCCTCCCGCAATTGCAATAGATGCTGAGGAGACGCTCGCGCCGTTGGTTGAGATAGTTACTTGTTTTGTGAGACCAAGAGAATAGACATCAGGCGCTGTGGTGCCGATGCCCACGTTGCCACGGGTGTTAGCCAAAATAACATTCCCATCTGTCCCACCACTACCCGATGTCTTGGCACCCCCATTGAATATAATGTTACCGCCATTTACATTGGTAACCGCGCTAGCGTATGCGTGAACGCCTGTAATAGTTGAGTTTCTGGTGGCAATGTCTGAATTTACTTGTCCTCCGGCCATGCTAAAACCAGATCCGCCTGTGTCCGCCCGTCCATATAGGACTATCAATCCTCCGTTGTCTACGTTATCTCCTGAGAGGGTAAGGCTTCCGTTTATTTTTATATTTCTTATAATCCCTACTCCTGCGCCGTCTGCGTGTACAAGGAGACTGTTATTTGTTGCATCCAATGCTCCGATGGTCACAGAGCCAATTCGAGCCTGACTTGTAGCCTGAAGTTGATAAGTAGGATTTGTAGTCCCAATACCCACGTTGCCATTTGTGTCTATTCTCATTCTTTCAGCTATGGCCGTACTTGTTGCTTTGGTGAAAAACTTAATATACCCGGCATCGGTATTTACTCCATCTCCTGCGAATTGAATTTTTTGTGTAGCCGTAGAACCACTAAATCCGGTAATATCACCTACAGGCCCTGTTGTAGCAGTGGTGCTGCCTAACTCTAACGTTCCACGATTTGTACTGCTTCCCAAGATGGTCAATGCCGTGCCCGCAATTCCTCCAAGATTGGGAGAAGTCGTCCCAATGCCCACGTTGCCTGATGTATCAATGTTCAGCCCTACATTTGCGCCTGTTGTCAGCTGGAGTGTACCGGTGTTACCAGATCCGACCGCACTGGTTGAAAGCTTGAGGTTGTTGGTGGCAAACTCAAGCTTACCCAGAGTGTAATTTGCTCCTGCACCACTGGTTCCGGTTGTGGAAGTAAGTTCAAGTGAGCCAGGTCCTACCTCAACTTTTCTCCAGCGGAGAGATGTAGTACCCAGGTCATATGTGTTATCAGCTGACGGATTGATATTTCCAGATGATGTTGCTCCTCCGACAACTGTGCCAACATACAAATTGTTCCATCTCTTTGAAGCTGATCCAAGATCACGAGTCAAATCTCCATCAGGCCCGATGTTGCCTGCTATTTCGAGTTTGAAGGAGGATGGGGTGGCGGTACCGATGCCCACGTTACCGTTTGAATCAATTCTCATTCTTTCAGTCAAAACGCCTGTATTAGGATTGGTGTAAAAGAGGAGTGTTCCAGCTTCGTTACCTGATGTAGAATTTTCTTTTTGTCCCCATATACCGGCAAATACAGCCGAATTTGTCTGTGCTGTTTTATACCCCTTGAAGAGCAAACTTCCACCTACCCCGATAGTAGCGCTGCGCGTATCATTGAGGAGCTGTGTCCAGGCTGTACCGGTAAGGCTGGGATTTGTACTTGAAGCAACTTCAAGAAGTGCCGCAGGCGCGGTGGTGCCCGATCCCTACGTTGCCGGCATTGGTTATTCTCATACGCTCTATCGAAGCTACAGCACCATCTGGAGTGGTGGCAAAAGCCAAGTTCCCCGGCATATCAGATGCGCCGGGAACACCATCTACAAATGACGCAATATAAGCACCTCTCCTATATGTCCCGCCGTCATATCCACTAAAATCGAGGTATCCCAATTCATCACCGTTTTGCACAATGGCGGCGACACGGTCTTTTCTGAATCGGATATTTGCCGCACTAGTATCTGCGGAGCTTCTGGTCAGATTTTGGGTCACTCCCGCTGAACCCGTGAGATCCAAAATTCCCGCAGGCGCAGTGGTCCCTATACCCAACCTGTTATTTGTATCATCCCAGAAGAAGTTGGGATTATCCTGAGAAAGGCTTCTTCCCGGGCCGGCAAAGACTACTGAACCTGGGGTAAATCCTGTTGGGGTAATGGCTCCGACAAAATTGGTAGCATATATGTTGGCCCATCGTCGCGATGCGCTTCCCAAGTCCCGGGTATTATCCGCCTCAGGTCCTACATTGCCAGCAACTTCAAGTTTGAAGGACGTTGGGGTCACGGTGCCGATTCCCACGTTGCCGGCTGCGTCTATCCGCATACGCTCAGCTACGGTTGTGCTCCCAATTGGTGTTGTATCAAACCGCATATATGTTCCATGGGTACTTACGGTCCATGCTTCTGCAGCAGAAAATAAAATGCGAGCACCAATATCAGTGAAGCTTGTTCCATCATATCCGCCACCATTCAGGCTGAGTATGCCATTATCTACTGCCAGAGCCAAAGGAGAAGCGACACTTCCTCTTGCGCGGCGCCCGTTTATGGCGGGAGTCACCGAACCATAATTGGTCAAACCTAAATTCGCAGTGCTCCCATCCCGTAATACTTCCAGGCTGTATCCAGGCGCTGTCGTCCCGATCCCCACATTGCCGGTGGCATCGATGCGCATTCTTTCAGAAGTTGTGGTTGTTCCCAGTGAGGTAGTAAGAAAGCTCAAGTAAGTACCATTGGCGCCCGTTGTCCATGCTTCGGCAGCTGAACCATCTATGCTTACTCTGTTATTGGAGAATGCGCTGCCATCATAACCGCGGAAACTTAATCTTCCAAGCAAATCTGCGGAAATAACAGCAGTAGGCGTAGTGAAAGACCCTTTGGCACGCCTTAAAGAAAGTACAGTAGCATTACTATTTCCATAAGTATCAATATGAGCTTGAGCAGATGATCCATTAGCTACAATATTTAACTGCGTACTAGGCGCAGTTGTCCCTATCCCCAATCTGGCATTTGAATCATCCCAGAAGAAATTCGCGTTATTTTGTGTTAAGTGGACCACCCGTACCCGCGAAGACGACACTTCCTGGAGTAAATCCTGTGGGAGTAACTGCGCCAGTTATGTTGGTCGCATAAATATTCGCCCAGCGTCTGATAGCCGATCCCAGGTTGCGAGTATTATCCGCCTCAGGCCCGATGTTGCCTGCTATTTCGAGTTTGAAGGAGGATGGGGTATTAGTGCCAATACCCACGTTGCCATCTGCAGTAATCCGCAATCGGCTGGTAATAGTAGTGCTCCCGGTAGGTGTGGTCTGTAGATCCAAGAATGTTCCCTGAGCTGTGTCAGTCCAGTTCTCAGCAGCTGAGAAAAGAATACGCGCTCTATTGCCACCGCTAAATCCTGTAGCACCATAACCTCGTGCCCCGAAAGCCCCAATGCCTTCACCGCTTAGAACTGCGGTAGGACTTGATGGTGTGCCGTTAGCCCTCCTAATGCTTACCTGTCCGTTTCCTCCATAAGTATCCAGAAGGATATTTCCTGTTGTGCCAGTAGCGCTTGATACATGAAAATTACTCAAGGGTGCTGTCGTTCCGATGCCCACGTTGCCATTGGTCAATATTGAGAGAGGCTCTGTAGCACCGTCATTATTGAGAAGCCGCAGGCGGTTATTGAAAGCCTGAAAAAGCCAGTTTGTGGCAAAGCCGGCGTCGGTATCCTGGATTCTCAGGAATGGCTGAGACCCATTCAGGTTAAGCCTGCCAGCTCCGAAAGCTCCGCTTCCTACCTCAAGTTGATAAGAAGGAGCTGTATTGCCGATTCCCACGTTCCCGGATGCATCAATTGTCATAGCAACTGCAGAATATAGATCATTGATGCTGGAATCGCTTATAGTACTCGAAGTATTGAATTTTGCAACTCGATTTGGCGTACCTGCACCTGCTATAGTACCGCCAAGTCCCGCGCAATTACCGGTTGAGATACAGACCTCTCCGGTATCATCAGGAAGTGTAATGGTTTGATCAGCAGTCAAAGTCGTAGTTTGAAGAACTGTAGTAAAGCCCGAGTTAGTCAGATATAGAAGGGGAGAGGTAACTGATGTGGAAAATATAGGGTTTGATATAGTCTCAAGAGTCAGTGTTCCTCCCGCACCAAGAGTGAGTACTCCGCCACCAGCTAGATTGCTTCCGGCTGCAATCTCAATGGTTTGATTACCCACAACCGAAGTATTGGCGCTTTCGCCGTATATAACGCTTATTTTGTCATCCTCAACCTGTATGCCATTTCCCGCTCCAATGTCAAAAGTCGCTGTTCCGCCAAGTGCCAAGATTCCTCCACCTGTTAAACCGCTTCCCGCATTGTAGGTTAGGGTTGAATTGACTAATTCCGAGTTATCAATTGAGCCGTTGGGAAGGTTTAGGGGCCATTTGTAACAGTCAGATTTGCCAGGGTAGTGCCTCCAGACACATTCAGATATTGTAAGTTGGAGCTTCCCCCAACAGTCAGGTTGTTCTCAACAAGCAGATCCTGCGTACTTATATTCTGGGCTACTCTGAGATCTTTGGCTGTTAGGTTGGAAGTATAGGAATTACCTCTTAACTTATCCACCTTATCCTCAAGTGCCTGCTGCTCCAACTGGTTTTGTGCCTGCTGCTCACGCAGAGCATCTGTGTTAGTTTTTAAAATCCAATAGCTTCCTCCTATCAGCAGCAAGAGAATGAGCAGATACCAGAAGACACGCTTTGCTGACCTGGTTTGGGAAGCTAAATGTGGTGATTCTACTGATTGTGCCACTGGAGCGATTACTGAAGAAGGAGCTATATTTCCATTTGTGCGCTTGGACAATATTTCAATGTCCTCTAGTGTATATCTACGCTGGTCTCCGGGAGTGCGCTGGGGTGTTATGAGACCTCTCTCCTCATAGCGCTTTAGAGTTCTGGTAGAAATACCCAATAATTCCGCGGCTTTTTGAATCGTTAATAAATTGTTTGTCATGGGCAGAATAGGTCTCAGAGCCTAAATGACATAACCTGTCATAGTTTGTCTAGCTCCATTACGACATATATTAATAAACTTGTCAATGCACAAAATCAAAAGTATGTACACATTTGGTTTTCATTTATTTTCACGGGGGAATACTCAAAACTAAACTTAACAATAATTTATTCACGCCTGGAAAAAATGCAAAATTTACTTATGAAAATTCTAACTGTAAGAAGAAAATACAATGGTTGAAGAGTAAGGCTTGTCAGATAGCAAATTAACCTTATAGCATTTTTTGCTTTACTCTTCTTCTGATTAGCAAAAATATTACTATAGCAATAATTAGTACCAATATGAATTTAGATGGAAAGGCAAAGAATTGAATTGTTTTGTCAAGCGTTGGTCCTTTATCAGATAATTCAACTACTAAGGTAGATTTATAAAATCCAAGTAAAAATTTTTCAGGCCAAACAGCCTTCGGAGTTATAAGTGATGAGTTATAAGTTATAAGTTGATCTTGCGTAGCAAGATACCTGCTGCTATTAGCCAGAATATTTTGAGCGGGCAGATCAACCTTGCCAATCCTTTGCCCGAACATGTTGGTAATTTCTATCCTCCCTTTGGGGCTAATATAGGTTGATCCGTTATTGTGAATCTTGATAGTAAAAGGCAGCGGTCCTTTTTCAACATATTGGGGAGAGGAAAACTCTTCAATTGCGGCTGAAGTCTGTCCTGAGCTTGTCGAATGGGCAGACCCTGCTGACAATAACACGTTTGCCGCAACGCCCATATTGATTTTGGAGAAACTACTTTGAATTGATGCGGCGGAACCATTTTGTACTTGAGAAGCTTTTGATTTGGTTATAAATATGACTGAGAAGTAATAGTCATTACCAAGATCATTTTCATTTAGTGAAATTTTGAGTTTTAAAGACGTCTTTTGTTTTGGGCCAAGACTCAGTCCTGTAATCACATTATCCTTACTAAGAATTTGTATTCTATTTAAAATTTCATTTGGATTTTCACTACTTTTTAAATATTCAACCTGACCGTTTTCTTTTTCTTGTGTTTTAAATAATTTAATTTGGGTCTCAATCTCGACCGCTTTGTCTGACAAGTTTTCTATATTTATATTTGTGTTAAGATCGCTTGGAGACTCGGCATTGATTTTTATTAGAGAAGGGTAAACCCGCAAGCTAACCGCTTGAGCCTTAGCTTGCGAGAATAACCCAATAAACAAATAACCCAATAAACAAATAACCCAAATTTGAAGCTTGAAGTTTGCGCTTTTCATACTATATCAACGACAATAAATACTATATACACATTAATAATTCGGTACGGCTATAAAGGTGATTGTATTAGTGTAAACCCCGGGTTTTTGGGTTCCTGCAGCATTTAATTTAAAGGTAAGCTTAGCCTTATTATCTCCATAATTTAGCAAGCTTGTGATTATTGCCTGCTGTTTTTCCTGCTTGGCACTGTCTGCAAATTGCTTGTAGTTATTATCAGTTGAAAATCCAATACACGCTGAGTCTGTGATATCGTCACAGCGGAATCCGAATCCGTAAGTTAAATTGTTGATCCATTGGCTTTCTTTTATCTCCGAGCACTGCCCATCCTCGCAAGTCGTATCGGGAATTATGGTGCTTCCTGTTGACAGCGGGTGATCCTCAAATGCCAAAAGCTGATACTGCGTTTGAGCATTTATTATAGATAAATTGACGGTTCTGGCAACAGGATTAGCCGGAGACAGTATCCCAAAATCAATAAGATTATTGTCTGTTGAAAAAGTTATTGCCGAGTTACCGAAGGTAATGTCGGGTGTCTTATCTAGCGGCTCAGTAGCAACCATCTGGTAGGGTTGGGGGGCCACTCCAGACCTTTCCGGATTAATATCTATGTCTTGCAAATCGATATTGTAATTGTTGTTTGAGGAAGTCGACGCAAAGGCTTTTGGTGAGAATAAGCAAATAAGCAAATAAGCAAATAAGCAAATAATAAGAATTTTCAATTTACAATTTTCAATTTTCAGTGAATTTTCAATTACTAAATTTTTAAACATTTTAAATTTATGCTTCATTTCGAATTTTAAATTTCAAATTAAAATTGGCAATCGGCATTTTAATGTTAGTTTATTTAGTCCGAAAAGACAAACCGTCTACGACAATTTGCAAATAACAATTAGCAAATAGTTAAAGAGAGCTAAAAAACCTACAGGACTATATTTTACCGTTATTTATCAAATAATTACTTATTAATTTACCAATTATTTTTTTTAGGTTCAAAATAACCTACTCTAAAGAGATCAAATGATACAACATAAGATATGAAGCTAATTCGCTAATTTAACTACAGGGCTAGCAAAACTTGCTTAATTCGGGAAATTTAAGCTACTTTTTTATATTTTTTTTGTGTGGTATACTTTAGATAATACAAAGAATTTCGGCAAAAAATGATTAAATAAGCAAAAAATGAAAAAAACAGACAAAAAACAGCAAAATTTAGCCATAAACAAGTACGATCCTGCAACGATTGAGCTGAAATGGCAATCTATTTGGCAAAAAGAAGAAATTTATCACCCGGACCTCGAGTCTGCTAATCCTTCGACAAGCTCAGGACAAGATGGTTCGACTGGCTCACCACTCAGGCCTTTTTACAATCTAATGATGTTTCCCTACCCATCAGCCGAAGGATTGCATATCGGAGGAGTGAGAACATTCGCCGGAGTTGATATCTATGGACGGTTTAAGAGAATGCAGGGGAACAACGTCTTCCAACCATTTGGTCTGGATGGCTTTGGAATTCATGCCGAAAACTATGCCCTTAAAATTGGTAAGAACCCAATGACACTTGCTCAGGTTACTGAGAAAAATTTTTACCGACAGATCAAAGAAGCCGGCATAGGGGTTGATTGGGGAAGAACGGTAGAGACTTACAAACCCGACTATTATAAATGGACTCAGTGGCTTTTTGTTCAACTCTTTAAAGAAGGCCTGGCATACAGAAAAAAATCTCCGGTAAATTTCTGCCCTTCCTGCAAAACGGTTCTGGCAGATGAACAGGTAATTGACGGGAAGTGTGAAAGATGTAGTTCTGTTGTTGAAAAGAAGAATTTAGAGCAGTGGTTTTTCCGGATCACCAAATACGCGGATCGTTTATTAGGTAATATAGATAGTCTAAACTGGACTGAAAAGGTCAAAATTGCCCAAAGAAACTGGATAGGACGATCCGAAGGGGCTCGGATCGAGTTCAAAGTTCAAAGTTCAAAGTTCAAAGTTGAAGTTTTTACTACGGCAATTGATACGATTTACGGTGTAACATTTATGGTTATTTCTCCGGAAAACCCATTGGTACAGCAGATCCTGAAACAAGTTCAGGATGAAAAGGTCATCAAGTCTGTCAATGACTATATAAGTCAAGCTAAAAATAAGTCAGATATAGAAAGAGCCGGTGAAGGTAAAGAAAAGACAGGAGTATTCAGCGGAGCCTATATGATTAATCCTTTTAATGGTGAAAAAGTTCCTCTATGGGTAGCGGATTATGTTTTGATGGGTTATGGAACAGGTGCTGTTATGGGTGTTCCAGGCCATGATGCTCGTGATCATGAATTTGCTAAGAAGTTTGGTTTGCCGATAAAACCGGTTGTTAAGCCAAAAGAAGGTGTTCAGGGAGCAAAAGTCGAGAAAGACGGCTTCTGGGATTACCCGGAAATTAAAACAAAATTTGCCGACAAGAGCGAATTATTTGATTCTGGCGAATTTAATGGATTAACAAATGCTGCGGCCAAGGCAAAAATGCTTGAGTTTATCAAGGAGAAAGAATTTGGGGACAAAACAACCACTTATCATCTTCGTGATTGGCTGATTTCGAGGCAAAGATACTGGGGACCGCCGATCCCGATGATTTATTGTGAGAAGTGCGCAACTAAAGGTTTATCCTGGTTTACTTCAGAACACTCAGAAAACTCAGCAGGCCAGAAAGTCAGACAATCTGATAAGTCTGAAAATCAGACAAACCGATCATCTGAGTCTTCCGAGTTTTCCGAAATGAGTGGCTGGTTTCCAGAGGAGAATCTTCCCGTTAAGCTTCCGTATATTGAAGATTTCAAACCACTTGGTTCTGCAAAGCAGAATTCCAAAGGTGAGGCAGTCAATTCTCCCCTTGCCAATCATCCTGAGTTTTTTGAGGTCAAATGTCCTCACTGTGGTCATCCAGCCAGAAGAGAGACTGATGTATCAGATACATTTCTTGATTCTGCTTGGTACTTCTTGAGATATTTGGCAACGGATCAAGATGATATACCGTTTCCAATGCTGAATCCGAAATCCGAAGCACTAAATCCGAAACAAATACAAAATACAAATGACAAAAATTCAAAACAAATTGGAAATTTGAAATTAGACCTGCCTGCCGGCAAGGCAGGAATTGGCAATTCCAGCCAGCGGCTGGCTTGGTTGCCGGTACATATGTATATAGGAGGGGCCGAGCATTCGGTTCTTCATCTCTTGTATGCGCGGTTTATCACCATGTTCCTAAAAGATTTGGGTAAGATAGGCTTTGAAGAACCATTTGCCCGATTTTTTGCCCACGGTTTAATAATTAAGGACGGAGCAAAGATGAGTAAAAGCAAAGGTAATGTGGTAGGTCCTGATCTTTATATCAAGAAGTTCGGTGCAGATTCTCTCAGGATGTATCTCCATTTTATGGCACGATTTAGCCAAGAAGGGGATTTTCGCGATGAAGGCGTTCAGGGTATGCATCGCTTCCTCAAAAAGATCTGGAAGCTTTTTTCGGAAGCTCCAATTTCCAATTTCCAATTTCCAATTTCCAATAATGGTTTGCGGATGATGCATCAGACCATAAAATTGGTGACTGAGGAGATGGAAAACCTGCGGTTTAATACCGCGATTGCCCATCTTATGACTTATTACAACTTTCTGAGTAAGCAGAATTCTGTTAGTCAGGAGGAAGCGGAAGTTTACCTCAAGCTTCTCGCGCCTTTCGCACCGCACATGGCAGAAGATTTGTTTCAACAAATCTTCAAAGATCAAAGATCAAAGATCAAAGATCAAAGATTTGAGTCTATCCATACAAGTCCCTGGCCAAAGCATGATAAAAAGTATCTGGTTGCGGATACAGTCAAGATTCCGGTTCAGGTCAATGGAAAATTAAGAGGAATGCTTGAGGTTCCGTCTTCAGAAAGTAAAGATAAAGCCAAAATAGAAGAAATGGCCAGAAAAGATCAGAAGGTGGCTATATTCCTAGAAGGAAAAAATATTAAACAAGCAATTTATATTGAGGGAAAAGTTCTAAATTTTGTTATTGACATGTAAAGACCATAAGTTTATAATTCCAGCTATGTCAGCAGATACCAGACCAGCCCTGGGGGGGGGCTTAAGTAAAGAGGAAAGACAAGCGGCTCAAACTGGAAGGTGGAGAGCAATTTGGGATTGGGTTGAAGCAGATCCGGCTTCCAGAGATTTAAAACTGGAAGTTATAGGTCACCAAGCGCAATTATTGGAAGATAGGGGGATTATAGAAGCTACTGATCATTCTGCTTTGTCATTACCCAAAGTAATTCCGCATCTCAATTCTATCCGGAGAGAGCATGAACTCACAGGAGTGGTAGCAAAGAGACGATCATCTAAAAACTACCGTTCAGTAGAAAATGAATTTAATTTGTTAGGACAAAACTTAGTTCCCGGAGAAAAGGCTACAAACCCCTTAATAGCTAGCGATGGTGGTGACTATTGGACGGGTAAGGCAAAAATAGAAGTTGGAAAAAAACTATTAACACTTAAAGGCCGGGCGGAAGCAGTCAGAGTAGTAAGACAATAACCCTCTTTACATCCTCTTTCCAAACATTTATTCTGTAACTAATGGATTTCTCAGAACTTCAGGAAAAATATGCCCCAATTCTTAGAAAATATTGGATTCCCATTCTACTAGGAGTATTCGGATTGGCATTCTTGCTATATGGTCTGATAACATCCGTAAATCACAATAAGCAAAATCAGGATATTTTGGCAGAAGGAGCAGCAGACACTGCGGAAGTTGCTGATGTCGCGGCAGCAAAAACTAAAGCTTCTGAAATCACACTTGATGTTGAGGGAGCTGTGATAAGTCCCGGAGTTTATAAACTGCAGAAAGATGCCAGGATTCAGGATGCTTTGATCGCGGCAGGTGGGTTATCGGATAAAGCAGATCGGGAAAAAGTTTCCAAAGGGTTAAATTTAGCTTCAAAAGTGGTGGATGGAGGAAAAATTTATATTCCATTTATTGGCGATACGGCTTCTCCTCTTGGCGGATCAACAAATATCGCGCAGGGATTAACCGGCGACTCAAGCGCGGTGGGGGATTCAAACAGCGGGACCATCAACATCAATTCTGCAAGCGCTGTCCAGCTTGACAGTTTGCCGGGAGTTGGCCCGGTAACCTCAGGGAAGATAATAAACAACAGGCCGTATGAAAAAATTGAGGACTTAGTCAGTAAAAAAGCGGTCGGACAGAGTGTATTTGAGAAGATAAAAGACAAGATATCGGTTTACTAATTTTCAATTTTAGCTTTATTCTTGCACTTTTGGTAGCAAAAGTGCGCAAAACTATTGCCTAGTCTCGCTACATGCTCTCAAAAGATTTGCTCACTTATCGGGTGATTTCACCCCCTCCTCAATCCATGCTTCGCATGACTGAGGAATCCCCCTGATGCATTCGCAAACTTTTTCATGCATTACGCAGCGAACGGCAAAATCTTTAGTCATTAATTATTTTTTCGTGTGTGAGCATTCAAACAAGCGCGTTAAGTTTTTCAAAGTAGCGAAACAGGGGGAATCCGGCTCGAAGCTGAAAGCTGAGTGGCCGAAGGGGGAGGACAATCCCCCGTGAGCTACTGAAGAAAAATAGGGCGACTTTGCTGCTCACGAGCTTTTGGTTCTTTTGTCGGCACAAAAGAACAGATAAGAGTATGATTTGGGTCCCATTTTCACAAAAGTGTAGAAATATAGTTAGTGTTTTTTGACTCTTCTTCTTTTTTTAAAGAAGTCCCGCATGATCTCTCTGAAAAGCTCATTTAAGCGCTTGTTATATTTTGCCTCAATTATGTATCTTGAAGCGATGACCGCACCGCAAATCCCGCCTAGTAGATCCGCAACCAGATCACTCATCGTGTCAGAATTGGCTACCGCGGCGCTGGATCCCTGAAATCTGTGCCAATTTTTAAGGTGGGGGACGAGGAGTATATCATTGCCATACTCAATTATCTCCCAAAACGCCCCAATTCCAAGCGTAACAACTATAACAAGAAATATCATTGTACCAATGGAAAGCTTTAACTTGCGTGAGAAATAGAGCGTATAAGCAATCGTAAAACCAATCACGCTGATCAGAAAAGGAAAGAAAAAATGGATAACATCATCATAATGAACTATATTCCTATAAAAACCCTGCGTCTCCCCAATCACGTATTGAAAAACAACCATAATAAAGAGAAAAAACTCAATCTCCAAAGGAATATCGGTTATGCGGCCTCTAGTGAAAATAGAGGGAGCGACCAGAAAGATCACGCACAGGACAATCATTATCCCAATAAGCATTTCCCCAAAAAAAATCTGATAAATACCAAATAGGAAGGTAAAAATTCGCAGAAGCCAGACAGATCTGACTATAGCTCCATGCGCATTAGATGACTCAGATGGTTTTGTAAAAATCTGACTTAATAGATTGATAAAGCCGCCTTTTTTCTTTTTCGTCATCAGCTTGTCCTTTCTGCAAAAAGCCTATCGCAAAAAGATAAATAAATGATATCATCATTTTAGCATGAGAAGAAATTATATAATAGTCCTATTAATTCTATTGATTTTTCTGATTTTAAGATTGATACTTTTTAATATCAATCAAGAATCCTATGCGGAGGGGCAGAAAATAAAATTTAATACCCGCTTGACAGAGGAGCCCCAAATCATCTACGGTCATCAGCAATTCCGGGTAAAAAATGGTAATGGAGAAAGAATCACAATAATTACAGGACTATCTCCGATTTATCAATACGGAGACAGAATTAAAATTGAGGGAGTTATTTCACAAAATAATTACAAAGGTCACATTTTTAACAAAATTAAGTCTCCAGCTCTCCAAATAGATCATACTGAGCAAAATTTTATTACATCCGCAGCAACCTACGTAAGAAGAAAAGCTACAAAATTATTCCAAGATAATCTTCCTACAGCCTCAGCAGGTCTATTGAACGGAATTATATTCGGAGGTAATCAAAACATGCCGCAAAACTTTTTGCTCCAACTGCGAAGTGTTGGGGTAATTCACGTAATTGCGGCATCCGGCATGAATGTGACGTTTGTAGCGAGCGCATTGATAGCTATTCTTGGGGTAATTTTCAAAAGGCAAATAGCACTTACTATAGCGATTTTTGGAATTGTTTTTTATGCTTTCCTGGCCGGTTTTGAGCCTTCTATAGTCAGAGCTGCAATCATGAGTATCCTTGCTTTCTCAGCAAGCCTACTGGGAAGGCAAAACTTTGCCCTCGCTTCTGTCTTTCTTACCGGTTATATCATGCTTCTGCTGTCGCCATTTCTAGTCACAGATATTGGGTTTCAACTGTCTTTTCTCGCTACTTTAGGAATTCTTGTGATTAAGCCTCTCTTTCCAACGCCCAAAAACTTTTCCCTGTTGGATGATGTTTGGACTACTGTAGCAGCGCAAATAGCCACACTTCCCATTCTTCTTTCAATTTTTGGGCAATATGGATTGCTGTCAATTTTGGTTAACGCGCTTATTCTCTGGACCGTGCCTGTGCTTATGATTTTGGGCTCACTTGGAGTTATTTTGGGAATAGTTTTTGAACCACTCGGAAAAGTTTTCTTATTTCTCTGTGAGCCCATCCTTTTCTTTTTCGAAAAAATAGTCGCGTATTTTGCCAATTTTGGCTGGACTCTGACAATTCCTGCTGTATCAGCTGCTGTTTGGATAGGGTACTATTTGCTTTTGGCAGGGTTAATAGTTTTCATACGTGCTAAAAAATCAAAAACCGAAGCAAAAAGCAAAAATCCCTCTTGACAACTTTTCACAAACAGGTGTATATCTTAATTACAGTCAGAAATTAATATGTCACTATTAATCGATTATGAAAGACATACGGATGGATGGGAAAGTCCTAAAGCCGTAATCGGCGATAGTAAGATTGATACTCCACCGGTCGAGACTCTTAACCCAAGTCAGCAAACAGGAGGACTGTTTGATGCAGTGAGGCGCCAAGGTCTTAGTATGAGTGGTGCAGTACGCGAAATAAGACCTAATGGAGTAGTGGCGACTACAGTTTTTGTTCGGGGAACAGCGCAAAAGTATGTTTATGAGTCCTTGGAGGAAGGACGTACTACGAGAGGGTATGTAGGAAAATTTACCAGGAGTCCTCACGCTGGAAGTCAAGGAGATCCAGATCAAACAGAGTTTGTAGCATATGAGTTCCCCCCAAAGCTCCCCCGAACGGAAATGGACGATAACCAAATTTAGATTCAATATACATTGAGGCTTTGATCGCCAATTCAATATTATTTTAGTATATTCCTCCGTCTTATTATCAGCAAAATACTAAATATTAGGTTTGCTACAGCCCAGCTGGCGGGGTAAAGCCATGTAACGATGCTATATTGCTGTAGGGCAAAGATGCTTAACGCATGGCGGAAAGTGCTTAATTTATATAGAAAGAGTGTTTCGGAGTGGGGTTTATTCCAGGACTTTCTGATGGTCGGAGCAAAAGCCAGCATGTCAATTGTCGTAACAAGAATTATTGACAAGACAGGCTGCTTGGCTACCAGCCATAAGTAGATAGCAGCAAATGCAAGGATTAAAAATATCGTGTCCGGCAGTGTTATATCTTTTTTGCCGCTTCGCAAACTCAGCAAAAATATAAAAGATAAACCAATTACAATTGCCAATGTAACCCAGGCAGCCTACTCCTGCCCCCCCCTCAATCTGCAAACCGTAAGTAATGGCTGAGGTCAAGGTCCAAACGAACCAACTGTATACATGAGGTTTGGTTTTGCCTTTAAGTATATCCCGGATGTAAGGAACATAGCCAACAAAAGTTAATATTACTGTGAAAATAGCTAAAATGGGTTTAAAATCCAGCATAATAGGAGTATATCAGAAATACTATTTATGTCGTTTTAGCGGAGAGTAGGGAGTTTTACCAATCATTTTCTTGCCGTTTGCGGATTATGATTCTTTTGCCCTTTTTATCAGGCTCGCCTCGCTTCGCGGTCGAAGCGGACTCGATGACGACATAGGATTTACATTAATAAGTTAAGGAGTGGAGTAGTTGGTGCGTCTTATAAACTTTTGTCAGAAGTTAGTGAGATGTTTTTAAGTAATGCAATAAAGAAGCTTTAAGGTCGTAGAAAAGGGGGTTGAAGTTTTAAAAATAATTCAAGCACGGCGTCGCGCATCTTCTTGATTTAGTTTATATTCGGGCGCAGAACTTGGTAAATGATACTTCGCTCCAGCAACTATATTATTCCACGTTGCCTTTAATTGTCTCCTTGCAGCTACAGCAAGTCTTTCCCTAGGCGGTGTTTCAGAAAGCTGTTCCATTAAACGAGCCTGATCAAGTCTTTTGAAATGCAGTGCTTCAGGATTCCTGCGTGCTATTAGTCTGTCTAGCATAAGACGCATACTATATCACACTATAGGGGGTTTGTCAAGTCTCTGGAGGGACAGTTAGTTTGCCATGGGATTAGCGGGTTTGATAAGCGGGGTATATCCATGCTGAGTATCCGAAAGCGGTAGGGTGAACGTGATTGTCGTTCCATGACCAGGCTCAGATTTAAGATCAACCGTACCGCTGTGGGCTTCAATAACTCCTTTTACAACATAAAGCCCCAGACCTGTTCCGACATGCTCACCATCTGTTGGAGCTTGCTGGAATTTGGCAAAAAGCAGATGCTGCTTATCTTTGGCAACGCCTTCTCCTGTATCAGAAATGCTGACGCTTACTTTACCCGCGTCGGTATGAGCCTTAACACTTATTGTTCCGTTTGTTGGTGTGAATTTCAAGCTGTTGGATAGAAGATTATTGACGACCTCATCAATCCGGATAGGATCAAATGAGAAGGTACTAAGAGCCGGATCAATATCAACAGATAATTTAATTGTTTTTTCCGCAGCAAGAGGCTCAAACACAGCAATTCTGTCCGCAATCAATTTTTTCAGATCAGATTTAGTTTTTCTGATGCTAAAGAGGCCCGCATCCATCTTGGCGGAATCCAGAATGAGTGAAATTTCATCAAGCATTTTTTTGGATGATTCGCTTATCATATGGGTCAATTCTTTTTTTTCTATATCTGTTAGTTCGGCTTGAGACAGCAGAAATTCACTGCTTGCTTTGATAGCTGTTAAGGGAGAGCGTAGTTCATGAACCATAATGTTGGTAAAGTCTTCTTTCACTTGAGAGAGGGACTTTTCAATTGTAGTTTCATGAAGAAGAACCGAGACACCAATTACACCCGCCGAGGCTTCGCTTTGGCGAGGCAGGCTTTTTGCTTTTTCCAGACTGCCCATTTCCAGAACAGGAGTAATGATGATTTTAAAACTTTTTGCCCCAAGAGGGAGATCAGTCTCAATTATTTGCTTATTTTGCGCAATTGCCTGGTCAATTTTATCTTTGAAATTATAGGTATTGGGGAGGGAAACCAGTATGTCACTAATTGTCGGTTTTTCTTTATGAATATTCAGGAAATTTTGCGCACTGCTGTTAATAGCAGTTAGTTCATTTTGTCTATCAATCACAAATATACCCTCAGAAAAACTATTAATCATGGAAAGTGATTTGCCTTTTTCATGAGATACGCGTATGTGAATGCGCGTTAAGAAGCCAGAGGCGAGATCAGCTGCAGTTGACAGAGCTTTCATATCTTCCTCATTTTTATAAATACCATTTATAGTGGAAGAGAGGTTAATTATAGCTCGCGTTTCGCTTCCAATGTTAATTGGAATATTAAAAGTAGACATCAGGTTGGAATTAATTTGATCATCAAGTGGCACACCGGTTATACTTTCTTCGGTTGTTGTGTGGGGTTTGTTTTCACCACCAATATTGAGGGATTGGATCATGGTGTCTCTCACGTGATCAATAAAGCCGCGGCTTAAGGCTTCCTGGACTTTAGATTTAAAAATTAACTTGTTGTCATTTATAAAAATTGAAGAGAGTGCTGAGTAAGGATAATTACTCTCAATATTTTTGCTGATTGCATTTATTACGTTTTCCAAATCTTTTTCGTATTCAGTATTGCTTTGGATTTCTTTAAGCGTGTTTACGAGATACAGATTGTTTTTTTCTTTTGCTAGGCTTTGGGATTTATACTTGAAAGTTTTTTTTATTTGCTCGGAAAGGATGAACGCCAAAATTCCAATTGACAGTACAAAGCCGGAAGTTATAAGAGCGAGAAGAGTCATTTTACTTCCTGAATTAGGTTTTTTATCTTACTTATAAGATCTTGCGGATCAATTTGGTATTTTAAGATATAGTCAACAGCGCCTTTTTGTATAGCTGTCTGAATAAGCTCATTTTCACTGTAATTTGAAGCAATAGCAACGGGAATTTTGCTTGTTGCGGGGTCCTGCTTAAGGGCGTCGAGCACATCATTGCCTTTCATATCGGACATAATCTGATCCAGTAAAATAAAGTCAGGCTGGTTTTTTTTCGCCATATCTATTCCGTCTCGCCCACTTCTTGCTGTAATTACTGAATATCCCTCTTTGGTAATAACAAGTGACCAAATGTTGATCAGCATCTCATCGTCATCAATTATAAGTATTTTCATATCTTAATTAAAACTAACAGCATTTATATTTAATTGCAATAGGCTTATTCAAGGAAAATATATTATATATAGGTTTGTGTATATTTATTTAAGCCTCTAATTTTAATTATTGTCTATATTAGGTTGATATGATATACTCTGCCAATGAAAGATAGGGCCCATAAGGTTTTTAAAAATCTTAAAAAAAGATTTGGTAACACAAAAAAGAAAACACTTATCTGGGTTGATAAAAATCCTCTGCGGGCATTTTTTGTAATACTTGGGATTTTGGTTTTGCTAATAATAATTAGTAGCTTCCTCAGAAGACCGCCTGAAGTCAAAAAAGCAACATTGCCTCCAAAAAAGGTTGAAGTCTATCAGATCGGTACAGCGCCTAAGGTCGCGGTATCGGCACAAGTTGAAAAATCGCAAGTTATTCAGATCACAGCTTTAACAGGCGGAGTTGTTCAGACTATCTATAAGCATGAGGGAGAAGAAGCCGGAAGAGGCGAAACATTAATCGGTCTGTCAAGCAACTATCAGGGCGGAAATAGTTTTAGTCTTCAGCGTCAGCTGGCAGGGTTCGAGTACCAAAATGCGTCTGATACTTTTCAAGCGCAGAAGGATCTTATTCAGAAGCAGCGTGATCTGGCAAATAAGGGGGATGAAAATGCCGATCAGCTACGCGATATAACTGCAAAATCAATTGATGAAACAAAAAATGCTATTTCTGCAAATGACAATATCCTTTCAACTCTTGATTCCAATATTGCAAGTCTTGAAGCTAATCCACCCACTCCGTCAAATGACGCGATGATTCTTTCCGCAAAACAATTAAGATCCCAATTTATCTCAGCCAACAATGGAGCAAAAGCTGCTCTTAGAAATGCGGAATTCCAGGCATCAGGAGACAAGCCACCAGCTCAATTGTCAGATATTCAAAAAGATGTGATGCTGCGCCAGTTGGATCTCCAAGAAAAAACACTTGCACTTAGTAAAGAAGCTTCCAGAATCCAGCTTCAAATTGCACAAGTCAATGAAGCGCTTATGTTCCCGGATGCTCCTTTCGCAGGCGTTGTCCAGCGGGTTTTTGTAAAAGAAGGCCAATCAGTAAGTCCCGGCACACCGCTTATGGTCATAGCAGGGGACTCCTCGGCTGATCCTGTTACTGCAGTTGCGTATGTCTCCCGCGAAATCGCTCAGAAAATTTCCCAGCTTGAGCAAAGTACTCTTCACATTGGATCAGAAACTTATTCGGCTTTTCCGACATTTGTCAGTCAAGAAGCGATTCAGGGGACTCTTTATGGAGTTTATTTTCTTCTTCCGGATGAGCTTAATAGCAAAGTTTCGGAAAAAGGATATATCCAAATAGATTTGCCGATTGGATACTATGACACAGCTTCTGCTGCGCCATTCCTGCCGATTGACGTTGTTTATCAAACCCGCGAGCAGGACTATGTTTTTGTTGTCAAGAATGGAAAAGCCGTGGGCAGGAAAGTTACCTTGGGTCAAGTTTATGGTTCATTTGTTGAGGTAAAATCAGGTCTAGCACGCGGTGATCAGGTAATTGAGAGCAGGACTGTTATTTCAGGAGACAAGGTTGAAACAAATTAATGGAAAGCAAAAGAGTATCCTTCATCAGCAAGCTCAAGTTTGATCCCAAACTTAAAAATTCACTTCAGGCGAAATATCTTTCAAATATCCGCTTGGTTATTTTGCTGGTTTTATCAATCATTTTTATGGGAGCATCGGCTTTTTTAACAATTCCCAAAAGAGTAAATCCTGAAATTAAAATACCGATAGTTATAGTCAACACGATTCTGCCGGGTGCCTCTCCGGAGGATGTTGAGTCACTGATCACCATTCCGCTTGAAGACAAGCTAAAAAGTGTCAAGGGACTCGATACCCTAAATTCTGTTTCAAATGAATCTTCATCAACTATTACTTTGCAATTTCTTTCAACCGTTGATGGTGAAAAAGCGCGGTCCGACACTCAATCGCTGGTTGATTCGGTAAATAAGCTTCCTGACAATGCCCAAGATCCAAATGTGTTAAAGCTTGATTTTGAAGATCAGCCGGTCTGGACCTTTATCATAACTTCAAAATCGGACAATGCTTCCCTAATGCGTTTTGCAAAGGTGCTAAAAAAAGATATTGAAGGAGTTACAAAGGTTGACCGTGTGACAACATCAGGCCAGGATGCAGAGGATATTGAAGTAATTATAAATCCGGAAAAGATGCAGGAGTATAAGCTTGATCCCTTTTCTCTTGCCTCAAGTGTGCAAAAAGCGGCCGGTTCATATCCTGCAGGCAGTGTGAATACCAGCAGGTCTTCATTTGTTCTGACTATTAATAAAGATATTACATCCATCGAGGACATAAGAAACTTAAGAATTGCTGTTGAGGAGCAGAGTGTGCGCTTGGGCGATATAGCAACTGTAGCGCTTCGCCCCAATGCAAATCAAGCCCATACATATATTGCATCTACGACAACACCCTCAAGACAGGGAGTTCAGTTTTTTGTCTATAAAACCAGTAATGCAAATATAGACGCGGCGGAAAAAGACGCCAGAACAGTGGTTGACTCAACTCTTAGAAAGTACAGCGGACAATTTAAGGTTCAGACTGTTACAAATACGGCGGATGAAATAAGTACTCAATTCAGTGATCTATTTTGGGAGTTTGTCTCAACAGTTGTTCTTGTTTTTGTCCTGCTTTTTATCTTTTTGGGTCTGAGACAAGCAGTAATTGCTGCTGTTACTGTGCCTCTAACAATGCTTTCTGCGCTTGCGATTATCAACGCGATGGGGCTGACGCTTAACTTTCTAACGACTTTTGCCTTCCTGATTTCGCTTGGACTTTTGATTGATGACACGATCGTGACAGTTGCCGCAATGACCCGTTATTACAAAACCGGACACTTTACGCCTATGGAAACAGGACTTATGGTTTGGAGGGATTTTATAGTTCCGCTCTGGTCAACAACAATCGCGACTATCTGGGCTTTTCTGCCGCTTCTTTTGTCAACAGGAATCATAGGGGAATTCATAAAATCAATTCCGATCGTTGTGACAGCGACACTTCTTTCGTCTACTTCAATAGCGGTATTTATCACAATTCCATTGATGATCGTGTTTCTGAAGCCAAACTTTCCAAGAAGAGTTGTAATCATGTTCCGGGTACTTGGAATAGTCGCTATCTTTGGGCTCTTTATCGCAATTGTTCCCAAGAGCCAAATTACACCGCTTCTGATTGTTTTGTTTGTTGTCTTGCTTTTGGTAGGTTATAGAGTGCGTGCATCACTTAGAAAAGAATACGATAGACGCACTGCCAAATCAAGATTTTTCAAATATATGCACAAACACGCTGGACGTGTTAGTGAACATGGGCTTATTGATATTGAAAGATTAAGCAATGTATACAGAGGTGCAATTGATAATATAATTCATTCTAAATCCGCAAGGCGTAAAACTCTTTTGGCAATTATTGTTTTCGCGGTTGTTGCGTATATGCTGCTTGGGTTTGGTTTTATAGGCAATGAATTTTTTCCTAAGGGGGACGCCGATGTAGTTTATGTCAATGTCAAATTGCCGGCCGGAACCAATCTTGAGACGACAAACGCGGAAGCCCTAAATCTGATGGACAAAGTCCGCAAGACTGAGATAGTTGATTATGTTGTTGCCGAAATCGGGGCAACTTTTCAGGCAGATAGCGGGGACCGGAGCAATGACCAAAGCTCTATATTGCTGACACTTCATCTGCCGCCTCATAAGACGCGTTCAACTTCATCAAGTGAGATAGCCGAGAGATTGCGTAAAACCTACAAGGATTATACAAAAGGTACTTTCTTTGTCCAGGAGCTTTCAGGCGGTCCGCCCGCCGGTGCTGATGTTCAGATAAAATTGCTCGGAGAAGATCTATCTATTTTGGATAAAGAGGCGGATTCTATTGTCGCATTTTTGAGCAAACAAACCGGCGTCAGCAACGTCCAGAAATCAATAAAGCCCGGAATTAGTAAGCTAGTTTTTCAGCCTGATAAGGTGAAGTTGAGCGAGGAGGAAATCTCGGTTGATACAATCGGCCTGCAGCTACGTTCATACACACAAGGTTTTACACTGGATACTATTAAGCTCGGCAATGAGACTGATGATCAGGATATAATTCTTCGCCAAAATTCTTATTCTCAGCAGGCGCCGGGCAACTTGGGAACAATCTCAATCCCCGGAAAGAATAAAACATCAGTTCCGCTGTTGTCACTCGGCAGTTTGAAGTTGGAGACTAATCCGACTGTAATTACCCGGGAAAAAGGTAAGAGAACTATCTCGGTTTCAGCGGCAGTTGCTAAAGGATATTCAATCTCAGATACCAATAGCAAGCTTGAGAAGTTCGCGGATACTTTGAGTCTTCCAAGCGGTTATTCATGGCAGACAGGGGGAGTTAATGAAGAAAACAACAAATCCGTGCAGTCAATTCTTCAGGCGATGATAATTTCTTTTCTGTTGATTCTTATTACAATGGTTCTGGAGTTTGGATCTTTCCGCCAGGCGCTTATCGCGATGATGATTATCCCTCTCTCAATTGCGGGAGTGTTTTACGTTTTCGGATTGACAGGAACACCGTTATCGTTCCCTGCGCTTATCGGACTCTTGGCTTTATTTGGAATAGTTGTGACTCACGCGATTGTTGTGATTGAGAAGATTAATGAGAATAGGAGTCACGGAATTCCTCTTAAAGCGGCGATTGTTGACGCGGCTGCCAATCGTCTGGAGCCTGTATTATTGACTTCGCTCGCGACTATAGTTGGTTTGATTCCTATTACATTGACCGATCCGCTTTGGAGGGGATTGGGAGGTGCGATCATTGCTGGTCTTATTTTCTCAGGGGCGATAAAACTTTTCTTCGTTCCGATAATGTACTACCTCATGCTCCGGAAAAAGGGAGAGTAAGAAATTTTATTGACATTTTGTGGTCAGACTGGTATAATTTTAACAATTAAAGATTAAATGCGTTTGTCCCACGTCGCTAAAGCTATGAGGGATGAAAACCGAAGTCGCGATCCGGGATCCTCTTTCACCAAGGTTTCAGAAGGAGAACGCAGAGAGCAAAAAATGCTCTACAGAGACAAAACTGTAAAAGATAAATGAGTCCGCCAGCTGGCGGAGAAACAAGGTGGTACCACGGTAAAAGAATGACCGTCCTTGTAAGTATCTAAATATCAGATATTTACAGAGACGGTTTTTTTATTGTGATAAGATAAGTAAATATGAAAAAACTTTGGCATAAAAATTATACTCAAAATGAATTGGCTGAGATGTATTGCTTTGCGCGCAGCGCCGTGCTGGACACTCGGCTTGTAAAAGCCGATGCCTTGGGCTCGATTGCTCATGCCAAAATGCTCTCAACTATCGGTATTTTGACTCCTGAAGAGTTTGAGTCATTAAAAAAAGAGCTGCTTGAAATCATACGGTTAGATGAGAAAGGTGAGTTCACAATAGACTCACATGACGAGGATGTTCACACCAAAATCGAAAATTTTCTGACTGAAAAAGTGGGCGAGCCTGCCAAAAAGATCCACACTGCAAGGTCAAGAAATGACCAAGTTATTTTAGATTTGCGGCTTTTTGCCAAAGAAGAACTTTTCGGGATTTTTGAAGCGGCCTCGGATCTGGTTCTGGCATTTCAGAAAATGGCTGTGCGCTATGAATTTGTCCCAATGCCCGGCTACACTCACATGCAAAAGGCAATGCCCTCAAGTGTGGGAATGTGGATGGGGAGCTTTGCCGAATCAATAATTGATGATCTGATACTTCTGAAGAGTGCTTTTATCATCACCGATCAGTCACCGCTTGGCGCTGGGGCTGCGTACGGAGTTTCACTTCCTATCAACAGAACTCTTGTGTCGGATATGCTTGGCTTTGCCAAAGTCCAGAACAATACTCTTTATACTCAAGCGGGCAGAGTCAAATTTCAGCTCGCGGTTATGCACGTTCTTACCCAGACAATGCTGACATTATCCAGATTTGCTCAGGATTTGCTGCTTTTTACGACCAGTGAATACAATTTCTTTACGGTTGATGATTCACTTCTTTCAGGCTCAAGCATCATGCCTCAGAAGAAAAATTTGGATATTATGGAAGTTTTGCGGGCCAGATCCCACATGGTTGTGGGACATGAGCAGACGGCTGCTTCAATTGTTGCCGGTTTGCCATCGGGCTATAACGTAGATTTTGGCGAGACAAAAGAGCTTTTTATTGATTGCGTTGATATCACACGCGACTCAATCGGGATCGTGAAATTGGTTCTTGAAAATCTTACCCCCAACGAAGACGTATTGTTAAAATCCTGCACGCCGGATATGTTCGCGGCGCACGCTGCGTATCTTTTGGTGAAAAAAGGAATGCCATTCCGCGATGCATATAAAGAGATTGGGATGTCGCTGGACAAAATACCACAGTTTGATGTGGTGGAAGTTTTGAAGTCCTCAAATCACCAAGGCGGCCCGGAAATCTGGGTCTGGAAAAAATAGTAACTGCGATTAATGAAGAGAAAAAATGGTGGGGTGAGAAGAAAACCAAATACGAAAGCGCAATTGATTTACTAAAAAAAGAATAATGAAGATACGGTCTATTTTATTTGGCTTCACTCTTTTTGTGATTTTAATTAGCGCGCTTTCGGCATTTTTCTTAATTACATATTTTTTCTTCTTTCGTCCTTTTCAAGTCGCTGGAGATTCAATGGCTCCAAAATATACGAAGGGCCAATACATTCTAGCCCGAAAAATAGCCTACAATGCACCGCAAAGAGGAGATGCTATAGTTCTCCATGCCCCATTGGATCCTAACAAAGATATTATAAAGAGAGTCATCGGGCTTCCCGGTGACACTCTTAGTATAAAGAGCGGCGATGTTTATCTGAACAATAATAAGCTTGATGAAAACTCATATCTCAAAAGTGGCGAAAAAACATATGGTGGAACCTTTCTCAAAGAAGAGCAAAGTGTTACTGTTCCTGAAAATCAGTACTTTATTTTGGGAGACAATAGGCCATTCAGTGCTGATTCAAGAGAATTTGGATTTATTAAAAAAGAAAGTATAATAGGGAAAATTGAATTTTGCTACTACAATTGCAATTAAAAATTCTTGCCTCCTAGTTCCCGTTGTAAATCTTGACTTTTTTGTCCCAATAATATATCATTTTTGAAGATTTTGGGGAGAATTTGCTGAAAATGAGATAAAATTAATCAATTTTGTTCAAGTTTTCATAAAATTTTTATTAAATCAACAAAAATAACCAAAGAATGGCGAAGTTAGTACTTAAAAACGGCAAAGAGTTTGAGGGAAAATCGTTTGGATATGATGGTTCTGTCGCCGGTGAAGTTGTTTTCGCTACAGGAATGACCGGATATCCTGAGGCGTTGACTGATCCCTCATTTGCCGGGCAAATACTGGTCCTGACTTACCCATTGATTGGCAATTATGGAGTGCCAGACAAGATGTTTTGGGAGTCAGGAAAACTACAAATCTCGGGCCTGATTGTTTCCGACTACATTGACACCCCGTCTCATTTCCAAAGCAAAATGACACTTTCTCAGTGGCTGAAAAAGGAAAAAGTTCCCGCGCTTGAGATAAAAGATACGAGATTTATAACCCAGCATTTGCGGGAAAACGGAACAATGCTTGGAAAAATAATTAACAAGTCTGACACAGCATTTTTTGACCCGAATGAGGTAAATATAGTCGGACAGGTTTCTACAAAAAGAATAATAAAGGAGAAGCCCTTCGACTTGGCTCCTCACTTCGCTAAAGCTTCGCGGGGCAAGCAGGGTAAAACAGTTGTAATTATCGACTGTGGGGCGAAGAGGAATATCACGCGCTGCTTTCTCAGAAGAGAAATTGAAGTAATTACAGTTCCATGGGATTTTGATCCTTTTGCAAAAAATGTTGATTTCAAATTTGACGCTTTATTTATTTCCAATGGCCCAGGAGACCCAAAAAAAGCTGACAAAGCTATAGCGACTATTAAAAAATCGCTTGAAAATAAAATTCCCACTCTTGGAATTTGTCTTGGTAATCAGCTACTCGCACTTGCCGCTGGAGGGGATACTTATAAATTGAAGTACGGTCACAGAAGCCAAAATCAACCATGTTTGTTGAAAAAAAGTAACAGATGCTATATCACGACCCAAAATCATGGCTTCGCGATTTCGGATGTTCCGACAGGATTTAATCCCTGGTTCACCAACGCCAATGACAAAAGCATCGAAGGCATAATTCATAGTAAGCTTCCTTTCATGTCAGTTCAATTTCATCCTGAAGCAACACCGGGACCAAAAGACACAGAGTGGATATTCGACTTTTTTATGGAGAGAATTAAGAATTAAGAATTATGGATATTTTAAATAAAAAAATCAAAAAGGTCCTGATCCTCGGGTCGGGTGCTCTGAAAATCGGTGAGGCGGGGGAGTTTGACTATTCAGGCTCCCAAGCCATAAAAGCTCTTAAAGAGGAGGGAATAAAAACAGTTCTAGTCAATCCAAATATCGCGACAATTCAGACCTCAAGAGAATTGGCTGATGAAGTTTATTTCCTGCCCGTAACACCCGAATTTGTTGAGAAAGTAATTGAAAAGGAAAAACCTGATGGTATTCTGCTTTCATTTGGAGGCCAGACAGCCCTCAATTGCGGGATTGCGCTTCACAAAAACGGAGTGTTGAAAAAGCACAATGTCGAAATTTTGGGTACTCCAATCTCGGCAATTATTTTAACTGAGGATCGCAAGAAATTTTCGCAGCATTTGAATAAATTAAATATCCCAACTCCCAAATCGCGCGCAGCAACAACTATTGAGGAAGCTGTAAAAATAGCAAAAGAGATCGGATTTCCGGCAATGATAAGAGCTGGTTTTGCACTCGGCGGTCAGGGATCAGGAGTCGCTCAAAACATGACAGAGCTTAAAAAAATTGTTGAACACGCACTGGCTTTTGCGCCCCAAGTGCTGATTGAGCAGTACCTTCATCATTATAAAGAAATTGAGTATGAAGTCGTAAGGGACAAATTTGATAATTGTGTGACTGTCTGCAACATGGAAAATATGGATCCTCTGGGAATCCACACGGGTGATTCAATAGTTGTGGCCCCAAGCCAAACTCTTAATAACGAAGAATATCATGAATTAAGAAGAGCATCAATTGAGATTGTCAGGAGTCTTGGAATAATAGGAGAGTGCAATGTGCAGTTTGCCTTAAATCCACGCTCGAGCGGTACCGTACCCGACTATTATGTAATTGAAGTAAACGCGAGGCTTTCAAGAAGTTCCGCTCTTGCGAGTAAAGCAACCGGCTACCCTCTAGCTTATATCGCCGCTAAATTAGGTCTTGGATACGGTCTGACTAGTCTCGAAAATAAAGTAACCGGAGTAACTCAGGCCTGTTTTGAGCCTGCGCTTGATTATATAGTGGTAAAAATCCCCAGATTTGATATGGATAAATTCAAAGGAGCGAGTGATAAATTGGGAAGCAGTATGAAGTCCGTTGGTGAGGTTATGGGAATCGGCAGAACATTTGAAGAGGGGTATCAAAAGGCAATCAGGATGCTGGATATGGAGTATGAGGGGGCGGTCAATGATAACGAGTTTAAAGCAAAAGATTTAGTTATTGATACTCTTAAAAACCCAACCCCCAAGCGGATGTTTGCTGTCAGTCGCGCTCTCAAAAACAAAATGGAGATTGATCAAATTTATAAATTGTCGGGAATTGATCCTTGGTTTCTCTCAAGAATTAAAAATATAACAGACCACGAGGAAGAGCTAAAAAAAATTTCAAATTTCAAATTTCAAATTTCAAATAACCAATCTTATTTATTGGAACTAAAGCAACTCGGCTTTTCAGATAAAAGAATAGGGGAGCTGATTGGAAAAACAGGACTTGAAATCCGCGAAATCCGCAAAAAATTAAAAATATTACCTAGTGTGCTACAGATTGATACTCTTGCCGCAGAGTTTCCCGCGAAAACAAATTATCTATATATGACTTATAACGCAAGTCACGATGATGTCAAAGCAGCAGGTAAAGATGCAGTTATAGTTCTTGGCTCCGGTCCTTACCACATCGGCTCGTCAGTTGAGTTTGATTGGTGTTCGGTCAACACTGTAATAAATCTTAAAAAGTATGACAGGCAATCAATAATCATAAATTGCAATCCGGAAACAGTTTCAACCGATTATGATATTTCAGACAAATTGTATTTTGAAGAGCTGACTTTTGAACGGATTGCCGATATCTATGAATTTGAAAATCCGCAGGGTTTGATAGTTTCAGTAGGCGGGCAAACTCCAAATAACCGAGCCAAAGCGCTCTATAAATACGGTGTCAATATTCTTGGAACAAGTCCTGAAAACATTGATAGGGCTGAAGACCGAAGCAAGTTTTCCGCACTCCTTGATAAATTGGAGATCAAGCAGCCTGCCTGGAATGCTTTTTCAACGCTTGAACAAGCTGAAAAATTTGCCGATAAAGTTGGCTATCCGGTTCTTATCCGGCCATCGTATGTTTTATCAGGAGCTGCGATGAACATCTGCAATGACGCGTCAGATCTTGAAAAATATCTTGAAGAGGCAGCTTTGGTCTCAAAAGAATATCCTGTGACAGTTTCCAAGTTTTTTCAAAAGTCCAAAGAGGTAGAGCTTGATTCAGTAGCCCAAAATGGAGTCACAAAAGCGGCAGTTGTCTCAGAACACATCGAGTACGCAGGTGTTCACTCGGGGGACGCGACAATTGCTCTTCCCGCCCAAACAATATCTCCGGAAATTCAAAACAAAATAAAAGAAACCGGCAAAAAAATTGCTGAAGAGTTACAGATTACTGGTCCTTACAATATTCAGTTTCTTGTTCTGGATCAAGAAGTTTACATCATAGAAGTCAATTTAAGAGCTTCAAGAACATTTCCGTTTATCGCGAAAGTGACGGGAATTAACTTGATCTCTTTATTTATCGACTCGTTGTTCAAGAAAAATATTGCTGATGTTTCCGTGCCTCAGCAAAATTTTACTGCTCTTAAAGTAGCGCAATTTTCATTTGCAAGATTGGTGGGTGCCTCACCAAGTCTTGGAGTCGAAATGGCCTCAACCGGTGAGGTCGCCTGTTTTGGGGAAAATTTGGAGGAAGCGTATCTCAAAGGAATTATCGCGACCGGGGATAAACTGCCGGAGAAAGGAATTTTTATAAGCGTTGGGGGGGAGCAGAAGAAAGTGGATTTTCTAGCTGTTGCTAAAAAAATTACTGGATTGGGTTTTCCATTGTACGCCACCGAAAAAACCGCCGCTTTCCTTAAGCTCAGTGGCATAAAAGCAAAAACACTTTATAAGATTCACGAAAATAAATCCCCGAATATTCTTGATTATTTCAGAAATAAAAAAATAGATTTAGTTATAAATATAGTGGATAAAAATATAAGAAAAGAAGTTCAGGATGACTATCAGATTGGGAGAGCAGCTATTGAAAACAATATAGCGTTGTTCACCAAGATCAAAACCACAAGTCTTTTTATAGACGCGCTTACGAATAATAAATTCACCGATCTGAAAATAAAAGCGTGGAGTGAGTATCTAAAGTAACAATTTAAGCGGCTCTTCTTCTAGAGAGGCGAGAGTATTCATGTCGCGATATTTCAGGTTCTGAAGCAGGATCGGGTACAAGCTGAAGATGTCGTACAAGTTTTGGAATATAATCAACTAATAGTTCCTGCTCTCTGGGTACGACCAAGCCTGACACCTCTCCTTGTAAAATGTGGCTAACAAAATGCATAAACCTGCCGCTGGGGAGAGTTTCCCTTGTGGTAGATAATAGATTTGTGCTTCTGACAACTTCAAAACCGCGTTCATCAAGTAAGCTCTTCACAAAGTTATTAGCGGTTTTCCCGGCTTGATCCATTGAATTAACATCAGTCCATATAACTAGCGCGTTTAAAATATCCAGAGATGGGATATATAAATCTCTATTATTAATTTCTGAGCTATTACTTGATAGCTCAAAGGATTCGGCAATTGATTTTCTGACTACATCTGCAGCTTCCGGGTGTCTTTTTGCTAAGTCAGGTATATTCTGGGCAACATATTGTAATGCTTGCAATGTAACCTGGGGTTCCGCTAATAAGCCAAATAAGTGAAACATCCGGTCGTGAACCGGATACTCCGCAGACTGATCTCCCTGTGCTATTAGCAAATTTCCTGCGGCAGTTTGTTCAGCTATCTGTTTTCTCTTAAATTCATCACTTTTAAGATAGGAAACGGGTGCAGTGTTTGCCCCAATTGGCTGGAGCCATTTTCTCCTGAAATCATCTGTCCTTTTTTTACCGGGGAGAATAAGATCTGTTTCTACTACCCTAGACCATTTAGGTGACGCAGGATAAAGTTCGGCGAGTGCTGGCAATGCCTCGCGAAATGCAGGGAGTAAGACGATTCCTTCCTCAAAATCCTTAAAAGGGAGTTCGCTAGATCCTCCTGTGCCTATTCTTTTAACTTTAAAGTCTCCACCGAGACGCGGTTTTATCGTAATACGATCACCTTTCGTACCGATAGACTCAAGAACTCTTGGTTTGCTACCTGCATGAATGTCTCTATATCTATCTATTATACTTGGCATATAAGGCCTATATTATAAACTCATTTACCGACATTTGCAATAAATATATAAATTAATGTATGAAATTAAAATTTACTAGAATCCTTGACAAAAGCTTCGATTTTTTATAGAATAGACAGTAATTAGAGAAAAATGAGCTATTTTGCGGCAAAAAATAGTAATATTTTGTCAAAATTACACAAAAACTAATAAAATGAACAATATTAAGCAAAAAATAGACTTTTTATCGGTGACTGATTTATCCGCACAGCAGATTTGGGAAGTTCTCAAACTTGCCAAAAAACTGAAAACTGAGTTTAAAAAGACGGGGAAGAACCAGCATGTTCTGGAAGGCAAACAGATGGCAATGCTATTTGAAAAGCCGTCTTTACGGACCAAACTTAGTTTTGATATGGGTTTTGATCAGCTTGGCGGACATGCATTGTATTTTGGTCCTGCCGAAATCGGACTAGGGAAGAGGGAGTCGGTCTCGGATATTGCCAAAGTTACATCCAGCATGAGCGACTTGATTGTCGCGAGGGTTAACTCGCATAAAAGCTTGGAAGAGATGGCAAAGTATTCGACAGTTCCTGTAATCAACGCGCTTTCAGATCTGGAGCATCCCTGCCAAGCCCTAGTAGATCTTTTTACAATCTGGGAATTAAAGGGCGAGATTAAAGGTTTAGATATCTCCTACATTGGGGACGGGAATAATAATGTTGCGCATTCATTATGTTTGGCAACAACAATGCTTGGCGCAAATTTCAAATGCGCCGCTCCAAAAGGATATTTTATGGACCCCGGAATTGTTTCGGCGGCCAAAAAATTCGGAAACGTTTTGGAAACAGATGACCCCAAAGAAGCTATTAAAGACGCGGATGTTGTCTACACGGATACCTGGGTAAGTATGGGGTCTGAAGAAGATAAGGATACAAGATTGAGTATATTTAAGTCTTATCAAGTAAATAATGATATGATGGAGCATGCGTTGAAAGACGCGATATTTATGCACGATTTGCCTGCATACCGGGGAAACGAAGTGGCTGAAGAGGTAATTGACGGAGAGCAATCAGTTGTTTTTCAGCAGGCCGAGAATAGAATGCACGTTCAAAAAGCATTAATTGTATGGTTACTTAAGGGGGGTGAGCTATTATGAATGATCAAATTTTAGATAACACAAAAACAAAATGCCTGGATTGTCATGGAGAAATTACTGTTGAGAAAGATACTCAGGTAGGAGAAGTTATAACTTGTCCTGAGTGCAGTACTGATTTGGAGGTTGTTGAAGTGAATCCAATTAAGCTCACCCTGGCGCCTGTCGCGCAGGAAGATTGGGGACAATAATATGTCCATTCGGCAAGCTCAGGATCATGACGTGAAGCTTAATTGCGTTATGAGAATTAGGAAAGGTTTAAAATTAACATGAAAGATGAAAAGCGAAGTGTCATGAAGGTAGGTATTTTGTGTTCGAAAATCAGAATTGAGGAGAAATTGTTGTTTCAGGAATTCGCCAAAAAGAATATTGAGGTAGTGCAGATTGATCCTCGGAAAATTATCTTAAGTTCTGCTACTTTGGATTTTGAAGGAGTTGATCTGGTTCTCAACCGCGAAATAGGGCAGACAAGGGCCGAGCTGATTGTTGATTATCTGGAAGCGATGGGTGTCAGGACGATTAATTCAGGCGCTGCCACAACACTTTGCAATAACAAGATTCTTTCAACACAACTCCTTGAACAAAAAGGTATACCGGTTCCCATTACCAAAATCGCGTTTTCACAATCAATGGCTCTTCAAGCCGCCTCAGAAATCGGCTATCCGATTGTTATAAAACCGGTCTGGGGCTCATGGGGAAGACTTGTCTCAAAAATTAGTTCAGAGTCGGATTTGGAGGCTATTATGGATCATAAGGAAGGACTCGGCGGACCGCAGCATTCGATATTTTATATCCAGCAGTATATCAAAAAGCCGGATCGTGACCTACGGGTATTTGTGATCGGAGGCGAACCGGTCGCCGCGATGTATAGAGCATCTACCCATTGGCTGACCAACACCGCAAAAGGCGGGATTCCTCAGAAACTGGATTTGAATAAAGACATAATAGATCTGTGCAAGAATATAGTTGATGTTTTGGGAGTTGAAATTGCCGGAGTCGATCTGGTGGAGCATGATAATAAATATCTTGTTTTTGAGGTAAATACTACGCCTGAATTCCATGGGTTAAATGATGTATCAGATGTAAATATCGCTAAGTTGATGGTTGAGTATGTTTTAAAATATGGAAAAAATTAATGTATCAGTAATCGGCGCATCGGGTTATGTAGGAGGGGAGCTCTTGAGACTCTTACTCAAGCATCCGAATGTGAATCTGCATCAAGCAACGTCTGAGACAAATCAAGGTCAGTTCATAAAAACAATCCACCCAAACTTAAGGCAGTTCAGCAATAAATTTGTTTCGATAAAAGATCTGGAAAAATGCGATGTGTTGTTTCTTTGCCTGCCGCATGGCATCGGCATGAACCAGATAAATGATCTTCTGCCAATTGCCAAAACAGTTATTGATTTGAGTGGGGACTTCAGACTGGATAATCCGGGAGATTATCCAACCTGGTATAAATTGGATCATCCAAATCCTGATTTGCTCAAGAGCAAAGTGCTAGGCTTGCCTGAACTTTATAAAGAGCAAATTAAAAGCGCTCATCTTATCGCCTGTCCCGGATGTATGTCTACGGCTTCGATTTTAAGTTTGTACCCACTCCTCAAAGCGGGAGTTGTAGATGACGCGCCGATCATAATCGAGGCCAAAACAGGCTCTTCCGCGTCAGGGAATAAGTTATCCAAGGCTTCAATGCATGCTGAGCGATCAGGCGTAATGCGCTCATTTGCTCCGACTGGGCACAGACATTCGGCTGAAATAATTCAGGAGCTGACAATTGATGGGAAAAAGCCGCAAATTAATTTCTCAGCAACCGCGGTTGAGGCGGTAAGAGGAATACTTGCGACATCTCATGTTTTTCTCAAAGAGAATGTCTCGGAAATTGATATCTGGGGCATTTACCGCGAGTTTGCCAAAGATAAGCCTTTCATCCGTATAGTTAAGGAGAAGAAAGGGAACTTCAAATATCCTGAGCCAAAGTTGCTGATCGGGACAAATGTTTGCGAGATTGGATTTGAAAAAGATCCGCATTCAAACCGCCTGGTTGTGATGTCGGCAATTGATAATCTGATAAAAGGTGCCGCCGGACAGGCTGTGCAATGTTTCAATATCGCTCAAGGGTTTGATGAAAATCTGGGTCTTGAGACGATCGGACTTTACCCGGTTTAGAACTTAAAAATTATGATAGTTATTAAAATCGGCGGTGGCAAATCACTTAACCTCCAGTCAATAAGTTCCGATATTGCTATTCAGTCCATTCGGCAAGCTCAGGATAAAAAATTTATTATTATTCACGGCGGAAATTATTATTTGGATTTCTATAGCCAGAAGCTTGGTATTGAAAAAAAGATGCTCACTTTACCCTCAGGAATGACCAGCCGCTATACAACACGCGAAACGATTGAGTTGATGTACATGACTTACGCGGGGCTTGCGAATAAAAAAATAGTTGAGTCGTTATTAAAATCCGGTGTTAACGCGATTGGCTTATCTGGAGTTGACGGGCGATTAATAGTTGGCAAAAAACATGAGGCTTTAATTACTGTTGAGGGAGATAAGAAAAAAGTTGTGAAAGATGATCTGACGGGAAATGTTGAAAGTATTAATTTGGACCTGCTCAATTTATTTTTGGACAAAGGAATAATTCCTGTAATTACTCCGCCTGTGATTACTCAGGAGGGAGAGGTTATAAATGTGGACGGGGATAAGATTGCTTCAAAAATTGCTACTGATTTTAAATCCGAAGTTCTCCTGTTCCTGATAGAAGCACCGGGTATTTTGAAAGATCTCAATGACGAGAGTTCTCTGATTAAAGAGGTTAATAAAGGAAATTTAGATGAGTTAGTCAACATTGTTAGCGGGCGGATGAAGAGAAAACTTTTGGAATGTAGTAAGCTTTTAGATCTAGGGATTGGGAAAATAATAATTACGGATGGCAGGGTTGAAAACCCTATTAGCGCAGCATTAAATGGGGGAGGAACTCATATTTATGAATCTTAAACAAATCAGCGATCTGGAAAATACATCCGAAGTAAAGCTTTACCCAAAGCGGGGGATCGCTTTGGAGCGTGGACAAGGAACATATGTTTATGATACGGACGGTAAAAAGTATCTGGATTTTATGACCAATATCGGGGTCAATATTCTCGGATATACAAATCCTTCAGTTACATCAGCGATTAGTCAACAACTTACGACACTTCCCTCAACTCATCAGACATTTTATTCTGATAAGCGGGCGGAGTTTATTAATGAACTAAGCGCTATCCTTCCAGCAAATCTTACGCAGATAATTTTTACCAACTCCGGAGCCGAATCAATTGATGCCGCGTTAAAACTCGCAATGACAGCAACGGGCAAGAGCGGATTTGTCGCAGTAACTAACGCG
This sequence comes from Candidatus Levyibacteriota bacterium, assembly GCA_963716145.1. Classification (GTDB taxonomy): domain Bacteria; phylum Patescibacteriota; class Microgenomatia; order Levybacterales; family UBA12049; genus DATLDE01. The sequence continues at coordinate 626,903 of OY970292.1, read as the reverse complement.
TATCATGGAAAATCACTAGGCAGCCTGTCTGTTACAGCCTCGGAATTGTACAAAAAAAACTACATGGCATTTATAAATAAAGATGTTGTTCATGTTCGATTCAATGATATTGAAGCAGTAAAACAAAATATAAATGGCAACACGGCGGCGGTTATTGTTGAGCCGATTCAGGGAGAGGCAGGAGTGATTTTGCCCAATGAAAATTATTTAAGCGAACTAAAAGAATTCTGTCTATCAAAGAGTATTCTTCTTATTTTTGATGAGGTACAAAGCGCGATCAGGACCGGAAGTTGGCTCGCGTCCGATCAGTACGGAGTTGTGCCGGATATTGCCTGCTTCTCAAAAAGTTTTTCATACGGAATACCTTTTGGATTTGTTATGAGCACCAGAGAAGTAGGTGATTTGATGACAAAAGGCGGTCATGGAGGTACATTTAGCGGATCTCCATTAGCTTGTGCTGCGGCAACTGAGGTAATAAGGCAGATTAAGAAAGAAAAGTTACTTGAGAACGCGAAAGAAATGGGTAAATATTTCCTTGAGGAACTTAAAAAATTGGAAAACCCAGTAATTGTAAAAATAAAAGGCAAAGGACTGATGCTTGGCATCGAGCTTTCGGAAAAAACTACACCTTACGTTAAAAAAATGCAGGACGTAGGACTCATTGCCGCCTTATCAAGTACGGATACAATTAGATTTTTGCCTCCAATCAACGTCTCTAAAAAGGAAATCGATGAAGCACTGGTAATTATTCAAGAAGTATTTGCTCAGTAAAATATGTGCAGATTTCTAATCGTCAAATCAAAAGAAAAAATAAATCCTGATGATTTTTTAACACCATTGTCTGACTTGAGTGAGAAAAGCGTTGCTCCAAATGGTGATAGGCAATGGGATGGATATGGGATTGCTTTCCGGGAAAACGGTAAGTGGGAGGTCAAAAAATCCCTGTCACCAATGTGGGAAGAGAAATCTATGTTTAGTCAAATTCCCGCAACAGATATGCTTGTTGCTCATGCCCGGGGGTCTGGGTTTATGAAAGACACAGGGGAAATTGAGTTTAACCAGCCGTTTATTGATGGGGATTTGTGTTATGTTTTTAACGGTACTATTTATAAAGTCAAATTAACGACTCCGCTTGAGGGGAAAATTGGTTCTCAAAAAATATTTTCCCTACTTAAGCTTCAAATGAAAGACAAGGATCCCAAAAACGCTTTGGAAATAGTTGATAAACTTATTATCAGAAATTCTCAAAAGATAGAGGGGATGAATATCGGTTTGGTTGTAGGAAAAGATGTATACGTGCTCAATCAATACGCGACAGATGAAAAATATTACTCTGTGTATTATTTTGAGAGCCCTGAACTAACTATCGTCTGCTCCGAACCATTCGGATCATATGATTGGAAGAAGTTTGAAAAGGGGGAGGTAAGAAGTTTCTTAACTCGCTGAATTTGTACAGGATATTTATTTATTTTTTCCTGTCAGTAAGCCTCGCAACAGGAAAAACCAAATTAATAAAATAGGATAGAAGGCAATGAATGCTGTCTGAGGCACCCAAGTATTTATAAAAGAGTAAACAATCAGAAAAAAAGCCACGGGAAAACTTGTGAACATCAAAGCTTTTCTCCGGCTATAATAAGAAGTTGATACCATCCAGACTGCCAATGCAAGATGCGCTCCGCCGAAGCGTAAAGCTGTTGAGATTTCCGCAGACACGCCGTAGAGAGGAAGTGTACTCGCCGTTGAGTCAAGTATTATCCACATATATCCCGCGGCCTTGGTCCATGATGGTCCAGGTAGAGAAGCCATGACTGGAAAGAACAAGAGATATCCCGCAACAGAAATCAACTCGGCCAGAATCATGAATGAGTGATTATTTTGTCCAAGTGGGAAAAATGGCATTCTGATCACAAAAAGAAGAATTATAACAACAAGTAAAAATCTTGCGCGCTTACCTTCGGCAGGTGTTGTTTCTGAATTGTAAGTCATATATATTTGGAGAGTAGCAAAAAATTTCGGCATTTGCAACAGATATTTAATTTCCTGGAGTCAACGCAAGACTCAGGTCATGATATACTGTGATTATGATTAAACAAACAATAAAAGAAGAATTAGGTGAAATTCTGGAAAAAATAGGATTGGGTGATATTGAGGTCAAAGTCGACTATCCGGCTGATCCAAAACATGGGGATTATTCCAGTAACATAGCATTGGTTGCAGGTAAAAAACTTGGTAAAAATCCTATGGAGTTGGGGGAGGAAATCTCAGAAGAATTAAGAAGTAAGAATAAAGAATTAAGGATTTTTGAAAAAATGGAAGTCGTAAAGCCGGGGTTTATCAATTTTTGGATCTCAAATGATACACTAATTGATAGTTTGACAGACTTAGATAGTAAAAAAAATAAAACTTCTCTTACCGGTAAGAAAATATTGGTTGAATTTGCTCACCCAAATACCCACAAAGCGTTTCACATCGGTCATCTGCGCAATATTGCGACCGGCGAGTCAATTGTGCGTTTACTTGAGGCTGTGGGTGCAAAAGTAGTCCGCGGAAATTATCAGGGAGATGTTGGAATGCATATTGCAAAATGCCTGTACGGCATTTTGCAGAATTCAGAATTCAGAATTCAGAATTCAGAATTAAACTTAGAACAGAAAATTAATTTATTGGGTAAAGCGTATGCAGCAGGCAGTAAAGCTTATGAAGAAAATCCGGATGCGAAAAAAGAAATTGGTGAAATCAACAAAAAAATCTATGCAAAAGACAAGTCTATTTGGGAGCTTTACCAAACCACTAGGCAGTGGAGCCTTGATTACTTTGAACAAATTTACAAAAGAGTTTACGCTCATTTTGACCGCTATTATTTTGAGAGTGAGGTATATGAGACCGGTAAAGAAAATGTTTTGAAGGGGCTTACAAAAGGAGTTTTTGAAAAAAGCGATGGGGCGATTATTTTCCCCGGCAAAAAATTTGGTCTTCATGACAGAGTATTTATTACGAGTGAGGGAAATCCAACCTACGAAGGCAAGGATATGGGGCTCGGGCCATTGCAATTTGAAGAAAATAATCCTGATTTGATTATCCACGTTGTGGGTCCTGAACAGTCGGGATACTTTCAGGTTGTTTTTGAAGCGCTCGCTCAGCTTTTTCCGGAGACGCGTGGTAAGGAGAAACATTTGGCTTATGGGTGGGTCAAGCTAAAACACGGTAAAATGAACTCAAGATCCGGAAACGTGATATTGGGAGATTGGCTCATTGATGAAGCAAAAAAAGAAATAATTGATATTCTAGATAAAAATGCATCAGACTATACAAAAGAGGAACAAAAAATTATTGCCGAGAAGGTTGCAGTCGCTGCAGTAAAATATTCATTTCTTAAAGTTTCGACACAGCAGGAGATTGCATTTGATTTGGAAGAGTCAATTAGCTTTGATGGAAATTCAGGACCATATATACAGTATGTTTATGCTCGCACACAGAGTGTGCTGCTAAAAGCAGGAATTTCCAATTTCCAATTTCCAATTTCCAATTTCAAAGGAGAATTTGAACCTGAGGAGAGAGAGCTACTTCGTTTGCTGGCAAAATTTGACGATGTAATCATTGAGGCTGCGGAGAGGTTGAGCCCGAGTGCTGTAGCGACATATCTTTTTGAGCTTGCTCAAGGTTTTAATCTTTTTTATCAAAAACATCAAATTTTAAAGGCCGAGGAGGGGAGTAAAGATTTTCGTTTGGCTCTAACATCCAAAACAGGAGAAGTGATTAAAAAAGGCCTGAATCTTCTAGGAATAGAAGCTCCTTCAAAAATGTAATAAAAGTTATTCTTGACAAGCCGTTCATATATCTGCTCTACTATAAATAGCTAAAATAATATATGAGTTTTTACAGCCTCAAAAATCTTTCATTTGGAACAAAATTTTCAATTGTTGCCGGCGTTCTTTTGGTTTTTGGGCTTTTTGGCGGTGTTTTGGTCAGTCAGCAAAGACAGGAAACAAGATCAAATGCTGCCGGCAATTGCAGCGCAAATACGAATGGGGATCTAATCGCCGATAACTGTACTGCAGTTAATGTTTCTGGGTATTTGATTGGAAATAATAACAATATAACAAATAATGTAGGAAATGTATTCGGTAATGGTAATAGAATTGGGAATAATGTCGCGGGTTGTGTGACAGGGGATAACAATCATGTTGGAAATAATGTTTTAGGAAGTATGCGTGGAAGCGGTAATACTGCAAGGCAAGTGGCCAACATTGGCGGATGCTCGCCCAATCCATATATAACTCCAACCTCTTCGCCAACGCCACCACCCACAACTTGCGCTGATGGAATTGACAATAACCAAAATGAACTGATTGATAGAGGTGATCCTGCCTGCCATACTGACGGTAACCAGGACAATCCCAACTCATATGACTCTCACAGATCTGAGGTTAATCTTCCAACACCAACTCCTAGCCGCGTACCTACTCCAACCCCAACTAGGATTCCAACCAGCACACCTACTCCAACATTGAGGCCAACTATAACACCAACACCAACTCCCGTCTCCAGATGCTCAGACAACATTGATAACGATAACAATGGTTTCAAAGACAGTTTTGATTCAACATGTCACACAGACAATAATCCAAATAATCCCAATAGCTACGATCCTACAAGACCGGGAGAGCAAGGGGGAGGGAATACCTGTGCTGATTCAAGAGATAACAACAATAACGGTGTGATTGACGGTGGAGATCCAATCTGCCACACAGACGGAAATCCAAATAATCCAAACTCTTACGATCCTAGTAGAAATGAGACTTCACCAACCACACCGCCAACTCTCACGCCTACACCAACTAGAACTCCTACCTCAACACCTGTTCCCGGAAACACGAGTCTGGTTTTCAATCTTCTACTTCACGGTATTGGTAGTGCGGGGGATAGCGCCAATCCTGGATCAGGGGGAAATCAACATCCACTGCACCCACAAAGAAATGTACGAGTTGAAGTGCTCAATGCTCAGAACCAGCTGATCTTAACAAAAGACGGAGTAGTTAATTTCAGTACAACTGGCGGTAATTTCACAGGAACTGTTGATGCGGGGACTACTCTCGTAAGCGGAGTTTATACCATAAAAGTAAAGACAAATCAGTTCTTAAAAGCATTAACTCCCGGTATTCAAAATATAATTGCGGGAGGAGTTAATCAAATGCCTCAAACAACATTGATAAATGGTGAGATTAACGGAGACAACACCATTAACATCCTTGATTACAATATTTTGATAGGATGCTATTCCGATCTTACGCCTGCCGTTTCCTGTACTGCAGCAAATAATTTGTTAGCCGATTTGGATGACGATGGTCATGTAAACCAGTTTGATTACAATCTTTTCCTCAGAGAGCTGACAAATAGGCAGGGAGTATAAGCATTATTCTTGACAAAGTATAATTTTATCTGTTCTACTATAGTTAGGCCAATTTTAATATAGTTAATTTATGCTAAAAAAACTTTTTTCAAAATCTAGTCTTCCGATACTAGTAGGTGTTGTTATGGTTTTTGGCCTGTTCGGCGCGGTGATGGTTAGTCAGCAGCAGCAGGACCAAAGAAGTAGCGCTGCAGGCCGCGGAGGAACCGGAAACTGCACTACTGTTGGACCGGGTCAGGATCTGACCGCTGATGACTGCACTATTGATGGCGGCTTTAATGGCAGTATTTTTGGAAGTAGAAATACAATTCGTGGAGGATTGGGAGGCTTCCCGGCGAACATTACCGGTGACAACAATATAATAATGGGAGGAATGAACGGGACTATTCGCGGCAATGGCAATGACATCTGCGGCGGACTAAATGGTGGTATAAACGGCAACAACAACATAATTCATGGAGGAGTTGGCGGCCCGATAAACGGAACAGGAAATATCACAAATGCTTCCACGCCATGCGGAGTACGTCCATCCGCAACTATCAGTCCCACCCTACCTCCAGCAACTTGCGCTGATGGAATTGACAATAACCAGAATGAGTTGATTGATGGTGGAGATCCGGCTTGTCACACAGATGGCAATCAGAACAATCCAAATACCTATGACCCTACCAGAAATGAAGGCTCTATTCCTACAGTAACTCCTAGACTTACTATTACAGTAACTCCTCCAGTGACCACTCCCGTCTCCAGATGCTCAGACAACATTGATAACGATAACAATGGTTTCAAAGACAGTTTTGATTCAACATGTCACACAGACAATAATCCAAATAATCCCAATAGCTACGATCCTACAAGACCGGGAGAGCAAGGGGGAGGGAATACCTGTGCTGATTCAAGAGATAACAACAATAACGGTGTGATTGACGGTGGAGATCCAATCTGCCACACAGACGGAAATCCAAATAATCCAAACTCTTACGATCCTAGTAGAAATGAGACTTCACCAACCACACCGCCAACTCTCACGCCTACACCAACTAGAACTCCTACCTCAACACCTGTTCCCGGAAACACGAGTCTGGTTTTCAATCTTCTACTTCACGGTATTGGTAGTGCGGGGGATAGCGCCAATCCTGGATCAGGGGGAAATCAACATCCACTGCACCCACAAAGAAATGTACGAGTTGAAGTGCTCAATGCTCAGAACCAGCTGATCTTAACAAAAGACGGAGTAGTTAATTTCAGTACAACTGGCGGTAATTTCACAGGAACTGTTGATGCGGGGACTACTCTCGTAAGCGGAGTTTATACCATAAAAGTAAAGACAAATCAGTTCTTAAAAGCATTAACTCCCGGTATTCAAAATATAATTGCGGGAGGAGTTAATCAAATGCCTCAAACAACATTGATAAATGGTGAGATTAACGGAGACAACACCATTAACATCCTTGATTACAATATTTTGATAGGATGCTATTCCGATCTTACGCCTGCCGTTTCCTGTACTGCAGCAAATAATTTGTTAGCCGATTTGGATGACGATGGTCATGTAAACCAGTTTGATTACAATCTTTTCCTCAGAGAGCTGACAAATAGGCAGGGAGTATAAGCATTATTCTTGACAAAGCTTACCCGTTCTGTTCTACTTATAATTAGGTAGCAATTATACATAAATTATCCATGCTAAAAAAATTATTCTCCAGAAAACAATTACCCGTATTGGTAGGGATAGTGCTTGTTTTTGGGCTTTTCGGCGGTGTTTTGGTCAGTCAGCAAAGACAGGAAACAAGATCAAATGCTGCGGAAACTACCTGTCCCAACAGAGCAAGCGATCTGCATGTTAACAATTGTACAGTAAATGGGGATTTCCAAGGGAATATGTATGGGAACGGGAATCTGATTACAGGAAGATATATAGGGAACTTAACAGGGCATGGTAATGAAGTGTGTGCTGGCATGATAGGTAATCTTACCGGTAACAACAATACAATTCATCAGGGGCTTACCGGCAACAATAACGGCACAGGTAATAATCTCAGCTCATCAGCAGCGTGTGGAAGTATGCGGATCACCCCAACTCCAATCCCAAGTCCAACTCCAACACCAAGTCCTACTACAGTTCCGAGCCCCACCCCTTCACCCACTTCACCTCCTGCAACTTGTGCTGATGGAATTGACAATAACCAGAATGAGTTGATTGATGCGGGGGATCCTGCTTGTCACACAGGTGGAAATCTAAATAATCCATATGACCCTACGCGAAATGAAGGGACTGTCAATCCCACGGTAACCACTCCTCCTTCAAGATGCTCAGACAACATTGATAACGATAACAATGGTTTCAAAGACAATTTGGATTCAACCTGTCACACAGACAATAATCCAAATAATCCCAACAGTTACGACCCTACAAGACCTGGGGAACAGGGCGGAAACGGAGCAACCTGCGCTGACTCAAGAGACAATAACAACAATGGTTTAATTGACGGTGGAGATCCTATATGCCACACAGATGGAAGTGCCAGCAACCCAAACTCTTACGATCACACTAGAGCTGAAGGAGGAACTACTCCAAGTCCTACAATCACTCCAACATCAACTCCGGCTCCAGGTAATACAACTTTGTCCCTAACTCTTCTTCTTCATGGAATAGGTCAGGGTGGGGATAGCGCGAATCCGGCATCAGGGGGAAATCCCGACCCATTGCACCCACAAAGAAATGTACGAGTTGAAGTGCTCAATGCTCAGAACCAATTGGTAGCAACAAAAGACGGAGCTGTTAACTATAATTCAACTTCCGGCAAATTCACGGGGAATATTGATATGGGTAGCGCTTTTGTAACCGGTGCATATACGGTAAAAGTAAAGACAAACCAGTTCTTAAAATCCTTAGTTCCGGGCATTCAGACAATAACCGCAGGAACAACTAATCAAATGCCTCAAACAGTGTTAATAAATGGTGAGATTAATGGAGACAATGTAATTAATATCCTTGATTACAATATTTTGATGGGATGCTATTCTGATTTCCTACCTGCCGTCTCTTGCACCGCAGCAAATAATTTGCTATCCGATTTGGATGATGACGGAGCAGTAAACCAGTTTGATTACAATCTTTTCCTCAGAGAGCTGACAAACAGACAAGGAGTGTAAGGCTATGATATAATCTCGCCAAATGACAAGCTTGGCAGAGGTTCGACATTTACCCAGAAGGGAGCAATTAGTAAATCCATATTATAATATTTCTGCCAGATTGGGACTACATGTAGAACCTAGCGGAGTAAAGGGGCTGTATACACAGCTTGAAAACGGTGATTTAAATGCATCTGTATGGTTTAAAGAAGTTAGGGATAGTGTAAAAAGATGCCGTCCGCAGATTTTGACTATTGATAGTTTAAGCAGCGTTAACGTTTCTACTCATCGCGACACTCATGGTATGAAAATGAATACCTGGTTGCATTTGCCTGCCAGACCAAGTGATATCGGACGTGATGGGATTTGGCTTGTTGCAGCAGATACTATAACTGCAAATAATTTCGCTTTTTCCCCAGAAGATTCTTTAGACCAAAGATTAAAAGATAGAATTGTTTCCAATCAGCTAAAAGGATTAAGCAAGGGAAAGGATACGGCCGAAAGAATGGTGCCTGCTATTAATCCTCCTGTTAGCCAATCAGCAAGAATAGAAGATATTGCTTTAACTGCGGCAGTTACAGCGCTAAGCTTGGCACTAGCAGAAGTTGATGAGCCTAGTTTTAGTAGGAGAGATGCGTTAAGGCTTGCAGCAGTTGGGTTATTTGGGCTTTCTGCAGCATCAAAGCAGTTCCACTTATTTAGTTCAGAATATCCAAAGAAACAAGTACCGGCATATACCAGTGCCATTGATGAACGCAATAAAAAACTAATGGATATAGCTACAAATAATATTTCCGGTCTAGAATGGATCAATGCCCGCAATGGCCTTTATGTATTAAAAACAAAAGACGCAATGGATATATTGGTAGAAGATGGAGATCTACCGGAGTTGGGCGTTCCCGCTCTTATCGTTGCAGGCGAAATGCACAAATACGGGATCAATAATTTATTGGAAAGCGAGGAAGCGTGTGCTGAGGCAATAAGACAATATGTGTCGAGTTTGTTCGCTGTAATTGACCGGTATAAAAAGGAAATTGATCCTTCGCTTGATATCCTAAAAGCTCGTGAAAGGCTTAAGCAGGTGGTTTCGGAGATGGCAATAATGAAAGTACGTGAACCCAAAAAGACTGATATATTACACAGCGTGTCAGACAGGATATCGGATGCCATTTCAATTAAGTGTACCTTACCAAGTAAAAGAGTAACAGAAGCTTTGAAAGCAGCATAGTAGCTGAGTCCCTACATAATAAACCTTTTAAATAACACACGAATTTGCTATAATAAGGCTCGAATGCAATTTAAGCGCACACTCCTTCCCAATGGTCTCCGCGTAATAACAGTTCCCATGCCCTCCCTTGAAAGCGTTACAGTCATAGTCATGGTTGGGGCAGGTAGCCGCTATGAGAATAAGAAGAATAATGGGATTTCCCACTTTTTTGAGCACATGGCATTTAAGGGAACTGAGAAAAGGCCAAGCGCAATGGAGATTTCTTCATTAATCGATGGAATTGGAGGGGAATTCAATGCTTTTACCGGCAAAGAAATAACAGGTTATTACATTAAGGCGGCAAAAGCAAAGCTTGAGACCCTTCTTGATCTTCTTTCAGACATGCTCCAGAATTCCAAACTCGATCCTGTAGAAATCGACAAGGAGCGGGGAGTGATAATGGAGGAGATTAACATGATTGAGGATAATCCGATGCGAAAACTTGGGGACTTGTACGAAGAATTGCTATATGGCGATACCCCGATGGGATGGGATATCGCGGGACCTAAGGAAAATATCAAGACAATCACACAGCAGGATTTCCGTGACTACATGGGAGGACTTTATAGCGCTGACAACATGACTGTAGTCGTTGCCGGAGGCATCGATCCTGAGCTTGCCGAAGGATTGGTTGGGAAATATTTCTCTTCAATGAAACAGTTTGCAACCGGCAAGCCATTGGCGCTTTCCGAAAACCAGACAAAACCTGCAGTTTTTATAAAAACCAAAAAAACAGAACAGATTCATATTGCCTTGGGAGTAAGGACTGTTTCACTTAAATCATCCAAAAAATATCCATTGTCTGTTTTAGCCGCAATACTTGGTGGGGGAATGTCCAGCAGATTATTTCACGAAGTTCGTGAGAAGAGAGGACTTGCTTACTACATCAGATCCAATTCCGATGAGTACACGGATGCCGGTACTTTGGTTTCAAACGCCGGAATTGACCCAAAAAGAGTTGTAGAAGCAATAGAAGTAATTCTTTCAGAGTATAGTAAGGTGGCGAGTGGAAAGATGGAATTATCAGATAAAGAGCTTGCAAAGGCAAAAGAATTTCTGAAGGGGCATCTTGTTCTTGGGCTTGAAGACAGCAATTCAGTTGCAGGATTTTATGGACATCAGGAGCTTTTGGAAAACGAAATTGAAAATCCTGACCAGATTTTGGCCCACTTGGATAACGTCACAAAAGAAGAGGTAGAACAGGCAGGAAAAGAGTTTTTCATCGAAAACACCCTTAATCTTGCTTTGATTGGTAATTTTGAAGATAGACAAAAACTAGAAGCGCTGTTAAAATTATAATATCCCTTGCGTATAGCAAATGGCATATGGCAAATAGAAACCATAAGCCATACGCTATTGGCCATTAGCTAATTATTATGGAACAAACAGTAGTTTTGGTAAAACCTGACGGAGTACAAAGAGGCCTGATTGGTGAGATAATTCACCGTTTTGAAAGAAAAGGTCTCAAATTGGCCTCAATTAAGATGGTCTCGCTTGAAGATACTCTTCTTGAAGAATGGTACGCTCATCACAAAGATAAGCCTTTTTTCCCGGCACTGAAGTCATATATGAAGTCTTATCCGATAGTCGCTATGGTCTGGGAGGGAGCAGGATGTGTTGCAACTGTGCGCAAGATGATTGGTATTACAAAAGCTAGGGACGCGGAATCGGGGACAATAAGAGGTGACTTTGCCATGAGCCAGCAATATAATCTGGTACACGCATCAGAAGATGCAGAAATCGCAAAAAGAGAGATAAAAATAATGTTTGACGCAGATGAGATATTTGAATGGAATAAATCAGAAGAAGTCCACGTTTACCTCGAAGAAGAGTTGAAGTAAACTCCGTTTTAGATATTAACCCCTAAATTCTCTCAGCGCTGGTCTTAAATGTGTAAAAGCTCTTCGTCGGGTCGGACCAATGCTGCCTACTGGTATACCATCTCTTCTTGCTAATTGTTTATATAAAAGATGATCATCACCGGGAAATATACCTTTTCCTGTAAGTCCCAACATTACGGTTCTTTGACTTCCGCTCAGTGCTCCTATGGAAGTACGCATTGCATGCTCTAGCCTAGGATGATCTATTACTCTAATAGACTCATCTTCAAAAGGCTCATCGGAGGATTTCATTTCATCCAAAATATGAGGGTCAGTAGGGATAGATCTTTCCATCTTTCTTTTTGCACGAACTACATCATTTTTTACAACCCGACTTATCCAATTTGGAAATGCCTCAGCATTCTGGTTTCTGAACCTGTTTAAGTATATTAAAGCTTTTAACATCGTTTGTTGTGCCAAGTCTTCAGCTTCAGCAGATCCCGGCATTAAACTTCCCGCAACTGCCAACGCGTATGGATGCATTAAGGTAACTACTTCTACTATCGCAGCTTCGTCTCCTGTTTTGGCCCTTCTTATTCTATCTACTGGGTCGCCTTCATGCCAACGAGCTAAAAGTTCTTCCAAATTTTCTCCTTGTAGGTCCTCAATCCTCTCAATTCCCATAATTTATTTTGGATTATAACATATTCTTGAGTAGGCCGGAAACAGTAAGTATATAAAAGATGACATCCACGTTTATCTCGAAGAAGAGTTGAAGTAATTAACCTCAAAATCGCGCGGTGGGATGGCGTCTCTTGGATTCCTTTATTTCTCTTTGCATCGCTCGGTCGATAGGAATTATATCGACAGAATTATCCGTTACCCGCAATGTGCCTCTCCCGACAGCGCTTAGTTCAAGATGTTGGTCGAAAATACTCCTTGCAAGAACACCCTTATGAGTGCGTTGGGTTAGATATCCCTCTCGGATAAGCCCGACATCAACTACGTTTGGCCAAAGCATTTTTTGTCCATCAACTTCCTTTACAGTTACTAGTACATTCCGGGTGGAGTTTGGTCTAGGCCAACCGAGAAAGCGTCCGGTGCCATTGAAATCAGGTGGATTTCCGGTTGCTTTGTACATTTCCCCTGCTCTGCTATATAAATCTACTATATGTTCAATGCTCAAATTTTCTTTCCGTGCAAGTTTTAGGGCTTGCTTAATACTCATGCCATCTTTTATTTCTTCTTGAAATGCAAAAACCGTTGGTCCGTCACTTCCATCTCCTATCACAAACTGGGTTGAAGAAACGTATGGACCCAAATATTTTGATAATAATCTGTAATCTCTTTGCATCTCACCCGCAAGCCTTTCAGCCTCTTCTGCAGTCTTAACTGCTTTTTTTCTCGCTTTATATACCAATCCGCTTTCTCCAACTCTTACGCAGTCGGCTTTTACACCATGATCAACAGGCTTATATTCTCCAATATATCGGGGGATAAATTTTGGCAATTCCATAAATTACAGAAGGTTAGTATAGCTGAAGCTGGAGAAATTGTAAAACATTTATTCTACTTTCTTCTATGCTAGAATACAATATATGTCCCTGTAGCTCAATGGATAGAGCAAGCCCGTCCTAAGGGCGAGATGGGGGTTCGATTCCCTTCAGGGATACAAGTTGAAACCCATTTTGATACTTTCTAAAAATACTTTATACTAATTGTATGAAGCGGAATGATGCTATCAAATTTGTACTCACCAGATCCTTGGGAAATTTCTTGGTTCTTTTTAGTCTTTATGGTGTTGCTGCTACATTTGGGCCGGCTCTTTATTATGAAGCCCAATTCCAGATAATCCAATTCAGGGGTGTGCATTTTAAAGTTGCATCAGCTGAGGAAGCGGTGCGGCAGCAGGGCTTTGGCGATGTTCTTAAAAATGCAAAAGGAGCTACTCCCAAAAGTCCTGGTTTTGCTGAAATTTTGGCTGGATCCAAAGAACAAATTTTGATCCCCTCTGATACGACTTTTAGTATTACGATACCCAAAATCGGGGCAAGCGCCAAAGTCTATCCCAATGTTGATCCGGAAAACTCATCTGAATTTTTGCAGGTTCTGCAAAAAGGAATTGCTCACGCCAAGGGGAGCGTTTTCCCCGGATTTGCCGGCAATGTATATCTTTTCGCTCATTCAACAGACAACTGGTGGAATGTCGGACGTTATAATGCTGTGTTTTATTTGCTTAAGAACTTGTCAGCAGGCGATCAAATAATTGTCTTTTTTGAGAATAGGCGCTATGATTACGTAGTGTCCAAAACAATGATCGCAGACGCAAAAGATACAACCCACATTGCACGCCCTCAGACAGGAGAACAACAGCTTGTGCTTCAAACTTGCTGGCCTCCAGGCACAACTTGGAAGAGGTTGATTGTTATAGCCAAACCGAAGTAGTTGGTATTAACCAGCGGGAGGACGATCAGGTTCTTTATTTTCAGGTAATGGTAATCCTTTCAAATTCAACGGTGGCGCAGTAGATGGCAGACTGACTCGATCCTGGTCCGCCTGTGCGCGAGACATTCTGGTTACACCCCACTGACCGGTAGACGGAGATTCATCTCCATTGCGGGAAACTTTTTGAGGTTCTTTAGAGCTGCTTTGAAAGGTAAGTGAATCACCGTAACCTATCTCTTTCCCCATTTGTATTTCCTCCTTTCATGAAGTATTATCATGCATATTTTTTGTCACAGGAGTTTTATAGAGGCGTAAGTTTTGCGTAAGAGAAGAAGTAACTAAACCCCGATTATCACATGAACTTTATCTCCTTGGACTTTTATTATTCCTGTTGAGAGAGGAAAAGTGATTTGTTTTTTATCCTGCTGTTGGATAATTACATAGTCCTTAATAAGGGTTATAAAATTTGCATGATAGGGGAGCACGTCAAATTTACCTTTATTGTTCAGTGAGGTTACAGACGTTGCAAGACCTTGAAATTCCTGACGATTTGCTCCCTTAACTGATACTGTAAGAAGTTTTGGATCCATAAGGCAATTTTTAATTTTCAGTTTTTCCTTCGATTAACTCAGGATCCTGAGCTTGCCGAATGGACAATTTTCATTGAATTTTCAATATTTTAAATTTAAAGTTTTAAACATTTGTATTTTATTTCAAATTTTAAATTGAAAATTAACTAAGATCCTTCAGGCTTCCGATATCCTTTATTCTGTTTGGGTCTGTATTATCCAATTGTCCTTCAAGTATGGCCGATACATCTGCAATGGTCTTAGTTAGCGGTACAAAAACTCCTTTTTTACTTGTTTGTTCCTCTGTTACGAAGAAGCTTTGTGTCATGTAGTTCTTGAGAAGTTTTGCCCGGTTGTAAGTAATTTTATCCCGCTCATTTAACTCAGATTCGCCGATTAAAGAGGCGATTCTCTCAAGTCCGGCAGCTTGTTTTAAAAGCTGTTCTGCTCTTATAACTGTCTTGGAATGGGTTTTGCCGACAATAGCGGGTTTTAGGGCGGTTGAAACTGACGCGAGAAGATTTATCGCAGGATAGCGTCCTTCTTGGTAAATGTTACGGGATAAAACTATATTGGCATCAAGATGAGTAAATACTGACTGAACTCCATAGTCAAGCATGTCATCTGAAGGCACATAAATTGTCTCAAAAGAGCTAATGTTGTTTTGTTTGGTTGAAAATAATCGTTCATGAAGAGACGCCATTTCAGAAGTTAAAGTTGGTTGGTAACCGCCTTCTGAGGGAATTGTATTCATAAGCATTGAGAGCTCGTGTCCTGCTTGGGCAAAACGATATAGATTGTCTATAAAAAATAGAACATTTTTGGATACCTCATCGCGAAAATGCTCAGCAACAGAAATAGCGGCCTGGGCTGTTTTGAATCTGACGGATGCGTTTTCTCCCATACTTCCATACAGTAGGCAAACATGATCCAGGACCTTGCTTTCGGAAAGAGCCTGGTAGAGTTCCTGTCCTTCACGCGAGCGCTCTCCAACCCCCGCAAATATAGATACAGTATCTGTCGGATTTTGATTGATGATGTTGTGGATTATCTCGGTCAGAAGAATTGTTTTTCCGACTCCCGCTCCTCCGAATATGCCAATCTTTCCGCCTTTTAAAATAGGTGAGAAAAAATCAATTGCTTTAATTCCTGTTTGCATTATTTCTTTGGATATCACAAGACGGTCATAATTAACCCCACTGTTATAAATTGATTTTTGCTGCTTGGCTTTTATTTCACCTTTTCCGTCGAGTGGTTTCCCAAACAAATTCATTACCCGTCCAAGCACTTCAGGACCTGTCGGTATCTGGATAGATTTTTTAGTATTAATAATTTTGGCACCTCTATAAAGTTTTTCAACATGCGCGAATACAATGCAGTAAAAAGATGTTGCAGTTGAGGATGAATAAATTTCAAGCTGAACGCTTGGATCTTCCTCCAGCAGCAAAAGATCATGGACTTGAGGTTTTTCCAAAAGGAACTCTACCTCAACTACCTGACCTTTTATTTGTTTAATACGACCTACATTTTCTTCCATAATATAAAATTTTTAATTTTCAGTTTTCATTGAATTTTTAATGTTTTAATGTCTAAAAATTGTGTCATTGTAATTTGATTGAAAATTGCAAATTTCAAATTGAAAATTATTTCTTTGCCCAGAGTGCTCTTCCAGCCAATAGCTCCTGCTGTTTTTTGTTCATAGACATATTTTTGAACATCTTTTCCTCCCGCTTTAAACGGTAAAGTTGTTTTTTGATGTTAGTTTGGGCTATCTCCATAGCGTTTATACGGGACGCATAGCGGGCCAATTGCGCTTCCTGAATAGCCTGATTTAAAAGGAGAGATAAAACTTGTTTTTCAAAAAAGATGAGTATTTCTTCAAGCGACGGTTCGAAAATAAAATTCTCCTTTTTTTGTCCTGCGTCAGGGATTATTTTTGATACGTTTGCATTTTCCTGGTCTTTTCCTTCTGTAATCTCTCCCGAGAGGGAAACGATGATAGGGGCTTGGGAAACAATATTATTAAACCTTCCATAGTACACGATGATATTTTCATACAAGATAAAGTTTTGGCAAATTTCTTTCATATAATCCGCGCTTACATTAAAGTCCGGTACCTCAAAGTATGTATAAGGTCTCTGTGTTTTAAGTTCCTCAAAAAAGTTTCTCCCTTGGCGGCCTATTATTATTAAATCGACCTTGTTTGGATTGCTTTTTTTTACATTTTCCGCAAACAATTGGCAAATTTTCAGGATAAGATCTCCATAAAGCTTATTATTTGCCGTGATTAAGACCCAAGCATCCCGGCCATTTTTTTTGACAATACTTTTAATATTTCTTCTTTGAAGCAGGTTTTTGTATGAAGATTTTACATTGGCGAAAATATCTGAAAGATCACCGGAAAATTCTCTTGATCCCAGGACAGAGTATCTTGCAAAATTAATCTGCTCAATTGCGTGTTCTTGGTAAGAGCGGGTTAATAGCTTGAAATCTTTATTGATTGCTATATCTTCCTGTAATTGTTTTTGCTGTGCCATATTTTAAGTTTAGTTTATCGGTTTCAATAGAATATCTTTTTTTTCACCAACTTGTTTTAATAAATCATTGAAAGAGTCTGCTCTGATAAGATCAGTTAAGAATTGTTTTTCTTCTTTATTTTGCATCATTGCTGTTAACTTCATACGTGCTTGCTCTATTTCTGATTCGGTATTAACAAAACCCAGCCATACGTAGCAGAAGAGAACGAGATATACTTCTTTTGGAAAAGTTATTCCTTCAGGCTGATTAAAAAAGGATTGAATTTTTTCTCCAAGCGCCAGTGTATTTTTAACGCTTTCTGACAGCTCGGAGCCAAAATGAGAAAGATTTTCAATTTTTTCATAAACAGAAAATAAAGCACTCAATTCACGGTTGACGTCTTTCATCACCTTGTCCTGAGTTTGTTTACCAACACGAGTAACTGACAAGGGAGTGTTTATCGCCGGGCGTACGCCTTTTGCGTAAACGTTATTATCAAAGAAGAGATGCCCGTCCGTAATACTCATAAGATTTGAAATAATATAACCTGTTAAATCCGCATCCTGTGTTTCAGCAGTTGGTAAACAGCTAATTGATACTTCTCCTTGATTCCCTGCAGGCAGGCCCTTGCCTATATATTTGAAATTCCCGGCTCGCTCGAGCAGTTTGGCATGGATGTGAAATATGTCTCCCGGATAAGAGTCTCTCCCGGGAAAGCTCTCAGCGAGAAGAGAAAACTCACGGTAAAATTTGGCGTGAGTAAGTAAATCATCCATAATTACAAGAACATTGCGTCCCTGATCCCTGAAATACTCAGCAAGTGTCATAGCCGTAAAAGGAGTTAAAAAAATAAGCCCGGGGGATTCAAAAGCTGAAGTCGCGACCACTATCATATTTTTTTTCCTTTGGGGGTCCGCGTTCATAAATTCTCCGAGCTCTTTTATATCAGAATTTTTATTTCCAATGGCAGCATAAATTGCTACGGCGCCGTTATCGATTTGATTTTTGATAGTCGAGAGAACAAATGTACTCTTTCCGGTTTTTCTGTCTCCTAAAATAAGCTCTCTTTGCCCTAGTCCAAGAGGGAGCATTATATCTACAATAGCAGTGCCGGTTATTAAGGGTTTGGTAATCTTTATGCGCTCATTAATACTTAGAGGAGATATGTCAATCGGAAGGAAAGAATTGTCATCGCTGCTAAGAGTATTGGTACCTGAAGTACAGAACGGATTGAGGATCTGACCGAAAAAGTCATCTTTTACCGGAATTTTTAATTGACTATTGGTTCTACTTATTTTGGCGCCTACCTTAACGGCCAAAGGTGAAAAAAGTATTATGCGGATAAAATCTGAATTTAAGTCGTGAATTTGGCCAATTTCTCCGGTCTCAAACACAACAATTTCCTTTATTTTGGCTTCCGGGTAGTCCCACCGCTTTAACAATAGGATATTTTATTTCCGTTACTTCTGCGTATTCGTTGTACTTTTTAAGATAGTAATTATAATCGCTCATAAGGTTGGTATAAAGGGGAAAGTATTAGGTATAAAGGAAGCCCTTAATACTTTATACTTGATTCTTTATACTCAATAGTTAGATATCTTGCATCTGGCCTATTTTGTTTCTCAGCGAGTAATCATTGGCGCGTCCGTTGAAGCTTATAACGCCTCCTCCTATAATTGTTGGATCTATTGAAATATCAAGCAGCACGGTTTTTTGGAAATTTTGGTAAAACCAATTGTGAATTATCTCAACCTGTTGTTCTTTTGGAGAGATAGACAAAATTATGTGAACAACCGGAAGTCTGGACAGCTCTTCTTGTAATTTGGCTAAAAAAGCTTGTACTTCTTTTTTGTTCTCAGTCTTTATCCCTGATTCTTTTATGAGTTTTTCAATAATAATTTTAAGTTCCAGAGTAAGCTCGCTTGCAAGTATCTTATCAAGACTAAAGATTTCTTTAAAAAGCTCATCAATTAGCTTCTCAAGCAAGAGAATTAATTTAGTTGCTTCGTTTTTGGTTCTTAAATATGAATGCAGGGCAGATATGTTCATAGATAATTTTTAATTTTCAGTTTTTAATTTTCATTGAATTTTTAATGTTTAAATTTTAAAATTGTGTCATTGTAATTTGATTGAAAATTGTAAATTTCAAATTGAAAATTGTTAAAGTTTAAACAGTCCATCCCGTTTGGCTTCCTCAAGGCTTTTAATGATAAGATCCTGATGAATATTCTCAGGAATACTAATTCTCAAAACATCCCTATAAACCTTTTCGAGCATTTTTTTGACCTCATCATCTATTTTAGCAAGCTGGTTTTTTTTATATTCGGCAACTTCCTTTTCAGCAACAGAGAGTAACTCTGATGTCTTTTTGTCTACCAGCTCCTGAGTTGATAGTCCGTTTCTGAGAAGTTCATTGGTAAACTTATCGAGTTTTTCCTCATAGCTTTTTTTGGTGTTTTCTATAGCCTCCTGAGTTTGTTGATGCATCTGTTCCTGGATAGTTTGTAGCTGCTTTTGGTAATCATTTTCATATGAGTCTGTTGAGGTTTTGAGAGTGTGAATTTCTTTGACAGCCACTGATTGGAGAACTTTATCCAGCTGTTCCTCCATATGTTCGTTGGTTTGTTTAGTTCCCGCGATTATATTTACAGCTTCAACAGTTGTATCAAAAAGCAAAGTTTTCGCATGTTTATGCGCAGTGCTAAGCACTTTTTTATATGTTGAAAGGCTTTGTTTTTCAGTGGGTTTTATATCAGTTTTGTCGGGCTTATCCTCTTTTTTAAATACGCGCATAAACATAAATGTAATTGCTGCAAATAAAGCAGCGAAGGAAGCTGCAAGTAGAAAATTTTGTATTAAGCCAGATTCTATTATCATAATTTTTATTTAAAAAATTTGTAATTGTAATTTGATTGAAAATTGTCCTACTATAATCGTATCACAAGATAAGCAAGTGCAGTACCTGCCGTAACTATCACAATAATAAGAAAAATATTAAACACTATAGAAAGCTGGATCATTCGCCCGGCAAGAGGATTGCGGCCAATCGCCTCAATTCCTGTACTTACGGTTTTTGCAAAGATGGTTAAGCCTGCACCGAAAGTAACAAGAGTAATTAAGCCAGCAATTATGTACTGCAATGCCTTACTTGGTTTTTCGGAAGCAGCAAGCTTGCCTATTTTAAAAATATCAAGAACAGAATTGTTAAATGAAAGCCCGGATTGTACAAAGTGCGGGTTGATAAAAATCTGAACGATTTTTATATCATCTTCTTTTGCAAAAGAGGCATTTTCAAGAGCACTTCCCAAGACAAATCCGCTTCCCTCGGCTTTCATTCCGGTCCCTCGAACTTGAGAGGAAGTGATAAAGTCTCCTTTTGCAAGAGAGCCGTTTGTTCCCGTAACCTTTACATATGCCGTACCTGATCCTATAACTGGGAAACCTTTTTTCTGGTCATTTTTTAAGGAGATAGCAGGATTGGTAGTGACTACCCCAGTCATCCTTGAGTCATAAGGAATGGTGCTGAGAATGTATCCTTTTTCTGTTGTTACTATTATGTCTCCGTCTTCGACACTTTTATCACTTATTGGGAGATAGGTTGCAATTCCAATTGAGGAGATTTGAGCCGACGCTTTTTGCGGTAGAAAAAATGGCAAAATTGCCCCAATTATTATTGTATAAATAAATATTTTAAAAAGCTTTTTCATAAAACTAAACATATTTAATTTCCAATTTTTAATTTTCAGTTTTCATTGAATTTACAATTATTCAATTTTTAAAGATTTTTCTCTTAAAGAAGTGTTTATTTTTTGAAATATGAGAGTTAGCTCCTGCGTCTCGCTCCACAAGACTCTAATTTCTTCTTTCCTATCAGGACTATGTACGGCTATCATTCTCAACCAATGTTTGGTTTCTTGAGACTCCTTTTTGCAAATAAATATTTTGTTTTGAAAATCCTTTCTAGAACTTGCGCCGTTAGCTTCCATATAATTCGCTCCAACCGATGTTGCTGATCTCACTAATTGATTTACTAGAGGAGCAAGAATCGTATCCAATTTTAAGCTCTTACAGAATAAGATTGTTGCTTCTCCAAGTTTGGCTGTTCTATCCTCAAGATTATATATGTTTGTTTTTTGTTTCATTGATTTATTTATTGAAAATTATAAATTGTAAATTGCAAATTAATTAACTATCCACCAATTGAGTCTTAGATCATTATTTACTGCTGCCGGTATTTTGATATCAAATGTGTCAGCGCCTGTTTTCTTAACAGCGGTTGCTACCGGACTATCAACTGCCTGCACAAAGACCTTAGATTTATCGGTCAGGGCAGATGTCTGAACTGAAACTATCGTTTCGCCATCCACTATTGTGGCTGTTCCCAGTGACGCTCCCGCTACATCTTCTGTATCAACATTTACTTTCTTAACAGTAATTTCTCCCTGAGTCTTAATATCTCCATTGGTTGATATCACTACTTTTCCATTCAATATATCAACTCCATTTACGGAATCTGATTGAAGTTTTAGAGGACCTGAGGTTGTGTTAATTGTGGCAAACCCATTTTCTGACAGTCCCTCAATTGAGAGTAGACCTATGTTCATCTTTCCTGTTATTCCAACATCTCCCAAGGTTGTTCTTCCGCCAACTGAGAGAGTGCGGGTAATAGCAACATCTTTTGCATCAAGCTTATCAAGCCCAAGTTCTGCAGCTGATGAAGCAGCGGGGGATTGGCTTAGAACTGCTGAGCCGCTTGCAAATAGAGCTAGATCAGCTTCAAGAGAGGCAATCTTAGAATTAAGAGTTAAGAATTTAGAATTAAGGTCAGCTATCTCATTGTCATTGCGAGAAGTTGCAGACGACGAAGCAATCCCTGCCTCGCCGGCAGGCAGGTCTGGAGAGACTGCCGCGCTACCGCTCGCAGTGACACGTTCTTCAAGTTTTGTTACACGGTTTGCCAGATCGGAAAGCGACCCGCTTGGGGCAGGGGAGGCAGGATTATTATTTGCGGGAGAAGCAATAAGAGGCAGGCCCAGATCAGCAATTTGAGATTCATTTGTTGAGCTCACCTGTCCCTGATCCGTCATAGCAACATCAGGCATATACCAGCCCGGGCGGACCAACACCATTATTTTGCCCACCCCCCCAACTTGTCCTGAGCCTGCCGAAGGAAAGTCTTCTAGAGCTGTTCCCAATACTTCTCCCCCTGAAGTTGCCTTCCTAGCAACACCGGCAGTTGCTGAGAGGCTTAAGAAGTCGCCCTTTTTGATAGTGCCTGATTCTGTGGCGACTTTGGTCCGGATCTGTCCCAGGAGTCCGACAACAGGATGAGTTGCTTTATCAAGTCCTTCCTTATCGTTTCCGATAAAGCCCGCGCTATCTGAAATTACTCCAATTATCCGGTCACCGGATTGTGATTTTCTATTGCCTGAGGAGCCAGCCCCAATCACATCTCCTGCTTCCGTTGACTCACCAACCGACATTCTTTCGGCAAAGTCGGCCCTCTCCTGTGTTGTAGGCAACATTGCCGTTGTTTATGGAGATGTTCCCCACAGCTGTACCGGCGCAGTTTTCTGTGGTGCATCCTGCATAGAAAGTTACGAATCGGGCGTTTGTAGTAGTTGATGTGACACCGGTATTTAACCTCAAAGTGACTGTATTGGCACTGTCTGTGGTATTGGTGTTGGTGATAGCAGAGACTGCTGAACCTGCAGTAGAGACACTATTGAGAGTTGACAAGCGGTAGGTGGGAGCAGTCGTCCCGATGCCAACGTTGCCATCCTCCTTGATCCTGACAAGTGTTGCAGCAGTCTGAAAGTTATAGATATCTAATGGATTCCCTGACTGACCTCCTTGGTAGCGAAATCCCATTAAATTGGTTGTGTCTTCACGAAATATAAGATCTTGAGTCCCACCTGAGGCTGCGCCTATTATCACATTACCTTGATCAATATGAAGTTTGGCCTGCGGTGCAGTCGTCCCGATACCGACGTTGCCGGTTGTATCAATTCTCAGTTGTTCTGTGCCGCCTGTCCCGGCAGTTGAGCCAGTAGAGAAACGGATTGCGTTAACGCTGGCAAAACTTGAGATACCGGAACCGAAATTAATTCCCAATGACCCGGTGCTTGATGTAGTTCTTTCAAAAAGAGCCACTGGATTTGCGCTGTTACTTATGAGCGCATGTAGAAGTGCAGCTGGTCCTGTGGTGCCAATCCCCACGTTGCCGGCTGCTGTGATATCAAATAGTGTTGTTGGAGTGTTGTTTTGTACCACAAAAAGGTCTGCAGTTTGACCGGCTACTCCCTGAATGGCAATTAGATTGCGGTTTGAAATTCCACTGACTGAGAAGGTTGCGTTACTGGCACCTGTACCGGCCAAGGCACCTGTTAGCCCCACTCCACCCCGTCTATTGCTTTCATCAAAGAACCAACCTACGGACGAAGCGCTTCTAAAAGTATTAGACGCACCTCCTGCTGTGAAATAAAGCGCTCCGCCGGCCCTCTATAAAGCTTGATATCATTTCCAAAATCTATCCCGTCTGTTGATGCGGTACTAGCCGCAAAACCCAATTTAGCAGCTGGCGCTGTGGTTCCGATGCCCACGTTGCCGGTAGCAAATGTTGCTGCATAATTATTGGTGGCTCCAGTTGGTGCATCGACATACAGACCATAGGCATTTGTTGTACCTGAGCCTACTGCGCCTGCTGATATTCTCAGAGCAGAAGAATTGCTAATTGTTGCATTGGTGCTGGATATAGGCGCACCCGAGATTGCAAGGGTTGTGGCGTCAGTTATGGTGGAGGCACCGACAAATGCATAGGCTGGGGCATCGACTCTGACTGCTCTTTGAGTAGCCAAGGCACCGGTTGAAAATTGT
The DNA here is from genome assembly GCA_963716145.1 of Candidatus Levyibacteriota bacterium. GTDB lineage: Bacteria > Patescibacteriota > Microgenomatia > Levybacterales > UBA12049 > DATLDE01. The sequence goes on along the minus strand of OY970292.1, from coordinate 602,864 downwards.
ACCACCCGCGCAAGGTTAAGCAACACATCCGGCGCTTCAACAGAAGCAGTAAGGCTTGTGTGGGATGCACCTGTGAGGATAAGAGCCCGTGGACTACCGGTAACTGCTGCTGTTTGAGTAATAGCCACCCCATCGCGTGATAAAAGATTTAAGCTGCTGTTGTTAGCATTAATCCCAAATTGTGAGGCGCCATCGGTAGTAATAGTCCCAGAGAGGGTTGTACCATCTGCCCGGCGGAAGAATAGACTCCTGTTAGAACCACTCAAGTTCACATCTCCATTCACATCGAGTTTGGATCCGGCAAGAGGACTGGTCGTCCCAATCCCCACATTGCCGCCCGTTAGAATGGTCAAATAGTCGCTTGTTCCAAGCGCCGTGGATCCCGCTATCTTGAAGCTGTCGCTATCCGAATTATCCAGACCCACGGCCCATGATTGTCCTCCATTCAGACCATATGTTGACTGTGCGTCGCCTGTGCTCAAAGCTAATGCATTGAAGTTCGCTGTTCCAGCGCCAGACTGATATACGCTGATGTTACCATTAACAGTAGAATTTAGACTAGCTCGAAAACCCTCTACCGTACCAGTAGCCGCGTTGCTATGAGTAACACTCATAAGTTGCGTCCCATTAGACAAGGTCCCATTGCTTTGGAATGCAGCTATTGTTCCAGCGGCCGCCGTGAAAACATCCAATGAATTGCTGCCCAAGCTTGCGTTATTTATTGCGAGTTTGCCATTATAAAAACCTGTGCCATTGACTTCCAGCTTGTATCCTGGCGCAGTCGTCCCGATTCCCACGTTGCCGTTATGAAGTATTCTCATTGCTTCGGCGGGAACACTCCCATTTGTTCTCGTCCAAAATGCCAGGTCAAATGAGTAGTTATCTGCCGTGCTATTGCTCTTTGCTGCTTTTATGCCAGCTCCAAAATCTACTGTTGACGATGTTCCATTTGTATAACCGGCCAAGTCAATACCTGCCCCAGTACCAGTCGTAGCCGAAGTCGTGTCAAATAATCTTAATGTGCTAGACCATATACCGCCTCCATAAGGTGCTCCCTGAACATCAAGTTTAGCCAATGGTCCCGCCGTCCCAATGCCAACGTTGCCATTTGTGTCAATCCGTACCTTTTCTGTGCCGCTTGTCTCAAAAGCAAGCCCAAATGCATCATTAGTTCCTAGTGTTGCAAGAGCGCCAAATGAATTACCACCCTGTACAAATGCTGCACCTGTACCGGTTGTATTACACGGTGCCAGTTGTCCTGATGAATTCTTACAAACATGTGTTGCTGTATTGGTAGTACCATCAACATAAGTGACAAGACCTGCTGAGGAGACCTGGAATTGAGACGTTGAACCGACAGAAAAAAGAGCGAGTGGGGAAGTCGTGCCGATACCTACGTTACCGTCTGCGGCTATACGCATCCGTTCATTGGTTTGACCATTTGTCGCGAACATGATCGGAGCATTGGCGCGGGTGGCTATCCCAAGCCCTCCTGAAAGCGCAGTCTCCGCGTCGATATATGCGCCGTCCTGGAGAAATACACCCGAGGTAGTGTAGCCTGTACCGGTAGCTCCCATTCTCAAACCATCGGAAATCCCGGTACCATTGCGCGCGATAAATTCCGCGACTACTCCGGCACCTGCGTTGGCATTTTCAATTGTTGCCGCTGTGGATACTCCCTGATCCTTTTTGATATGGAGAATGTCTCCGGGGGTAGTCGTCCCAATCCCCACGTTGCCTGCAGAGTTAATAAGCATTACCAAGTTTCCCGTAGTAGTGGTATTATTTGCGGCAGTATAGAATTGTATATCAGTAGCGGCGTTTAATGCAGAGGAAGAGCCGCCAATGCGCACTACATTTGTCGTGCTGGTAACTCGTCCTGAAATGAATCCAAAAGCTTCTTCACTGTTAAGATAATGAGGGACGCCGATCCAGCCATTTTTATTTACAGAGTCTGCAATTGAATCGGAAACCATTATTTGTGGGAATGCGGCGGCATCTACCACTTGCAATTTCACACTTGGCGCCGTCGTCCCAATGCCTACATTACCGTTTATAAGTCTCAGGCCCGTGGTGAACGTGTCTTCAGCTGTTGGGTATTGCAGGTCAAGGTATGCTCCAAGATAATTTGTAGTTGTGTGTCCTGAAGCAATTCTTCCGGATGAGAAATTTCCTACCGTAGTAGTGTTACCTGCTGAAAACTGTAGTGTAGATACACCGCTTACAGCACTTTTACTCAAGTGTAAAAGATCATCTGGAGCAGTGGTGCCGATCCCCACGTTGCCCGCGAAGTAGTTTTGGTCTGTTGAAGCGTTGTAAATAGAGTAAGTTCCTGTGGGGATAGTAGTTTGCCCAATAACCAAATTGCTTTGATTCGTACCGGTTGCTTCACCAATCACAACACCAGCATTGTTGGTTCCTGTTGTAATCGCCCCAACCGAGATGCCGGTTGCGGTGGTGATTGCTGAGCCAGCTCCTATAACTGGTGAAGTGATATTAATACCCCTCCAGTTACCTACGGTAAAAGAAGCAGCTGCTGTAACACCCCGGATGTCCAAAATATTTGCAGAGCTTGTGGTGGTTGCCGGGAAGGTTGGATCAAAGGATGCCCCTTGTAGGGTGGTTGCGTTTCCTGGATGGGTTCCGGCAATTGTAATCCCCGCACTAGTTGTTGGTGCGCCAAAGACACCTACCCGTCCGGATGAGTCGACCTGAAAATTATTGGTTGCTCCTACAGATAAGAGACTATTCGGAGCAGTCGTCCCAATCCCTACATTGCCATCTGTTTGAATACGCATCCGCTCTAGAGGTCCTGTACCGGTTAAGACTGAAAAGAAACCAGTCTGACCAGTTACAAGGTTCATGTTGCCGCCACTACCTGCGTATTCATTACCAAATAAGTTAATATAGGCACCACGGAGATAGGTAGAATCTCCTCCTCCCATAATCTGCAACCGCTTATTATCTGTTCCGTCAACCGTATCAAGCGAAATACCCGAATTGGTTGCTCCAAAAGTGAGATCACGTGTAGGCCCTGTCGTCCCAATCCCCAGTCTGTTATTCGTATCATCGAAGAAGAAGTTGGCATTGTCTTGGGTCAATGTTCCTCCGCTTCCTGCAAAAGCAACACTACCCTGGGTAAAACCTGAGGGAGTGATAGCTCCGACAAAGTTGGTGCCATATATATTAGCCCATCGTCTTGAAGCACTTCCTAGATCTCTGGTGTTATCTGCCTCAGGCCCTACATTGCCTGCTATTTCGAGTTTGAAAGAGGTTGGAGTGGTGGTACCAATACCCACGTTGCCAGAGTCGGTAATGCGAAATCTTTCGAGTGGAGTAGTGCTGCCACTTGGGGTTGTTTCCAGATAAAAGTAGGTGCCCTGTGCTGAATCAGTGAAGTTTTCAGCTGCCTTAAAAATCAATGAACCGGTAACGTTCGCGCCATATCCTGTATCACCATAGCCCTGAGCCGTAAAGGATGCAATTGTATTTCCAAGAATTAGTGCAGTTGGCGAGGAAATTATTCCGTTCGCCCGTTTAAATTGCAGTGTTGGTGTACTGCCAAAGCGTTCAATTCTAACATTATTTACAACATGTAATGCCGTGGCTGGGCTCGTCGTCCCGATCCCCACGTTGCCTGCAGCGGTGATGCGCATACGTTCGGCCAGGGCACCCCCAAAGGTTGCTGAGGTATAGAAAGTAAAGTCACCCGATGCCGCTGCCTGGCGCTCGTATCCGATAAGTCCGCCGGTACCGCCGCCATTGGACATTGCTATAGATATAGTATCACCTGAACCTCCCTGATTATTAGCAAGGTTGAGCGCAGTCAAACTGGAAATACCGGTCTTGGCGATGCTCAACGGAGAACCGGGAGTGGTCGTACCGATGCCCAATCTATCATTAGTATTATCCCAGAAAAAGTTGGGATTGTCTTGGGTCAGGGTGCCACCGCTTCCTGCAAAGGCTACTGAACCTTGGGTGAAGCCTGTAGGGGTGATGGCTCCGACAAAGTTGGTACCATAAATATTCGCCCATCTGCGGGAAGCTGATCCTAAGTCTCTTGTATTATCAGCCTCAGGTCCGATATTGCCTGCGACTTCAAGTTTGAAAGAGGTTGGGGTAGTCGTCCCGATTCCCACATTACCGGATGTTGATAGATATAGCTGATTACCTGCAGTTCCGGTTGTTGTTGCATTAAACAAATAATTAATAGGATCGGTAGCTAAATTAGTGATGCTGAATAAATTTCCTGCTCTATCTAAGCTGACTTGTACGTCATCTGTACCAGCACGCAAGTGCAAGGTGGACAGACCTGTGACTCCCGTACTTTCAATTGTTTGCCGTGCTTCTGTGGGACCGGTTGTCAACAGATGAAGCAGGGCCGTTGGCGCAGTGGTCCCAATGCCCACATTGCCGGTAGAGTCGATTCTCATTTTCTCGGCTAATGTGCCTGCGCTGTTACTGGTAGTGAATGTGATTCTTCCCGGTGGTCTTACTCCGGAAGTAAATGCGCCGTCAACCTCCACCTTCAATTGAGCAGCTTGCAGGAAGAGCCGCCAGTGTAACCGGCCCGCCAAAAATTGCCAAAGCGTCTGAGCTTTGTACATCAAGCGGCACGGCATGAGTTCCTCTTGATTTCCGGATGATTACATTTGCAGTGCTGGCATCGTTGCTTGCTTGTGAAAAAAGGACGCTGCCATTGGTATCTGAGGCAGTATGCAAGACAGCAGCAGGGGAGGTGGTCCCAATCCCCACATTGCCCGCGCTTGTAATTCTTACTCGTTCTAGTAACGATCCAACCGGCTGAGCATAGAAGGTGATATCTCCACCCTCACCGGCTAAAAGGCTTAAATAGCCTGGCTGAGAAGCCGTTTCATTGCCAAAAAGATTTATATAAGCTCCGCGAGTAACTGAACCATCATTGCCACCACTACTAAGTTGAAGACGTTTGTTATCCGCCCCGTTCACCGTATCCATCGAAATATTTGCAACAGATGCGCCAAAGATTAAGCTGCCCCCCGCAGTAGTATTGGTAGTACCAATATTTAGATGATTATTCGTATCATCCCAGAAGAAGTTGGCATTGTCCTGGCTCAGGGTGCCACCGCTTCCTGCAAAGGCTACTGATCCTTGAGTAAATCCTGTTGGTGTCACAGCCCCTGTGATATTTGTTGCGTAAATATTTGCCCATCTTCTGCTTGCTGATCCCAAGTCCCGTGTGTTATCTGCCTCAGGGCCGATGTTACCGGCTATTTCAAGTTTGAAACTGGTTGGGGTTGTGGTGCCGATTCCCACATTGCCGTTAGAGTCTATTCTCATTCTTGCTAGAGGAGTAGAACTGCCATCCGGGGTGGTGAAGAAGCTTATACGACCCGGCATGTCACCTATCCCAGGGGTGTTATCCACTTCAAATAAAATTTGTGCAGCATTTTGGTAGTTTGCTCCATCATATCCCTGACCCGTTAAGGCAAAGAGAGTACTAGCGTTTGAAACTATAGTAGGAGATGCGGAAGTGCCATTTGATCTGCTTGCTATAAATTGGGGAGTACCTCCAAAACGCTCTGTTTTTATCGCGGTACCTACGACATGTAATGGATGAGTTGGTGCTGTCGTCCCGATTCCTACATTGCCAGCGGAGTCAATTCTCATCCGCTCGGTATTATTGGTTGCAAAGATCATGGGGTTTGCGCCGGCGGCATAAAGAACAAGGGCAGTACTAGAACTGACACGAACCGTGTTGGCAAGAGAAAGGCCTGCAAAAGTTCCGGTATTGCCACTTCCATATGCTGTAATGTCCATGCCGGTCCCAGCATCGTTAATTATGCCCAGCCGGGTCGCCCCCGCCGTACCATTGCTATAATTTCTGATCTCAACAAGTCTTCTATTGGCATTTTCAGTTGTTATAAATTCAGCTGTGGAATTACCAGTAATACCCTGGACAACCAGCGATGAGGTCGGAGTGGTTATTCCTATCCCAAGCCTGTTATTAGTATCATCCCAGAAGAAGTTGGCATTGTCCTGCGTCAGAGTACCACCTGAGCCTGCGAACACTACGGAACCTGGAGTAAAGCCGGTTGGAGTGATTGCACCACTTAGATTGCTTGCGATGACATTTGTACCATAAATATTTGCCCATCTTTTGCTTGCTGATCCCAAGTCCCTGGTGTTATCAGCTTCAGGACCTACATTGCCTGCGACTTCGAGTTTAAAGGATGTTGGTGTAGTGGTGCCAATCCCCACGTTGCCTGATGCATCTATAGTCATTGCGACTGCTGAGCCAAGGTCGTTTATGCTTGAGTTGCCAATCAAATTGGAAGCAGTGAACTTTGCTACCCGATTGATTGTGCCCGCGCCTCCAATACCTCCTGACCCGCCTGAACAATTGGCTAGAGCAGCCAAACAAATAGTGTCATTTGATGCATTAAGATCTGGTAAAGTATAAGTCCGATCTGCTGTAAGTGTGCCGAGAGTAAGTGTCCCGGTATTGCCACTTCCCAGAACCAGTTGATTAGTATTGCTGGTCAGATTAATACTGGAAAAAGTAGGGGATGAGCTCAAATCAATATCCTGTGGAAGCGAAAGAGTTACGTCTCCTGTTGATACCGAAACAAGAACTTGATTTGCCGTCCCTGCCAATGAAATAACACCAGCATTCTCAAGCGATATTGAGCCGCCAAGCTCAACTTTTCCTCCGCCGGAAAGGCCACTTCCCGCCTCGACAGTCAGAGAAGTATTTTTCATACTTATTTCAAGATCACTTACATTTATTCCGGTTCCCGCAGACAGCTTAAGATCTCCTGTTTTGCCGGCAAAGGAGGTGACAATTGGGCCTGTAGAGATTGTCGGATTCTGGGGATCACCGGAAATTGATATATTTTGACCTGGTATGACACTATAAACTATATTTGGAGCAGTCAATGTTCCTGAGACTGTTGCATTGCCATTGAGAAGTGTGTCTCCGTTTACTCTTAAGTTGCTATTGAAGATCGCGGGGATGTTAAAACTTATCTCTCCCTTCATTCCTTTGAGCTTTATAGTATCCGAGAGAACTCCAGGAGATAGCACATTTGATTGGTAATCGCCCTGTTCTTTATTGAGACTGCCAATCAGGACAGAAAATATTCTCCTGTTCGTTTCTCCCGCGATGTGGGGGGAGGATAAAAAAATCATGCTGATTATTACGATTGCGAATACCCCAAGAAGTGCCGTACTTTGTTTGAACTTACTCTTATGCGAAATTTTCAAATCTTGGACATTATCATCTTGTCCAACTCTTGAAACTTGGACATAACTATTATTAGTACCAACCTTTGGGTCAGCACCAAAAGTACGCCGTGTCGTGTTTTTACTGAATGGAGGTGAATTAACTCTTTCTACATTAGAGTTTATTGGATTAGATTCATTTGAAAAAGAGCTTTCTAGATACAATTGGCTATTTGGGTTTCGGATTTCAGCTATGTTTGAAAATTGTTGAGAAGAGAGTTTTTTTACTCTTGGTTGTAATCTTTCAACGTCCAATAAGGTATAGCGTCTCTGATTTCCCGCTGTTCTTTGAGCTTTTATGATCCCTTTTTCTTCCCAGCGCCTGAGGGTTTTGGTGGAAAGTCCCAATTGATCTGCGGCCTGCTGGATAGTAAACGTAACTGCCTCTTGTGCGTTTTCCTTTTGGGAAGTCTCTCGTTGTTTATTTTTATCAGTCTTTTTTTTGAAAGAGGAATCAGATGATTTACTCGCAAGTGGCATCGTCTCTTTCTCAACTATCTCTTTAGAATTTTTTACTTTCTTTTTATCGGTAGTCATAATGGGCAGGAATTTTTAAAATACTTAAAATTTTGAACTTAAAGCTGAGAAAATCTTAATTATTTGTTCACTGTTCTTAGCTCTTTGTAAAGTTGTACTAGTCCAACTTTGATGTCCAACTTTGTCTATATATTAATTACTACATATATTAATAAGTTTGTCAAGACATAAATTGATTTTTTGTTCACATTATGTTTTCAATTATTTTCACGTATTTTAGCCTCAATTATTCAAATTTTGCCCCTGTGAAGTAATTAATAATAAGAATCAGGCAAATACGTTTGGGATTTTTGATGAAAAAATGCCGTGTTTTTTCTATTTTTCACAACCGTTTTTTCACAAAAGATTGTAAATTTGAGGAATTTAATTTTTATTAAAATTAAAATTTTATATTATCAAACAAAGAACCTTTACTGTAAAAATCAATAAGACAGATGAGGAGAATTAAAAGCGGATTATTTGCGGATTTAATCTTTTATATTTCTGGTTTATAGAATAAGATTTGTTGATATCTTTATTTACCTTTTGATCTATTTTAGTCCTATTGTGTATAGGGTAGGAGACACCGTTGGGTTTCCGAGATTTGTAAGTATTACGATTTTAGATTCATCAGGCCAGGGAAAAACATAAGGATCAACAAACGGTCCGGCGTAAACAGTCGTCATATTGGAACCATCTATCTCAACAAGGTTAATCTTGCGATCCCGCACATATATAAGGTGCTCTGAATCAGGAAACCAGCTAAAAGGATTCTTTCCCAGAGTAGAATTTTCGCCAATGCAACTTGATTCTTCATCAGTACAAATTGCATCAATGCTGTCAACAATTCTTGTATTGAGATCTTCCGTAATATTATAGACATAAATTGCTCCTTTTTTAAGGTCACGCCTCTCGTATCGCCAATTATTTCCGATTCTTCGGGGGTTGATAAATACCGGCATCTGGGCCGAGGAGGATGCCTGGTAGAGGATCTTTTTTTCGTCAGGTGACCAGGAAAGAATATTGAAATTCTTTTTACTAAATTCGGCAATCTTTGGTTTGAGTGACTTTAGTCTTGCTTTTTCCTTGGCTGCGCGCTGGGCCTTCCACGTTTCAAAAACCGTATCAATTATCGCAGTTGTATCCTGCGGAACATCATTAAATCCGTCAGTTTTAAGAAGGTAGTAAGTGGAGAGTTCAGGCTGTAAGATAGGTTCAGCTAGGGGATCTTCAGGATTGGCAGCTTCCGTAACTGCTGAAATACTGGCGAGAAGCTGTTTACCATCAGGCGAAAAGGAAAGCGAAGCCTTCGAGAATCTATCAATGCTGTCATCAGCTAGCTGATTGGAGCTGCTTTGGCCTTGAAGAATGGGTAGGGGGCGTTGGGTCATATCAAAAATATATATCCCATCGTTTTTCTTTGCGGATTGAGAGGCGATTTTGAAGGCCAACTTAGTGCCTGTTGGATCTACCAGTGCCTGTTCAACTCCAAAAGTTGAGATACTTTGAAGCGTTGGGGCTTTTGGAAAGAGCCGCGCATCTATATTGGTAACTTCTTCCTGTCTTATATCAACATCTTTTTGCCAATCATTGTAGCCGTCTTTGCTAATCCTTACGGTGTATTTATTGGGAGCAAGATTAATTGAGTTATCTGTGGCCGTGGTTGGGTGATTATCCAGGGAAACCTGAGCTCCTTGGGGCACACTTGTGACGTTCAGAATGCCTGTTTTTGAAAGTTTGGGCTCACCCCCGCCAAAAACAAATCTATATCCGCGAGCATAGAATACAGTAAGAATAGTTCCAAGGATCAAAAAAAGTAAAATCGCTGAGGAAACAAATAATTGTCTTTTAGCTGAAGAAGAGGTTGAATTAGTATCCTGGTTTTTATTCGATTTAAGTCGCTTGGATTGCGCCTTGGGTGATTTAGTTTGTTTTTTCATTTGGCTGTTTTGCAATTATACCCCTACGCTTACAAAATTAAAAGGGGTAATGCCTACGTAGCTTTGATTTTAAGTAATACTTTGGGTCGAATTTATTACCTAAAGCTTCGGAGGTATGCCAAACAGATATTGAATAGCGGAGTGGCATACCCTTTCAAACTAACCCTTGCAACTAATTCGGGTATTGGTATAATAAAGCTAGATACGCCTGTAGTCAGAAATGATATAGAAATACAGTGGTTTGATATAGATTTCAGAACTCTCGGAACACTCAGTTTACCAGAGTTTCTGAAATGTCAGATAGTCAGACCGTCTGAATATCTGGTTTACTGAGTTTAATCTGAGTTTTCTGAATTTTTTATGCAGTTTAAGCTACCAACAACAAAAAGAATAGGAATAGATCTCGGTACAGCTAATACATTAGTTTATGTAGTTGGCGAAGGGATTATCTTGAATGAGCCGACTGTGGTTGCTGTCACAGCTGAGGAAAATAGGGTGGTTGCTGTGGGGCATGAGGCCAAAGAAATGCTGGGCAGGACCCCCGGCAATGTAACGGCCTTGCGTCCGTTAAGAGACGGTGTGATTGCTGATTATACGATAACAGAGGCAATGCTTTCCTACTTTATAGACAAAGTTTGCGGCAGAGCCCGCTTTTTCAAGCCTGAAGTTATGGTCTGCATACCCTCAGGCGTTACTCAGGTTGAGCGGCGTGCTGTGTTGGACGCGACTATGTCGGCAGGAGCCAAGATCGCTTATCTGATTGATGAGCCTCTGGCAGCTGCGATTGGAGCCAAGATACCAATCGCTCAGGCTGCGGGACACATGATTGTCAATATAGGAGGCGGTTCTACCGAGTCAGCTGTTATTTCACTTGGCGGAGTGGTCGTGCATAGCTCAGTACGAGTCGCAGGCAACAAGATTGATGAAGCTATTGCAGGATATACAAAAAAGAAATTTAATTTGCTGATTGGGGAGACAACAGCTGAAACCATAAAGATAGAAATAGGAAATGCTGTTGTGTCTACTGCTCATAAGCCCAAGTCAATGGAGGTCCGGGGACGGGATAATATTACCGGATTGCCAAGGACGATTATTCTGGATGAGACGCAAATAAATGAAGCCATTAAGCCGACGCTTCTTGAAGTGGTAAAAGGGGTCAAAGAAGTTCTTGAGCAATGCCCGCCGGAATTGGCAAGTGACATAATTGATAAAGGAATTGTGATGTCAGGAGGAAGTTCGCTTTTAACCAACCTTGATAAGCTCATGACTGAGCTAACAGGAGTCCCGTGCCATGTGGCTGAGGATGCCTTGTTGTGCGTAGCGCGGGGGACTGGCGTAGCTATGGAAAATATAGAACTGTACAAACGGTCGATAAATAAGAAATAATTTTCCATTGACCATTTATCATTTTCCATTTATTTATCGATCGGGAAATTTTAAAATTGACAATTAATGACAGATGGAAAGTGGTAAATGGAAAATAAGGCTTGTAGTTGGAGCAAGAGTTGACTATTAAATTGTTTGTAATCAAAAATATAAAGTAGATTTCACAAGTTATAAGGTGATATAATACTAAAAATGAATTATCACAATTTTTTACATATTTTTCAAGCTAGAGCGCAAATTTTGTAGCTAATTTTTGCATATGATTTGTATACAAATGAATCATTTTTTGAGTTTTACATTTTAAATTTTATGTTTATAGTCATTTGTGAAATATGTTAAAAAAAAGTAATATTCTTGGAGTTGGAATTACCAACGAAACGGAAGAGGAAATCTCAGAGTACATACTGCAATCCCTAAAAAATAGCAAAAAAAAGCTTTTTATTGCTACACCAAACCCCGAAATTCTGGTATATTCCGCAAAAAATCCCGCGTATAAAAAGATTTTGAATGAGGCTGAAATCGCGATTCCTGACGGAACTGGGCTATTTTTGGCCAGTATTTTGATGCTAACACCCTTTAAAGAGCGTATTCCGGGTATAGATTTTATGGAAATTCTTTGTAAGAAAAGTGTAAGAATGGGCGCATCCATAGGCATTCTCGGAGGAAGAAGAGGAGTGGCAGATAAAACAGCCGAGCGCTTGCTGCGGAAGTATCCCAACTTGAATATTGTGTATGTTGCCGAGGAGTGGGGGGAAGACTCAGCTAATTTAAATGAGAGAGATAAGATTAAAGATTTAAGATTAAAGAATAATAGCATTTCTAGAGATCCTAAATCTTATTTCTTAAATCATAAATCTATTGATTTGCTTTTCGTTGCCTTTGGTCATCCAAAGCAAGAGGAGTGGATTTACAAAAATCTGGAAAAGCTGCCGGTGAAAGCGGCAATGGGGGTCGGTGGGGCGTTTGATTATATCAGCGGTGAAGCTACGCGTGCACCATTTATAATAAGAGCAATTGGATTTGAATGGCTGTTCCGCCTAGTAAAGGAACCATGGCGCTGGAAACGCCAACTAGCCTTGATTGAGTTTGTTAGATTAGTATTCAGGGAACGTTTTCAAAAGCCTCACTGAGTAAGCCTAAGCTGTAGGATGGTGTCTAGTTTGATTAAGGCTTAGATTATCTTGATTGCTTTTACTTACTGGTATCAGTCCGAGTCTTTCTTCCAGGGGTTGTATATTATAAATTAGAGATTTCAAATGACCCAACAAAATATGTTTATCCGGGTAATTATAGCCATCGGCTAATACCAAGAGGGTCGCATTAAGTCTGTCCCGCGCTATGCTTTTATCCAACTCCGTTGGTAGAGCTTCTACACCGCGTGCTAATTGAGAAGGAAAAAAACGCATTATTGTCAGTGCGTCAGCAAAGAGTCTTGTATTAGAGGCATTATAGTTATAACTATCAGCAAAGTGGGCGGAGTCACCTCCTAAAACTGCTCCCCCTGTATAAGTTCCTTTTGCAAATAGCTTCTCTATAGCTGACAAATCTCTTTTGCCGACACTATCCGCCCTTACTCCCTTCCACTGTGAGGTTACTTTTGTCACAAGTTCAGCGGTAGCAGGTTTTAGATTCATAGCCTCAAATTGTGAAGAAAAAACTGCCTCTGAAGTTGCTGCAAATGTTTCAATCTCAGCTTGCTGTTCGTACGCTGGTTCCGTGATAGTCTTAAGACCCAAAAATATTACATCGCCGTCGGCTCCCGTGTGAACTTGATTAGATCCCGGAACTACATATGTATCAAAAGCCCCACGTCCAGAATTCCATAAACCCTTAAATGGTCGGAATACTTCCTGCGTTGTATTAAGAACTTGTCTTAAAACCATGCCAGATTCTCTCTCCAGTTCCACAGGACTAACGAGGACAGGCCTTGAGCCATACACATTAACTCCAATGTCTTCTCCCATAAGCCGTCTCCCATACTCATCATATCTGTATGCTTCTAATGCGATTTCTTTCACAATAGGCGGTCCATCAGTTTTGACAGTAATTGTTGGTTTGTTAGCCGGATAAAGAGGTGCCAGTATCTCAACATCCCTCTCAGTAATAACAGGTGCCCCGGGGTAAGTATCATCGGGCTGATTAAAAGAGCTGGTCAATCGTGTATGCGCAAGGGGAGCGGAGGTTAATTGGTTTCCCTCTCCAGCAGCAAGTACAAAGGTTGATGGTCTTTTGAGAGGTGGGTTTAAAGTCACACGCCATTCCTTTGGATCCACCTGGAACATTCTTTCTAATGCCCATTGGGTGTCTTGCCGGCCCGAATCCTGAGAACCCAAAGCCCCGAGACCGGCAGCAGAAGCCACCAATGCTCCAGCACCCTCCAAGAATCGCCTGCGCGAGAAACCACCCCCTGGATTTATTGGACTAATCAAATCTCCTTCATTACCTCTTCGCCCCATAATAATTGGGATTATAGTTGTTTTGATATATTTTCGCAAGCAGAAAGTAATAAATAAATTTTCTTTATCCTTGACTGATTTTGTGAAATTAGTGGTTAAGTAAAGATTTGAGTATGCAAAAATTAGCGCAGCGCGATTTAATACTTTTAATTGTTGATAAGTAAGGGAAATTCGAATATTATCTGATTCATATGGCAAGGCTAGAGAGTTTCATTGGTCCAGACGGAGTGGTGCCTGTTGGAACAGAGGTGAGAGCAGTAGATGTTGAGAAAGTAGTAACTAATTATCCATATACAGCAGAACCAACTACACTTGACGATCCCAAGGTTGTGGTAAGTGTTACCACGTATGTTTCTCGGGGAAGAAATGGCCTCATAGGACCTGAATTTGTAGTGGCGGGTTCAACCGACCCCACCCGTTATGATCCTCGTCGGCCTACACCAAAAGTCGTTGAGCTACGTCCCGGTTTTGCCCGAATTTTGGGAAGTGATCCTGACGATCCACTTCGGCGTGCTCTTGCAGAAGCAGGAATTGAGGTCGTGGAGACACCGCGATTGCAAGTACGCAGAAGAGCTTAGGCAGACCATTAATTCCCCAGTCTCAAAAATAGCTAAGACGCCAGGAAAGCTTTACTCAACAATCTTACTTACCTCAACTGCTTTTTATACTACGCTCACAAAGCTCAAATAGTTAGGTCAATTTGCGCCTCATAGTATTGATAAAAACTGCTTTTTCTGCTAGACTCCACTCTTGCAAACAGGAAAAATTGAGGCCAAATGCGGTCTGAATTTTATCTTTTGCTGCAAAATCTGTTTTGCTATACCGTAATTTAGTAAGCAGATGTTCTTTAACAAGGCATACAAGATTTTAGCTTAGAAATTTATTCTCTTCAAATTCCCAATTTGGGTTTCGAGCGGGCAAAATTTGCCCCCTGGAATCCCAGATTGGGAAAGAGAGGAGGTGAGCACAGTGATTGGAACAGCAGTAATGCAAGGGATCGCGGTAACCATCGTGGTCCTTCTATGCCTCGGCTTTGGATACTTTGTGTACCTATTCGTAGGCTGCGGGGAAAACAAGTGAAGGTAGGAGCCGGATGTAGTTCGGCAATCTACTAGCCTCGGAAAGGGGGTGAAAATGTTCATTTCTGATCCTGACGAGATGGGTTTTGCAGAGGTGCCCAAGTGGCTCATGCGGGCCATCTTGCTCATAATCGCTGCGATCGTAGTGGTCGTGGTGCTGGTCGTCTTTGTCCTTGCATAACGAAACGGAGGAAACGTACAGATGCCTGACAGGAATGCTCGTAAAAACCAGAGGCCATCAGCGGCAGCTCTAAAAGCAGCCGCAGAAAAGGCTCGGCAAGCCTCTGTTTCTACAACGCCGTCGTCTGAAAGGACGCGCACGGCCAAAGTGGTAACGAAGAAGAACCCTCTGTACAAGTGTCGTCAACACAAAATATGGCATGACGGGCGATGCCCGCAGTGCCACCCGAAGCGGTAGATCCGCGCTGAGAGAGGAGAAGCAGCAATGTTGGTTCTACAACCTATTCCCTGGACCGAGTGCCAGAAGGGTGACTACATCGCAGTCGGCGGTGGCTGGCTCGAAAAGGTCACATCGATAGATCGAAGCGGTGGAGAAACCATCGTCACCACCTGTTCCGGGCAACTCACACTGTCGGAGAAAACGTCCTGCTACAGGCGAGACGACTCCACAAGCTTCATCTTAATAGTGGAAGTATATCCGCCCTGGCTTTAACTAGGTAGCCCCATCGTGGGTTCCTGGTGCAGTTACATTCGCGGCGGGAGTCGCCATATCTGTCGAGACATGAGTTCTCGGACTCCCAGGTAGGGTACTACGCATACCAGACTACGAGAGGAATGATTCAGATGTATGGAATGGTCCAGGTTGATCTTAAAGATGCCCAGGCAGAAGACTACGTCAAAGTCGGGGAAGACCTCCTGCAGGTCTCCAAGGTGGAGTTTGCGCACGATCCCGCTCGCGCTCACGTCACCACAGCTTCTGACGGTCTCACTCGGCCGTTTGACGAGAGCATGACATTCTGGAGGAGGCCGAAGCCCAAAACTGAATAGCTACTTCTGAGAATGAAGTAGTGAGGTGGGAGTCGAGTGTCGATCGGACGCTCATATGGAAGTGTAGTGAACTTCTGACTCCCAAGGTGGATATAGCTTTCTAAGCTTTGAAAGAAGGGCGTTCCATCATGGAAACTTACTCACCACAAGCGGTGGGAAACAAGGACTTGGCGGTCTCCCGTCTTTTTACAATTGAGTGATCCTCCCCCGGATCGAGTACTTTTCTGCGTTTTTACGCCGTTTGTCCTCCCGTTGGAGACCCTTTTGTCCTTGTATGCCTGTTTTCTTTAATTTACCAATTTTAATTGATAGATTGGGGAAAATACTTTTCTTCATTCTTTTGTGCCGACAAAAGAACCAAAAACTCGTTCGCGCAAAGTCACGCTAAAATTGTTCATTCGTTGTCGGGTGATAACACCCCCTCGGCTCATTCGGCCAGTTTCCCCCTGACAACTCATTTCACAATTTCTTTACGCGCTTTGTTTGAATGCTCACAATAGAACGTAAGAAGAGAAATATTTTTATTCCACAATCTCACTCACCTCAACGGCTGTGAGGCCGGTGCGGTTTAGCAGAGCCGGGAAAACCGGCGGAATAGGGGTGTAGTTTGGTTTTTCATCAAGCTCTTTGAAGTAAAAGACAACATTTAGATAATTATCAGGTTCCGGATAGAACGATAAGGGAAGGATTTGCTCAGATGTTGCCTGATCGTAAAAGGAGATAAGTATATATGGGCTGGCCAGTTTTTGTTTAGCGGAATTTACTAGATCAGCTGTTTCTTTCTCGTTTAATCCCAGCTTTTTCGCATACTCCTGAAGCACTTTACTCACCTCTGATAATTTGGAAATAGTTCCTGTCCTAGGCGCCGCGACTCTCCTTAAGTTTGATTTATAATCATAAGTTATGGCATTGTAAATTTGTCCTTTTATTTCCATTTTACCTGCATCTTGAATAGTCACATCGTAGCCATTTCCGTAGGAGGGGATAGCATTTTGTACCGGAGTTTGAATCACAACTTTCACCTGTTGTCCGGCTTGTCCGTAAAGATAAAGAGGGGACTGGTTGCATTTCCCCTGCTCTTTTAGCTTTATTCTAGCATTCTTTACGCAGGTGTTGCGTTTGGTGGTGTGGCACTGCGCCTGGGCTAGATCCCAGCAATTTATTGTTTCGGGAAATTTAAAAGGCTCTCGTGTTGGAGCATCCCCGCGAGGAGGGATTGTGGGCGCAGATGTAGGTGTGGGCGTGGCTACAGGAGTACTCTGCTGAGTTTCTCTTGTTTGAGTAAGATCCTGTTTGAAGAGGAAAGTGTAAAGCTGGAGGTTTTGCTTGGTTGCGTTTTTGTCTGAATACAAATCAATAAATGTTGGTTGGGGAATCGGCGTTGTTGCCGCCGCGTAGGCTGTAAATCCTAGAACATTTGCAAAATAGTTTTGGGGAAGAGTGGTTATGTACTGCACAAAGATATTATCAATCGGTATTTCTCCGGCGGTATTGGCGGAGGGATCAAAGCTGAAAAGCTGACTCAGAGATGGAGCATATCCGTCTCCCAAGTTTCCCAGGCTGGAGGCAGATTCATCCGCTTTTCCAATAAGAAATTTGCCGTTTGATAGCGTGGAAACGTAAGAGTATGTGGCTTGATCGTTTCCAGGGATATTAATCTGCTTTGTGTTGTGAGATGTTAGGTCATAAAAGTAAAGACCTGTTTTTTCAGGGTCTGTCGGAATAATTGTCAGGAGAATATTTCCTGTGATGTTGTCCCAGTCCGCGCTGATATATGTACTGGTATTGGGAAGATTTGGCAATTTTGTCCTTTCGAGAGTATCCGTATCAAGCAGTTCAACTGTGTTTGGCTTTAATATCGCTTGGCGGTAACCGTCTTTTGCGGCTTTTCCATCTCCCAGAGTTCCATCGTAACCTGCAAATACAAGGAATTTTCCATTTGAGGAAATAGAAGGCTGGGTACCATATGTACCGTTTTCCATTTGAGAAAGATCTTTCTTATCCTTCCCTTCAAAATCAGAAACGCCCATTCCGTATGACCAGCCCGCTCCACCATTTGGGTCATTGGGTAGAAATTTATCGGTAAAGAGTCTTCCATTGTTGAGAATTGCTCTTGGATAGTGAATCGGGCTTGTGGCAAGTTCATTATATATGAGGTGTTTACTGGTGGGATTTAAAAGATCCACTGCGTATACGCGTGATCGTCCGCCAAAAAGTATTTGTGATGATGGTGCAAGCGCTATTTCCCACACAGCCATGTACCTTTTATTGGGAGAAATAACATAATCATCAATTCCATATCCTTCATCTGAGACAATTATAACTTCTGAGGTTTTTTCTTTTATCCCAAAGCGTACAATCTGTTTTCCATGATCCTGGGCGTTGGTTTGGTCAATATAGACAAATTGTTTTGGTGAAAGGATACTTACTTTTTTAATATTTATCGGGAGTGCAGCAATCGATACCGATTTTCCGGATAACAGATCAACAGATTTTATTACTGATTGTTGGCCGGTCCATGCGCCATAGACAATTGTACTGGTTGATTCTTTGGAGGAGGGCAGATTTGTTTGTTTTTTTATATTTTCAAGCTTGGCGTTTTGCTCATCAATTTGCGCTTGCTTGGCTTGGTCAGATGAATCCTTTGATAAAAGAACTCCAAGTATTACCATAACAATTAGAATTAAGAAGCCCGCAATAAGAATAAGAGTTTTTTTGGAAAACCTTTTCAGAAAAGGATAGGAGAAAGCAGTATCTACTGCCTTATTGTCTTTGTCTGTGGGCAAGTCAGGCATACAATTATCTTCTTATAAACAGACATTTTTGTCAAGTTCAGATAGTTGCGTTATACTGTAAAAAGATAAAGTTTTTAATTTCGAATATGGCTGATTTCAAATTTTTACAGAATAAAATTAACGGCAAATGGGTGGTTTCTGCTCCCAGGCGCTCGCATCGTACAAATGTTGAAAAAGCCGTGGATATTTGCCCTTTTTGTCCGGGAAATGAAATTGCCGAGGAAGAACTTTATAGAATTCAGAATACTCAGAATCCTCAGAAAGCCGGAGGGTCAGACGTTCAGATTGTCAGACCGTCAGATACATCCGGCGAACCGAGTGTTCAGAGTTTTCCGAAAGACTCAAATTGGCTTGTTAGAGTAGTAGCCAACAAATTTCCTTTTGCTCCGAATCATGAGGTTGTAATTCATTCCCCGGATCATCACAAGAGCTTTGATGAATTGCCTTTATCAGCTGTTGAGTTGATACTGCAAACTTACAAGCAGAGGTTTAATACTCACAAAAAGGGCGGGCGGGTTTATATTTTTCACAATTCGGGCTCATCCGCGGGCGCAAGCCTTGGACATCCGCATACGCAACTGGTGGTGATTCCGCACAATATTAAGTTGGATATAACTCCGTTGGATCAGGCTATTTATGAAAAAGATTCAGCAAATAGATCTTCCATTTCCCATTTACCATTTTCCAATGATTTGCAATCTTCAATTTCCAAATTGTCCAATAAAGAAATAAATGGAAAGTGGAACATGGACGATGGAAAATTGGAAACGGAGCATTTCCTGATCTTCTGCCCCGCAACGAGTGATTGGCCGGACGAAGCATGGATAGCACCAAAGCAGAACGGTGGAGGGTTTGGATTCATCAAAGATGAAGAAATTACCGATTTGAGCTTTGTTTTGTCTCGATTGATACAAATTTTTGATCTGCGTCACGGTCATGAATTTCCATTTAATTTCTATATTTATCCCGGCAAAAACTGGTATTTGCGCTTGATTCCAAGAGTTAAAATCATCGGCGGATTTGAATTGGGTACAAATATTATTGTTAATACGCAAGACCCTGCGGAAACGTTTGGGTTTATCAAGGAACATTTCTGGAGCCGGATCATGAGAAGATAAAAAAAGAACACCAGGCAGAGTACCGGAAGAGAGCATAGGAATTTCAAATTTATAATTTCAAATTTCAAATACCCAATGATTGCAAAAAACTACGATATTCACGAACGGATTTTTAAATTTATAGTATCGGTTATTAAGTTTTTAAATAAACTTCCAAAAACAGCAACCAATTTAGTATTTATTAATCAATTGACTCGCTCAGTAACCTCAATGGGCGCAAATGATCAAGAAGCCGATGGTGCATTAACCAGGAAGGATTTTATTCATGGCTTTACAATAGTAAGAAAAGAAGGAAAAGAAACAATTTTTTGGCTGCGTTTGATAGAAAGCACAAATGCGGAAATTTATATGCCTGAGGTTAAATTGTTAGTTAAAGAGGGAAGCGAGATCGTTGCGATTGTCAGCACAATTATCAAAAACGCAGGCATAAACGGCAAAGAAAGAAAATAATTAGAAATTTGTAATTTGAAATTTAAAATTGGAAATTATTTAATCAATAAACCTACCGCGCCTTTTAGGCTGCTGTCTTCTACGTATTTAAATCTTATTGCGTTTTTGGGCACTCCTAGCCCGATTAATTGTTTCTGTACATTTTCTTGATATTTATATCCTTTCCAGAACAAACTACCTTCTGTAACGAATTCAAGTTTGGTGGGACGGTTTCTGAATTCATAAACTCCGGCAAGGGCCCCTGCGATAAAAAATGCTGACCTTTTCAGAACTGATTGCGCCAAATCACCCTCAGCCTTATGGTTTGTTTTCGCAAGATGGGACAAATCTTCGGTTGTTTTTAAAGCGAAGTTTGTCCCTAACGCTTTTGCCTGCTCATTAAAATCCTCCACAAGGTATTTACCGGCAACAGCTTTTTCAAACAGCATATTTCCCGGTTTTTCAGATATCTCATCAATTTTTTTAAGAGTATCGGATATCTCAAAACCATTAAAATTGCCGGCTTCTAAATTGATTATCGTTTTTTTGGCTTTTCCGCTTGTTTTCAAACTCATGTTAAATCCAGTCCCCAAGACCATTCCGCCATCCGCTTCTCCTTGGTCCGAAAGAGTGAGGCAGACTGTATCGTTGGCAACTGTAACGGGTATAAAGTTTTTATATTTTTTAAAATACTGTTTTCCGGCAAATTCCCCGACACGCTTTCCGATAAGTCCAATAAATTTGTGCTCCTTGGTGACTTTTATAAGTATCCCGTCAAGCGCTCCCAGAAGTCCGGTAGTGGGCAAGAGCGGAAAGGCGAAATTGATTCCTAAAGCCTCAGCATCTTTGCTTAGAGTTTTATCCAGAAATAGAGAAAAATCTTTACGTGTTTTGAAGATAGGCAACTTACCTTTTTCAATACTCAGACTCTGATTTTTTCCGTTTACCACTTTGACTAATGAGGAAATATAATTTGTCCCGCCCACTACTATCACCTGAACAATACCATTTTCTACAAGAGGTTTTTGAGAAAGGTCATTTTTTATGTATGAGAGACTGCTTTTTTTATTGTTTGAGGCGGCTTTGAGCTCTGAAAAAAAGTTTTGCTTTACTTGTTGATAGTCATCAGCCATGTTTGATTTTGAGATATAGAATAATGCAAGTCAGAACAAAAGTTATGATGTTGGCGATGATAATAGGTGGGGACCCGATAAGAAAACCGTAAATTCCCCAGAGAGTAATCCCAATCGTGAAAGCGATATACATACCCAGTGAAATGTCTTTTGTTTTACGGGTTTTCAGAGTTTGAACCACCTGTGGTAAAAAAGAGGCAGTAGTCAAAGTCGCCGCCGCAAAACCTATCAGAGAAATGTAGTCGCTATTCATGAATCTAATTATACCACTCTGCAATCATTTTCAATAATGTGGTACACCTACCTTAGCTTTCAAAGACGAATTTAACCCAACGTAGTAATTTAATGTTTTATTTTCTTCGTGGCGTTATATATTTAAGCCGCTAAAATATTAGCGCCGAGAGATTGGAGTTTTCCAGTAAGATCTTCATAGCCTCTTTCCAGGTGCAGCGGGCTGTGCATGATAGTGGTTACTCCCGGTTGGGTCAGCGAAAGTCCCGCAATCATATTAAACGCGCTTAGCCTTACATCATCACTTTCAGAGGTTGGAATTTCCTTACTGAAAAGCGTTCCACCGGTAATGACCGCTCCGTGATTTTTTTTGTCGAATTCATCTCTAAAAAAGTACCCCAATTCAGGATCTTCTATTTTTGGATCAAAAAATTCTATATTTGCTCCTGCAGAAGAAGCACTATTTAAGTGTTGGAACCGATCAGGATGTACTGCTTCGATAATTCTTGAAGTACCTTTTGCTTTTAAGAGTAATAAGCTTACAAGCGGCTGCCAGTCAGTCATTATGCCAAGGTAATTTTCATTACCAAATTGGTCATTGGGATACGGGCAAGTTACTATAGTGCGTTTTGGTGCAGTCAATTCTCCTTTATAGAAAAATCTTATCCAGTCCTCGTTCTCGTCATCTGGAATTTTGTATCCGCCTCCCATTTCATCAAGCAAAGATAGAAATGATTTCAAATGCACCTTTTTCGCTCCTTTTACAGTGACTCCTTCCTCAGATTCGGTAGCTATAGCAGCAACTGCGTAGGTAACTATCGCATTTCTATCGGGCAATATTTCAAAATCCTCAACACCATTCAATTCGCGTACTCCCTCAATCAAGATAGTTCGGGGGTCCAAACCATCTCTTTTAATTCTTGCTCCTGCCTTTGTCAAAAAATCGATAAATTCTTCAACTTCAGGTTCTAATGCGCAGTTTTTAAGCGTGGTTGAGCCGTCTGCATTTACTGCCGCAAGCAAGCCGTTTATTGTTCCCAAATGGCTAGGTTGGGGGAATTTATAATAGCCTCCTTTTAATCCATCAAGCGCTTCAAACTGCATGCCGTCAGCATCTTCTTTGAATTTTGCTCCTAGGGCCTCCATTACTTTTATGTGATAATCAATTGGTCTGGGTCCCAGTGCATCACCGCCTGGGTGAGGGATGGTAACATGCCCGAGACGCCCTAACATAGCTCCAACTGTCAGAATACTATTTCTTGAAGATTCGATATTTTTTCTTATGGCAGTTCCGGTTGTGACATTTTGCGGGTCGATGGTTGTAACATCTCCGTCTGGGATTACATTTACGCCAAATGCCCTGAGCAACTTCATGTTTATTGTGGTATCTCCAAGCGCAGGCAATCCTCTAATAGTTGAAGGAGTATTGCAGAGCGTAGCTGCCCACATGATAGGAATAGCTCCATTTTTTGATCCTCCGGGATTAACTTCTCCACGCAGTCGATTTCCTGACTCGATATGGAAGGTTTTTTTCCTCAGTGTCTCCGAGTCGTGAGGTTCTTGAGGGGCATGTCTTCTGGCAAATTCATGAGTCATCATGTAAATAGGAGGACTTTATTCAGTTTTTGGTTGGATGCCGAGGAGCCAGAGGACTGCTTCTTTTTTGTATCTTCTATCTCCTCGTGAGTTTATTCTTATTGCCGGAAGCTTTCCTCTTTTACCCCATCTTTTGATAGTAAGAGGGGAGACACGGAGAACTTCAGCAACTTCACGGACTGTAAGTAGATCTGGAAGGTTATCTATTGATAGCTTTTGATTATTCATACTAGTGTTAACTATACTAATGTACTATTCTTATGATTCAGAGCTATCTCTAAAGTAACAAACTAGTACACCTTTTGTCAAGAGGGAAGATTATTAAATCTTGACATCTTAAACGATTTTTTTCATAATCATTTAGTATGCGTGGTCAAGAGGGGGACTTAAGTCGAAGAGAGTTATTAATACGTGGCGCAGTTACAATTGGTGGTGCCATTGCGCTTTCGAATAGGAGAGCTATAGGTGGTTCCGGATTGAGCGCTGAAGGAAATGCGGGAGCATCACAACCACGACAAAACCTAAGAGATATTCTTGCTCCTGTTAATCCTCTAAAAATGAGAACAGCTGCGGAGATTGAAGCTGTTTTGCCACCAGAATTGAATGTCACTTTTGATTACCCTCCAAATGACAAAAAGAGGAAAGAGCCATCATTTGCGCTTGTTGGTCCTTTGGTTGTCAATAGAGTTGTTAGTAGTTATCCTGGAGAAACTAATATAGATGGAGAGGCAGCTGTGGGACAAAAATATCTAGAGTTAAAACTACCTGGTGATGAAAATGGTCCTAAATTTTGGCTTTCATTTTCCGGATATATGCCCGATGACTTAGCATCTCTTAATACGCTTAAATATACTAATCCGCCCGATACTCAATTCCGCGTTGTTTTTCCAATTAATCCTCCAGATGGGTGGAGGAGAGATGCACAAAGAGTATATAGAAATGTCCGGGGCTTAAATCGTAGAGAAGCTGCCGAACTTGATGAACAAGTGCTCAGGAGCGGTTTGGGCGGTTATGATGGGGGATGGTATTGGACAACATTTAATACAGATTATCTTGTGCCTATGCCTGCGGCTGCATAAAGATTTTATTTGAGGCCCGCTATACACACTTTTAGAGCTTTCAAGGTTTCATCAATTTCCGCTTCGGTGAAAAAGCCGAGGTGGCCGATGCGGAAAACTTTTCCGCTTAAAGGACCATAACCGCCTGCAATTTCTATTCCTTTTGTACGCATAGCTTTTACAATTTCTGAAGCTCGGTCTGTTTTTACGGAGGTCAGGACAGTTGAGGCATGTTTATCGTCTGCCAGAAGCTCGAGCCCCATTTCTCTGACTGCTTTTCTTATTTTTTTGGTTGCATTGGAATGCCTTTTGATAATTACGGGAAGAGTCTCTTTGAGCATAATAGTAAGGCCGGTATTGAGTGCGTCAATTTGATGAGTTGCCGGAGTGAAGGGGGTTTGCTTATTGGCAAGCGATTTTTTGGCCTTACCTAAATCAAGGTAAAATTTTGGCATCTTTGATGTTTCATAAGCAATCCACGCTCTTTTATTCATGCTGATCATCGCAATTCCGGGCGGCGTGCCGAAGCCTTTTTGTGAAGCTGTAATTACAATATCACATCCCCAATCATCAGTCCGCAGAGGTATTGCCGCGACACTACTGACGCCGTCAACAATAAGAAGAGCTTTGGAATTATCCTTGACAATTTTTGCGATTGTTTTCAGATCATTTGTCACGCCGGTTGATGTTTCGTTATGAGTTATGAGGATTGCTTTTGCGTCAGGGTTTGCTTTTAATATTTTTTGGATATCATCCGGATTTGCAGCTGTACCGTATGCGTAAGCAAGGTCGATAAGATTTGCGCCATAAGACGCAGCAATTTGTGAGAAACGGTCTCCAAATGTGCCGATAGAAACAGCAATCACTTTGTCTCCGGGGGAGAGAGTGTTTACGATAGCAGCTTCAAGTCCGCCGGTTCCCGAAGTAGTCAGAATAAGTACATCTTCTTTGGTATGAAAGACTTCCTGCAGTTTTTTGGTGGCTTGAATAATTATTTCTTCAAACTCCGGACCACGGTGGTTAAACGCCGGTTCGCCCATCTTTTTCCTGACTTGAGGATAAAGCGTTGTGGGCCCTGGGATTCTTAGGTTTTTAGGTCTTTTCATAATAAAACAAGCATTCGCAAAAATAGTATCTAGCATGAGACTTCAAAAAGTGCAGATACTAGATACTATTTAGTGTTATTTTAACTCAACAGTAGCGCCTGCTGCTGTTAACTTTTCTTTTGCCTCATCAGCTGTTTTTTTGTTTACGCCGTTCATTATTTCTTTTGGAGCTGCGTCAACTAAATCTTTCGCATCTTTAAGCCCAAGAGTTGGGACTAATTCACGAAGTGCTTTAATAACAGCGATTTTTTGTGCTCCTGACTGCGCAATTACAACGTTGAAGACTGTTTGCTCCTCAGCTGGTGCGCTGTCTCCTGCTGGAGCGGCTCCTGCGGCCGGTGCTGCTACAGCCATTGCTGCTGCTGAAACTCCGAATTTTTCTTCAAGTGCTTTAACCAGATCTGAAAGTTCAAGAACCGTCATCTCTTCGATTGATTTCATTAAATCGTCTTTATTCATTTTTGCCATAATACACCTCCTTCCAGTAGGTAATCTTCCATTTATCATTTGCCATTGTCCATTTATTTTCGATTGAAAAAATTTGTAAATTGATCAATCAATGGAAAATGAAGCCTGGAAAATGGACAATTATCCCCTTTTAGTTTCGATTGCCCTCAATGTAAGTACAAGTTTATTGATATTCCACGACAGTGCTATGTGCAGCCCTGAAATAGGCCCTTTCATATTGCCAAGTAATTGAGCGCGAAGTACGGGAAGGGGAGGGAGAGTGGAGATTTTTACAACTTCCTGATCAGTCATAACTTTTCCTTCCAGGAATCCGAACTTGATTGTTGGAAGACCTAGCTCTTTAAGTGTTTTGGCAAGCTGCTTAAGAGGCTCAACTATGTCATTGTACATAAAAAGAGTAGCTGTAGGCTGCTGAAATTTATCTTTTTCCGCCTCAGTGTCAAGCTTATCTTTGAGGGCTCTGAGCAGTAGAGTGTTCTTGGTATTTACATATTCAGCATCAAGCGACTTTAGCGCTTTTTTGAGCGATTCGATTTGCTGATGTGTGAGGCCCTGGTAGTTTGTAAAAACCAATCCTTGCGCCTTTTCAACCTTTTGCAAAAGTTCTGTAACAACAGCTTCTTTTTTGAGGCGGTTTGAACTGACTTTAGTTGATGTGTCTTGCATATGATCCTCCATGGGTTCTTCAAAGAAGAATACTTTATGATTCTGCTTTGATGTTTTATCTGCTGCTAGATTCTTTCGAATTCTGCTTTGCAGGACCATTTCTTAGGATAAGAAGATTATAACAGGGGAGTTAGGTATTGTAAAGAGGAACGTTGGGGGATTTAAGATTTAAGACTTGCCTGCCGGCAGGCAGGATTCTTTAATCTTTAATCGTATATCTTTAATCCTGAACTATGGTGCGACTTCATTGGAGATAACATCAGGTACCATCAGAAATGATGGAGCATTGAGAATAAAATCAAGACGGGGAGCGATCGTAAGAGAAGGAATAGTGGCATTATCACCGCAAAGATTGCGCTGATTCACAACAGATCCTCCCGTGCCGTTGGCATTCACAACTACAGAACCTTCAATGTTTAACATTTTATCAATTCCGAGAGAGCAATTATTGTTTCCCTGGATAGTAAAAGAATTGTCAGCGCTATAGAATCCCTGCAATTGTCCCGTGGGACGGGGGAATGAATTACTTGCTGCTCCAACGGACTTGTCAATTATGATGTTGCTGCTTGATGTAAAAAGAGCTGTTGAGGTTGTAGGAATAGTTATATTTCCATTTATAGTTAGAGTTCCGTTTATGAGGAAAATATAATTGCTGGCAGCCTTTAGAGAAGATGTGTTTATTTTTACATTTCCATTTGCGCCGTAAACACCTTTTAGTAAATTCGGATGGATAGTGCAATTACCAATGCCGCCGCCGCTGCAGACCGAATTTCCCGAAGTATCATTTCCTGCCATATCTCTGGGAGTTATTCCGGCACTCGCGGCATTGCCTGATAAGTATCCATAACTTGTGTGCAGAGGGTTGCCTGATGGGAAGTTAAAAACTTCAGGATAGGTTGTGCCCCCAACAACACTCCTAGTAATTGATGCTTGGCCCGATCCAAAGCTGTAAGAGCTATCTCCTGAAAAAATAACTCCAGGAGTATTGCTAAAAGTGTCAAATACTGAGGCGTAGGGAGTATATGGAGTCCCGCCTGGGATAGCATCATTAAAGCCATAATCAAAGCGCATATCCAAGTCATAGCCCTGTATCCAAGGAGACGAATTACTGATCGCGAAGTTAAGGCCGGAAATGTTTTGCGAAGCATCACAGGCTATGGCCGCTGTTGGGGGAGTGGGGTTCACGCTGCATCCGGGCCAACCGTAACTGAGAATTGGGGAGGCGGACCTGTTTGGGGATGAACAATATTGTATCCTGCGGGGACAGATCCATAGGAGACAGTGTAAGTTCCGGCAGACAATCCAGTAATGCTATAAGTTCCGTTTGCATTATTGGTAACAGTTCCGCCGGCAGGGCTTTTTGTTATGCCCGGAGAGCTTGGATAGTCTATTTCACTGCCATCTTTAATCTTATTTCCGCTTATATCAGTAAAAACACTGCCTGAAATTGTGTAAGTTGCAGGCGGCGCCAAATTGAACGTGTCAAATGGTTTCATAATAGGAGTATCTTCCAATCCTCCCCAATCCCGGACATATCCGGAAAGAGTATTGTTGTTAGTAGGCGCAGTAAAGTTACTATTAAATGTCACAATAAAAGTTACTGTCCTGATGTTGCCCGCGACTGCGGTAGAACAGCTTATCAAATTAATGTATTGATGTCCCCATGTGGCGCCATCGCTGGTATTGACAGCCGCTTGGCCACCACCTGGCGCGCAGGGTTTTGGAGAAATGGAAGAGGTCCAGTAGGGATAAGAATAAGGAGGCGGAGAAGCTCCCAGAGTGGACCATCCAAGATATCCTCGGTAGTTTCCAGCTCCTGCGTTTGGGCCCTGATAGTTGATGATTGTGTATTCTGCTCCAATATCATTTCCGCCATTCGGGTCGGTTGCTGTGAGGGTTATTGCGTATTGTGTTGAACCATTTGCGGTTATTGGTTTGGGCGAAATAGTCGCGTTGCTTATGGTAGGTGCTTGATTTGGTGGGGGATTTATTGTTTGGACCACAACCGGGGAAGTGCTTGGATCACAAGCTGCATTGCCAGTATATCGTGCCGTAATATTGTGACTTCCGACAGTTAAGGTGGTAGTTGAGTATGTGGCTGTTGCTCCGGCCAATGCTCTTGTTGCCATAACTGCTGCCCCATCAAGAAATTCTACATTTCCTGTAGGCCCGCAAGCCCCACTGACATTTGAAGTAAATGTGACATTTTGCCCGACAGTTGATGGATTGAGTGAGGAAGAAAGAGTTGTGGTGGTTACACGACTGACTACAACCTGAAGAGGAAAGTTAAGACCAACTATGTTATTTGATCCGTCACAGATGGCAGGACTGCCGGGAGGCAGCGGGCTTGCCGTGCATCCCGCACCTAGAGTAACTGAATACTGGTATGGAGGACCAGGGGGGTGACCCAGCGTGTATCCTGCCGGAATAGCCGATAAAAACTCAAAGGTATACGCGCCGGCTGAACGGCCGGTATAATTATAGTTAGCGGGAGTGTTGCCCTGATCCCAGGTAGAGCCTCCACTGCGTAATCTGACATTTAATTGGGAGCTATTGTAAGGGTTTTCTCCGGGATCTTTCAGATTATTTCCATTGCTATCGATAAAAATACTGCCTGTTAGGGAGTATGTTGGTGTTGCGGCGCAAGTAATAGTGGTTTGTGCGGAGTAAAGATTGGTTCCGTTGTAGCTAACTTGACCTTTAAAGGTAGTTCCTGGTAATCCAATGGTGGTTCTTGGTGAACCAATAGCAGAGTTACTGTCATATAACAGAGTTGTTCCAGCGCTATCAAAAACTTGAAGTCGTGCATTTGGGGTTGAGGGACTACTCGTACTGGCGGTCCAACTCCAGGTGACATTTCCGCTGCTGCAAGCTGCTGTTGGTCGCCTCGCATCCTGGGCCACCAGCCCCACCTGTTGAGCCTGATGCAGGCTGACCAAAGCCACCGCACCCAGCACCTCCCGCACCACCTACACCATCAGTTCCATCCACATGAAAATAGTTTGAGCTACCTCCACCGCCGACAATGTATCCACTTCTAAATCCACCATTTCCTCCAGCACCACCCGGCTGACCGGCTGTGCCGTTCCCGCCTTTTCCGCCATTACCCCCATCTCCACGATATACATGATTTACAGAACCTCCTCCACCTCCTATTATACCTCCACCACTCCCGCCGTCTCCACCTTTGCCACCGGGACCATTGGAATTATGTCCTCCATCTCCTCCATCTCCACCCGACCCGGTTGCCATATAATTGAGAGAACTTCCTCCACCTACTATCATACCTCCACCATTTCCACCCTTACCGCCAGCTAGACCATTGGTACCCTGCGCCTCCTCCACCACCTCCTCCTCCATAAGCATAATTTGTAGAACCTCCTCCGCCCATAATTATAAGTTGACCCGTGCCTCCACCGCCTCCACCGGCTGTACCACCCGCGCCACCGGCAGCGCCGTTTTTTGGTCCTCCAGCTCCTCCTGGCACCGCCATTTATACCACCCGTGCCACCTGCACCACCGCTTAGACACACTGGTCCTCCAGCTCCTCCGGCACCGCCGGTACTTCCTGAGGCGGGAGAACCAACTGCTCCGGGCCCACCGCAACC
This sequence comes from Candidatus Levyibacteriota bacterium, assembly GCA_963716145.1. Taxonomy (GTDB): domain Bacteria; phylum Patescibacteriota; class Microgenomatia; order Levybacterales; family UBA12049; genus DATLDE01. The sequence goes on along the minus strand of OY970292.1, from coordinate 573,008 downwards.
TTCTCCTCCGGCACCGCCAGGGCTACCGGGTACCTGCAGTTGAGCCAGTGCCACCATTTCCACCGGTTCCTCCGTTTCCTCCAATCCCTCTAAAACTATCTCCTCCACTTCCCCCCACCCCACCGTTGGAGCCAACTCCACTTGTCTTTCCGTTCCCACCATTTCCTCCTTTTCCCCCTATACCACCATTACCACCGTTCCCAGACACATTTGCATCGCCTCCAGCGCCTCCATTTCCCCCAACGCCACCAGTTCCTCCCTTACCCCAAGTAGTAACACCAAACCCTGTATCTTTTGACACATTTCCTCCATTTCCCCCGGCGCCTCCAGCACCACCGGCAACACCCGCTCCGCTCCCGCTTGTGCCTGTATCTCCTCCCTTCCCTCCATTACCCCCCGTTCCGCCTATGCTACCGGTGTTGCTATCGTTTTGTAGAATGCCTCCCAATCCTCCAGTTCCACCATCACCACCGCTGACGCTATTGGTAGTAGAGGCACCGCCCGAGCCTCCGTGTCCTCCGTTGCCTGAAGCGCTCTCCAAACCGTCTAAGTTATTAAAATTTCCACCAATTCCTCCATTTCCACCGCGAACGCCAGCACTTCCGCCTCCACCCCCACCCCCACCAGCACCATATTGACCAGCATCCCCAGATAAATTAGATCCATTACCACCGGGATTCCCATTTCCTCCTCCTGCTGAGCCTGGGTTGCCGCCTTTATAACCTGTGAAGCTGCTATCGCATCCTTTGGTGCCTACGCCTCCGGCTGTACCGCCATTACCTCCGCACCCATTCGGGCTAGCTGCTGCCCAGACCAAAAAGGTACCAGATACAAATAAAATGGAAACAGTAAGAATGTTTAGAAGAAACTTTTTGCTCACAATTTAACTATACAAATAGGGGAGCTTATATGTCAATGAAGGTGTTTTTTCTACGTCAAAAATCTTCAGCTAAGAAGCAAATAAGAATAATTACAAACGGGAACAAAGTACTGATAGTAGATGGTGGTTATAAATCAGAGCTTAGGAGTAATTTTTGAGATAATGAAATACTTTTATTCTAAGTCCCGCGTCAAACGAGGCTTCGCCAAGTCTGATTGGGGCTCAAAATAGAAGTAGGGAGGGTGGATAGGGTAACGGTACGCGGTAAGCGGTGAAAAGGAGCGCGAATTGCTCAGAAACAGCTTAGCCGCAACGCGTAAAAAATAAAATATCACAAATGTGAAAATGTCTCCTCTACGAGGAAAAATCCACATCAGTGAATCCACCCTCCCTGTTGGGAACTAGCGCTTTTTAGGCACATAAAAAGTTCCCAACTAGGGAGGAGGACGATCATCCTTGCAAGCTAAAAGCTAAAGGCGATGCATCGCGGGGAGCTGACGAGCTCTTGAGTCAAGCCGAGGCCTGAGACAGAAATTCCGTCAACCTTCCTTGATGCATCACCTGGTGAAGCGACTACCTGCTGAAGACGCCGGTGAAGTTCTTGCTCCCGTTGCGGACGCCGATCCCGATCGAGACGGGGTCTGCGAACACGCGGGCGGACTGGTTCGAACCGGTCCTGTTGGTGGCGATCACGCTGAACGACCCGTCCTCGGAACGCACGAAGCGCACCCTCTGCCCCGGTTGGGCAGGGTTCTGGATGTTGAAGTCCAGGGGTGCGACAGGCGCCGAAACGGCAAGGGCCGGGGCGGGGGCGGCGCCTCCACAGCGACAGCTGCTGCCTCGACGACGACGGGTGCCGAAGCGACGACGGGGTCAGGTGCGACCTCGACGGTGCCGCTGTTGGCGTTGCCGGTGTCGGCGGGTGCCTGGTAGGTGGACTCGGTGGCGGTTGCCTCCGAGGTGGTGCTGGCCGGGGTGGCCGTGATGTTGTTGTCGGCGGCCTGGGCCGGGGCGGCGACGGTTGCGACACGAGCGTTGGCTGCTGCGAGAGCGGCTTCCACACGGGTGGTGGCGTCGGCACGGGCCTGGGCGACGATGGCGTTGACGTCGGTGTTGTCGGCGAGCGCCGGGGCGGGGGCGGTGGTAAGACCGATCCCAATTGCGACCAAAGCGGCCACGAATCCTCGGCGGATGGATGGACGTTGCATGGTGTTGCTCCTTGTCTGTCTCTCATACTTTCCCTGCGAAAAAGTCTCTCCTTGTCGTAAGGACGAGTCTCTCCTTTAGGGGAAGCTAGGGCCGGCGGTCGCCGTGAGAATTGCCCTAATTAGGTGGATGTGACATCCAACGCTGGAGACAAATAATTTATCTCCAATGTAGGATGTCAATCCCGAATGTAATTCTCCGATAAATTATCCTATAAAAATAAGCAAAATTACAGTAGTGCTTAAAGTTTAGGAAAATAACCGGAGAGATTTCCCGCTTCGCCAAAAGGCTTCGCGGGACAAGAGAAGAAGCGAGCATGGGTCGCAACAAAAATTTGAAAGCATTTAACTGCTAATAGATGATGTCCATAGTATTTCATGATCCTTACGGGACGCAAAAAATACATCCCTAGTTTTTTAAAGTGCAAAAGAGTTATGATTTGGTCCAGCGTTTGGACCTTCATATCTCAGTTACCGATTTCGTTCTTCAGGAAAAGGTTGGGGTGAAAGCGCGAAAAAAGCACTCTCAGCTTTACCTTCCAAAGAATCCCACACAGTATATTAAATACCCTATAAGATGTCAAGTATCACAATGCAGATTGTTGAGGCTAGGTGTATAGCAAAATTTTAAAAAGCGGGAAATCAATGAAAAAAGCATTTATACGAATGATGTTCTGCTTTTCCGCCTACGCGGTTTCGCAGAATTATTTAAGATCAGCGCAGCTGAGCAATCCGTCTTGCTCATCTGAAGATTTGTGGATTTTAACAGAGAGCGGGAATTCTTTTTTAAATTCTGCAACTGTCGTATTTATATAATTGTCTGTTTTTCCTTTGACAACCGGGCTGAGGGAATATTTGGACCTTTTTGCTCAGTACAGGTTCCGTAATGGATATATGCCGGATATTCAGTATCAGCCGATGCGTCTTTAAGTACGACCCCCACAAAAACCTTGCCATTAATTTCTTTAAATGTTGTAACGCCTGTAATATTTGAATTATCTACCTCCTTTAATTCAGCTGAAAGAGACGCAGTAACCTTGCCTTGCATTGATTCAGGAATAATTGAAGGATTGGTCTGCCAATTGTTGGGGGTTGGGCTGAGGGATGGTTTGTTTTTTTGCAATTTCCATGATGAAGGCGCGAAAATGACAAAAAGCATAACCAGCGCGATGATAGAAATTCCGCCAATTATAATTTTTTTACCATTAGTCACATTAATACTCTATCGTAGAAAGCTAAGAGTTGTCAATAAGTTGGAGGATTTTGGAGAGATTAAATAGAAATTTTAATACCTGGTGACATTGTTGATTTAAGAGTTACATTTTTTATATTTTTTGTCTGGACTGCTTGAAGAACAGTTGTGATATTGGCATTCAGATCTTTTTCACCAAAAGAAAGCTTACCTACGCTCAAATGGATGATAGGAGCTTTTGCTTCTGTTTTGAAATTTATCTGTCCGCCTTCAAACTTTTTAATTGCTTCTTTAGGCTTGGGACTTATCGTTCCGTTTTTGGGATTTGGCATCAAGCCCTTGGGTCCTAGGAATCTCGCGACTCTTGCCAAGTGACTCATCGTATCAGGGGTCGCGATGAGAATGTCAAAATCAATACTTCCGCCCTCGATTTTTTTGATTAGTTCTTCAAGATGTTTGGGGTCAGTTGCATGATCTGCTATCTCAATTTTGGCTTTTTTGCCGGTGCCGTGGGGGAGTGTGAGATTCCCTGATACGCCTTTTTCGTTGGTATTTATATGTAGCTCAATTGTCTCATCGAATTTAAGTTTGTTGGCGGAATTTAGGATTTTCAATGCCTCGTCAATTGTGTACTTTTTATTTTTATCTACAAGTTTGGACATTGTTAAGTAATTGCTAGAATGAGGTTTTGATTTTTTGGAGGTTTTGGCTTTATATTTGCTCTGCTTTTTTGCAGACTTCGCCTCGCTCTCGTCCGCGGAACTACGCGAAACCGAACGCGGAACTACGCTGTCACTGCTTTCGTGTGTTTTTGCGGACTTATCTGCGGTATCAGTGTTTGCAAGTTTTTGCGCCTCTTCGCTTTTGCTCTCTTGCGCCTTTGTATCTGCCCCGAGTTTTTTTGCAGCTTCAATTCGCTTGGCTTCAGCTTTGGCTTTGGCCTTTTTCTTCTGATCTTTTTCGTCTTCTTCAATTCCGATTGTTTTAACTCTTATTTTACCCACGGTTCGCTCCCTTCAGTCGCGACAGTGACAAGTTATAAGTTATAAGTAATAAGTTATTAGTTTTCATTTTTAATTAACATCAATCCCCATACTTCTTGCTGTTCCGGCGACTATTCTTGCTCCCATTTCGACATCTGTTGTGTTGAGATCTTCCATTTTGTCCTCTGCGATTTTCCTTGCCTGATCCATAGTAAGTTTGCCGATTTTTTCACGTCCCGGCTTCTGGGATCCTTTTTCAACGCTCATTGCTTTTTTGATCATCTCAGCAACAGGGGGTTTTTTGGTGATGAAGGAAAATGTCCTGTCTTCATATACTGTTATCACAACCGGAATGACATTGCCTTTAAGCTCGGCTGTTTTGTCATTGTAAGCTTTAACAAATTCCATGATATTGAGTCCGTGCGGACCCAATGCCGTTCCGACAGGTGGCGCTGGTGTTGCCCCTCCTGCTGGTAGTGCGATTTTTATAAGTGTTTTTATTTTCTTAGCCATATCTTCTATGCGTATGCCACTTTTCTTGCTGCTGATTTTTTAGAAGAAATCCTTTTAAGCGCGTGATCAGGGTTAATAGCAACTACCCTTATTTCCGGTATTGTCCCATCCAAAGATCTTGTTGCGGTGTATACTCGAGGGTTAAAAGTTGTTGCTCCTACTGCTTTTCTAACCCCTCCAAAGGCCACACTCCATTCTATAATAACCTTGCTTCCAGGGTTATCTCTAGACGCTCTAATTACTCCTTGCTTAGAACCTGCTCTTGAAGGCATTTCTTTTGTATAATTCATAGCTATATTTTCTTCACCTGTAAAAAGTCTAATTCAACCGGTGTTTCGCGTCCAAAGATACTTACCAGCACCTTCAACTTTCCCCTTGTTTCATCTATATTGTCAATTGTTCCCAGGAATTCCGCGAATGGTCCGTCTGTGATTTTGACTGCTTCACCGACCACGAAGGCTACTTTGTAAAGAGGCTCATCAAGGTTCATAAATTTCTGAATCGCCTCAACTTCCTTTTCTGAAATAGGAGTTGGTTTATTTCCTGCTCCTATAAAACTGGTTACTCCCTGAGTGCTTCTTACCATGAACCATGATTCATCATCCAGAATCATACGGACCAGAACATATCCAGGGAAGATCTTTTCCTGAATAGTCTCTTTTTTGCCTTGTGAGACTTTGATGGTATTTCTTGTCGGGACAATGATATCAAAAATCCTGTCATCAAACTTCATCGCCTCGGCTCTCTGCTTCAGGGAACGCGCGACTTTATTTTCATGTCCTGCATAAGTGTGTAGAATGTACCACTTGGCGTTATCAGGAACAGTTACAATTTTTTTGTCACCTTGTGCTGAGCCTGCCGAAGCATCGCCTGCAATACCGGATGTATCAATAACATCAGGTTTTGCGTCTTCTGCTTTTTCTTCAACTTTCTTGTCTTCTTTCTCTTTTGGATCGGTTGTTTGTGTTGTATCCATAGTTTTTAAATTTTTAATTTTCAGTTCTCAATTTTCATTGAATTTTCAATGTTTCAATTTTAAAATTGTGTAATTGTAATTTGATTGAAAATTACTTAAGTATTATTCCCATCAAACTAGTAAATGCGTAATCAAGTGCTCCAATATATAGTCCTACAAGAACGCTGATGGTGATTACGACCAAAGTAAGCCTTATAACTTCATCTCTGGTTGGCCAGATAACCTGCCGTAACTCACTATATGTTTCTCGTAAAAATTTAACAGGTGAACTCATTCTATCAAATATCCGCCCAAACGAGCGGATACACTAATTGCAATTGTACCAAACTTGCACAAGTGTGTAAAGAAGCATATTGATTTGAAAATAATTTTTAAATATAATCAAAATCAGAAGTAACAATAAGTATGGTAGAAAGACGATTTGCAAGGACACCTTTAGGGATAAGAGATCGAGGTTATCTTCCGCCAACAGCGGAATCGGAGAGGACGAAAAGGGGAGGAAAGCAGGATCACAATAGGTATGAAAATCAAGTTAGAAGGCGTTTAAGTCGTCCCGCAGTTAGAATAAGGGTAGGAAATTAATTTGTAATTCTTACACGATAGTTGTGGTTGGCACGTTAATCTCTTGACAAAATGAAAGTTTGTATTAAAATGCTGGTAGAGGGTAATAAAAGTAACTAAAAATAAATATGGCATTATTTGTTGAAAGAAGATCAAGAGTTCCCGTTCCGGATGAAACATCTATTGAGCCACTGGCGCGGGTTAGAAAAAGGCAAGGGTTATCTGTAGAAGGCGGTACTGTTACGTCTCCTATGCCTCGTTCAGTTAGAGATGAAGCAGCTTGGCGCGCAAAACAAACCGTTGCGTCTGTTCGAACAAACTCGGCAGTGGTTCTCCCAATGGAGGGTGCCGAAATGCGTGCAAGAGTCGCCGCTAGGGAAACAGCCCGCGAGGAAAGAAGGAGAAGGCGTGCAAGAGCCGCCTCTTCACGAGCAAAACAGCTTGATTTATCCGTTCCAGAGCCTACAGCAGAAAGGCATATGAGGCCTGCAGAAGCTGTTGTTTTGGGAGGAAAAATGTCAACTATATCTATTGCAGACAAGCCTTTAGGAGTTACCCAACCATCGGAAGTAAAACCTGCAATAGCAGCAGTTCCTGAGCAAACATCGCCTATCTCACCAGAAAGAAACGGAGGGTCAGATTCAAGAGTAGTCACCATTACACTGTCAGACATTGTAATACCGGATGTTATACCCACAGTTCGGAGAGGACGACTAGCAGTTACACGATTACGTAGGGGTGAAGGAGAAGAAGTGCGAAGAAGAATGGAAAGAGAGAGAAGAAGACCAATACTATAATATTGTCCTTGTAAAGCCCCAAATTTAATATTATAATATCTGCATAATGCGAAAAAAGATCCGCAAAGCTGTTATTCCCGCTGCCGGGTTTGGGACACGGTTCCTGCCTCAGACAAAGGCGATGCCCAAGGAAATGCTCCCGATTGTTGATAAGCCTGTCATCCAATATGTGGTTGAAGAGGCAGTTGCTTCAGGGGTAGAAGACATTATTATCGTGACCGGATCTCTTAAGCGGGCGATTGAAGATCATTTTGACGCGCCCAATGCTGATCTTATCAAAAATCTGCAAGCCGGAGGCAAAGACAAACTTCTTGCTCATACTAGAGCCATTTCCGAAATGGCCAATTTTATCTATATCCGTCAAAAGGGAATGTATGGTAACGGCACTCCGGTTCTTTCAGCAGAGCCCGTTATTGATAATGAGTTTTTTGCGGTACTTTGGGGAGATGAGTTTATATACAGTACTCCTCCCAGGCTTGCCCAGATGATGGAAGTTCATGAAAAATTCGGCGGCGCTGTGATATCCGGCGTTCGGATTGAGAATAAAGAGGATCTAAAAAGATACGGAATTGCTGAGGTTGAGGAGGTCGAGGGGAATGTTTTTAAAATCAAAAAAATAGTTGAGAAACCGCATCCTGACAAGGCGCCGTCCAATCTAGCGACACACGGAGCATACATTCTTCCTCCTGATATTTTTGGAATCCTGAAGAATCAAAAGCCGGGGACAGGTGGAGAAATTTATTTACCTGAGGCAATTGATCAGCTTATCAAAACAGGCTATCCGGTCTATGCGTGTGAGATTGAAAATGGTCAGTATTATGATACGGGGAATAAATTGGAATACATGAAGACTGTTGTTCAGTTTGCTCTGGAGCATGAAGATATCAGTACGGATTTTCGCAAATTCCTCAAAGAGTTAAAGATCTAGTATTTATTTTCTCCGTTCTGTGTGCGCACAAAGAACAATTAAATTAAAGAATTTTTGTTATACTAATTAAATGTCCAGGAAGTATATTTTGATTTTGGCAGGAGTTGCCCTTTTTTTCCTCTTTATTTTATTCTCTTACTTAGTCCACAAAAATCACTTTACAGCGATTGATTTCAATACAACAGTGCGTCTTCAGGACAAAACTCCAAGGCGGCTGGACAATATATTTTCAACATTTAGCGATGTTGGGAAAATTGAGGTGATGACGATTGCGTTACTTGTGATATTGATTTTTGCAAGGAAAATAGTGGCAGGATTTGTTAGTTTGGGATTATACGTTGGTTTTCATTTGATTGAAATATACGGAAAATTTTTTGTCGATCATGCGCCCCCTCCACAATTTATGTTAAGAACAAAGCATATTATTGATTTCCCCCAATTTCATGTGCGACTTGAGAATTCTTATCCCTCAGGACATGCTGGAAGGACAGCTTTTATTTCAATAATCTTGGTTGTGTTAATATTTCAGAGTAAAAAATTAAGCACAATCTTAAAATTTACATTCATCGGCGTTATAACATGTTATAACATTGTGATGTTTGTCTCCCGTGTTTACCTGGGTGAACATTGGACAACGGATGTGGTAGGGGGTGCAATTTTGGGGGCGGGATTGGGCCTGATAAGCGGGGGATTGATACTGAAATTACCAATTTCAAATTTCAAATCTCAAGTACGGTCTAAATAAAGTGGTGACAAATGCTAAATTTTATGTTAATCTAACGATATGAATTTGCAGGACACATATTATCTGTTGGGTATAATTTTTATGTCGCTTAGCCTACTTCTTTTGATAGGTCTCATTGTTCTCGTTTTTTATATAAAGAAAAAGGTCACCAGTATTCACGATGACATTCAGGCAAAGCTTGATGATATTAATGATGTAGCGATCAGACCCGCAAGAAAAGTTTTTGACATAGCGTCTTCTTTTATAGCAGGAGCCTCAAAAGCAAGAAATAAGAAGCGCAAAAAATAATGCAGAAGCTATTTATCCCGATTCTTCTTGGAACGACCCGTCCCAAGCGCCGATCTTTTAATGCTGCAAAGCTTGTTGAAAAAGTGGGAAAAACTATTGATGAGATTGAGGTACAATTAGTTGATCCGCTGGATTACAAATTCCCTTTTGACGGCAATGACCCTGAGAACAAGGATCCCCGCTACACAGACATTACCGCAAAAGCTGACGCATTTTTTATCGTAACGCCCGAATACAACCACAGTTTTCCGGGGACTTTGAAACGGATGCTTGACTCGGAATTGAAAAACTACATCCATAAGCCGGTTGCTTTCGCCGGAGTATCGGACGGGATTTTCGGAGGGGCCCGGGCGATTGAGGCGCTTGTCAGAACGGTAAGGGAGATGGGTCTAGTATCTACTTTTTCTGATGTTTATTTTCCGCAAGTTCAGAATACTTTTGATGAGAAAGGAAAATTATTGGACGAAGCTTATGTTAAGCGGATTGAAAGAGCATATACTGAACTGATCTGGATGGCCAAAGCACTGAAGTGGGGAAGGGAGAATTTGAAAGGAATTTATCACTAAAATAAATTATTTGATAATTTCTGCAACTGATTCGACAAGTCTATATGCAAGCCCAGCAGCTCTTTGCGCTTCTTGACCACTTACAGAGTGTCTCCCAAACGAATATCCATTAGTACTACCTTGGGTAGTGTAAGTTGGATTTGTAATGAATTCGCCCGAATATCTTCCAAACCGATCTTTAATTTCAGAAGGTCTGAATTCAATCCTCTGACTTACTCCTCCAGGAAGGTTGGATATTTCAGGTGATTTTTGTTTATGCTCTAGCACTAATGCACCTGCTCGCATACGGAAATGTAGGTGGTCATATATGCGATACGCATTTTGGTCTTCGGGAGCACTTCCTCTTAGAATTACAGCTTTAAATACCTGCCAAGGTTGTCTCTTCCTGGTTTTTCTCCTTATTGGCTTTGTTTCATGCAGGAAGGGTTGTTTTGATATAGTTTCTAAGAAAATATTGCCTACACTGTCCAGGAAAGAAAGATTGTTTCCCTTTTCTCTTGGTGATACTCCATCCCATTCTCCAAGTAAGCCTCTTAACTCAACTCCTGCTTGAAACATCGCTGGGTTAAATCTTTCTAATTCAGATCTTCTATCCATGGCCTCAGCAACGTGCGGAGCCAATCCCGGAGCATACGGTGCTCCAGCTAAGACAGCAGCTCTTTCAAATCTACCGAACATAGAGCAAGATTATACTGTATGAACCAAGTGAAGACAAGCAGTATACAGAACTTAGTTTCTGATTACATCTTCGCAATTATATCGTGGAGTTGATTAGTTATTTCCGGAATTGATTTGGTGTAATCAAGCATCACCGGTTTGCCGATTTTGATCGTAACTTTTCCAAATCTGGGGAATTGGTGCGGATCACCTGCCATGATTTTCGAAAGACCAAAATGCTTAATGGGGACAATTGGTACTCTCATTTCCTTGGCAATCCAGCCGATTCCCGAGCGGAAAGGCTGAAGAGTTCCATCGGGCGAGTGTTCGCCTTCAGGAAAAAATAAAATATTCCAATTTTTATCCAAGAGCTCTCCCGTGTACTCAAGACTTTCCTTAAAACCGGTTTTTTTGGGGAACATATAGACGTTTACAAAAATAGTTGTGTATTGGTAGTAGAATTTCCAGAGAAGATGATCAAGAACTTTATTTTTAAAGAGGGGATCTCCATCAGTTGTGAAATACTCCTTCCAGGCAGCGGTTGCTATTTTATTGCGGATGCCGAATGGAAGCGACATCAGCACATTTGGCGCGTCAAAATACCCGATGTGGTTCGCGATGAAGATAGCCGGTTGATTTAGATCTTTTAAGTTCTCAAGCCCCACAACCTCGCGTCTGCAAAAGAGATAAATCAGATTGTCACCAATTATAAGATTCCAAACAAATCTAAGTATCCTGATTGGCATCGCAAGCGTCCATCGCCTGAATACATCTTTTTTGCTGAAACGGCGGCGGTCTTTAATTATCTTCTCAAGATCTACGACTGTTGTTTTGTTGTTAATTTCATCTTCATCAATATCAAGATTGAATTCTTGCTCTATTATTGAAATTAATTCAATTTTATTTACTGAAGTGAGTTTCAGATCAAGTGAAAGGTTGGATGATGGTTTGATTGTCCGCGGATCAATGTCATTTATCTTGGCAATTATTTCGTGAAGTTTGGATTTATTCTCAGCTTTTAGTGTGGTGTCTTTCTTCTCGCGCTCGTTAATCTCGCTCAAAACAAAGCGCTTTTTGATCTTCATTGTGGTCGTCCGGGGGAAATCGTCTGTATTCCAGAGGGCAAAAGAGAGAATTTGCTGGGCTTCATTTAATTCTTTATTGGTAGAATCGATGATTGATTTGAGGTTTGTTTTGGGATCCTTCAAAATTATTTCTGCATGCACCTCTTCGCCCGCGTCAGTTGGAACTCCCAAGACACAGACATCTTTGACATCGTTATTTTTCATGAGGACCTTTTCAATATCCTCAGGATAAACATTGACACCAGCCCCTGTCACAATTATATCTTTTGCCCTTCCTTTTAGGAAAAGATAGTTGTCTTTGTCCAATGATCCGATGTCGCCTGTCTTCATCCATTTGCCATCAAACAGTGCTTTTGTTTGTTCCTTTTTCTGAAAATAACCCTGAGTTATGTTGTCGCCCTTGACCAGAACTTCACCGCTATTATTGATCTTAAGAGTTACGCCCGGGATAGGTTTACCCACTGATCTGGGAACTTGTTTCTGAGGAGTATTGGCAGTAAGTATGGGGGAGCATTCCGACAGGCCGTAACCCTCAACAATTGTAAATCCTAACTTTTTCCAGAAGGTATCGAGTTCCTCGCTAAGCGGCGCGCCGCCTGAGATAAAATACTGAAAATGAGTCCCGAATTTTTTATGAACTTTTGAAAATAAAATTTTCCGGACTGGTTTTGGGAGATCTAAGTTGAGCAATTTATTAAATGTTTTTGTCTTTCCTGTTGCTTCAACTTCGCGCATAATGCCGTCATAAAACAATTTTAAGAGCCTGGGGACAAGCGCGATATTGGTTATTTTGACTTCCGAGAGTGTCTTGAAAATGAGATTTGGCCTGAGCCCCTTCATGTAAACGATAGTACAGCCCGCGCTTAACGGAGCCAAAAAACCGGGGTTTTGCTCAAATAAGTGGCTCATCGGAAGAAGAGACAAAAAGGTTTGCTCGGGATTTATTTTTATAACTTTTAAGACACCTTCTATATTTGAAACAAGATTTTTATGAGTCAGCATCACGCCTTTGGGGTCACCCGTTGTTCCTGATGTGAAGACGATTTCCAGTAAATCATTTTCTGAGATTTCTGTCTTTTCCGTTTTTTGGGGAAGGTCTTTAATATAAAAATCCAGATTCTCAATAATTACTTTTTTGATTCCCATTTCAGGCGGGATTTTAAATTCAGAGTGAAAGATCGCTTTTGCGCCGACAATCTCCTTTAGACTTTTAACAAATTCAGGCAGGCTCAAAAAATCAACAGGAACTATGATGATTCCGGATCGGGCAGCTGCAAGAAAAAGAGTGCCCCATGATGGGCCGTTGAATCCCCAGAGAAGAATCTTATCTCCTTTTTTGAGGCCAAGTCTGTCAAGCATAGTCTGGGTTTTTAGAATATTTTTATAAAATTGCTTGTATGTATAGGTAAAAGTACGAACGCCGGTTTTTTGGATGATGGCGGTTTTATCACGAGTTTTGAAGGTTTCAATTAGGTCGGGGATGGTTCTGATCATACCTCAAGTATAACAAAAGCAATTGCGTAATCTCCATCATGGCTTATTGAGACATCAATTGATTTATACTTTTTAAATTCAGGAGAGACTATTATTTCAGGCTTGCCGGACTCTTTGTGTCGGATTTGGATTTCCAGAAATTTCGGAGGCCTACCAAGTGCTTTAAAAAAGGCTTCTTTGGCGGCAATTAGTCCTGCTAGATGTTCAGGAGTTGGATTCTCAATCTCGTTTGTATGGAAAAACTTTTCCAGCAGACTGGCATCATTTCGTATTTTGGCAATACCCGGAATGTAGATGATGTCAACTCCGCATTTCATACTCATAAATTTTTAATACAATCTATTATTACCTGTTGAGTACCTTTATCAAAAACAATTCGGTGGTGGCCCTTTACTTTCAATTCTACATTTTTTGCGCCTTGCAGAAAGCTGCTTCCCTGAGGCCAGACATGGTTATCGAAAGCAGGGAAAACTGATATAATTTTTGAATTAACTTTATTATTTGTTGCCATTTCTTTTATCATTTTGCTTTTGTCAGCCACTTCTTTAAATGATGGGAAGGGAATTTTGCGGGCAAGAGTAGTACCAGAGAATGGGCTCGCAATTGCAATTACTGTTTTGATTTGATTGTCTTGATTGTGGTGAATAAGTAGGTATTTTCCAATTAATCCTCCTTTACTGTGGCCAATAATTATCACGTTTTTAAGATTATTTATATCCATAATAGTCTTGACTTTTGCTGCGGACTTTGGGATATCGCCAATGTTATTTTTAAGTTCCTGAACAACGTAAACAGGATAATCGTCAAGTGAAAGCTGGTCTGCAAGATGTTTGAGAAATCCCCATCTTAGAGTAAAACCGGAGAGAAATATAATGGGGGATTTACGTTGTTTGCTTATAGGGAAGTGTGTAGGAACTTTGCGGTAGCGGTACATTTGTACCTCACCTCTTACCCGGTAGGCGTAATCAATTATCCAATGAGCAAGAATCAGTCTTCTTTTCATTATACTTACTCCCACTCCATTGTGGCCGGGGGCTTGTTGGTAATATCATACACAACCCGGGAAATATCAGGTACTTCATTTACAATTCTGGAGGCGATTTTTTGCAAAAGTTCATAAGGAAGATCGGCCCATTTGAGCGTCATCACGTCTGCGGATTCATATGCTTTTATGGCTACAACTTCGGCAAAAACTCTTCCATCGCCTTTAACTGCTGTGCTGTAAGCACCAGTCATAATTGCAAAGCATTGAAAAAGCTTTTCGTAAATACCGGCATTTTTTATTTCCTCAACGACTATTTTATCAGCAGTTATTATCTGCTTAAGTCTTTTTTCGGTGACCTCACCCCGGATTCTGACGGCATATCCAGGTCCGGGGAAAGGTTGCTGCATTACAACATCCTCAGGAAGACCCACAATTCTTCCAATTTCCCGCACCTCGTCTTTGTAAAAATTTCTGACCGGTTCAATTAATTTGAACTTCAAATCTGCGGGAAGGCCTCCGACGTTGTGATGAGATTTGATATGACTGGCGTGTTTGGAGCCCTTACTTTCTATGACGTCTGAATAAATTGTGCCCTGTCCGAGGAATGCGACCTTACTTTGTGGTGAGCTTGCCGAACCATGCTGCTCCGCAACCTCTTGGAAAATATCAATGTAAAGTTTGCCGATTGTTTTCCTTTTTGTCTCAGGATCTGTTATTCCGTTTAGCCTCTCAAGAAAGCGTTTTCGAGCATCAATGATCACTAAATTAGCATGTATTAGATCTTTGAATATGTATGCTACAAGTTTGTCGGTACCGACTCTCATAAGTCCTGAATCAACATAAACAGGGATCAGATTTAGACCAATTGCTTTTCCTATCAGGAAAGCGGCAACGGTGGAATCAACCCCTCCCGAAACTGCACAAATTACTTTATTATTTCCAACCGTCTTTTTAATATCAGCAATTATTTTTTGCGGGTCAAGAATAATCGGGTTTAATTTTTCATCACAAATCTCAACGAAATTCTCAAGTATTTTCTGCCCATGTTCTGTGTGCGCAGCTTCAGGATGGAACTGTACTCCGTAAATTTTGCTACCATCATTACTCACAGTAGCATAATCTACTTGTTTTGTTTTGGCCAAGACTTCAAATCCCTCAGGCAGCTTGGTCACGGTATCGCCATGGGACATAATGACTGAGAATTTTTGAGGGAGGTTTTTAAAAATTCCATTTGTTATTGGCCATTTACCATCTGCCATTATTAAAGTCTCTGGTCCGTATTCTTTTTTGGAGTGCTTGATCATGCCTCCCAAAAGATGGGCAGTCAGCTGCCAACCGTAACAAATCCCAAGAACAGGAATACCCATTTCTAAAATACTTTTAGGAATAGTTAGGGAATCATCATGGCTAATATCCGATGGTCCTCCTGACAAAATAATTCCTTTTGGTTTAGTTTTCTCAACTATTGAAAGAGCTTCTTCGGGGTGCGTGTATTCTGTTTCTACGCCGAGTTGTCTTAATCGTCTTCCGATTAGGTGGGCAGTCTGTGAGCCGAAGTCAACGATGAGGATCATAAATGTATTTTAGCACAGGAAATATTTATTTGTAAGCTCCTTGGCGGTGGAGGATTGAGGTAATAAATATCTTGTTTTCTTTTGTACTCAGATAATAAAATATTCTGTAAGGCCAGGCTCGTATTGATCTTAATTCTATAAATTCTCCGTCCAGTTTTTTACCTGACAGGGGAGCATCTTCTAAAAGCTTAAATTTTCTTTTAACTTTTGCTTGCTCAGGTTTTGGTAATTTTTTGAAATGCTTTTGCGCCTTGGGAGTGACGATGATTTGCATATTAAAGTTCAGAAAGGGGAATGCCGAGGCCTTTTTTGGCTTGTTTTAAGCCCTCCCTCAATTCTTTTTTCGCGCCAGGCACAGAAAGTATACCGGCAGTTTCCTTGATTGACTCCAACTCTTCGGTGTTTATTAAAGTAACTTTTGGCTGGCCGTTTACTGTAATTGTTACACTCTCCATGCCTTCGCTAACCTTGTTAACAAGCTTGGGGAGTTGAGAGCGGGCATCAGATATGGACATAAAGTTGCTCATATCTATAATGTACAACATTTTGTACAATCTGTCAACAACAGAGAAAGGGTTTAAGTATATTTGCTAAATAGCAGTTACGCATTTTTGATATAAATTTTTTAATCTAGAGTCCGGATCATAAATACTTTTTAATTTATTGTAGAGTTTTTTATCGTATATATTCCAAAATTGAGATTCAGTATGAAATGAGTCAGAATATAGACTTTTATGTCCTTTAAGATCTATAACCGTGCGCTCTATTAAGCGGTTGAAGTAGCTTTGAGAATTTTTATTTGCGGGAACGCTGTCCCAAAAGCCAAAATTAATATATTCTTTTTTGGGATCAAAAGGAAAAAAAGGAAAGTTGGTGCTTGATTTATATGTTTTTAAGGGACAAATCCAAATGGGGGAGATTCCTATCCGTTTTATAAAAAAATCCAAAAATTTACCTGAATTATCAATTGGAATTTCCACATCCTGAACAATCCTTTCTCTGGATTTATTTTTTCCCTTAAGACTTTCCCACTTTTCGACCAGTCCAAAGCGCCCATCAAGTTTTGTAATTTTCCAATAAGCTTTGGAGTTAAGCAAAAACTTTCCCACAATTAAGCGCAATAATGGGTTTTGAAGGCCAAATCCCTTTGAGCACCAGAACCAGTCTGTATCCCATCTCCAGATAAAATCTCGGACAGTCAAAAAATCCTCAGATCTTTTTGCGATTGACCGAAAGTAAATATTCATATATTTATAATTACTGAGATATGGGGCTTTTTCTGTAAATCTTGCAAGTAAAAGATAAAGTTTTTTGGAATCAATAACCATGCCGTCCATGAAATCTACTCTTTCTCCTTTGTATTTTTTATATTTAAATACTTCATCAACCGCGGCAAAGTAATCTTTTGAATTGGTAAAACTGAAATGTCTAAGTTGAACAAAAGGGGAGGCTTTTACAAGTTTTACTTTTAGTTTTAGAATATATCCAAGCGTGCCGTAAGAATTGACAATTCCTGCAAAAATATCGCGGTGTTTATTTTTAGCTGTTGCGGTTATTACTTCTCCGTTACTTAGTAGTATTGTCATTTCCTCAACTGTTTCATGAACAAGCCCAAATTTAAAAGATGATGCCTCAATTCCTCCACCGCTTATAGCACCGCCGATTGTGATAGTGGCCAGTTGGGGAACGACAGGGGGCAAAAGGGAAAATGCAAGAGTGGCATCTACCAAATCCTGATACGTGGTCATTCCTTCAACTTCCGCAATCAGTTTTTTCTTGTCGACATGTATAACCTTATTGAGGCTTCTTACATCGAGTTTTGGTTTTGCGCCCTTTTTGCGGTTGCGGAATAGATTTGAGTTTTGTTTGGATAGACCAAGGCCATCTACGCCTTTGATATTATTTATCAGTTTTAATTGACGAACAATACCTCTCTGTTTTTTATTGTAATCACTTTTTGAATCCATTATTAGCGTACTGCCTCATAGACTTCGGCCTTTTTGTTTTTTGAAAGAACAATTTGAAAAAGCTGAAGATTTTTTGCTTTAAAGGAACCGGCAAAGGATAGGAGATAATATTTCCACATTCTATAGAACCGTTCATCGTATTTTTCAGGATATTTTTTGGAAAGTTCCTTCCAGGATTTATCGAAATTGGTCCACCAGCTCATAAGGGTAGGGTAGTAGTAAAGCCCAAAATTTTGGAGGTCTTCGATAATAAATTTACTCTCGGCAGCTTTTGCCATCTGGGCAATTGAAGGCAGATGAGAATTTGGGAAAATATATTTTTCCTCCCATGGTTCGCCTGCGGTTACTGATATTTCATAACCTATGGTGTGAAGAAGCATAAGTCCGTCGTCCTTGAGGGCCCCGCAAGTGATCCTGAGATAATTATCATAATTTTTGTATGTGATATGCTCCATAATTCCGATTGAGGCAACGCGGTCAAAGCTTTTGTCCAATTTCAGCTCGCGGTAGTCTTTGTGATAAATTTTAACCGGCAGACCCTTACATCTCTCCTGCGCTTTTATTGCCTGCTCTTTGGACACAGTACAACCGACAACGCTTACGCCATAGTTGGCTGCGGCGTATCTTGCGAAATTTCCAAAGCCGCAGCCGGTATCAAGGACATTCATTCCTTTCTTAAGACCAAGTTTTCGGCAAATTAAATCCATTTTGGCAGTTTGCGCTTTATCTAAGTTCTTGGGATCTTTCCAGGCAGTCAGCGGGTCGCCAAGTCCTTTCCAATACCCGCAAGTATAGTTCATCTCGCTATCTAGCATTTTTTCATACAGTTCGTTGCCGACGTCATAATGTATTTTTCCTACTTTGTAGGATCTTTTGATGGTTGCATTGTTGAAGAATTTGTTACGGGCAAGGAAAAGAATTAAGGAGAGGCTTTTTTTGATCTTGCGGTCGAGTTGCGCCCTTATCATTCTGGCAATTGCTTCCTCAATTTGTTTACTGTCCCACCAGCCATCCATGTATGATTCACCAAGCCCAAGTGAGCCATCATTCAAAATACGTTTGTAAAACCTATTGTCATGAATCTGAATATCCCAGGGTCTTTTGCCGTTAATTTTTATATCCGCGAGCTTTAGCAAATCTTTGATTGTCTTTTCAGCCTGATCCATAAGTTAAAGATATTATAGCGCGTAATTTTTACTCTGCAAGTGGCAAAACTATAGTGAAAGGAATTGCAATTTAAGCAGTATATGTTATAATATAGGATAGTTTGTAATTTATTAATGAAAAAAATTAAGTCATTGATTAAAAATACACCGGCTGTTCACAGGGACCCACTTTACATGAATTCTATCTACATGATGGCAAGTACTCTGATTGTCTCAGGTTGCGGCTTTTTATTTTGGCTGATAGCGACCAATCTCTATAAAAGTTCCGAAGTAGGGTTGGCAACCGCTCTAATTTCAGTACTTCTTTTTTTGATGAACTTAAGTATTCTTGGTCTTAATTACAGCATTGTTCGTTTTCTTCCAACTTCAAAAAAGCGCAATAATCTCCTGACAAGCAGTTTTGCGGTAGTTGCCTCAGCTGCGGCAATAGCGGGTGCGATTTTCCTAATATTTTTACCTATATTTTCTCCAAAACTGACGTTTGTAAATACAAATTATTTGACTTCTTTTATCTTTCTCCTTTTTACAATTACAGCGTCAATTGATTTTTTGATGGAAAGTATCTTCATTGCTATGAGATCAGCAAAGTACATTTTTTTGAAAAATGTACTTGTCTCAATGCTAAAAATATCTTTACCTGTATTTTTCGTAGGATACGGAGCAATAGGAATATTTATTGCCTGGGCACTCGCCTTATCAAGCGGGTTGATAGTTGCATTTTATGTACTCAGGAAAAAATTTAATTTTAAGTTGAGTTCAAAATTTAATAAAGAATCCCTAAAAGGTATGATTTCTTTTTCGTTTATTAATTATTTGGTTGGGCTTTTGGGAATAGCACCGGCTTTAATTCTGCCTATTCTTATCACGAATTATATAAATCCAGAGACTACCGCGTATTTTTATATCTCCATGATGATTGCCCAGCTTCTCTACACAATTCCATATGCCACAACTCAATCACTTTTTGCCGAGGGATCAAATGATATCCGTAATTTCTCAAAAGATATAAAAAAAGCAATTAAATTTATATGGATGATACTGGTTCCC
Organism: Candidatus Levyibacteriota bacterium; assembly: GCA_963716145.1. Classification (GTDB taxonomy): domain Bacteria; phylum Patescibacteriota; class Microgenomatia; order Levybacterales; family UBA12049; genus DATLDE01. Next base: position 553,399 of record OY970292.1, on the reverse strand, counting down.
TCAATTGTGGTTGTTTTGTTTTTTGGTAATTTTATTCTTTCATTTTTTGGGACTGAGTATTCATCCGAAGGGATAATATTTCTCCAGATCCTGGCAGTTTCCGGTATTCCGGTTTCACTCAACTATCTCGGCTTAACCGTTCTAAACGTCAAGCATAAAATTAAAGCTCTGTTGGTAATTAATTTACTTGGAACAGTTGCAATTTTGTTTTTAAGTTATTATTTCCGATCAATGGGGCTTGTCGGAATAGGTTTTGCCTGGCTGGTCGGACATATCATAAAAAATGTTTTGTATTCGTTATTTACAATTGTGCCTAAAATGCTGACTTTTTACATTAAATTAAAATACTTTACAGCAAGATTAAGGTCAACCATGTTTGGATTAAAGCTTCAGAATTTCAATAGACATATTTTCGTTATGAAAGACGTGATTTTTGAAAATTATCGCAATACGGAGATTGGTAAATGGGTTTTTATAAATCATCACACCAATTTTTCAACACCATATGGTATGAAGATAGGTAACTATGTGATGATCGGGCCTTATTGTCTGTTTGCATCGGTTCACCATAAATTTGATGATTACAAATTGCCGATGTTTTTTCAAAAACCTGAAGTGCGCAGCATTATCATAAAAGATGATGTTTGGATTGGTGCAAAAGTAACAGTTCTGGGGGGCGTAACTATTGGCAGGGGCGCAGTTGTCGCGGCCGGAGCAGTGGTTACAAAAGATGTAGAGCCTTATTCAATTGTCGGAGGAGTACCGGCGAAGCTGATTAAATACAGGTTTGATACAAAAACTATTAGAGAGGCTTCAAAACTGAATTTCAAAAATCTCAAACCGGCAAAGGCTGGTTTGTGGGGATAAGCTACATGGTGCCGGTTAGCATTGGCAGGTTTTTGGGTCTTCTGAGCATTCGCCAGGTCCATCAACTTCGCAGGGGATTACTTTATATGCTTTATATTCATAATTCCCGTTTTCTTTCCAATTAAAATAGGAAACTTTTCCGATCCGTTTTGTGGCTTTGGTATCAATTTTTAACAAAAGAGTATCAGGCGCGTGTCCTCCGCAGTTCCAACAAGAGAACATATTAAATGCGACATATTTCCCTTCAGGGTTTATTTGTTTTACGCGGGGAACATTTTGGTCACTACCATCCACGCCGTCTTGGAGGGATAGCATATTGGATACTTTGGTTTCTGTGGCATAGACATCATAGTAAAATACTTTATAATCAATTACGTTTCCTGTTGTTGGCCAGCGCATAACAAAAACAAAATTTTGCTTATTTGGGAAGACTTTAAAATCAAAAAGTTCATCAAATCCGGCCGGCTCGCCAATTGCCGGTGCGTCTACCAGGCCGTACCAAGTGTGGCTGTCGGGATCAGCTAGTTTGGTAAGCGAAGAATCATTTTTGCTTGCAGCCTCTTCGTTGTAAACTTTTCCTTTGTAGCGCATGAATACTTCACCATTAACTCTTGTGAAGCTCACGGTATTTGCTTTTATAGGAATGCCGCTATCAGTGGGGGTAGAGGTAGTCCCTATGGGTGTAATTGTGGTAGGTTTGGCTGAGGATAAGGAGGGAGTGGGGGAGACAGACGCTGGTTTTGCTTTATTTGCACCTAGATAATATCCTCCAAAAAGCACTAGTCCAACAATCAGTAGTCCAAGCATGATTTTCCCAAATAAGGAAAAAAAGTTACTAGTCTTTTTCGAAGAAGCACCGGAATTAGGCTGATTAACCGGTTGGGTAGTTGGCGTTTGCGCGTCCATAAGTCAAGTATTGCAAAGAAAAAATGAAATTACAAGAGCTTAAAACTCACGAGACAAAGCCCAGCTGATATAATGTAATTATGCTGGAATTTTTGGGAATTGCCTCAGGAGTTGTATTTTTGGCGGGGTGTGCTCCATATGTACGTGATATTTTTCGCAAAACCACAGTACCCGAATGTGCACCTTGGTTCATATGGACTATGCTTGGAATAATATCTTTTTTCGCGCAGAGTGCAGAAGGAGCTACTTGGTCCCTTTGGCTTACAGTAGCTTTTATCTTAGGGGACTTTATAATTTTTGCTTTATCAATCAAATACGGAATTGGAGGATTCCGAAAGAGAGATATTATTGCTCTTGTGGCATCTGGAATTGGGCTGTACTTATGGTATCTAACTCAGCATGCGTACATATCGCTTTATATAACAATTCTTATTGATGCGGTTGGATATCAGCTGATTTACATTAAAGTTTTTGAATCTCCAAAAAGTGAAACAATCAGCGCGTGGGTATGCTTTGCAATGGCCGGACTTTTAGGAGCGTTATCTGTAGGAAAGTTGGATCCAATATTAGTTTCTTATCCTTTATTTGTTTTTGCAGCCAATACTTCAGTTGTGGGCTTAATTTTACTTAGAAGGTCAAAGAAAACAAAATAATTTATCCCAAACTTTTCCGGAGAATTGCGGCTTTGGTGATTAGCTCGGTGAGCATTACGTCTCCTGAATCCAGCTGCGCATAAATTTTATCAGTAAGTTTTTTGTGTTCTTTTTCCTCTTTTGTTATGGGTCTGAGTTTTATCCCCAATGTTTCTTCGACCGCCTTTATGTCTTCCAATACTTTTTTCCAAGCGTTTGATTTCTTGCTCAGTTTATTCAAATTATCAGTATTTAGATATCTGCCTGCTTGATCCAGATCTTCTGAAACATATTTATAATATTTTTTTACGATTGCCAATTTACCTAGTTTTTTAGCTTGCTTTATGCCTCTTCCTGTCCCTATGAATTCAGGAGGCACGCCGATTGAATAAAGGGCTGCGGTGAATCCAATTGCTCGCGGTAGCTTTACTTTACCAACTCCTCTTGAATATCCAAAAAGTCCGATGTGCTGGACTCTTTCGCGGCGCCTGGGTAAAAAACCCGAAATAGTATTTATTACTGGTGCAATTTTTTCGATTGTTTCGCGATACGAACTTTCAAAGTAAGGTATGAGCTTGATCATTTCATTTTCTTCGCTAGCTGGGATGATTTCCGCTTTTTGTTGTGGGAGGGTCTTTTCAAGATATTTTATGGCTTTTATAACGTCTTTTTTGGGAAAATCATACCTGAAAGCACTTTGAATTGTGGTTGTGCGGATTCCTCTGTATTCATCAGCGAATTTCTCAATACGCGTTGGATCTATCCCTCCACGGAAGGGAAGAACAGCTGCTCCGATGATCGGATAAAAAGGAATCCTGAGTTTCTTAGACAACTTTGCGTACCTTGATAGCGCAATTTTTATGGCAAAGACTGTAGGTACCATTCCGAAATTCAAAGCCGGATCACTCCGTGCAACGTACGGGCGGATATATGGAGGTGTCTTTTTAAACCGTTTTTTATAAAGATTTATGTACTTTTCGATTATTTTGTCAGAGTTAATTATTGTCTCAACATCTTCAAACAATGGGATGATGCGGGGATTGGTCAGAATACTATTCAAGCGATACAAAGGATGGGTGAGTGCGTGAATTTGCTGATAGGCAACTTGAATCTCAAAGATCTCCTCAGCTGATGTGGTCATGGGGAGAATCACTTCAAAAAGCGGGGGAGTAGGGAGCCCGAAATGCTTTGCGACACTTGCGGCACTTGCTAGGTTCATAAAAGCACGACCTATTCGGAATTCGGTCTCGACTTTGGGATTTGGGAGTCTGAATGTCAAAAATGTTTTTTGTCCCAAGGGGTTTTTTTTAAAGAATTCAAAATGCTCCCCAAACAATCTTTCAAGCACCGATTCATCAACAAGTTTGCCCTCCCAGTCCCATTTATACTCGCGAATTCCAAGCTCAGAAAATGCCTCAAATGTTTCGTGCGACTCGTAACTGGTTCTTATGAATTCCCGGTCATGCCAGTAAGGTACACCTGCATGGTCAGGATGCTGCGTGGCCATGGTTGCTGAAATTTGCCGTTTCATGAATAGATGGATTATAGCAGATTGTGGTTGTTCTTTTGTGTCGACAAAAGAACCAAAAGCTTGTGAGCTGCAAAGTCGCGCTAAAATTGTTTCATTCATTGTCGGGGGATTGTCCGCCCCCTTCGGCCACTCAGCTTTCAGCTTCGAGCCGGATTCCCCCTGACAATTCATTCACAATTTCTTAACCCCGCTTAGCGGGGTAAACGCGCTTGTTTGAATGCTCACACAAAATTATATTTACGAATAGATAAGCTTTTATATTACATACGCTCCCTGGTCTGATATTGTTAATCTCTTTGCGCCGGGGAAATTGATATTGCTGAATACAGCATCTCCGAGCATTATCATTGAAGCCTGACCACTATCTTTTTCGATAGCCTCTATAGTTTCAATTACTTTTTTATCTGTAAGCAGTCCTGATTTTATTGCAAATTCTTTTGAAAGCTTGATAATATATCCAAGTTCCACTTTCTCTCCTGATTTTAGCAAGTCCTGCATTTTACCCAATGCAACTGCTGCTTCTCTATTTATATCAGCTGTTAATCTTGTATTGTTAAGGATGGAGTTATTAGGTAGTTTATCAAAGCTCAGGCAGAAAATTGGAACATCCTTAAGCGGAATTTTGATAACTTCAAAATGTGAGCTGGGCTTGAATTTCACCAAAAAACCTCCGTAATATTGATTTGTTACATCGCCCAAACCGGTTTTATTTTCAACCTCCGCGACGTGTGCAATAATAGCCAGCTGCTTTTTGGATTTACCAAGTTTCAACAATTTATTTAAGGCGTAAGACGCTGCCAGCGCGCTTGCTCCGCTCAAGCCAAACCCACAGCCAAGAGGCAGGGGAGAAGTTAGATTCACAACTATTTTCTCTTTTGTCAAAGAATTTATAACTTGTCTTATTGTCGGGAAATCGACCTGCTTTTTATTAAAAAAAACTTTGCTTGTTTTTGATTTGGTAACTTCCACAGTTATTCCTTCTTTAAGAGTAAATCCAAATCCGAGTGAGCCTGCCCAGCGTGGATTTTTGTGCTCATAAATCTTAAAAGCGCAGCTGATATTTGCAGGCGCGAATGCTTTTGCACTACTCATCTTAGATATTTAATTCTTCAGTAATAAAATCCATTGCAACTGATGCTACTTGCCTTTTGGAGTTAAGAGGGATTTTTTGCTGTTTGCCATTTTTTATAATAACCTGTAGCTCGTTTGTGTCAGCCTCAAAACCGCGGTCGGGTTTACTTATATCATTGGCAATAATTGCATCAGCATCACATTCTTTTAATTTGTGCTGCGCAGCTCGTATTAGCTCTTTCTCGCTTAGTGCATATTCGGCTTTGAACGCAATTAGCTTAATCTTTGGGTTGATTTTTTTGATTTGGTCAGCTATTTTGGGAGCGGGTTTAAGTTTTAGAGCAACAATATTTTTGCTTGAGATTTTTCCTTTAGTTATTTTTTCAGGCAAAAAATCAGATACCGCCGCGACGTGGAAAAGAATATTATATTCTGGAGTATACTCTTTGACCAAAGTTTGTAATTCAGCAGCCGTAATAAAGGTTTTTTCAGGAATCAAATAACGTGGCTTGACCGAACTTTCAGCCCGGAGAAGTAAAACATCAGCCCCGCGAAGATAGCATTCCTCAGCAATCGCGACCCCCATTTTTCCTGAGCTTTTGTTGGTTATAAATCTTACCTCATCAATTTTTTCCTGAGTTCCACCTGCTGTTACAATCACTTTTTTTCCCGCAAGTGAACTGCTACGGTTTATTTGTTTCATTACTTCCTGTTTAATCACAGCTATATTTTCAAGTCTGCCTTTTCCCTCATAACCACATGCAAGCATGCCTTCTGTGGGTTCAATAATTTGTATTCCTTGGGTTTTCAGTTTAGCCAGATTCTCAACAACAGAAGGATTGTTCCACATATTTACATTCATTGAGGGACAAATAATAAGAGGGGAGGTGATAGCAAGCGCTGTGGTAGTCAGGAAATCATCAGCTATTCCGTAAGCGATTTTCGCGATTACGTTGGCAGTTGCCGGGCAAATAATCATGACATCAGCTCTGTCAGCTAGCTCGATATGATCAACTTTTCTTGATTTTAAGACATCTTTGTAATCAAATTTATCCTTGAATAGTTCAATGGCAACATCATTTCCTGAGGCTTTTTTAAATTCAGCTGGGGATACCATCAAGGCGGCGCTTTTGGTCATGATTACAAAAACTTCAAGTCCCTCCTGTTTTAGCAATTTTATTAACTCTAGTGACTTGTAAGCAGCAATCCCGCTGGTTATCCCGAGAACAACAGTTTTATTAAAGGATTTCATATGGTTATTGTAGCATTTTAATTAAATTTTTGGTCACAAAACGAATAAAATATGGATTATTTTCGCATACTGCGATCAAAGCTTTCGGGATCATGAGCATTCTCAGGTATTCTTGATTCGTTTCTGATTTCAAGGCTTTCAGGATTAATCTCAAATTTTATTGCCGAACCGGTTGGAATTGCACCTTCTATGCGTGGGGTTGGATCTTCCGGGTGGTGAAGTCTATGCATAATCAGTCCGATTCCTTCGCTGTGGCCCATTATACCAATTGTCTTTCCTTCGTTTCTTTTTACAATATCTTGAAATGCACTCCATATACGGTTTAAATACTCTTCCGGGGATTCATCTCCTTGTGTTCTATAAAAGGTCTTATAAAATCCGTTATCATTTACAGATCCAGCGACCGGCAAACCGATTCTGCTGGGAGCATCAATAGTACGCAAAGCTCTTTTATAGGCCGGAGCAGGAGTTCTGCCTTTTCTATTTAATTCGCCAAATAATATAGCCATAGATTCCTGAGCTCGTAAAGTAGGACTTGAGTATATTTTATCAAAGTTCACGTTGTATAAATTGGCAGCCAGGAGGCGGGTCTCAAATCTGCCCTCCACGCTAAGTCTGGTTAGGGACCATAAACAATTTGTTGTCTTAATTCGTTAAACTTTGGATTCACGTGCCCGTGGCGCATGAGAACTACGTTTGTATTCATAAAGGGTATTTTATATAAAAATTGAGGTAAAAACAACTATGGGATTAATATGAAGAGATTTGGTCGAGCTATTGTTGGAATACCCCAACTTATTAAATTTTCAAACCTCTAAAATCAGCTTGAGAAGGATTTGGAGATTGTGTATTGGGTTGCAATTATTTTAATAATACCTATTGAGAAAAGATATGCACCTAATCCAAAAAGAAAATCGGAAATATCGCCATTCCAATACGCTCCACTTGCGGTGCGGTATGAAAAAACAAAATCTCCTGAGGCCATTGCGAGCATTGCAAACACGAAATATATAAAACTGTTATGAATTCTGCCTCTCGTCAGCCGAATCAGCATAATACTCAATGTAATAAGTAGGGAATCTCCTAAAAGATAGTACATATTAACAGCTTTGGTTAAGATTGGCAGGCTAGGTGAGAGATCTGGTGGATTTCCGACTGAAAATATGAATATCACAGCAACAAGATAAATGCCCAAAGATTGTAGGTAGATCTTTTTAGGTATCATTACGCCAAAAACACGCAAAAGATTTATAACTCCATATGTAACGCAGGGAGTGTATAAAGCAAAAAAAGCATCCGCAAGAGAAGGGAAAGGAGTCTCAATTCTTAATGCAAGGTTGTAAAAAGACCATACAAAGTATCCCATGCCAAAGCACGACATTCCAATTCCAACTGTCAAAAGTTCCTTTTTTAGAGCATTTTTTATACCTAAACCCCATATACCTAAGAACGCAATTCCGCCTCCCGAAGCAAACATGAGTCCGACAGCTACATTATAAATATAATTGAGATCCGTAGTTTTTTGATTTGCTATGAATAGTAAAATGGACCAGAGTGCGAGAATCAATATGCAAGCAGAGAATGCCAGTATTAAGTTTTTTTCAGGAAAGCGCATATAGCTTAGGTATAGCAGATGTCTTTTTGTTTAGCAAATAAATTTCAAAAGGAGAGATGAGCGGAAATTTAATTTCTTAGGTCCTTTGAGCGTTTTCTCCGGTTTTTAAATATCATAATAATTATTAAAAGTGGTATCCAGATAATTGCGTAGACTCCAAACCAGATCAAGAATTCCGCAAGCGATTGAACTGTTCCCAAAAGCGAGCGTACAGCGAGCTTGAGCACTACATCAGGCCGGAAGACTTTGTCCGGTGCGTAGGGAAGAGCGAGTTCATCGGTTGAGAGATAGAGAGTGACTTTTGTGAGTTTGGCGTTATCTGCTATTGCCATTTTTTGCCCGGTTACAGAGTCAATTTGCTGCTCAAGGCTTATGATCTCGCGGTTAACTTCAAGAATCTCACTAACAGTTGTTGCTTTTTTAAGTATTTCATCAAATTTGTCCTTGGTTGTCTTCAAAGTAGCGGTTCTCTGATCAAGATCCTGGTATTCCTGCGTAACGTCTGTTCCTATCAAGTTTTCATTTGTAACTTTTACTGAAAAGCTGCGGAATTGATTAAGCGCGTCATCAAGTTTGTCAGTCGGTACGCGGACACTTATAGTTGCAAAGCCCTGCTCGCTGGGATTGTTATAACTCACGTTCACCATATACCCACCCATTCCTTTTGCGGTATTTATGATTTTGTCACCGGTATCCCGGACATTCTTGACCAGAAGGGAGAGGCTTGATTCTTTTATAACAACGCGCTGTGAGCTATCACTCACCTGTTGATATGGCGCAGTCATTCCTATCTCAAGGGCCATAGCTTTTTCAGTTGTAGCGCCACTCATATTATTGGAGACTGCGTCATAACTGCTTTGCCGTGTTCCCCTAAAACTTAAAGATGATCCCAGTGGTTCAGGGGTAGAATTTCTGAGAAGAAAAAGGACAATAAGAAGGAGTATAGTAGCAAGCTTGTGGTTTCTTATCCAATTTAGAATAGACATTAATATAACTGTAGTATGTTTGCTATATAAATTGCAAGGACTAAAGAATTATTTCAAGCCCGTCAGTCGCGGCGGTCGCCGCTGGGAAAATTTTCATTGCTTTATTCTCTGCCCACTTACGGTCATCAAGAGTTGAGTAGGTAACAGGGTGGAAATGGGTGAGGATTAATTTTTTAACCCCAGCTTCTTTTGCCAGAGTTGCCGCATCAACAGGATCCATATGACCGGTATCAATAGTTAAATTTTTCCTGTTTGTGCAGTCGCAAATCAAAAGATCAGCGTTTTTTGCAAGTTTTCTTGCCTGCTCTGTTCTCCCGCAGTCTCCGGTGTAGCTGATAGTTTTTCCTTCGAGCTCTATCCGGAAGCCATGGTCGTCAAATAAATGGGTTTGCTTGAGCGCTTGTGCTTTAAATGGGATGTTTTCTTCCTTCTCAGACAGTTCGTGAAGCCTGATTTCTGTTTTTAAGTTGAGTTTATTACCGGGTTTGGACTGATATCCAAGTGTGAATGGGGGATTTACAAGAGTCTGAAAATCTTTAGTTCGTCCTTTTCCTACATAGACATCAATTCCTTGCTTAAAGCTAAATTTATTCAATATGTGCATTCCTGAGACGTGATCAAGATGAAAATGGGAGATGAACAAGGAAATAGGTTTGCCCCCTTTTATATATTGATCTGTTTTATAAATTCCATTTCCCGCATCGAGAATTACATAGTGGTCGGCGGAGTCAATTAAAATACAAGGTGTGTCTCCGGTGGGGGATGAGTACCAGCCATTGGTTCCTAAAAATATTATTTTCACTGTTTTATATTACTAAAAATCAGGCAACTATTCAAAATCTAAGAATGGATAAGGCAGTTATGTCTGGAAATTTGTAAATATTCCTACTACCTCATGCGGTACAACTCTTCCTGTTTGAAGTTTTATATCTTCCAGTTCGTTTGTTATAGAAGTTACCATTTGTTTTTTTACCACGCCGAGCATACTTCTGACCGATGTATGGCCTTGCCTGAGCATTTCCCGGTAAATCCCTATAATGTCGACACTGAGCGGAGTATGCAATCCCCGCACCGATGCGGAAAATAAGCGACCCAATATAGCAACCTCTTCTTCGCGCTCAGGATCACTAAAAAAATCGCTCACCTGATCACTATTTACATATCCCATGCGCCCCTTATAGATATCTGGATTCATAATCTTCATGTACCCTTTTGTCATACCTGTTACATCCTTTTTTGCTTTATTCCAAATTCCCTTGATTCTTCCTTCAGTAACGTATTTATTGGAGATGCCTAAGTTTGTATGGATAGCTTTTACTTTTGCGTGAGTCTTTCGGAGCCTCTCGCCTCCTAAATGAGTATCTCGGAAGTCATCCCATGTAGCATTGCCTGCTGATAAAGATTCAACTACTTTTTTCCCGAGTTCTATGCTTATTGCCGCATGTGTCTGAGGTAAATACGCATTTGCCCTCAGTGAGGCATGAAACCAAGAGTCTACCGCTTCGGGCTCGGGTCTCTTTTTCCTTAACCTTTCAAAAAATCTTTGCCCAGTGTCACCAGAATTAGGCTTAGAACCCTCTACAGTATTAGTCATCGGGCACATCATAATCTCTTTCGAGCTGAGTTGTCAACAGTTTAGATTGACGGAGAAGGGAATGCTATATACAGCTTATACTAGGCGTTATCTCCACAGAGAGAATTTTTTGGTCAGATTGCTTATTTTTTCTATTTCTCCAAAAGTACAGATTCCCCAGTATTCAAGTTCCAGCTCAGGTGTTTTACTCGTCCGTTCCTTTTGTTCTTGTGCGGTTCCTCAACCATGGTGCTGGTAAAGTCATTAAATAAGATATTGTTTTCCTTCAACGCGTTTCGAAACGTTCGGATTTGATTGGAGTTATCAGCCGATAAAATAATAAACGGATTGTCAGAAAGGCTTGGGTGCATACCTCCGTCTTTGTCAAAATAGTTATCAAACTTCAGTTCTCCCTTTTCAGGGTACATTGCCGAAAAGCCGGCAGACATGTGAGCAAGCGCGTTCATAAGGCGTCCTGTCTCCACTTTTTTATTCAGCACAGCGACGAATTTGTGGGTTGAGTCGTTCATAAATTGTATTATAGCAAATTATAACAGGGGAAATGTTTGGAGACTACTTTATTTCAATTTATATACAACACTTGCCAATGCTCCGCCGAGGAACGGGCCGACGAGGTAGAGAATAATATTTGTTGTGTTTGCGCTGAGGTTTCCGATATCAAAAAGAAGCGGTCCGACACCGACTGCCGGATTAAAGGCTCCGCCTGAGATTGGCCCGCCTGCAAATGCAGCTGCCATCACGGTCAGACCTATCGCGAGACCAAAATAGTCATTGCCTTTTGTTTTTTCAGTTGCAGCAGTATGAAGAACAACTGAAGCCAAAAGAAAGGTAAATAATACTTCAACTATTACTGCTGTAAGCATATTGACGTTTACTCCTGGTTGAGGAATAAAAATTTTATTGGTAACCACAAAATAGACACTAGATGCGGCAATTGCGGCAACAAGTTGGGTCAGCATGTAGGGAAGGACTGTATCCGACTTGACCTTTTTACTCATCCAAAGAGCAAGAGTCACTGCCGGATTATAATGCGCTCCTGAGATATATCCTCCCATATAGACAAGCGCGGTCAGTGCGACACCGATTGCCAGAGGATTTCCGCTAAGTGCGATAACCAGAACCAGAAAAAATGTGCCGATAAATTCAACGATATATTTTTTCACCACCTTGATTATATATCTGAAAAAATCAGAATTGCAAGAGGGGAAATTGTGGCAGGAGTTAAATAATTATGTTGGAACTTATTACTTCTCGGAGATAAAGTGGAGGACAAATATTTCGCCTTTGTAGGTTATTGGGGCCATGGTGACTTCTGCTTTTATTTTCTTTCCGTCTTTTCTCACTAAGCTTCCTGTAAACGTTGAAGCGATTAGCTTTGTTGACGCATTTATATATGCCTCAATTCCTTTTTCCTGGTCTTCTTCAGCGACGTCTTCGATGGGGAATTGATTATCTACCCATTCCTGAGTTGATTTGTATCCGAGAAGATCAGCAAATTTCTTATTGCAGGATTTGTGCTCATCATCAAGTTATAGATAAATGCCCTGAGGAGAGTTTGAAAAAACAGGCTCCAGCTGTTCTGTCAGTTCTTTTATGAGATGTTCGTGATGCGCGTCATGTCCCACAATAATATATTAATACTTTTTTTAAAAAATGCAAGATATTAATTTGTGATGTGCAGGGACGCCCAGACTCGAACTGGGAAAAGCAGTTTTGGAGACTGCTGTGATAACCATTTCACCACGTCCCTATATTGGCTAACAGCGCATAGCTAATAGCTAATAGCAAATAGTTAGCCCATTATACTAAAAAAGCGTAGAGTAAGAAAGGATTCTTACCATACGCCATAAGCTATTTGCTATACGCAATCTTACTTAAGTTTTTCAGTTTCTTTGTGGTCTGTCACTTTTTTGCAATGCTTACAAAATTTATGAAGCACCAATTTTTCAGGTGTCTCCATCTTATTTTTCTGTGACACATAGTTTTTATTCTTGCAAATCTGACAAACCAGACCAATTTTTATTCTGTGTTCTCCTTTTTTCGCCATAATCTATGTATTATACAATATTTCTGATTAAACTGCCACAAGGATATTGCGGGGCATAAGTTGTGATATCATAAATTAATGCAGCTTGCTCATTTTTACAACAGGCACCATTTATATAGATTTTCCAAACACCCCGACCTTCACTTTTTTGAATTGGCTATATGGCTTCATACCTTGGCCCGATCGCTTATCTCGATTTTTGTGCCGATTCTCCTTCTTGAGTCAGGATATTCATTAAGTGAGGTAATTATTTTTTATCTTATATACAACGCAATTGATATTCCCCTGAATTTTGTAGTTGAGCGGGTTGTTCGGAAAATTGGAGCACGAAAAGTAATGATATGGGGGACAGTTGCGACTATCGCATTTTTTGGACTGCTTGGGGCGTTACCTTCTGACAACTGGCCTCTTTTATGGCTTTTAGCTACTCTAGCCGCAGTATATGATACGCTTTTTTGGATATCTCATGTATACCTTTTTATTGAAATAAATAGGGAGGAGATTGATCCAGGAAAAACAGTCGGTGCTCTGGAGGGAGTTCGGCAGTTGGCAAATATATCAGGGCCAATTGTGGGCGCTCTTATACTCATCACATTGGGTAAAGGTTATTTGTCTGTTGCAAGCGTATTTATTTTCATATTGTCTATCATTCCTCTTTTTAAAATGCGTCACGTTCGCGATTTACCAAATGAAAAAAAATTATCCTCCAGGGAATTTTTCGAGGCACCGCAAGAAAGAAAAAATTTTCTGACGCTTGCTTTATGGGGATTGCATAGTGAGGTCGACGGGATTATCTGGCCGCTTTTTATATTTACCGTAATTGGTACTGTCGGTTCGGTTGCCGCAGTTCCTGTGATAGTCTCCCTAAGCACTGCCTCTTTTTCTTATTTAGCAGGCAAGTTAACAAAAAAATACGGAACGCGGATGATAATCGTAGGAAGTCTGATAATTGCTTGTACTTGGATTCTTCGTCTTACAGTTACCGATACGCTCCTATACTATATCTCTGTATTTATTGTCGGAGTATTTTCTCTTTTGGTAGCAATTCCCATCGATACAAATATAACATCCAGAGGTCTTAAGATAGGCTCACTTGCTGCCTCGACTCACCGCAATACAATCTCTATGCTTTTACGCGCGCCATTATACGTAGTGTTGTTACTGTTGGTCAGTATTTTTAAAATTAGTTTTGAAATTGCAGCTTTTAGCTTGATAATCATTCTTTACATTACTCTAATTCTAAACACGAGAAATCATCCTAATGGGGCTGAGATAGCAGGTTAAATGAATTATTATTGAGCCGAAGATGGGAATCGGAACCCATGATCTAGTCATTACCAATGACTTGCTCTACCACTGAGCCACTTCGGCATTCTGCAAAGCAGAACTCAAAACTAAAAACCAAGGACTAGGAAAATTTTCTTTCTGAGTTTTCAGTTCTTGGTTCGTTAGTATTCAGCGTAGCTGAATAGAGTGCCAGATGAGGGACTCGAACCCCCGTAGACCTTACGGTCGCCTCGTCTACAGCGAGGTGCAATTGCCGCTATGCGAATCTGGCTAGTTTGCTACGCAAAACATAGAACTATGAACCTTGAACTAAGAAAACGTTTTTTGTTTTTAGTTCTTTGTTCTAAGTTCTTCGCTATACGAAGACAGAGCCGAGACGGGGATTCGGACCCCGGACCTGCTGTTTACAAAACAGCTGCTCTACCGCTGAGCTATCTCGGCATTCTGCAAAGCAGAACCAAAAATTACGGTATTCACAATTTTACCAAACCAAGGGAGCTTGGGCAAGGAGCAAGAAATTATTTGATGATAGTTTTCTGGTTTAATTCCAAGGTGTGCAGATTTTTTCAATCAGCATAATAACTCCAAATAACGCCAAACTAAGCAGTGTTGTTACCACAATCGCGGCAAAGACAAGAACTGTTGCCTGGGAATTGCTCATCGTTTGCATATAAATCCCAAGTCCTCGGTAGGCCCCCACATATTCACCAACAATAGCGCCTGTAAGGCTGTATGTCGCTGCGATTTTAGTACCTGCAAAAAATTGCGGAAGAGCTCCTGGAAATTTGACGTATCTTAATGTTTGAAAATAGGATGCGTTCATACTTTTGAGAAGTTTTAAAAGGTCACTATCAGTTGAAGCAAGTCCGTCGGCTGTCGCGATAGCGATCGGGAAAAAGCAAAACAATATAACCATAATCACTTTGGGTAAAAGGTCAAACCCGAACCATACAAGCAGCAGAGGAGCAAGCGCGATCATGGGAATTGTTTGAGAAGTGACAAGAAGGGGATAGAGTGTCCGTCTCACCCAGGGGGAGAAATCCAAAAGTAGGGCTACAATTACGCCAAGAATTATTGCGATTACAAAGCCGATAATAGTTTCAAGAATTGTTTGGAAAGCGTGGGGAGCGATGATGCTCCAATTATTAACCAGTGCAGCAACAATTTTTGATGGGGCGGGAAGCAAGCGGCTATTTATTTGATTAGACTCAGCAAAAATTTCCCATACCAGAAAAATTAGGAAGAGAAAAATAATGCTTGGTCCGAATTGCGCGATTTTTTTCAGTTTCATAGACTTTTTTCGTTAAAAAGGTGCGACAGAATTTTCTGCTCCAACCTGACAGCAAGTTGTGATGCTAGTTGTTCTTTTTGTCTTGGTCGGGGAAGTCCTACCTCAAATTTTTTAATAATTTTCCCGGGTCGTGGACTTAGTACATAGATAGTGTCTGATAAGAAGATGGCTTCCCGCACGTCGTGAGTTATGAAAAGAATTGTCGGTTTGAGCTTTTTCTGTAGCTCCAGTAGCCACAGCTGGCAGGATAATCGGGTGAGTGAGTCCAGAGCCCCAAAAGGTTCATCAAGCAAAAGGAAGTCTTTTTGAAAAAGGACTGTACGGATCAGCGCAATTCGCTGCTTCATTCCTCCTGATAGAGTATTTGGATAGTTAGCAGCAAATTCAGACAGACCAAATTGCTGCAGAATTTTCATTGCTTTTTGTTTGGAGATTTTTCGTGGTACGCGCAGTACATCCTGGCCCAGTATTACATTTTCAAGAACTGTTCTCCAGGGAAGAAGAAGAGGGGATTGGGGCATGTAGCCAAATAATCCAGCTCGCTTTGCGACAGTTTTTCCATTTAATTCAACCGCGCCGGTTGTTTGATTTTCAACCCCCGCTAGGATATTAAAAAGTGTACTTTTGCCGCATCCTGATGGGCCGATTATGCTCACAAATTCCTGCTTTTTGACAGAAAACGCGATCTCACTGAGAGCTTGTAGATTGTTTGGGAATATTTTATTTAAGCGCGAGATACGAAGAATTTCATCCGACATATTAATATAATTTTCAATTTGAAATTTTTCCTTCGATACACTCAGGATCCTGAGCTTGTCGAATGGACAATTTTCAATGAATTCCTGCCTGCCGGCAGGCAAGGTTCAAATTTAAATTTTTAAACATTTAAGTTTCATTTCAAATTTTAAATTGAAAAATGAAAATTTATTGCAAAAATTCATTGGTATACAAACTTTCTAAATCCAACTTGGTCACTTTTTTACCCTCTACGTCAGTTACAGCTCCTGCCTGGAGCATAAACTTCGGATAATTATGCCACATGGCTTTGTCCTGCAGTCCCCAAGCTTTCCCAGGGTCAGCATAAAGCGGACTTAGGAATATTTGACTGTCAGTGACCAGCCCAGTGTCAGGAAAAGTGCCTTTTGGCGTAGCATCAATAAGAATCTGAGCAGATTCTTTGGGATGAATCCTTGCATATTCAAATCCACGTTTTGTTGCGTTCATAAATTTTTTGATTAGCAATTTTTTCTCCTCAAGCGTTTTTTTAGAAGTTATTATATTTGGTGTTGAATAATCGGGGATACCAAACATCGGGATAGGGAAAACTTTCAAACCAAGTTTGGCACGGTTTGCCTCAATTCCTTCCCAACTCATAAAAATCCAGACAAAATCAATTTTTTTACTCTCCAAAGCCTGCATGGCAGAGGTGGTAAGTGTTACATTTTTAAATTCGCCTGTTCCGCCATCATGCTTAATCACTTCGCTAACCACAGCTTGTTCATAAGGCAATCCGAATCCACCATAGATTTTTCCGTCCAAGTCGCGGGGGCTTTTGATGTCGCTGTCAGACAGGGCGACAAGTGCTGATGTGTTATGCGCAATTATCGCGGCAATTGAGACGACAGGATTTCCTGTCGCTGCATCCGCTACTATATTTTCGGTTGAACTGATACCGGCGTCAGCTTTACCTGTGGATACCAGAGTATCAGCTGATACTTGCGAGTAGGGGAGAATTTTTATATCAAGGCCTTGCTCTTTGTACCAACCTTTTTGCAGTGCTACATATATACCGGTGTGGTTGGTGTTGGGGGTCCAGTCAAGAGCGATAGTAAAGTTCTTGGTTTTTGGTTCTTGGTTCTTGGGAGATTGATTCTGAAAGGGAAAGAGGGCAAAAAGAACAATTATTAGAATAACAAAAAGAAGAATGAGTTTTTTCATAGTTTCCCTCCGCCGGCATTATCCGGACCCACTTCGTCCGCCAACTGGCGGACTTCGCGGGGCAAGTCAGGTTCAATGGGTCTCCGCCTACCGGCGGACTCTCAGCCCGAACAACGAGCTCCCCAGAACAATAATATACAATACTTTGAGAATTTAGGCAATACTGAACAAATTTATCCAATACATCGCACCTATGGGGACAATGGGGATAGATAAAAGCTATCGGGCAAATTCTCTTATTAATGAGGTCTGGAAACCTAATGCTGTCATATTATCTCTTTGATTATTTGCAATAGCATTATAAAGTTCTGCTAGTTGCTCAAGAGAGAGAGGTTTAATCACTCTGGCAGTTCTGGCGGAAACCTCATCCTGTGTATATCGTGAGGGATCAATACCTAGTCCACGAAATGCCGTGGATGCTGCAACTTCAGCAAGTACTCTTCCTTGAGCAAGCCTTCTTTCCTCTTGCGGCAGGCTGTCAATTTCTCCCGTAGCATAATCAAGCACTAACTCCCTAATATTGTCAGGTTGTGGTTCTTTATAAAACTCACTACTGACTTGAGCTCCGTGATCTCTGTGCAAAGCATCAAATACAGGAGTATGAATTTTACCAAGCCACATTAAAACCTTGGCATCCGGCTTATCTTTTAGCTTAGGATGTTTTGATATAGCTTTAGGGAGTAATTCGCCAAGGGTTTTTATAATTGTTATCTCTCTTGATCTTTGATGCTTTGCACCTTTTCGCATATTGGAATCCAAACGGGTAATTCCTTCTTCAAAACTTCCTATAATCGGGAATTTTCCAATAAACTTATAAGGGTCTAGTGTAGCATCAGGATGTGATTTGGGCAGATCAACGTAAGCAATTTGAGCACCGCTGCTATATAGAGCTTTAACTACTTCTATCTCAAATTCAGCACCAGGCATTCCCTGCCTAGCTAAGCCTTCAAAAGCAGCTATTAGTCTTTGTCGAGCATCATAGTCTCCTTTCGCTACTCTGTTATATAGTTTTTGTCCCGACTCTTCCCATCCTGCTACCTCAGGAATAACAATATCGCTTCCTCTAACAAGAGCTGTAAATCTATCAATATCACCTATATCTGCTGCCGTGTGGTGTCGGCCAAAAAGAATATGAATAGTTGCATTACTAGGTATTTCAATATGCGGATAAACCTCAGTGTGCGGAAGTAAAATACCTTCATCGGTTGGCCTTGTGGGTTCATCGCGGGGTGGCTTCCGCATGTACTATTACACTGCTGCGGGGTTGACCTTTTGCTGTAGCAGCATCGCCAGTTAGCAAAGCAGGTGTCTGCGTAGAAGCTGCGTCTGGATCTGGTGGATTAGGCACATCGTCTGTTTTTTCAGGGGGAGAACTTGTGTCATCGTGTAGTCCATTTTCTGCGGCCTCACCTTTGGCGGCCGAAGTATCCTCGGCAATAGGGTTTCCTCCTTCTGCTTGTTTTTGTCCTATGAAGCGGTCAAGTTCATCATTGATAACTCGTGCATCCTCTTCATTGCCGAATCTTGCCATCGCTAAGAGTTCATCTCTTAGCTCTCTTATCTCTGCGGCATCAGCAGCAGGGTTTACAGTTGGAGCATCAGCTCCGGGGAGTGCGCTTGTTTTACTCGCGGGAGGATCAAGATGCTTTGGTTGCTCCAGTTTGGGTCCTTCGTTAGTCCCTTTCGGGACTACTTTTGGATTGTCTCCATCGTTTTCTGCCATATAGAATTATTGTAGATAATCTCCACAATATTGACAACAGTATATATTATCGGCTATCTAATTTCTCTACAATAACCTCACCAAATAGTAACAAGTCAGCTTTGCTGAGTGTGGACGATGAGGAAGGGGCCTTTTTTCCAGGTTACGGTGGCTGTATCCTGCGTTAACACATTACTTATTCCGTGGTTTCCTTGGATTGAGAGATGATAGTTGGCAAGGTTATATTTCAGGCCGGTTGAGACAACGCCGGGCACATTCCCCGTAATTGGAATAAAAGATACTGTGTCTCCCTTTTTGCCGGAAATGCTTACGGTTTTTCTTGCAATAAAAATTCGCTGATTTTCATTAACGAAGTTTATTCGCGTTTTTGCGAATTTTTCTTTCAAAAGAAGCAGGATGTTGGAGAGAATGTGATCTATTCTATCTCCTGCGTCCTCCAAGAACGCTTACTTTGGTTGCGCCATGCTCAATGGCAGTTTGAATTCCAATTTCAGTATCCGTTGCGTCTTTTTCCTGCGAGAATTTAAGTATTTTGGAGCCTTTTTGTTCAAAGTTTTTAAGGATCCTTTTATCCACAGAATCAAAGTCGCCAACTACAAAATCGGGGATTAGCTTGAGTTGGGTACAGTGTGAAGCGCCGCTATCAACAGCAATTATTTTGTCAAAGTTTTTCAAAGAGTTCTCAACAGCCCGCCCTTTTTGCAGAGTACCGCCGGTGAAAATCACAAAATGCATGAGTGCATTATATTACTTTTGGAAAATTAGTGGAAGCTATTCTTTTGGTGGTTTATAGTGTTCGTGGTAGATTGGAGAAGTTCTGCCCCTAGGTCTTTTTGCTGCTTTATGTCTAATAACTGTAACTCTACTTGTTGGGTTAATATCGAAATCTGGAGGAAGAATAATATTTCTAAATTTTCCCACAGGCTCAACAGATTCAGATATATTAGTTGTTGGATCTTGCTCTGATTCTGCTTCAGGCATATATAAAATAAACGGATTTACACCTCTAATTCAGAAAGATAAATTCTTTGCTCTATGATATGGGTTTGATTGGTTTTTTCCCGAGCTAAAATTAATTAGGAAGGTTACTCATCGCACCACGGTGCTCTGAACTCGCCTCATCTCCCGATTTACATCGGGATACCTCAGGATTTGTGAACTTGTAGAGAAAAAAATCCAACCAAGTATCCAGTATCAAAGAGCAAGGATAGTATATGAAGATACCTGTGAAAAGTCAAGGTGGGGATTTAGCGCCTTCGGAGGCGGGTTCGTCTAGCGGGAGAAGGAGTTGCAGTACCTTGGGGCGCTGATTCAGGATTTTGCGTTGACCTATGCGGTCGCGTACCGTAAGCTACACGTTCAAGATACATTTGGCCTCCAATTAATACACCTGTGACTGCTGTACAAGTTCCCAATCCTCCAGCTAGGTCAGCTGGAAGTTGTCTTAGAAATTCTCCGGTTGGCATATTTGCATATTATACCCAAGTTCTAATATTTGTCAATATAAATTAGAATCCCAAAAGCCTTAGGGAGTAGGTGATGAGGGTCTCCGACAAAGCCAATCAGTGAAAATCCACCGATAGGAAAGTACAAAAGAAAAATCAAGAGAAACATTCCGAAGCGCTGGCCAATCGCGAGAAATGCCGCAGCTTCTTTTCTGGGAAGAATGAGGGCAAAAATCTTGGACCCGTCAAGCGGAGGAATGGGGACCAGATTGAAAATGGCGAGTATAAGGTTGATTCTGACTATTGTTGCCAGTATGAAGCCAAAAAACCCACTATTTAATACTTCATAAAATCCGCTGCCCGGGAAAACAAGATGAATAAGAATGCTCCCTACGACAGCAAGCAAGATGTTGGTAAAATGGCCCTGCAATCGATACAAGCGCCAGGTCTTTTATACCGTCACGGAGATTAAAAGTGTCAACAGGCACGGGCTTGCTCCTCCAATGATCACTCCGCCAAAATAGGTTAGCAAAGGAAGAATTATGGTCATGAATGGGTCAATGTGTGGTCGCGGATTGAGAGTGAGTCTGCCTGTCAATTTCGCTGTAGGGTCACCCAGCCGGTACGCCACATATCCATGGGCTATTTCATGAAGGATTGAAGAGTAAACGAGAATGAATAAACTTATGATAGCGCCTAAAAGATCCATAGTAATAATTTTTAATTTTCAGTTTTCAATTTTTATTGAATTTTCAATGACAAAATGTTTAAAAATTGAAACATGATTGAATTCGCCAACTGGCGGATCGAATTGAAAATTTTCTTCTAATATGTTATCATATTTTCCTATGGCAATGAAATGCACCAGTTGTAAAAAAGGAATAATGTACGGGCACAATGTGTCTCACTCCAAAAGGCGAACAGCCAGGAAATTCAAACCAAATCTCCACGCTACAAGAGTGGGAGTAAATGGAATGAGTGTGAAAATGAAGCTGTGCACAAAGTGTCTTAGGACTTCTAAGAAACCAACAGTTAAAAAAGAAGAAACAAATATACCTCAAACAGCCTCAATTACTATTTAATTTTCATCAATATGGTGGTATAATGCTCCTCATGATAGAAAGAGGGATTATGCAAGGACTTAAAACGAGAGTAGATGATTCTCTGATAAGGCCGTATGCAGGTACAAGTTCTGCTGAAAAGATCAGTAGAAAAGAAAGGCGGGCTGGAATAGTTATGAAAAAAATTGTAGCTCGGAAAGACTGGGAAGCAATGCAGGTTATGCTTAAGGCAATTGATACAACAACTGCAAATTCAAGAAGTGGTTTTGATCCAGAATCTACAGATAGATCAAGGGAGCATCTATCGCTTGAGATGGTCAGGGCCAGATCGCGGGTCCTCATGACTCTGATGGACTGGGGCGTGGATGGATTTTTGACAGCCTCGCATAGTGGACCAAAACACCCTTGCAGGCTCGAAGTAATTAAGGAGAGTTATAAATTGGGGGAGAAACCAAAGTTTGGAAAAAAATCGAGTGGAGAAGAAGTGATTGCTGCTATGGAATTGAATGTCCGCCCAAAGCAGATACAGCCAGATAGGCAAAAAAATAAACCCAGAAATAGTATGCCTCGACTATAAAATTGAAAATTAGGCAAACTTTTAGCTACATTTTTTGTATCAGGATAGCCGCTCATAAGCAGATTGCAAAATCTTTAAGATCATTGGTTTTCCCACTTCAATTTTCGACTTTTTCTTGGTATAATTCCCCAAGATAAATAATGAGCACTGAAGCGTCTACAGGCAGCGGAAGAGAAGCATCATCGCCAATACCCAGAAGCGTGGGAGTAGATGAAGTTGTATGGCGAGAAATATTAGCCAAAGTTGAATTTCTTAATGGGAATGGTAATCGTAAGCCTCTTTCTACATCTGAAGCTGGGGGTTTGGATGGACCAGTGGCCGATACTAGGGCAGCTTTGGGTAAAATTAACTTGCGTGAATTTATGGTGCGGAAACGTCCTGGAGATAAATGGGAACTTAAAGCACCGGAAGGATATTCTTATAGCTGGAAACCTGATGATAATAGAAAAGGCCGAGTAGTTGTTGTTATCGTAAAAGATCCCCCTCAGAGAAGGTAAATATACTAAACCAATTTTTCTATTTGGTTTTTCAATTCCGGATAGCCGTTGAAAAAATCTTTAAGACTCATTGGTTTGCCGCCATCCACTTGAAGTTTTTGCTTGGGCAAGAACTTTATTCTTAATTCTTGATTCTTAATTCTTGCTTTGGTCCATACGGTCGGCCAGGGATAATATGCTCTAATCATGCGGTCGAGTTTGGCTTTATCCGGCGGCTTATTTAGATCAATCTGTCCATCAGATTTGCTCATGCGCATTGTGTAAGTTGCTTTTGACTCATCCTGTTTTTTGGCGTCTATTTTTCCTTTTGCGTAATTCTCTATAACAGGAATTATTATTTCTCCGCCCAATTTATTTAATTCTGTCAGAAGACTTTCTGTTGTTTCATCGGGTTTCATCTCGTAATTTTTTTGCGCCAAAATGTCACCGGCGTCTACTTTGTCATTCATCGCAATCACTGTAACTCCTGTTATTTTGTCGCCCGCCAAAATAGCAAAGGGTGCCGGGGAAGTGCCACGGTATTTTGGCAGTAAAGAATGGTGGATATTAAGACTTAGGTATTTGGGGACTGTTAGAAGTTGGGGGGGCAAAATTAATCCATAGTCTTCAACTACCAGAAAATCTGGGTTTAATGCCTCAATTTGAGCTACAATTTCATCGGTTATTTTATCAACCAAAAGATAAGGAATTTTATTTTCAATTGCAAAGGTTTTTAGAGGGTTTGGAGCTGGGTTACCCTTTTTATCAGGCCGGTCGGGGAGCGTCACTATTTGAGACAATCCGATTTTTTGATGAATAATCTGTGCACCGATGAGCGAGAATTTGGTATTACCCAAAAAAACAATTTTCAATTTAAAATTTTCAATTTTCATTCAATTTTTAATGTTTAAAATTTAAATTTCCAGTTCCTCAAATTCCGTCTCGCCTTTTTTATTTTTTACCGATTTGTAAAGTTTTTCTTTCTGCTCAAGGACTCTTTTGGGAAAGAGAATTCCCTGCAGATGGTCGTATTCATGCTGAATAATTACGCTCAGAAACCCATCAAATGTCTTTTTGTGCTGCACACCATTTTCATCCATGAAGGATAAAACAACTTCGTCATGACGCTTGACAACTCCCCAAATATCTTTAAGTGAGAGGCAGCCTTCCAGCTGGACGCCTTTTTTAATGCCTGCCTTTTTCTTGGCTTTTGAGGTTTTTTTACTTTGAACGGCAACTAAATTTTCTTCTTTTGGTTTTTCTACAAAACTTTCAATAACCGGATTTATAAATACCTTTAACTTTGCTTCAGGATTTTCTTTGACTATGAAAATTTGTAGGCCCTTGCCGATTTGCGGTGCAGCGAGGCCAACTCCTTCAGGATCTGTTGCCGTAAGAAGTGATTTCTCCATCTCTTTAAGAAGAGCGTGGATTGATTTATCAATCTTTCTAACCGGTTGGGAGGGATTTGCCAAAACTTCATTTGGCGCCTGAACAATCTTCATACTAATTGTGAATTCTAGTTTATTTCTCCCAACTTTTCAAGCTATCTTTTATTTGTTTATCATTTGGATCAAGATTTTTTAGAATGTAGTTATAAGCGTCAACTGCTTTTTTCTGCAAAGCAGAATCCACAACATTTCCATCTTTATCTGTTGCCAACTGATGAAAATACAATCCCAATGCAAAATATGCATCGCGGTAGTCTGGTTTCAATTTAATAGTATTTTCAAGAATCTCAATTCCTTTTTGAGGAGTCTTAATCTGTCCAGCTAAAACAGCATAGTTATAAGAAATTTTGGCATCATTTGGAGCCAGCTCTTGAGTTTTTTTAATCGCTTTTAGAGCTTGGTCAAGGTAATTTTTTTCATGCGCTGTGTCGCCTTGTGCAAGTGTGTAGAAAAGCCGTACGCGGTTTTTCCAAAAGACAACATCATTGGGGTGATTTGCAACTACCTGATCGCTAAGTGAAATCGCGTCACGGGCAAGCTGTGCACCGCTTGAAGCATCTTTCTGTAGGTAGAGAGCAGCGGCGAGTGTGCCTAAATTTATCGACAGTTCGTCTTTGTATACCGGTTCATTGGGTTTTGCCTCCACTGCGTTTTGGAGCGGTTTAGTTGCTTCCTGGTAACTGCCGGCTTTATCAAGATTTGACCCGATCGCGTAATTTATGTCAGCATTCCAGTAGCGTACTAAAGTAAGAAGTAAGAAGTAAGAAGTAAGAAGTAAGAGTGCAATAAGAATCCATTGTAGCGCTGTAATATTTTCTTTTTTCCTTAATTCTTGATTCTCAGCTCTTAATTTATTGTTTGGGAACACTAAAGCTTTGTCAGGACTCAGAAAATTTCCCAGTATAAAGACAAATGCCGGGATTAAAAAGAAATAGAGATTGATGATCACAACCGAGAAGCCGAAGAAGTTAGAAACGAGGATTGAAATATAGCTTGCGATAAGGGCAATTTCCAATTTCCAATTTCCAATTTCCAATGAATTTTCCAAGTTTTCAATTTTTGAATTTTGAGTTGTAGTTTTGAATTTTGAATTTTGAATTTTGAGATGCTTAAGACAGAGGAAAAGGAACGTCCCGATGATTGCTAAGTAGCTTCCCAATCCAAATATCCCTGTTGTAGCCAGATAATTCAGGTATTCATTGTGGGCTTTGTTGTAGAGATAATCCCATTCGGATGTGAGATTGTGCGCTACCGGCTTGTATTTATAGTACGCAAAAGCATAAGTCTCAACACCGGTGCCGATAATTGGATTGTCCTGCCATATATCAATTGCTCCTTGCCAAACTAAAAGGCGGATTTTGCCGGAATCAGTTCCGCCGAGTTCTCCGGCAGCTGGCTTTGGTACTACAGTTGGGCTTGATTGTGTTTTATTTAGCTCAGGATAAGTGAATTTTGAAATTTGTGAAATGGGAATACCTTGTAGAAAATTAAAGATTAAAAATAAAAGATTAAATATAAGAAAATATTTAAGAAAATTTTTGCCGGATAAAATTTTTTTAAAATAAACTAAGCCCCAGAAAATAAGATTGGCGATCCAGAAACCGATGAATCCGCCTCTGGTATCGGTGTAGGTGAGGCAAGCATAAAAGAGTAAAGAAGTAAGAAGTAAGAAGTAAGAAGTAAGATAATTTTTTTTTGGGTTTCCGTAATTCTTGATTCTTGATTCTTGATTCTTTGTTGAAGATGTATCTTGCGTTTCTCGAGATATCAAAAAATATGAAATCGCAAGCGGTATTAGAATAGATAGATATGCTGCTAGCCATGCAGGCTGGCCAAGAGTTGAGAAGATTCGGATTGTGGGCTTAAAAGCTTCAGTCCAACATGATGTGTCAAAACTCCCTCTGAAAATAAAACAAGTCGGATCATATCCAAAGTGTGATGGAAATCCCCAGAGTGCGACAAGTGATCCAGATATTAAGCTTATTGAAATTGTTCGCATTGCTACACTTCCCGGTAGATACCAAGTGCTCAGAAAGAATATGCTGCTGGTTAAAAAAACACTTAAGGAGAGAAAAGAAAGTCCTGTCATGACTATTGTAGATAGGCTCAGGAGAAGAGTAATTCCTATTGCGAAGATTGAATAAATAAGTCCATTTGGTTTTTTAACTTCAACGTTGTTTGAAAAATTGCTAACAAAGGCATAATACAAAAGTACATAAGAAATTGTCGAAAGTAGTCCGCCATTAAATCGTGAATAATATCCCCAGAGAGAGACGTGAGGATCGAGTGAATAAAGAGTTGAGACTATTTGGGAAGTAAGGAAAAGAAGGAGAGGAATATCTAGCGGTGTCCGTTGAATAAGAATCCTCCTTTGGAGGATCATTTTTACAATCCAGAAGGTGACAATTACTATCGTTAATCCAAAAGTAAGCCACATTTTGGGGAATTCAAACAGCTCAGAGGGAGAGCTGCTGAAAACCAGAGGTACAAGCAGGAAAAGGAGGTAGAAAGAGAATTCAATAATGCGGTTGAGATAATTGATGATTTTCATAGTTTAATTTTCAATTCGAAATTTGAAATTTTCAATGAAATCATAATTTAAAATGTTTAAAACATTAAAAACTTAATAATTGAAAATTCAATGAAAATTAAAAATTGAAAATTTTAAATTCTTTTATGATGTTATCATATTGGAAAAATGTGGGCAAGCCCCGTTAGAAAAATTTTCAAGCTAACTTTTATAAAATTGATGCATTTTGTTATATTAATCAGAAGTATTAATACTGGATTTCTAACGGGACAAGCTGATAGAATTGGTTTTGATATGAATATACTAAATTCCTTCTATGGCTTATTTAGTTTGGACATGGGAATTGACCTCGGTACTGCCAATACGTTAGTTTTTGTCAAAGACAAAGGGATTGTTATAAGAGAACCGGCAGTTGTGGCAAGACATAAAAAGACCAAACAGATTATCGCGATAGGCTCGGAAGCCAAAAAAATGCTGGGGAAAACTCCCGATTCAATTGTAACGGTAAGACCTTTAACCGGTGGTACAATTGCTGATTTTGACGCTACAGTTACCCTAATCTCTCATTACATAAAGCAAGTTCATGAATTAGGCGGAAAATTGACCGGGATGTTTGTGCGGCCAAAAGTTGTGATCGGGATCCCTCAGCAGTGACTGAAGTACAAAGACGTGCTGTTTGGGAGGCAGCGTTGTCAGCAGGTGCTCGGGAAGCATATCTTATCGAGGAACCGATGGCAGCGGCGCTTGGTGAAAATATCTCCATTTTTCAATCAAAAGGTGTAATGGTTGTTGATATAGGAGGCGGAACCACAGAGATTGCGGTTATCTCTCTTGGCGGAATTGTTGTAGGGCGCTCTATGAAGTTGGCGGGGGATGAGATGGATCAAGCTATTCTGCATTACGTACGCCTTCGTCATGGAATGCTTCTTGGGGAATCAACTGCTGAAAATATAAAAATAAAGATAGGAAGCGCTTTTGAGCGAAGCTCAAAACTTAGAACTAAGAACCTAGAACAAGGAAAGGAAGAGGATGACGATAAATCTGAATTGGACAAAACAAGCAAAGTTATGATTGTCAGGGGGAGGGATATTGAGACAGGACTCCCCAAAAGCTTGAAAATAACAGAAGCAGAAATACGTGAAGCACTTTCTCCAGTTATAAATAAAATCATTCAGGCTATTGCCGATGTGATAGAAGAGACACCGCCTGAGCTTTTGCCTGATATCCTGGAGCAAGGAATTCTCCTGACAGGAGGAGGTGCCAACCTGGAAGGTTTTGATCAGCTGATTGTTGAGAGGGTGCATATGCCTGTTTTTGTCTCATCCGACCCAATGACATCGGTAGTACGTGGTACCGGAAAAGTTCTGGAAAACGAACAGTTACTTGAGAGGGTGAAGGTAATTGGGGGATTGAGATAGGTTGACAGTTAAAAATCTTTTGATATACTGCAATATAATATGAGAAGTCCGGCAGAAGTATTTGCTGAAAGAAGACAAAGACGTGAGCAGTTTCCCGGGGAGGTAAATGGTGCACTTATTACGCTTTATGAACGCGGAAAAGAGAGAATGGTTAGGCCAGCATTTGATTCTCTAGATATTGCCCACCAAGTAGGCAGGCAAAGGATTATAGGAGGTAAAAAAGCGGGTTTCTTTTCTGTTCCATCAGTTAGAAGGGTTGAGAGAGCACTCGAAGCACTTAGAAGGGAAAAAAAAGCAAAATCCAAGGTTGATAAAAATTCAAGACTTGTTTGGGCTCCTCTTGTTCCTTCTGAAGCTGCAAAAGTCTAACGATAAGTTGCCATTATTAATAGGAGTTGAGGCAGGTTGACAAGCAATAAATGTTTTTGACATGATACATTTATGGGAGCTTTGGCAGAAAGACGAGATAGGAAATGGAGAGAACGGCAGGAATTACTGACTGACATTCCTCGAGCCATGCGTGGTTTACGGGATGAAGATGTAGAAGAACCTAGACAGTTTCAAATAGCGCGAACGATAAATCATCACAGAGAACGAAGCGGAGAAAAACCGTTTGGTTTACATCCGGTAAGACTAAGGCGGGCTCTTTCTAGGTTAAATGAAAGTGGAGTAGTAAGTTCTAGGCGTGAGAATTTGGGCGGATATTATCCTGATGTTGTTACTCTCTGGAAATTAAGATAATCCGTAAAGCAACTATTTAATTCTGCTCCGGTTGCCATAAATTGGCAAACCTCATATAATAGCCTTATGCAAAAGAGGAAGAGCTTTTTCCCTGTTTTTTTGATTTTTTTTATTCTTGCAATACTTCTTTTTGTTTTATCCCGCGCCGGATATCTCGCCGGTTTAACCGGTTTTTTTGAGGGTGCAACACTTCCTTTGCAGCGGACGGTTTTTGGCACAATAAATTCAGATAGAGGAGAGACAGTAAAGTTGCGAGAGGAAAATGCAAAATTGGCATCAGAGCTAGTAAAGCAGACAGAACAGGTACATGAAATCCAGGCCCTTAGGGATCAATTCGAAACCGCAAATCCATCCCCAAGAACGCTTTTACCGGCAATGGTAATAGGTGGGATGGGGGAGACTATCATAATAGACAAAGGACAGGCAGACGGCATAAAAAAGGGGCAGGTGGTTGTTGTAAAAGACAATCTGGTTGGTAAGGTAGACAAAGCATCTCAACATCTTTCAATTATAAGGCTTATTTCAAGCAACATATCATTTACCGCAAAAACACTTAAAACAGGCTCCTCGGAATAATACGTGGACAAGCGGGAGGACTGGTGCTTGATAATGTAGTTTTGGCAGAAGGATTGGAAAAAGACGATTTGGTCAGCACAAAGGGAGATACGGACGAAAATGGTCTAGGATTTCCGCCTGATCTGGTAGTCGGAAAAATAGTGTCAGTAAATAAAAAAGCAAGCAATCTATTTCAATCCGCGGATATAAGAAGTTTGGTTGATTTTAACAAATTGGAGACTGTGTTTGTGATCACCACTAATAACTGATGACCGATAACTGATAACTCAGTTATAAGTTATAAGTTATAAGTTATAAGTTTATGTTCGTAATTTTGTTAGTTTTACTCTTTATTTCTGCTCTTTTTGAGGCAACTGTTATTTCAATCCCCCTGAGTTTTGTACTTCTTCTGAGTATTAGTATTGCAAAAAGAACGTCTATTATTTTTGCACTTGCTTTTGCGGCAGGTATATTTTTGGATATATTTAATCTCAGAATTTTAGGATCATCAAGCATTTTTTTATTGCTGTTTTTTTTAATGGTGCTTTTGTATCAGCGCAAGTATGAAATACATTCGTATCCCTTCATAATAGTCAGTTCATTTGCGGGAGCATACGTGTATTTGCTGGTTTTTGGGCACGGAGGAGTATTTTTGCAAGCAGGAGTTAGTTGTATAATTGCAGTATCTTTATTTGCTATTATGAAAACCACAAAATTTTCAATTTGAAATTTTCAATTTTCATTAAATCCTAAATTTTAAAAATTTAAATTTATAACATTGGATATTCATTTCAAATTTTAAATTGAAAACTGAAAATTATCTATGAAGACCGGATACGCTTTTGGAGAGCACATAAAAACCGAGAAAATTAAAAAGAGGCGCTATTCAGATGGTCCATCTGCATATGCTGTGCGGGGGTTTTTACTGCCGCTTGTGTTGCTGGGGGTTGGAATTATTCTCCTGCCAAAGTTATTTTATCTGCAGGTTATTAAAGGTGCTGATTATCGTATTCTGTCCGATTCCAATAGAATCAGAACCCAAGTCATCCATGCCCCCCGAGGGGTTATATTTGACCGCAGTGGAGTTCCCCTTGTTCTAAATAAGCCCGGTTTCAGGCAGATAAATAATAAAGTGCAAGAGTGCAAGAGCGAAAAAGCGCAAAAGTGTGAACCAGAAACTACCGTGCCGCTTTCGAAAGAGCAGGCCCTGCCGTTGATTGCAAAAGGAGATAAGAATCTGGAGGTTGATTCGCTAAGAGACTATGTCTACAAAGACAGTCTGAGTCACGTATTGGGATACATTGGTCAGATTTCAAAATCTGAGCTTGATACTACTGAGTTTGGCGATTACCGCGGCACGGACTGGATTGGTAAAAATGGAATTGAAAGGCAGTATGAACATATTCTTAAAGGAGTTGACGGCAAACAGCTTGTCGAAGTCGACGCCATGGGCAAAAAAGTCCGCCCACTGGGGACAACAGATTCTATTGCAGGGCAAGATCTCACCTTAACTATCGACTCAAAACTTCAGCAAGCAGCTTTTGATGCCACAAAAAATGTTAAAAAAGGGGCTGTAATTGTATCAACTCCGAATGGCGAAATTTTGTCTTTGATTTCAAGACCATCTTTTGATCCCAATCTTTTTACGCTAGACAAGACTTACAGGGCGGCTTCGGATAGTGCTCACAAAAACGTAAGCGAAATTTTATCTGATTCGCAAAACCAGCCGCTTCTTAACCGAGCAATTGGGGGAACTTATCCGCCAGGATCGACCTTTAAAATAGTAACGGCATCGACTGGACTCGCAGACAAAATTATTGATGAGAATTATCGGATAAGGGATACCGGGATTATAAAAGTTGGGGAGTTCTCTTTTGCCAATTGGTATTATACAGGATACGGCAGGACAGAACCAGGAGAGTTAAATGTTGTAAGGGCATTGGCTAGATCCAACGACATTTTTTTCTACAAATTAGCAGAGAAAGTAAGCGCTGACAAGCTATCCGAAATGGCAGAAAAATTTGGATTGGGAGCAAAAACAGGCATTGATTTGGGTGGGGAAGCGAAAGGACTGGTCCCAACGGAAAAATGGAAAAAAGATATAATTGGGGAGAATTGGTATTTGGGAGATACTTATCATTATGGAATTGGACAGGGATTTCTCCTGACAACACCTCTTCAAGTGAATGAATGGACAGAGGTAGTCGCAAATGGTGGTTCTTTATACGAACCACATTTGCTCAAAAATCAGAAATCAAAAATCAGAAATCAAAAATTACTGGACGAAAAAACGATTAGCTTGATCCGGCAGGGGATGATTGAGAGTTGCTCAACTGGCGGGGTAGCCTGGCCGCTTTTTAACTTCAGAATTAAGAATTCAGAATTAAGAATTGACGGAAAAAATATTTTGGAAGTAAAACAAGCGAGCGGATCTGCTGCTGCAAAAGATCTCCGGGAAGTTAAGATTGCATGCAAGACGGGAACTGCCCAGCATGGTGGAGAGAAAACATTGCCTCATGCATGGATCACGCTTTTTGCACCGGCATATAATCCTGAAATTGTTGTAACAGTCCTCAATGAGGAGAGCGGTGAAGGGTCAAATGAGGCAGCACCAATTGCGAAGAAGATCCTGGAGGCGTATTTCACGAAAAGGTAAGTTTTACTCGAGATGTATCTTATCTATTGTTCTTAGCGCGCCATCTCCTTAATGAGTCTCTCATTAATTGACGATTTTCCTCCATAGCTAAAGCCAGAGTTGCGCGTTCGCCCAATTCGAATCGCAATGCTTTCCCTTCAGGAGATAATGAAAATACATCTAAGACAACAGTGGGATTTATAACTGTGGTATGTCCCAAAGCATCTGTGTAGCAAGTCATATTTGTTCCAACTTTTTTTCCTGTAGGGCCTGCCCCAACCTCATTTAGCATTCCTGCCATAGCTGTCGCAGTGGGTTCTGATCCAGACCACGCTGTCTTGTTTGGGTTTGGTTTTATTAATTCACCCATAATTTTGAAATTATAGCACAATTTGTGGTCAAGGTTGTCTACGGACACATCCTGGTATTCTTATAAAATAAAGCATCTATTGACAACTTTTATGTGCGATCGCCATAATTAGATGTATGGTAGAAAAAAGAGAGACGGTGACGTCTAGAGGTTTGACAAAAGGGCTATTAGCTCTTCTTGCAGGTGGGGCAGCGATAGGCACGGCTCTTGTATTTCCCGCTGCGGGAATAATTTATAAAGAATTCAAAAAACAGAAATGGGAAGAGGCGCGAAGAAGGGGCGTATTGGGATCAACCATAAAACGGCTAGAAAAACAGTCTGTTGTCGCTTGGAAAGAAGTGGGGGGAGAAGTACGGCTTTTTTTAACTGAAAATGGTAAGAAGAAAAATCTGCAATTTTCAATCGACAATCTTCAAATAAAAAAAGCTAAAAAATGGGACAAGTTATGGAGAATTATTATTTTTGATATTCCTGAAGCGAAAAAACAAGCCCGCGAAATTTTTCGAAGAAAGCTAAAGGATCTTGAATTTGAGCAGCTGCAAAAAAGTGTTTTTGTTTCCCGGCATGAGTGCAAGAATGAGATTGATTTCCTTCGTCACGCGCTTGGAATAGCACCTTTTGTTAATTATGTTGTGGCGAAAGAAATTTCAGGAATAGAAAAAGTATGACAGCTTTTAAAAGCGATCGCTTAATAAAAGTGTCGAAATGAGTTTGATTTTTAATTTCGGAAATGTATTTATTGGAATATATTCTGAATATGTGCTGGGTTTAATATGCAAGAAAAATCTTACTGGCTGGGGTTTTCCTCATTTTCAGGAATTGGGCCGGGGAAGTTTGTCAAACTTCTTAACGAGTTTGGAACTGCCGAGAAGGCCTGGAAAGCAGATCTTTCTTCTTTGGAAAAAGTGCTGGGTAAGGCATTAACGCCTCAATTTATAGATTTCCGGGATAAGTTTTCGATTTCCGATTACGAAAAGAGGCTTAAAAAGGTAGGAGTTTCGTTTTTGATTCTGACTGATAAAGATTACCCCAAGCTTTTGAGTCAGATAAAAAAGCCGCCGTTTATACTTTATGTTAAGGGGGAGTTTAGTTTTAATTCAGCAGAAAACCTCAAGACCATTGCTGTTGTAGGGACACGCAGAATTACAGAGTACGGAAAACAGGTGACAGAAAGTCTGACAACTGATTTGGTTAACAATGGATTTGTGACTGTTTCAGGACTCGCACTCGGAGTTGATGCCACGGCGCACAAGGCAACAATTGCAAATAAAGGCCGAACAATTGCGGTTTTGGGATGCGGAGTGGATTGCTGTTATCCACGTGAGAATCAGCGAATTTACACTAATATTCTGGAGTCAGGCGGCGCAATTGTTTCAGAGTATCCGTTAGGTGAACCACCCTCAAAAGGCTCATTTCCTTCAAGAAATAGGATTATTTCAGGACTTTCACAAGGTGTAATAGTTACAGAAGGTGCAGCAGATAGCGGCGCTTTGTATACGGCGACGGATGCGTTTGAAAATAATCGCCCTGTTTTC
Source organism: Candidatus Levyibacteriota bacterium (assembly GCA_963716145.1). Classification (GTDB taxonomy): domain Bacteria; phylum Patescibacteriota; class Microgenomatia; order Levybacterales; family UBA12049; genus DATLDE01. The sequence continues at coordinate 519,865 of OY970292.1, read as the reverse complement.
GCGGTTCCAGGTCCGATCACTAGCAGTCTTTCCAAAGGTCCGCATTCTCTAATTGCAAAAGGAGCTAAATTGATTAGCGGGGCGGAGGAGATCCTTGCGGAATTAAGAATTACCCATTCGGCAGGCTCAGGGCAAGCGAATCAGGAATCAGGGTTTGGAAGTATCAAAAGTATCAAAGGTTCAACGAAAGACGAACAGAAGATTATCGATATCTTACAAAATGAAAATATGCATTTCGATCAAATTGTAAAGCTGACAAAAATTGATTCCTCAAAATTGGGAAGCATATTATCGCTTATGGAGATGAAAGGCTTAATCAGAAGTCTAGGCGCTTCGGATTTTTGCCTCGCCACATAAGAATTTTATTTCGGGTAACTCACCGAAGGAGTGGGAATAAGCTTGCTTTTGTCTGTTTTGGCTTTTTGCTTTGTGCTGGCTTCTATCTGTTTCCATAATGTTTGTGATTCCTTAGCTAATGGGCCGGTTGTGGCTGAATGATAGCTTAAGCCTGCAAAGTAAGCGCTAAAAGAAAACGTGACTATGCAGGTTAGGAGAGCAAGCGGCCAGAGGTTTTGTGTTATTGATACAGTTGATCCAATTGCTTTATCATGCCACCCTTGTTTTTTTGGATCTTTTGCAATAGAGAAAAATCCGAGTCCAAAAATAAGACTTGAGAAGCTGTAGCCGATGGTTTGACGGAACATTATCCGCTTGAATGTCAACCGTTTTCCCGATTCATCAGTAACTTTAAGTCCAGTAAGTAATTTCCCGGGTGTACCGCCCAAATAATGGGTAAAAGGAATTGAATTAAAGAGCACAATCGGATTAAGAAAAATCAGTATGGTGAAAAGCAAAAATGAGGAGAGCGCAAGAGAGAGTGTGGGTTGAGTCGAAATGAAATAGAGACATAGGCTAAAAATTAGTATGCTAATACAGTCGTCTGTCAGACTGGCAAGAAAACGCAGTTTGAAATTGGCGGGAATATTATTTTTCATATTTTCCTTTAATAGCATTATATGCGAGAGACCAGACAGTTGTTTTAAATGCGGTTATCACGCCTGATAATATACTTAGCGCAAAAATGAAAACCATAAAAAGGATAAATCCGGTCGTAATAATACCAATACTCCAGTAAGTGTTTTTGCTGATTCCATATATACCGCCAACAACTAGTGCGATACTGGGCAGTAGAATTATTGCGTAGACTATTCCTTCGGAAATCACATTAACAAGCCCCAGCAAGACGCTCGCCCAGAATTTCTTTTTGGCAATCTTGTAGCCTATGTTCAATGCAGCTCTTGCCGGTTTTTTGTCTATAACAGCTATCCTGATTGCCCAGATAATCGTAAGATTGATATAAATAATTGCAGTTATGAATACTATTAAAAAAATAGGTACGAAAAGAAGTAATGAGCTTTTGGCACTATTGGGAATATTAAAACTTCCATAAATTATTATCAAAATTAAGCTTATTGAGGTAAGCAAAAGAAGTATAAGTGGAACAAGCTGAATCAATATAATTGACTTGACACTGCCGAATGCTTTTTCTGATAATTCCTTGATAGAGAGGGTATTTTTGTTGATCGAGGACTGTATCCCTTCCAAAAGCGCTGCCTGTGCCCAGCTCTTATAAACAACAGAAATAATCAACGCGATTATAAGAAAAATAATTAATTCAATCCCAATAGCTATATAGTAGGATGTGGGGATGTTTGAGAAAAGGAGGCTTATGGTATCGGTTAAAGAATTTGTTGCTGTTCCAAGCACTTTGGATGATGAGTCTTTGGGAGTACTGTTAAAAATCTTTTGCAGACCCTCGAAATCTTTCTGGTCAAGTGATCTGGAAGAGTTTCCCGAGAAGCCTCCGGCTGCCGTAGCCATCCCAAAAATCCAGAGAATTTTATTATTTTTGACAATCTCCCAGGCGTTTTTATACAGCTCGCCAATTGACCAGTCAGGCTTATTTTGTTCTATTGCTTTTTCCACTTTACTCATAGTATGCTAATCATAGATGAAATGTCAACAGAAGGGAAAGGCAATTAAATGAATCAACAATATGCAGGCGCTGGTGCTCGTTTCCTGGCTTCCCTAATTGACGGATTATTATTGGGTGTAGTTAGTGTACTAATTGTAATACCTTTTGCCCTTCAAGGTAAAAACTCAAACAGTTCGTTGATACAGGGATTATCTCTTCTCATAAATCTTGGTTATTTTGTATATTTTCAAGGAAGAACCGGCCAGACATTGGGTAAAAAAGTAATGGGAATAAAGGTTGTAGATGTAAATGGTAATAAACCGAGCTATTTTACTTTTTTCCTGCGTGAGTTAATCGGTAAGGCAATATCAAGTTTAATCTTTGGGATTGGTTACCTTATGATTTTGTGGGATAAGCAAAAACAGGGACTTCATGACAAAATTGCAACAACTTATGTAGTTAAAGTTTCAAGTACTGCACCCAATCCCGTTCAGCCTCAACCGGTTACACCAGTCAAGTAATAGAAAGCATGTATTTTCTTGACAACCCTCAAGATTTCTAATACGCTATTTATAGCTATCAAACATAGACACAAAAAACCAAAAACAATGATTGATAAAATTAAATCCCTATTAAGCAGGATTAACCCCCGCAGTCCTATATTTATAGCTGCTATTTTTTCAACCTTTTTTATATTCTTAATTCTTGTAACATTGCAGCTACGTGTTCAACAGCAACAGGAAAGTAATACGGCGCAAAATTTGCCAACTCTCACTCCACCTCTTGTCCCAGGGAAAGACTTTGTTCAAGGGCAAATTAACGTTAAGTTTAAAGACGGACTAACTGATGCAGAAATAAACAATAGTTTAAGTAAATATGATGCGAGAATTAAATCAACAATTTCAGGAATAAATGTAAAAGTTGTTGAAGTACCGGCTGGGCAGGAGGAAGCTGTGCGTGCGCAGCTGATAAAGGATGGACTGGTTAAATACGCGGAGTTGGATGTAGTTATCCATGTTTTGGTTTCTCCAAATGACACTAATTATAATTTGCAATATGGATTAAAGAATATGGGGCAGATGATTCAAAGTCAGGTAGGCACTACAAATGCCGATGTTCATGCAGAAGCCGCATGGGAGGTCACAAAGGGAACGGGAATAAAGGTAGCAGTTCTTGATACCGGGCTTGATCTAAATCACCCTGAATTTGCAGGCAGAGTAGCAGCACAGCGGGTATTTGTTACTTCGTCAATAGACGATGCTTATGGACATGGAACGCATGTGGCGGGGGTTATCGCGGCCAATAGCAATAACGGTCAGGGCATTGCAGGGGTGTGTCCTGAATGTCAGTTGATGATTGGAAAGGTTGCTGATGACAGAGGGGGATCTTCGGTTTCACTAGTATCTCAAGGGATTAACTGGGCAGCGGATAATAACTCAAAGGTTATCAGCATGAGTCTTGCAAGGCCGGATTTTAATTCTCAGGTATTAGCGGATGCTGTTGCCTATGCGTGGGGCAAAGGAGTTGTCCTTGTTGCGGCAGCAGGTAATTGCGGAGGCTCCAACTATTTGGATAATAATTGTAGTACGCAGAATCCAGTTGAATACCCTGCAGGATATCCGCATGTTGTTTCTGTAGCAGCAACTGATAATAAAGATCAGAAAACAGCATTTTCAGAACATGGATCATGGGTAACCGTAGCGGCGCCCGGCAAAGATATAGCTTCAACTCTGCCCACACATCAAAATCAAATCGGCGTAACAAACTACGGTTACTTGTCCGGAACATCTATGGCAGCGCCAATGGTGGCAGGAATTGTTGCTCTTATCTGGTCAACGCCTCCTTATAACACGTCAAATCAGGTAGTTGTCGACAGGTTATACGCGACCGCCGATCAAATAACGGGAACAGGAACTTACTGGCAGAAAGGGCGCGTAAATGCGGGAGCAGCAGTTGCCTCACAAAGCGCAACTATCACTCCGACTATTACTCCTACAACTACCCCAACTATTACAGATTCTCCTACAGCATCCCCAAGTCCGACTGGTCCGGCTCCTACTTTTGTTTGTGCAGGTTCCCCTGATAGCATCTGCAATCCAACCTTAACTCAAGGTGCCAGCCCGAATCCGACTGTGACAGGCCAGCCTAACCCATCAGTTACTGATATAGCGCCCAGCGCAAGTCCTTCGGCCAATCCAAACCCAACGAATACACCTCCATGTACCGGTAATACTGGTGGGGGGCTCTTGGGAGGATTCTGGCAGTTGATTATGGACTTTATCGGTAAGTTGTTCCAGTTAATTGGCCGGGGAACTCCACCTGCTATTCCCTGTCCGGGCTCAAACCAGACAGGTTTGCCAACAGGTACACCTAATCAGCCAAACATTCAACAACCCAACGTGGCAATACCTTCAAACATCCAGAATCTTGTTCCCTCGAGCTTACCTGGTGGTTTTCAAAACATTAACCTCCCCGGTGGAGGATCAGGAGGGAGTTCCGGGGGATCTCAGGCGGGTCTTCCGGTGGTTCTAGTGGAGGCAGCTCAGGCGGAAGCAGTGGAGGCTCCAGTGGTGGAAGTTCAGGTGGTTCTAGCGGTGGATCCTCCGGTGGTAGTTCTGGTGGCTCATCGGGTGGTTCATCCGGAGGTAGTAGTGGAGGTTCTAGCGGTGGATCAAGCGGGGGGAGCTCAGGAGGATCATCAGGAGGAAGCAGTAGTACCACTCGTTAATCATTTAGCAATAGCCAATTTCACACAAGAACTTGACAGCTCCTGTATAATCTAAGCTACACTTGAAAGCATTATGAAAAGTTTAGTAATTGTCGAATCACCCACTAAAGCCCGAACAATTAGCAAATTCCTCGGGAAGGATTATGAGATCAAATTCTCAATGGGTCATGTCATGGATTTGCCCAAAAGCAAGATGGGAATCGATATTGAGCACAACTTTACACCGCTTTATGAAGTAATTGCAGATAAGAAAAAACTAATTGCTGAACTAAAATCCCTTGCTAAATCGGCTGATAAGATAATTTTGGCAACAGATCCGGACCGCGAAGGGGAGGCTATCGCGTCGCACATCAGAGATGTGCTCCTCTCAAGTTCAAAGTTCAAAGTTCAAAGTTCAAAGTTTAGGCGGATAGCTTTTCATGAAATTACGGAATCGGCAATTAAAGAAGCCCTGGATAATCCACGGGAAGTTGACATGAATTTGGTTGAGGCGCAGACTGCAAGGCGGGTTTTGGATCGTTTAGTTGGTTATGAATTGTCGCCATTACTCTGGAAAAAGGTACGCCGGGGTTTGTCAGCAGGGCGTGTACAAAGCGTTGCACTACGGATGATTGTTGAGCGGGAGCGGGAGATTGAGAAATTTGCAAAGAAATCATATTTTACAGTTCATGCTACCTTGGTTTCTTCTCAGAAAACTCAGAATACTCAGAAATCCGGCGATTCTGATACTCCGACAATCAGACAATCCGGCGGACCGAGTTTTCCGAGTGTTCTGGGCAAAGAAGGAACAGATTTTGAGCTGGTTGAGATTAATGGCAGCAAGATCGAAGCAAAAGAAAAATTTGAACTTTATGATGGTGAATATAATGTCACAAGAACAACTATTGATAGTGAAAAAAGGGCTCAGGAGATTACCCGCGATCTTGAAAAGAACAATTTCACAGTTTCAGATGTTGTGCAAAAACAAGCAAAGAGAAGTCCGGGACCTGTTTTTACAACTTCAACTCTTCAGCAAGAGGCATCCAGGCGCTTTGGATTTCCCGGAAAACGGACGATGAGTCTTGCCCAAAAACTTTATGAAGAAGGCTTCATCACTTATCACAGAACAGATTCAATAGCGATTTCAAAAGCCGCGATCTCCCAGTTCAGAGCGTTTGTTGAAAAAGAATATGGGAAAAAATACTTACCCGAAGCACCCCGTATTTTTTCTGGCAAACAGAAAAACGCGCAGGAGGCCCATGAGGGAATCAGGCCCACCAAGGTTCAGAATTCAGAATTCATAGTTCAGAATGAACTCGGGAAAGATTATGCAAAGCTATACGATTTGATTTGGAGGAGGGCAGTGTCCTCGCAGATGGCGGATGCTATTGTCGAATCCACTTCAGTTTTAGTTGATGCAATTTCAGAAAACTCCGAACACTCAGAAATCCAGTCTGTCAGACAATCTGATGATCAGAAAGTCAGAAACACTGATACACCGAGTTTTCCGAGTGTTCCGAAATATCGACTTAAAGCAGCTGGTTCGGTTTTGGTCTTTGACGGATTTTTGAAGTTAAATCCCCAGGCGCTTAAAGATAATCAATTGCCAAAATTTTTAGCAAAAGAGTTACTCGATCTAATTAAAGCGCGTTTTGAGCAGCATGAAACGCTTCCCCCTCCAAGATACAATGAGGCGTCAATTATCGGAACTCTTGAGGAAAAGGGGATTGGCAGGCCTTCAACTTATGCCTCCATTATTTCAACCCTCGTGGATCGTGCTTATGTTGAACGGATTGAAAAAAAGTTTGTCCCCACGCCAATTGGGATGTCGGTGAATGATTTTCTGGTCGCCAATTTTTCAACAATTGATGATATTCCCTTCACCGCTTCGATGGAGGAACAGCTGGATGATGTTGCAAGCGGAAAAGTACAATGGGTCAAGATGATGAAGGATTTTTACACGCCTTTTGAGAAAGCGGTTGAGGAGGCAGAAGGATCGGTGCGGGTAGCGATAGCCACAGAAGCAACAGATGAAAAATGTCCTGAGTGCGGTGCACCGGTTGTGATAAGACACGGAAAATTTGGCAAATTTTTCTCATGCAGCAGATTTCCTGAATGTAAATACACCAAAACTTTTGTTGAGGAGACCAATGTTTTGTGTCCAAAAGACGGAGGGAAAGTAATTATTCGCAAAACCAGAAAAGGCCGCAAATTCTATGGCTGTGCGAACTATCCGAAGTGCGACTTCGCGGCATGGAAACTTGAAGAAATTAACAAGAGCTCGGAAGCGAAAGAAAGCAAAAATGTAAAACTCCAAAGCAGTTAATTTATTTCACTCTCCTAAATGTTGATTCATTGACCTTTCCTGTTTGAGCGTCAACTAAATATTCATATTCTTCCCCGATACCATTATTAATATATATAACAAATTGTTTATTGCTTAACCAACCTCTAAAGTGTAATCCGCATTGACAGCCAAATTTCACACCATATCCAATCGCATCCTTGTTATCAAGGTACAAATCATTTGTAATCTCAGCTCCCTGCGCGTTTTTAACTGTTAATAAATTACTTCCTCTTGTATTATCTTCGGCAACTACAAATGATCCAGACGGAGAAGTATTGCCCGTTGGAATAGTTTTATATGGTGATGAGATGCTGACAGTTGGTATTGGCAAATTTTGTTTTGCTTCTGTGAATTTGAAGGTTTGGAGGATGTCTGGAGTAATCGGGGGCAGCTGAGTTATGTCAGTAATTGTCTTAGCATCTATTTGCTTACTCAGATTTAAGTTTAAAACATAACGTATTTCATATCCCTGACCGTTGTGAACAACAAAATAAGCAATAGATGAAAGTGATTGGCCTCCACCACTTCGTATTGCTGCAATTGCAGGCAAACCATTTATCGTGACATTTTTATATTTGGGATTAAAAGATTTTATATAGTCACTATTTATATAGTCATTATTTGTTTTATAGCTTTTGGAGATATCAAAATTTACAACTGCGGTATCGCTACTATTTGGGTTGGGGTCAGACACAGATGTTAACGTTTCCTTTTGCAAAGTCCAGTTCAGGGGATAGTTAAAAGTAAAATCAGAATCTTTATATGTTTTCCAATTTGCAGCTGGATCTGATACCGCGCTAGGTGAAATATGTGCTTTGTTAACTGGCTGCGAATAGGGGTTTAAGCTTTGTTTGGCCAATACAAAATAGTAAACTCCAGCATAAAGTACTGCTCCAATAGCTAAATAAATTAAAATTAACTTACTCCAATTCCTGCCGTAGGGTTTCTTTGGCTGCTCGGAAGTTGCTGGAGCAGGGGATTGAGATTTAGGTGTGGTCGGTGTTTGAGTATCCATCTAATCAGTATTTCACGCAGCGGGAATGGTTGTCAAGGAAATTAATTACCCGGGCACGTAGCGAATTCGCAGTTTGGACCTGTGCGACTCACGTATGATCCATCAGAACAGGTCTTGGCTTCTTGGGTGCAAGCTACACCATCATTTGGTGGATCTGGCTTGGTATCCGGACAATAGCTTCCGCCAGGCGGGAGAGTCGGGTAGATATAGCTTGGAGGAATACTTCCAGTCTGACCAATTGGAACATGGTGAGTGCAATTTGGCAATGGAGGCGCAGTTACACACTTTCCTCCTGCATCAGGGTAGCGGTCGGTAATCTGACAAGTATAGCCTGTGGGACACTTCTTGCCTGCTATGCCACCACAAAATGATTCCTGGGGAATTGTAGGCTGAGAACTAATGGTCTCGGAAATAGGATACCATCCTTTTTTTATTTTTCCACCACATGCCTCCTCAAGACTTACTCCTCCCGGCGCATAGTCACACATGCTAAATTCACAAACTTTGCCGGTTTGTGATTCACACAGCTCTTTTGTTTGATAGGGTACTTCTTGGGTAGGGGAGATTGAAGATAAAGAATGCGACGAGGTAAGCATCTTTTGATATTGCATTCCTATGTAGAATCCAATGAATGGAAACGCAATAAATAAAATCATAGCCAGAGCTTTAGAAAGAGGAGTTACAGTGGTAAATGCTTTGGGAAGGGGCATGTCCTTAGTATTTCATTAGATTAAATTTATGTCAAACTTTATGCTAGAATCTAATCATGAATGAACAGGAAAAGGTTTATTACGACTTAGAAAAAATAAACAAGAAGGAAGATCCATGGAAAAGTTATCTTCCATACCGTAAGAAGACCTTCAAGCAATTGCTTTCTCTTATTCAGCTTGCGCCACATCAGTCAATTCTAGAAGTTGGCTGTGCGCAAGGGCATTTTACAGAAATGCTGACCCAGATATCTGATGATGTCACCGCGATAGATGTGAGCAGTGCTGCAGTTGAGCAAGCCAGAAAGAATGTGAAAGGGGCAAAATTCTATACATCCAGCCTTGAAGATTTTGATCCACATAGACGTTTTGATGTTATTGTATGCTCAGAAATTCTTTGTTATATAAAGGATAGAGAGCAGGCCTTGGGCAAATTACAGGAGTTGGGAGACTATTTGGTAACAAGCAATTTCCTTGTTTGTTTTCCCAGATTATGTTTCTCACATGTTCTGTATGAATGGGATTTACGCAGATTCAGATTATTAAAAAGGATTATGGATTTTGATCTGCCGACATTTACTTTGGTACCAAGGTCATTGTGGAAGATGAAAAAGGATTAAAGAAAAAAATTGCATGCTATAATTAGTTGTGCTTATTAATCCTTATTTTGAAGTAATAATTGCATCCTTGATTTGGGGAAGCGCCGGTATTTTTGTAAAACTTATAAATCTTCCGGCAACTACAATGTCATTTTTCAGAGTAACAGTGCCCACATTAGTTTTGTTGATTTATTTTATATACAGAGGTAAAAACTTATTTAGTACTGCCAATAAAATGGCGATTTTTCTCTCGTTAATAACCTCAGCTCGGATATTTCTTTGGTTATTTGGTTTTATGCACACCTCTATCGGTAACGGGATTATCATTCTTTATACTTGGCCCATATTTACAGTGGTATTCAGTGCCTTGCTATTAAAGGAAAGGATTACTAAGCAAAAATTATTGCTTTTGCTAGTAGCTTTTGTAGGAATAATTATTGTCTTTGCAGATAAAGAGTTTTCTTTTACAAATAAAGATTTTATCGGCATGAGCGCAATGCTTGTCTCAGCTATGTTATCAGCTTTTAGCACTATTTTATTTAAAAAGCAGCTTATTCGTTACTCTAAATTAGAGATGATTTTTTATCAAAATTTTTTAGGCGTATTTATTTTCTTACCTTTTATTTTTATCAATACACCACTACCCACAATAAGCCAAATATTTATATCATCCGTTTATTCGGTAATTATTGGTATATGCGCTTTTCTTTTATGGTTTTCTGCCCTCAAAAAAATAAAAGCATCAACCGCTGCTCTTCTTTCCTATGTTGAGGTTATAGGTGCAATTATTTTAGGGGTATTGATTCTTAATGAGAGCATAACATGGAACATGCTTATTGGGGGAGTGATAATATTGACAGTTTCTTATTTTGCCAGAAAGACTGAGCCGGAGCTCGTTGTAGAATAAATTATAGTATAATACGTTCATGATCAAGCTCGCAGCGAAGGATTTGAGGCACTCACCAATTAACGAAGAGGAGAAAAAAAAGCTCAAGAAAAATCCGATTTATATAGTTTTGGACAATGTCCTGGATACTTACAATATCGGTGCTATTTTTCGCTTGGCTGACGCAATTGCCGCAACTAAGGTGATTTTATGCGAAGGATCCGAAACCCCACCAAATCATAGAATCCAGAAAGCTTCAATCAATACGACAGAGTGGGTGAATTGGAGCTATTCTCCGACTGCCAAAGAGGCGATTAAGGATTTAAGATTAAAGATTAAAGATTTGCAGGTGATTTCTGTGGAATTGGATAAGCGGGCTGTGCCGTATGATAAAGTTGAATATAAATTCCCGGTCGCGATAGTTGTCGGGCATGAGACAGACGGAGTATCCGAAGAAGTGCTCAAAATGAGTGATCAGATTGTCGAGTTGCCGATGTATGGGGTAAATATAAGTCTGAATGTTATGGTTTCGTTAGGAATTGTATTGTACGAAGCGGTGAGGCATCTTAATAATCCTTCTAAATAGCGGCAATTGTAAGTAGTTTTTTGTCAAAGCCCGTAAAGGCATTAATTTCTTTCTCAGTTACTGAAAGAAGCTTTTCATCCTGTTCGTGTTCCCCATAAGCAAGCCGGTAAATGCTTGGAAGAGCGCGGTAGAATGCATGTCTAAATGGAATATTCTTGGCATTTTGTTTCATAATATCCAGTGAATCTTTGTCTCCATAGAGAAAAATATCTATGCTTGTCGCAGTTGTGCGATCCCCAGTTGCGGATTCAATAAAAGCAAGCAGCGGGCGGTACATTGAGAGTCTCTTTGTGGGAACTCCAGCACATGCCTTATAATTTTCAACGTCATTAAGATCGCGGCATAAATTAACAAAAGCATTTTTCATAAGCGTTAGATATGTGGTTTGATTGTAGCCGCCTCTTAACTGCAGGCCATAATAAAAACTGAGTATAATATATGAAAGCATAGTGCTTGGAATTAATTCTTTGTTCTCTATTGCTTTTTTAATTGCCTCAGGCGTAAGTTCAACTTCATATGATCCGTCATCCGCAACCAGTTTGTTTCCAGCTTTCCACAACTTTTTGCGGTAGTGTTGGCCCGCAGGCATTCCCCAGAAAAGATATGTCCCCAATTTTTTTTCAAGAGAAAAAGCACCCATAATTCCGTCAAAATGCTTCTCAAGAAGTTCCTGGTGCGCAGGATCAAGTAAAATTTTATTGACTATAGTTGATTCATAAAGATGATGCTTAATTATCAACTTATTGATGATCCGTTCCTGTTCCAGATAAACCATATTTGGAGCGCGTCTGTCTACGAAAAGCTTTTGCCATAAAAGAGCGTTGGTTTTGGTTATTTGGTCAGAGAAGGAGGGAAGAGCTAAGACATCTTTTTGTCCATAGATTTCATCAAGCAGATAATATAGCTTTTCCGCGTCTTTTGGTTTTATAGTTTTTTCTCTTAGCCACGAATCGATGCGGATTTTTGCATCCTGAATAGACTTATCGTTGTAAGCGGGGTGATTATATACTGGGTATGGTCTTACGTTTCTTGGGAAAAAGACCAGCTGGTTCAGGCTTGCTTTTCCATTTATAAAGCTATTGAACAGCAATCCTCTTGGGATAGCATAATTATCAAACGAGATATTAGAACACGCAAGCACAATAATATTTTCTAAGTCAAAGTTTGCTTCATCTGCCTGGTAGATTGATTCCTGCATACTGCTGTTTAGATAGTTAGGATGGGTTATCGGGGCGTGGTGTTCAGTGGTAGAGAGGGAATAGCACTTGGTAAGCTGCTTTGCCGCGCTATGAGCGACAACTGAGCCTAGAATTGCCGCGCATTCTTCTTCAAATACTTTTATAAACTCATTTTGCCGTGTTTTGTTTGTTGAAATATGAGGGTTTTTTGCATAAGCTCTAGAAATCTCATAGGTGGTCATTGAACCGTATTTCTCTACGACATGACGCAGTATTGGTCTTCGATCAAAAACTTTTGTGAGAAGTGTATGAATATCGCTAGCTGTCTCCTCAATGCTTTTACCTCTTGGATTTTCACTTAACAGCAAAGGAGTATAGTAGCCTGATTTTAAGCTTGGAATTGGTAGAGTTTTGGTAATATATGACATAAGTTATATCAACAGTCTTTCGAAAAGAGCAGATCAGGTAGTATAAAAAAATTGTCTAATTTGGAGAAAAATCATCTTTTTAGGCATAATAATTTATACAATTTATCCTTATTAAGATGTAATAATATATGAAGTTTTGGGGAAATGCAATATGGCAATTTTATATCAAAATTTGCATCTGAAGCGGCTATTTATTTTACTTTATTCTTTGATAGAATACTTACTATAATAGTATTATGAATAAACAAAAATCCTTGGATAAAATTGCCAAAGAAATTGAGAAATGCAAACTTTGTAAAGTCGGCAAAAGCGGCTTACCCGTTCCCGGGGAAGGGAGGCCTGATGCGGACATTGTTTTTATCGGGGAAGCGCCGGGGAAGAAGGAGGCGGCAAGCGGAAGGCCATTTATCGGAAGATCGGGTCAGTTACTTCGTGGTTTGATCCGCGAAGTGGGGCTCAGGGAAGAAGACGTATTTATTACTAGTCCTGTAAAATATTTACCGGATCGCGGAACTCCGCTTCCATCAGACATAGCTCATGGTAGAACCCATCTAATGGCTCAGTTGGACATTATCCAGCCTAAAATAATTGTGTTGTTAGGAAATGTAGCCGTGCAGGGAGTTCTGGGTTATAAAATTCCGGTTAAGTCCGAGCATGGAAAAATCATTGAGCAGGAGGGGAGAACGTATTTGGTAACTCTTCACCCCGCAGCGGCCCTCCGCTTCCCACCGCTAAAGGAATTAATAAAGGAGGATTTTGAGAAGCTAAAAATCTTAATTTGAGCCTCGTGTCTTATAGATGATAGGCCTGGATACGATTTGCCTCTTGACAAGGTCCTATAATGTATGCTATAGTTCTCCAACTGATAACTAATAACAGATAACAAGTTATGACGACTGATAACTCATAACAAATAACAATAACGAAATGTTATCAGTTATAAGTAATCAGTTATAAGTTTAACCAACCTATGAATAAATCAATACTTAAAGTCTCAGTAACAGCTCTTACTCTTCTTGCTCTTTCAGCAGGAGTCTCTTTTGCAGCTTCTACTAACTATGGTACAAATCAATGCCAGCCTATCTATGGTGGTGGAGAATCATGTGTTAAGACTCCTCAGTTTGAGATCAATAAAACTGTAAAGAATCCTCAAAGCGGTGCTTTTGTTGATAACCTTGGAGTATCTGACGCAAAGTACAGAAGTGGTGAAACAGTTATCTTTAAGATCACTGTCAGAAATACAACAGGTGATACCCTTAAAAATGTTGTAGTTAAAGATATCCTGCCTGATTTTGTAGACTTTGTTGAAGGTATGGGTGGAACATTTGATCAGAATTCAAAAACCTTAACAATCAAGATTGACTCCCTGGCAAAGGATGAATCACGCGACTTTTTCGTTAAAGTTAAAGTAAGAGGAAATGATAAGCTCCCAAGTGACCAGAACATAGTCTGTGTTGTTAACCAATCTATTATTACAGTAGACAACAAAACAGGACAAGATAATGCATCAGTTTGTATTGAGAAAGGTGTTCCAACACCTACTCCTACAAACCCTGGTAACCCTAACAATCCGGATCAGCCAAGCAATCCTAGCAACCCTAGCAACCCAACACAGCCTGGTAATCCAAGCAATCCAACAAATCCTGGTAATCCAACTACAACTAAAGGTGGATTCCCAACCAATCCCGCTACAGTTAACCCACCAACAACTAAAGGAGGATTGCCTGTCTATCCACCAACCAAAGCAACAAAAACACCTGATACAGGACCAGAAAGCTTAGCTTTGTTTGGACTGATACCTAGTGCAATTGGGGGAATGTTCCTCAGACGGAAGAGTAAATAAGCTCCGAATTCTCAATTCTCAATTTACAATTTTCATTGAATGCTTCAATGTTTAAATTTTCAAAATCGTGTCATTGTAATTTGATTGAAAACTGAAAATTAAAAATTGAAAATTAGCCTTCCACCTTCTTCATATACCTAGTCCTCGAACTCCTGGGTTGACAGATTTTCAAAATCAAGTATAATACTAAAGGTATGTAAAGACCTAGCTTAAATGTTTTGGACACCGATCCCGCATTTGGCGGGATTTTTTGTACTTCGGCAAGCTCAGCACAAGTCTTTATTTTACATACTTCATTAGACTGAGCAGTTTACTCTGAGAGAGCAAAGCGAACCGAAGAGCACTTTAATAATTTAAGTACACTTTAAAACCTCCTTAATCTAGGGAGGAACCAAGCAACCTATCTTTGTAAGGGAAAAAGGTGTTTGGTAATCAAGATGTGGTAGGAATTTTTATCAGGTTTTTTCCTCTATCCCGACGCAAGTTTGGATAAAAAAGAATAACCTGACACAGGATTTTAGAAGCCTTAAAACTTCTATAATTTTTTTTGAGAGTTTGATCCTGGCTCAGGATGAACGCTGGCGGCGTGCCTTAGGCATGCAAGTCGAACGGGTCTGCCGCAAGACGGATCAGTGGCAGACGGGTGAGTAACGCGTAGGAATCTACCCCTAGGTAGAGCATAGCCCACCGAAAGGAGGGGTAATTCTCCATAGTCTCGCAAGAGTAAAGGACTTAACGGTCCGCCAAGGGAGGAGCCTGCGTCCTATCAGCTAGTTGGTGAGGTAATGGCTTACCAAGGCGATGACGGGTAGCTGGACTGAGAGGTCGATCAGCCACAACTGCACTGAGACACGGGCAGTACACCTACGGGTGGCAGCAACCAGGAATATTGGGCAATGGACGAAAGTCTGACCGCAGCGACGCCGCGTGGAGGATGAAGGCCTTAGGGTTGTAAACTCCTTTTGCTAAGCCGTTCACAGCTTAGAGAATAAGCCCCTACTAACTACGTGCCAGAAGTCTCGGTAATACGTAGGGGGCAAGCGTTATCCGGATTTATTGGGCGTAAAGTGTGCGTAGGCGTTCCATAAAGTCTTATCTTAAATACCAAGGCTTAACCTTGGAGCTGGTTGGGATACTGATGGAATTGAGGATTGATCAGGGGTAGCTGGAACAGTTAGTGTAGCAGTGAAATGCGTTGATATTAACTGGAACACCAAGGGCGAAGGCAAGTACCTGGAATTTTCCTGACGCTGAGGCACGAAAGCTAGGGGAGCGAAACAGATTAGATACCTGTGTAGTCCTAGCCGTAAACGATGTCTGCTAGCTATTGCCGATTTATCGGCAGTGGTGTCAAGCTAACGCGTTAAGCAGACCGCCTGGGGAGTACGGCCGCAAGGCTAAAACTCAAAGGAATTGACGGGGACCCGCACAACCAGTGGAGCATGTGGTTTAATTCGAGACGAAGCGAAAAACCTTACCAGGGCTTGACATGTTACCGTGTTATAGCCTATGGAAACACTGGCAGATCCGCAAGGATGGTAATACAGGTGCTGCATGGCTGTCGTCAGCTCGTGCCGTGAGGTGTTCCCTTAAGTGGGGAAACGAGCGCAACCCCCGTCGTAATGTTAAATATTCATTACGAGACTGTCCCGATTTTATCGGGAAGGAAGGAGGGGAAGACGTCAAGTCAGCACGGCCCTTATGCCCTGGGCTACACACACCCTACAATGGCGAATAACAACGAGCTGCAAGCCGGCAACGGCAAGCTAATCTCTGAAATTTCGCCTCAGTTCAGATTGGGGTCTGCAACCCGACCCCATGAAGCCGGAATTGGTAGTAATCGCGGATCAGCAGGCCGCGGTGAATACGTTCTCGGGTCTTGTACACACCGCCCGTCAAGGCAGCAAAGTCGGGAGTGGATCGAACATTCTTGTATTGAGTGGAGAGTCCAAGCTCGGCGATGAAGCTTAAGTCGTAACAAGGTATCCCTAGCCGAAGCTGGGGATGGATCACCTCCTTTCTTTTTTTTAAGGAAAGGGGAAGACATATAACGTAGTAGCATATGGCAAATAGCTAATAGCTATTGGCTAATGGCTGCACGGAAAAATGTGGCAACAGATGAAGTGAGTAGCGTCTGGTTTTATCCGCAAACTCCGATTTATCGGAGCAACCTAACACTTAGTTAGGTCACTTAGGATAAAACAATTTCTACTCTCGCTCTCCTACCACATCTTGGTTTTCTGCAAAGCAGAATTAAAAGTTTAAAGTGTATTTAAATTAACAAACAATCCCGCACCAACTGCGGGATTTTTTGCGTTTTGACTATAACGGCAGGCAAAACGATTGACAAGACTCAAATCTGTAGTATAATTGCATTCATGACGGCGTATAGAGAGTTAGAAGGAATAGATCCAGATTTAGAAGGGGATTTAATGAGCTTTGCTGATGAGTTCTCAAGTGATGACAGTGCGGTCAGAGAAGGAATTAATAAGTCTGTTCAAACGGTAACAGATAGATGTGACGATATATCTAAAGGCTTTGGGACAGGAATTTTAAATGTAAATGAGTTAACCAGAGATTTAGTCGAAGCAATGAAAGGAGATAAGGGCGATCAAGAGGTAATTGTTTTGGCATCTACAATGGTAAGGGGTCATCGAGCTTATCCAATTTTGAGTCGGCACAAACCTTTTGATCTGGCTGAATTTTTACACAGTGCTGCCTCTGCAACTGCTGCTCAAAATCGTGAGCAAGCCGATTCTGTTTTATGGCAACGGTCTCTGACTCGGCATAGAAGGTTTTTAGCTGGTAATACACCAGGACCTGAGCTTGATGCGAGGGTAACCGATTTTCAATCAAGACTGCGAGAGCGAGTAGGACAAAACATAAGAGGCTTGTGAGACAATTATAAGAAGTAAGAACAAACTCGTCCCGCAACTATGCGGGATTTTTTGTGTCCTGATTGCCTCTTTAGCGAGGCTGTGCTAAAATTAACAAGCTTTGTGATGAATGGCAGAACGTAATAAATTTATTCCATAAATTTAAACGTTCCAGCCACGTTAATTTGCAAAGCAAATTTTTACGTGGCGCGGTGGCGAAGTGGTTAACGCAGGAGTTTGCAAAACTTCCATGCAAGGGTTCGACTCCCTTTCGCGCCTCTCAAAATCCGTAGGATTTTGACTAAAACGGCAGAAATAATATTAAATTATTACAAATCTTTAATAAAGTTTTAAACCAAATAGTTTAATCTATAAGATTAGGCAAAGAAAGGAAAATATGGCAGGAAGAATTGAATCATTTTGGAAAAGCTCCAGACCCAAACCGGGGGAGGAGGGCGTACTTGGCCCTATTGATACGTACAATAGAGCATCTTACCGTATTAGTAAGCCTGCCGCTATTGTTTCAGGAGTTGCGTTACTTGCAGGAATTCCCTTGGCAGGTTTGGCACTTGTTGCAACCGGTGCTTGGGCTGGTTCTGATAAAATTCAAATTGAAGGATCCAAGTGGGCGAGGAGAAAGTTAAAAGGAGATATGAAACCTGGAAGACCTGTGCATTTAGCAAAAGCTGCCTAGAAAGAGGAAATTATGTCAGCAGAACGCGGAGGAAAAAATAATTTCAGACCAAGAGATGCTGTGGGTGTAACGGCAGAAGTTGGGGGACTGGGTTTGATGGTGTACGGAGTTGCTGAGATAATAGCAGCAAGTGTATTATGGCCAGTTGCAATTGGTGGCGCTCTTTTTCTATTGGGTAGGGGAATTGTAAAATCAGGTAGAGGACGAAAGGCGGAAAAGAGTACTGCGCATCATTAAATTAAATATGGATAAAGAAATAATAAACGAACACGAAATTGATGCTGACTTTACGGGTCATAGTGAGAAGGAGCTGGATAAGGCTGTGGATATGCAGCCTGGCCAGTGGAAGAATGTTTCCGGTAACCTAATTTTCAAAAAAAATTCAACTGATAAGAAAAAACTTAGAAAGTGATCAACTCTACCCCAGGAGGCCGGACCTTGTAGAATGACTTCGTCATTTGCCTATAGCTTATGGCATATAGCGTATGGTCAGAAACGAAGTTATACGGTATAATCTATAAGCTATTAGCCATGTGCTATTAGCTAAAACGGGTGCTTAGTTCAGTGGCTAGAACGCTTTCCTGATAAGAAAGAGGTCAATAGTTCGATTCTATTAGCACCCACATTGTTGTTGACAAAAGCTTCCAATACGATACAATAAAAATATGGCCGAAGGAAGTGATATAGAAATACAAGAACCGAGAAGATCAGAATCCCCCGCAATGGTTGAAGATATGGTTCCTGCGTCCACAGGTGAGTCCCCAAGAGGAGGAAGTTTGTTGGGAAGGATATGGAGAGGGCTGAGAGGAGAAACTGGTCCCGATCCTAAGCCTAAATACGAAAGTCTTGAAGTTGGCGATGCTGTCGGAATGTTTGATGCATTAATTGAAGCGCAAGCGAAGGAAGCCGACTCGGAGAATGTAGATCTTCATAGGGACGATACAAATGGGCGCGCCAGAAGACTTCTTGATTCGCCTGCGGTAAGCCAATGGTTCCCCGGCGCAGATTCAATTAAAATCGATGAGGGTAGGACTATATTAAGCGGGCGTTATAAGGAGTCCTCAGCTCAACACAGAGAAGTAACTTTGGAAGAATTAAGAGCAAAAATGGCTGATGTAAAAGAAAGAGCCGGCATTAAGCAGGAAATTAAAGTATAAATTCCCCGAATTTTATTACACAATTCTCAAATTCTCAAGTTATACTTCTTTTATGGATAATCATTTGAAAACCGCTGAAGTTATGGCAAATTTTCTTGATGGGAAATTCAAATTTCTTAAATTCAGGTTTGGGATGAACGGGATATTTGGTCTCATTCCGGTTGTGGGGGATTTCTTAGTGTCATTTTTGTCACTATACCTTGTCTGGATTGGTCTTCAAATGCGCTTGCCTGCTTCTGCTATCTCCAAAATGCTTTCAAACATAATGACTAACTTTTTCATAGGTTTGGTACCGGTTATTGGAGATTTTGTCGATTTTTTCCATCATGCCAACCTCAAAAACCTCGATATCCTCAAGCAGCATGCAAAAAGACAGGTAATTGAGGGAGAAGTGGTTTGATAGATATGTTATTATTAAACAATGGCCAATATAGACGAAACATTTTTCACAATTATCGGTTGTATGGATGGACGAGTGCAGCAGCCGCTTTCTGATTTTGGCAAGAAAAAATTCGGTGCACTTTATGCGGATACCATCACTGAGGCTGGGGAAGTGGGGATTCTGGCAAACATTCTGACAGATGAGCTGCGCTATGATCTGAGGGGTAAAATTGACGTATCTATTAAAAATCATAAGTCCAAAGGTATTTTGGTAAGCGGACACCAGGAATGCGCCGGACATCCGGTTGATGATGCCAAACATATAGAAGATGTCAGAAAGGCAGCCGCTCTTATCCAGGATATGGTTGGACCGTATGTACCGGTTGTTGGGGTCTTCGTAACACATTCTCAGGATAGTTGGAAGGTGGAGGAAATTTAGTTTCATCTAACTACAGCTGCTGAGGGACTTGCCGGTGGAATGAAAAACAAAGGTTTTAGAATAATTTTTGCTCCACTTGCTGCTTTTAAGTTAATTTTTTCCTCACCTTGCCTGATCAATGTTTTGGGAAGAAAAGAAATCTCCGTTTCCTTATGAATGCCGTAGTTTGCAATATTAAAATTAACTACAGCTACTATATTTGAATTTGGATTTGAAGAGTCTCCTTTAATTGCATAGGATATCCGGCCGGTTCTGATATCAATATTATTCAAAACGACTTCCGGATTTATTAAGTAATCTCCCGGGACTACCTTTACATAATATAAGGCAGTAGGTTCGTAGCTTAGCTCAAATTGAATTAGCTTAGAGCTGTTATCAGCAAGATTGGAATTTACTGCCACATTTATTTGAGCGCTTTGGCTGGCGGTTGCAACCAAAAGGCCTGGAAAGAGGGAAATTGAGGCTTCAGGAATAGGTGTAGGTTGCAATCCTATATCATGTATTGATTGAAGAGGGGAGGCTTTCAGGTAGATAAACTTGAGAAATATGAGAGCAGATGTTGCGGCGATAAAAATAAACAGAATAGCAATCAGCTTTTTTGACATGCAACTATTGTAGCAAATTCGGGCAGGTTTTACTGTCCATTCTGGACTGTTATTTCGCGCAGGAAAAGATTGTAATCAAATTGGTTTACAGCTCCATCGTCATTTAGGTCGGTAAGTAACTTGTTGTCCGCAGTGCACGATACAGCAGGCGCGATAT
This sequence comes from Candidatus Levyibacteriota bacterium, assembly GCA_963716145.1. Taxonomy (GTDB): domain Bacteria; phylum Patescibacteriota; class Microgenomatia; order Levybacterales; family UBA12049; genus DATLDE01. The sequence continues at coordinate 499,285 of OY970292.1, read as the reverse complement.
CGCTGTAGCAGCCAGTAATCAAGTTATAATCAAGGATATTAAGTGCGTTATCTGAGTTTACATCTCCTGCTATTAGGGATACTGCTTCTAGATTATGAGTTTGACCAACTGTTAGGGTTTGTATTCCAGGAACAAGACGTCTTAAATGAGTTGGGGACTGAATCTTTACGGTATAAGAACCGCTTAGTGCGAGTAGATTTGCCAGGTCCACTGTTCCTCTAAAGCTACCGCTGCTGCTGGCATAAACAATATTGCTGGTTTTTGATAAAGTAAGCTGATTGAGCGTATTGAAAATCTGGACAGTTACCGCCCGTGTTGTATGCAGTGGAGTTTTATTGCTTAAGCTAAAGCTGGTTGGATTTGCATTATCTCCGCTGTTACCAATTCCGTGCATAAATACTGTGAGAGATAGCCTGGTCGAGTTAGGCGCGGAAGTAGGGGTTGGGGTTGGAATTCTGGTTGGAGTAGGGGTGGCAGTCGGCGCTGTATAGCTAACAGGTATCGTGCAAGACGAAGCGGCTAATGTAGCGTCACCGGGAAAGCGCGCAGTTATGATTCCAGTAAACGAGGGAGTACTTAAATTAGTAACTCCCGCACTGGTTATGCCTACACCGGCGGAGTTAGTTTGCGAGGTGGGAGGGGAGAATGATACAGCAGAACTTGACGTCCAGTTTACTGTTTTGCCAGCTATTCCTACTCCTGAAGTATTTTTCAATGTGACATCAATAGACCGCATAAGATCGCTTAGAACAACAGAGGTTGAAGAACAAGTAAGAGTGGTGTTTACTGGTCCTGAAGTTGGCGTAGGTGTTGGTGTGGTAACACAAGCTGTGCCTCCTTCACCACCACGGCCGCCTTTTCCGCCTGTGCTTGCATTTGGCGCAGCTTCTCCCGGCAATCCAGGTTGTCCGGGAACGCCATTGCATCCAGTTCCTCCATCGCCGCCGCGTCCGCCGGGCTGACCGGGTGCCCCACCACCGCCCGCGCCGCCACCACCGCCCGCGCCAGTTCCCTGTCCTGGTCTGCCATTCTGGCCAGGATTTCCAGGACCGCTGCTACTTCCAAGACCTCCAACTCCTCCAATGCCACCAGTGTTGCCAGTTAAGGTTCCTCCGCTACATCCAGTTCCACCTGTGCCCCCGGTTCCTCCGGTTGAAGCGCTGCCAATGCTACCATTATTGCCCAGACTACCACAAGCGCCTCCGCCTTTGCCCGCGTTACCACCATCTCCGCCTTTACGTATGGGGGTAGGGGTGGCGATTCCCGAAATTGTCAGAAAGCCCGGTGTGGTAGTGGATAAAACGTTTTCGCTTGCTTGATTGGTTGACGCAACTGATAGGACTTGAGATCTCGGTCCAAAGGAGATTTGCGTGGGAGTTGAGGTTGGAGTCTTGGTTGTAAAGGTTAGGGTTCCAACTCTGGTAACGGCGCGTATTGCTTTGGTAGGATCTGCGCCTACAGAAAGAGAGATGAGATACTCACCATTATTGATTATTGGGCCTTCAAATGTTTGAGGAAACGCGTCGGTATTTACTACAAAAGAGGCTGGTTGAACGGGCTCGTATTTGGTGCTATCGTAGAGCAGATCCAATTTAACAAATGCCGGCAAATTGTTGCCGGGGTTTAGCATAACATCAAAAGCAACTGTCTGGCCAATAGTTTTGTTTATGGGAGCTGATGCAGAAGATGATGGAGTAAGGTAGAGTGTAGTTGATGCAGAAGCACGGGAGCGCGTTTCTTGTCTTTGCTGAGTGAGAAAAATTATAGCTGGAATTCCAATCACCAAAAGAACAAGCATGCCGCCCAGTAGTAATAATCTATTTCTTGTATTGCTCATCGTTATACTTTATAAGTATCTATGGAAATGCAATCTTTTGTCAAGTTGGAATTTTACAAAATTACTCTCCCGGCTGACTGGAAAGCTCTCTGAGGAATAAGTTGTAATCTTCAATATCAATTATCCCGTTATCATCAAGGTCGGTCTGGATTCGGAGAATGCCTGTGCATAATGGATCAGGCTCAATACTGTTGCAGCCAATTAGAAGATTGTAATCAAGAATATTTAACTTGTTGTCATCGTTCACATCCCCAGCCACAAGGCTAGCAGGCGGAAGTTGGTTGGTTCCCGCACTCACAATCGTTTGTATTCCCGGTATGAGACGTGTAAGATGCTGACTGCTCCGCACGCGGATATTGTAATTACCGGCAGCTAAGGGAGTTCTCGTCACAACTGTTCCCCTGAAGTCTCCTGACGCGCTTGCATATCTTATTACCCCTGACGCGCTTGATATCAATTGATTTGCGGTATTGTAGATCGATACTTGTGCACTTCTTGTTGCATGAAGTGGGTTTTTGTTGCTCTCGCTGTTGAGAGTTGTAGCGTTGTCACCGGCTGAGCCTATGCCGTGAAGAAGTACTGTCAAATTCAAATTTGTTCCGGTTCCGCCATTTTCCGGAAGATCAGGATTATATGGATTGGTGATAATCCCGCCTGTGTGACAGATAGGATCCAAGCCATCTATTAGATTATTATTATTGTTATCTATTCCGTCTGAGCATGTATTCCCATTGCGCTCTGGAAGATTTGGATCATAGGAGTTAGGGTTATTGCGGTTACCATCGGTATGACATATGGGGTCTGCAATGTCTATGAAGTTGTTCCCATTATTATCAATTCCATCAGCACAGGTGTTTCCTGTCTCAGGCCGGTTGGGGTCATATGAATTGGGATTGTTAGGGTTACCATCTGTGTGACAGATTGGATCCAGGCCATCAATTAGGTTATTGCCGTTGTTGTCTATCCCATCGGCGCAGGTGTTACCGTTACGCTCAGGCAGATTCGGATCATAAGAGTCGGGATTATTTTTATTTCCATCAGTGTGGCAAATAGGATCTGCTATATCTATAAAGTTATTGCCGTTGTTGTCTATTCCATCAGCACAGGTGTTTCCCTGCTTATTGCCAAAATTCTTATTTGTTATAGCGCCGCCATTGTTAATTATAATTTGGTATCCATTTGGATCAGCCGGTAAGGTCTGTCTCCAGCCGTTCTGAACAATTTCTTTTAAGGTATAGGTGCCATTACAAAGTCCTGTGATGTTAAATCCATTTGCATCGCTTGTGAATGTTTGAGGAGTTGTAGATCCTGCTGCCAGGAGCTGTAAAGTCCAACCTGAGAGCTTTGCTTCGTTTGAATCAAAAGCTGCGTTATTATTAGCATCATTAAAAACAGATCCACTGACTGAGCCTTTGCCCGAGATTTCTGAAATCTGATTATAGATTGTATTTAGTTGATCACCGGTCGGACTTGCGTAATATTTCCCCCCTGTTGATTCGGCAATCTGCTGAAGGAAGGCCGCGTTTATCTGACTTCCAAGGCCAATGGTGTAAAATACAGTTCCGTCGGCATTATGTCCTGCTACAGCAGCCGCAATCGCTCTTTGCTCTGCAATAGATGGAGCAACCTGGTTGGTGTTTCCTTCAACGAAATTGGCTATGCCATCCGTCAAAAGAACAACCACTTTTTTCTTTGAAGAAGTGCTTCTCGCGATTTCCTGATTTGCCTTGATTATCCCGCATTCCGTACATGTGCTTCCGATTGCGGTTAATGTATCAATTTGACTTTTAACAGACGAATAGTCAGTGGTTAAAGGACTATTAACTGTTGCTGTATTCTCATACGAAACCAAACCAATGGTGTTTTGAGTATCCCGGGCAATTATATCTACAAAACTTTTTGCAGCCGCTTTTGCTTGAGTAATTTTATTAACATCTGCCGCAACACTCATGCTTCCGGACTTATCAATAATGAGCATGGTTTCACTCGGGCTACTGGCGCATGAAGTAGGCGGGGTAGGAGAGATTGTTGGCGTGACGTTACTTCCTGGAATAATAATGCTTGCAGGTGTTGTAGTTGATAAAACATTTTCGTTATACGTGTTAGTTGAGGATACTGATAATACCTGCGCTCTTGAGCCAAAAGATAGAACTGTTGGCGTTGAACCTGTTGGGGCGGCGGCGGTAAAGGTAATTGTTCCGATTCTGGAAATTTGGCCCAGTGCCTTGGTCGGATCTGAACCATTTGATAGTGTAATAAGAAGTTTTCCGTTGGTCAGTATCGGTCCCTCTACGATTATGGGCATGCTAGTAACGTTTTGAACAAAAGCGTTTCCTACTGGTTGAAGCTTTGCGCCGTCCCAATCAATTTCAAGCTTTACCAAGGCGGCAAGATTGTTTCCAGGGTTTATCATTACATCAAAAGCAACAGTCTCGCCGACATTTTTCTGCAAAGGACTTGAAGTAGTTGTGCTGGGGGTAAAGTAGAGCGTGGTTGATGCGCTGGCACGGGATCTGTTCTCGGCTTGTTTTTGGGACAAGAACACTGCGGCAGGCAAACCAACCAAAACAAGGGCTAAAAGCCCCAACTTAAGAAGAGGATTCTTTTTGAAAAAAGACATAAATCCATATTTAGCATAGTGAATAAAGGAGAGCCCTGTCAAGGGTTAAGTTTAATCCCCGCTTTGGACCGAGAGTTCACGGAGAAAAAGATTATAGTCGGTGCTGTCAATAATCCCATTGTCATTAACATCAATATTTATAGCAGGGGTATGAACTTGGCAGACTCGCTTATTAAAAATAGAATTTGCATCATCAAGCGGTAGCGGATTTAAAGCGCCATAGCCGCAGTCGATAAATGCATTGTAGTCAAGTATGTTAACCAAATTATCACCATTGGTGTCTCCGGCAACAAGCGCTACTTGGGTAATAGAATTGTCTTTAAGCAATGCTATTTTTTGAGCGCCCGGAACTAACTTTCGCAGATACCGATCTGTTTTTACCTTTACACTATAGTTCCCATCTCTTAAATCGGGTCCCAAATCAATACTGCCCTTAAATGCGCCGCTGGACGCGTCAAAATTTATAGCTCCTGAGATGCTTGCAACAAGTTGATTGCGTGTATTGAAAAACCAAACAGTAAGATTTCTTTGCGGATGCAGGGGCGCTTTATTACTCAGACTGTTGCCGCTTGGATTTGGGTTATCTCCCGCAGCACCTACCCCATGCAGTAAAATTGTAAAAGTGGCTGTCGACCCTGTACCTGTTGGCCCGGGGTTATGGAAGGGCAAAAAGCAGGGCAGGGATCAACAACTACGGTCGGGGAAAGATTGGAAGTTCCTCCAATTGTAATAGCCGCTGGCGTTGTGCCGGAGAGTACATTAATTCTTGCCGCATCATTGGTTCCCGCGGAAAGCGCTTGGCTAATATTGCTAAATGCAATCATCGTGGGGGTGTTATTTGTCCCGCCAACTGCTTTGAAATGGAGAGTTCCTACTTTGGTAACTTGCTGAATCACTTTTGTAGGGTCAGCGCCTATGGAAACGGATTCACCAATGCTTTCGGCATTCGTTACCGGACCCTCAACTTTTACAGGGAAATCTGTGGTATTTAAAGTAAAAGGATCTGCTGTTACCAGTGCTAATTTGGTTGGATCAAATGTAACTTGGAATTTTACAAACGATACGAGATTCTCACCGGGGTCAACCATAATATCGAGTGAAATTGTGTCACCGACTTGTTTGGATGCTGATGCCGGAGTGAGCTTTAAGGTAGTTGTTCCGGCGGCTGCGTGCGTGCGGGTCTCCTGGGGCTGTTTAATATTTGCAATGGCCAGGGCACTAACTAAAAGAAGTGCCAAAAAAAATCCCAGAAAAAGATGTTTCTTACCATTTTTCATTTACATTAATCGTAGATAAGAAACCTAGTTGTGTCAAGGGATCCGACATGCTAAACTTTCGTTATGGTTTTATCGGATCAGGATATTAAAAAAGCTCTACAGAGCAAGCGTATTGTTATTAAGCCAACTCCGGATTTATCCACTCAACTCGGATCCTGTTCAATTGATTTGAGACTTGGAAATAATTTCCGGGTATTTGATCATAGCCAGCACGCGTATATCGATCCTTCCAAAAAAGATTACAGCAATGAAATTACCAAAGTCATAAAGGCTGGAAAAGACGGTAGTTTTGTTATGCAACCAGGGGAATTTGTTTTGGCGGTTACTTTGGAGTCGGTTAAGATTCCGGCGGATTTGATGGGGCGTCTTGAAGGACGTTCTTCACTTGGCCGCCTGGGTTTAGTTGTGCACTCAACAGCATCTATTTTTGATCCAGGTTGGGATGGAAATCCTGTTCTTGAACTTGGCAATCTCGGGCGGATGGCAATAAAGTTAACTGTTGGGATGAGAATCTGCGCGATGACATTTGAAGAACTCTCAAGTCCCTCAATAACTCCATACACCAGCAAAAAAGATGCAAAATATAAATTTCAAAAAGGACCGGAAGAGAGCAGGATACATGAGGAGAAATAATGAATTTCAAATTTCCAATGTCAAATTTCAAATGCTAAATGTAAATTATTGGAAATTGGATATTTGAAATTGGTAGTTATTTGAAATTTAAAACATGAAGTATCACCTAGAGCTAGACATTGATTTCAGACGCAATCCCTACCCGGGACAGTATATTGTACTTGAGGGAATTGACGGATCAGGTAAGACCACGCAGATTGAAAAGCTTTATGAGTATTTCAAAAAGCAGGGGAAGGAAGTTGTCCGCACGCGTGAACCCCGAAAAGATGAAGGTTTGATCGGAGAGCTGATTCAAAAAATTCTCAACGGCAAGACGAAAGTGCCCTCTGTCGCGATACAATATTTATTTTCAGCAGACCGCGGAATGCATCACGCGGAATTGATTGAACCATCGCTTAAAGCCGGAAAGATTGTGATTTCAGACCGTTGCTTCTGGTCGGCCGTTCCTTATGGAGTTTTGGATCTGGAGCAGGATTTTGACGACAATACTGCTAAATATATTCTGGTCTCACAAAGCATACTATCTATGTATCACCAATTTATTGCGCCTGATATCACAATTTACCTTGATATTCCTGTCTTGAGGGCCATGGACAGACTGTCTAAAAAACCGCACGAGAAGGAGATTTATGAAGAGAAGCAAAAAATCCTGAAAGCAAAAGAGGGATATGATTGGCTTCTCAAAGAATTTCCTGAGGAGTTTAAAATAATAAACGGAGCACGTCCTGTTGAAGAAGTAACCGGAGATATAATTTCAAAACTATCCGGTGTCTAATTATTTAAGCTTGAGAGAGTTTAGTAAATCTTGAAACACACTTAAATATTGTCTTTTTGTTTCTTCATCTTTGTATTGGAATTTTACCAGATACCATAATCCATTTTTGGTAAAAGTAACGTTGGTTGCATTTTCGCCATTTGTAGAGTAATCGTATTGGATTGCAGTTGTTCCATTAATATTTATTTTAGTTACGTTTCTGGCAATTTTTTGGGCTATTGCGTTTTCAGCAAACTTTTTCTCAATATTATCATAATGGGTTTCTGTGACGCGAACGAGGATTGAGGCGCCAGTATGGATCTGTGTTGTCGTATCCGGGATTGTTTCCTGCTGGTAATCAGGGCTGAAGATAACAAGATCATCATAAGGAACAACTGCTTGTCCGGCGATAGACTTGTAAATTAATGGCTTCCAGACAGAAGGGAAATCTAGGCTATATTTAACAATAGGATGAGTAAACTCGACTAAATTGCTTGCCTTAGTGGATAAGCTACTGGCTGGCGGAGTTTTGGTAAAAGATTGAGTATCTGTTTTGCTATCGGGTACATCAATCTGCCTTGAGATATTGACTATGGTAAAACTTAATATTGCTACAACAATAAGCAAAAAAATTATTAAAATTATTAAAGAATTGTAGGTTGTTTGTTTTTTTACTTTCACCATTTTATTATTCCATTAAAAATCAAAGCCGTCAAGATGATAGATAAATCTATGGACAGACAGTTGTCGTTGCTGTTGTCTGGCATAGTTTCCCGTTTGATGTATTATATAGTGCTCTTGGAGCCGCAGAATATTTTTTGGATTTAAGTTCACCGGTTAGGTAGATATTGGCACCACTGACTGTCAAAGCGTAGGCTGTATAACCCGAAGGAGCAGTGGGTAAAGCTTTTAGTTCGCCAGAAGTTGTTAGTGCCGCAAGCGTTGTAGGGTAGTTTCCGTTATGGGATATTGCATATGAGCTAGATGCTTTTGCAAGTGTGCTAATATCGGTTAATACATTTGAATCATTTGCAGCTTTTATTTTATCTCCTGGATTAATTGCCAAGATTAGGCCAACTGCAAGTACTCCAAGAACTGCTATAACAATCAGAAGCTCAACAAGAGTGAAGCCTTTTTGGGTAAAATGCTGCATTTTTCTCCTTAAAAATTTCTCCATAAATTCCAAATATATATATATATATATATATTACATCACAGCAAATAACCATTGTCAACATTTCTGATTATTTACATTTGAAATTAAGTCTTTAATTAAGTCTTAAATTCACTATTGATTTGCTTAGTGGGTTATTGGTAGTATTGGATTATTAATTTATGGTTTTAGGACCTAAGCAATTATTAAAGCTAGTTAAAACAAAAAAGCTTGTTGAGAATTTGTCAGAGCGGGAACTGACCAATCCGGAAGGCGCGGGGTTTGACTTGCGGCTTGGGGAAGTCTACAAGATTTCAGGAAAAGCTTTCTTGGGAGTCACAGAAAGGCACACGGCCGAAGTTTCGCTAATCGCGAAATACAAAGAGCAAAGAGCTAAGAATGGTTCAAAGGTCTTAGATCTTAGTTCTTCGGAGAACGGTTTTCCAAGAACTAAGAACAAAGAACAAAAAATTGTAATTAAGCCGGGAGAGTTTTTTTTGATAAAGACGATAGAATCAGTTAACATGCCCGACAATCTAACTGCAAGTATTACACCTCGCTCTACCACTTATCGAAGTGGTTTATTCATCCGCACAGGCAATGTCCCGCCGGGCTATAGTGGGGGATTGAACTTTGGTCTCAAAAACGAAGGACCGGTTCCAGTTACTATCGAACTCGGCGCGCGGATTGTTCACATACAGTTCTCAGAAGTCTCAGGCGGAGGTAATATGTACCGCGGCCAATGGCAAGGGGGAAGAGTTACTACCACGAAGAAAGAGAAGCAGGTTTAGTGCCTCTGAATTATTCTAATAATTTATGTACTTATATACTTGACGTGCTAGCAGAAACCCAATATAAGTTAAGAGTACGAAATGTACAAATACACCAAAAATGACGCCAGCGATTTCTTTAAAAATATCCCAAAACAATATATCAAGCACTGCCGGCAGAGTAAAAAATGCAAAAATATACCCAGCTGCCATTCCAATAACCTCAATAATTATTGGACATTTTACTTTATTTGTAACAGTTGGCATATTGTGCCTGTATTTTATGTAAAAAAGTGTAATTGATATTATTCCAAATAAAGATGGCCCCAAAATATAAACAAGTCCTAGTCCAATTCCAGAAGGTTGGGTAGGTGCCACACTTCCTAATATGTAAACTGTTATGTAGCTTAGAGCAAAAGCAATAATTATAAGAATAAGATTGTTTGGAAATTTTTTCGATTTATTTTGTAGCTTAGCCTCCTGAGGTAAAGGGGTAAGAGTCTCATTTATCGTAGGCGGAGACTCCTCTTTGTTCATGTAAATTCAGTATTTCAATTACTAATTGGAATGTCAATGTTATTTATGCTCTAATCACTCCACGCCTTTCGGACTGAGTACGAGCCGAGGAGGACTGTAAGTATCGCCGTTAGGCAAAGAATTGTCAGGTTTTTGGGGATTTCATCAAGTGTTGCGTAGAAAAGTGCTTCGCGCATCCCATCAATCGCGTAACGGAAGGGAATGAAAGCACTGATATCCTGAAGCCAGTGGGGAAGGAAAGGAATTGTTGTAAATCCGCCTCCCAGGAAAAACATATAGGAACTTATGGTTGACGCGCTCATGGCAATTGAGCGTGAGCCTTTCATAACAGATCCCAGAAAAGCGCCAATTCCTGACGCACAGACCGCTGTTGCCAGGAAAATAGCAGCGAGCGCTGGCCAGTGACCGGGTGGGGGCTTGATAACGCCAGCCAAAACGGCTATAGCAATGGATGGTATAAGAACTATAATTGAGGCGATTGTTCCGGACAGAAGTCTGCCAGCGACCAAAATCCATGACCTCTGAGGGGAAAGAACAAGGAAACGCGCTGTTTTGCGCTCGATGTCGGTTGCGCAAATGAGCGCGGTTCCCATAAGCGAAACGTTGATGATAAGAAGGATGAGGACAGGAATGACTTGGTAATTAAACCAGTCAACATCTGTTTCTCGCAGATTGTATTTTTCTATATTTATTCTATAGGGATTTTTTCTTTTCATAGCCCGCAACTCTTCCGCAATTTCCTCTTTATCTTCAACTTCTGCCGGTTGTCCTAATACAGCAGATTCAGCCTCTATTTCTCCCTCTTCGTCTTCGCCACCAAGATGAGGGGCGTCAAATTTGGCAGCTGATCTGTCAACGCTGCGTCTGACATCGTCAGAGAAATCAATGTTTGCGTTAAAAAGCGTATAGTCTATTTCTGCCGGGACACTTTTTACTTTTCCCTCAAAGCTTATATGCGCTAATGCCATAGGGACTTCTGCTGCTTTTTTTTCAAAGTCTTTGGGAATTGTGATGACAGCAGCGACTTGCAGACTATCAAGCATTTTTTGAGCTGTTTTTTGATCAGTGGTCGTCAGGATATAGGCGTCTGTGTCTGCTTCGATCAGTTTCTGCATTTTTTCGGTATTCGGTCCTTTTCCTTCAATAACAAGAGCAACTGGCTGCTGCAGAACCGCTAGAGAGAGAATGACGATAACCAGGGTCATGCCAATTGGCGGCACAAGCGCTGCAAAAATTGCAAAAGGCATTCTTCTCCAAAGCGAAAGATCTAGCTTCACAATTGCAAAAAGCGCTCTAATCATACAGAAAGCCTCCTTTTAAGGAAAAACCGGCTGAGAAAAAGTCCAAGAACCATCCAACCAAAAGTTGCTACATATAAAATCCAAATCGGCTCAGGAGTTACTTTAAATCCCCAGACAGCGTTTTGCATTATTCCCACCAAGTAATAAACAGGATTCAGATGAGCTGTTGCCCAGATCAGATTTCCATCCAGCCGCTCCGGCTCATACGAGCCGCTATTGATGAAAATAGGAAGAGACAATCCAAAAATGAGAGAAACAACAGGAAAACTTTTCTTAACAGCCGCGCCAAGAGCAACAGCGAGAATGGAAAAAGTAATAACCCCGAGGATAATTACGAGCCCAATTGTTAGCGGGTCAAGCGGGGTAATCCCGTAAAGACGCAAAACAACCGGCATAGTCAGAAGAATTAAGATCGCGCTAAATCCGCCGGTTACCAGAACACGCCCGAGAAGTGAAAAAATAGTATTAACAGGTGCCATTAAAAGATGATTAATTGTGCTCTCCTCAAACTCACGGGCAACTGAAGTAGCTGCAAGGATACCGCTGATAATAAAGGCGTTCAAAATAAAGGCGCTAATTACCATATATTCAATAAATCCGGTGTCATGAGGAATCAGATCATGTTCGACCGCTCTGACGTGAATAAGTGAAAACTTATGTTTGTTGCCAAATTGGGTAATAGCTGCCGGAAGAGCTCTCTCAATATCAGCTGTCATATCGGTATCAATATTGTTAACAGCGACTTTGATATCAACGCTGTGGCCGGACTTGATAACAGCCGAGAAACCTTTGGGGATTTGGATAATCGCGACAATTTTTCCTTTGTTAAATTCTGCAACCGCGCTATCTTTTTCCATCATCTGAATAGCAAATGAGTGGTGGGCGTTTTTGAGTGTCTCAATAAAGCTTTTAGAAAAATCACTCTTGTCATAATCAACTACAGCCGTTGGTGCAAAAGCTCCGGTCATGCCGAAAAAATTGACCAATAGCATGAAAGTGATTGCCTGCGTTATGGTCAAAAATACTAGAAGAGGGGAGCGTTTGAGTCTGATAAATTCTACCCGAGCGGAGCTCAGTATCACATTTATTGCTCTTTTCATGCTTTTTCCTTTAGGGCTTTAAACACTTCGGCCAGGTCCGGCGCGCGGGTCAGAATCCCTTCAATTTTTGGTTGGGACAAAAGGGTTTTCATAATCTCTTTCGGAACTGTTGAGCCTTTGAGAAATATTGATAATCCGCTCGGAGTCGGGTCAATCCTGACAATACTTTTTGTTTTTTTAAGGGCACTTGATACTTCTTTGCCCGTTTGGATTGAGCATTGGATGTCGATGCAGGTTCCTGTTTTAGAAACTAGCTTTTCAGGCGTTTCAACTATTACAAGTTTGCCTTTTTTAAGCACCGCGACAGTATCGCATAGTGCCTGCGCTTCGTCCAGATAATTTGTCGCGACAACTATTGTCCTGCCTTTTGATTTAAGAACTCTCAGGTGGGACCAGATAGCATGTCTCGCCTCGACGTCAACTCCAAGTGTGGGCTCATCAACTATCAAAAGCTCAGGATCATGAATCAGCGATCTGGCAATTGCAACTCGGCGCTTAAGTCCTCCCGAAAGAGTGCTGACAATTTGATCTTTGCGGTCAGATAATTTAAGAAGAGCCAGAATCTTATTGATTCTTTCTTTCGCGTTTTTGACATCATACAGACTGGCTGAAAATTCCAGATTTTCAAAAGTTGTTAATTCTTCATAAAGCGCTGTTTCCTGAAGAACTACTCCAATCCGTTTTCTGAGACTGGAACTAAGAGGTAGTTTTTCACCGAGAACTGTTACTTCGCCTGTTGTGTGATTGCGAAGGCCGTTGATGAGTGAAAGAAGAGTTGTCTTGCCGGCGCCATTTGGTCCAAGGATTCCGGTTATGCTGCCTTTTGGGATATTTAAGTTTACATTTTCAAGAATAGTTTTATTGCCGATTTTATAACCTGTGTTTTTAAAAGTAATTGCCGAAGACATAGATTATGTTTTGATAGTAATAATATAATCTATATAAATAGAAGTCAAATTAGATAACTCTTGATTGCTCACTGTATTATTGGTAGTATTGGTACGTATTATGACGAAGTCAATTCATCCCGAACACCAATATTTGGATCTTCTTAAGGACATCCTCAAAAACGGGGACAAGAATTATGATCGTGGGACAGGAGTAAGTTCTTACGGCGTTTTTGGTCGTCAAATTAGGTTTGATCTATCAGAAGGTTTTCCTCTTTTAACTACGAAAAAAGTCTACTGGAAGGGAGTACTTCACGAGCTTTATTGGTTCATGTCTGGCAACTCCAATATAAAATATCTGGTCGATAACAATGTCCATATCTGGGATGATTACCCGTACAAGATTTTTGCGAAGAAGCAAGAATTAAGAAGTAAGAATCAAGTTTTAACAAAGGAGGAGTTTATTCAGAAAATCGCAGAAGACAATAAATTTGCCAAAGAGTGGGGGAATTTGCCAAGAATTTATGGAGAATTGTGGCGCTGCTGGCCCACCCGCTCAGGGCGCACCATTGACCAGCTAAAATGGGTTATTCAGGAACTTACGGATGATCCTTTTGCTCACAACACGATTGTAAATTCCTGGAATCCTGAATACCTATACACAATGGCAACTAAGGAAGATACGTCTTACTTTCCGATTTGCCACAATATGTATCAGGTGAATATCAAGAATAATAGATTAAATTTGCAACTATACCAAAGAAGCGCTGATGTTTTTCTAGGAGTACCATTTAATATAGCAAGCTATGCTCTTCTGACAATTATTCTGGCCAAAATTTTGGGTTACAAACCGGGGGAATTTGTACATACTTTTGGTGATGTGCATATTTATGAAAATCACATTGACCAGGTAAAGGAGCAATTGAAAAGAAAACCAAAACCATTCCCGACGATCAAACTTGGCAAATTCAAAGATCTTGATAGTTTCCGTCCTGAACTGGTTGAACTTCTAAATTATGATCCGCACCCACCCATTAAGGCAGAGCTAACAGTTGCGGGAGGATTCTACGAAGCTCAGGGAAAGAAGGCAAATAAAGCATGATTAGTATAATTGCCGCGATTGATGAGAAAAATGGTTTGGGGAAGAACAATGATCTTCTGTTCAAAATACCTGAGGACACGAAAAGATTAAGGGAAATCACCACAGGCCATCCGCTTGTGATGGGGCGCCGGACTTTTGAATCTTTGGGCAGACTTCTGCCAAATAGGACTCATATAGTTATCACTAGAGATTCACAAAGGATTGAAAAGCTTTCCTATCACCCTGAAGCAGTCGTAACATCTCTGGAAGATGGTATCGAAATAGGAAAAAAAAGCGCAGGAGGAGAGGAAGTTTTTGTCTTTGGCGGGGGAGAGATTTTCAAGCAGGCGGTTGAGAAAGGCTTAGTCGATCGATTATATCTGACAATTGTAGAAGGTGATTACGGAGCAGATGTATTCTTCCCTGAATATCCGGAATTTACAAAAGTGGTGTCTGAAGAAAAAAAAGAAGCGGATGGATATAAGTATACTTTTTTAACTCTTGAGAGGGATTAGATTGTTAAATCTGCAAAACTACCTCTTGCAAAAGGAAAGATAAATTTGTATATTGGTTGTGTGATTAACCTCAAAAAAACAGACCCGCAGATATTTGATTTAATAAAGCATGAGATAAAGCGCCAGACAGAAGGGCTTGAGATGATTCCGAGTGAAAATCATACATCAAGCGCAGTTTTGGCGGCGCTTGGTTCACGTCTTACCGACAAGTATTCCGAAGGCTATCCCGGAAAACGTTATTATGGCGGTTGTGAGGTAGTTGATAAGGTTGAGAATCTTGCCCGGGACCAGTGCCAAAAAACTTTTTGGAGTAACGCACGCAAATGTACAACCTTATTCGGGATCTCCTGCAAACATGGCAGTCTATTATGCACTTGTTAATCCGGGAGATACAGTTATGGGTCTGCATCTTTATTTCGGCGGACATATGACTCACGGGCTTAAAGTCAATTTCTCGGGAACTATTTATAATTCCGTACAATATCATACCGGCAAAGATGGGTATCTTGATTATGACGAGATGAGAAAAATGGTCAAGGCGGAAAAACCCAAGCTTTTGATGGTTGGCGCGACTGCGTATCCTCGGATTTATGATTGGGCCAAACTCCGCGAGATTGCTGACTTAAGTAAAGCTTGGCTGGTAGCTGACATCTCGCACATCGCCGGTTTGGTTGTTGCGGGAGCGCATCCCTCACCGGTTGGCATTGCAGATGTGGTTACAACAACAACGCATAAGACACTGCGTGGTCCGCGGGGAGCAATAATTTTATGCAATGGCAATCCCTCAAATCCTTTAAAGGCAGTTGAAAGAAAACCTGAAAATCTTCCGACTCTTATTGACCGCGCGATTATCCCAGGGCTTCAAGGCGGTCCGCATAACCATCAGACAGCTGCAATTGCAGTTGCTCTTAAAGAAGCGTCAACGCCAGCCTTTAAGGCTTATGGTATACAAATTGTTAAAAATGCCAAGACGCTTGCCAACAGTCTTATGTCAAAGGGCTTTGATCTTGTTACCGGGGGAACAGATAATCATCTTTTGCTAATTGATCTAACTAATAAAAATATAATAGGAGCAGACGCAGAATCTGCTCTTGGAAAAGCGGGTATTACCGCTAACAAGAATACAGTACCATTTGATCCGCGCCCGCCATTTAGTCCATCAGGACTCCGTTTGGGAACACCGGCATTAACTACGCGCGGGATGAAAGAGCGCGAGATGAAGCAAATTGCGGTATGGATTGAAGACGCAATTGCGCATCACGACAATGATAAGCATTTATCCAAGCTCCATGCACAGGTACGAGAATTCACCCGCGATTTTCCCCTCCCAAGCGATAAGTAAATTTGACAACCAAACATCTGCGGTGCGATACTTTATATTATGGATACACCGACTGTTCCTGATTTGGGTAAGCCCGTACCTAATAAAAAAGTTTTAATAGTTTTTATAGCAGTCGTTGCGATAATAATCGTGTTTGTAGTCACGGCAATTATTAGCGGTGCTTCGGCAAGAAAAGAAAATTCTTCTCAAACCCAACAGATAGATAACAATTCTCCATCAAAAAGTTCAGCCAATCCCGTACAGTCTTTGCCATCAACGCAGCCTAATAAATTGGAATCTTGGCAAATTTATCAAAACGCGCAGTACAGCATAAGTTATCCGCCCGAGTGGCAAGTTCGGGAATTAAGCTTTAGCAATGGTAGTACAGGGCAAAGCATAAAGCCGGTAGCAAATTTAACCAATGTGAATTTCGATATTACGCTTGAAAGCGTATCTTCGGTCCAGGCAACCAGGCAAAAACAACAAGATTATATAAACCTCGGTTTTAAAAGTAGCTCTATGTTGATTGACGGGGTATCGACGACAAAGCTTACAGGTTCACTTCCCCCCAAGCCTAAGTCGGGAAGTGCGCCAGTGACGACTCTTCAGTCAACATACATATTTTTTGAAAGAGGGGACAAGGGATATTTTATAGACTATTCCTATACTAACTCAGATATTGATTTGCAACTTGAAAATACATTCGGGAAGATTATTTCCTCTTTTAAATTCGTTCAGTAATCAATCGTTCCCCCCCATTCAACCGCAGTAAATCCAATTCTCTCTGGAGGACTCTCGGGAAGATTTAACGGTTTAATGTCGGTAGGTGGGGCCGTAAGAGGTTTAAAATAAGCAATAAATGCAATAAAAGTGTCAGGTCTGGGGGATATTTCCACATGATCAACTCTTTCTTTTTCGACATCATCAAGTATTGAGAAGAGTATATAAGGAGAATCAAGGTCGTTTAAAACTGGAATCCAGAAATCAAGAAACTCCTCCTTTTCTGCTCCAATTAAGCCCAACTTGGTTACAGTATCTGTAAGTGTTTTCTTAAGATCTCTTTTGGCAATAACAATTCCGTTGTCCGGTGGATTTACTTTATCAACATCGGATTCAAAGAAAAGTTCGCTATATTTTTTGTTTTCATACAAAAGTGATCCATTAGGATGCGCTAGGACATTTTTCCAACCACCATCAGGGTAAAGCGGATCGCTGATGAATATATTTCCCGGAACCTTGACAGAGACATCAACAAGAGTTGGAGTAGTTGGATAAAGATAAATTACAGGTTTGGCAATGCAGGCCTCAATGCAGTTAGGATCAGTTTTTTTCTGATCATACAGAGTTTTATTAGTGGTTTCCATATATGCACAGGTGTAATCGGGATCATATACGGGAAAAGGGAAAGCTGGGGAGTTGCATGGACTTTCTTTGCATAGCATTGAGGCGCCGTGATCACAAGCCTGGCAAGTAGGTGGCTTTATCATGGTCCGGCAAGTTGATGTTGGTGGTACGGTGGGTTGAGGCGGAACAGTTGGTGCTGGTGTCGTATAGCCAAAAGTATAAAGCTGGAGATTTTTTTTACCCGCATCAAGGATGGGAACTACGGGAGTTACCGGACTATTTGTATTAATTGGGTTTTGGGCTGGGAAGGGTCCGTTGGTAAGCGTTACGCCCATTAATCCTATCGCCAATACAATAAAAACAATATATATTGCGCCTCCGGAAATGGAGCCTGTTGAAAATTTTGGTAATAATTTATTTTTCTTCATTTTTAAAAAACTATTGCTTGCAAATATCATTAAAAACATTATCAAGAACAGTAGTTAGATTATTGCCATCAATACTATTATAAAAGAATTTTGAATCCGGATCAGAGGATAGATCCTGCAGCAGTTGTATAAGCTCTTTTTCCATAGTTTTATCTCCTGAGCTGGTAATAGCAATAGAATAAATACTTACGCCGAGATTTTTTACGTCTGTACTCAGATTCGTGGGTACCCTGGGGTCTTGGGCAAGCGCGAAACATCTGCCATTGGAAATCAGCAAACAGTTTTTCGGATTTGAGGCACCATCTGCCGTCTCAGGAACGCCGTCTGAGAGAAGAATAAGCGCGTACTTATAGCCGGGAAATTTGTTTTGGCTGATAACGCCTGACAATTTTTGATGAGCAAGTTCAAAAGCCGAACGTGTGCTTGTCCAGCCATTGGCGGGCAGGGAATTGATTGTATTTTGCACCTGGCCTTTAACGTCTTTATAGTAACTAAGGGGAATTTTTTCCTGAACGCTTGAACTAAAAGTTTGAATTCCAATAACAGAGGTATCATTCATGCGAGCAGAAAAAGCTTTTAGAGCATCTTTTTCTTTGCCTATTTTATTATTTTCCCTCATAGAACCTGAAACATCAATCAGGAAATCAACCGCCATTTTATTTTCGCAAGTGTTTTTTACAGTAAACGTTTGGAGCTGGAGATTTTTCTTGCCTGGATCTTTTACTTGTTCAAAGACAATCTCCTGCTTATTAGCTTGGTCTGATGTAGTTGTTGGGATGGATTGCTGCGGAAGCTTACCGCCTACCATATGAAAAGAAAAAGCGATAAGAGTTGCCAAAATTACGACTACGTAAATCATTCCCGAGCTCCCACCCGCTTGGAGATTTTTTCTCATAACTTAATGATGCCCAATTTTTCAAAATTTTGCAAGTCCAGCAATCAAAATTCACTCTGTGCAATTTAGCCATTGCAGTACGAAGTTTATTTTTGTATAATACATCTATCTTTACACATCTGTAAATTACCCTGCGGTCAGATGATCGTAAAAACAGATGGATGTCTACCGCCTCCGCATAAATGCTACGGCGAGTCGAAGAAGGGAAATATATGAGAAACGTTACACTTGAAGAATTACTTGAGGCTGGTTGTCATTTCGGACACCAAGTCTCCCGCCAAAATCCAAAGATGCGTGAATTCATCTTTGAGACCCGCGACAATATCCACATTATTGATTTGGAAAAGACCAAAGAGGGACTTGAAGAAGCAGGTAAATTTGTCCGTGATTTAGCCAAAAAAGGAGGAACACTTCTTGTTCTTGGTACCAAGAGACAGGCTGAGACAATTCTGCGCGAAGAACTCACAAGACTTGATCAGACAAGTTCCCAAGGTCTATATTTCGTTACAAAGCGTTGGATCGGAGGAACACTCACCAATTTTTCAGAAGTTGCCAAAAACTTCAAAAAATTAACAGATATCAGTTACCGTTTACAGGATGAGAATGAAAAGGCGAGTTATACCAAAAAAGAAATAAGCGAATGGGAGAAAAATCGTCAAAAACTTGAAAATTTTTACGGCGGAATTGCCGATATGACCAGAACTCCTGACGCTGTTTTTATTATAGATACTCATGAAGAGCACGCAGCAGCCGAAGAAGCTTTAAAAATGGGAACACCCTCAATTGGGATCACAGATACCAATTCCGATCCGATGATTATTGATTACCCTATTCCCGCAAATGATGACGCCGTGGGGAGTTTGAAGCTGATCATAAGTTATATTTTTGATTCATGGATTGAAGGCAAATCCGCAAAGCAGATTATTGATGCAAAGGAGGCAGTAGAGAAAGAGAAAGAGGACGCAAAGATCGCGGCCGAGAAGGCAAAAGAAGAGGCCAAAGCTAAAAAAACCGACACAACCTGGGCAAAGGAAATGGCGACAAGTGCGGTTGAAAAAGAATCAGGAATTAAGAATCAAGAATCAGGGAAAAAGGAGCCTAGTAAATCTACAAAACCAAAAGTTAAACCCGCAAAGGATAAAAAACCAAAAGCAAAAAAATCATAATTCATTATTCCTAATTCATAATTCAAAATTTATGGCAAACATCGATCTAAAATTACTCAAAAAGCTCCGGGATGAAACCAGCGCATCAATTGCCGATTGCCGCCAGGCACTTGACGAGTCAAAAGGGGACTACAAAAAAGCGCTTGAGTGGCTTAAAAAAAGAGGTATAGAAAAAGCCGAGAAAAAATCGGGACGGGAAACGGGTCAGGGATTGGTTGAAGCATATATCCATCAAGGTGGAAAGATTGGGGTTCTGCTGACTCTTCTTTGTGAGACAGATTTTGTCGCCAAAACAGATGAGTTCAAACACCTGGCTCATGAGCTTGCAATGCAGGTATCTGCTATGAATCCTGCAAGTGTGGAAGCATTGCTGAAGCAAGATTCTATCCGGGATTCGAGCATAAAAATTGAACAGCTTGTAAAATCAGCAATTGGCAAATTGGGAGAGAACATCACAGTTAAAGAGTTTAAAAGATTTCAAATATAGATTATTCTCAGAACACTCAGAATACTCGGAAAGCCAGAGATTCTGACTATCAGATTTTTCAGATGATCTGAAACAACTGTACTACTGAGTTTTCTGAGTTTTCCGAAATATGGATCCGTTAACAGAAAGTACCAAAAAGAAGATCGATAAGGTTTTGGATATCCTCAAAGGAGACATGGATACTATCCGTACAGGACGCGCTGCTCCTTCTCTTGTTGAAAATATTGTTATCGCGGCTTATGGCGGAACCGCTAAGTTAAAAGTAATGGAGCTGGCAACTATTGGCGCTCTGGATGTTTCAACTCTTGTGGTCACACCTTTTGACCCCTCAATAATTGGTGAAATCCAAAAAGGAATTGAGGCCGCAAATGCCGGATTTACTCCCAATATCGACGGCAACTTGATCCGCATCAGTATTCCTCCGCTTTCTCAGGAAAGGCGTGAAGAATTGATTAAGGCAATGCGTCAGAAGCTGGAAAATGGCAAAATCATGGTGAGGCAAGTAAGACACGAAGCGATGATTGATATCAAAAAAGATTATGAAGGCCGCGAAGACGACATCAAAAGGCTTGAAAAAGACGTGCAGAGATTGATCGATGATACTGTCGAGACGATTGAGAATTGGGGCAAGCAAAAAGAGACGGAATTAATGCAAATCTAGATTATTCCTCTCCGTAATCCTCCGCTCTAAAGTTGTCGCCTCCATATTCACCAGTTATATCATCAAAAACTATAAAGAGAGGAAGAGCCTCGCTGATTACTTTAAGAGCATCAGTAAATTCCCTTTTCTTTTTTTCCAATTTATCTATTTTGTCTAAAATGGCTTGTGGATCTTGATCCGTCCCAAGTTCCATTAGAGCATCTCTTGTTTTATCCAGTTTTTTATCTAGTTGTTTCATGGCAGCTTCTGAGTTTATCTCAGCTTTTTCCATTTGGTCATATCTTTTGCGGACAAACATATTAAGCGCAACGGCACGGTAATCATCATCCTTCATTTTATCCGGCCCACTCATCATAATACCAAGGGTTTCCTGGTGTATACGGATCTCGTCCAGTTCTATTCTAAGCCATTGTGCTTGAAATGGTTCTATTCCTTTCTCTTCTAATTCTACTTTTTTGGCCTCAAGGTCTTCTTCTTCAGCATTGAATATCGCGGCTAAATCCTCAAATCCGGCTGACTCAAAGTCGGCTCCTACTCGCTCAATCACCTCAGCCATTGCGTTGTTTCTCTTCTTATAATCAGCTTCATGCAAAACAGGCCTTTTTAATATTTTCTTTGCAAGCTCATATGGAGTTAGCTCTGGTGGTGGCGCATACTTATCGACCCCACCTTCAACAGAAGCTTTTGTCTCTGATTGAGACTCTTTTCCCTTTTTGGCTGCATCTTTTATAATTTTTTCTGCTGCGGTTACTACTTCATTATCGTGAGTACCAGCAAGAGCTTTACCACTAAGTTCATCCTCAGCTCGCCGCACAAAAAATGCTCTATCCCTTTCTGCATTGTCGGCTGCTGCTTCAAGATCATATTCTAAGACTCGTTGGTCTGGTGAAACTTTAATTTCTTTGGATAAGATTGTCGGCAGATCATCGGGTTTTTTGACCTGCATCATCTCTTCATCGCGTTTAGTATGCTGAACTTTTCCTCTATCAATATCTGCTCCGTTGTCTGCTCCCATACTAATTACACTAGCCAATTTTTGCCATTATTGCAAGCAAGTGCCGGCTTATTGCAAATAGCTTATAGCTTATGGCAGTTGACCATTTTTGGCTACTTGAAACCATTTGTTAGATGCAATAAGCTATTACCAAGGTATGGCATTTCGGTTTGAACATTTAAACATTTGGAAAGATGCGGTAAATTACGCAAAAAAGATCTATATATTAACAAAAAATTTCCCCAAGGATGAATTATTTGCGTTAACAAATCAGTTAAGAAGAGCTGTAAGTTCTATTTCTACAAATATAGCAGAAGGATCAGGTAGCAGTTCTAAAAAAGATTTTTCTCACTTTTTAGACATTGCTATCAAATCAGCTTTTGAAACAGTTTCTCTTCTTTATCTCGCCAAAGAGCAAGGATATATTACTGAAAAAGAAAGACTTGAATTCTATGAACAAGCTGAAATCTTAGTAAAGAAAATTCAAGCGTTTAAACGAACTCTTCTATAAGCCATATGCCATTGGCTATATGCTATAATAGCTAGATGTTTATTACCGCTCTTGTTTTTCTTCTCCTTCTCTCAGTATTGGTTCTCATTCATGAAGCAGGTCATTTTTTTGTCGCCAAGAAGTTTGGAATTAAGGTTGAAGAATTTGGATTTGGTCTTCCCTTAACAAAAGCGTTATTTTCCGTAAAAAGGGGAGAGACTCTTTATTCTTTCTATCCGGCTCTTATTGGAGGGTTTGTTAAATTGTATGGAGAAGACGACGCTGGCGCCGGCCGCGTCAAGTTCAAAGTTCAAAGTTCAAAGTTCAAAGTTGCGGAGCACCGGGCTTTTTTCAGCCGTTCAATTTGGCAGAGAGCCTCGGTAATTATCGCCGGAGTTGTGATGAACTTGCTTTTGGCTGTTGTTATTTTTTATGCTTTTTTGGGGATTTCCAATTTTCAGACAGTAATCCCTTTATTGGGAGAGAATGCTCCGCATTTTATGGGTGTAAATCAGAAAATAATACCCAAGGGCGCATCAATTGGCAGAGTCGCTCCAAATTCTCCTGCTGACAAGGCTGGAGTTAAACCTCCGTCAGTGCTTACATCAATAAACAATAAAAAAATTACCAGCAACAATGATCTAATAGCAATTATAAATAAAAACAAGGGAAAAGAAACAACAATTGAATGGTTTGATATAAGGAAGAACAAGGAATTTTCAGCCAAAATTACACCTAGAGTTTCACCTCCCAAAAATGAAGGATCAGTTGGTATAGCTTTTGATTTTAATCCATATAATCTGGCAATTCTCAGCTACCAAAAGCCCTCGCAGATGATGTTTTCAGGATTTTCTCACACATACAACACATTTCTTTATAACGTGGACGGAATAAAAACAATATTCAAGCAGTCTGTCAAAGAAAAAACCGCGGAACCGCTTAGTAAAAATGTAGGAGGGCCTGTGATGATATTTAAAATAGTCGGAGATGTCATAAAAATTCCGGACATGAAAGAGGCATTTCTGCAGATACTCAATATAGCCGGTACACTTTCTCTTTCTCTGGCATTTTTCAATATTCTCCCAATTCCCGGTCTTGATGGCGGAAGATTATTTTTTATCGAAATAGAGGCTATAACAAGACGTAAATTAAACCCCAAATTTGAAGCGTATGCAAATGCAATCGGTATGGCGGTATTAATCGGATTGATAATCCTGGTAACCTTCAAAGATATTTTTCAGACATTTAAGTAAAGTTTATGTTTGACCAAGTTGAAGAAATATTTAAAAAGAAAAATATTTTGTCCCACAAAAATCAGGGAATTACGTTTGCAAGTGTGGCAGATTCAAATGCCGGCATTGAGCTGACAAAAGACATACTTTACAAAATTGTTGATAGAAGAACCGTTCTTTATCTTTCAGGTGGAAGTACTCCAAAAACTCTCTACGCAAAGCTTGCTGAGGAAGAAGTGCTAATGCCAGGGACTATTGGACAGGTTGATGAGCGCTATGGTGAACCTCTTCATCCAACCAGCAATCAACTGATGATAAAAGGAACTGGTCTTACACGCTATCTTGAAATCCGCAATATCCCATTTCATCAGATTCTTCAAGGAAAGTCCAGAGAAGAAACAGCTTCTGACTCGGATGAAAAAATGCGGGAGTTAAATTCTGTTTTCCAGAGAAGCATTGCGATTATGGGGATAGGAGGAGACGGACATACATCCGGGATTGCGCCCAATAGAAAGGATTTTGCAAATCCTGTTTTTGATGAATCAAGGAAAAATTTATTATTTTCGGAATTTGATGATCCAACAGGCATGTTTAAAGAACGGGTCACAATGACCTTTTTGGGTTTGGAGATGGTGGATTTGTTGATCTTATTGGTTTTTGGAGCGGATAAAAAAGAAGCGCTTGATTTGATGTTTGGAGATGGGTCGGAGCAGGAGATTCCGGCTAGATTTTATAAAAGGCCTGAAATTGCTCAGAAGACACTTTTAATTACTGACCAAAAAGTATAGAATAGATAACTGCATGAACTCTCCATTCATTTTAGTCATTTTTGGTGCCACCGGGGACCTGGCCCAGCATAAATTAATTCCAGCATTGTTTTCTCTTTACAAACAGGGACAGTTGGGATCAGAATTTTTTATTGTTGGATTTGCAAGACGTGATTTTACAGACGAACAGTACGCGCATATGCTCGGGGATGAACTAGAGACGCATAAAGATCCCAAGTGGGCGGATTTTTCCAAAAATATATTTTATCAAAAAGGTCTTTTTGATGAAAAAAAGGGTTATGAGGCGCTTATAAAAAAGTTAAACATGTTTGACGAGAAAATTGGCGCCTGTATTACACGTTTGTTTTATCTAGCAACGCCACCGGACAATTATCTCTCTATTCTTAAAAATCTAAAAAGCAGTAAGCTTTCAGAAGGATGTGGTCCGGCCTTCACCAAGGCTACGGCTGGTAAGCAGATCAACGTTGGAAATTTTGTAAGACTTGCAATTGAAAAACCTTTTGGGCGCGATTTGGCGACAGCAAGAAAACTTGATAAAAAATTGGCCGAAATTTTTGAAGAGCATCAGATTTATAGAGTTGATCATTATCTGGGAAAAGAAACGGTCCAAAATATGATCGCGTTCCGCTTTGCTAACAGTATTTTTGAGCCTGTCTGGAATAAGGAGCATATAGATCATGTGCAAATAACCTTGGCTGAAGAAAAGGGTATCGGAAAAAGAGGGAGATTTTTTGACGGAGTGGGAATGCTTCGTGATGTCGGACAGAATCATCTGCTTCAGATTTTGGCCACAGTTGCAATGGAGCAGCCCAAAAGCTTTTCAAAAGAGGGAGTGAGGGATGCCCGGGCAAACGCGATAAAAGCAATCCGTGCTATTGGTCCAAAAGACGTAGCTCAGTCTGCAGTGCGGGGACAATATGAAAAGTATAAAGATAAAGACGATGTGGCAGCAGACTCCAACACGGAGACATATGTGGCGATGAAATTATTTGTTGATACGCCGAGATTTCAGGATGTTCCTTTTTATCTCAGATTTGGAAAAAAATTAAAAGAAGAGCGTATGGATATCCGGATAGTTTTTCGTCAGACTTGTCATTTATTATTTAAGGAATATGGATGCCCGGAAGTGGGAAATGTCCTGACAATTCGTATTCAACCCAATGAGGGGATTGGCATGAGTGTGATTGTAAAAAAGCCCGGTCAAGATGTAAGTCTTGGGACAGTTGATATGAAATTTAATTATTCGGAGGAGTTTGGAGGGAGAGTAAGAGGTGCTTATGAAAAATTAATACTTGATATTTTTCAGGGAGACCAAATGCTTTTTAATAGATCTGACGAATTGGAAAGTTCATGGAAACTTATTTCAAACATTTTGAAGGGATTTGAAAAAGACAAATCCCCGATTACTGTCTATCCTCGGGGAAGCTGGGACCGGATCAGGCTAGGGAATTAATTGAAAAAGACGGAAGAAAGTGGCTATGACAATTTTGGTTACTTACTAAAAATTTTATTGAGGGCCACCAGGTAAGAAGCCTCTTTGAGACTGCATTTATTTTTTACAGATTCACTCCATACTTTTTCAAAGGCTATTGCCATCAATTTTTCCAACCGAGCCAGCACATCTTCTTTTTTGTATTTTTTGTTGTTTAAATTTTGTTCCCATTCAAAATATGAGCAGGCAACTCCTCCGGAATTTGCCAAAATATCAGGCACGATAATTACTTTTTTATTGGTTAAATGGTCGTATGCTTTGGGCGAAACAGGGCCATTGGCCATCTCAACAATTATCTTGGCTTTTATATTTGTCAGATTGTTTTCGTTTATGACATCTTCAAGCGCTGCTGGTACCAAAATATCAACAGGGAGTTTTAAGAGCTCCTCATTGGAAATAAATTGTCCTCCATCAGTATCGCAAACTCCTCCTGCGCAGTAACACCCGGCAAGGCTGCCTGATTTTTGCTTACATTCCATTACAAGGGGAATGTCTAAAGGAATTAATTTTCCATCCGGGCCTTTTTTGCTGATTCCTCCTTTGGAGTCAGAAACAGCAACTACCTGAAAACCCGCAAGTTGTGCAAAATAGGCAAAATAGTAACCGACATTTCCAAAACCCATTATGGCGATTGTTGTTTTTTTGGGGTTAAGTTTTAGCTTTTTGGCCAGCTCTTTCAATGTAACTACTCCGCCAAATCCCGTTGCTTCAGTTCTACCGGCTACACCTTGTTTGGCTTTGCCGGTGAATGTTGCATAGAGATTGTTTACGGGTAGATTAAGTTTTTTCTTCTTAGCAATTTTGATGTACTCATCCACCATCCAATCCATAATTTTTGGATTGGTGTTGACATCCGGTGCAGGAACATCTTTGTCAAAGCCTAAAATGTCAAACATTTGCCTTACGTAGGTTCTCGAAATTTCCTCAATTTGGGTTTCTGTCAGTTCTTTTGGATCAATTGCTATTCCACCTTTTCCTCCCCCCAAAGGGACACCGACAATCGCGGTTTTTAAACTCATCCATAAAGAAAGCGCCATTACTTCATCTTTACTTACCTTGGGATGAAATCTCAGGCCGCCTTTGTATGGACCAAGCTTATTATTATGCTGGCTTCGGTAACCTTTAAATACCACAATTTCGGAGTCAAGAGTCAGTGGAATTTTTACACGGACTACGCGGTCAGGAGCCAAAAACTCTTCCAGTTTGTCTTGCGGAATTTTATATTTTTTCCCGATATTCAGTATTTCCTCTTTTGATTTTTGATAAATGCTTGAATCATCCATAGTGTTTAATCTAACAAGTATATACTTATTTACACAGCGATTTCAATAAGTAAAATCTTTCTACTTGAAAGAGGCAGCATTATATGGTTAGATAAAGATACCTCTATGCAACTTGCAATTCTAGGTTTATCGAAAACGGGCAAATTAATTGCCGAAAAATTATTGGCTGATGGACATGAATTGGTCATCTGGAATAATTCAAAAGACGCGCTTGAAGAAATCCGCACTGAAAAGGCAGAGTTTATAGTTAATCAAAAGCTGATACTAGTTCACTCCATTGAAGAAATGCAAAATATTTTAAGAAAGCCCAAAGTAATGTGGTCAATGCAGGTACCTGGAGAACCAACCGAAAGTTTACTTTTGCAGTTAAATCAATTTACTGACGCAGGAGATATTGTAATTGATGGGGGTAACTCCAATTTCAAAGATACTCAAAGGCGTTTTGATGAATTTGAAAAAAAGGGAGTAAAATTTTTGGGGATTGGTATCGAGGGAGGAGTGAATGCGCTTGAGAATGGATGCTGTTTGATGGTTGGCGGGAATCCTGATGCATATCAATATATTGTTCCTATTCTGGAGAGTCTTGCAAAACCCAACGGTATTCATACATATTTTGGGAGCGGGGGAAGCGGGCATTTTGTAAATATGGTGCACAGCGCAATTGAGGCCGGAATGATGCAGGCAATTGCCGAAGGCATAGGGATTCTTAGGAAATCAGATTATCAGCTGGATCCCGCGGAGGCGGCAAACACCTGGCAAGGGGGAGCGATTGTTTCAAGCTTTTTATTGGATATGGCAATTGACGCAATGGTAAAAGATCCCAATCTTTCCCAATTTGACGGCAGGATTCATTCATCAAGTCTTACGAAATGGGCACAAGAGAGGGCAAAAGAGACCAGTGTTCCAACTCCTGTGACCGAAAAATCCCTGGAATTTGCCGAAAAATCCCAATACGATAAAGCAATCGCGGATACAACCGTTGCGAAAATTGTACAGGCAATTAAAAAAGAGATGGGGTGATTTATTTATGGATGAAACAAACGCACAAACAGAAGAAATAGTAACGACATCGGAGACTTTGCCGCCTCAGGAAGTGGTGAGAACGACCAAAACAGTTGTTCCTCCTGCTGTTACAACTGAGCCGCCGCACAAGGTTTTTCAAAAGAAGAAAACGATATTCAGAGCATACCAGATAATATGGTATATATTGGCAGTTATTGAGGTTTTATTGGCTTTTAGGATGGTTTTAAGAGCTCTTGGGGCAAATCCTTTCAGTGGATTTGCGACTTTGGTTTATGCACTGAGCGGTCCTTTTGCCGGACCTTTTAATGGATTGTTTAATGTTTCGGTAACCCAACAAGGTTCTGTATTTGAGTGGTCAACTATAATAGCAGCAGCCGTATACGCGCTGGTTGCTTTTGGTATAGTTCAGCTAATTCACATGGCCAAGCCAGTGACCAAAACAGAAGTTGAATCGACAGTGGATCAAGTTTAGGAATATTCGTAAATAGCGGGGCATAAAACTAGTCTATGTCCCGTTTGTGATTTAGTGCTTCCTGCAATGCCGCGAATTTCGGCGTCGAGCATGATCGTATCTCAGCTTTTCGTCTGCATTTCGTACCCACCATCCTTGAAGTATTTTAATGTTTGGATCTCTCCTGTCAAGCTTGTTCATCTCATCTGTTAATACCATTTTCATCACAGTATATCTAGCAAATGGAGTAAGTCGAGGATTGGATCTTAAGTCTTCATCTAATCTGGTAGTAGCACCAGCGTATCCTAATTCGTCAATATGATCGTAGTATTGCCGTACCATTGCTCCTGCTCCAGTGCGGTCCGGTCTATTGTGTGCGTGTTCAGGCGTGCTCATAGGTTTATAAGTTTATAAATTGGAATTATAGAACACTTAAGAATATTTGGCAAGTAATGTTATAATATAGATATGGACGTAGGAAATGAAGAAGGAGCTGGATTAGATAGAGTAAGTCAGGTGGAAGCGCTTTCTGATGAAAGCAGGCAACAACTTTGGAATGAAGTGGGCCCCAGAGTGCGTGTTCAGACAATGAGAGAGGTAGATGGAGAACTTGATGATAAACCTGAAATAGTCCAGAGGCTTGAGGAAGACAGAAGAGTACTTAGCGCGATCTACAAAAGAGGAGGACTAAATAATCCTTTAGAGGCTTTGCGATTGGGACTTGTTGAGTGTATTTCTGGAGAAGATTTGAAAGGGCTGATGAAACCTACTGGCGACTTCAATGACCGTAAGTTGGTCCAATATTTTGATGCAAAGAGGAAAAGAGAGAATCAGCCCCCCCTAGATCCTACAAAATAACTATCCTGTAGTTTGAAGATTTCCATCGTTTATTGTATAATTTTACTGTTATGGGAAATGAAGAAGTAAGAGGCGGTAGGTCTGAAGAGCAAATTCCACGAGACGAAAATCTTACTTCACCAATATCAGAGCCTCAATTCACAACCAATGAAGCATTGAAAAGAATTTCTAGTAGATTTATAAACAGGGCTTTTTATCCGGAAAAAGCAATGCAGCGAGTTCAAGCATTAATGGCCGAAAGAGAATCAGATCCACAATTGGCAGATTTGGTTGGTTTTTTAGCAGAAGCTCATGTTGCGTATGTATTGGAGGAATTCTCCAAAACAGATCCTGAAATAGTTCTAAATCCCATTAAACTTCCGTCCGAAACAAAGACATACATGTTTAAAAGAGTTAAAGGCGCAGGAACAGTTGATGTGATTAGAAAAGTAGGTCCTGGTGGAACTGTGGCAACAGTAACTGATTTTGACAATCTTTTTCGTGCTGGAGGTTTGCTCACGCTGGTGGAGGTTAAATCCGCTCCTACGGCAGATTCTAAGGGTAAAAAAAATAAGTACACATTGAATTACGCACAAAGACAAGAGGTAATAGAGGCAAAACTTGATCCGTTGAGGGAGCTCTTTCCGAATGATGAGAAGCTTGGATATATTGTTGTTGGTTCTCAAGAAGCAATAGGTGAATCGGGTAAACGTAAAAAGGCTTTTGCGAAAAAAGGGATAGTTCTTTTGCCGCTTCCAATTTCTCTTGAGAATCTGCGATCATATGCAGAGACCTTGCAAGAACGTATTGTTCAATCAAGACGTCCTCAAAGAGCTGAATAAGAAACTTTCTATACAGAAGTTGACAAAAGGGATTTTTGTTTATATAATCAAATCATAAAGCGTTATAGTCTGGCATCCTACCAGACGAGTCCCGATGATAGTTTTCATTCGGGATCCCGATTAACTCGGGGCTGACTGCGATAAGCAGTACGGGAGGTTCCCGTTACAGAACAAACATGTGTCGGTCACGGAGCATGTGAGTACAAATTACGGTGGTACCGCGATTAAGATCGCCCGTATTTCTTCTTCAAATAATTGGAGAGGAGATACGGGCGTTTTTGTTGTTTGGAAATGTAAACAAGAATATGATTGAAAGAAACATAAATCATGACGAAATGGAAGGAGCCCTTACTCAGCAGGGAGAAACTGCTGCGGCGAGGGTAGTTCCTCTGCGATACAGCACAGGAGTTAATTGAAGGAGTTGATTATAGCTCATGGGAAGTTATAAGAATTGGAGATTTTTATGTACATGGAGACGATGTAAAGCGGGAGTTAGGAAAAGATGAAAAATTACTTGGGAAATTTAGCAAAAATCAATTAGTTGTTCCCAAAACTTTAGTAATACGCAATGGGTATGATGGTTTTTCCAGCCTAGCGTTAACAACGTCCTTTGATCATGAGTCGTATAATAAGGCAAAAATTGTCAAAGATTTAGGAATCCAAGAGCCAACCGGTATTGATCACGTGGGAATCGATACTGAAGTAGTGATGGGGAGAAAAAGGGGAGAATGTTCGGTGGTTGTAAGCAGAAGGTATCTGGATGGTTTTTCGTATATTCATTTTAGCGAAGGACTAACGCGAGCACTTTTCAGGAATAAAACATTAGTAGCGTATCCTTTAGGGGATCAAAGATTTTTATGCATGAAAGGAAAAGCTTTTTCTGATGGATACAGAGGTATATTGCAAAAGGCAGGGGTTCAGAGTAATCTATAAATTAATATGAAATATTCTAAATTATTCGGTCCTTCGGCAAGCTCAGGATTTAAGATGAATTTATTATGAGGTATAGTAAGCTATTCGGTAAAACAATTAAAGATGTGCCAAAGGACGCAACTCTAGCGTCTCACAAATTGTTGCATCAAGCAGGATTCATCCGCGAAAGCACCGCGGGGAGATACTACCTATTACCTCTTGGTATGAGAGTGCATGATAAGGTTTCCAAAATTGTTGAGGAGGAAATGGATAGGATTGGAGCTCAGAAGATGCTTGCCCCAATACTTCACCCGATAGAGTTATGGGAGGAAACAAATAGGGATAAATCAGGTGGATATGAGCTGATGACAGTTGAAGACCGCCGCGGTGCCAAATTTGCAGTTGGGGGAACTGCGGAGGAAATGTTTGTTGATGTTGTCCGCAAATTTCAGATAAGCTACAAAGATCTTCCTATCAACATCTATCAATTCGGGCATAAATTTAGGGATGAATTAAGGGCACGGGGCGGGCTTTTAAGAGTCAGAGAATTCGTGATGAAGGATGCATATACATTCGCAAGAAGCAATGAAGAATTTATAGAACAATACGAATTGTTTAAAAAAGCCTATTTAAAAAGTTTTGAACGGATTGGATTAAAAGTTGAAGTTGTGCCAGCAGATAATGGATATTTTGGTGGTGAATATTGCGATGAATTTATTGTCGAAAGTCAAGTCGGTGAGAGTACATATTTTGTTTCTGAAGACGGAAAATATATTGCCCATGAGGATATCGCGACATTTAAGCATGAAGATGTAAATCCCGAAGAAGAGGTCAAAGAATTTGAAATTGTTGAGCAGCCTGACTGGGTGAGAACTATGGCTGAAAACACGAAGTATTACAAATTGTCGACATCAAGGTTTGTGAAAAACGTTGTTTATAAAAATCGGGTTACCGGCGAAATTATTATAGCAACCATAAGAGGAGATCTTGAAGTCAATAAGAATAAACTAGAGCACGTTACAGATACCATTGGGCTTTTGGATGACGCAACGGATGAAGATCTGGCATCGATTGGAACAAAATCAGGTTACGTTCACTCCTGGGGATACAAAGATAAAAAAGTGAAATTTGTCGGAGATAACTCTCTTAGAACTGTTAGGAATTTTATAGGCGGACAGAAGGAAGAAAAAACCGACTCAAGAAATGTAAATTATGGAAGAGATTTTGAACATCCAATTACAGCTGATGTTGCAAAAGCAAAGGATGGATTTCTCGCACCTGATGGTAAATCAAAACTAATTGAAAAGAGAGGAATTGAAGCGGGTAATATTTTCCAATATGGTCAGCATTATTCCCTGAAAATGGCAGGCGCATCTTTTATGAATGAAAAAGGAAATGTAATTCCATACTATATGGGAGCACATGGGTTTGGAATTGGTAGATCAATGGCTGCTGTTGTTGAAGTGAGCAATGATGACAAAGGTATTATCTGGCCTGCGTCTGTGGCGCCGTTTGATGTTCATTTGATTTCTATCAAAAGTAGTGATAAAGCGGAGAAAGTTTATGAGCAGCTACAAAAGGCGGGTATTGAAGTTTTATATGACGATCGGGAGGATGTATCGGCTGGTACTCAATTTGCTGACGCGGACCTGATTGGAATTCCTGTGAGACTGGTCGTCAGTACCAAGTCAGGAGGCAAGATCGAGTGGAAGGAAAGAACCAAGAAAGAAACGGAACTGTTAACGTTTGATGAAGTTTTGAAGCGGATGAAGTAGGAAATTAAGGCATCGGTCTGGGTTCGCGTCCTCTACTACCTCTCCTCTCGCCCTCCTTTCGTGTTGCTTCCTTGTATTTTTCCGGTGGGGGCTTAGGTCCTTTCTTCCACTTTTTTCTAGTTCCTTCCCTAACACTTTCAGAATCACTGGAAGGTTTTATAAAATATCGCGACATATCAATAGGTTGACCATCTTTCATAAGCCATAATTATAGCCTAAACTGAGCTCGATTACAAGGATAATGCGGTAAGAATTATGTTAGAACGGAAGAGCAATATTGAAGATTTTGGCCCAGAAGAAAATATAGATTACAAAAAACACTATTGCTCCCAAAACGTAGAACACTACAATTAGTCCAGAATGTCCATGTGGCTTATCTATTATTGCTGAAGCGGCTGGTGTCGGTGGTAATGGCTGGTTTATGGTAACTGTCTCAGGATGTGGTTCGGCAGAAGCCGGAGATGTATTTTCCGGAAGCGGGCTTAGCGTATTCTCTGTCGTTGAAGAGTCAGCTGCGGGGGCTGAGTCGGCAAGAGTTTGAGACGCAGTAGGAGTAGTAGGTGCTGAAGCATCTGCCGGGGCAGGAGTAGAAGTCCCCATCACCCGTTCATACGTATCCTTCAATTTTGGGTCAAGATTGGAAAGTGATGTCGGATCCATAATAGTCTATATTTATATCTTCAGACATTTACGGATGTTTGTCAAGGGTTCATGTCAATCTATAGTTCAACTCAAAATTTTCAATTTAAAATTTACAATTTTCAATGAATTCCTGCCTGCCGGCAGGCAAGGTTCAAAATTAAATTTTAAAACATTTAGCTTTCATTTCAAGTTAAAAATTGAAAATTAAAAATTGTTAGCGTATACTTACCCTAATGAAAATCATTGTTACCCACATGTCCCCAGACTGGGATGCGATAGGTTCTGTCTGGATTATAAAAAGGTTTTTACCCGGATGGGAGAAAGCTGAAGTCAAGTTTGTCCCTGCGGGGCAAAGATTGGGGAAGCAAGAATTAAGAATTAAGAATCAAGGAAAAGACCCGATAGAACTTATTGGCGAGGAGGAAATCATACATGTTGACACGGGGCTTGGGCCGCTTGATCATCACCAAACTCAAGATACAACTGTTTGCGGAGCATCGCTCAGCTGGGATTATGTGCAAAAGCAGATTAAAAAGGCTGGAGACACGTTGACTCCTGAGCATATCGAAGCAGTATCCAGAATTGTCAAGATAATTGTCGATACTGATCATTTTAAAGAGGTTTATTGGAAAGACGCCTCAGCTGACTATCACGAATTTTCTTTACTTGGTCTTTTGGAGGGGGTAAAGTTACAAAAACCAGGACAAGATAGTGAATACGTGAAATTTGGAATTGATTGTCTGGAGGGTCTGGTTCACACTTTTGAGAACCGTATTTGGGCTGAGAAGGAGATTAAGGAGAAGGGGATTGAATTTAAGACAAAATACGGAAAAGCGATGGGGTTTGAGACTCTGAATGACACGGTTTTGAAACTGGCACAAAAACAAGGCTATGTTCTTGTAGTCCGTAAAGATCCGAGAAAGGGATATGTCAGGATCAAGACATTACCGGCGACAGTAAAAGACAAAGGCATAGACCTGACTCTGGCTTATGAGCAATTGAGGAAAATTGATCCAGATGCCACTTGGTTTCTGCACATCTCCAAAAAAATGCTTCTCAATGGTACTCCCAAAAATCCCAAAATGCGCCCGACAAAATTATCCCTAGCTGATATAATTAGAGTGCTAGAGAGAATTTAATTTTCAATTTGTAATTTTCAATTTTTATTGAAATCCAAAGGTTTAAAAATTTAAATTTAAAACATTAAATATTCATTTCAAATTTTAAATTGAGAATTAAAAATTAATGTATGGATTGTCTTTTTTGTAAATTTGTAACAGGGGAGATTAAAAAAGAATTTTTGTATGAAGATAGCGACGTAATGGTTTTTCCTGATATTCATCCGGTGAAGCCTGTTCATCTTTTGATTGTTCCGAAAGTCCATGTCCCAGAATTTTCATCAGTTGAGCCTGATTTGATGCAAAAATTGCTTGAAGTTGTTAAGAAAATAGCCAATCGGGAAGGACTTGATAAGGGAAAAGGTTATAGAATAGGTATTAATGCCGGGGGAGCTGAAGCGATAAAACATTTCCACATCCACCTCATGGGCCCGATGAAAAATACGGACGGGATGTAGAAGCTACTGTTTACACAAGGCAGGATTTGGGGTAGAATATAGCAAGGAATTACAAATTTCTAATTTCAAATATCCAATTCCCAATAATTAATTTAGCATTTGTAATTTGAAATTGGTATTTATTTGAAATTTATCGAAAGGTGGTGTTGTTTTATGGTACATGTTAAAAAAATGCCCGGTCAGTCAGATGATCAGGTAATCAGAAATTTTTCAAAAAAAGTAATGGACGCTGGCATTATCCAGGAGGCCAAAAGACGCAAATTTTATCTCAAGCCGTCACTTGCTAAAAAGCTT
This sequence comes from Candidatus Levyibacteriota bacterium, assembly GCA_963716145.1. Taxonomy (GTDB): domain Bacteria; phylum Patescibacteriota; class Microgenomatia; order Levybacterales; family UBA12049; genus DATLDE01. The sequence continues at coordinate 463,887 of OY970292.1, read as the reverse complement.
AAGAAAAAAATGAAGCAGGAAGAAGCAGCGAGAGTTAAACTCTTTTAAGATTTTCCACTGTCCATTTACCATTTTCCATTTATTTTCGATTTGATAATTTTAAAATGGACAATTAATGGCAGAAGGAACCTGGAAAATGGAAGATAGCATATGGATAATATTAATGTTCTCATCTATGTTGAAAGCAGATATAAAGTTGCTCGTAAGAAGATAAAATCTGCTATATACAGTGTTTGCGAAGAAAATGAGCTCAAAAGCCCGATTGAAGTTTCTGTCGCGATAGTTGGAGACCGCAAGATGAAGAAGCTCAATAAGCAGTACCGCGATAAGGATACGACGACCAATGTTCTTTCTTTTCCACTTGCTGAAGGCGAATCATCAAAATTGCCATCAGGCATAACGCGGCTTGGAGACATAGTTATTTCTTATCCTGAGGTAATAAAAGAAGCAGCACGCGACGAACTGTTGGTTGACGAGAGAGTTGAGGAGCTTGTAAGGCACGGAATGCTTCATTTGCTTGGTCTTCATCATGAGTAAAAATGAGTTTTATTCAGAAAACTCAGAACACTCAGAAGGTCAGAGAGTTTGATGTGTCTGAATATCAGATTGTCCGAAGCGCTGATTCACCGAGTTTTCCGAGTGTTCTGAAATATGGTATATTATCGTAAATATCGCCCGCAAAAAATTGACGATCTTGACAGTAAGTCAGTGCGTGAGACTTTAACTTCTCTATTGGTCAAAGAACCGGCCCACGCTTTTCTTTTTACAGGCCCAAAAGGACTTGGTAAAACTTCAGCCGCCAGAATAATCGCAAAAGTCGTTAACTGTACTGGCCGTACAGTTAACAAAGAACAAAGAACAAAGAACAAAGAACTCAAAGGAAATGTTCTTAGTTCTGAGTCCTCAGTTCAAAGTTTGCGAAGCATAGAGCCTTGCAACAAATGTGAACAGTGCATCTCGATAACTAATGGTTCCAACATGGATATTCTGGAAATTGATGCTGCTAGCAACAGGGGGATTGATGAGATTAGGGATCTAAAAGAAAAAATCAGACTTGCGCCTATGAGCTCAAGTAAAAAGGTTTACATAATTGACGAGGTGCATATGCTCACAACTGAAGCGTTTAATGCTCTTCTCAAGACTCTTGAGGAGCCTCCGGAGCATGCGATGTTCATTCTTTGTACCACTGAACCGCAAAAAGTTCCTGACACAATTGTATCAAGATGCTTTCATATCAATTTTAATCTGGCAACCGAGGAGGAGATTGTGCATTCACTCAAACGCATAGTTGATGCGGAGAAGATCAAAATAGATGACGATTCTCTTTATTCAATCGCGAAAATGGCAGATGGTGGCTTTCGGGACGCCGCAAAGATTTTGGAGGAAATATCACTAAATAATACCACTAAAATTACACATGCACTTCTTGAAAAGTCATACAAGACAACAAGCATTCCTCTGCACATCGCAAACTTATTTGCTTCACTTAAGAATGGCGATAAAAACGAGGGCGTAAAATATGGGCTTAGGATAATTGAAACATTAATTTCACAAGGAATTGATATTAAATTTTTTATTGTACAAATTTTAATGGAGCTAAATAAAAGATTGTTGGAAGAAGTTGGGGTAGAGAAAAAATCAGAAAATGAACGATCTTTGAATGTAGAATTTGATGTCAACGAATTAAAAACTCTAGCCAAGATTTTTAATCAGGTTTACCAGGATACCAAATACTCAGTTCTTCCGCAGCTGCCGCTTGAATTGGCGATCATAGAGATTGGTCAGTTAAGCGCAAGAGCGCAAGAGCGCAAGAGCGAAAATAATGAAGAAGAATCCGGAGTTTCTGTTTCAACGCTTAGAAAACAGGATGGAAATATGAAAAAAATCAAAGCAATGTATGGTCCTCCAAAGGAGGATTCAGCGGCGAAAGAGGCTTTGCCAGTCAATAAGAGTGGCAATCTTTTGCATACTTCAGCAACAGGCGCTCTCTCCAAAGAATGGCTTGAGACATTCTGGAGAAGCATAATTTCTGAAATGAAAAATTATAATCACACAATTGCCGGAGTTCTGAGGGGAGCACGCCTTAGCAGTTTTGATAAAAAAACTCTTATTATAGAGACAGAATTTAAATTTCACAAAGAACGGCTTAGTGATGTTAAAACACTAAATGAGATTTCCAGAATAGCTAAAATGCTTACTGGAAAAGATGTGGCAGTTGAGGTACAATTGAAAGGTAAATAAAATTTTCAATTGAAAACTGAAAATTAATTGGGGGTGATTGAATATGAATAATCCATTTGGTCAATTGGGAGAACTTAAAAAAATGCGCGATCAGGCGATGCAGATTCAAAAGCAGCTCAAAATGGAGGAAGTTGAGATAAATAAGCACGGTGTTTATGTGCGTATTTCAGGAGATCAGGAGATACGGGAAATTATAAGCAACGGGAAATCAGACAGCGACATAAGAGGAGCAGTTAATGAAGCAGTTAAAAAGTCTCAGGAAGTTGCTGCCAAGAAATTGCAAAGCATGGGAGGAATGGGCGGTCTTGGAGGATTATTAGGTGGAAAGTAGAAATACTACCAATAAACAAATAAGCCAATAAACAAATCAATAAAAATGGTTTAATGCAGAATTATTTGTTTATTTTGCATTGGGAATTGATTGGTAGTATTTACATATTGGGTTATTGGTAGTATTAAAATATATGGCAAATAAGAAAAGCATAAGTGATTTTAAAGTGGGTGAGTTTATTCTTTTGTCAGGAAAGGCTAATACCAAGCTGGGGCAGGATATTGCCAAACTAATTGGGCAAAAAGTTTTTGAGCCGTTGAGTTATTTCTCCGATGGGGAAGTTAGAGTACGTATACCGGTAAGTATGCGTAACAGGCATGTTTTTATAATTCAGCCAACAGCTCCTTTTGTGAATGATAGGATTATGGAGCTACTTCTTATGATTGATGCAGCTAAGCGTTCTTCTGCTGCAGAAATATCCGCGATTATTCCGTACTTTGGATATTCCCGCCAGGACAGAAAAGAAATGCCAAGAGTTCCAATCAGTTCCTCGCTTATTGCCAATATGATTACAACAGCCGGCGCGACCCAAATCCTGACAATTGATATACATTCGCAGCAGCAGCAGGGATTTGTCAATATTCCATGGGATAATTTATACGGATCATATGCTCTTATCCCCATGATTAAAGCGCAAAAGCTAAAAAATCTGGTAATTGCTTCTCCTGATAAGGGCGGTATGGTGCGCGCTACTGGTTACGCAAAGCTTCTGGGAGCAGAAGGTGTTGCGCTTGTTTATAAAGAGCGGGATGTCGCTGTGAATAATCAATCAGAAGCACTATATATGATTGGAAATGTAAAAGATAAAAATGTTCTTTTGGTTGATGATATGATTGATACGGCAGGAACTATTGTGAGTGCTGCGAATTTTATAAAGAAACAAGGTGCTGCCAGTATTCGTTTGGCAGCAACCCACGGAATATTTTCAGGTCCCGCGATGGAAAGGCTTGCAGCACCGGCAATTGATGAAGTATTTGTCACTGATACAATAAAACAAAAACCGGAGGTGGAAAATAATAAAAAAATTAAAATTGCCTCAATCGCTCCGCTTTTGGCCGAAGCAATAAGACGTATTCAGACAGGTGAGTCCATCAGCCGTGATTTGATACTCTAGATTTTGATTTATCTTGCCCCCGAAGCCTCATTAATAGTACAATAATCACAGATGAAAATATTTAGCGGGAGTAGCAATAAGCCTTTGGCTGAAAAAATTGTAAAGCATTTGAACCTACAACTTTCCCCGATTGAAATATTTGTTTTTCCCGACGGGGAAAGACGCGTTAGGATTGAAACGCCCGTTCTAGAGGAAGATACCGTTATTGTTCAACCCACCGCAGCCCCGGTTGATCAAAATTATATGGAGCTTTTTTTTATCGCGGATGGCCTGAGGAGATCAGGAGCAAGATCAATAACCGTCATTATTCCGTATCTTGGGTATCAGAGGCAGGATCATGTTTTTCGCGATGGAGAAGCAGTTTCGCTTGAGGTGATAGTGAATGCCTTACAATCAGTAAAAATAGACAGAGTCATTGCTATTGATTTTCATACCGTAAAAACGCCTGAGATTTTTTCTATTGCTGTCTCGCATTTGTCGGCTCTCCCTTTATTTGCGCAGAAGATTAAAGAAATCGGAATTGATGATAATTCTGTTTTGGTTTCTCCTGACATGGGAGGATTGCGCAGGATAAAGATAATGTCCGATTCGCTTGGTAATATGCCATGGATCGCGACAGTGAAAGACCGCGATCTTGCAACCGGGAGTATTCAGATTAAAAAGATTGAAGGAGATTTGTCCCCAAATGCAAAAAAAGCTTTTATTGTTGACGATATGGCATCAAGCGGGGGAACACTTATCGAGTCGGCAAAACTTTTACAAAAAAACGGGATTGAAGAAATTTATGCTTTTGTTACTCATCCGATTTTTTCAGTGGATGCACCTAAGTTGCTACAAGAATCAATTATAAATAAAGTTTTTGTGACAGATTCAGTGTTGTGTCCCACAAGAAAAGAAGTTTCCAAAGTTAGAAATCCTGTCGGTTGGGGAGATGATAGGAAATGAGATAGAACAATTTTCAATTTGAAATTTTCAATTTTCATTGAAGTATAAAATGTTTAAAAATTTAAATTTAAAACATTAAATATTCATTTCAAATTTTAAATTAAAAACTGAAAATTAGATTATGCGTATTCCAAAAGCAATTACCAATTTAGTTGAGGGTTTTGAGCGTTTGCCGGGGGTGGGTCCCAAGACTGCTCAACGCCTCGCTTTTTATCTTCTGCATGTTCCGCAAGGTGAACTTGATAGGTTTGCTTTGTCAGTTCAGAATCTAAAAAAAGATACTATTATTTGCTCAATTTGTTTTTCAGTTGATGAGATAGATCCATGCAGTATTTGTTCGGATAATAAGCGGAATCAGCAAATAATTTGTGTCGTGGAGCAGCCACTTGATATTCTGGCATTTGAAAAGAGCGGAAAGTACCAGGGAGTTTATCATGTTTTGCATGGGAAAATAGATCCGTTAAATAATATCGGGCCGGACGAGATTCGCATAAGCGAACTCGTACAAAGAATCAAGAATTTAGAACCAAGAATTACGGAAGTTATATTGGCAACCAATCCCACTATGGAGGGAGAAGCGACAGCTATGTTTCTTGCGAAACAACTTAAAACTTTGAACTCAGAACTGAGAATCACAAGGATAGGCAGGGGCTTACCGACAGGAGCGGATATTGAATATGCTGATTCAACCACCTTAGACCAAGCCATGGTGGGGAGAAGTGAGTATTAGAGTTATAATAATTTATGTAATTTGTTGATTTTTAGCATTGGTAGTATTATTAAGTTATGGCAAAAAATACTTTTGGGAGCGAAGAAACAAGTTTTGAAAATGGAATTTCTCTCACAAAACCCGTTAAAGCATTGAGTGACGCCGCCAAGCAGCAAGCAAAAGCCGTAACAAACGACATTGTAGCTCAATTGTATGGTGTAACCGATAAGTCTTCAGCAGATCCGAAGGATCCAAACGCAAAAAATCCTCAGCAGCAAGCCGCACCGTCTCCTAAACCCAAGAAAGCAGTACACATCCTTTCAGGAACCAGTAATGCAGGGGACCACGCGAAATTTATAGCCAGACAGCAATATCTGGACAAGGGAGACGCCAAGGGTGCCGAGGATATCATGTTTCACATGCAGCATTATTTTGATGAGTCGGTGATGACGCTTGAGGATAGAGTTAAGAAGTTTCGACGCGAGCAGGAGCAGCAGAGAGCAGAGCGTAAGAAACAACAAGAAGAAGAGGAAGAGCAGAAAAAGAAAAAAGAAGCTGAGGAAAAGGAACAGCTTCCTCAAGCAACAGGAAAAGGACGCAATAGAATGGGTAAGAAGGCAAAAACAACGGGATTTGCGCTTAAAATGAGCCAGCAAAAAACAGAAACATTCCGCGGTGCTCAGCGGGTAGAGCTATTTTGCTACTTGATTATGTCATTTTTAGTGATAAAATATATTTAGTATGTACAAATTTAGAAATTCACTTTCAGTAGTCGTCATTCTCGTCAACCCGTAAGGGCGGTGTCGATTTACAGAAAATCACCCGCCAGAAAGCGGGTTTTTTGTGTTTTGAAAGGAACTTATGAATTACATAGAACAAAGTATTAAGCCGGCAGTAGCACCAGCACCAGCAGAAGGACTTGTTCCTGAAGCCAGGTTTAGATTGGGTAGAGCATTGCAGTTTGAAGGAATGGATGATGCGAAGCGGACAAAAGTAATGGAGTCTGCAGAATCCTTGCGTTCCTGATATTTTAGCAGGAATCAACAGACAAATAAGCGACAAAAAATTTCCCGTAGAAGACGAACCCGCAGAGAGTCTGTGGTCAAAGGATGAAAAACACATAATGACAGCAGTTCATATTTTGAGTATTGCCGGTTATGATTCTGATTACAGTCCAATCATGCATGACAAGAGGAAAATTACAACAAGACATCCGGCCCTTCTACATGCAGTCAATGAGATCATCGTAGATTCTGCAGATAGAATGGATAGGCGTTTCGGATTTTTAATTCCTGATCAGGGAAAGCGCAATTGGGCAAACTCTGCTGTAATGGATGAAGTTGGTTTTTCAATATATAGTGCATTACGGGATAAAAGAGACGCCCGCCGTCGGGAAATGGCTGCAACTGCTGCATAATAAGAATTTTTTAGCAGTTCTAGAATAAGCAGCTATTGGAGTTTTTGCCACAATCAAGCTATAATACACATGCAGCTGCTTCATTGTTGACTCGCTATGCTAAAACTCTATAATTCTCTCTCCAGAAAAGTCGAAACTTTTAAGTCAATTAATCCAAAGCAAGTTGGGATGTATACCTGTGGTCCCACTGTTTATGACTTTGCTCACATCGGAAATTTTCGCACTTACACGACCGCTGATTTACTGATCAGAACTATAAAGCACAATGGTTACAGCGTGAAATACATTATGAATCTGACAGATGTCGGGCATCTGACAGGGGACAATCTCGGGGATGCTGACACCGGGGAGGACAGGATGGAGAAAGCTGCCAAAAAAGAAGGAAAGACTGCTTGGGATGTCGCCAAATTCTACACGGAAGCATTTTTGAAAGATTACGAAGCATTAAATCTGGAACAGCCTGAACGCTTTGCCAAAGCCACAGATCACATTAAAGAACAAATTGATCTGGTTACGCGTTTGGAGAAGAAAGGATTTACTTACTCAACAAGTGATGGGATTTATTTCAATACCTCGAAATTTAAAGATTACGGGAAATTATCAGATCTTGATCAGATCAAACCCATTCGGCAAGCTCAGGGCGGGGAAGGAGCTAGTTTTTCCCGGATTGGTATAAATGAAGAGAAGAAAAATCCCCAGGATTTCGCGCTGTGGAAATTTAGTCCTTCGGCAGGCTCAGGATTGAGTAAGAGGCACATGCAATGGAAATCTCCGTGGGGCTTGGGATTTCCGGGATGGCATATAGAATGCTCCGCGATGGCATTGAAGTATTTAACAGAGAGTTTTGACCCATTCGGCAAGCTCAGGGTCAATGGTGAGCATAGTCGAACCATTGATATTCACGCTGGCGGAGTAGATCTTAAGCAGACACATCACCCAAATGAAATTGCACAAGCTGAGGCCGCAACTGGCAAAAAATTTGTAAATTACTGGGTTCACTCCGCATTCATTCTGATTCAAGGCGAGCGAATGAGTAAAAGTCTTGGGAACAATTACAGACTTTACGATTTGGATAAAAGCGGGTATCACCCGATGAGTCTTCGCTATCTCTATCTTCAGACGCATTACCGCAAAGAGCTCAACTTTACTTTTCCCTCACTTGATGCATCCGAAAATGCTCTGAAAAATCTACTTCAAGACATTGCGCTTTGGGATGAGCCGGCCGGATCACTTCCTGAGTACGACAAGCGCTTTCTGGAGGCGATTAATGACGATCTCAATATGCCTCAAGCCCTGGCTGTAATGTGGGACATGGTCAAGTCTGACCATCCAACCGGCGCCAAGGCGAAAACGCTTTTTAAAATGGATCAAGTGCTGGGTCTGAACCTATCACAAAATAGGGAAGTTATTAAAAAAGATCAGGGAATAGTGCCTGAGGAGATTAAAGAAATGGTCAGAGAACGTGAGCAGCTCAGAAAAGACAAGCGCTTCAATCTGGCAGATCAGATGAGAAATAAGATTGAAAAGTTGGGATATGTACTCGAAGACAGCAAAAAGGGAGCTAAAGTGAGAAAAAAATGACAGCTATAGAGCGACCGGGTCAATCGAATGGAGGAGTATTGAAAGCGGAGCCTGAAGGTAGAGAGCTGATCGGGTCAGCACCCAACCACGTTGCTATCATTATGGATGGAAATAGACGATGGGCAGAAGGGCATGGGATTCCTCGCATAGAAGGACACAGAAGAGGTTTAAATGGTAATCTAGAGCCTGTGGTAATTCACGCAGCAAAACGTGGAATAAGCGAGCTGAGCATATGGGCATTTTCAACTGAGAACTGGAAAAGAGGAGAGGTACAAGTTAATGAGTTATTTCGGGTGTTTCGGGAAACTTTTGATGGTAATTTGGTTGAAAGATTTATTGAGGAGGGAATAAGAATTAGAGCAATAGGACGCGTTGCTCAATTCCCAGAGGATATTGCAAGAAGAATAAGGGAGGTTGAGGAGCAGACAAAAGACGGAAGGAAAATTATTGTAAATTTTGCCCTTAACTATGGTGGAAGAGCGGAAATAGTTGACGCTGTAAAAGAAATTGTAAGGCTACAAATACCTCTTGATCAAGTTGATGAAAGCGTAACGGAGGAAATGGTATCAGGTCATATGTATGCTCCTGATATGAGCCCCGTAGATTTAATTATTCGTACAGGCGGAGAGCACCGCCAGAGTGGTTTTATGTTATGGGAAGCTCATTATGCAGAACCTGTTACTTCACAAAAACTTTGGCCAGATTTTGGTCCCGAAGATTTAGACGCTGCACTTGAAGAGTATGCGGAAAGAGATAGAAGATTTGGAGGAAATTCCACAAAATCCGCCAATCATCACATCGCAACAACTTAGATATTCCCACTAGGGAGTTACTTGTATTGTAGGCAAAGATATTGATTGCGTTGGAGTTGGTTGCTCCTCTTCCGGCGTTGGCGAAGGAGTCGGGGTAGGAGTTGGATCCTCAGGTTTATTGGTGGGTGTTGGGGTTGTTGTCACGGATGGACTTGGCGTCAGAGATAACGTAGGTGTTGGTAGCTCGCAGGACTGTGGTTGAGTTCCGGCGATGAAATACTCTGTTATAGTTCTGGCCCCGGTTACACAAACAGGTTGTGACACAACAAATGTCGGTTTCTGGAAAGTTTCAAGCTTTGTATTCAGCAAAAAATTGTTCATCAAAGACCGCCAGATGGGCGCAGCGCCCAAAGACCCGGCGACATTGTCCATCGGAGAATTGTCATTGTTTCCAACCCAAACCCCAACAACAAGACTAGGTGTGTAGCCAACTGTAAGCGCATCGCGATAGTCATTGGTAGTTCCTGTTTTGACAGCCGCGATTCTTGAAACTGTCAGAGATCCTCCAAATGTTTCAGCCCTCGCTCGGTTATCAGAAAGAATTGAGGATATTAAAAATGCTGCTTCTTCCGACAAAACTCTCTGCGATGTACCGGGTTTAAAGACCTTAAAAATGTTTAAGAACGAAAATAATCCGCCTGTATTATCAACATTTTTGCCATATTTATCCTTTATTTCAATAATTGCTTTCGGTTCATTGAGCACTCCTTTATTGGCAAATACACCGTAAGCATTGGTCAGCTCCAAAAGTTTTACCTCACTAGCCCCCAGTACCAGTGACAATCCGCCTTCAAACTTATCAAGCGTTGTGATGCCAAACTTTTTTGAGTGATCCAGTCCTTCGGAAACGCCGACTTTTTCCATCACTTCAACTGCCGGGATATTAAGTGAGTTTGCAAGCGCGCGCCGCACTGTGACAGGGCCTCTAAATCTTTTATCATTATTTAATAAGGGCTTATCTTTGCTATAGCCTTCAAAAGTTTTCGGACTGTCATCCAAAATAGTTGCCGGAGTTATAAGTTTTTTCTCAATGGCAGCTGAATAAATAAGTGGCTTAAATGATGATCCGGGTTGCCGTGGAGATACGCTCATATTGGTCTTTCCAAAATTCTCATCGTTCCAATCGTAACTTCCGACCATCACCTGAATCTCCCCATTTTTCGGATCAATTGCTATGGCCGCGGCGTTACTTGCGTTATTGTATTTGAGATTAAGAACCTGGTTTTTAACAATTCTTTCGGCGTACCCCTGATTAGCTTTATTTAGCGTTGTTTTTACTTGAAAACCTTCTCTAATTATACGTTCCTCCCCGTATTTATCTATTAGCTGTTTTTTTACATATAAAGCAAAATGCGGCGCCAGCGTGTTGCCATCATCTATTTTTGTTGGTTGGTAGTGTAGTGGTTTGGAAATTGCCTGGTTTTTTTCTTCTACTGTAATGTATTTATCTTCAACCATTTCCGACAAAACAATTTTTTGCCGTCTTAATGCATTTGCGTCATCATTGGACAAGGGAGAATAGGCTGATGGAGCAGGAAGTATTCCAACCAGAAGAGCTGATTCGGAAACCGTGAGTTCACTGGCGTGTTTGCCAAAGTAGGCAACCGAAGCATTCTCAACTCCAAAAGCTCCCTCGCCGAAATAAACAGAATTAAGATACATTTCCAAAATATCCTCTTTGCTAAATCTCCTGTTTAGCTCAGCTGCCAGAACTATCTCCTGATATTTTCTTAAAAAATTCTTTCTATTGTTTAGAAAAGCATTTTTGGCAAGTTCTTGGGTGATCGTTGATCCGCCCTCGACGATCTTGTGGGCAAAAAGATTTACGAAGAATGCTCTTGCTATTCCCCGAATTGAAAATCCCGGGTTATTATAAAAATTTTTATCCTCAGTCGCGATTACAGCTTTTTGCATAGATTCGGGAATTTCGGATATAGGAACGTATTTTATTTCTTTTGGTTGGTAAAACTTGAAGAAAGTCTCACCATCGCGTGTTTGAAGAGTAAGACCGGTCTTGCCCCGGTTCATGATGCTTTCTTTGTCTCTTAAATCGCTTGCAAAATAGAGATAGGTGAGAGGGGGAACCAGAAGAATGAGAATGATAAGAGCGATCCCCGCATATACAACCGCGCGTTTGTGATGCTTAATAAAGTTCTGCAAAAAAGGTTTGATTCTGAATTCTTTCCACCTGATCCCGATTCTTTTTCTCATAAAAGTCTTTATATTCTAGCACAAAATATGCTAAAATTATCTACAATGAGCGGTATGAAGGACAAGCCTGAGGAATATTGGAAAAAGAAATTGAGCCCTGAGCAGTATAAAGTTCTTCGCGAGAAAGGGACAGAGTATCCGGGAAGTGGTAAATTGCTCCACAATAATGACACGGGAGATTATACATGCGCAGCATGCGGAACGGTTCTTTTCAAAAGTGAGTCCAAATATGAATCAGACCAGCCGGGTCTTTCGGGCTGGCCAAGTTTTGCCGATGTTGCCAATAGTGACGCTGTTGAGCTAAGACCAGACAATGATCTTGGTATGCAACGCACCGAAGTCATCTGCAAGACATGTGGAGGACATCTGGGTCATGTATTTGATGATTCATCTTCTCCAACAAATCAGCATTACTGCATCAACTCCTGCGCTCTGAATTTCGAAAAGAAGTAAGAAGCAAGAGTTAAGAATTAAGGGTATTATATTTATTTTAAGCCAAATCTTAATTCGCACCTCTTAATTCATAATTCTAGTTTTCCTGCTACAATTGATTTATGGATTCAAATCCAACCTGCCCAAAATGTCACCTTCAAGTCCTTCCCGTATTTTATTTCTGTCCCAATTGCGGTTCTCAATTGCGTTCCAAACCTCTACCTATTACAATTGGCAAGCAGATCGGGGTTTATTTATTAAGCGTTTTTTTGCCGCCTTTGGGCTTATGGCCGGGAGTTAAATACTTGATGCAAAAAGGAACTAAAGCAAAACTAGTAGGATTAACTGCAATCCTGTTAACAATTATCTCAGTCGGCATTACGGTTTATTTCGCGGTGGGCTTGATGAACCAAATAACCAGTCAGCTGAATACAGTAAACCAACTTAACCAGCTGCCTTAAGCACCTATTTCTTCTTACCTTTTTATTACCCAATGCTCAACTAAAACGGTATAAATATCATCATAATTACCCTAAAGATGAAAGTACTTTTTCTACACATGTTTCCACTGTTTGGTAACGGGAGTGGCGTCTTCTTAAGAGAACTCAGCAATAAGTTAAAAGACGGTCATGAAATCGCTATTGTGGCACCAGATGATCACAAGCTTCCAGGAATTACTCATTATAAAGTTAACCCTCCTCAGAATGGAGTTTTTGTAGGGAATCCTGAGCTTCCGGGTGCTAAACCCTTCTCTGAAATGTCAGGACAGGAGTTAGGGGATATCTACAGTAGTTATCTGTGGGCTGCGATTCATGCTGCGTCTGATTTCAAGCCGGACGTCATTCATGTATTTCATACTGCTTTTCTGCCGGGTGTTGCGCGAACGCTCAAATCTATATTTGGAATTCCGTATATTATCACCACACATGGTAGTGACTTACATTACATGGAGAAAGACAGGAGATTTGTGGGGCTTGTTAAAGATGCAAATCAGCACGCCCGTATGATTACAGCCAACAGCTCATTTACAAAGCAATGGTATTTGCGGATGTTTGGTCAATCCTTAAGGCCCAAGAGTACAGTAGTTGTAGGAGGTGTCAACCTTGATCACTATAAAAAAGATCCCAACCACATTGCGCTTATAAATAAGCTATACAATTTTACAGATGATCAGAAGGTAGTTCTTTTTACGGGAAGATTGACCAAGCAAAAAGGAGTTATACACCTGGTCCGTGCGGCAAAACAAATAAAAGGCACAGTTCTTATTGTGGGTGATGGTCCTGAGAGGGAAACGATAAAGCAGGAGATTGAGAAGAAAAAAATTACCAATGTAATTTTGGCAGGTTATATAAATTCCAATAAAAACGAGCTCTACCATGCATATTATGAGAGGGCCGATGTCTATGTAGCGCCTAGTACCTGGGATGAGCCTTTGGGTCTGACAATTCTTGAAGCAATGGCTGCCAGAACTCCAGTGGTTGCTACAAAAAAAGGAGGAATTGTCTCAATAATTAATGACAAGGTGAACGGATATCTAGTGCGGGTACGTAGTAGTGAAGAAATCGCAGAGAAGGTAAATACGCTTTTGGAAAATGATAAGTTGCGCGCAAAGATAGGGGAGAAAGCATACAAAACCATAGTTGAGAAATTTAGCTGGGACAGTATTGCAAGGCGTTTTGAAAAGGTTTATAATGAGGCTGCCGGAAAGAGCAAGCAGACCGATTTGCCAATCGAATCGTTCTTCAAGCAAGTATTTACGGCGTAAATTACATTAATGATAGAAGCCTCTAGCCCCTTCCGCATTCCGGGAAAATCCCTACTAATACCCTATGCCTAAATACTTATTTATTACTTATGGAGAGCCGGGTTGGAGAGGTGTCCAAATGCGTGTCATCAGGATTGCCGCGTATTTTAAGAAGAGTGATATTTTGTTTTGGAATCTTTATGACAGCGCATTTATAAAATCCTACGGATTTACTGTTGAAACAAAAAACGCCGGACTTACCAATCCTCAAAGCATCATTTTTCCAAAAGGAATAGAAACAGTTATCTTTGCCGATCTTCCCTCAAACGAGCTTTTTGAATATTGTGTATATAGGGCAGCTCTCCTGCAGGGGAAGAGAATTGTCATTTGTGAGCAGTTATACAAAAAGGGACAATTCAGCGAAACAGTAATGGCTAGGTTTGTTCAAAGCGCTGATTTAGTTTTGGTAAATTCCATTTCTGCATTCGCAAATGAAGGGACTAGCAAAATTAAAATAGTACCCCCGCAAATAGAGATGATGCCTGATCCGGGTATAAAGAAAAGGATATATAAAAAGTATGGTATTGCGGAGAATGCAAAGATCATTTTTGGGGCTGGATATCACGCAGGAGTATTTAAAAAGATTGAGCAGGTTACGGAAAAACTGGAAAAGAAAAAGATTGATTTTTATACAGTAGTTTCAAAGCCCGGCGTGACAGAAATAAAGAAAAAAGGAAAACTTATTTTGATCCCGCAAGTCTCGGGAGAAGATTATTTTTCGCTTCTTTATACAGCTGATTTGGTGCTTGTGAAATTCGGATTTCTACAGATTCTTGAGTCACTTGCGTTGCATAAACCAACTATTGTTTTGGGCGAGGCGGGGCAGGTGTTGCAAAATCCAAAAGCTCTTGACCCGATTTTCAAAAGAGCATTATTTATTACTGAAAAAATAACAAACAAAACTCAAATTTATATAGAAAAATTACTTACTAACGAAAAATTTAGAAAAGATATCGTTACCCAACTTAAAGAAATTCACAATGGAGAATTGTTCGGAGCAAAAAAAGCAGCAGAATTGATCCTTCGCCTTTCGCAAAAGAAGAATTCTCCTAAAAAGATGCCTAAAAAATTGGCAATTTTGGTTAATAAAGAAATTTGGGGAAAAGATAACTGGTTAAAAAATAATGAAAATATCTACCCAATCTGTTTTGTAGTTCCAATGCCGACAACACAGGAAGTTTTTAAACGGATTCCGGAATCTGTTTTTACGCGCAAGATAAAAGATTTTCAGGAAGAAAAAAAAGGAGAACTTCTGCCGCATTCTTTTAGAAATGTGTACGTGTTTTCAAGGAGAAAATATGATGGCTTTACAGACATTTCTTCGTGGTTTGAGGATTGGATAGAAAATTTAGAAAGATTATTGAATAATGCAGATGAAATTTATATAACGGAACAAGGGGAAAAGATGATGGGTGATTTGCTGAAGAACAAAAGTTTGATAGAAAAGGTTAGGAAAATCTAGTCTTCAAGAATCCGAGTCTTATTTAAATTTCTATACCATAAAGCACTTTGCTTAGGCAATCTTCGCATTGTTTTTCTATCAACCCCAAAAAATCCGAAACTAGCATCCGGTTTGTACCCAAAGCCCCATTCATAATTGTCTATCATCGTCCAGGCAAAATATTTCTCAACTGGGATACCCGCATTTATCGCATCGATTGTCTGAGCAATATGTTTTTTAAAGTAAGAAATGCGCTTGGGGTCGGAGATGACATCATTTTTTCCATCCCATGGGGAATTCTCGGCAAATCCATTTTCCGCGACATATAATCGTTTTAATCCTGCATGCTTATACCTATTGTAAGTTTGTTCCAACGCGTCAAATAATCCACTTGGGTAGACAGGAGGTATGGTAACGGGCCATCCTATACCAAATGAATCTGCACCTTTTCTGAGCACTTGTTTGTATCCGAGTTCAGCGCTTGGGTCTGCAGTAATCGAATCGCCAAAATAATAATTGATCCCAAGCGCATTCAATTTGCCTCCAATTTTAATCCTTGCCATATCTTCGTCTGGTACATCAGGCATTGCATCGCCATACATCTCAACCATATCTTTTGGGTATGCTCCAAAAAATAGGGGATCTAAGAACCAGCGATTTACGTAGCCATCAGCAAGTTTTGCAGCAGCAATATCCGTGGGAGTATTAGTGTGCGGGTAAGCCGGAATAACGTTGTAGACTGTGCTGATTTTTATTTCAGATGATAATTCGCGAAGTTTTTCATAAGCCATTGCCTGTCCAAGCAGGAGATGGTGCGCAGCGAGTATACTTCTTGAAAGATTCTTTTCTCCCGGTGCATGAAGACCTTTATGGTATGAAAGCATGGAGGAAGCCCATGGCTCATTCAGGATAAAAAATTCCTCAACGAAGGGGCTTAAGTATTCTACTGCTATCTCAACGTGGCGCGCGAAAACTTCAGCAGTTTTCCTATTGGTCCATCCGCCTTGCGCACTTAAGTACTGCGGGAGCTCCCAGTGATAAAGTGTCGCATAAACATTTATCCCTCCAGCTTTTAGAGCCTTAAAATAGCGTATATACCAATCTAGCGCCTTTTTGTTTGGTCGTCCCTGCCTGTCCATGGTTCGCGCCATGGATATTGATGTGCGATAATGTCTAATCCCCAAGTATTTTAGGCGCTTGATGTCCTGTTGCCACTTGTGGTAGCGGTCTATGCCTTCATCAGGGGTGGTATTTTTATAAACTTTGTTTGAAGTCTTGGCAAAAAAGCGCCACATTGTCTCTTCAGATTTTTCTTCGTCTAATGTGTATCGTTCGCCAATGACTTGTAGGTCTGAATCACCGACTCCAAGGATAAGATCTGCAGCTAATTCTTTTGGCATAATTAATTGTCGGTACTCTAACTTGACAGACCTCAGTGATAGTGGTTTAATAAATATGTAATAGATTTGTAATAAATCTGTAAATATTCAATAAGGAGGTTTAATTATTCATTTTATGTTATCTGCCCAAAAAAGAGAAACAGAGGAAGATGCCCCAAAAAATTCACAATTAGAACAATCATATGTAGATACCGTTATAGTATTTGGTGAAGGACCAATAAAACCAGTATTGCTTGAAAATGAACTAACGCCCGAGCAGAAAACGGCTTGGCTTTCCTACAAAAAAGATCCGCTTAACACTCCTGAATTGAGTTTTTGGTTGATGCATAGGTCTGAGTATCTAGCAAAACTTCATGAGGCAGATGCCAGGAAGGATTTAAGCCGTGAAGAAATAGTATTTGAGAAAGAAAAAGTACGTCATGAATGGCAGCAAACCGGCTTGTTCGCGATGAAACAATGGGGAAGACAGAACGCCTTAGCTGCTGGATTTGCATTGTATAAAGGGTTTGCAAAACAGGTGATTTTAACTGGTGGGAAAACAATCTCCAAAGAAGCTAGAGAGCGCATTTCCGCTGAGCGGCTTAATGCATGGCCATCGGAAGCATCGCTGATGGCAGATATTATCCGCTCAACCTACGGCGAACTTTATCAGAAAAAATACAAAAAAAGCATCGACGAAAGTCTTTTTATAGAAGATGCCTCTACCAATACGCTTGAAAATTTTGCGTTTAGTATCAACAAGTATCCAGAGCTTCTTAACAATGATGTATGCCTTGGTTTCTTAACAGCAGGTCATCATTTGGATCGCGTCGTCATGCTTGGAAATTTGTTTTGCTTAAAAGGCGAAAGCTTGTGTGCAAAAGAAATTCTTGAGACTATGAAACAGGATAAAGAACTTTCGGGATTTGAAGCGCGGGAAGATATTAAAAACTCGACTGAAGATTTGGATCCAACACAAAATATTACTCAAGAGAAACACTGGAGGAAGGGACTTGAAGATCCGGAGTACATTTCCTATTGGCTTGGATACGTTGCGATGGTAGAGCATCCTTTTGTCATAAACAATATCATGCAGAAGTTTAAAGATCCTCAATGGGGGACTTTCGGAGAGAAAATATTTGCCCAAGTTGGGCTTACTCTGTCTGACTATCAGGAAATTGATCTAGTCCAGCTCGCCGAAACAGATATTGTCGCCTACGATGAGTTTACAGGCAAACTTCAGGAATTGAGAAAACCTGATTATCGCCTTAAACCCCCAATTGCTGTTCAATACTATGAATAAGATTTAAAAAAGGAGGTGAATGTTATGAGAAATTTACAACTATTAATTAATTTTTACTTTTCCTGTTTGCTTAGTTTTTTCGTGCCTAAGCGCAATTTAGTAAAAGTTCCAGCTCACAAGGCTCCCAATTTTCCATCGAAAAAATAATTCTCATCGGGAGAACTTATTTCTCATTAAATTCCACAAATCGGGATAATCCTTGTCATAGCCCAGGACCCAGATCGCGATACCTCCAAAATCGTGTTTATTCGCGAAATCATACTTTATGCCGATTGATTTATTGTCTTCAAACCAAACTTGGTGGTCAATCTGAGTTTTGGGATCAGTGTACCAGCACCATGGTTCTTTTGCATAATCATCAAATTTGCACTGAGACTTTTTAAAGTTTTTATTCTCACGTGCTCTTGCATAAGAAATTACCGCAGCGTAACTATTGGGGTCATTTTGAGGAAGTGTAGCGCTTTGAATTTGCTTGCCATCCTCAACTGCCCAATCCCAGCCGTAGTGGGGAACTCCCATCACGATACTTTCTTTGGGAATATATTTTTCCAAATCATCATACATCGTTGTAACATCAAAGAAATATTTATTTTCCTTAAATCCGGTAATAGGAGCAATTGGTCCGGTGATTTCTGGGTAACTGCCATAAAAGTCATACGACATGCCGATAAAATAGTCGTAAATAGGTACGAGTTTGGCAAAATCGAAAATATTAGGGATCCGGGCAGATCTTGGCATTATGCTTACTTCAAGTTGGGTATCGGGATTTTGCTTTTTTAATTCTTGTTTTAATTTTTTGCTGAAATCGGTAAATTTTTGTTGGTATTCCGGATCAGGCGTGCCTGAATATTCAAAATCGATATTTATCCCGTCCAAATTCCGGGATTTAACCTCACTCACGATATTAGTGATAAGTTTGCGTTGGATATTTTCATCATCCAAAATCGACTCAATATCATTGTCATTTTGGCAGACGATTGTGAGCGTGAATTTTGCTCCGAATACATGGGTTTTGGTGATCAGATCTTTTACTTTCTGGCTTTCCCACTCGCGTTTGCCGGGATTTGTTTCACCATTTACTATTTTTATAAAGTCTCCATCATCGTTTACAAACAGACCGAAGTAATTTATTTCTGTAATTAAATCCAAACGCGTGTACTTGCTGTCATCAATCCGCCAATAGGGTAGAAAGCCGATCGTTTCCTTCTGCAGTTTTGTACGTGGTTTCATAATATGCTCCAAAAAATAGCCAAAAGATTTAAGCGGAGGAGTTGAGGGGTAAGTCTTGGCAAAATAAAACCAGAAAGCGGTTATTAATATAATTAAAACTAAAACAATTCCGCCAAGTTTTTTCATGTCTAACCATTATAAAAGTTTAGTCTTTAATTTACAATTTTGCTCTAGTTTGTCATATTGTATTTTTATTTTTATCTCTCTATACTTATTTCCCATGAAACAAAAAACTGTTGGCAAAGAGCCGGTAACAGAAGCAAAGCTCAAAGAAGCGCTATTAGATTACCCAACTAAAAAAGATTTACATAAAGCTCTTGAAAACTATCCAACTAAGAATGAGATGTACCAGAAATTTGATGAGCTGGATAGAAAGTTTGAAGAAAGATTTGTGCAATTCAAAAGCGACATTTTTACAAGATTTGATGAGCTGATGGGGGAATTGTCACAGCAAAGAGAAGACCGGATATTTACTGATCATGATGTAAAAGTTTTGGATGAAAAAGTTATAGACCACGATAAACGCCTCAAAAAACTCGAAACAAGCTAAACCACTTTCACCTTTGCC
The DNA here is from genome assembly GCA_963716145.1 of Candidatus Levyibacteriota bacterium. Classification (GTDB taxonomy): domain Bacteria; phylum Patescibacteriota; class Microgenomatia; order Levybacterales; family UBA12049; genus DATLDE01. Next base: position 444,369 of record OY970292.1, on the reverse strand, counting down.
TTTTGGGATTTTTTTGTGTTACTCTTGATGTATGGCCAGACATTATGATGTTATAACTATTGGGGAGATGACGATTGACGCGTTCATGAAGATTCATGATGTGGGTAGCAAAATTCATGAAAATCCTGATACCCATGAATTGAGTTTCCGCCAAGGAGAGAAGATAAATGTTGAGAGATATGATTTTTGCCTTGGGGGAAACGCTGCCAATGTAGCAGTCGGGCTGACCCGCCTGGGACTGAAGGCGACAATTTGTACGGAAATAGGGGATGATGAGTTCTCAATCAAAATGCGAAATCACTTAGCCCAGGAAAACGTTGAGCGGCTTTTGGTGACACAGCTTAAAAATGCTCAATCAAATTTTTCTGTAATTATAAATTTCAAAGGAGACAGGACTATTTTCTCAGAAGATGTTGTGCGCCCGCACGATTTTCAGTTTGAAGAAGTAGGCGCAGATTATATATATCTAACCAGCCTTGGTGAAGAGTGGGAAAAAGCTTATGAAAAAGTTCTTAAGTTCGCAAAATCTCAAAAAAACTGCAAGATAGCCTTCAATCCCGGAACACATCAGCTACATGGAGGAAAAGAGGTTATTAGCAGGGCACTTCAGGCATCAGAAATTCTTTTTGTAAATAAAGATGAAGCGGAGTTGATTCTTTTTAATCATTACAATAAAAAGGTTGATAACTCCGAGCATTATATAAAAGATTTATGTTTGGAATTACAGCGACTGGGACCAAAAATAGTTATCATAACAAACGGTAAGGAAGGATCTTATTGTTTGGACGAAAAGGGCAATTTCACGGCGCAGGATTTATTTCCGGGAAAAACAGTTGAGAGAACAGGAGCAGGTGACGCATTTGCATCAGGATTTTTGGGCGCCACAATCCACGGATTTGATTTGGAGACGTGCATGCGCTGGGGAGCTATGAATGCAGCATCAGTTGTAGGGCAAGTGGGGGCAGAAACAGGCTTGATGACAAAGGATCAAATTGAGGAAGTCTATAAATCCTGACTCTTAGTGACGAAATTATCGTTACCCAGTTGTGCTTCATCCAATTCCCCGATACTCGCAGCGCTCGCAAGCTGAAGCTGATGATGAAATAGATCCTGAATTTCTTTTTTGGCAGTGCGGTCTTTTGCCCAAAGTTTGAGGACCGGGTCCTGAATAGCACGTGAGAAAGAGAATGTAACTCCCCATGGATGAGGACCTTTTTTGGCGATACGATTGAGATTCATAAACGAATCATTGCTGGTTTGGCCACCGCTCAAGAATACAACGCCTCCCAATTCAGCAGGTACGTGTTCATGAAGTGTTTTTACAGTCCTTGAGGCAACATCATCGTGGTCCATTGCTGTCCCGCTATTTTTGCCGGGAAGAACCATGCTTGTTTTGAGAATTGTTCCGGCTAGGTCCACACGCAGAGATTTAAGTGTCTTAAAAAGTACATCGTAAGTCCGTGCTATGACGTCTTCGCATTGCTGAATGCTGTGCGTACCGTCATAGAGCACTTCCGGCTCGACAATTGGCACAATTCCTGCATCCTGGCAAATACGTGCATAGCGGGCGAGAACAAAAGCATTTGCGTTGATATTTTCATCAGTCGGGGTTTTTTCACCTATTGTAATCACCGCTCTCCATTTGGCAAATCTGGCTTCTGCTTCATCATATTTCGCCATTTGTTCGGGTAGACCGTCCAGTCCCTGGGTAAGCTTCTCGCCATTAAAACCGGGGAAGTCTACCAAACCTTTGTCTACTTTGATTCCGGGAACTATAGATTTGGATTTGAGATATTCAGGGAAACTTTTTCCGTCATCGGTTTTCTGCCAGAAAGTTTCGTCATAAAAGATAACCCCACTCATGTATTCTTCAGCTCCGGGGGTTGTAAGTAGTATTCCTCTGTATTCACGTCTGGTTTCCTCTGTACACTCAATTCCTACACTGTCAAATCGCTTCTGACATGTAGTACTGCTTTCATCAGCTGCAAGTATTCCTTTTCCATGCGCAACCAAGCTTTTGGCAATTTGTCCTAAATTAACTTGCTCCATATCTATTTAATATTACTCATTTTAGAAATAAAAAGCAATACAAAATTTAGTATAATGGCTGTATGAGAAATATTGTTAAGGGGGAAAAGCATTTCACGTCGTCTGTTTGGATTTTAACAAAAACAACTCCGAAAAAAGTTGTTCTGATCCATCACAAAAAATTTGAGAAGTGGGTTCAGCCCGGAGGGCATGTTGAAATGTTTGAAAATCCTATAGAGACCGCGATACGGGAAGTGAAAGAAGAGACAGGTTTGGACATCGAATTTTTTGCAAAAAGCATAAAAAGAATAGATGATATTGGTGTATTCTTGCCGATTCCTGAGTTTTTTACGCAATTTTTGATTTCGGAAAGAACCGGGGAACCTGAGCATTTTCATCTTGATATAAATTATGTTTTGGAGGTTGATGAACAGGAGCTTCGTAATAGTTCCCGCGAATCGCATGATATCGGTTGGTTCACAAAAGAAGAAGCCTTTAAACTTCCTATTCACGAAAATACAAAGCTAATTCTCCAAAAGCTTCTTTAACTACCCAGATTTGACTTTTGCTAATATTAGTCCTATAATACAGCAATGCATAATTCAGCAGAGCGAAGAATGCTCCATATAGTTTATGCCCTTAAAAGGGCGGATTTTGAAGTTAACCCTCATTCGCCGGGCCGACCGCGAGTACATAACCTCGTCCATCAAGTACGTGATGCGACTAAGGCAGTGGCCGCAAGAGAGGGAGAAAAAGTTAAACTAGACGCTAAAAGAGTTTTAGCAGAACTAAGGGGGATTGCTGAGAAAGAAGAAGTGACTAATATCGGTAAATCTTCCGCAGCGCAACCGATACTGAGGCAGAGAAGAGTAGATTCAGAAGTGGTAGATAGGGCCTCAAAAATACTTTTTGATCGAGGTTCAAAACCCAAGAGAGAATCATTAAGACGCGTGTTATCCCGATTGAAAGATAACATAAATAAGAGCGAATAGGACCTTAATGGTTTGATTTACCAACTCATTCTCACGTGCTTCATTGCAAATTCCAAATCTCCATCTACTTTTTTGTGAGGATTGAAAATCCCATGTGGGTCGAAGATTTTTTTGGTCTCCTCAAAAAGTTTTAAGACCTCTTTGCTATATTGTAGATGAAGATAGGGAGTCCTGATCCAACCGTCATTGTGTTCGCCGCTGGTTGATCCTTTGTATTTTGTCACGAGTGTAAATACTTCCTGACAAATTTTGGGAATAAGATGCTGCTCTTTGGGATCAGTCAATCTGACAAGAGGAATAAAGTGGAAATTTCCGTTCCCAACATGCCCCGCAAAAGTTCCAATTACTGAAGGGTATTTATCAAGAATTGCATTAAATTGGGGCAGAAATTCGGGTAAATATTCAGGTTTTACAACAATGTCATCAATAAAAGGGGAGGAATACATGTCTTTTACATGGCCCCGTAAAAGTCCAAAACTGTCCCTTCTTATCTCCCAATATTTTTTCTCTTCCGCATCAATCGCAATTTTTGTCTCAGGATGAAGATTTTGTAGTTTTTGGGTCAGCTCTTCAATTCTTTTTTTAAGGTTGCTCAGATGATTATCGGCAAATTCTATCTGCATGACAAGCTTTGGCAATTTGTGTTCTTTATAAAGAATCAACTCAGGCAAAAATTTAAGAGCTGTTGTCAAAACGCTCCTGGTGCCAAGTTTTTTGGAAAATTCAGGAAAAAATTTGAGCGCTAGCTTGAGAGTCTTGTCATCATATGCTTCAATGCTTTCGGGCTTGAGGGGCAGAATAATATTTACCAATTCAGCAAGGTGATTAAAATCATGCATATTAATTATCATCATCTCGGTGTGTTTTTTTGTCGGGACTAATTTTATTTTTGCTTGTGTCATAAGCCCAAGCGTCCCTTGAGCCCCGACAAATAATTTGCAGAGATCAAATGTTTTTTTGTCTTTGTCATAAACGTTCCATAGATAATATCCTGCGGAATTCTTGGAGACATCCGGTTTGGCGCTCATGATTAATTCATAGTTATCGGTAATTAATTTATATATTTTTTTGTACATTTCGCCTTCAAAATCATTCTGCGCCATCTTTGCATGCAGCGCTTTCTCAGTCAGGGAGCTGATAATATACTCATTTCCATCAGCCAGAACCATCTTGAGCTCTGTTACATAATCCTCAGTTTTTCCATATTCAAGCGATTTTTCACCGCCAGAATTATTGTTTACAATTCCTCCCATCGCGCATATTTCACGCGAAGATGGGTAGGAGGGGAAAAGAAGTCCGTGTTTCAGTGTCTCTTTTTCAAAGTCGCGATAAAAAACTCCGGGTTGAGTTGTTGCGCTGCGTCCTGAAACTTTTGGTTTGTGATTAAAGTACTTCTGAAAAGCGACAACTATTGAAGTATTTAGTCCTCCTCCCGACATACAGGTGCTTGCGGCTCGGGCAGTAAGATTTAGTTCCGGATTGTGGAGCTTGTGCCTTATTACAAACTTTACCAGATTTTGTACATCCTCATCGTCTTTAGGGAATACAACTACTTGAGGTTTAATCTCAAAAATACTCGCGTCATGGGAGTATTTATTGAGCGTTTCATCGTCAATCGCAACATCACCGGTGATTATTTGTTTTAGTTCGTCTAATAATTGTTCATTCATATCTCAGAATACTCAGAATACTCAGGAATCCAGATATTCTGACTTTCAGGTTTTCAGACGGCCTGAAATTACTGATAATCGGAGTTTTCCGAGTGTTCTGGAACTATTTCTTTCTACCAATTACACGTTTTACAGCAGCTTTTATGTCCTTTGTTCCCATTCCCAACTTTTCAACTAAATCTTTTGGATTTCCTGTTTCACCAAATCTGTCCTGAAGACCGATAAACTCCATGGGCAGGGGATTTGTTTTCGCTAGTGCTTCAGCAATCGCTGAGCCCATGCCGCCCATTACCTGGTGATCCTCAACCGTAACAACCGCACCTGTTTGGTTGGTAAAATTTAGAATTCCTTCAACGTCGAGTGGTTTTATTGTTGAAACATTTACAACTGTTACTTGGTTCCTTCTTCTTCCAGTTCCCGGGCCGCAACCAGTGCATAGTGAACCATATAGCCCATTGCAAAAATTGTAGCTTGCGGATTTTCACTCACCCAAAAATTCTGCATCTTGCCGGGGACGAAGGGTGTTTGGGCAGTCGTCATGAAGGGAGTTTTGTCTCTTGAGAAGCGTAGATACGCAGGCATTGTGGTGCGGCCTGCCGCAATCGTTGCTTTTTCAGCTTCAATCGCGTCACATGGAACAAAAATCTCAATATCAGGCCAGCAGCGGGTTATCGCGATATCCTCAGTTGCTTGATGCGTTGCACCGTCCGGTCCTGTCATGATTCCGGCGTGGTGCCCCGCGATTTTAACATTTGATTGGTTATAGACAATAGTTGTTCTGATTGTTTCCCAATTTTTACCGGGGGAGAAGGTGGCGTATGAGGAGATGAATGCGACTTTGCCAGTGACGCCAAGTCCTGCGGCAACTGCTGCCATATTTTGCTCCGCAACTCCCATCTCAAAAAATCTATCAGGAAATTCTTTGGCAAAAAGATGTGCATTTGTTGATTCTGTTAAATCAGCGCAAAGCGCGACAACATTTGGGTTTTCCTGACCCAGTTTGAGAAGTCCTTTGCCGTATCCAATGCGTGTAGCATCTTTCTCAACATCCTCATCAAATATTTTCGGATTTAGTTTCAAATTTGGATTAAGCATATGTTTTTTAGATCTCGTAATAATTTTTTCTTGAACCCGCCTAACTATAAATATTCAAGTTGTTTTGACCGTTTGTGAGTACCTTATTTTGGTTTTGTAATTATAATTACCATTCGTCCTTGCGAAAAAATCATTACTCGCTCTTCTCAATCGCAATACCTTAATTCATAATTCCTGATTCATAATTCTAGTTTTCTCAGCCTCTATTTCGTCCAGAGCAACTTTGACTTGCTGATCTTTTGGCGGGGCGCCTTCAACATCCTTAAGGCCAGGCGGCATTCCGTGCCATTTGTAATTGTTTTCCATATAGCTTACACCTTTTCCCGGAACTGTATGGGCGATGATGATCACAGGTTTGTCTTTCACGCTTTGCGCCTCCTTTACAGCCTCAATAAATGCTTTTATGTCATTTCCGTCAACATCAATCGTGTGCCAATTAAAAGCCTCATATTTCGCGCGGAATGGCTCAAGCGGCATTATGTCTGCAACCGGTCCATCAATCTGTATGTTATTGTAATCAATCACCTGAATTAAATTATTTAGCTTCATTTTCGCAGCAAAAAGAGCAGCCTCCCAGATATTTCCTTCCTGGTGTTCGCCATCGGATGTCAGGCAATATATTTTATAATCTTTTTTATCAAGTCTGCCTGCCAAGGCAATCCCTGCAGCCTGGGATAGTCCTTCGCCCAGCGGTCCTGATGTATTCTCAACACCGGGGAGCGCAGTTCTATGCGGATGTCCCTGTAACCTTGTTCCGATTTTTCTCAAAGTTTTCAATTCCTCAACAGGAAAATAACCTGCTTGGCTCATGCTTACGTAGCGGATAGGGCAGATGTGACCGTTTGAGAGTATTAGCCTATCCCGCTCTTCCCAGTCAGGATTTTTGGGATCATGCTTCATAATATAAAAATATAAAGCCGTAAAAATATCAGTCATTCCCAGAGGTCCTCCTGTGTGGCCTGCTCCGGAATTTTTACAGGCAGCTTCAAGCTCTTCAATAAGGAGCTTTCTTGCCTGATTGGCTTTCAGTTTTAGCTCTTTTAATTTAGAATCCGTTAATTGATCAATCATAAAGGCAAAAGTTTGTTATACTTTTTAATTTTGAATTGCACTTTTGAGCTTTGACTTTTGCATTTTGAGTTAGGCTTTGAAAACTATGAATAAATCAGAAACATTTGATTCGAGCTTTCCTGTTAGGATACCATCCCCGCTTTTTTCAAAGAATCCATAACTATTATCTTCGTTTAAAAATGATTTTACGTCAAGACCTAAATCATCAACCTTTTTAAGAGTATCGGAATCGGCAATTGCGCCGGCCAATTCATAGAAATCCCAACCATCTGAGTCAAAAGTCGCGATAGTTGTTCCTTCTTTAACATATGGAAGAGAGCAGAGCACAAGTGCCTGATTACGTCCCCCTTTGCCGCTTCCTGTTATCTTGATCGTTGTTTCACCCGCCGCCAAAAGTATTTGCCCGGCTGGAGTTTGCTCGATCAATTTTTTTCCCATTTCGCGGGCATCGCCTTGCAGGGCATCTGTCAAAACAAATACGTTTTTCCCCAGCTCCCGAGCCTTTTTCTCCATAGCAATTAAGGCCGTGTGATTACTGAGCATCAGAATATTGTGTACTTTTTCAAAATATTTATCTTCTTTCGGTGTTTCAGTAAAATCCTCAATAGTTAGGTGCAGGGTTTGGCTCATTTTGTATTTTTCATAAATACTCCATGCGTCATCAGTAGTTGTTTGATCTTTGACAAGTGGGGCTGATGCAATAACAGACAAATCATTTCCCGGAACATCTGAAAAGATGAGATTTACAACCGAGGCGGGATAAAGTATTTTTGCCAATCCACCGCCTTTCACGCGCGAAAGATGTTTGCGGATTGAATTTATCTCAGAAATTGTAGCCCCTGATTTAAGAAGTGTTTTATTGACCTCAATCATTTTGTTGAGATCAAATGTGTTGGGTTTTTCAAATAATACAGAGCCCCCGCCGCAGGTTGTTATGATTACCAGATCCTTTTCTGTTAAATTGTTAAATTCATCAATTATGTTTTGGGTGAAATCAAAATTTGCCTGAGAGGGAAGGGGGTGAGTGCCAAGCGTGGACTTAAGTTTATTAAAACTTTGCTCAACAACATCAATTACATAGCCATCCGTAAGTACGTCTCCCATCTTTTCTTCAAGGATTTTACACATCAGTGCTGAACCTTTGCCAAATCCGATGAGAAATATCCGCTCAAAATTGGTGAGATCAAAAGTTTTGTCCTGAATTTTCAATATCTTGTCTTGAATAGAAAAGTGGTTGTTGAATACAACTTCCGGCTGAATCGCGGCAAAAGCTGATTCTATGAGTTCCAGAACAATTTTGCGGTCTTCGTTGGTGGCAAGCTTATCGTAGTTTTTAATATATCCCATTGGCAGTAAATCCAGTGTAGCAGATTGAGTAAGGATTTTCTATGCAGCCATTTCTTCAAACGTTGGTAATTCTTCAACATCTGCTGGCTTATTTGCGTCATGAACTTTTTTATAGTCTCTATACAGATTTTGACCATTAATGCCCAGGCTTCTTATTATTGCAATGAAGGCCTCTCTGTCTTCCCGGAAATATTTGTTATACATCTTTTTTGCACCTTCAGGCATGGTGCTCATATTATTAATCCGGTCTCTCACCTTGCCGCGCTTAACATGGGGAAGCGCTTGTAAAATTCGTTTCAGATATTCCTCTTCGCTTAAGCTAGTATCCCATCTCACAGCTATATCATTGGCGCTTTTGCGGCTGTATACTTCTACATCGTTGGCAACTGCCTTACCTGCAACTGCTGCAAGTTTTTCGTGCGTTACATGAGTATTATTTTCCTCAGTGTCATGCAATACAGCCCCCGCAATTGCTCGGGGGAGAAGATTTTTGGGTATGAATTCATCTTTTGCCATGTGTATAGCAACTTCCAGCGGGTGAACAATGTAGGGATCGCCTGTAGTAATCCTGATTTTTTTTCTATGTAACCAATAGGCTAGGGCGGTCATTTGAATAACATAATCACAATCCTTCTTTCTTAGGTTTCTTTCATCCAAAGCTTTATTTAGCTCGCGTCTTAATTCAACAACCCTATGTTGACCTGAGGCGTTGAATAATCTAACCAATTGAGGGAGATGTTCTTTCTCGGGCATTTCCGGAATATGGAAATGCGATCCGTTTTCTCTAATGTTTGGTCTCATTATATAATTTTCTTGAGCAGGGCCTGATTTTAACAGATTCTGGCGGTAGTTACTATAGGAATTCTCGGTTTAGAAAAAAATCTAAAAACTGAACTGTTTCTATACATTTAGTTATATTTGATCCTCTTGACACTATATATAGTAGGTGTACAATATGGGTGAACTAATCAATCCCTAATTAGCTCACCGAATTTATCTAAAGCTGAGAGGAGGCAGGAACGTGAATGACGGAATGGTAATAAAAGGGGATTGGGGAAGCTTCATAAATCTTGAAGACGAAGAGTTATTTTTGGTAAAACGCCGCCATATCTTTATTTTATTATCCCCAATATTTCTGATCACAATTATAGCTTCGATTTTTTCAGTTTCGGCATTTTTCTTCTTTAATTATTACGTTCATTCATTTCCACTTTTCTTAGTCACATTTTTACTGATTTTGAGTGTTTCAATGAGTGCTGTTGCTTATGCGATAGTATATTGGTACTTCCATCTATACGTACTCACTAGTAGAAAAATTCTTGAGGTGTGGTACACACCCCTTTCCAACCACATAATCAACGATGTGTTTTTGGATAAAGTGAACTGTACGGAGATTGATTTAAGCTCAAAAGGATTTTTCCATGAACTTATTGATATGGGAAGTTTAACAATCACCTTTGACCGGCCAACACATCAGGAGGAATTCGTGCTAAGAGATGTGAAGAACTGTGATGAGATTGATAGATTGTTGACTCAGAAATTGATGGATTCGGGCAGGAAAAAAGCAGAAGAAACGATATGGCTTAAAGGAAGAGCAGGATTAGTGGTAAAACCAGCAGTATGAATGTTATGAGCGCATTTTTATCGAATTTAAGCGGATTAAAAACAGCGCTTCTTGCTGCATATCTTTTAGTGGCAGTTATGCTTGTATCTTACAACTGGCTTTATTTATATCATTCCCTGCATGTATCCACCAGGCACATTGGCCTTAATTCGCCACAATTTATAAGAAGAATTATAAAGGCCTGTATCGGTTTATCTCTTGTAACAGCGGTATTTATTATGCTACTTTTGATTTTAGGTAGCTATTAATAAGTCCAGGCCTTGACAAATCAAGTTTTTTGCGCTAAAATACTATAAGTCACGTTTAGTGAGAATATTTTTATGGGAACTGAACTTTTAAATAAAATTACAAGCGGTGGGATAACAAACCCAGACTTCGGTTTAGAGGATCCAAGTCTAGATATGCCACTTGCAAGGCACGACGCCATACAGAAAGCTAAGGCTAGAAATAAAGCAGCGGCGAGGCAACGAAGAAGAGATGAAGCTGTGGCAGACAGAGCTAGAGATAGATCTCTCCGGAGAAGAAATCGCGCTCTGGTTGGCGTAGGTAGCGCAGTTACAGTAGCGCTTTTGTACGCTTCAGGTGGTCTAGGTGATCCTAAGCCAGTTCAATCACCCGATGTAACTTCTTCCGTTCCTGCTAGATCACCATCTGCAATTGTTCCTCCCCAAAGTCGCTAATTGCATAGATGATATAATTATCTATGTGACTCAAAAAAAGAAAATTATTGGTACGCTTGTGCCGGTTTCCGCGCTTTCAAGTTTAAAATCCAAGAAAGAAGATCAGGGAATTTTTGAAACAGGCTTATATTTCCTCGACTGGCTGCATAAAACTAATCAATCGGCCTGGCAATTACTTCCACTCCATCAGACTCAACTCGAAAAAGGCTCAGCAACTCGGCATGTTCCATCTCCGTATAAAGGATATGGAATTGGACTGGACCCAAGGTATTTATCAGTGGGCGCAAGAGCGCAAGAGCGCAAGAGCAAAAAAGAGATTGAAGTGTTTGTCAATGAAAACAAGGAGTGGATAGGAGATTACGCGCTTTTTTGCGCGCTTCGCGATCACTTGGGAACTGATGATTGGAGAGAATGGATTCCTGATTTAAGAAAAAGAAAAAAAATCGCAATAGATAGTTATTCCAACTTATTAAAAAAGGAAATTGACCAACATATCTTAGTTCAGTACCATCTGCATAAAGAGTACAAGGAATTAAAAAACAAAGCGAAAAAACTAAAAATCAAACTGATAGGCGATTTACCGTTTTATGTCTCTATGCAGAGCCCGCTTGTTTGGGCTAATCAAGGCGTTTTTCAGTTTGAGAAAGACGGCAGGACACGTTATGTCTCAGGAATTCCGGATAGTCCGTCCGCTCATTTTGGAAGACAAGTTTGGGGACATCCGCTTTATAAATGGGGGGATAAGACTCAAAGCAAAAGAGTTGTTGATTTTTGGAAATGCAGATTGCATTATTTGTCGCTTCTTTTTGATTCAATTCGTTTTGATCACGCGAAAGGACTGTTTGATTACGGAGAGATAGATTTAACAAATGAAAATAACGATAAGTACATAAAAGGTCCGGGGCATGTTGTATTTGAGGAGTTGATGCTTTATGGAAAGAGAGCGGGACTCTCAATATTTGCCGAAGATAGCGGGGAGCATCTCAGCGAGCTGAGGAATTCTCTTAATAAGCTCAAAACTCCGGGAATTAAAATTCTTCGATTTGCTCTGAATGAAAAAAAGGAAAAGATAAATAAAGAATACGCAAAGATCAGCAACTATCCTGCCTTGACCGTTGCGTACACGACAACACATGATACGGAGACACTACTTGTGTATCTGCGGAACTTATCACCAAAGCAAAGAAAATCACTTGCTCGTGCATGCGGTGTGAAGTACAATTCGGTTGAGAAAGTATTCGCGAAAAATCTTCGCGATGGAATAATCGACTCGCCAGCAGAAACCGTAATTATTTCAATTCAGGATTGGCTTTTGACTACTGATCGAATAAATATCCCCGGAACCGAAAAAGAAGTGGGGGATCGCAACTGGCAATATAAACTGAAAACCTCGGTAGAAAATTTACCCAGCGTATGACTATTTCTGGGGTCTTTTGAAGGGGAGCTTCATTGTGAATTTTGAGCCTCTGTTGGGGCTGCTTGAAACTTCTACTATCCCACCATGGGCAATAATTATTTTTTGAGTTATATAGAGTCCGACACCAAGTCCCTTATATTCTTCAGTTGAAACAGCTCTTTGGAAAAGTTCAAAAATCAGTTTTTGCTTTGATTTGGAAATCCCGATTCCATTGTCTTTTATGACAAATTCCGCATAGCGGTTATTTTTCCTGACAGCAATTTCAACAGGCTTGTTTGCGCCGTATTTAATTGCGTTGGAGACAAAATTTGAAATAGCCTGCTCAATTCTAATTTTGTCCCACTTGCCAATGACTTTTTCTTCGGAATTAAATATTACCTCGATCTTTTCTTTATTTATCCTAGCCTGAAAATCAGTTAAAACTCCTTTTACCAATTTGCCCAGATCAATTTCTTCGTATTCGAGATTTAAGTTTCCGATTGTAATTACTGAAACAGCCAAAAGGTCATTTATCATCTTGGACAGTCTTTTTGTTTGATTTTCAACGCTCTCCAGCATCTTCAAAAGATTTTCAAAAGAAAAATGCGCAACAGAAACATTTCTTATATTGTGAAGTGCTGTTTGGGTTTGAAGAAGCATCGACGTAAGAGGGGTTTTCAGCTCGTGTGAGGCAATTGATAGGAATTCGTCACGGGACCTTATCTCTTTTTCATTTTTCTTATTTTGTTCTTCAAGCTCAAAAATCCTTTTATTTAACTCCCTCTCGCGTTTTTTGTACTCTCCGATCCTGGGCCCGCTGCTGCAACAAATTAATTATAAAACTGAAAAAAGTACCTTCGATTACAAATAAAACAAACACGAAGACATGTGCAATATCAATATAATCATATATGCTGCTTGATTGAAAAGGATATAAAACAATAAGTAGTGCTGAAGTTACAGTGGTTAATATGCCTGCAGATAATCCTCCGTTCCATGCACTAATAACAATAAGAGGAATAAAAATTAATAAAGGTACAGTATTCAGTGGAGAACCAGCTAAAGTAACTATCAATATTCCAATTAGAGAAAAAAGAACCGCCAAAATGTGATCTAAAATTTTATGGAAAATTGTTTTTTTGTTTTTCAAAACCTGCCCCCGTTGAAGTTTAAATGATTTCATAAATTATGATTTATCGATATTATAGTTGAAATCGACAATATTTTTGTCAAAATAATTGATTATAAGGCAATTCTTGCGCTTTTCTTACATAATTTTAATATACAAGAGTGATGCTAAGACTAGAATGGATATAGGATATGGATAATCAGGCAAAAAAAATATTTGTAGTGGATGATGATGCTTCAATAGGTGAAATTCTCTCAATGTTGCTCGAGATGGAAGGGTATAATGTCGCTTCATTTAATACGGGACGCGCAGGAGTTGGTAAAGCAAAGCAGGAAAAACCTGATCTTGTTTTACTCGATTATTTTTTGCCTGGAGAAAATGCTGAGGACATTATTACAAATATGCGAAACGCGGCCGGCGCAAATCTGCCTATACTTTTGATGTCTGCTAGCTCTCAGGCCGAACAGATGGCCCAAAAGTTGGCTGTAAATGAATTTATACCAAAACCGTTTCAGCGGGAAATATTACTAAAAGCAATAGACCGAAATATTAATTAAAACCTTCACATAAAGCGTCTTGCAAATTGAAACTTGCATGCTATACTAAGCTAGCAAATGAACAGGATATTAATCGCTGAGGACGATCAGACAATCCGTGAAGGAATTCAAAATTTTCTGACTGAAAATGGTTTTCTTGTCGACGCGGTTGAAGATGGCGCAGCGGCTCTTGATTCTGTCCGAAAAAATCTCCCCGATTTGGTTATTCTGGATTTGGGTCTTCCCAAAATAACAGGTGAGTCGGTTTGCCGCGAAATAAAAAAGCAATTTCCAACTCTTCCTGTTATCATTCTCACCGCCAAAAATCAGACAGCAGATATTGTCGATGGGTTTAAATTGGGGGCAGATGATTATATCGGTAAACCGTTTGAGCTGGATGAGCTTATGGCGCGTATTGGGGTAAGATTAAGAACTGAAACAAGCGCAAAAATTGAAGTGGATGATCTGGTTATTGATCCTCAGGCAGTAAGAGTTACCAGAAATGGAAATGAAATACAGCTAACGCCTCACGAATTTAAATTGCTTCATTATCTGCTGGTGAACAAAGGTCGCGTACTGACTCGTGAAATGATCCTTAACAGAGTTTGGAAATATTCAATGGATGTAGACAGTCGGGTAGTTGATGTGTATGTTGGATATTTACGGAAAAAAATCGACGGTGGCAGCAGCAAAAAGCTTATTTCCTCAGTTCGCGGATTTGGTTACATAATAAAAGAATAGTTGCTCTTTCTATCCTCTTACATTTTTTATAACACTTTTTAACTCTTTTTGTTTACAATTATTTTGTCAAAAAAAGGGGGTGATTATATGCCCAGGGGTGATAAATCCAAGTACACTAGTAAGCAAAAGAGGCAAGCAAAGCATATAGAGAAAGGATACAAGAAGAAGGGGGTGTCCGAGGAGGAGGCAGAAGAGAGGGCATGGGCTACTGTTAACAAAATATATGGAGGTGGCCAAAAATCACAATAGAAACTTCTTTTTAAATATGCTATATTATCCAGTAAATGGACAGGGATAGTACGTCTTCGTCTCATCTAACAAATAAAAAACTGAATGCCTCGCTCGCAAGACGGGAGGTACTTCTTGCGCGCATCATAGATAAGCTTGCCACATCGATTGATCACGATATAACACTTCAGGAAATTACCCAACTTCTTGTACCGGCCTTTGCCGATTATTCAAGAGTTGCTATTGTTGATGAAAATAAACAGCTTAAAGAAATTAACGTAAATCACAAAGATCCTTCCAAAGTTCAGCTTGCTTCTGAATTATTTGAAAATTATAAAGGAAGGCCAGAGGCGACTCATGGTATTGAAAAAATATTAAGAAGCGGGAAGGCAGAGATAATTGAGGTGATAGATGAAAAGATTCTTAACGCAATTCAGAACAATAAGCCGCTTTATGAAAGCGTAAAAAAAATCGGCTTAAAGTCATACATGGGAGTTCCTCTTATAGCGCGGGGAAAAGTGATTGGAGCAATTACCCTCTCTTCGGTTAGGAGTGACCGGTATTATACGAAGAATGATCTGGAATTTGCTCAGGAGATCGGACACAGAATTGCTTTAGCGCTTGATAATTCACGGCTATATAAGCAGTCGCAGCTCGAGATAACTGAAAGACGCAAAAGCGAAAAAAAGTTGCTAGAAACCCAAAAAAAACTTTTATTCCTTTCTGAGGCAAGCAAATTACTTTCTTCATCGCTTGACTACAAAACAACGGTAAACAATGTGGCAAAATTAGCTATTCCCCACATTGCGGATTGGTATATTGTTGATGCATTAAATTTTGAAGGTCAAGTTGAAATGCTTGCTGTTGCTCACAAGGATCCAAAGATGGTTAAGTTGGCCCGTGAATTCCGTAAAACTCATCCGATTGATCTCGCTTCCAATACCGGTGTGGCCAGGGTAATAAAATCAGGAAAATCCGAATTCATCCCTGCGGTGACTGATGAAATGTTGGTTGCAGGCATAGAAAATAAAAAAATTCTTAAGTTAATTAGGAGTCTTGATCTCTCCTCGATTATAGAAGTTCCGCTTCTTGTCGGGGGATCGGCGATTGGTGCAATTACTTTCATCATGACAAATTCTAGGCACTTTACTTCAACTGATCTATCAATTGCTGAGGAGTTGGGAAACCGCGTAGCGCTTGCAATACAAAATGCCCAACTTTATACGGAGGCAAAAAAGGCAATTGAGGTTAGGGACGAGTTTATTTCAGTTGCTTCGCATGAACTCAAAACTCCGGTTACTAGTTTGAACCTTTACATTCAGGTACTAAGAGAAAAGTATAGAAAAAGCGGGGAACTAGGTAGTCTTAAATATTTTGAAAAGATAGATAATCAGGTCAGAAAGTTGGCTGTGCTTATTGGAGATTTGCTGAATGTTTCAAAGGTGGAGCACGGGAAAATGGAATTTACAATGGAAAAATTCCATATTGAAGACATGATCAACGAAATAATCAGTATGCTGAAGCATTCGAGTAAAAATCATCAGTTTGAATTATCAGGAAAGATTGGGCAAGAAGTTTTTGGAGATAGAGACCGGTTGTCCCAGGTCATTACAAATCTGTTAACAAACGCGGTTAAATATTCACCAGGCGGAAAAAAAGTGAAAATAACACTTACTAAAAAAAAGAAAGCGGCAGAAATTGCCGTCCGCGATTTTGGTATAGGTATAGCCCCTGAACATCAAAAAAAAATATTTTCAAAGTTTTACCGCGTGTCCGGATCAAAAGAAAAAACCTACCCCGGGTTGGGTATGGGGCTCTATATTGCTAATGAAATTATCAAGCGTCATGGTGGAGAAATAAAGGTTGTGAGCGTTAAAGGAAAAGGTACGGAGTTTAGTTTTACAATTCCATTGCAGAAATGAATAATTTTTTAAACAAAAAAAAGAGTTTGGTTAAAGGAAAAAAAATTCTTGTTGTTGATGATGATCAGGATATACTTGACGCTATCCAATTTACGCTTGAAAACGAAGGATATGAAGTCGAAATTTCGCAACAAGTGGATCTTATTGAGGATTTTATTAGTATGAGAAGAAGCCTGCCTGATTTGGTAATTCTTGATGTATTGCTGTCCGGTACGCATGGGAAAATAATTTGTAAAAAATTAAAGAGCCATAAGGCAACAAAAAACATTCCTATTATAATGATTTCAGCCCAACCCGGTGCAATGATGGAGGCTAAGAAGTCGGAGGCAAACGCTTTCCTGCCAAAACCATTTGATGTGCGGGAGTTATTGGAGGTTGTGCAAACTCAACTCAAGTAAATAACCTATCTTGCTTCTTTCTCTATTCTTACACCATTTTTACTTCCTCATTACTCAGTAAACTTATAGTAGGTTCACATTAAAGTCCGAGGGGAGGTGAATTTATATGGCAGAAAAAAGTAAAAAAAATGGAAAGATTACACCCTTAGCGATGGGAATTGTAAGTACGGCAGCGGTTGCGGCCGGCGTTGCTGCAGTAGCGCTTTCCAACAAAAAAAATAGGAAAAAAGCGGGAAAGGTGCTTAAAAGCATTAGATCGAAAGGCGAGGATCTTACCAAGCGCGCATCACAAGGCTTGGACAAAGTTTTGAAAGAAGAGCAGAAAATGCGTGAAAAAGCTCAAATATTAAGAGCAAAGACTAACGGCCTATCTTCTAGTAAAAACGGTACTAAAAAAAGTGTCTCTTTAAAAAAGCGCGCGTCTAGTAGTCCCAGAAAAAGCTCTTCGAAAATGGCTAGTGGATCTCAGCCAAGAAGAGCAAGTGGTATGGTTAATTAGTTTTAGTTGAATTCCTCAAGAAAGGAGGAAAAAAATGGGTTTAATAGAAACAATTGCAATTATTTTATTGGTTCTCTGGTTATTGGGATTTGGACTCCATATTGGCGGAGGAATAATTCATGTCCTGCTAGTCATTGCAATAATCGTTTTTTTAATGCGTTTCATCAAAAGAAACGCTTAGCTGTAAGTTGGACGAGCATTGCCCACCGTAAAAACTAAATACAAAGTTTTAGGGTGGGCATTCTGCTATAATTGAGGTATGAATTCCTCTAACTACCAGGTTTTGCTTTTTTATAAATACGTCTCGATTGAGAATGCAGAGTTGGTCCTGCGTGAGCAAAGAACGCTTTGCGAATCTCTTAATCTTTTGGGTCGGATTATTGTTGCTCCGGAGGGTATTAATGGAACTATTGAAGGGTTGGAAAAAGACACCAAAAAATATATCTCCGTAATGTCGCGAAACAAATTGTTCGTGGGAATCAAATTCAAAAAAAGCGATGGGACAGGGGAGGCATTTGGTAAATTAATAGTTCGGGTACGTCCTGAAGTAGTGACTGTCAGAATACCTGTGGACCCAACCAAAGTAAGCGGGAAATATATAACTCCGGAAAAACTTCATCAGTGGTTTGATGATAAAAAAGAATTTTACATCGTTGATATGCGAAATGACTATGAATACCAGTCGGGTTATTTCAAGGATTTTATTCCGTCCGGAATACACAATTTTTATGACCTTCCTGATGTTTTGCCAAAATTGGAGCATCTCAAAAACAAAACTATTGTAACAGTTTGCACAGGAGGAATAAGATGTGAGAAAGCCTCCGGTTTTCTGCTGATGAATGGATTCAACGATGTTTATCAACTGCAAGGAGGCATTCAGACATACATGGAAAAATACCCAAATGAACATTTTTTGGGAAAGCTTTACGTTTTTGATAAAAGATTAACAATAGGATTTAATACTGATGACCCAGAGCACGAGGTGGTTGGCAGGTGCATGGAATGTAATAAGGCAAGTGACACTTACGTAAATTGCGAATATAATTTTTGTCACTATCACCACATAAGATGTGATGATTGCTTGGATAAGGAAACAGGTTTGGCTTTTTGTAAAAAGGAATGTAAGGAAAAATATCTAAAAGGTCCTCAATGCGCGAAAGCGCAGGGAGTGAGTATTTAGTTTTCTCCTAAAAAATCTCTTCTAACAGTTTTAAAAGTGAGCTCCGTATGGTACAATCAGCTTCAGTTTTTTATGAAAGAAGGATTTAGAAAATTTAAAGAAAGACTTAAAAAAAGTGAAACACCCGGGGAAAAACTTCATAGCCGGGTAAAAAAACTAGCTAGAATGGGAAGTTTTAAAGAAGCAGCAGGCATTTTTTCTGCAGGCTTTATTGTATCGCCCACTGTAAAAATTGAAGCAATGTTTCAGCCCGCGGACAACACCTCCAGATTTATAAGAATTGAAATAGGGAATCCTGAAGGGAAGGGATTTGAGGTCGCAAATGACTTCAAAATTTTTCCTGATGGTAAGGTTGTGCGTTTAGGTGTTGGGAATATGGAAGAAGCGGAGATACTTTTCGCAGGATTAAGAGAGGGAGATAGAAAGACGCGTGAAACCCTAAGAGATAAGCTTCTAGCGCAAAGAGATATTAAGAGTATTATGGGTATAAGCGATCGGTTGAATGATGTGCAAATTGGAGAATTATTGGGATTGGTAAAAAGTAAAACCTTAAGAGGTATTTATCGCTAATTATTCTTCAGGTTCTGGGGGTAAAAATTCTTCTCCGGCATTGTCCACCTTTTCCCCATACTCTGAGGGTTTGAGCCAATAGACGTATTTACAACCTGTCGCGACTCTTTTTTCACTATCCCATCCTGCGGTACTACACTTTTTCATTTTTTTGCCTGCGTTTGTTGTGAATAGTACGAGTTTTTGTCCGCAATCAGGGCAATCTTCATCAAGCGGCTCTGTGGTTCCGTTAATCCATTCAACATAATCGCAGCCCTCAACTTTTTTGGTATCTTTATTCCAGACACCGGTTGAGCACTTTTTCATCTTTTTCCCAAAGCGGGTAGTTGCAAGTATGAGAGGGGAGCCGCATTTGGGACATTTTTCATCCAAGATTTCAGGCTCAATCTCAAACCATTTGACGTAATCACATCCCACATTTTTCTTTGTTTCTGCATCCCATGAGCCTTTTGAGCAGCGCTGAAGCTTGCGCCCTGTCTTGGTGATGGTTATCTCACCCAGTGGGGAACCGCATTTAGGACAAGTTTCGTCTTGTGGTTTTCGCTCGTCGGTATTTGCCATTGCTTTATACTACTTACTGGATTGATTTAAGTCAATAGACATTTTTTACGCAGCTATTTACTTTTTTTATGAATTAGCTAATAATTAGAAAGGATATGAATAAGGTGCTTGTTGTTGAAGATGATATAACTCTCCGGGAGATGTACGTTGAGATTCTCAAGACTGAAAATTTTATCCTTGAAACAGCATTGGATGGGGAAGACGCGCTTGTTAAGATAAAATCTTTTATGCCTGATGTTATTCTTCTTGATCTTTTTATCCCCAAAATTAATGGTATGGACTTATTGAAAAGTATTAAGGCAAATCCAGTAACAAAAAATATAAAAGTGATTGTATCAACCAATGTCCACGTAAGTCAGGAAGAGCTTCTTCAAAATGGCGCTGAATACGTTCTTTTAAAAGCCGATTATAATCCGCAGCAGCTAATCCAAAAAATCCGCGAAATCTTGGGAACCTCAAATCCACAGAATTAAGCGTTGCTGAAGTTTAGTTTTAGCTTTCAGTTATATAGCTAAAGTGAATTTAGAGCTTCTTTTGCTTCTTTTAAGTTAGAATTGTAGAGCACCGCCTTTTCGAATTCGTGTTTTGCAGAGTCAATTTCTCCCTGCTTCTGATAAATTTTCCCTCTAATAATATAGAGTTCTGAAAAGGCTCTGTTTTGATTATTTAAAATCTGATCAGTTATGGCAAAGACTCTGTGATAGTCTCCAATCTCATAATATGCCTGGATCGGCTCAATCTGGTACCAAAGAGTCCGGAAAGGCAGTTGGTTTTCGACTTTTTCAAATTCAATAACTGATTTTTGATAATCTTTCGTGTTGTAAAGAGCGACTGACAAATTGAATCTGGAGTATGTATCCTGAGGATTTTTAGCCAATTCCTTTTCTGCATTTTTTACTGCTCTTTCCCAAGCAAGCTGCTTATCAAAATCAGTTGCTAATATCGCTTGGGCGATTTGCTCTTTACCTTTTGGCACAAGGGCCAGGTATTCATAGCTAAATTTCCCCCACATACCGTTAAAATCTGAATACTTATATCTCAAATCATGCCCCTCGAAAGAATCATCCTGAATTATTTCCTGAGTGCTGTCATCATAGCCTTTAATAACTCTGAAATGTCCGATGTCTTCGTTTGGATGCAGCCAGGTGCGGGCGATAACCGGTATGTCGGATGCTATGAAACGCTTTACTAAGTCTATACTTCCATTTGGGCGGTGATAGGGAATCAGATTGTATTCTTTTGCTTTCTCGGCGAGTTCATCAAGCGTTACAGACTTATCATCATTATCGCCATTTGCGATTTGGTACGGTCTGAGGCTTTGCCCCAATTCCTCCTGTGTTTTGGTAATTCCATAATGCGATAGAGCCATTGAGAGCGCTGCAGGCCCACAATTATTAAAGCTTTGAAAAATGTGATAGTTTGTTGGGAGAATTTTTTGAGGGGGTGGAATTTGAAGTTGAGTTTTTGCCGGAGTAGGGGTACTACTATTTAATAGTTCGCTAATAACTGTGGTATTATTAGGTTTGATATTCCGAGTTTTTTCAGGCAATAGAAGATATACGCCCATTAGTAAAAAGAATATGACTAAGAAAAAAATAAATAAGGAATTAGGATTATTTAATTTCTTCATGAGCATATATTCTACCACGCAAAGACACATTTTTCAGCTAATTGCCGTTCTGACTTTGGTAGCTTTTGGGTTTTTGTTGGCTGGGATTTTGAATAAAGAAGTATATGCGCCGACAATTCCCAAAAAGTCGCACTGGTTAGTTCTTCATCGAAAATCAAATAAAGAATATTTGTATCTTGGAGTTCCGGGTGAAAAACAGAACAGTGAATTGGTTAAAATATTTATGGTAAAAACAGGAATACCAGGTGAGCGCCCTACGCCTCTGCCCAAATTGTTGGGGAGGGAATATTGGAAAATCACCGGGAAAGTTGAAATCAAAGATGATCCGGAGACCGCGCCGTATTTTTTAATACTAGATATTCCATATTCAGAGGATTATCCATATGGTCCAACACCGTATCTTGAGTGCAATGGGCAGTGTGATTGGATACTTCCCGGAAGTTTTGGATTACACGGAATTAATGGTGATAGCTCGCGTTTAGCTGCTGAAAATTCGGGAAGTTCAGGATGCGTTAGGCATACAGACAAAGACATTACTTATTTGTACAATCTTTTGAATCCTCAAAAAGAAGAGATCAGATATTATATTGATGACGTTTGAGCTATTGCAAATTTTCGGGAAACTATATTATGATCGAATTGTCTAATGCGTAAATAAAGACTGAGAGGAGGTGATTAGTTATGATGAATATAGAAGTAAATTACGTTACTGTTTTGGTTGCCGCAATTGTCAGTATGGCAATCGGTTTTGTCTGGTACACAGTATTGTTCGGCAAACCCTGGATGAAGCTGATGGGTTACACCAAAGCTTCTATGGAAGAGGCGCGAAAAGGAATGGGAAAAACTTATGCCATAAACTTTGTTTTGACATTGGTTACAGCGTATGTTCTTTTTCATGTAATAGTCATGTCTGAGGCTTATTTTGGTAATCCAATGGTTACAACTGGGCTTATGACTGCTTTTTGGTCATGGCTAGGATTTATTATGCCGGTTCAGGCAACAGATGCTTTATTTGGCGGAAAACCCTGGAAATTATTTTGGATTAACACGGGGTACCAACTCGTCTCACTCCTTGGAATTGGGCTAACGATAGGATTGATGAGTTAATAGTTCTCAAACTTATTTATCTTTAAACAATCAGCATTCACTGATAGATATTTTTGTGCTAAAATAATCTTTTATGGATAACTCTCCGGAAAATTTTACAGCAGTAAATAATCAAACCCCACTTCCGCCAAAAACAAGATTAGGAAAAAAAGTTTGGCTCGTGTTTATTCTCATAGATATCATTATTGCTGTGAGTGTTTTTTACATTTTCACCAAGGGGGATTCAAGAAAGATTGTAAATCCTGTTTCAAGCATCAAATCAAAAGTAGTAAACAGTAAAACTGTTTCTCCAACACCTTTTCCTTTTCAGGAAATAACAATTCCATATTTAAGGGAACAACGTTTTGAAAGCAAATTGGCGGAATTAACAGATTTAGCTCAAAATTCAAATTATTCATCTTATCTTACCAGTTATCAGTCTGAAGGTTTAAAAATAAAAGGTTTACTTACTAAGCCTCAAGGTGAGGAGCCAAGTGGTGGGTGGCCGGCGATTGTTTTCATCCATGGTTACATCCCTCCTGCGCAATACTTAACAAATGGAGCAGCGTATTCTTCATATGTTGATTATCTCGCGAAAAATGGTTTTGTAGTGTTTAAAATTGATCTACGGGGACATGGTGATTCGGAAGGAGAAGCAGGGGGCGGTTATTTCGGATCAGATTATATAGTTGACACTCTTAATGCTTATTCAGCGCTTGAGAATTCAGGTTTTGTTAACCCAAAAAAGATTGGTTTATGGGGGCATAGCATGGCGGGAAATATTGTTATGAGGAGTATTGCTGTAAGGCCTGAGATCCCGGCCGCAAGCATTTGGGCTGGGGCGGTTTATTCATATACGGACCGCATAAAGTATGGAATCAACGACGCTAGTTTTCAACCGACAGGATTGAGTGCACAGCGCCAAAATAAAAGACGCGAGCTGATTACAAAATACGGGGAGGCAAGCGATAATAGCACTTTTTGGAAAATGGTCGCTCCCACTAATTATTTAAAAGATTTGAAAGGTGCAGTTCAGCTAAATCATGCAGTTGATGATACTGTTGTTGATATCGGTTACAGCAGGGATTTGGATTCATTACTGGACCAAACCGCCGTTCCTCATGAACTGCATGAGTATCCAAGCGGGGGACACGATATAGAAGGAGCGAGTTTTACTCAAGCAATGGAGAATACGGTAGAGTTTTATAAAAAGTATTTAAAATAGTCACAGTCCTTACATTATTCATAACAATTACTTACTCTTATTTAATCATCCGCATTTATGATTAAATGATGAACTCCAAAGGACAACTGCCTCAGGAACAAAAACCACCCGGTACTGAGCAAAAAATGGATCCCAAGCCTAAGTCGGAAAACCCTAATTACAAATCCGCAAAGAGGTTTGAGGAAAAGTTGTTTTGATAACAGGAGGAGATAGCGGGATAGGAAAGGCTTGCGCTATTGCATTTGCCAAAGAAGAAGCTGATATTGCAATTGTTTATCTATCGGAGGATCAAGATGCTGAAGAGACAAAAAGGCAAGTTGAAGAAGAAGGAAGGCGATGTTTGCTTTTAAAAGGGGACGTTGGAAAGAAAGAGTTTTGCATAAATGTGGTTCAGCAAACCATAGATGAGCTGGGACGATTAGATGTATTAATTAATAATGCGGGCGAACAGCATCCGAAGGTAAGTTTGGAGGATATCAGTGAAGAGCAACTAAGACGAACTTTTCAGACCAATATATTCTCAATGTTTTTTATGTGTCAAGCCGCTCTACCGTATTTGAAAGAAGGGAACAGCATCATAAACAACTCATCCGTTACAGCGTACCAGGGAAGAGAGCAATTAATCGACTATTCATCAACCAAAGGAGCAATTGTCAGCTTCACACGCTCGCTTGCCGCGAATTTGGCCAAAAAAGGAATCAGAGTCAATGAAGTTGCACCCGGTCCCATCTGGACACCTCTTATTCCCTCCACTTTCCCAAAAGAGAAAGTTGAAAAATTTGGAACAGATACTCCTCTGGGTAGGGCGGGGCAGCCGTACGAAGTAGCGCCGGCTTTTGTTTTTCTTGCAAGCGAGGATGCATCTTACATAACGGGACAAACTATTCACGTCAATGGCGGACACCCGGTGAACGGATGATATTCATACACGAATATTACATAGCTACATTATTATAAGAGGAGCGAGCATTATTTTGCTTGTCATGATTGGGGGTGACTATTTATGACTTTAAGTTTCGCAAATCTTGATCCATGGGTGTCTATTCTTTTCGGAGTTCTTATTTTGGTTTTCCCGAAATTTCTTAATTATCTGATCGCCATTTATTTGATCATAATCGGACTTTTGGGGCTTGGAATAATAAGATAACGTTAGAAAATCTAATACTTACTTATTAGTTCATATTCACGAAATAATCTTAAGAATATAAGCATTTTTTCAAAAAGCAGGATAATTACAAACCACAACAATCCTGCTGCGAAACCCGCTATTACATCACTTGGATAATGAACTCCGAGATAAATTCTGCTGGTTCCTATTAGGAAAACAAGAATTGCAGATAAAATAGAAAGCCAAATGCCGAGCATCTTATTCCTTGTATTTCGGAAAATAAAGTAGGTAAGGCTTAGGAAGAAAACAGAAGAGTTCATTGCGTGTCCCGATGGAAAACTGAAAGTTGTTTCAGTAACTAGAGCGAAAAAATCAGGCCTGGGTCTTTGAAGTAATCCCTTCAGCCATAAGTTCAGAATTATACCAAACAAGAGAATAAACCCAAAAACAAACGCGTCTTTTTTGTGTTTTCTCAAGAGCATAATTATAGTCAATATAATAGCAAGACCCAAGAACATTTCACCGCCTAGGAAAGTAATACTTTTCATCAATTGAGTCAGAAAAGGGGTGTGGAAATCGTAGATTGTTTGCATAATAATATTGTCGAAAAATATGATTTCTTTATCAATTACTTTGTGAGTTAGCTTAAGAAAAATGTAAAGACTTCCGATTAAGGCACTGATCCCAATAAAAATTTCCAATAATAATTTCTCAGAATCATGAGAACTTTTGGAGAATGCAGAAAATTCAGTTATTCTTTTTTTAAATTTCTTTATCATTAATAAATTATAGCATGGGCAGTGATATGAGAGACACTCACTAAACACTAATAATCATTAACATATCCAAATTTAAGATAATTTTCGTACTTTTTATTTTTACCCTCTTGACAACTAAATTAATTTAATATAAATTTAGATTAAATTTACAAGAATTATGGATGATTCGCATAGAAACCTAAGAACATTTCTCGAAATTCCTTACGACAAATTGGAGGAAATGAACTTAAAAGCTGCTGCCGATTCCCTTACTGCCAGCCCCAAAGATCTGGAAAAAGAATATAAATTGTATTTAGCAAAAGAAAAAAGAATTAAAGCGGTTACTATTTGTTTTACTGATATTGAGGGAAGATTTCATATGCTTGATTATGATAAGAAATTTTTCCTTGACTCCATTGCCAATCTGACTTTTGACGGATCATCAATCAGAGGATTCTCAGCCCAATTTGAATCAGATCTCAGGCTTGATGTTGACTGGGGATCAATCCGCCATTTGCCCTCCGATGTTTTCGGTCCCGGCAAAGTAATCTTTTTTGCATCAGTCCATAACCGCAACCATACCCAATATGAATCGGATTTCCGAGGACAATTAAAACTTTACTCAGAAGCCTTGAGAAAAAAAGAAGGGATTACTGCATTCGCGGCATCAGAAATTGAAGGATTTTTGGTTGATGGAATCAATTCGGAGCAAAATTTTAATCCGGATGAAGGCTTAAAACTCATAACAACCGGAGGATATTTTCATTCCCTTCCTCTTGATAAACTGCGTGTTTTCATAGATCACGCGGCTGAGGCACAGCGCGCGATGGGATTTAGAAACGAGAAGGATCATCCGGAAGTGGCTCCTTCCCAGTTTGAGATGAATTTTTCATACGCGGATATTGTCCGTGCAGCTGATCAGATACAATTATATAAATTAGTCTGCCGTCAGGTTGCAAGAACCATGGGAATGACTGCGACTTTTCTTCCAAAGCCTGCAATGGGAATCAATGGTTCAGGAATGCACACCAATTTCTCGCTCGCGAAGACGGGAAAAAACATTTTCTACGACCCAAAAGGGCAGGATGGACTTTCAAAACCTGCCTGGGATTTTCTTGGAAGACTTCTTCAGCATGCTCCTGAGATTTGCCTGGTTTTTAATTCCTCAGTAAATGCGTATAGAAGGCTTGATCCACATTTTGAAGCTCCAAATCAGATAAAAGTTTCGGCCCTTGACCGCGGATCGATGATCAGAATTCCGGTTGGGAATGAAAGAACAGCAAGGATTGAAGTGCGCTCTGTTGCACCGGATGCAAATCCATATCTTGTTTTGTACACAATTCTTAGAGTTGGACGCGAAGGAGACAAGCTTAAAAAGGATCAAGATAAGAGGGAAAGATCAAGATTCTTGCCTGACAATATTTATGACGCGATTAGAATTTTTAAATCCAGTGATTTTATGAGTAAAATTTTGGGTGCTGACAATAAAGAAAAATACGCATCTTTCAAACAAGCTGCTGCCGACAGAAGCCCCAAGGCGCTTGGAACTCTTATCAAGCAATCGGAAATTATCTATCATCACGAGGTAACAAATCAGGTGTTGTGGAATAGATTCTAAATCCTCTTATTTTTGCCAATAGACGTTTGCTATAATCCGTTCATGAAGTCAAAAGTTTTTAAGCCTGCGAAACCACCATTCTCAAAGTATAAAAAGGAAGTTTTTACAAACGCTTCTAAAGTAACTGATTTTATATATCAAATAGGCGAGAGCCCGATTCTTAGGAAGTCATCAAAGGAAGTTTCTTTAAATAAAATTAAATCCTCGGCAATGCGGGCAAAGATTAAATATCTTAAAAAATGTTTAGAAAATTACAAAAGATTAACAGGGCATGGGCGCGGGATAGCTGGGGTTCAGGTGGGAATTCCTGAGCGCTTTGCTGTTGTTTACACAACTCTTGATAAGACAAAAATGGAAATTATTATCAATCCCAAAATTACAAAGCAAGCAAAAACGCTTTTGAAATATCCTGAACTGTGCATGAGCGCCAATCCGGTAATCGTACCCTTAGCACGCCCTGCATGGATTGAATTTAATTATTATGATGAACGCGGTAATCCGAAATATTGGCGTATGAAAGATAGCACAAGCTTGGGAAAAATGCTCAACAGAGTTTTTCAGCATGAGATTGATCACATGGAAGGAATTGTAAATGTTGATTTGATAAAGTCACCAAAAGAATTGATTCTTGTATCTGATCCTGAATTTTATAAAAAAGCAAAATTTGAAAAAAATCCCCACTAGTAATTAGTTTATAAACACTCTATACTCTATAGAGTACCTCTGCCTCAACTCTCTTCCAGTTATTTTTTATGAAAAAGCGGAACGCATTAATTATTACTATTATCATTGTTCTGATAGTACTTCACGGACTGTCAGATAATTTTTTTAGGATAGATAACACCACTGTGTTGCTTTTGATAGTTATTATTCTTATTCCATATATTCCATTGATTAAAAAAATAAAATTTGGAGAATTTGAAGCTGAAATAACCCATGATGAGATAAGAAAGATTGAGAAAAAAGTTGAGAAAATTCCTGAGAAAAAACAAAAAAAATTGTCTTCAGAAAAACCTGATATCTTAAAAGACCTTGTTGAGAGCGATCCGGCTCTCGCACTAGCCAAAGCCCGTATTGAAATCGAAAAAAGAGTTAGGTTCTTGGGGCAGATTTATTTGAAACAAAAAAAGTCAAACAAAGTTGGTCTGACAGAGCTTGCGGTGGATCTTTTTGAGAAAGATGTAATTGATGAATCGCTTCAAAATTTGCTAATAGATATCATAAAAGTTGCCAATAGAGCAATACACGGAGAATTTGTTTCAAAAGATGATGCTATAAGACTGGTTGATATTGCAAATAGAGCTATTGAGGAGCTGGAGTATGTAGTGATCAATCATGCCTTAATGTCCGGAAAAGCCAAAACGATTAATAAAAAGGAAGCTGCTAGATATATTGGCTCTAAATATATAGTAAAAACAATTGTTCCATATGTCAGAAATCCTGAGATGAGAACATATTATCTCAATCAGGCAGAATTGGACGAATTCCTCGAAGGTTATTACGAGACAGCTGAGTATATCGTGAGCGTTGAGAGAAAAAAGTAATCTATTTTTTCTTTGGTTTTGGGATCGGGAGATCTGCGGCTGTTATTCTTATAATTTCAGACATGTATTCCGCATCGTCCCAGTAGTCGCCGGTTACAAGATAATACATCTTGGATCCCGGATAGGCGGGTGCTTCCACAATTTTGCCAATAAATTTCTTTCCTGCTTCGGTTGGTTTGACAAAAAGCTGGTCATCGCAGACAAAAGCGACAATTTTTTCATCACAGTAAATTCCATACTCCCCAAACATAGCCCGCGATCTTATCACCCCGGCTTCCGAAATTTGTTCTGTGAGGTACTCTATGGTTGATTTCTTCGTCGCCATATATTAAGGATATCATGTTTTATTTAACAAATTTACAACTATGATTTTATATGAATCAGTAAAGTAGGGGATAAATTGAAATTTGAGGCTAAAATGATACTTTATTTTTATAAAACTTTTTGCTATAATCGCATAATGACAATTAGAGAAACTGTCGCAGTAGATGGCAAAGTTATAGGAAGCACTGATCGTAGTCCCGGGAGGTTTTTGCTTGAAACTTCGCCAAAGCATAAATTATGGGTTACAGTAAGGGATGATAAAAATTCGATAGATCTAGACCATGAAGATCGTGTCACTGGTGCAACTAGAAGTGAAACGTTAGTTGGTGGCAGTATAAATGCACGTAAAATTGAAAGTAAAGGATCTAATGGGAAGTTAAGGCGCATAATCCACGTAGGTAGTTAGGATC
Source organism: Candidatus Levyibacteriota bacterium (assembly GCA_963716145.1). Classification (GTDB taxonomy): domain Bacteria; phylum Patescibacteriota; class Microgenomatia; order Levybacterales; family UBA12049; genus DATLDE01. Next base: position 414,999 of record OY970292.1, on the reverse strand, counting down.
TAAGTTTATAAATCCATAATTGGTCTCCTCTTAAATTTATTCAACTATATTAAAAATTAATTTAAAATTAATTTACATTTTCGTAAAATCCCTCTAGGTTAATTTTTTGCTATAATTTTTTTATGATTCAAATTGTTACTGCGGTTGTGGTGGAGTAGAGTTTAGGTTTTTTTATCTTTGGCGTTAACGGCGATTCCTGCTATACTATGTAATTCATGCTTAAATCCAACAGAAATTTATTTTTAATTGTTCTCATCGCTCTTGTGAATATGATAGGATATGGGATCATCATCCCGATTCTTTATGCTTATTCCAAAAAGTTTGGCCTGAGTGACTTTGACAATGGTTTGCTTTTTGCTCTTTTCTCAATCTGCCAATTTATCTCAACTCCTATAATCGGACGACTTTCCGACAGATATGGCCGTCGACCCATGCTTCTAGTTTCAATTGCCGGGACAGCTGTATCATTTTTCATGACGGCATTTGCTCCGAACGCAATTATTCTTTTTATCTCTCGTGCGCTGGATGGACTTACTGCCGGGAATATTCCTGTTGCCTTTGCTGTGATTTCCGACTCAACAAAGCCTGAAGACCGGGCAAAGGCTTTTGGCATGATTGGCAGTGCTTTGAGTTTGGGATTCGTTTTGGGTCCTGCTCTTGCTGCTTTTACTGTGGGTTTTGGGGCAGCAGTGCCATTTATAGTAGCTGGAATCATAACAACAATTGCCGTGATTTTGACAGCGCTTTATCTTCCTGAAACAAATAAGCACATGGGACAAGTCTCACATGGTAAATTATTTGATTTTCCTAAGATGTGGAGGACATTATTTGATCCCCAGGTAGGGCCAACATTCCTGATATCTCTTTTCTTCTTTATGGCTTTTGCCTGCGCGATTATTTATGGATTCCAGCCCTTCACTCTTCATGTTTTGAATGTCACTCAAACGCAAAATGCCCTGCTTTTTACCCTGTTCGGAGCAGTAGGTTTAATAGCTCAAAATTTAATTGTTGCCAGGGTGTCTAAGGCATTTGGCCTTAAAAAAACTTTTACATATTCTCTAGTGTTTGTTGGTGTTGCTTTTTTAATGATGTTTTTCTCACATGCTTTGCCTTTTTTCATCGCTGCATCTATTCTACTGGCAACTGCAAATAGTCATGTGCAGACTCTAATACCGACAATCCTTTCCAATGAGGCAGAGCCGGCATCGCAAGGAGCGATTATGGGACTTAATGCATCATATCAAAGCATAGGCATGATTGTAGGTCCCATACTTGGAGGATTTGTTGCATCAAAAATTGCTATTCCTTATACCTTTCTGACAGGAGCAATGCTAGTTGTATTCTGTTATTTTCTTTCCTTTAAAGTTTTGCGGCCGGGGATAAAAAAAAGCGGAGTTTAATTCTCAAAACAGCAAAATGTCGCCCTATATTCCTGAAACATGGAAAAGTCTTCCCACACCATATGTTATTGCCATTGCAAGCGCTCCGCCTGAAACGACCCTAAATATTGCACGCCCAACATTGGCGCCTCCTATTTTGGCGCTTAGTGTGCCTGTAATTATCAGCGCAGCTATTACAGATACAAATGTGAAGGGGATACGGACAGCAGTAGGGAGAATAAGAACGGCGGTCATAGGAATAGTTGATCCTATGATAAATGATCCGGCTGACGCAAAAGCCGCATGCCAGGGATTGGTTAAATTATTTGGATCGATATTTAACTCAGCATCAAAATGCGCCGCTATCGCGTCCTTTGCCGATAATTCTTTTGCGACAGCTATAGCAGTTTGTTTTGATAATCCTTTTTGTTCGTAAATGCATGCTAATTCTTCCAATTCCTCGTCCGGATTATTTTCCAATTCATAGCGCTCCTTTTCAAGCAGGGCTTTTTCCGTATCTCTTGAACTGCTGACAGATACATATTCACCGGCTGCCATTGAAATTGCACCTGCAATAATTCCTGCTATTCCTGCTGTCACAATAATTTGTGATGAATTTGTAGCACCCGCGACTCCTACAACCAGACCTGCGATTGAAACAATTCCGTCATTTGCACCCAGCACAGATGCTCTCAGCCAATTCAGCTTGGAACTGGTATTGGAAATGTGAGGCTCTATATGTATATGTTTACTATTTTTTTCAATCAATGCTGTCATTCTCTCATTTTATCAGATTCGGAGAGACTCTGGAATGTAGGAATTTATTGGCTGCTAAATATTGAATAGCATCATGATATATTTTTTATGGAAAATGTAAAGAAAGACGATACGTTATGGAAACTTCTTCGGAAATAGCTGATCGCGCTTGATTCTCAACTCAATCCAATGACTAAACCGTAAAATTAAAGACCTGCTGTAAAAATACACAAGTGTTAATTCTAGATTAGATTGTATTTAGACCTATATTATGATATAATTCTTTTATGTATGGAGAAATAGAGGCTAGATTAATGGTTCCAGACATCCTAGAGTGGGGAAATTATCAATGGACTTGGCCCCCAAAAGATTTAGATATAGATAACCTTGGCGTGTCAAGAGGACTTGTTGGCCAACGGGAAGGGCTTGCTATGGCTATGGTCATGTCAGGTGAAAGAGATAGGGTAGATGTACCTGCGATTAAAAATTTGTATAAAGCTTTTAGTGAGATTAGTATTGCTGATCCTGATGAATTAACCAAGTCAGATAGAGGCCTACTTAGCTCATTACGTGATTCCCTTCATGAATGGTTTCTAGATGGGCGCTGGGTATTTCAACCATACCCAGATACGGGTAATGCCTCCGAGAGTGGATCTCCGGAAGATACCCGATTCCATAGATTGCTCTTGCCTGCGCAAATGATGAATACGCTCACAAAGTTGGCCACAAATGGCAGTATTGATGACGTTGGGAGAGGTAGCTTAATTCAATTAAGTGATGCTGCTTATATAAGCGGAGTAAGATGTCTGAAAGATGACTATTTAAGCACAATAACTAGTCGGGTAGCAGGGCTGAAAGACCGTTCTGTTTCTGTGGGAAATAATATCAGTTATAGTCATGATCTTCAGAGATTGATTGATAATAAAATGGATATTCATGGATTGAGCGAAAACGCGGGTAGAGTTTTTGATAGTTCTTACAACAGTACAATAAATAATTTGCAAGATGGAAATCTTGCAGCAGGTCTTTATTTTATGAAATCTGTAGTCATAGGGGTTATGCAAGAGTGGCATCAGGAGAGGTTAGGTATACCATACATGATTCCCTCTATAGCTCGGCAACCGCAAACAAGAGACGGGCATACACCTTATGCGTTTCAAAATAACAGCACTAACAGAGCTGGTGATATGCATACTAATAACCACAGGTTTCCATTTCAAAGATACGTTGCCCACCATATGAGGACTTCTGTCTTATAAATTTATGTACATGTTTTGACTGAAGTTTGTGTTAAAATATTCTTTATGAACCTAAGCATCAGTATAGTAGGGCTCCCTAATGTCGGCAAGAGTACGTTGTTTAATGCGCTTTTGAAGAAGCAGCAGGCTTTGGCTGCCAATTATCCTTTTGCGACCATTGAGCCAAATGTTGGGATTGTAGCAGTACCTGACAATCGGCTCGCTACGCTCGCCGCAATTACGAAGGACGAGGAAAAAATGTCTGGTTTACCGCCAATTAAACCAGCGACTGTAGAGTTTTACGACATTGCCGGCCTTGTAAAAGGCGCGAGCGAGGGAGAAGGGCTTGGAAACAAGTTCTTGTCCCACATCCGCGAAACAAAAATAATTTCCCATGTTGTCCGCGCGTTTGAAGACGCTGATGTCATCAAAGAAGGAGCAGTTGATCCGAAATCTGACTATGAAGTGATTAATGCCGAGCTAATTTTGGCCGACCTAGCAACGGTTCAGAATCAAGAATCAAGAAGTAAGAAGCAAGAAAGTCCTCTAAAAAAAGAAATGCTTGCAAAGTTAAGGATTGGTTTGGAGCAGGGAACACCAGCGAGGGATATTGTTTTAACCGATGAAGAGAGAGAAATGTCCCGGGAGCTTTTTTTGCTTTCTGCTAAACCTGAAATAGTCGTACTCAATGTTTCTGAAGATCAATACAATCCGTCTGAGATAGAAAACGTAACAAAAAAGTTTAGTGAGTCGTTAGGAGTTAGTTGTCAGAAGTTGGTAGTTATTTGCGCCAAGATAGAGTCAGAGCTTTCAGAGTTATCAAGCGGTGAGCAAAAGGAGTATTTAAAAGATTTAGGTTTAGACCAATCAGGATTAGAAAGATTAATACAAAAAGCATATCAAACTCTCGGCTTAATTTCCTTCCTCACAGCAGGGGAGAAGGAAGTGCGGGCATGGACTATCAGAAATGGTTCAAGCGCGCCGGAGGCAGCCGGGGAAATCCACACCGACTTTACAAAAAAATTCATAAAAGCAGAAGTTGTGGGTTTTGAAGACTTTGTTGCGAATAATGGGCCCGCCTCGCCCGACTCCGGGGCGAGTCGAGGCGGGTGGAAGGGTGCTCGGGAAAAAGGAAAAGCAAGGCTTGAGGGAAAAGAATATATAGTCAAAGATGGAGATGTCGTGGAATTCAAAATTGGAAGCTAATTTGGTTATTTAGATAACCCCTAGGCCAATAAAGATGGTTTTTTTCTAAGTGTTCTTTTAGAATGCGCAGGCTCCTTAGGGTTGCTACCAGCACTTGCTATTAATTCTGGAGTAACTAATCCTAATTCATCTGCATGATCAGCTATTCCTATTCCATATTTTTTTCTGTGGGCGGCTCTCAATTCTCTTTCGGCAAGTGCGGCCCAGGGGGTGAGATTACTGTCTCTAACATTGGGATTGGCCGCCCGAAAACTTGGGAGAAGAGGATCAAGCGCCTCTGTAATTTCAGCCTTAGTTAATCCAAGGCCAGTGAAGTCTCGTAAGAGACCTCGCCTAGGCAGGCTAGGTAAAAAATCTAATGCAGTCTCGGGAGGTTTGTCTTCAAGCGATTCCGGTGGTGTAAGTGGGGGAATGAAAACCGTTTCAGGTTTTGATTTGGGTTTAAAAGCAGCAGTCAGAGTTCTGACACTCTCTCTCAGTCTAGAGGTTACTGTTCTAGTATGTGAGCGCGAACGATGAGTTTTTGATACTCTATCGGGTGAGTGAGCTGATGAAGGTCTTCTTTCTGTCTCCGTTGGTGCCACAGTTGAATTATAGAACTTAAAAATTTTGCAAGTCAAGTAAGAATTTTCCCCCTTGAGATGAGGCTTTTGAGTGTGGTACAATTACGTTTATGAGACTTTACGAATTGGTATTGGTTTTGAGGCCATCCTTGAAAGAAGCAGACCGTAAGAAATTATTTACAACAATTAAAGACTGGCTGAAACCTGCCTCGCCGAGTCAAGGCGGGGGTGTTAAAATAACCAAAGAAGATGATTGGGGACAAAAACCTCTAGCTTACGCAATTCAACACGAAGAATCAGGACATTATTATATGTTGGGAATTGAATCAGATCCTGAAGCAGGCGGAAGTGGAAAAGGCGGAATTCCGAAAGACTTTGAGCAGAGAATAACAAGACAGGATAATGTAATAAGACACCTTTTACTTCGTACGAAGTAAAAGAAATTTCAAATTTCTAATATCAAATTACAAATGCGATTAGAAATTGGATATTTGAAATTGGTATTTATTTGAAATTAGAAACTATGGCTAGAAGTTTAAATAAAGTACAATTAATCGGAAATTTGACCAGGAATCCGGAGCTGCGTTACACACCAAACGGAAATGCAGTTTGCAGTTTCAGCATAGCAACCAACAGGAACTGGACAACCGACTCAGGTGAGAAAAGAGAAGAAGTTGATTTTCATAGAATTATAGCCTGGAATAAGCTTGGAGAGCTTTGTAGTCAGTTTCTGGTTAAGGGACGCAAGGTGTATGTTGAGGGACGACTTAGTACCCGATCATGGACCGGCCAGGATGGAGCGCAAAAATCAACAACAGAAGTAATTATAAACGATATGATCTTGCTTGATAATAAGGAAGCCGGATCAACAAGCGCACATGATGAACCTCAGCCAACGAACAAAGCTTCGACGGGCGAGGCAGAAGAGACTCAGGAATCCGAAACAACCGAGGAAAAGAGCGTAAAAGCAGTGAAGAAAAGTACAAAAACAGAAGCCAAAGCGGAGGAAGAAGCGCCGGTTGCAGAGAAAAAAAGTGATCCTTCGACAGGCTCAGGACAAGATGATGAAGTAATGCCGGACGACATTCCCTTTTAGGGAATATCAAATTTCAAATTTCTAATATCAAATTACAAAAATGATTAGAAATTGGATATTTGAAATTGGTATTTATTTGAAATTAATAAAATATGGCAGTAAGAAAAAAATTTCCAAAAAGAAAAATAACAGTTCCGAAAACATGTTACTTCTGTAAAGAAGATGTAACTCCATGGTATTCTGAAGTTGCGGTTCTGCAAAAATTTGTAAGTGGTCAGGGTAAGCTTACGCCAAGGTCAAGAAACGGAATTTGTGCCAAACACCAGAGAAGATTAACGAGCTCAATTAAGCATGCAAGGCATTTGGCATTAATGCCGTTTGTTGGAGGAAAATAGGTTTAATTTCAAATTTCTAATATCAAATTTCAAATGTTAAATTAAGGTTTTGGAAATTGGATATTTGAAATTGGTACTTATTTGAAATTTTCATGACTTCTCTGCCTATCTCACTCCCAGATGGTTTTATCCCAAGTATTCAAGAGGGCGACCAGGTCGCAGTTGGTCAAGTTATCGCGGTCAAAAAAATTAATGAAGAGGAGATTATAAATATTCCCCAAGCCCTATCTATTTCGCGTTCGGCAATAGGAAAAGTTTTGAAAAAAAATCCTGGCGATAGAGTAATTGAAGGGGATATAATAGCCCTGAAAAAAAATTTATTTGGGACAAAAAGCATAATATTAAGAAGCCGTGTATCGGGAACAGTTCTTCGTTACGAGCGCGATACCGGTAACCTGGTAATCAAGCCAGATTCAAGTGCTTCAGCTGAGGTAGAAAACATAATTTCACCCGTTGAAGGTAAAGCTATATTGTGTAATAATAATGAAATCGTTATAAATACTGATAAGAATACTGTAATTGGTAACAAGTCAGTAGGGGGGGAAGGCGAAGGGGAATTGTTCAGGCTTGAAGCAAATGATGCGTACCACCTTGATGCCCGAACGATTGGAAAGATTGTGATCGGAGGCAGTTTTACCCGCGAAATGTTATTAAAAGGAATCGGAATAGGGGTTATTGGAATAGTGGGGACCGAAATAAAAGATCAAGACATAGCTCACATAATTGAAAAAAATTTTCAAACACCTATCATAGAAATTATTGAGCAAGATATGGTGAAATTGACCGAGTGGACAGGCAAGAAAGTGTTTTTAGACGCGCAATCAAAATCAATAATATTTTTACACATATGAACCCATCCAGATTACGAATTATATTGGCAGTTATTATCGCAGGCCTTATCGGTTATGTCATCGGCGTGACAAAAATAAATATTGATCTGCATAATTATAAACCCCATATTGAGGTTTCGAGCAAAGAGCCGCCTCCATCTGTTACCCATATGGATTTTACTCTTTTCTGGACAGTTCTTTCAAAGCTTGAGGAAAATTATTACAACAAAAAAGCAATCGATCCTAAGGTAATTCTTAATGGTGCTATATCCGGAATGGTTGATAGTCTTGACGATCCATACACTGTTTATCTACCTCCAAAACTGAATGATGATTTTAAAAACGGACTAGCCGGTAAGTTTGAGGGAATAGGGGCAGAGCTCGGACTAAAATCGAAGCAGATAATTGTAGTTGCACCAATTGATGGTTCGCCGGCACAAAAAGCAGGAATTAAGGCTGGAGATACGATTGTGAAAGTTAATGATCAAGTGACTTTCGGGTGAACCCTGAGTCAGGCGGTAGAAAAGATTCGTGGTCCCAAAGGAACAAATGTAAAACTTGCTATCATTCGCAAGCAAGGAGAGCCGCCTGTTGATGTGAATATAACCCGCGATACTATTTCGGTAAAAAGTCTTACAAGTTATACAAAGCAAGCAAAGGACATTGAGTCTGTTAATAAGTCACCAACTGCATCAAAAATAGCAAATGACAAGATTATTTATATCAGGCTTTCTCAATTTGGAGACACAACCCATGAGGAATGGCAGAAACTATCAAGTGACGCGGCTTTGAGACTGAAAACAGAAAAAGATATAAAGGGGGTTGTGTTTGACCTTCGCAATAATCCGGGTGGCTATTTGAACGACGCGGTATATATTATTTCAGAATTTGTAAAAGACGGCAACGCTGTAATGCAGGAAGACAAAAACGGTGACAGAACCGGATTTCCCGTATCGGGTAAAGGATTATTGTATGATGTGCCTGTTGTTGTTCTTATCAACAAGGGATCAGCATCAGCTTCAGAAATTGTCGCGGGAGGACTGCGAGATCACAAACGTGCTACGTTGGTAGGTGAGTCGTCATTTGGTAAAGGTATTATTCAGGAAGCAGAGGATTTGGGAGGCGGAGCAGGACTTCATGTCACAATAGCAAAATGGCTGACTCCAAATGGGACCTGGGTCGGGAACGGAAAAAACGGAGAAGGGTTAAAGCCGGATGTTGAGGTAAAAATTGATGAAAAAAATCCGACGCATGACGCACAACTTGAAAAAGCAATTGAGGTATTGGATAATTAGAATACTTTCAACTTTTTCTCATACACTTGAAGTAAATTTTAGATAACTCATGAAAAAGTTATTTGTATTAATAATCATTCTAGTGGCACTTCTTGGTTTGAATAATTACTCCAAGAAATATCAAGGCTTAAAAAATCCTCCTAATACACCTGAAAAAGTAAAAATTGTAACTGAGGAATCAATAACTATAGATATTGTCAAAAAAGCAGGACTCTCAGTTGTTACAATTGCCGAGGAACTTACCCAAGAGACAGGTTCAAATTCAGGTTTTAATTTTGGACCGTTCTCCATATTTGGAATTCCCCTTCCTCAAGAACAGCAGCCTAATCCCGCTGAGCCTCAAAGTATTGGATCAGGTTTTGTTATAGACAAAGACGGTTTGATCTTAACTAATAAGCATGTGGTCGCGGATACAGCAGGCAAATATCAGGTAATTACAAGTAAAGATAAGAAATATACGGTTCAGAAAATTTACCGTGATCCGCTCAATGATGTCGCGCTTTTGAAAGTTGAGCCCTCGCAAAATTCGGGTGACAAACTGGAACCTATTGCTTTGGGTGACTCATCAAACTTGCAGGTTGGACAATATGTAATTGCAATTGGAACCGCGCTGGGGGAATTTAGAAATACTGTAACAACAGGAGTTGTTTCAGGGCTTGGGCGGGGAATTACAGCTGGAAGTCCGTTCGAAGGATCAGCTGAAAGACTTGATAATGTTATTCAGACGGATGCTGCAATTAATCCTGGAAATAGCGGTGGACCGTTACTTAACTCCTCAGGCCAAGTGATTGGAGTAAATACAGCAGTTTCGTCCTCAGGCCAGAATATTGGATTTGCTATACCGATAAATGCCTTAAAAGATTCTTTAAGCAATTTTAATCAGACAGGAAAATTCGAGAGACCATACCTGGGGATTGCGTATAAATTAATTTCAAAAGACCTTGCAATTCTAAATGATTTGCCCGAAGGAGCATATGTTCAGCAGGTAATTGATGGATCAAGCGCTGATAAAGCAGGAATAAAGCAGGGAGATATTATTATGAAATTAGACGGAAATAAAATTGATGAGAAAACATCCCTTTCAACAATAATTGCCAAGAAAAAAGTGGGGGACATTATAACTATTACTCTATTCAGGGATGGTAAGACGCAGGATGTTAAAGCAATTCTTGAAACAACCCCAGGGCAATAGGCAAATACTTAAAATACTACTTGCAAACTTTCTACCATTACATATATAATATAAGACAGATATGGCAACTAAATTAAAAAACAAAAAATCTGTCAGCGCTAAATCTTCTAATACTCAACAGCGAAAGGTCACCCCAGCAAAAGCTGTTACCCCGCAAAAGCAGAATAGTGCCCTAAGAGTTAAAAAACAATACGTAATATTGATTTTTGCATTGCTTTTATTAGCTTTTTTCATTGTTAGGTACCGTTCGGTTTTTGTCGCAGCAGTTGTGAACGGGCAGCTTATCAGTAGAATAGATGTAGTCAAGGAATCTGAAAGGCAGAATGGTAAGCAAGTTCTTAATACTTTGATAAGAAACAAGTTGATTGAGCAAGAAGCTAAAAAACAAAAAGTAAGCGTGCCTGATCAGGAAGTAAATGCTGAGATTAAAAAGATTGAAGTAACTCTATCCAAGCAGGGCAAAAAATTGGACCAGGAATTAGCTTCAGAAAATTTAACCAGGGATGATCTTAAAAAATTAATTCGTCCTACTTTGTTGCTTGGAAAGCTGGTTGGAAAAGATGTAAAAATAACAGACAAAGAAGTTACAGATTATATCGAAGCAAACAAAGATTCTCTTCCTCAAGACCAAACAGAGGAGCAATTAAAGCAGCTTGTAAGCAAGGAACTGAAGCAGCAAGCTCTTCGCACCAAAGGCGAAACCTGGCTTGAAGGTCTTCAAAGTAAAGCCAAAATCCAATACTTCGTTCAGTACTAGTCCGTTCGCGAAACTACGCCGAACTCTACGCAGAACCCCGTAAAACACTTGACAAGGTATCCCTGCTTTTGATTTACTAAGGTTATGAAGAAAATAAAGAAAAAAACTGCTTCCAGGAAGAAATCATCTCCATTCGTCAACGATATTGATCTTATCATTATAACTGGTGGGGGATTCTTGGTGATAGTTTTTGTATTGATCTTTTTAGTTTCTTAGAGAGATATTTATTCTTCTGTTTGTTTTTCCAGATCCTCTGTTGAAATATGAATATCTCCGGCCAAAATCAAAGGAAGATTTTTCCAGGATTTATTTATTCTGTGATCAGTAAGTCTGTCTTGCGGAAAATTGTAGGTTTTGATTTTTTCAGACCTGTCTCCGCGTCCGACCTGGGTAGATTTTAAAGAAGATATTTGCTCATCGCGCTTGGCGATTTCACGTTCCCAAAGCTGAGCCCGTAGAAGCTTCATAGCTATTTCACGGTTTTGTCCCTGGGATCTTTCAACAGAGGCTGTTACGACGATTCCAGATGGCCTGTGTTTTATTCGGACAGCCGTTGACACTTTATTTACATTTTGTCCTCCATGTCCACCTGAACGGAACGCCTCAAACTCAATATCGTCTGGGCTGATGTGTATGTCAATATCTTCAAGCTCAGGCAAGATAGAAACAGAAGCAGTTGATGTGTGAATACGCCCTTTTTTCTCAGTTGCCGGAATCCGTTGGACCCGGTGAACCCCCGCCTCGTATTTAAAAGTTCCAAAAGGTTTGTTGCCCCCGGAAATCTTAAGAACATAGTCTTCAAGCTGCTCTACTTTGAACCCTTCTTTCTGCGCGTATCTTGTGTACATTCTAATCAGCTCTTCTGCCCAGAGCTTGGCTTCGTCGCCTCCAGCAGCACCTTTTATTTCAAGTAAAATATTTTTAGTATCAAAATCCTCTTCATTTTTTACATTAGAACTACTGATGCTTTCTTCAATAGCTTTTTTTTGCTGCTCAAGCTCTTTTAGCTCGTCTGTTGCAAGTTCCGCCATGGAAGGATCAAGGAGAAGCTTTTTTGTTTCCTCAATTTTTTGATCTAGCTCTTGAATTTGTACTAGACGATAGTCATTCATATGAATTTAAAATTTCCAATATCAAATTTCTAATAGATTATACAAGTTTATAGGGTAATTGGAAATTGGAGATTTGAAATTGGTATTTATTTGAAATTAATAGCCTCACAGAGGCTATTTGAGTCCCATGAGCATTTCTCTAAGTGTTTTAGGGCCATCGTCTTTTTTCTTTTTGTCCTCAACTTTTTTCTGTTTGGTTGCTTTAAAAGTAGTTGCAGCCTGTTGTTTGGTCTGGAATTTCTGAATTCTTGAAGCACTATCAACAAATCTCTGCTCACCTGTATAAAATGGATGACATTTGTAGCACAACTCAACATGGAGGATTTCCTTAGTGGAGCCTGCCATAAATTTATTCCCACAAACGCAAATTACCTGTGCTTGGTTGAAATATTGTGGGTGAGTATCTGTTTTCATAAATCTATTATAGCGGAATTTTGGTTTGTTGACAACCCCAAAAAATTTAATTATAATTATCTCATAGTAATATGGTAAACAGAGAAATAATTAACAGAGGCCAAGAACAAGTTAGCAATGAATTTAGTGTTTCATTCAATGAATTCAGAAGTAACAATCCTGACATTCTTAGAAAAACGTCTTCTGCTATGTGCAGGTGGGCGATTCCAGTAGTAGGAATAAATCATGCCGAAGACGTAGCTCAAGAAACATGGATTTCTGTCACCAGGAGGTTTGATGAAATGACACTTGACCAAATTAAACATCTAGGCGATAATATTGCTGATTATTTACATACCGCTACTATAAATGCTGGAAAAATGTTCTTAAGGTCATATAAGCGGAGAATAGCACGTGAGCAAAAGGCGAGTTTATTAAATCCGGGATTTACTAAGACGTCAGAAAATGTCACAGAATTACCTGCTTTGGCAAAAGAAGCAGAAAGAGTATTAAGAAGTGGGATGGATAATGATGATTATGTTGACATTTTTCTTTCAGTAGAGCGTGATGATCTCTCCTGGAGAGAAACTGCTGATAGACTTGACATAACGCGTAACAGAGTAAAAGGAGTTCTTAGTAGGCATAGGCCAACAATGATAAAAATATTAAAGCAGTATGAAGAGAATTAAATATTATTTTTTGGAACGCTTAATAAGTGATATAAATAATTGACCATCAAATCCTTAGTTATCTTCACTCATCAACGATAAATCCTTTTACCTGGTGGTCCCACATTTTTTTAAACTTTCCATTAGGTTTTTTAAGTAATTCTTCGGGATCTCCGTCTTCAGCTATTTTCCCGTTTTCTATTACAATTATCCGGTCCATTTCCTTTAAAGTCGAAAGTCTATGTGCAATCGCGATAACAGTGCGTCCCTTCATAAGAGTTTCCAGCGATTCTTGAATTAGCTGTTCGCTTTGGCTGTCAAGGCTACTTGTTGCCTCATCAAGTATCAGAATTGGAGCGTTTTTGAGAAAGGCGCGGGCTATGGCTATCCGTTGGCGCTGACCGCCTGAAAGCTTGACACCCCGCTCGCCAACAAGAGTTTCGTATCCTTTTGGCAGTTTTCTGATAAATTCATCAGCCTGGGCCAACTTCGCAGCTCTTATTACATCTTCTCCGGTTGCTTCAGGATTGCTATATCTGATATTTTCCTGAATTGTTCTGTGGAAGAGGCTTGTGTCTTGGGGAACAAAAGCTATGCATTGGCGCAAGCTCTCAAGAGTTATGCTAGAAATATTTTGATTATCAATTTTAATTGCTCCACCTTGTACTTCATAATGCCTCAGTAATAGTGAAACAAAGGTAGTTTTACCTGCACCGCTTCTACCAACCAGTCCCACTTTTTGGCCATTTGATATCTCGAGTGAAAAATCTTTAAATACCTTCGTATTGTCATATTCAAAATCAACTGATTCAAGCGAAATTTTTCCCTCTGATAACGTCAGCTCCGTTGCATTGGGATCATCCACAATAATATGCTCCTTTAAAATCTCCTCAAGTCCCTCCTTGGCTTCTCCGTAATACCTCGTGGCATCCCTAAGTTCCATACCGAGAAAAAGCAATTGATCCGAAAGCTTAAGGACTATAGCGATTACCATTACAACTACTCCGGCACTTGCAATATTTTGTTGGAAGAGGAGTAGGGAAGTGCCAATCATGAGACACATGAATACAAAAATCATCAAGCCGTTTGTAAAAAGCATCCATTCGCTCATTCTCCAAAGGGCAAGCCCGGCATCCCGGTCTTTTTTTACAAAGTGCTTAATATACTCTTGTTCTCCACCAACATAGGCATATTCATGAACCAGAGAAATATTGGAAAGAGAATCAACAATTTTTCCCTTAAGAATTGATCCGGCTTTGGCACTGGTGAACGAGCTCGGATGCAATTTTTTTGCGTACCATATGTTTATCCCCAAGAAAAGTGTCGACCATAGCGCAATTATTAACCCGAGACGGACGTCACTATAAAATGCAAAAGCTGTGAACCATAGAAGGCCTAGTAGGAGCGGAATAAATTGCCATAAAGTTTTTTCAAAAAGGGCTTGTGTACCATCTACTGCATGAGTGATCTTATTTGATAATGATCCTGCGAAGCGGCTGTTAAAATAATCTTTGCTGTGAAGAGTTAAATATTCGTATAGAGATTGATAGCCCGCGAATCGAAAATTCATGAACCAGCGCATTCCCATAAACCCGCTAGCGCGCCAAATGGTTTCAGAGACAAAAAACAATGATGTATATACAATTGCCCAAAACCACATGCTATTCATGACAAGAGGATCTGCGGTAATTGAGTCGGTAAGGCGGCTTAGGATGATAACGCTTAACCGACTAAGAGCTGTTGCTAAAAATACTAAAACCAACGCGTTAACAGCCCATTTCTTATACAGCTTAGATATATAAATACCAAACAAAATTGGATTTTTGGGAATTTTTTTAGACATTAAATTATTATAACAAAATTAGCTTCGAAGATATAGAAATTTTGCTACTCTTTTTTTAATAGGAGATGGAATGGATGGGAGTGGACTCTTCCTTCGGCAATAAATATTCCAACAAAAACAAAGGTAGCGCCAAGCAAATAATAAAAAGTAATTGCTTCACCAAGAAGCGGTATAGCAACAAGCGCTGTTGTTACCGGGTCAACATAAGAAAAAATTCCTATCTCACTTGTTTTAATATACTTTATTCCGTATGTATAGAGAAAATGTGCGGCAGCGGCAGCAAGAATGGCTCCATATAAAATGCCTATTATTCCCTGGAGGGAAAGATTGGTTATGAAATTGGCGTGTCTTGATTCATAAAATACAAGCGGCAGAAGGGGAGCAGCCCCTATTATAAATGACCAAAAAACTAAATTTAAAGCAGAGTATTTATTCATAAATTTTTTAAGTATTATAGTGTGAGCAGTATCAGCAATTATTGCCAAAATAAAGAGAAGGTTTCCCAGGATTGCTCCATTAAATCCGTGCTCAAGAATCGGACGAATTATAATCAGAATTACCCCCAAAAGACTTATGACAGTGCCAATAACTATTTTAGACTTCGGTTTTTCTTTCAAGTAAAAAATTGAGATAAGTAACAGTAATGCAGGGCTTGATGAAAAAATAATAGGAGCGTTAATACTGGGAGCCAATTTCAATCCAAAAAAAAGTAAAGAAATTGCGACAGTTATTCCAAGAAGAGTACCTACAATTAATTTCCATATATCTTCTTTTTCTATTTTCAAATCATGATATGTTAAGGGAAATATAATTAATGCCCCTAGAAAAAATCTTAGAAAAACGAAAGTAAAAGGAGGTACTTCCGTAAGAGCCCATTTGTAGATAGGGAAAGATGCGCCCCAAATAATATTGGCACAGATAAGTGCGGTTATGGCAAGTTTGTGCTTAGATAAGTGCATCAGGTAGTTGATCTAGGGTAACTTCTTTTTGCTCCCGCGTTTTCATATTCCTAAGTGTTACAACATTTTTTTCTAACTCTTTTGGACCCAGTATGATTACGTAAGGAATGTTTTTTTGATCAGCGTATTTTAATTGCTTTTCCATCTTTGTCTTTGCATCGAGATAAATTTCGGAGTTAATATTTTTTGCTCTTAGCGAGTTGGTGATTTCCATGGATTTATCGGCATATTCAAGGCTAAAAATTGTGATAAGCACTTTGGTAGTTTGAGATTCCGGGGGGAAAAGACCCAAATCTTCCATGGCCTCAATTGTTCTGTCAAAACCAAAAGAAAAACCAACTGAGGGAATTTGTTTATTCGCGAACATTCCAAGCAACTTATCATAACGTCCGCCTCCGCCAAGCGACCCGGATGGATAATCAGGAGACTCAACCTCAATTATTAGTCCCGTATAGTAATCAAGACCACGGGCAAGTGTCGGCTCAAAAACGATTTGTTCTCTAACTACTCCCATTTTTGTTGCAATTTTTATTGCCAATTTAAGCGATTCGGGTGGGGGAGTATTTTTTATTTCGGATAAAGATTTCGGATCAAATCCCTTTTCTATTAGTTCTTGTTTTACTTTTTCTTCTCCGATTTTCTTAAGTTTGTCAATTATGGTGATAGCGGTAGGTTTGAGATCGCCAAAGACGGATCTGTCATTTACCAAAATTTTGCTGTTTTTAAATCCTAATTCCTCAAAAGATTTTGCTGCAACTGCAATAATCTCGGCATCAGTTGCTGCAGATTCCAGACCTACCGTATCAATGTCGCACTGAACAAATTCCCGGTAACGGCCTTTCTGGGTATTCTCAGCCCGGAAGACAGGCTGAATCTGGTAGCGTTTAAAGGGCATAGAAAGCATATTTCCATGCTGAGCGACAACACGGGCAAGGGGAACAGTTTGGTCATAGCGCATCGCGACACGCCTACCGCCATTATCCTCAAAGCGGTACATTAGCTTTTCGCCTTCATCACCATATTTACCAGCTAAAACTTCTTCGTATTCAAGAATAGGTGTCTCAAGAGGTTCAAAACCATAAGATTCAAACACTTTTTTCAAAGCATCAATAACATACTGTCTCTTGCGGGCCTGCTCGGGGAGGAAATCTCTGAATCCTTTAAGTGTTCGTGGTTCTAACTTTAGCACAATATTCCTTTCTGGCAAAAAGCCTGCCTGCCGGCAGGCAGGTCCTAAAGCCCTTCAATGTCTGCGCTTTAATCATACTTATGATTTTAGCACAAAAGGAGCTTTATATTTCAATTAGGTTTTTGGGGGAATGGGTGAGGGGGATTAGTTTATTATTCTCAATTGCGAACAGATCTTCAATGCGGACTCCAAATTTATCCGGTAGATAAATTCCTGGTTCAATTGAGAAGACCATTCCATTTTCAAGTTTTTCTTTTGAATAGGTAGAGAGACTAGGTGATTCATGAACTTCAAGTCCTATCCCGTGCCCTAGAGAATGAGGGATTGACGGGTAATCATTTGAAATTATGTATTCTCTTGAAATTTTGTCAGTCTCAGCAGCCTTAGCTTTGCCGGTTTTACTAATTTGTTTATCAATAAATTCAATTGCTTTTTGTTGCGATTTTAAAACCGTTTGATAAACATTTGTTTGCTCTTTATTCGCTTTGCCGAAAAACACAGTTCTGGACATATCTGAGCAGTAATTATTTAGTTTTACTCCAAAATCCATAAGTACAAAAGTGTTTTTCGCCAGCTTCTTATCTGTTGAAATGTGATGGGGCAGGGAAGCATTTTCTCCAAATGCCGCAATAGTTGGAAAGGAGATTTCCTCCCCATTTTTTCTAATGAAATATTCAATTTCAAAAGCTACCTCTTTTTCCGTCATTCCTATTCTCAAATTCTTAAGAATATGAGAGTAAGCTTTGTCTCCCAGGGCACAGGATTTTTTGATTTCCTGGATTTCATTTGAGCTTTTTATTTCCCTTAGTTTTGCGATAATACTGGTTGGATTTAGTAATTTTTTATTAATTTGTTTAAACAATCTTTGGAATTCCCAAACAGTTAGGTCATTGTCTTCATAACCAAGTTTATTGATGTGGTGTTTGGTAATTAGTGTTTTTAGTGATTTGCCAGTAGGATTTTCCCGGCTCATCTCTATCAGGATAAACGTGCCGATATGCTTTTTTACTGCTTCTTTGTAAATTCCGTGAGTGAAAATGTACTTCTGTTTTTGGGTGATTAGAAGGAACGCGTCCCGGTCTTCGGTGCTAAACCCTGAAAAATTTGTGAGATATATGATGTTGGAAACTGATGAGACAAAAACAGCGTCAATTTTCTGTTTTTTCATTAAGGCTCGGAGATTTGTCAGGCGGTTGTCCATTTATCTTACAATAGTAGGAGATGGCTTTTTAGCGCTAGACGAAGCGGCGGGTGTTTGTGTTACGCGGGGGATAACAGTTGGAGTAAAGGTGGGAGTAGGCTCCGTGATGCTGACGTTGGGGTCTTTTGGAAGTTCAGGCAAATCGACCACTCTTGAAGCAATGATTAATGTAGGATCTGTTTTGTCCGGAAATCCAACAATTGATACTCTATCGCCGATATTTAATTTCGCAAATCCTATTTTTGTCAAACCATCCTCTTTACTGTATAAAGAGATTTTAGTTGCTGTTCCTATGTCAATTTTTGAGTTTTTCTTTTCAGCTGAAACAATATTAATTGTGAAATTCTTAATATCTATATCTGAAATTGTGCCGGAGAGGAAAACTGGGTTTATGGCTGTTGTTATAAAGCGCGCCAAGATACGCTTTGATTGTTTGTTATAAAGCCCAATGGTATTTATTTTAGTTCCTTTCGTTAGATCGGAAAGACCAAACGTACTTTTTGCTGAAGCTGAAGCAAACTTGGTTATTTCATCTATATCAATGATTTTAGTATTTCCTAAAATATCAGTAAGGGTTATTTTGTTTGTGGATGTTTCAGCAACTATACCAGTTACACCTCTTTTTTCAACAAGGTTTAGTTCTGAAACACGGGAAGCAATTTTGTCTTTAAGTTGATTTATTTGGGTGTTCAATTTTTCGTTCAAAGTTTCATTTACTGTTGGGGAAGCTGTTTGTACGGGAGTTAGTGTCGGTGAAACAGCTGCAGCAATAGTGGTAAATGAATCACAAAGCAATATAATTGAAATTAAAAATATTATTTTTTTCATAGTTTAAAAACTTTCAGTTGAAAAAGTTACTGTGCGTGTTTCTTTTTTCTCAGTCCCGTCAGGGAAAATAGCTTTTATTTGTAGAATACTTGTACCGTCAGGAATGGTAGTTGTTAAGGTAAAATCTCCATTGCTTGCCGGTTTTACGACCTGATCATTGTCCTCCGTCGATATTATCAAGGATGCTCCGCTGACAGTCTTTCCGGAGACCGAAATTAATTTTTTATCAAAAACTCCTTCATTTTTCGGATTATCAATTTTTAACAGATGAGCTTTATCAGAAAGCGGGGCGGGGGTAGGAGTGGCTACTATTGTGACAGGTTTTGATTGTGAGGAAGGAATTGTTCTGGTTGCCTGATAGAGATAAAATGCGATTCCTGCCGCAACTAGACCTACCAAAACCGCGACAAAAGATAAAACAACTTTTTCAGCTTTCATAAGGGATTTGATGATACGACAAAAGTCCGGTATTGTCAAGAAAAGAAAGACGTGCTACTATTATTTGCATGGAAATCGCTCTAGTTTCTAAAAATTCACTTCGCATAAAAGGCAAGAATGCTGTTCTGGCAGTTGATCCAAGTGACAAATCAGAATCAAACGCAGCTTTACTTTTGGATAAAGACCTTAAAGGAGTTTCGTTAGCAGGTTCAGATATTGTTATAAATGGACCTGGTGAGTACGAAACAGGAGGTATAAAAATAACAGGAATTGGCCAGGATGAGAGTATGGTGTATAGTATGAATGTAGATTCCGTAAGTGTACTTGTTGGGAAAGTTACTTCGCTTGAAAAAATACATACCAAACTTAAAGAAGTAAATATACTTGTGGTGAATTGTGACAACGTACTTGATGCTTCTTTTCTGACAGCCCTTGTCACAAACGTGGTTATTTTTTATGGAGAAAAATCAGTTGAAGTATGCAAGGCATTTGGGCAAGAAAATGCTAAAGCTCTTCCAAAATACGCAACAACAATTGACAAACTGCCCGCAGAAATTGAGACTGTGATACTAGAGTAATAATTTTAAATTTCTAATAACAAATTTCAAATGCCAAATGAATTATTAGAAATTGGATATTTAAAATTGGTAATTATTTGAAATTAATATGTCAATTAAGACTCTTCCCCACAATGACACTGCCGAGCAAAGTGTACTTGGGGCTATACTTATTGATAAGAATGCGATTATAGGTGTTTCCGAAATTCTTAAACCAGGAGACTTCTATAGTGAAATAAATGGAATTATTTACGGAGCGTGTCTGGCGTTGTATGAGGAGCGTAGGCCAATTGATCTTCTGACTCTTACAGAGCAGCTTAAAAAAAATAAACTACTAAAAAAAGTTGACTCCTCTTATTTAACTGATTTAGTTGAAATGGTGCCCACAGCCGCAAATGTTGATACATATGCCAAAATCACCAAAGAAAATGCGACTAAGCGCAGCCTTATTCAGGCAGGGTCTTCAATTGCTGAGTTGGGGTATGAGGATAGCAGTGAAGTAAAAGATGTTCTGGACAAAGCAGAATCTGCGATTTTTTCCATCTCTCAGGGCCATCTGACACGCGGATTTGTTGCTTTGAAGGAAACGCTGACTGAAAGTTTTGACAGAATTGACGAACTTCAAAAAACCGGGTCAGGTCTAAGAGGTGTAAAGAGCGGTTTTATTGACCTAGACAATCTACTTTCAGGAATGCAAAAAACAAATCTTCTTATTTTGGCTGCCAGACCGGGACAGGGAAAAACAGCAATGGTTTTAAATATAGCCCAAAACATTGCAGTTAAACAAAAACTTCCCATAGGCATATTTTCCCTTGAAATGAGTAAGGAGGAGTTAGTTGACCGTCTGTTGATTGCGCAATCGGATGTAGATGCGTGGAAACTAAAAACAGGAAGATTGTCAGAGGATGATTTTTCCAAGTTATCGCAAGCCATGGGAGAGTTGGCTGAAGCTGAAATTTTTATTGATGATACGCCGGGACTTTCTCTGACTGAAATGAGAAGTAAGGCTCGGCGACTTCAGATGGAGCAC
Source organism: Candidatus Levyibacteriota bacterium (assembly GCA_963716145.1). Taxonomy (GTDB): domain Bacteria; phylum Patescibacteriota; class Microgenomatia; order Levybacterales; family UBA12049; genus DATLDE01. Next base: position 394,134 of record OY970292.1, on the reverse strand, counting down.
AATATCGCACTACTGGTGGTTGACTATCTCCAGCTCGTTGATCCCGGAAGGCGCTATGATAATAGAGTTCAGGAGGTCTCCATGGTATCGCAAGCATTAAAGAATCTTGCCCGAGAGTTGAATATTCCTGTTCTTTCCGCTTCACAGCTTTCGCGAGCTGTTGAACATAGAGGCGAAAAACGTCCTCAACTTGCGGATTTACGTGAGTCGGGTGCAATTGAGCAGGACGCAGACGTGGTTATGTTTCTTTATCGGCCTGATGCTGAGGCGAGTGGCGTACAAATACCCACCAAGTTACTTGTCGCCAAGCACCGCAACGGCCCGACCGGCGAAATCGACCTTCTTTTCCAGGGAAATAGGATTAAGTTCACAAGTGTTGAAAAGAAAAGGGAAGAATAAACAAAAAAACCTCACCTTCTGCTAAAATAGAGGATACATGATTGCGAAAATTAAAAGATTCTTGTATTTTCCCATTGCAAGCTATTTCCGCTTTTTTGCCCGTATCCGTTTGCAAAAGTGGAACCCAAAAATAATAGTTGTAACCGGCTCAAATGGTAAGACGACCCTACTTCATATGCTGGAATCCCAAATAGGAGATAAGGCAAAATACTCCCACCATGCCAATAGTAGTTTTGGTATACCGTTTGATATTTTAGACATCCAACGCCATAGTTTATTAAGATCAGAATGGGTTGGGCTGATTTTAAAAACACCGTTTTCAATATTTAAAGAAATACCCCAAGAAAAACTGTATATTGTTGAGGCGGATTGTGATAGGCCGGTGGAGGGAAAGTTTCTTTCAGAATTATTAAAACCGGAAATTGTATTATGGGTGAGTACTGCTAAGACGCATAGCGCGCGTTTTGATAATTTGGTAAAACAGGGAAAGTTTTCAACTATTGAAGAAGCGATTGCTTTTGAATTTGGATACTTTCTGGAATACGCAAAAGAATCAGTTTTAATTAATGGTGATTCGGAATTGATGAATAAGCAACTTAAAAGAACTAGTGTACAAATTTTTCCAATTAGAAAAGAGAATTGTCTTAAAAAATACGAAGTAGAGAAAAATGGGACAAAATTTACAATAGAAACTGAGCAATATAATTTCAAATATTTATTACCCGAGGAAATATTTTACTCGATTGAAATGACAAAAAAATTATTAGAATTATTGAACATTTCATTTGATCAATCTTTTTCTAAGTTTGTATTACCGCCCGGCAGGGGATCAATATTTCAGGGAATAAAGGATACGACAATCATTGACAGTTCATATAATCTGTCTCCGGGATCATTAAAAGCCGTCCTGCAAACATTTGATAAATATTTTTCAAAGAATAAATGGGCAGTGGTGGGAGATATGCTAGAAATGGGTGAGAGCGAAAAGGAAGAGCACGAAAAATTGGCAAAAATATTGATTAAATATAATTTTGATAAAATAATTTTGATGGGTCCAAGGGTCAGTAAATATACTTATCCTAAACTCAAAGAATTGGACACTGATAATGATAGAGTTATGAAATTTACAGCACCACAAGAGACACTGAGCTATATATTGGAAAATATAACAGGGGGAGAGACAATTTTATTTAAAGGTGCAAGATTTATGGAGGGGATTATTGAGAATTTATTGAAAGACAAAAATGATGTTGAAAAATTAGCTAGGCGGGAAAAAGTTTGGGAAATCCGAAGAAAGCAGTGGGGACTGTAAAGAATTCATAATTATGAATTTAGAGTTAAGAATAGATTAGATATGAAAAAGATTTATATATTACATGGTTGGGCTTATTCGACTGAGAGGTGGAAACCATTTGTTGATTTACTAAAAAAGAATGGTTTTGAAGTTGAAATACTAAAAATTCCAGGACTCACTGTTCCGCTAAATGAAGTCTGGGATATTGATAATTACGTTGAATGGTTAAGTAAAATTTTGGACAAAGAAAAAAACGCAATCTTGCTGGGACATTCAAATGGAGGACTAATTGCTCTTTCCTATACTCTAAAATATCCTAAAAAAGTTAACCAGCTAATACTGCTTGATAGTACAGGTATTTATCACAATGATTTGCCAATACGTACAAAAAGATATATTTTCGCAACTGCTGCGAAAATTGGAAAAATGTTTACAACATCAGAGGGAATGAAAAAAGTTTTGTACAAACTTGCCCGCGAGCATGATTATGAAAAGGCCAGTCCGATTGTTCAGAAAACAATGTTAAACCTGATTCGGACAGATTTGAAAGAAAGATTTTCAGAAATTAAAACCCCGACAACAATTATTTGGGGAGGAAGCGATCGGGTTACGCCTGTGACAGATGGAGAGATTTTGAACAGAGAAATAAAAAATTCTAATTTGCACATAGTTCAGGCAGCGCGTCATTCTCCGCAGCTAACGCATCCGAAAGAGACTGCTGATGTCATCCTGAATTCATTTCAGGATCTCAAAAACAAATCGCAAAAAGAAATAGATGCCGAAACAAGTTCGGCATGACATTCAATATATGAACATATTTAATTCACTTGGCTCCAATTACAATTTAGGATTCGTTATCAAAGCCCTTTTTGCCAACAATAAAAAAGAGGATAGCTCGAAATTAATAAAATTATTAGAGGAAAAATATGGGGGAAAAACTGTCCTAACCTATAAAGGCAGAGATGCATTGCGATTGGCGCTCAGAATTATAAATAAGCCAAAAGATTACACCGTAGGAGTATGCGGATTTACGTGTTTTGCTGTATGGGAAACAATTGTAAAAGAGGGGTATAGAGTGGAATATCTTGATATTGAAAAAGATTTGTTGAATTTTTCGCTTGAAACCTTAAAAAGAAAGTACAAAAAAAATCCAAAACTTAAAATTATTTTTATCCAAAATACCCTGGGATATGCATGTGACATGGAAGGTATTTCAAAATTTTGTAAAGAAAACAATATAATTTTGGTTGAAGACTTAGCTCACTCTATTGGAACAAAGTATTCAAATGGAAAAGAAGCAGGAATAGTTGGAGACTTTGCAGCATTTTCTTTTAGCCAGGATAAGATGATTGATGGAGTGTCAGGGGGTGCCTTGATTGTTAGGAATGACAAGTTTCCAATTTCCAATTTCCAATTTCCAATACCAAATAAACGAACTCAGAATATCGACAAAATGTATCCAACGTTAACATTTTTGATTAGGAAAACTTATGGACTGGGCATTGGAAAAGCGTTTCATTACTTTTTAAAAAGAGCAGATTTATTGTCAAAGCCAGTAGAAAATTCCAATAAAGATGATTTGCGCTATCTGTCTTTTTGGTATTGTAAGTTGATTTATCATGAGTTTCTTGAGTTAGAAAATAATATTCAGCACAGAAGAAAAATTGCAGATATTTATGCAAAAGAACTAAACTACAAAATTTTATTTAAGAAACTTGTTTCGCAAGTTTTGTTCTCATCAAATCTCCGTTTTCCGATATTTGTTGATAATCGACAGGACCTTGTGCAATTTCTGAAAAAATATAACATATATATTTCCGATATCTGGTATGATGCTCCTATTGCCCCGAAAAAGTATTTAGATAGGACAAATTACAAAGTAGGTGATTGCACAAATTCGGAAGTAGTTTCTAAGACAATACTAAATTTGCCAACACATAAAAATATATCTGAAAAAGATGCAAAATACATTTCTCATAAAATAAATCTATGGCTGAAATTACAATAAAATTAGTTGAAGACAAAAACGAGTGGGAAAGCTTTCTTCAAAATCATGAAGAAGCAAATTTTTTGCAGTCTTGGTACTGGGGAGAGTTTCATCAAGCATTGGGAAAAAAAACTAAAAAAACAGGTTTTTATAAGAATGGAAAACTTATTGGTTTAATGCTATCAGTTGTTGAAAGTGCAAAAAGAGGGAAGTATCTTACTGTTGCCGGAGGACCGATTATGGATTGGGGCAATAAAGACCTAGTTAAGACAGTATTTTCAGAAATGAAAAAAGTTGCCAAAGGAAATAATTGTGTGTTCATTCGCATACGTCCGCAACTTGTTGAGGATAATTTTTCAATGAACATCTTTAAAAAAAATTACGCCCGCCCTGCGCCTATGCACTTGACAGCTGACTTGACATCACAGCTAGACATTACAAAAACTGAAGAAGAGTTATTGGTTGCTATGAGAAAGGCAACAAGATACGAAATTAAAAAAGCTGAGAAATTGGGAATTAATATTGTTTCGACAAAAGACGAAAAGCAAATTAAGAAATTTTATGATCTGCAGCTGGAAACAGCAAAGAGGCAGCATTTTGTTCCTTTTGGTTTTGAGTTTTTGAGAGAACAGTTCATAGTTTTTTTTAATGCAGATAAGGCGCTACTATTTACTGCTACTTTTAAAAACAAAATACTCGCACAAGCTTTCATTATTTTTTACGGTCAGGAAGCAGTTTATCACTATGGTGTAAGTACAGAAGACGGCAGAAAATATCCGGGAGCATATTTGTTGCAATGGGAGGCGATAAAAGAAGCAAAGAGACGCGGAATAAAAAAATATAATTTTTGGGGTATTGCGCCAGAGGAGAATAAGAATCACCGTTTTGCCGGTGTGTCACTCTTTAAAAGAGGATTTGGGGGAGAAGATGTGCAATATCTTCATGCTCAAGATCTCATAATTAACTATCCAAAATATCTGATTAATTTTACAGTAGAAAATCTTAGAAAGAGAATGAGGAGGGTCTGATGAGAAAGTATAAAGCATTGATGCTTGATTTGGATGGAACCACAATCCCCAACAGGAAAGACGGGAAACCTTCAAAAAAAGTTATTGAAGCAATCGCAAAGGCCAGCAAGCTTGTAAGCGTAGGAATTGCAACAGCACGACCAAATTTTATGCTAGCAGGTATTATTGATGAATTGGAGCTTTCCGGACCGCTGATAATTAATAGCGGAGCCGAAATTATTGATTACAAAAACCATAAAACTTTATATGAGCAGATCATGGATAAAAAAGATATAATTCCTATTTGTGAGTTGCTAAATAGTCTGAGCATTAATTTTTTCATTCATGATCTTCGGGAAGACATATCATATACAGAAAGCTACATTCCAAAAAAGCCGTCACATATATTCATTCCTGACCTTAGTCATAAATTATGCAACAGCTTAATCAAAAAGATTGGAGATGTTCCAACGCTTGCAGTTCACAAAGTGCCTTCATGGTCAAAAGGTATGGTAGGCTTACTCATTTCTCATACATCCGCAACCAAACAGCATGCCATTTTAAAAGTGGCTAAGATTTTAAAGATAGAAACAAATGAAATTATCGGGGTAGGTGATGGGTACAACGATTTTCCGCTTCTTATGGCTTGCGGGTTGAAAGTTGCGATGGGAAATGCTGTACCAGAGCTTAAAGAAATAGCTGATTATATAGCGCCCAGTGTTGATAAAGATGGCGTTGTGGATGTAATTGAGAAGTTTATTCTTTCTCATTAAAAACGCCATTTGAGTCTTTCAAAAACTCATCATATTTTTGCATAAGGAATTTTAGAGCTTGCGGAATTGCCCCAAAAATATAATCATCAATCTGTTTGACCGGCAAGATTTTTGAGCTGGTACTTGTTAAAAAAGTACTATCATATTCAGCAAGTTGATTCACTGAAATTTCTTTTTCTTCAATTTTATAAGCGTTCTTTTTGGCAATATGCAAAACCGTTTCCCTGGTTACTCCCGCCAGTATTTTTTCTGATGATTGGGTAAAAATAGTGTTATTTTTTATAGCAAAAAAATTTGTTCTCGTTCCTTCAAGAATGTTGCTATTATGATCCGTTAAAAGCGCATCGTAACATTCCTGATCATGCGCTTTTCTGTATGCTAAATAACTTCCAAGCATGTTAAGCGTTTTTGCCTGAGGAAATAATCTCTCATAACGAAATGTAATTGTTTTGACACCTTCGATATAAAATTTTCGATTCGGGAAGAACGGCGCAAGAGGAATAATAGATAAAAGGGACTCTTCTTTTGTTTTTCCGCCTATCAGGAGTATTTTGATGTTGCAGCTATTAACTTTCTCCCTTTCGATTAATTCATAAATATATTTTTCAATATCTTTTTGTATAAATTGGTGTGCAATTCCCAGTATTCCCGCAGATTTAAGTAAGCGTTTAATATGCTGGGCGTGGAAATAAATAATTCCGTTTCTGATTCGGAGTGTTTCATATACGCCAAATCCATAGGCATATCCAATGTTGGAAAGTGGAATATTTGCTTTTTCAGTGGGAAATATATTGCCGTTTTGGGAAAAGTATTTGAATTTCATATTTGTGTGGTGCCGAGAGGGGGAGTCGAACCCCCATAGCCTTGCAACTAGTAGTTTTTGAGACTACCGCGTATACCATTCCGCCATCTCGGCTCGTCGCAACTCGATTGCAGCTTTCTCCGCCAGCTGGCGGATTCAGCTTTTCATCGGTTGCCCCTCTTCAAAACGCTTTGCATTTTGCGCAAGGGATTATTTCTTACCTTGTATTTCGAGCTCACATATTATATACTTTTTGCGCCCATTTCCGCAATTTTATGACAAAAAATAGCAAAAATGTCCGTTTATCTGAAAACGTTATTCCAAAAGAATATTTTATAACTATTCACCCCGACCTTACTGCCTTTACCTTTACGGGAGAAGAAAAGATTATAGTTGATCTAAGAATACCTACCGACACTATTAGAATTCACGCAGACGAACTTGAGATTCCAGAGGTAATTTACAATAATTCTATTAAAGGCAGTCTGACTTTTGATAAGAAAACAGAGACAGCAACAATTATTTTTCCAAAACAACTGCCAAAGGGTATTGGAAAACTCTCTCTTAAGTTTAAAGGAGTTTTAAATGACAAAATGAGAGGTTTTTATAGAAGCAAGTATCATATTGATGGAAAAGAGCAGACAATTGCAGTTACACAATTTGAATCAACAGATGCCAGACGCGCTTTCCCATCATTTGATGAACCTGCGAAAAAAGCAGTATTTCACATCAATCTAATTATCCCAGATGACCACACAGCGATTTCAAATACAATTGAGACAGAAGTTAAGGAGCACAGCGCGGGATACAAGATTGTTAGTTTTAAACCAACTCCAAAAATGTCTACCTATCTTTTGGCTTTTATCGTTGGAAAATTTGAACACATAGAAAAAAAGACAAAAGAGGGTACTGTTGTTCGTGTGTTTGTAACAGCCGGAAAGAAAAAGCAAGCAGAATTTGCACTGGATGTTGCGGTAAAAACAATCTCCTTCTTTTCGGACTACTTCAAAATTGCATATCCTCTTCCGGTTATTGACTTAATAGCGATCCCTGATTTTGCTGCTGGCGCGATGGAGAACTGGGGGGCAGTAACATACAGGGAAACCGCGCTTCTTGTTGATGAGGAGCATACAGCAACAATAAATAAACAATGGGTAGCACTCGTTATAGCGCATGAATTCGCCCATCAGTGGTTTGGAAATTTGGTGACAATGGAATGGTGGACACATTTATGGCTTAATGAAGGATTTGCATCATATATAGAATATCTTGCAGTTGATCATATTTTTCCGCAGTGGGATATATGGACTCAGTTTGTAAATATGGATCATGCAAGAGCACTAGAGCTTGATGGATTAGAAAATACGCACCCAATTGAAATAGAGGTGCAAAACCCGGCGGAGATTAGTGAGATATTTGATGCAGTGAGTTACTCAAAAGGAGCGTCAATAATAAGAATGCTCGCAGAGTATTTGGGGGAGGATGTATTTAGGAAAGGCTTACAAGGTTATCTTAAGAAACATTCGTATAGCAATGCATCTACGTCTGATCTTTGGAAAGCACTTAATGAGGCTTCCGGAAAACCAGTTGAGGCAATTATGAAAAATTGGACACAAGCAGCAGGGTATCCGCTGGTTATGCTTGACAGCAGAAAAGACGTGCTGATTCTTTCCCAATCGAGATTTTTTTCAAGTTTTCATTCACAAAAAAATTCAACAGACAATAGTGTGTGGAAAATTCCAGTTAGTGTCAAAACGAATTCTGATAAGAAACCAGAATATCATTTGATGGAGAAAAAAAGATTGATTTTACCAGAGAAAAGAAAGACTAAATGGGTTAAGTTAAACAGCGGTGAGACAAGTCTAGTTAGGGTAGGGTACTCGGAGAACGATCTACGCAGTTTATTAAAAGCTATTGAAAAAGAAGAATTATCCGTAATAGATAGATTTGGAATTATAAGGGATATTCTGGTTTTAGCTGAAGCCGGTAAAATACCAACAGTGCAAGCATTCAATGCCTATTTATCGTTTAAGAACGAAAAAAGTTATATCGTATGGTATGAGATTGTAACCCAGCTAGCAAAATTGTGCAATCTTCTATCAGAGGAAAAAGAGTACCAATTATTTGAAGATTATGCTTTAAATATTTTAAAAAATATTGGTGATAAAGTCGGCTGGGAAAAAAAGACGCAGGAATCTCATTCTCAGACATTATTAAGAAGCGTAATCTTATCGAGTCTTGGAAAATATGGTGATCCTAGTGCAATAAGTACTGCTCAAAGTATGTTTAAAAATTTTCTTAATGGAAAAGTGCAAATAGAATCAGATTTAAGGGGAGTGGTATACTCAATTGTTGCAAAGTATGGAGATGATAAAACATACTCAGAGCTATTAAGTCTCTATAATAAGTCAGCTCTACAGGAAGAAAAGGACCGTATTTTTAAAGCGCTTTGTATTTTTAAACAAAAAAATCTCTTAAAAAAAACTTTGGATTTTGGTTTTTCCTCTAATGTCCGTACGCAAGATTCATATAAAGCTATATATTTTATTTTTGCAAATTCAAATGGTAAGTATTTGGCGTGGGATTTTTTGAAAAACCATTGGGATGAAATAGTGAAAAGATATAGCGGGGGACATCTATTTTCTAGATTTGCTGAGCCCATTGAATTTTTTACAAAAAAAGAGAACGCAGTTGAAGTTGAGAAATTCTTCAAACAACATCAATCCCCTGGGCCGAGCGAACAATAAAACAAGTGCTGGAAAAGATATTATCAAACGATGAATGGTTAAGAAGAGACTACGAAAATATAAAACAATTTTTGATTTCCACACAATCCTCTTAAGGCTGGTAAATTATAAAGAAAGCTGTTAAAATTGACATTATCATGATTTCAGTAACAGAGCTTAGGGCGGGCACTACATACGAAGAGGACGGGCAATATCTGACAGTTCTATCATATGAGCATATTAAAATGGGAAGGGGTTCAGCCAACATAAAAGTTAAAGTGAGGAATCTTAAAACAGGCTCGACCACAGAGAAAGGCTACACAAACGGTGCAAAGGTCGCGAATATTCCGGTACTCAAGAAGGATATGCAGTATTTGTATAAAGACGAGACAGAAGTATTTTTTATGAATCCTACTACTTTTGAGCAAGTAGCTATTCCGATTAAGCTTATCCCTGAGCATGATTACCTTAAAGAAGGGGAAACATTTCCTGTTAGCTTCATCGAAGGAAAACCGCTATCCGTTTTGCTTCCTCCAAAGATGGTTTTCAAAGTAGTCGAAACAGCACCGGGAGCAAAGGGAAATTCAGCAACCAATGTTTTTAAGGAGGCAACCCTTGAGAACAATATAAAAACAAGAGTGCCTCTTTTCATCAATGTGGGTGAATCAATAAGGGTTGACACAAGAACCGGGGCATATACGGAAAAAGCGTAAATATGAAAAATAGTACATTTGCCGCGCTCTCTGAGAGAGCTTTTCTTTTTCTCTGGATTGGAGAAATCTTTACTCAAATACCAACGCATCTTTTTAACTTTTTTTTAGTTCTTATAGTTTTTAAAATTACGCATTCAAATACTGCAGTATCAGGAGTTGTATTGTCTTTTACGTTACCGGCAATTCTTTTTGGTTCTATTGCGGGAGTTTATGTCGACCGTTGGGACAAAAAAAAGGTATTAATTTTAACAAATACGTTTAGGGCTATTCTAATGATTGCTTTGGTGTTTTTATTGCATAATATTTTTATGATTTACGTCATATCTCTTACTGTTAGCGTATTCGTTCAATTTTTTATCCCGGCTGAAACGCCCATGGTACCATTAGTTGTGAAAGAAAAAAATCTGCTATCTGCCAATGCACTTTTTGGCATGGCCGTATTTGCATCAATTCTTATAGCTTATGTTCTATCAGGTCCTGTCATCATTTTTTTAAAGCCGGAAGGAACGCTAATTTTACTTGCAGGAATGTTACTAGTAAGGGCCGGATTTATTTCACTTATAGATATAAAAAGTACAACCATGCTAAAAACAGTTAAGGAAAAACCAGAAATATTTAAAGATATAAAATATACATTGTCTTTAATGTCAAGAACAAAACAAATTTCCCGTTCACTTTTTCTACTCGCACTTTCCCAAATTTTAATTTTAATTATAGCTACTATTGCTCCGGGATACGCAAGTCAAATATTGAAAATTCCCATAGAGGATTTTCCACTTCTTTTTGCCGCTCCGGCTGCTCTGGGTATGGTTATAGGAGCCACTCTTATAGTTAAAATATTTCATAGCCATATTAAAGAAAAATTGATAACATCCGGTATATTTATTTCAGGAGTTGCTATGATGCTTTTGCCATATGGATCCAAAGTCGCATCCAGAGGATTTGTTCATGCGCTGAATGATTATCTGCCACATGTTGTTGAAATAAACATTTTACATATTATGGTTTTTCTTGCCTTTGTTCTTGGAGTTGCAAACTCTTTTGTTTTTGTTCCTGCCAATACAATTCTTCAAGAAAAAACTACAGAGGAAATTCGCGGTAAAATATACGGATTTTTAAATAGTATAATCGGGGCCTTTCTCTTCTTCCTATAATTATCGTGGGGGGTCTTTCTGATTTAATTGGAGTCGGCGTGGTTATAGTAGGAATTGGAGTAAGCCTTTTAATCGTGGGAGTAATATGGGCAGTTAAAATTAAGCACTGAATTGCATGAAAATCATTATCTTTATTCCATCATTTATATTTTTTTTATTTACACTTTATAAACTTGTGAAGGAGGATCATGTTTTCTTACGTAAAAATATAAAAAATGAGCAAGTATTTGATATTGTTTTTATAGCTACTATAGTGGGACTTATTCTTGCGCAATTTGCTTCTACAAAAGATAGCTTATCGATTCCTCAAGTTGTAATAGGAGGTGGGTTGATTTTGTTCTTAATTGGAAAATACAGAAAATTTCCCTTAGGTCGTCTCTTTGATTTTTCCGCACTCAGTTTTCTAAATTCGCTGCCTATTGCATTTTTAATGCTTGGTCTATTTTTTAAAAAAAATGAAATCATTGTGCATCTTTTTCAAGCTTTTATTTATTTACTACTTACCTTGTTTTTCACTCGAAGGCTTCTACCAAGAATTATGAGCAGAACATTTAAGGAAGGTAATCTGAGTATTTATATTTTTATACTTTTTTCCTCGTTCTCGCTTTTAATATCAATATTTAATTTGATAAAAGGACAAATGTTTTTTTGGAATTCGGAGAATGTTTCATTATTAGTAATAATTACCATAAGTATTGCTTTGCTGGTGAAGCAAAGTTTATTCAGAGCTAAATGAAAAATGAACATTAAAATTATTTATGAAGATGACGATTTATTAATTATCGATAAGCCTGCTGGAATTATAGTAAATAAGTCTGATACTACTGCAAATCAATTTACGATCCAGGAATGGACTGAAGATAAGCTGGATCTTGTTAAAGAAAGTCCATTAATTGACATCGAGAGTGATTTTTATAAAAGAGGTGGAATTGTTCACCGTCTTGATAAAGAAACCTCCGGGATCTTAATAATTGCAAAAACCATAGATGCATTCGACAAAATCCAAAAACAATTTAAGGAGAGAAAAGTTAATAAAACTTATATATCCTTAGCTCACGGAAAAATTATTCCTGAAAGCGGAGAAATAAATGTCCCAGTTGGAAGGCTTCCTTGGAATAGAAAACAATTCGGTATCCTACCCGGTGGACGAGAGTCTAAAACTTTGTATAAGGTTTTAAAGTATTACAAGAATCCTAAAACAAATGAGGCTCTAAGTCTGGTAGAGATATATCCTCAGTCGGGAAGGACTCACCAAATAAGAGTTCATCTAAAATATATTAACTTTCCTGTTTTCTCAGACTTTCTGTATGCAGGACGAAAGACTGCTAGAAAAGATAGAAAAGTGCTGCCCCGTGTATTCCTTCATGCTGCAAAAGTTACTTTTACTCATCCTGCTGAGGGGAAGGAAGTAAGGTTTGAAAGTGCATTGCCAAACGAGCTGTCAGAATTATTAAAAGACCTCACAGAGTTTTAGTTGTTTACTTAATCCCCATTTAGATTTTGCTTGATCATCTCTGATATACTAAATATATGACAAAAAAGAAAGCCATTAAAAAAGATAACAAAAGTATTAAAACTTTTTTTCTTTACACATTTATTGTTTTTTTTGTTATGCTTGTTTCCCTAAGTATTAAAGCAATTTTTGTCATTAGACAAAGTAGGTATGACGGGAATAGCCTTAATGTTGCAATCACCCAGAAGAATCGCGTTGTCTCGATTTTAGATTTTAATTCCAGTAAAAATTCAATTTCTGTCTTAAAGATAAAAAACAGCAGTATAGCTATTGGTTCGATAGGGCAAGAGCTGGGAATAATAGTAGATGGTAAAATAAATTCCGAGTATGATCTTTCAGGAGAAAATCCGGAATCAATACTAGTAAAAGCAGCATTTGGACAAGATTCAATCAAAACTGACTTGACCATTTTTGATATTGCCCGGCTCATACTCTTTTCAAAAAATGTTTCAAGCAACGGCAGGCAAGTGGAAGAGATAGAGCGAACTGCTAAGCAGAGCGAAGTCGATAAGATTGTTAGTGTTTTGTTTAAAAATGACACACTAAGTACGGATAATATCAGCATAGCCGTTGTTAATGCGACTGATGAATCTGGACTAGGCAAGAGACTTGAGCGCTGTCTTACCAACATGGGAGCAAATGTTGTTGCTGTAACAACACCGCATGTCCAGGAAAAACTATCACGGATTGAATACCTTGGACAAGCCAGCCGTACTTTGGAAAAACTAAAAACAGTTTTAAAATTTCCGGTTAAAAAAATTGATAAAGAAACAGTAGCAAAAATTGTTATAATAATAGGGGAGGATAGTAAGAATCCATCAGGCTATTAAATTATATGTTTATTGTATTAATAGTTATTGCAGCCATTTCAATTATTTTAGCGTTGTGGTCACTTAAGAAACAAAGTCAACTTGAAGAAGTAGCAAAAGTAAAAAAGCAGCTACAGAAAAGTCGGGTAATTTATCACAAAGACTCATCCAAGTGAGGGATTTTTTCAAGTACTGCTTTGGATTTCTCGTTTGATATAAAAGAGGGCTGATTCGTATACTTTTTTACTCTTTTAACTTCGCGTATAAAAACACAAATCTTGTTATCATCTACTGTCCAGATGTAAGCATCATACAAATTACCTCCATTAATAAATTCAGTAAGTCTTCGGCAGATATCATCAGGAAGCATGCCTATGTAACGTTCTTCGGAGTCCAATGCAAATATTTTATTTCGTTTAATGCGTATTGAAATTTTCTCACCTGATCTCAGATAAGATATTACTTTTTTTTCAGCAATATTAATTAGTTCGATTATTTTTGTTTTTCCTGTTTCCTCAATGAAAAGATTATTTATGGTTATGTTTGTTTTTACGCTATTTGCGCCGTTTAGTCTTTTTATATTGCGTATTGCAATTGGGTTTTTCATATCCAAGGACAACACTTTTTCATAAACCGTTTTTGCTTCCTTAATGTTTCCAACACTCAGTAGTGCAAATCCCAGTCTGTTTAGTGTATTTATGTCATCGGGATATTCCTTGAGTATTAATTGATTGAGGCTAATTGCGTTGGTCCAGTCTCCAACTAGTGCGGTTTGAATTGCTTGAGATTTTAAAGATATCATGAGTGCGAAGATTGAAGAATTGTACTAACATTTGTTGCAAAAGTCAATATATCAAGAGTATAATAAAGCTTCTATGTCAGGACATTCAAAGTGGTCGACGATAAAAAGGCAGAAAGGAACTAAGGATCAAAAAAGGGGACAAGTGTTCACCAAGCTTTCTTACTCAATAACCACTGCAGTACGGGAGGGTGGGGGAGTTACAGATCCAAATAGTAATTTTAGACTGCGTTTAGCAGTTGAAGAAGCTCGAGCGGCTAACATGCCTAAAGAAAACATCAAGCGCGCAATTGAGCGCGCCAGCGGCGGTCAAGTTGGGGATATTGAGGAAATTATTTATGAAGGCTTTGGCCCAGGTGGATTTAGTGTAATAGTAGAAACTCTAACTGACAAAAAACAAAGAACAATAGCAGAGGTAAAAAACGCTTTCGAGAAAAACGGAGGCAGTCTGGGGGTTGCGGGAAGTGCTCTTTATCTGTTTAAAAAAAAGGGGATGATTACAGTTAGAAAAGATGGCAAGACGCTTGATGAAATATTTCTTATTGCAGCAGATAGCAGCGCTGAGGACGTGGAAGACAATGGAGATGATGTAATTATTTATACAAAATCAGAAGATTCAGCAAAAGCACGTTTAGCACTTGCTGAACAGGGATTAAGCATTAAGGAATCCCATCTTTTCTGGAAACCAATAACAATTAATTCTATTTCGGACAAAGAGAAAGCGGAGAAGGCAATAAAATTTGTCGAGATTTTGGAAGAGCTCGATGATGTACATAAGGTATATGTTAACTTTGATATTCAGGATGATCTAATGGAGGAAATACTTAGTGAATAATGAGGAGCTGCAAAATGCAAAAGCAAATAGGCTTTTGACTAGAACCAAAAAGGGGAGAAGGAACTTTTCTTTCTTAATTGACAAAAGACAGAAGTTTGTAATCGGAACATTATTTTTATCAATTGGGTTATTTTTAACTGAGAACCAATTTGGAAAAGGGGGTATTTTTGTTCCCATATTGTTGTCTATTTTAACAGGCCTTTTTCTCTATTGGGCAATATATCGGGATTTAAAGGAGACACATACTAGCGAGGCGTTTATATTGCCTTTTTTTTATAGCTTAAGTTTTGGAATGTTCTATTTTCTTTCTCCTTCTTCCTTTGTCTTCCGGCTTCTCCTGAGCATAATTTACGCATTTGGAGTATATTCGGTTTTTCTTAGTCAAAATATATTGGCTGTCTCTTCGACCAGGACAATAACTTTGTTATCGGGAGCACGGATTGTTTCTTTTGTTACGACTCTCTTGTCCTATTTTTTCTTAACAAATATCGTTTTTACTCTTCATACAAATCTTTTAATAGTCATAATACTTGTTCTGATTTACAGCTTTTTTCTCATATATCATTCTTTATGGACATATACCCTTCAAAAGATTAATAAACCACTATTAATTTGGACAGCAATTTTGACCGTATGCTTGATTGAAGCGAGTATTTTGTTGTGGTTCTGGCCGAGTAGCCCGACTTTTATTGCACTTTTCCTGACAGGATTTTTTTATGCGATAGTAGGGCTTTCCCATATCTGGTTTGAGAGACGGCTCTTTAAAGGAATTATGTGGGAATATGTTTGGGTTGGTTGCATAATATTTTTTGTATTAATTTTATTTACTCCTTGGGGAAAATAATTTTGAGTCTTACAGAACAGGGAAGAGGGGAGTCACAAAAGAGATATCTTATATAAGTCCTATAATAAAATGATATAGTTTGATATAGTAATGTGGATAACTTTTCACAGAGGTCAGTTTTCACAGGCACAAATATATCTTATAGCGTAAAAATCCTCTTCATTAGCGCGTGCTTCAGAAGTACATGTCACGTATATTATATTACAGTCATAAACTTAAGGATTAATGCCTCTTCACTCTTCTGGGGGAAAAATAGACCATTCAAATAAAAATAATACGAAAATGCTTTTTTAATGTTTTCGAGGCTAAAATGTAATGATTGGATTGATTTAACAATCTAAATGAAATGCATTTTTAATTACGAAAGAGAGGTAGTCTGATTGAGGAATAACGGCCAGTTTATAGAATTAACTGTAACCACTTAGCGCTAATGTTTATGGATTGCGGTAGACCTTCTGTCATCTCGTCTCTTATATGGAGGAGTAGGTAAAAAATTTATTAACTATTACTTTTAATAAACTTTCCGGGAAAGGGTCCATCAGAGCATAAAGTTAAAGTATGTGTTTCCCGATTGCCATCTCAACGCCAAAAAACATTTTGGAGCATTTCAAGGCGGTAGAAGATAATAGTGTGTATGTCGCACAATAATACTTTTACGACATGGATCAGCCTCAAAAGCCTAGGGGAGGAGTCCTCAACTGTCACAAATTATCACTTTATTTGTTTATATTTAACAACTAGTTATCTTAAACTTGGTTGCTAATTTCCCTATTAGTTGCCGGCTTACCCATGCCCTCATTCACCATGCACTCCCCTACTATAGGTTGGAAATTCGAGGCTAAATCGAAGCTAGGTATAAATCTTGCCTCCCCTCAGCTATTTTATGGGTGGAGAAGAGTGTTTTCGCGGCAGTTATTTCATCAAAGAATTATTTGGAACATTAATAAGGTATTGAAAGTTCATGGGGAGGAATGCCAGGTTTTGGCTCTACATAAATTGATTGATTTGAATGCAAAGCGTCAAGGATCTGTATGTAGCGATAGAAGACAGCGTTGGTCCAGCCAAAGCCGTCCTGATCACCATAAAGAGCGCCTTTGCCGGATCCACCAGTAATACCATCAATTTTTTCAAAAAATGTATGATGCGTGTGATATACGTTTGCGTGTGCTTTTACGGATTTTTCCATTATCCTTTTTGCGTCACTTACATATCCGTATTTCAAAAGCCCGATTACAGTCAGGTACTCAAGCGGCGACCAGATATTGGGATAATCCCATTGCTTGGGTTTAATTATATCTTCAAGCGCGGGATGATATCTTCTTTGAATTTTTTTCAAATCAATTGATTTTGCAAGAGAATCCTTAGTAGATATTGTTAGTCCAAAAGGAGTTTCAAATAGCGGAAGCTTTTTGACCATATGCTTTGCCTGACTCACAGTCGCTAGGCCTGCCCAGAGAGGCGTATATGACGCAAGGGACATGAATAAGCTTACTTGCTGATAGTTATATCCGTAATCGAAAAAGAATTTTTCTTTGTCGTCCCACATGAATTGATTAATTTCCGCGCTTCGGTTTGCGGCTTTTTTGTTCCATTGCTCAGCTTCTTTATGATTCCCAAGCATTTTTGCTACATACGCAAAGTCTTTTTCGTATTTATAAAGATATACATTGAGGTCGATTGGCAAAAATTGATCAGCGCGGTTGTAAAATCTTGAGGTCATATCCCATCCGGACTCAAGCTCGGATGAGTGCGCGTAGCCGATATCCCGGTCGCCATAACGGGACAAACAAAAACCCTCTACATGATGATTATAAAGATTTTTTTTATCTATCCAGACAATCTCATATTCTTTTTTGGCAGTGTTAATTGCGCGTATTAGCCAATTTTTATTTGTGATTTTATGCACCTGGCCACGGATGCCGAAATAATATTTGCGTATTTTATGACCGGTTAGAGGTGTTAAGTAAGCATCAAGTATCATTGAAGTAAGGAATGGCGGTTGAGAGCGGTTAATTGAGGCAGGAGCATTGAAATTTGGAATGATTTGATATCTGTTAAATAGGTACATAAAATTGTTGACCATTTTTTTCATCAAACTTTGTCTTTTGGTTCCAATTAATCCTTTGAACATAAAAAAGCTATCCCAATAGCAAATCCTCTTTTGCGCGCCCAGATTTGGCACAAAATAAGCGTACGGTACAAAAAGCGTGTGAGGATTTCCCCTAACGTCGTTTAAGAAAGTTGGTACACTGATAAATTTATACCTCAGTTTTATCTTTGAGGGTTTAAATATTATTTTATTCCAATAGCTATCGATATATTTGAGGCAGTCATTATATTTTTCATTAAAAGTCACAATCTATTTTAACATAGGGTTGCAAATCTCTCAGCACATGTCGTAGAATGAATATGTGAAGAATAATAGCCTGTCAGAATTGATTGATCAATTTTTGGAATACCTGGAGATTGAGAAGAACTGTTCAAAATTGACCATCCGGGATTATAGGCATTATCTTGAGGTTTTCTTAGATTGGTTCAACGTTACCCTACCGGGAAAAAATGTTAAAGATTTGGACTTAAGTTTAATTAGAAAGTATAGAGTTTTTTTGGCAAATCACACCGATGCCAAAGGAAATACCCGCAAAAGAGTGACACAAAATTATTATGTAATCGCGCTTAGGTCGTTTTTACGCTTTCTTATAAAAAATGACGTCCCTACACTTGAGCCTTCCAAAATTGATCTGCCAAAGACCGAAAGTCGAAGTCTCAAGTTTCTGGAGCGGGATCAGGTTGAGAGACTTGTCAGCATGCCTGATACGTCAACAGAAGCTGGTACGAGGGATCGGGCTGTTCTGGAACTACTTTTTTCAAGCGGGCTTCGTGTGTCAGAGCTTGTGAGTCTTAATCAGGATAAGATAAATTTGGAAAGACGTGAGTTTGGGGTCATCGGAAAAGGAGGAAAAGGTAGGATTGTTTTTATCTCCGATAGAGCAGCGGAATGGATAAAAAGATATCAGGATTTGCGTGTTGACAGTTTTAAGCCGCTATTCATACGTTACTCACAAGGCGTGCAGGAGGATGATAATGGAGAAAAAATGAGACTTACGGTTAGGTCAATGGAGAGAATTGTTAAGAAATATACTAAGCTTGCCAGATTGCCGGTTGATGCAACCGTACACACATTGAGACACAGCTTTGCTACAGACTTGCTAATGAATGGCGCGGATATAAGATCGGTTCAGGAAATGCTAGGACACAAGAATATTGCTACAACACAGGTTTATACCCACATCACAAACAAACAGCTTAGAGACGTTCATAAAGCCTTCCATAGCGGCAATAAGTAGGTATCAAGTATTTAGTATAAAGTATTAAGCAAAAACCTTAATACTTACTTCTTCATACTTAATACTCGTCTAGTGTGTTTCGTAGGAGAGGGAGACGGTGCTTGTAACTTTATTTTCTCCGGGGTTTAGTTGTGTTGGTTCGCTTGGCGCGAAACTTTTTTGATCCGCTGACATTCGGTCATACATAATAGGTGGTTGGTTGCCACTGCCATTTTCCTGAACATCCACAATTCTTCCAAGGCGTATTCCGGCATCTCTTGCGATGCTTGCTGCTTTTGTCTTGGCTTTTTTAATCGCCTCTTTTCTTGCTTGATTCTCTAGCTCAATTTGCTTTTCATCGTCAATTACAAATTGTACTCCGCCGACATTAGTAGCTCCGTCTTTTGTAGCAATATCAATTGCATTATTTGCTTTTTCGACTGACTTTAATTTAACTTGGAGATTGGCATTTATTGAGTAGCCGTTGATTTTTTGTGCACCTTGAGAATAATCGTAATTGGGATTTACCGAGTAGTTGGTAGTTTTGATATCTTTATCATCAACTCCTAAATTTTTTAAATCGTTAGTAACTTGGTTAATTATTTTATTCACTTCTTCTTTCCCTGCCTCAACTGTCGGGCTTGTCTTATTTACACCCAATGATACCGTAGCAGTGTCCGGGACTGCTGTAACCTCAGCTGTACCGGAGACGGTAAAAAGGCTTTGTTTGTTGGTGGTAATGCTATTTACTGAGAACGGAATAGGTCCGAAGATCTTTGTGAAGACAAAAAGAGAAAGAAGCGCAAAAGCTATTGTTAAAAATGGCACGCGTAAACTTTGGAACATAACTATATCTTAGAGATATTGACTATTGTTTGTCAACTTTAATTTTCAATTCGAAATTTTCAATTTGAAATGAAATCAAAATTTTAAATATTTAAAAATTAAGTTATTAAAAATTCAATGAAAATTAAAAATTGAAAACTGAAAATTACTTATTCCCACCTGAAAGTGCGGGCGGCAAGCAGATACATGGCAGCTCCCCAGATAATAAGCCCTATTAGATATGGAGTTGTGTCGGGTAGATGCCCGCCTTCCGTTGTGATTTTGCGGACCGCGATATTGAAATAAGAAAGAGGGAGGTTGTTGGCAATGGGCTGAAGCCAGGTAGGCAAACTGTCTGTTGGGAAAAATGTTCCACTTAATAAAAATTGCGGAAGCGTAACTAAGTTCACCATCGGACCCGCAGAGTTCTCGTCATTTGCCAGTCCTGCAAAGAAATATCCAAACCCCAGGAAGGCGATTAGTCCGATTGCTGAAACAAGAAGAAGCTCTAGAAATGTGATGAATCCATGGGGAAGATAGAATTTAAATGCAATTACCCCGATTGCAAGAATGAGGAGAGTTTGTACAAGTGCAATCACAAGTCTGCTGGTCCCTGCCCTAGTAAAATGGTTAGTGGTTTGGTTGGTGTCGCGAACATCCGTTTGAGTATCAATGCTTTTTTCAAATAGATTAAGCCAAATACTGTCCCGAAAATCGCAGTTGAAAGAAGAGAGAACCCTATTTGTCCCGGAAGCGCGAAATCGATGTATCGGAATTGGCGGCCAGATACTTCTTTTTGAGACAAAGCAATTGGCGGGTTTTTAACTCCCGCTAACTGCAAGTTGGTTTGATCAACTATGCCGCGGATTGCTGAAGTTAGAGATTGTGCTTCAATTGCATTGGCGGTTGATGTAAGTATATTTACCGTATATTTTGTGCCTTCAGTATTTTGGATCTCATCAATTTCCACAATTCCGGAGAGTCTTCCTTGCTTAAGTTTTTTATCCAGGGATTGCGGATCTGATTTTTCTATTTTTAAGAATTTTTGTTTTTCAATTGTTTTTAGCAATTGATTTTCAGGTGTACTTTTTGGAATTCCGACATTGAGCGTTTGTCCGCTGCCGCCAATTAATCCAAAAATACTTATGAATACAACTGGGAAGATAAATCCAAACGCAAATGTTGCTGGATTTCTGGTTTGCGCCCTGAAGGCATACCAGGTAATTGCAAGATATGCTTTCCATTGCCCGGGCTTCTTATATTTTTTCATAATATAATTTTTAATTTTCAGTTCTCAATTTTCATTGAATTTTCAATGATTCAATGTTTGAAAATTGCGTAATTGTAATTTGATTGAAAATTCTGCGTTATTCGTCTCTTAATTTCTTTCCTGTTAGATTCAGGAATACATCTTCAAGCGTTGCGTCCTGACGGATGATTTCTTTTTTAAATCCGGTTGAGAGTAAATCTTGGATAAATTTACGAGGAGTCGCAATTTTTAGGATCTTTCCACCATCCATAATTGCAATTCTATCACACAACTTTTCTGCTTCTTCCATATAGTGGGTTGTGATAACAAAAGTGATTCCTTCTTTTTTGATTTCCTCAAGCATATCCCAAAGATTCAGGCGGGCCTGGGGATCAAGTCCGGTTGTGGGTTCATCAAGGAAAATAATTCTTGGTTTATTTACAAGAGTCGCGGCGATTGAAAATCTCTGCTTCTGCCCGCCTGATAATTTACTGGCAAAGCTTTTTGCTTTGTCTTCCAGCTGAACCTTCTTGAGCATGGCCATCGGATCAACCTCTACATCATACATGGCCGCAAACATTTTAAGAAGCTCAACGAGATTCAGCTCAGGATAAAAGTTGGATGCCTGAAGTTGTATTCCAATTCTGCTTTTTACTTCCCAGGGGTGCTGTAATGTATCAATTCCATCAATCAATACTATCCCGTCGGTTTGTTTCTGAAGAGTTTCCATGATCTCAAGTGTTGTGGTCTTCCCTGCCCCGTTGGGTCTGAGGATTCCAAAAATCTCTCCCTGCTTAACAGAAAAAGAAATATTATTAACTGCGGTGAAGTCTCCGAATTTTTTAACTAAATTGGAAACTTGAATAATTTCAGAAGAGGTTTTAGGGGTATTACTTTTCAACATTAAACTATTTTATCATATTTTCTTTGCTTTTTCTTCAAGGTATTTTTTGCCGTGGCCGAGGTTGGTATTAATTGGAACATTCTTGTCGCAAAGCTCACAGTTGCCATCGTCGTACAGAACAACCGGAAGCTCGGCAAGGCTTGAGAATTTCGCTCCGACAAGTTCATCGTTTATGGACGCAGGATCGGGATTAATGTTTGCCATCGAGCATGCTTCAACTATCTTACCACCTGCATCTTTTACGGCTTTTACGACTTTTTTGATTGAAATTCCGGTAGTGACAATATCCTCAACGATCAGAACATTTTTTCCCGTTACATATTTTTCATTCCCCTTGGTGAATATATGATTGCTTTCGGCGGCTGACGAAAAACTTCCCTTATCTTTTTCAGTGTAGGTACTTAATATATCTCTATTTTTAAGTTTTGATAAATGATAAGCAGTCCATTGCCCGAGAATTATTCCGCCCATTGCCGGAGCAACAACAATATCAATCTCTGCATCCTTATACTTATCTGCGAATAATTTACCCATTTGCGATGCATAAATTGGATGTAAGAAGATTGACATTTTATTTAAATACCGGGAAGCGTGTTTGCCCGAAGTATATATAAAGTGTCCCGTAAAGATCCCGTTTGATTTTTTTAATAAATCTACGACTTCGTCATTCATAATATTATTATACACGATATTTATTGATTTCGTCTCTAAGTTTTGTTGCTTCTTCCCGTGCTTTCTCGGCAAAATCTTCACCAGTTGATGCGAATATAACACTTCTGGACGCATTAATTATTAGTCCTGCATTTTTGGAATTCATACCTGATTTGACAAACATCTCCACACTTGCGCCCTGTGCTCCGACGCCTGGGCCAAAATAGTCATATCGCCGATAACTTTTCTTATACTTGTAAGCTGTTCGGGGTAAGTTGCTCCCATAAATATCATACAGTTGGGATTATCACCATGTTGCTTTATCAGCTCTTCTGCAACTATTTCATAAAGCGGTTTGCCGTCAATTAATAACTCCTGAAATTCTGCAGCTCCAGGATTTGATGAATGACAGCCGACAACTATTCCCTTTCCCTCCCTTTCAAAATAAGGAGAAAGTGACTCTATTCCCAGATATGGCATGACAGTCATCGCATCAGCTTGCAAATAATCAAATGCATACTGAACATACCCGTAATTAGAATTTCCTATATCCCCTCTCTTTGCATCAACAAGAACTGGGATATTAGGATAGGTTTTCCTGATGTAGTCACAGGTCATTTTCAGCTCCCTCACTCCCCCATCCCCTTTTGCTTCATAAAACGCAGGATTTTTTTTATAAATGCAGGCTAAATCGTTTGTGCTGTCAATAATAGCTTTATTAAATTCAAATTGTGGGTTTTCTTTCTTTTTAATAAATTCGGGAAGTTTTTCAAAATCCGGATCAAGTCCGACGCAAAGGAGAGAGTTGTTTTTTTGAATTGTTGAGTCTAATTTTTGATTAAAATCCATGTCTGTTAGTTTAACTTCTTTTTTCCAATTCTTCAAGTACTTTCTCTACCAATTTTTCGGGATCATTGTCAAAAAATACTTTTGCAACGCTAGGCTTATTAATTTTTTTACTGAGGTTTTCTAACTCATCAGCAATCCCCCCTGTCCCAGTCAGAACCCCAATGACTTTACCCATATCGAAAAGGTTTGTAAATTCATTAAGCGATCCCCAACGTCCGGATATGATTATCGCCCCATCGCAATTGGCAGTTGATATTACGTTGCGGTATTTCTGAAGCGATGGTTTCTGGACACCAAAAACTGCGTCTTTTTCAATAAAAAATAGTTCCCTAAAGTTTTGTGGAATGTAGAAAATTTTAGTGTATGCTGAGAAATTGCCTTCTGCATATTGAGTTTTTAATTCCTCCTCATTTCTGGTGGATGCAAAGCCCCATATTTCTGCTCCTTTTTTTGCGGCTTCATTTGCTATTATATCCGGCATTCCTGCACAGGCACCTGTTATAATAATTACCTTCTCATCACCCAATACGCTTCCCAACTTTTTGGCGAGTTCTATTGTTTTTTCGTTTTCGTTAAATGCAGATCCAAAAATTCCAATTTTATATTTCATGCTTACTGTTTATTATATTATCATTTTTTGATAAAATAACAATATGGTCACGGCGAAATACGTTCCAATTTATGATATTCACAAAAGTTATGACGATAATGTCAAAAACGGACCAAATAAAGATTATAAAGCTACAATAACCGCGCCCAATCCTCAAGGTGACTACCAGATTCTTGGTTTCAAAGTTAATTCTCCTTTTGGATCGGCGTCATGCCCAACAGGTATTGATAGTCAATACATAAAAACAATGTTCGACAACGGGTATGATATTGTTACCACCAAGACCCGGCGTAGCGTGCACTTTGCACCCAACCAAATGAGTAATGTCGTACATGTTGTGGCGGGTAAAATTTCAGTAGACCACAATTTTGAAGAATTACCCAGCCGTACTCAAACAGAATTTAGCGATTACAATCAGCTGACGATCGTAAATTCGTTTGGTAATAATTCGATAGATCCGGAATACTGGATCCCGGATGCTAAAATTGCCAATCAGAATGTTCCAAAAGGCGGATTATTAATTACCAGCATTGTCGGTACTATTCAGCCAGGTTTTTCAGAAATGGATTACTACAAAGATTTTGCTCATACAGCAGAGCTTGCCGTAAAAAGCGGTGCCAAAGCTATCGAAATTAATCTTTCTTGTCCCAATGTAGCTACTGAGGGTGTTGTTTGCTATAACAAAGAAGCTGTAGTTGCAATTTGCAAATTGGTCAAGGAAGCTGTGGGCAAAACGCCGGTGATTGCAAAATTTGGGTATTTCTCCCATTTGCAAAACGAACTTTTGGTTGACATAGTTGGGTCAATTGATCAATATGTATCGGTTGTTAGCTCCATAAATACTTTGGCATCTCCTGTTTTGGATGATTTCGGAAAACAACTTTTACCAGGTGAAGGTAGGCTGAAGGCTGGCTTGTCAGGACACGCAATCAAAGATGTCGGACTTGATATGACAATGCAATTGAATAGAATTCGTAAAACCCAAAAACTTAACTACGAAATTATTAGCTTTGGCGGAGTTCTGACACCCCAGGATTTTTGGGATTACCGTAAAGCCGGTGCGGATGCAGTTTTATCGGCATCGGGCGCGATGTGGAACCCAACTTGGCGTACGAAATTAAGCAGTCTATTAACAAAAATCCTCAATAAGTCATTTTTTGTAATAGACAATTATTAAAATTCCTACAATAGAAAGAATAGCACCGAAGATTTGCGGCATACTCAATTTTTCGTGAAACAAAAGTACTCCGAAAAGTATTCCATAAATAATAAGCGCGACATACGAAATTAAACTGAAAATTGATTGCGGTGCTCCCAACGTAAATGCTTTTATGAAACTAAAGTTTGCTAAGCTTATTAACAACCCTATGCCCAGAACAAGAGAGATTGTCTTGGGATTTAAAATCAAGCCTTTATTTTTCGATAATAGCAAGTGTAAGCCTAGCATAAATATCATTCCAATAAAGGAAGAATAAGCACTAATTAAATATATGGAAGTATTCTTGGGGAGAAATTTAGAAAGCGCCTGATAAGTTGCTATAAATAGCGGGGCAATTAGTGCCAACATTTTCCAATCGAGCATGATTCGAATTTACAATGTTGCAACTTATTTGTCAAATACATTTGAAAGTCATATAATTGTTATCAATGGCGAATAAAGTTGATTATTTGGACCTCAAAGCGATAATTCTTCAGAAGATTAAAGAGAATGGCGGCTGGGTAAACGCCCACGCACATTTTGATAGAGCGTACACAATAACTCCTGAGAAATTCACAATGGTCAACATGAAAAGACATCAAAAGTGGGGCTCAAACGCAGATATCCGTAAATCTTCAACTGCATCAGAGATCTATGACAGGATCGCCAATTCCCTAGAGTTGATGATCGAGCAGGGAGTTGTCGCAACTGTCTCTTTTATCGACGCAACACCGGATGTAAAAGATAAAGCAATAAAAGCCGCTGAAAAAGCACGAGACGTGTATAAGTCTCAAATAATTATCAAATATATCAATCTCCCGGCTTACGGAATTTTGACTAAAGAAAATAGGGAGTGGTTTGATATCGGCGCAGATTTCGCGGATATCATAGGAAGTACTGTTAAGACAGATACTCCCCGTGAATCAGAGCACATGGACATAATTCTTGAGAAAGCAAAATCTCAAAATAAGATGGTGCATATGCATGTCGATGAATTGAATATTCCGACTGAGCATGAAACAGAAATGCTTGCTCGGAAAACCATTGAACACGGCATGGAAGGAAAAGTTGTCGGTATTCACGGCATTTCAATTAATTGTTATCCCAGACCTGAGCGGGAGCGGGTATACAAATTGATGCAAAAAGCAAAATTGATGATGGTTGCCTGCCCCATGTCCTGGATAGATGGCTGGAGAAGTGAAGTCCTCACCCCAACTCATAACGCGATTACTCCTGCAGGAGAGATGACAGATTTCGGGATACCTGTTTCAATTGGCATTGATAATCTTTACGATATTTTTAAGCCGATGAATGATGGCAATATTTGGAATGATTTGAGGCTTTTGATGGAAGCGAACCGGTGGTTTGATATTGATGAAATTGTTAAGGTCGCAACCGTTAACGGGAGAAAAGCTTTGGGGTTAGTTTAGTTTTCTAAAACTTCTACACTTTTGCCGCTTGTAATTTGTTCACAAAATCTTTTGCTACGTTGACACTTGTGACTAGGGGCACATTGTGTTCGACTGCTTTTTCACGGATTATTTTTCCATCAGTCTCCGCAGCTTTCAGTCCTGTCGGGATATTTATTATCAAATCAAAACGGTTGGCATTGAGAAGATCCGCGAGATTAGGCTTAAGAGGACTTGAAATTTTGTTGACAGCAATCGCCTCAATTTTATTGGTTTTGAGGAATTTGTGGGTTTTATATGTCGCGTAAAGTTTGTACTTCATTGCGTAGAGTTTTTTGATATCGGGTAGAAGTTTGACCTTGTTGGCTCTTTTACCAATTGATAGAAGGACTGTTTTCTCAGCACGTTGGGCAAGCCTCATCGGAAGTGTATAAAGCTCGATAAATCCGGCGGATGCATTTTGGTTAAGGCCTTCTGAGACCATAAATGTCGCGAGTTTCTCCTGAAAAATAGTATTGGGCGTTTCAAGCGCTACGGTTTGTGCTACACCTTTATATAGTTGAATTTTTACTTTTCCGGTTACTTTTTGGTTCACGTTTTCAATAAACGCGTTCAAATCGCTCATCAAAGGATCATACCAAAGCCCTCCATAACACATGTGCGCCCATTTTTTATCAACACCCGATTTGAATTCGTTTTCTATACCGGTGCAGACATAATGCTCCAATTTTTCATGCGCGGTTATTATTATTTCGGCAGCCGGTGCCTCAAAAACATCGCGGATCTTCATACCGATTATGCGGTCTTCTATGTGGATATTTGTTCCGACGCCATGTTTGGCCCCAATTTTGTTAAGATTCATTATCAATTCTGAAAGTTTCATTTGCTTGCCATTTAATGCAACAGGAAGCCCTTTAACAAATTCCAATTCTACAATTTCTTCTTTGTCCGGTGCCTTTGATGGAATCTTGTTAAGAATAAGAATTTTTTCCAGAGGTGGAATAACAGATGGGTCTTCAACTTCTCCTCCCTCACCTGAAATTCCCCACATGTTTTCGTCGTATGAATATGGTTTGTCTTTTGTATGAGTTACAGGTATTCCATGTTTTTTTGCGTACTCCAGCTCTTCGAGTCTGCCCATGCTCCATTCCCTAATAGGTGCAATTATTTTGATATCAGGATTTAATGCAAGGGCAGATCCCTCTATGCGGACTTGGTCGTTGCCCCTACCGGTGCACCCATGAGCTATGGCGTCAGCGCCTTCGAGAGCCGCGATTTTGACAGCCCACTTTGCAAGTAAGGGTCTGCCCAAAGGAGTTGCCAGACGATAACGGTGCTGGTAATTGGCATTTGCTTTTATGCCTTTTGCGATGTACTCATTTGCAAATTCGTCTTTAGCGTCAATTACAAAAGTTTTGATAGCCCCGAGTTTAATCGCTTTTTTCTTTATTGCATCAAGGTCATCAACCGTTTGACCTATATCAATAGTCAGCGCAATTACTTCTGCTTTGTACTCTACCTGAATCCATTTGAGAAGGACTGAGGTGTCAAGACCGCCTGAGTAAAGTAGTACCACTTTTTTGACTTCGCCCTTTTTCCCTTCGTAGGATGCGACTTTGGTGTATGTATTGTTTTTTTGCATTTTTGATTAATTGTACAGTTTTTTGGCAAAAACCTTAGTAAATTATACCAGAAAAACCCAATTTTTCCAATCTTCTGATAATTTATATAAAATTTGAAATAAAGTCAAGAGGTTTGCTCTTCAGTCGCAGTTATCAAATTTTCCATCAGCATGGCTACATTAACCGGTCCTACTCCGCCCGGAGTTGGTGTGTAAAATCCTACGATATCTTTGATTTTTTCTTCATCATAATCACCTTTTAATTTACCATCTTCGCCTCTTAAGATCCCAACACCTACAAGTATTACTCCTTTTTTAATGTCCTGTGGTTTAATTACATTTTCGCGGCCGACTGAAGAGATGATTATGTCAGCCTCCTTCATTAATTCTTCAGGATTTGGGGTTTTACTATCAATTACAGATGGATTAACTCCAAGTTTTTTAAATAGTTTTATAATCGGTCCCCCGCCCGTGGGACCTTTGCCAATAACAACAATTTTTTTAGATTTGAGCCACATATCGTCACGATTATCTAGGGCAGGAGGGACTGAGGATTTTTTAAAATTTGGTATTTTGTTTTCGCTTGCTTGCAGCAACCAGAATACTTCAATAAGTATTCTCATTACCGCAAGGGGAAGTGGAAGAATAAATGATGAACCAGGATTAAAACCGTCTACGTCTTTAAAAGGATCTGTAAGCAATTCAAGTTTTTCTACGTCAATTTGAGGCGGCAATGGTCTTTGGATAAGAATTCCGTGGACAAATGGATCTATATTTAAAAGCTTTACTTTTTCCGCAAGATCTTCGGTTTTAATGTTTACATCGTAGCGAAGTATGGTAATTTTCGCTCCGATCTCCTCTCCTTTTCTCTGCTTGAGGGTAACGTACGCAATTGACGCGGGATTCTCTCCCACCAAGATAACCACAAGATGAGGAACTATATTTTTCTTGGCAAGCTTCCCCACTCTGGTTTTGAGCTCTTCGTAAATTTCCTCAGCAATTTGCTTACCATCAATTCTCATATTTTTAATTATACCCTATTAATGTATAATTGAAATATCTAAGATGAAAAGTATTCGGCCTATCATAACAATTATTATTTTCGCTCTAATACTTTTTGGAGTATTTTTGGTCTTTAAGCAATTTGCTGGACCGAAGGAAAAATACACCGTCAATTTGAGTTCACAAACAGTTATAAAGCAAATCCGCTCGCTCAACCGCTTGGAGACGTCGTCTTTTACAATTGAAAAAATAATTGATGTCGGGACATCGGGAAATACATTTAAGCAATTTCTTTATGGAGACAGGATTTTGCTAATTGCTCATGGAACTGTAATCGCAGGTTTTGATCTAGGAAAAGTAAGCGAGAAAGATATTAATGTTTCAAACAATACTCTAAAAGTCACTATGCCAGCGCCGAAATATTGGTCGCCAAATTGGATAGTGATCAGACGAGAGTTTATGACCGCAAACAAGGCCTACTTACAAAAGGTGACAACAATCTCGAGTCTCAGGCTCGGGGCGAAGCAGAAAAAGTTATCAAAGACGCGGCTTGTAAAGGTGGGATTCTAAATGAGGCTTCAAAAAATGCAAGAAATCAATTGACAACATTATTTAAAAGTCTCGGCTTTGAAACAGTAATCATCGAAATTCCCCAGGGATCATGTTAGTTTGCAGTTGCAGCCTTTGATTCTCAAAATTTTCAATTGCTCCTCAGGGGTATTTATAAAACTATCCTGCATGCTTTTCCCAAGCGCTAAGTTTTTGTTTAGTTCACTATAGTGATTATATCCCCTAACCTTCATTTCTTTGATTAATTCTTTATGCCGGTTATATAAAGCTTTTAATTTGCCTACCCAACGTAAAGTCTCAGGATGACGCGAATAGCCTTTTTTATTTTCAGTGATCACAGTCCACATTGCATGAAGCTCTCTGTGCTCACCGAGAAGATGATTTCTGCAAAGAATGGATGGAGACAAATCCCAAATCCGCATATTAAGAAGCTTTTTCTATACAAGTTGCGGAGGCGACTTTGTCGTTAGAATCTGAGAAGCGCATCAGGATCACGCCCTGTGTGTCTCTTGAGAGTTTGGGAATTGATTCGGTAGTAAGTTTTACAATTTGTCCCTTTTTGGAGGTGATTATTACTTCCTCACAATTGTCTGGAACAATCTGGGCAATAACAACTTGTCCTGTCTTTGGTGTCACTTTGGCAACTTTCACTCCCTGTCCACCTCTGCCCTGGAGAGGAAACTGACCAACTGCTGTTTTCTTACCAAGTCCGTTTTCCATGATTGCCAGGAAGTTGAGTTTGTCTTCTTTACATACAACTGCCATACCTATCACTTGATCTGTTGAGTCAATTTTGATTCCACGCACTCCCCTGGTTGCCCGACCCATTGGGCGCACTGCTGACTCTTCAAACTTAATTGCTTTTCCGTGGCGGGTAACAATCAGCACTTCGTTTTTGCCATCGGTTATATTGCTCCAGACGAGTTCGTCTCCCTTGTCAAGTTTTATCGCGATCATGCCATTTTTTCTGATGTTCTCAAATTCAGACAATTTGCTTTTCTTAACAGTTCCATTTCTGGTTGTCAGGAAAATGTTTCCGGATTTAAGTGTTTTATCAAGAACCAGGAATGATTCAACTTTTTCTCCCTGTTCAATGTTAAGCAAGTTGACCACAGCTGAGCCTTTGCTTGTCCTTGATGATTCAGCAATTTCAAAAGCGCGGAGCTGATAAGCCTTTCCTTTGTTGGTGAAGAAAATTATGTTGTCATGGGTCTGTGCGGACCGGATATGAGCAATACCATCCTCGTCTTTTACATTCATACCGGTTATTCCTTTTCCTCCTCTGTGCTGAGTGTGAAATGACGTTAAGGATTGGCGTTTGATATATCCGGTATTGGTAAGAGTTATAACTGTTGGTTCATTTGCAATCAAATCTTCTTCTGAGAACTCCCCTACTTTTCCTTTGTAGACTTTGGTACGTCTCGGATCTGCGTATTTTTCCTTCAGTTTTACAATTTCCCCTTTTATAACTTCAAGAATCTTTTCAGAATGTGCGAGTAAATCCTCCAAATACGCAATCGTTTCTTTTATCATCAATAATTCGTCTTCAATTTTCTGCCTCTCAAGCGCTGCAAGTCGGCGAAGCTGCAAATCAAGAATGGCAACGGATTGAAGTTCTGAAAGCTTGAATTTGGTCATCAAGTTTTGCTTTGCATCTTCCTGATCTTTGGATGCCCGGATCGTAGCTATTACCGCGTCTATGTGATCGACCGCGATTTTCAGCCCTTCCAAAATATGAAGCCTTGCTTTTGCTTGTCTGAGTTCAAATTCCGATCTCTTGCGGACCACAATGTAGCGGTGCTTGATGTATTCTTCGAGTATCAATTTGAGGTTTAAAGTCTGAGGTGTACCATTTACCAAAGCAACCATGTTGACAGGAAAGCTTGTCTGCATCGCCGTGTGTTTAAATAAATTATTGAGAACTTTTTTGGGGAAAGCGTCTCTTTTCAGCTCAACATAAATCCGCATTCCCCGTCTGTCGGACTCATCCCGAAGGTCAGAAATTCCCTCAATCTTTTTCTCTTTGGCAAGATCGGCAATTCTGGCGATAAGCAGCGCTTTATTTACCTGATATGGAAGTTCAGTGATGATAATTGCAGATTTACCCTGTCCTATATCTTCAATTTCAGCTTTTCCGCGGATTATTATTTTTCCACGCCCCGTGATGTAGGCGTTTTTGATCTCACTCAGGTCATAAATCGCGCCGGCTGTTGGGAAGTCCGGTCCTTTGATGAATTCAAGCAGTTCATCAATTGTGACTTCGGTGTGTAAAGAAACAGCAGAACTTTGAATAGGGATTGCTTTCGCGTTGGGGTCTTTGGGATCAACAGCCTTTGGTTCGTTCTCTTTTAACACCTCTATTTTGGATTTACCAATAAGGTATGTGATTGCATCAATTACTTCTCCGAGATTGTGAGGCGGGATTTTGGTTGCCATACCTACGGCAATTCCCTCAGCCCCCATCAAAAGTAGGTTTGGGAGTTTGGCCGGAAGATAGAGCGGTTCCTGGAAAGAGCCGTCATAATTGGGCCGAAATCAACTGTCTCTTTGTCCAAATCATAAAGCATCTCCATAGTGATATGTTGGAGCTTGGCTTCGGTATAACGATCCGCTGCCGGTGGATCACCATCAATTGATCCGAAATTCCCCTGCCCTAGAATGAGCGGATAGCGCATCGAAAAATCCTGCGCAAGACGCACCAAAGAATCATAAATTGCTATATTTCCATGCGGATGGTATTTTCCCATGGTCTCACCGACGATACGGGCGGATTTGAGGAATTTACCTGTCGGGCCAAGGCCCATTTCATTCATCGCGTAGAGAATTCTGCGGTGAACGGGCTTGAGTCCATCACGCACATCGGGAAGGGCGCGCGCGACGATGACAGACATCGCATAATTCAGATACGATTTCTTCATCTCAGACGAGATATTTGTTTCTTGTAATTTACCTATTTGTGCCATATCTCTTTGATTATTTTATTTGGAGAAGCCTTCTCCCTCGAAGCGCTTAATGCATTCGCGGATAATCTTTTTCGCTTCTTCAGAGTCTCCCCAGCCCAGCACTTTGGTTGTTCCCGGTTTTTTTAGATCTTTGTAATGAGCAAAGTGAAATTCTATTTTTTGCTTCCATCTTTTACCGAGATCGTCAAGCGTTGCTATGCTATCTCCTGAATTGCGATCATCATAAGGAACGCAGACAATCTTATAATCCATCTCTCCATCGTCTTCAAAATTAAAAATGCCGAGAATTTTTGCCTTTACCAGCACTCCTGTTGGAATTGGCTCGTGACAAACAATGAATACATCCAATTCGTCTCCATCCTCATCTTTTGTTGCCGGAATAAACCCATAATTTACTGGTTTAGGAAACACGGAGGGCTCTACCCGGTCCAACATAAATATACCGTGTTCTCTATCATATTCAATTTTAAGCGATGAGCCTTCTGGGATATCTATAATCGCATTGACCCATCCTTCGTCTATATTTCCCGGAGTAAGTAGCGTATTGTAATCTGGCATAGTTTTATAGTCTCATTATAACACGAGTTATTACTAACGTGTTTATATATCCAACTCCGCCGTAATAGCGTTGGTTGTTATAAAGTGTTTTCTTGGCGGAACTTCATCCCCCATAAGCATTGTAAATGTCGCGTCTGCTTCTTCCGCGTCATCGATTGAAATATGTTTTAAAATTCTGTTTACAGGATTCATGGTTGTTTCCCATAGTTGCTCAGCGTTCATTTCTCCAAGACCTTTATAACGCTGTACAGCGATATTTGCATTTCCTGATTTTAATTCTTCCATTGCTGTGTCCCGTTCGGCGTCACTATACGCGTATCGCACTTCCTTGCCTCTTTGGAGTTTGAAGAGAGGAGGTATAGCAACATACAGGAAGCCTTGTCTTATAACTTCAGGCAGATGTCTGTAGAAAAATGTCAGAATAAGTGTTTCAATATGCTCTCCGTCAACATCCGCATCGGTCATGATGATCACGCGGTGATAGCGGAGCTTTTCCATGTTGATTGTATCCCCTATTCCGGCACCCAGTGCGATAATCAAATTTTTCACTTCTTCATGCTCAATCATCTTATCAAGTCTGGCACGTTCCGTATTCAAAATTTTTCCCTTCAAAGGTAAAATAGCCTGGAATTTCCGGTCTCTCCCCTGTTTGGCACTACCTCCTGCTGAATCTCCCTCAACTAGATAAATTTCAGAAATTGCGGGATTTTTCTCCTGACAATCAGCCAATTTTCCAGGAAGCGTTGAACCCTCAAGAGCTCCTTTTCTGATAACTGCTTCTTTGGCTGCTTTGGCAGCAAGTCTGGCTTTGGCAGCCAAATATACCTTCTCAAGAATTCTTCTGGCATCGGACGGATTTTCTTCAAAATGAGTGGCAAGCGACTCACGCACAATTGTATTTACTACGGCTTGAATTTCAGAATTTCCGAGTTTTCCTTTGGTTTGGCCTTCAAACTGAATCTTGTCCTGGGGCATTTTTATAAATACAACGGCTGTCAGGCCTTCACTGGTGTCCTCACCCACAATTGAGTCGTCTTCCGATTTAAAAGCGCCGATTTTGCGGCCATAATTATTTATCGCCCGGGTCAGGGCCATTCTGAATCCCGTCATGTGAGTTCCGCCGTTTACAGTATTAATTACATTTACGTAGGACTCGACGTTCTCGGTATACGTATTGTTGTATTGCAAAGCTACGTCTACTTCTACATCTTCCTGATGCTTGTTGATTCTGATAGTCTTGTGAAGAGGCTCTTTATTCTCGTTAATTTTTTCAACCAGAGCTGTAATTCCGCCCTCAAAATAGAAATTAATTTCCTTCTCCTCCTCAGGTCTTCTGTCGATCAGATGGAAGTAAAGTTTGGGAACTAAATATGCTCTCTCCCTAATCTGCTTTTTGACTACATCAAAATCAAATGTGATATCTTGAAATATTGAATCATCAGGAAAAAAAGTGGTTGTAGTACCGGTTTCTTTTGGAATAGGATATGTAAGATACGATTCTTTGACTTCTTCAACTTTTGTTGTTGCTTTACCTACTTTATATTCCTGCCGGTAGATTTTGCCATCACGCTGTACCTCGACCCAGACCCATTTGGAAAGCGCGTTTACAACTGATGCTCCTACTCCATGAAGCCCCCCTGAGATTTTATATGCCGATCCGCCAAATTTTCCACCGGCGTGAAGTTTGGTCATAACCAGCTCTAGGGCTGATTGTTTGTAGGCTTTGACAATGTCAACAGGTATTCCGCGTCCGTCATCAGAGACTGTTGCTGAACCGTCTTTATTCAGAGTTATCCAGACATTTTTCGCAAAACCGGCAAGAGCTTCGTCCACCGCGTTGTCGATAATTTCGCGGAGTGACTCGTGAAGACCGGTAAGATCGGTTGATCCTATATACATACCCGGACGTTTTCGGACCGGTTCCAATCCTTCAAGAACTTGTATTTGCTGGGCTCCATAATCTTGGGATTTTGCTGGAGGAGTATTTTTGTCTTTCGGCATTTGTTTATATATATTACACTAAACAGTCAAGTAAATTCAAGCTATGTGTTAAAATAAATTTATGAGTCAATTATCAAGTGATCTGAAACATAAGAAATGTGTTCCATGTGAAGGTGGGGTCAAACCTTTGACTCCTGATGAGTATGGTTCGTATTTGCGGAATGAATTAAGCGGTTGGGCGGATTTTGATGAAAGATGGATTGAGAAGGAATATAAATTCAAAAACTTCAAAGAAGCATTGGCTTTTGTAAATAAAGTCGGTGATATTGCAGAGAGCGAGGGGCATCATCCGGATATCAATTTGCACGGGTGGAATAAGGTCAAGTTGACCCTGAGTACCCATGCAATCAGTGGTTTATCTGAGAACGACTTTATATTGGCATCCAAGATCGACGCGAAGTGATTACATAAAGGTTTACAAATACATTGACAAATATATGATGTTTACAATTATATTTACAAATAACTTGACAATTAATCATTTTTGTGCTATAATCTGACTATGTTTACGCCCAAATTCAAACTCACGCTCAAAATGCTCTCAAGTCTTGGGACAATAGAGAGGCTTTACGGCCAGCTCCACGCTGAGAAGCTAATTCCCTCGCTCAGTCTTAGACTTTTTCAGGAAAATCAGATTCTGGCCACGCACTATTCAACAAGTATTGAGGGTAATCCCCTCTCGCCTCAGGATGTAACAAATGTGATCTTGGGAGATCAAATCCCAACTACCAAATCGGAGAAAGAAGTGAAGAATTATTTTGCAATTCTGACTCGCCTTACTAACTTGGCCCGCGAAAACCAGCAAATAACAGTTGATCTGACAGAAAAATTTCACGCTCAGTTGATGGATGGACTTGAGGAGAAAAGCAAATGGGGCTTAAGAGACGGTGGGGTTTTTATCGGACACAAGAAAGATGCGGAAATAGTAGTCAAACACAATCCCCCGTTCCACAAAAAAGAGGAGATCGTAACTGCCTTGGATGAGTTATATAAATGGTTGGCTGAGGAGAAGGAAATTCATCCGCTTTTGAAGGCAGGGATCCTACATCATCAATTTGCCTATATCCATCCGTTTTTTGACGGTAACGGCAGAATAGGGCGTATTTTGACCACATATTATTTAATCCTTCAACACTATGAAGTGGCCAAATATTTCATCCTTGATGACTACTATGACATTGACAGACATCTGTATTCAGATAGTCTGCATACGGCAGATAATGGAGACAAAACAGACTGGCTTGAGTATTTTTTGGAGGGAATTGCCACATCTATGCAGAGCGCGATCGGCCGGCTTTATGAGTTGAGAGAGGGAAAGCTTGATGAGATAACCGGTGAGAAGCGCGTTTTGGTAACATCAAGGGAGGAGGAAGTTCTGCAAATAATAATTGAGAAAAAGGCAATCAAAACATCAGATCTTGAAAAAGCTTTCTCAGTATCTCGCCAGCAGGCGCATTCATTGTTGTCCTCGTTAGTAAGCAAAGGCTTAGTCGAAAAATTCGGCAGTACCAAAACCAGCTATTACAAATTGGCGAAGAAAGAGAATTAAGAAGTATACTTCGGCTTCGCTCAGTACAAGCGAATTAGGAATTAAGGATTGCTAGATTAATTTTTTATTTATAATTTTCAAAGCGCGATAAAGTATTACCCATTTACACTTTTTAGGGAAATTGTTAAGCTAATAATTGGGCAGGATCAGTTATGATCCATCACAAAATTAAGAAATACGCAAAACACAGGGCAGTTCAAGTAGCAGTTGTACTTCTGATCGCAATTCCCACACTTTTCTCCACATTTTCATATCTTCAGAATTTAGATTCCAAGGCAGAAATAGAGCAAGCAAAAACGGATCGTGAGAAATTAAATAATCAACTTTTACTGACAAATAAATCATATCAAGAACTGAAAAATCAGGACCAATTAAAAATTAATGAGAAATTAAAAGCAGATATTGATAGGATTAATAAAAACTATAAAGGATCAATCGATGCATATCAAAAAATTCAAGATTTGAAATCGCAAAAACAAAAAACAGATGATATGGAATCTTTGTATGTAAATGTTGTTAAAAGCTTGGCTGAACTAAACTATGCATCTGCTGAGCCGCAACTTGCTGATCTGAATGTACAAATTAAAAAATCAAGCGATGAGCTGGCGGCAGCTCAAGCCGCGGCCGCGGCAAAAGCAGCAGCTGCTGGTATTCCTGCCGGGCCTGCAACTGCAAGCAATACTCCGCCTGGATCAGGCTACAGCTTTCAGTCTGTAAAAGCTGAAATCGGTACATATTCGGTAAGTATTGTGGCGGCTGATCTGGGATCCACCCGGGTCATAGTAGATACGGCATCGGACGGAACATGCAAGGATAGTTGCCCGGTGCTTTCACTGGGCGATTATGTCGGGCGATCCGGTGCATTTGCCGGAATCAATGGGTCTTATTTTTGTCCTGCATCATACCCATCATGCGCCGGCAAAACCAACTCATTTGATACACTGGTGATGAATAAGAATAAAGTTTATTTTAACTCAGACAACAATGTTTATAGCAATGTCCCAGTTGCGATTTTCGGTTCAGGTTATGCGCGCTTCATAGGCGCGTCTAGCGGCTGGGGACGCGATACAGGAGTGGACGGAGTGATTGCCAACCAGCCGCTCCTTTTGTCCGGTGGAAATATCGCATTTTCGGGTGGATCTGATCCCAAACAAGGGAGCAAGGGAGCACGAAGTTTTGTCGGTAACAAAGGCTCAACTGTTTATATAGGAGTTGTGTATAACGCGACAGTTGCAGAAGTCGCATATGTTCTCAAAGCTTTAGGGCTTGAGAACGCCTTAAATCTTGACAGCGGCGGCTCAACCGCGCTTTGGGCAGGGGGATATAAGGTCGGTCCCGGACGCGCAATCCCCAACGCTATTTTGTTTGTAAGGAGATAAGTAAAACGCTGCCGGCCTATTTGCTATAATTGACGCATGAAATTCAAAGCTCTTATTTTTGATCTGGATTACACAGCTATTCCTTCAGTAATTGATGGATTGCCTTCGGAGAAAGTTGTCGAGGCTGTTAAAAAAGTGAAAAAAGTTCTGAGAGTCTCTACGGCATCGGGGCGCTCTGTCCAGAACTGCCGCGATACCTGGAAAGCAATGGATCTTACTGATCCATGTATCATAAGCGGTGGTTCACAAATTATGAACCCAAAAACTGAGAAAATATTGTGGGAGGAGTATTTGCCTGAGGGATCAATAAAGCAAATCGCTGAAATTTCCAGAAAACATGGTTTAACAATGGCAATTAATGGAGATATTTTTGATGTAGATTCTACTCTTCCGGAAAAAGCAACAATTATAGTTGTCATGAATATGAAAACAGAGATCTCCCAAGCTTTGGCTCAAGCATATCGTCAAATACCCAACCTTGCAGCCCATATCTTGCCTTCATGGGTGTCGCCTGAAATGAGGGATATTCACGTAACCCACACGCTTGCGACCAAAAAGCACGCAGTCGAAAAACTGCTTGAAATTTTGGGGGTCAAAAAAGAAGAAGCAATTGGAGTTGGGGATGGCAATAACGACATGCCGCTTTTTGAATCAGTCGGATACAAAGTGGCGATGGGAAATGCACAAGATGTATTGAAAGAAGCTGCTGATTATATTACAGATATTTTTGACAACGACGGTTTGGCAAAGTTTATAGAAGAAAAAATACTTGGAAATAATTGAACAAAAAGTAGATTTGGAAGACACCTCCTTTTTTATCCATAGTTGTTCTTTTTTCTAGCTTCATACTGAAACTAAGGAGTATTTATTAATTTATATGTACGTTGATGCTTTGTTTCATAATGCATCTCTTTTGTTTCTTCTTTAATAGTTGACATTTAATATTTTTTGGTATATATTTATGTAGAGGTAAACAACCAAATGAAATACAGGACAAAAGAATCAGCAATAGAGAATGTAAAATTATTTTTCTCCAATCATCCTACCGAAGATACAATAACTCTTGAGCAAGCTTGGGAAGCCTGGGGACGAGACTTAGATGATAAAGCCGGAAATATGTCATGGTTTTCCAATAAATTGACTCACTTGAAGTATCATAATCTAGTAAAGCCAGTTTATGCTCATAGAAACTCGAGGCGAGTATTAGCAGGGATTCAGTTAGCCATGGAAGGGAAAAGAGCTTTGGGTAGACTTGGTAAAACTAGTGATGAAGATAGTGTTTCAAATGAAGTTAGCGGTACTCGTCCCATGTTTTCGCTTGAAGAGATTATGAAAGCTATACCAAAGTTGAGAAAAGAGAACCCAGATTTCGATATTACATTTGATGTTAAACTAAGGAACGGATAGCGGGAATTGCTTTGGCACGGGATTAGTCCGTGCTCGTGACTCAATGTCTTTGAGATAGATCTCACGGATGACAATTTATGGCCAATAGAAAGTTTACCGTGTCAAGGCTATTCCCATTATCTCTTATGGGTCTTAATTTGTCAATAATCACCTATTATTAGTCTTAATTAGGTTCATAAAACTTTTTTCCTTTTAATTTCTCCGGCAGAAATGAAAGCTTCTCTTTGAGGCCCACGTATTTTTCTGACCATTCGTACTGCTTTCCGTAACCCAGATTTTTCATCAGTTTGGTTGGCGCATTCCGCAAATGTAATGGAATCGGTTCATTTGGGAGATCATAGACTGCTTGTTTGGCTTTGCCCAGCGCATTTGGAACTGCTCTGGATTTTTTGGCACCCGCAAGATAAATTACAATATGTGCAAGAATTAATTGCGATTCGGGCATGCCGATTTTGTTAACTGCTTCAAAAGCTTCATTGGCCTGGATGAGTGCTCCCCTATCCGCCATTCCTATATCTTCTGAGGCGAAAATTATCATCCTTCTTGCAATAAATTTGGGATCCTCGCCATTCTCAAGCATCCTGACCAGATAATAAAGAGAGGCGTCTACATCTGATCCGCGCATAGATTTGATAAATGCTGAGATAATGTTGTAATGCTCGTCAGCCTTTTTGTCATAAAGACCAGCGGAGCGTGTCTGAAAAATTTCTTTTATAATTTCCGCTGTTATTTTCTTTTCTTTGTAGGTAGTTACAGCCATTTCAAGGGCGTTTAACATTATTCTCGCATCACCTCCTGAGAATCTGATTAATAAATCTTTGGCCTTTCGGTCAATAGTCTTCTTTGAAGACCCCACTCCCCTTTTCTTATCCTTCAGCGCACTATCAATTATTTTCTCCAAGTCCTCAGGAGTAAGGCTTTTTAAGACAAAAACACGCGAACGGGATAAAAGAGCGCTGATTACTTCAAATGATGGATTCTCAGTAGTCGCACCGATTAAAGTTATCAAACCCGACTCAACCTGCGGAAGAAGAGCGTCTTGTTGAGATTTGTTCCATCTATGAATCTCATCAATAAAAAGGATAGTACGTTTTTTCTTCTGCAGTGCTGATTCAGCTAGTTTGATAATTTCCCGAAGATCTGCCTTACTCGCCTCAACAGCTGAGAGATGATGAAATTCAGCATTTGTTGCTTTTGCAATCAGATGACCAAGAGTTGTTTTGCCGGATCCCGGAGGCCCCAGAAAATCATAGAAGATAACTGCTTGCTCTCCAGCATGTTGCGAAGAATTTTATCTTTACCGACCAGGTCCACTTGTCCGACGAATTCTTCAAAAGTCTGAGGCCGCATCCTGTATGCGAGGTTCATAGTAGAGGTATTGTAACAATGAAAGAATTAAGAAGCAACCTGCCTGCCGGCAGGCAGGGAATTAAGAATTAAGGCTTAGAAGAGTATTTTCGATTGCGAAGCGGGGGTTTACATTGGTAGTTTTCAAAAGCGTATGAACTTGTTGGACGTACTTAATATTTTTCAAAAGACGAGAATCGGATTTTTCGCTTAGCAATTTATTCCGTAATGCTAAAATTAGCTTTGAGATCCAGATTATTGCCTCATCCTTGTCTTTGGCCAGAATCTCTGCTTTTTTGAGCCTCTCCCCAATTTTCATGATATGTAAATTTTCAATAAATTCTGTATATTCAGGAATTTCTTCCTCAGACAAGGTTGTGTTTTCCGTCGGTAGTTCTATAACCTGACACCTTGAAAGAATTGTCGCTAAAAGAGCTTCCGCTGTATCAGTGCCGAGTATAATAATTGTATGCTCAGGAGGCTCTTCAAGGACTTTTAGAAGCGCATTTTGAGCTTGCGTTGTAAGCAAGTGTGCATCTTCTAAGATTATAGCCTTGACGTCAGATTTTATCGGTTTTAGGAAGATATTTTTGTGGATATCCTTTATTTCATCTATTCCAATACTGCTGACTGTTTTGGCTGAGGAATCTTTTTCAATTAGAGTTACATCAAACTTATCAATGTCCAGCTCTCGGCAATATTCTTCGATGTAAGCAACCCGCTTTTCTTTATCAGCTGATGCAACAACAAAACTTGTCATAAATTTGTGTTTATTATACACTAATATTAATGCCCGATACGATCCAAATACCGCAATCAAACCAGTCTCAACTGGATGACGCAAAATCCGCAGTAGACATCTTATATGCTGATGGACAACTTAGTAAAGAGCAATATGATGATATTCAGGTAAAAAGCGCATCCACGGGTAAATCTCCAACTGAAATCATAAAAGATTTGAAAATAGTTTCCAATGATAAAATTGCTCGGGCTGTTGCAAGATTGGTGGGAATTGATTATGTAGATCTTACAACAGTTTCCTTTTCTCCTCAGGCTTTAGGGCTTCTTCCTCAGGGAGTTGTAGAGAGGCTCTCCTTGATCCCCTTTTTATATGATGACAAAAACAAAGTGCTATCAATTGCGATGGGAAATCCCTTGGATTTGGACTCAGTTGCTTTTGTAAGACAAAAAACAGGATACGATATTAAAGCATTCGCTGCCGATCCAGAAGAAGTAAAAAAAGCTATTGATCTGCAATATAAACAAGGTCTTGTCGGAGAAGTA
The DNA here is from genome assembly GCA_963716145.1 of Candidatus Levyibacteriota bacterium. Classification (GTDB taxonomy): domain Bacteria; phylum Patescibacteriota; class Microgenomatia; order Levybacterales; family UBA12049; genus DATLDE01. The sequence goes on along the minus strand of OY970292.1, from coordinate 351,777 downwards.
AATGAAGCTATTAAAGAGACTGAGGAATTTACTACAAAACACACAGTTGACAGCAAGCAAATTGCGCAAATTATAAATGATGCACCGATTGCCAAGATAGTGTCAACAATTCTTGAATTCGCGGTTACATCAAGAGCATCGGATGTACACATTGAACCTCAGGAAGACCGGGTTCGTGTGCGTTATAGAATTGACGGCATTTTGTATGATAAATTGAGTCTTCCAAGAAATGTTGAAGAGCAGCTTATCTCAAGAATAAAGATCTTAGCAGAACTTAAGATAGATGAGAGGAGAATTCCGCAAGACGGCAGATTGAATTTTAAAGTTGGATCAGATGAGGTGGACCTACGTGTCTCGACCATACCAACAGTAAGGGGAGAAAAGATTGTAATGAGGCTTCTTAGAAAATCAGGAGGAGTACCAACTCTTCAAGAGCTTGGTTTGATCGGAAATTCTTTGAAGAACTTGGAGACAGCAACTCTACGAGCGCATGGCATTATTTTGGTCTGCGGACCGACAGGAAGCGGTAAAACAACGACACTTTACTCTATTTTGTCCCGCCTCAATAGCACAAAGGTTAATATCGCCTCACTTGAAGACCCGGTTGAATATGAGATTGCGGGAGTTAATCAAGTACAAATAAATCCAGCAGTTGGATTGACTTTCGCATCAGGGCTTCGCGCTTTCTTGAGACAAGACCCCAATATTATTTTGGTCGGGGAAATTAGAGATAAAGAGACAACTGATTTGGCAATTCAAGCCGCTCTCACGGGCCATTTGGTTTTCTCAACTCTTCACACCTCAAATGCTGCAGGTGCGCTTCCCCGACTCATGGATTTAGGAGCTGAGTCATTTTTGCTTGCCTCAACCGTAAACGCAATTGCGGCCCAAAGGATAGTGCGCAAGATATGTAATGAATGCAAAGTGGAGTTTTCCCCGCCGAGTGCTCTAATCGCTGAAATAAAAGGCGTTTTGGGAAATCTATTAAGCGAAAAAGATGAAATAAAATTGTATCGAGGTAAAGGATGCGATCGATGCTCAAATTTGGGATATATTGGGAGGATTGGAATATATGAAGTGATGCCCGCAAGTGAAAAAATATCGCATTTAATTATTACCCAAGCGGATAATCTAAGTATTGAAAAACAGGCAATTGCTGAAGGTATGATTACTTTAAAACAAGATGGATACTTGAAAGTTGTCCATGGAGAAACTACGATTGAAGAAGTGCTGCGCGTTGCGCAGGAATAAATTGGCGTATAGCAAATAGCGTATGGCAAATAGTTCCCATAAGCTATAAGCGATTGGCCATAAACTAAATATGGATATTAAAGAATTGCTATCGCTTACAGTTAAAAATAAAGCATCGGATCTTCATTTGATGGTTGGTATTGCGCCGACTTTCCGTATTGACGGAGTGCTTCGTACTCTCACAACGAGCTCCTTGCTAAAAGCGGCTGAGATCGAGACAATGGTTTTTTCGCTTTTGACCCCTGAACAAAAAGAACTTTTTCTGACAAATAAAGAGCTGGATTTTTCATTTAGCTTTTCAGAAATTCCTGATGAGGAGTTGGGAAGATTTAGGGTGAACGCTTATTTTCAGCGGGGAACCGTGTCAGCGGTAATGCGTTTTTTAACTCCTAGTGTCCGTTCAATTGAGCAACTGGGTCTTCCTAAAATTTGCCACACTTTTTCGGGATTAAGACAAGGTTTTGTTATTGTCGCAGGCCCACCGGGCATGGAAAATCAACTACGCTCGCAGCAATTTTAAATGAAATAAATATGACCAGATCTGAACATATTCTGACGATTGAAGACCCGATTGAGTTCGTTTATCCAAAAGGCAGTAGTATTATCTCGCAAAGGGAAATGGGAACAGATACGCACTCTTGGAGTTTGGCCTTGAGATCATCTCTTCGGGAAGATCCTGATGTTGTTTTGGTTGGAGAAATGCGGGATCCTGAGACAATGCAGGCTGCTATTACACTTGCCGAAACCGGTCACTTGGTTTTCTCAACCCTTCACACAAATTCCGCAGCTCAAAGCATAGACCGTATAGTTGATTCATTTCCTTCGGATCAGAGGTCTCAAGTCAGGATTCAGCTTGCGGCAACGCTTAAAGGAATTATTTCCCAGAGACTTTTGCCAAAGATTGGAGGAGGAAGAATTCCAGCTGTTGAAATAATGCTGGGAACCTCCGCAGTTGCCAGCAATATAAGAGATGGAAAATCACACCTTATTGATTCTGTTATCCAAACCTCCAAAGATATGGGTATGGCGACTCTTGATGAATCTCTTGCGGCTCTTGTGCGAACCGGCACAATTTCCCTTGAAAATGCCAAATCTTACACCTTACGGGAGGGAGAGTTGTTGAGGTTAATAGGGTAAGATATGAAATTATACTACCATGCTATTTCTCCGGATGGCAATGTTGTCCGGGGTCTAATTGATGCTAAAGATGCCCGAGAAGTAGCCAAATATTTAAGAGGCCACAGTCTGGTTCCCATCAAAATTATTCCTGCCGCTAAAAGAGGTTTTGCAAGATTTAATTTCTTAAATAAGCCCAAGCTTCAAGACCGCATTTTTTTTACCAGGCAAGTTGCAAGCATGCTTTCATCAGGCTTGACGCTTATGCAGGCTTTGGAGATTGTTAGGAATCAAATCCAAAATTCTACTATGGCAGAAGTGGTGCAGAATATTATTACCGGAGTTGAGAGCGGTAAAGTATTTTCCGAAACGCTGCAAAAATATCCGGATTTGTTCCCGCCAATTTATGTATCACTTATCCGGACCTCAGAATCTTCAGGACTTTTGGACAAGGTGCTTCTTAGGCTTTCTGATAATTTGGAAAAACAAGACAAGCTTCAAAGAACAATAAAAGGAGCATTAATGTATCCGCTAATTGTGGTCACAATAATGATTCTAGTTATCATAATTATGATGATTTTTGTTATGCCCCAGCTTACTTCTCTTTATACTAGTATTAATTTGCCTTTGCCTTTATCCACAAAAATAGTATTGGCTATTTCTACATTTATGGTTAATAGTTGGTATATAATAATTATTGGTATAATTGGCGGTGTTTACTATTTCAGAAAATGGTATAAAACAAAGTCCGGTCGGTTTATTGTAGATGGACTTATTTTAAAAATTCCCCTTTTTGGGAGATTAATAATGTATACAATGATGGCAGAATTTACTAGGACCCTTGGGCTTTTAATAGGTGCCGGTTCTTTGGTTGTGGATTCATTAATAAAGAGTTCTGATGTGGTTGGGAATGTTCTTTATAAAGATGCGATAGTGTTGATTTCAGAAAGAGTGGAAAAAGGAATAACTATGGGTAACGCAATGGCTGCATCTCCCCTATTCCCTCCCATGGTTGTTGAAATGGTAAAAATTGGTGAGCAGACAGGAAAGCTTGATGAGTCTTTAATTCACTCTTCAGAATATTTTGAGCGTGAAGTAGACCAGACAGTTAAAAATCTTACTACACTTCTTGAGCCTGCTATCATAGTTCTCTTGGCAGTTGGGGTGGGGTTCTTGATCTTCTCAATAATTACTCCGATTTATGGCCTGATTTCTTCTATCAAGTAGTCTTATTGTCTTGCAGTCTCTAAAAAGTTTTTAACCTTTTCCAGCAATTGGTCAGGATTAAGATCTGCTTTGACGAGAAATGAAGCTGCGCCTTTTTTAAGACCCTCCTCCACAAGATAGTCCGGGCCACTATTTGTAAGCATAATAATTGGGCCGTTTTTTGCTTTGGGCGGATTTGTTAAAAGAGCGCTCAATACTCCCAATCCGTCCAATTTGGGCATCATTAAATCAAGCAGCGTTAACGAATATCCTCCCTTTTGCAATTTCTCAAATCCTTCTTCCCCATTTATAGCCCAATCAACTTCGTACCCTTCGTTTTTAAGAACCTCAATGTAAATTTCCCTAATAAACAGATCGTCATCAACCACAAGAATTTTTTGAACCATATACTACCATAGTATGGCAAAAAGATGGTTTAAGTCAACTTAAGATTTCAGTACAAATGCCTCTTGCATTTATTCAGGAAAATTGTCAGAGTATTTAAGTACCCATAATATTAATATGCAGAACGAATTACTGATTGCAATTACGGCCGGGGTTGGAGGAATGTTTGGTTGGGGTTTTTCGGAATTTGCAACAAAAAAAGCAGTTGATAAAATTGGAACCATTTCTAGCTTGGTATGGGCTCATGTACTTGGTTCGATAATTCTTTTTTTTATAGTTTTAGGCAATATATACATATTTAAAAATTCTATTACATTACCCACCAGCCTGCAGGAATGGCTAGGGCTTATTTTTTTTGGAAGCCTCCAAGCAGTTGTTTATTTTTTTGGCTACGAAGGCTTTGAAAAGGGAAAAGTTGCGATTTTAAGCCCAATCTTTGCTTCTTTTACCGGTTGGGTAGCATTATTATCGGTTTTAGTATTTGGAGAAACGCTGAAAGCCAATTTAGTGCCGGCATTGATCTTAATTTTTAGCGGTGTACTACTTCTTAATCTTGATCTCACAGCGTGGCGTTCCAAACGCATTCGTATCGTTGGCACACCAGGAGTCAAGGAGATCGCAATAGCTACAGCACTTGCTACAGTATGGACATTAGGTTGGGACAATTTTTCTGGAGGAAAAGACTGGACCATATACTCGCTTTTGATGTTTATATTTATGACAATTGCTGCTTATATAATCTCAAGATTCCATAAAGTAGATCTAACAGATATTAAACCGGGGGCGTGGAAATTTTTATGGCTTATTGGGTTAGGTGAAGCCGTTGCCTATTTAGCTATAAGCTTGGGATATGCAAGCACATCGTTTACAAGCGTTGTTGCCATTCTTAGCGGAGCGTCTTCTTTACCTACAATAATACTTGCGCGTATTTTTCTGAAAGAAAAATTAGCTATTATTCAGACTATTGGGGCCTAATTATTATCTTTGGTATTATATTTTTATCACTAAGTTAACACAATCCCGGTATGTTAATTATGAAGTAACTATTAAAAGCAAATGATAATTAAAAAAAATTTATTATCCGCAGTTTCACTAAATATAGGTAAAGCAAAAATAAGACCTGCGAGATCTCACCTAACACATGCCCTCAATCATAAAACGCACAAAGCAATCCGCTGGTGCACTCCTTCAATTGATTCGCTGTCCTCGCGAGTAAAAAATCCGTACGCAAGTGATATTTCTATTTCTTATGAATCATTGGGATATCCATCTGAACCGTCCGGTATATTTAAAAGGATCTATGATCATGCGGCAAAAGCTTATGGAGCTGATCATACTCTTTTTTCTGTAAACGGTACAACAGGCAGTAATTTTATGGTTTTACGGGCATTAAGCAAGCAAATTCCCAACCTTAGAGTGTTAGCGGGGAGAAACGTACATAGATCTATAGTGGCAGCTTGTGAAGACTATGGTATAAATCTCATTTTTCTTAAACCTCATATTGATCAAAAGCGTCAATTGTTCCTTCCAAATGCGGAAAAGGAAATATATGAGGCAATTGCCAAAACAAAACCTCAAGTCCTACTTCTTATAAATCCCACATACGAGGGAATGTCTGTAAACTTAAAAAAAATCATTTCCACCATACGGAAAAAATATCCGGAATTAATAGTATTTGTAGATGAGGCGTGGGGTTCTCACTTGCATTTCTCAGACAAATTGCCTACATCAGCCATGAACGCAGGAGCAGATATATGCGTACAAAGCACTCACAAACAAGGAGGTTCTCTTCAGCAATCGGGAATGATTCATTGGAAAGATGGCAAAATAAACGCGGACTTGCTGATGGACTCTTTCCGAAGTTTGGGAACAAGTAGTCCATCATATATACTTCTTGCTTCTCTGGACGCCGCACGAGAAATGATGGAGAAAAAAGGTAAAAAGAAATTGGATCACATGCTTATGGTTGCCAAGCGCCTAGCCGAGGAAATAAGCCGCATAGACGGACTTGAGGTTGTTGGTACCGCTCAGTTGAAGAGAGAGCACCCTCCGGTTTATGAACGAGATGAAACAAAGGTTATTGTGGATGTTGCTAAAGCAGGCTTTAATGGGTATGAAGTAGCAAAACTTCTTGAGAGAAAATATAAAATCATCGTAGAGGAATACAATATAGGAACAGTTTTGCTTTTGGTCCCATTCAGCGCGACATTGAATGACGTTCAAGTTACAGTAAATGCTTTTGAGCAAATAGTGCAAATTCCAAAGAGGGGAAAAATAGCAGCAAAATTTAATCTCAAAATTCCAACCGATATTCCCAGAATTTTAGAGTTAAGTGATGTCACAAAATTATTGATGTATCAGATTGAGAGAGTCCCATTGAGCAAAGCCGTAGGGAGAATAGCTGCTGAGTATATAACGCCATTTCCTCCGGGAATACCTACAACAATAAAAGGTGAAGAATTTACCAAAGAGATCGTTGAGTATTACATAAAACTAAAAAGCTATCCTAACGTACATATTTCTGCAAGAGATAATTCAATGGAGACTGTATGGGTAGTTAGATAATATGTGAAATATGCACTTGACATTTAATTTGCGAGGCGCATACTAATAATAGCTAGACACAATCTATGCCTTTAACAAATATAAGTAAAGAGTCAAAAATTATCTTCTTTTACTATTGCCTGATTCTTATATGGGGTTCGGCTTTTTACTTCCGCGGCATTAAAGAAACTCCAGCAAATTATTGGTACCAGTTTGCATTTGGTTTAATTCCCCTTATCGGCGGTGTCTCAGGAATAATTAAGTCCCGGCAATGGGGGGGACTTAAGAGTAAGGTCGGGCAGGCGGTATTTTTTATTTCGCTTGGTATCACTTCATGGGGAGTGGGTCAAATGTTTTGGTCCATATATTATAATATAATAAGTAAGGTAGAAGTTCCCTACCCGTCTTTTGCAGATGTAGGTTATAGCCTGTCTTTCCCCTTTTTGATAATTGGTATTGTTAGTTTATCAAAAGCGACCGGTGCACGTTTTTCATTAAATCATTTCCGGGGAAAAATTCTTTTATTTGTTATTCCGGTTTTAGCTATTATCGCTTCTTACTATATGCTTATTGTTGTAGCCAGGGGAGGAGCTATTCCCTTCGGTGAAGAAAGCTTAAAACTCTTTTTTGACCTTGCATATCCTCTCGGAGATTTGATGATCTTAACGCTTGCTCTGCTCATCTATGGTTTATCATTTGACTATTTAGGCGGGCGTTACAAGCTTCCGATTAAAAGTACACTTCTTGGATTTGTTGTCCTCTATTTGGCGGACTTTTCGTTTTCCTATACAACAACTGTTGGAACTTATTACAATGGTCACTGGGTTGACATTTTGTTGCCAACAGCAATGATGCTTATAGCATTTGGAGTTAACAATTTTGATACAAAAGAGCAAAAAAGAGTGAGCAGATAACAAATATGGAACCCTATTCTCAAATAGTAAGTCAAATAATAAAGGATCAGGAAGTAATAATAGGCCCTATTGCTTTGGAGCAAGCCAGAAAAGTTTCCGGACTTGAAATAGAGAATCTAAATGACGTGAAGATTAAAGGGGATGCCAAAAACGTGCTTACAGATTTGGTTGAACAATACGCCAAACTTTTTGGCAAGGCGTCAATTGAAGTATGTAGAGAAGCTGTCCGGGAAACCAAACTTCAATTCTCTCAAGATCAACTCCCGGAGATATTAAGATAAGGCTTTTGTAATTTTGTCCCCAAATCTGATAAAGTAAATATGGAATAAAATTTTATGCTGCCACTTTTCAAAAAAATTCTGGGTCTTGAGACAACCAATAAAGCCGATCTTCCTCAGGAGCTTGTGCATATCAATCAGGAAATGTACAAGAAAAGCGTCGAGCTTTCAGAAAGGAATAAGACTCTTATGCTCCTTAGAAAAATTGATGAAATTATTCTTAGTTCAGTTACAAATCAAAATGAGATTGCCCAACAAGTCACCTCGCTTCTGGTCAATGAAGTTGATTTTCCGATAACAACGATCTTCGTGTACGATCAGGAGAAAGGGGCACTGAAAAGGCTTGGGATTTCTCAGTCAAGTAAAAAAGAGGATAAGGTGACTAATATTCCGCAGGATTCTTATGTTACTGAAATTTTATTAAAAGAAACGGATAATCTTATTGCTCAGGCCGTGAATGAAGTAAAAATTAAGTCATCCAATATGTTAATAAACTCTATTCTTTCCAAGACAGCAGAAGATAATGCCATGAATATTCAGGAAGCCACTGGTATAAAATCCGTATTTATTTACCCTCTTATTGTACGAGGTCAGTTACTCGGAGCGATGGTTGTGTGCGCTCGAGAGGAAGAGCAGGATTTATCACAATACATCCGAGATCTTTTAGAGAGGTTGGTGCAGGTTATTGGAATAGCCATAGATAATGCTCTTTTATATGATCAACTACAGGAGGCAAACGAAAAATTAAAAGCGCTCGATAAGCTGAAAGACGAGTTCGTTTCCTTGGCCTCGCATGAGCTGAGGACTCCCATGACTGCGATAAAATCCTATTTATGGATGACTCTTCAAGGAGATGGAGGAATCTTGAATGATAAGCAGAAGCTTTATATTGAGAGAGCATATAGTTCAGTTGACCGTCTAATAAAACTGGTTAATGATATGCTGAACATTTCACGTATTGAGTCAGGCAGATTAACTATCGAGATGCATAAAGTTGATATAAATAAAATTGTCCTGGAAGTGATTGATGAAGTTCATCCCCGCGCGGTTGAACTTGGGGTAAATGTGATAATTCAGCCTGCTAATTTCCTTTCTCCGGTTATTGCAGACAGTGACAAAATAAAAGAAGTATTATTTAATCTTATCGGAAATTCTTTAAAATTTACGCCTGCGGGCGGTACAATCACAGTCTCCTTCACGCAAAAAGATGATTTTATAGAAATAAAAGTTAGCGATACCGGTGCCGGAATTTCTTCAGAAAATATTGCAAAGTTATTTCAGAAGTTTGGGATGCTTCCTGAATCATATGTAGTTAATCAAACAGCATCCGGCACAGGACTTGGTCTATATATCTGTCGTTCAATAATAGACCTTCATAAAGGTAAAATATGGGCATCATCCGAAGGGGCGGGAAAAGGATCGCAATTTACTTTCTCGCTTAAAATTTTTAATGAAGAGGAATTGAAAAAGTTTAATTCCACACAAAAAGCTGATACAAAAGATAACCTTGGAATAGTGCATACTCAGCTTTAATTATTCGTATCTTTTTCTATTTTTACTCTATTGACAAGGTCTTTACGATCTGACAATAATGGATACAGATTAAATAATAAAATAATAAAAATATGACTTTCAAAAAATCACAATTCAAAAAACTTCAAAAAGGACTTGCCCTGAGCAAGTCGAAGGGCTTTACTCTTGTTGAGCTTTTGGTTGTTATAGCAGTTCTTGGAGTTTTGGCTGTTGGTCTTATTGCAACTATTGATCCGATTGATAAAATCAACGCAGGAAATGATGCCAAGGTTTTTAGTGACCTTACTCTTATGTCAAAGGCAGCAGAAGCATATGCAGCCTCAAACAACGGAACCTACCCTGATGCTGCAACTATAATATCTTCAGGTGAATTGAGAGCTATACCAACTGCCCCAAGCGGATATACATATACCCCAACCTATACAGCAACAGCTTTTACAATGACCGGAACTTTAAAATCCAAGAAATACACTTCAGCATCATTTGTAAAAGCATTATATAATTCATCAAACGGAAAATTATGCGCCGCTGCAACAGCAACAACAGTTTGCCCGTAAGCATAAAATGTTAAAAATGTATAAATAAAACCTCTCCGGAGGTTTTTTTATTTTACTCATTGACAAGCATTTATTATATGTGTTCTACTGAATATAGATATGCAAAAGCAATTTAAAAAACTTCAAAAAGGACTTGCCCTGAGCAAGTCGAAGGGCTTTACTCTTGTTGAGCTTTTGGTTGTTATAGCAGTTCTTGGAGTTTTGGCTGTTGGTCTTATTGCAACTATTGATCCGATTGATAAAATCAACGCAGGAAATGATGCCAAGGTTTTTAGTGACCTTACTCTTATGTCAAAGGCAGCAGAAGCATATGCAGCCTCAAATAATGGAACATATCCTACTGCCGCGACAATTGTAAGTTCAGGTGAATTGAGAGCTATACCAACTGCCCCAAGCGGATATACATATACCCCAACCTATACAGCAACAGCTTTTACAATGACCGGAACTTTAAAATCCAAGAAATACACTTCAGCATCATTTGTAAAAGCATTATATAATTCATCAAACGGAAAATTATGCGCCGCTGCAACAGCAACAACAGTTTGCCCGTAAGTACATTTGATAACTTTTGATTGCTTTTTCCCCCTATTTTAGATACGCTCAGTACATGCTTGCTTTATTAATTATCTCATTTTTTTTATTAGGATTATTTATAGGCAGTTTTTTAAATGTTTTGGTGGATAGGATGCCTAGCGAAGAAAGCTCTCTTAAAGGAAGGTCGCATTGCGACAGTTGTAAGCATGTTTTATCTTTGATTGATCTTATCCCTATTATTTCTTTTGTAATGCTCCAAGGGAAATGCAGGTATTGCGGGCATGCAATGGGCCTGTATTATCCCCTAGTTGAATTAATTACCGGTCTATTGTTTGCTTTTTCTGCATATTTTGTTTTGGGCGGATCAACAGGTGCTCCGGTAAATTCATTGCATATTTTGAGTTTTTTCCTGCTGTACTATCTTTTTTTAATCTCAACTCTAATTATTATTTTCTTTACGGATCTGAAATTTGGAATTATCCCCTTTAATGCTGTTGCGTTGGGATTGTCGGCCGTGGTTTTACGGCAAGTATTATTGCCAACTCCCGGTATAATGTTTTTCAATTATATTTTGAGCGCTGTCGGCCTATTTCTGTTTTTTTTGTTTATTTTTCTAGTAACCCGCGGAAAAGGCATGGGCTTTGGGGATGTGGTATATGCATTTTTAATGGGATTCATTCTGGGATATCCAAAAGTTGTACTCGGATTTTATATTGCAGTAATAAGCGGTGCGGTAATTCCTTTGGTAATACTCGGAATAAAGCATAAAAAAATTAGAGGTGCGACTATACCGTTTGGCCCGTTCCTGGTTGCAGGAACCTTAATTAGCTTGTTTTGGGGAGATTTATTGGTTGGAAAAGCCCTCGTCTATTTACATATGTGATAAACATGTATCATAATATATTATGATCATGAAAAAAGGCTTTACATTGGTTGAAATGTTAGTTGTTATTGCACTGATAGGTGCGTTAGCAATTGCTGCTATGACTGCTTTAAATCCTTTATTTCAAATTAAAAAAGCCCGGGATACTCAAAGAAAAACAGACCTTGCCAAGTTACAGGCTGTTTTGGAGCTACATCGGTCAGATCAGGGTTCATATCCAGCATCTCCTCTTCCAAGCTGTGGTAGCGCCTTGACTGTCTCCGGAACAACCTACATTAAAGCAATTCCCTGCGATCCCACCACATCTGCTGCGTATACATACACGATCATCGCATCGGGTTATAATCTTATTGCATGTCTGGAAAATACCGCTGATTTACAAAAAGACGCTGTAGATGTTTGCGGCGGAGCAGGGGTTTCTTATACTGTTACTAATCCATGAAAAAAGGGTTTACTCTTATGGAGCTTCTAATTGTTTTTGCATTCATCGGCATAATTTCCATGATGAGTGTTGTGGTTTTCAGTTCATACAATAGTTCTCAGGTGTTTGGATCCGGTATGTCCGGGTTTTCGAGTCTTTTGAATATTGCCCGGTCAAGAGCTATTTCCCAGGTTAAGCCTTCTGTCTGCGGAACCAATCCTCTCGATGGATATAAAGTGGTTATAACCCCTTCGGGTCAGGATTATCATCTTGATGTAGTATGCGCAGGTGATCATCTGATTACTCAAAAAAAACTACCCGGGCAAGTAAGTTTTGGAAGCGGTCTGACAAGCGTTCTTTTTGATGTATCCACAGGTACGGTTTCAGCTCCTGGTACAATCACTATTAGCGGTTATGGAAAAACCAAGTCAATTATTATTAACAATACTGGAAACATTTCCTTACCATAAAAGCATGAAGGGTCAAACACTAATTGAATCACTATTAGCACTAAGCGTAGTTGGTATTATCTTATCAGGTATTGCTGTAATTGTTGCATCGTCTTTGAGTAACGCCGGATATGGTAGGGATCAAAGCCTTGCTACCCAGTATGCCCAGGAGGGAATTGAGATTACTCGCAATACTAGAAATAATAACTATGCAGCCTTTACAGGCTATAGCGGAAATTTCTGTTTGAGCAAAGGGGCCTCAACTTTGCCTACTTCTTCTCCCTCATGCACAATTAAAAATGTGGATAATTTTATCCGGTCGGTTTCAATTGAACAAACTCCCGGCTGTGCTTCAAGCGTAGCAAAAGCGACAGCAACAGTTTCTTGGAGTGATGGAAAATGTTCTGGCGGTAGTTTTTGTCATAAAAGTCAAATTACCTCTTGTCTATCCACTGCTAATCCGGTACAAGGACCATGAATATCAAATTTCAAATATCAAATTTCAAATATCAAATATCAACCAATAAAGAGCGGATTGGAAATTGGAGATTGCAAATTGGAAATTCCCCGCGGGGCTTTACCCTGGTAGAATTGGTGGTAATTGTAGCATTGTTCGCAGCAACAGGAACAGTTATTGTATCGATTATTTTTGCGACTCTTCGTGCAAGCAGTAAGTCAGATAGATTGGTGAGTCTGAAGCAAAATGGCAACAACGCACTATCTCAAATAGTAAAACAAGTAAGGTACGCTAAGAGTCTGGATTCTGCTTGTTCTGCAGTAGATGGTCCTATTGCCATCAGGTCTCTCTCGGACAACAGTAAGACTACTTTTGTATGTTCTACAGGTTCAACGGGTACTATCGCTTCAAACGGGGCCTCACTCGTTGATACAAATGCTGTGACTGTAACTCAGTGTTCTTTTACATGTTCTCAGGCTAGTCCTGACGATCCGCCAACTATTAATTTTAGCTTCACGTTGGATTCTAAAAACGCTGGTAATTTAGTTGAGGCTACCGGTTCAATTCCATTCCAAACCTCGGTTACTTTGAGAAACTCCAGTAAATAATTCAATCTTCCTACCCTCTCCATTGACTTTCTGCTTCAAAATAGCATACTATATGTTAGTTACTGCTTATTTAAAATATGCACCGCCGTTTGAGTTCCTTTATCATTTCTCTTTTTTCCGTTTGTATTCTTCTGGCTCTCTTTTTGTTTTCCGCTCCCCTTAATAAATCTTATGCTGCTTCTCTCACATGGGATGGAGGAGGATCAACCAATAACTGGTCAGATTGTACCAACTGGACTACTGATGTCTGTCCTGCCTCAGCGGACACGGCGATTTTTAATTCTACTTCAACTAAGAATAGCACTGTTGATGCAGGTTTTGGTGGGACAATAGTCACAATAGATATAGCCTCAACTTACTCTGGCACTATTACATTGGCCAGATCTTTAACTCCAACTTCCACTTTTCAACAAGCGGGAGGCACATTTACAGCCGCGGGGCAAACACTGGATTTGAATATTTTTATTTTGTCTGGAGGCACATTTACAGCATCTAGCGTCTCAACGACAATATCAAATACTATGACTATCTCCGGGTCACCAACTTTCAATCATAATAGTGGGACATTCACTTTTGATGGGACTGCAAGCGCTACCCTAAGTTGTAACAATGTTACATTTAACCTTGTAACTTTTGTGCATACCACGAATGTCACAAAAACAGTCAGTAGCAACTGCTCCCTTCCTCTGGGAAATAATCCAACTGTTGGTGCAGATGCAAATGCTGATCTTACCCTAAGTGGTACTTTGTCGGGCACTGGTACCCTAACAATAGGGACTACAGCCACAACCAACTTGTTAACGCTCAACAGTGGTTCAAGCTTGTCAGGATTTAGTGGACTGGTTGCTGGACAGGTAACGATTAGCAGCGTTACATATAATTTTGGCACTTACACTACTTTTGATATTAATGGAACATTCACACTCAACTCTGGAGCTGTATTTACGGCGCTGTCGGGCACTGCAACCTTTGCCAGTTCTTTTACACTCAATTCCGGCACCACCTTCAATGCCAATGGCGGGACCATCACATTTGATGGAGCAGTAACGGCTACCCTGAGCTGCAATAATACTACATTTAATTTAGTTACATTTGCGCATACTGGAGGGACTATTAAAACAGTTGGAAGCACCTGTAACTTGCCTCTGGGCAATAATCCAACAGTAGGGAGTGATAGCAACGCAGATCTTACGCTTAATGGCACATTATCTGGTTCTGGAACACTGACTATGGGAACAGCCGGAACTGGAAACGCATTAACTCTTAATAGTGGTTCAACTTTATCAGGGTTTAGTGGTTTGGTAACGGGTGCACTTACCTTATCTGGTGCCAATTATAATTTTGGCAGTTATACAACGTTTGATGTGAACGGCATATTTACGCTTAGTTCGGGGGCTGTATTTACGGCGCTGTCGGGCACTGCAACCTTTGGGAGCACATTCACTATAAATTCCGGAACTACGTTCAATGCCAATGGCGGCACAGTTGTTTTGGATACCTCTGGCGGTGTTACAAGCTGTAATAATACGGTCTTCAACTTTGTCATTATTGCAAATCCTGCCGGGACAAAAACTATAAGCAGTGATTGTAATTTGCCTGTGGGAAATAATCCTACTGTGGGAGCAGGTGGGAATGTGGTGCTCAATGGTACTTTATCGGGAAGTGGCACACTTACGGCTAATATCACTACGCTTACCCTAAATTCAGGAGGAGCTCTCTCGGGTTTCAATGGCCTCGTTTCGAACGCTCTTACTGTTAATGGTGCTTACAATTTCGGTAGCTACACTATATTTGATGTAAATGCTGGCTTTAACCTTAATTCAGGCGCTATCTTTACGGCTCCAGAGGGCACTGCAACCTTCGCATCCAACTTTATATCTGATTCAGGTAGTACCTTCAATGCCAATGGTGGGACGGTGACGTTTGATGGAACAACTGTTCAAACTTTGAGTTGTAATAATGCAACTTTTAATTTAGTAAACCTTCATAATGGATTTTCAACCGTCAATGCAGATTGCACGCTCCCTTTGGGAAATAATCCACAAACAGGCCGAATTACACTCAACGGAACATTAACCGGTACCGGTACTCTGACGCTTGGAAGCACAGCGGGAGGATCCAATTTCAATACTACTGCAGTTATATCTGGTTTTACTGGATTGGTATCCACAAGTGGTTTTAATGTAGATGGAGCCACATTAAATTTAGGAAACTATACAGTGGTGGATTTCACTGACAATTTTAATATTACCGCAGGTAGTTTCACCGCACCTTCAGGCACGATGACTGTAGGGGGGGGCGGAAACTTTAATCACACCGGAGGTACTTTCAATCACAATAATGGAACAATTGTTTTTGATGGTATAGGTCAGCACATCAATGATACAACCACCTTCTACAATCTGACAAGAACTACCCCCGGTAACCCTCACCTTCTCCTCAGGTACCACCCAAACAATCCTCGGCACCCTCACCCTCAGAGGTACAGACTCGGGCAACAAGCTCTCTCTGCGTTCCTCAACCCCTGGTACTGCCTGGAATATTGATCCTCAAGGTCCACGTAACATGCAATACCTTGATGTCCAGGATTCACACAATATCAACAGTGTTATCCTAGCTACTTGTGATAGCATAGACTCTGGTAATAATACCAACTGGAGCTTTAACCCCTCCTCATGCAATATCCAAACTCAGCCTGCCCGATCAACCACAGACTCACCTGTCTGTACAGCTACCACTGTTGGAGCTATACCTATTAACCTCTACTCAGCTCTTCCCAAAGGAGGGAGTTCTATTCTTCTTACCTTCACCGATGCATCTGATCCATATGATCACTACACACTTGAATACGGAACCAAATCAGGAGTATACAGCTTTGCTGCTTCCAACATAGGTGGGAAAGGAACAAGAACCTATCTAGTCCAAAACCTTGACCCCTCAACCACCTACTACTTTAGAGTAAGAGCAGGTAATGGCTGCGCCACAGGAGAATGGTCAAATCAGATCTCAGCCAAGACTCTCCCATTCTATTCAACCGGTAACCTGATAACCCAATCAAGCTTAACTCCTGTTGATGAAGAGGGAGATGGGACAGGAGCTGGAGGAGATGGAAGCTTAGTCTGCAGCTACTACACTGTCAGGAAAGGTGATTCCCTCTCCTCAATTGCTAAGGAAAAGCTGGGAAAAATAGAAGACTACAAAAAGATAGCAACTCTTAATCAAGACACTTACCCTACGCTTAAAACATCCTCTCTGCTGGAAGTAGGTTGGAAACTAAAGATCAAGTGTGATAGCAGCAAAACAAAAGAAAATCAGATGGAAAAAGAATCCTTCGACTCCGCTCAGGACAAGACCTATGATGTAGATGTAAAGGTAACAGATGAGGAGAATAACCCGGTTGGAGGGGCTTCGGTTACTCTCCACTCTACCCCAAGACAAGCAAAGACAAATGATAAAGGTATAGCAACATTCAAAGAGGTAGAAAAAGGCGAACACACAGTCATTATTGCCTACAATGGTGATACAGGAGAACAAAAAATGGTTCTTGCAGCAAGTGACAATGTTAAAAGATATGAACTGAATGTGAAGATACAAAGGAGAAACCCTTTGCTTGAACCGGTTACACTGGGGGTTGTTGGAGTACTGGGGCTTGTGATAGTGGTGATGGGTTTGAGATTAAGAAAACTAACAGCAAGAAGAGATATTAATACCTCTTGATTTAATGCCTCAGGTAGCTTCAATCTAGGTTGATCATTTCAAGTTTACATGAACGCGGTTGACACAGTCTTGTGAGCTTGTTACGATAGATTTGCAGTGAAAAAATATAAAAAAAGCCAACTTATAAAACAATTTCAAATAAAGCGGTTGGAGAGTGGCCTGCCCGCCAGTGCCAGTCGTTGGCAGGCGGGACAAACCCTTCTTATTGTTCTTATGGTTATGGTCGTGGCATTAACTGTGGGATTGTCGGTAGCCATAAGAAGCACTGCAAATATTCGTATATCAAGTGAGGATGAGAGTTCACAACGCGCCTTTTCAGCAGCAGAAGCAGGAATTGAACGTACTTTGGCAAATCCTACTCCTATTGCTGATACATCACTTGGCAATAATTCGCATTACTCAACATTAGTTAAGCCGCTTTCAGGAACTGAAATTGTTCTTCATAACGGTGCAATTATTCTCAAAGATGAACCAATTGATGTTTGGTTATCTAATCACCCAGATTTTACAGGTCAATGGAGCGGAAACTTAACTGTAAATTGGGGTACTGCGGGCGAGGTATGCAATACCGGTCCGGAAAGCTCTACGACTCAAGCAGCTCTTGAAATTATATTAATTTCCGGATCAAAAGCAGCGCCTAAGCTCACTGAGTATTTACTGGATCCATGTTCTGCGCGTGCCGCTGTAAATAAATTTCAAACAACAACCTCACCGCTACCACTACGCGTGCTGACTCCTGGCGATACTTTTGGCGGGAAGACTTTTGGATATAAGTATACTATAGCTGTGACATCCGGTCTTTTGATGAGGATTATTCCCTTATATGCTCCAACGATTGCCGGAGTAAAGGCTCCGGCTGATTTACCGGCTCAGGGGACTGTTATAACAGCAACGGGAATCTCTGATACTACTCAACGCAAGATTGTTAGTTTTCGCGGATACCCCAAACTGCCTGTCGAACTATTTCCTTTTATTTTTTTCTCACCTAAATAATGAAAAGTAATTCATTTGGATTGGATATTGGTACTTCTAAGATAAAAGCTGTCTGGCTTAATCGTGAGAATGATGCTTTGTCATATAATAGTGCTATTTCTGTTCCCAATCCATCACCAGGCATACAGTCGGAATCCCCTTTTGACCATCAAGAGTTGGCTCAAACCATAAGCAAATTAGTAACAGATGCTAAAATTACCACCAACAAGGTAAATATTGCTCTTCCAGAGCATCATATCTTTACAAAAGTAATCGACATGCCCGTATTGTCAGACAAGGAATTATCGAGTGCGATTTATTGGGAAGCGGAAGAACATGTGCCCGCAGCAATTGATACCATGACGCTTGATTGGATAATTCTTAAACGCCCCAAAGAGGTTATTACTGAAGAAAAAATGCAGGTGCTTTTGGTAGCTGCCCCCAATCAGTTAATTAGGAGGTATCAAACAATCTTGGAATTAGCCGGACTATCTGTTGTCGCGGTTGAAACAGAAACGCTTTCCATAATACGAGGTATAATTAAAAGTCATAATTCTTTGACCTCTCTTATTATAAATATTGGCTCCTTAAACACATCTTTATCTATAGCACAAAGTGGTGTTATCGTATTTAATTATTCTATTCCTTTGGGTGGAGTTGCACTGACACACGCAATAGCCTCAAATTTTGGATTAAATACAAGTCAGGCTGAAGAATATAAAAAGACTTACGGATTCTCTGATAAAAGCTTAGACGGTAAAGTAGGAATAGCAATTGAGCCAATTTTTGCAAATATAATTTCTGAGGTGAAAAAGGCGATAGCATTTTATAGCGAAAAGTATAAAAACGAATCCCCAATTTCTCAAATTTTATTAACAGGAGGATCGGCCAATCTTCCTGGAATTGATATTTATTTTGTAAAAAACATAGGAATTGAAACGGTGACTGCAAATCCCTGGAAAATGCTTAATATAGCAAATGTTCCAAAGGCACTTGAGCCGCTTGGTCCTGAATATGTAATAGCTTGCGGACTGGCGATTAAAGAATATGAATAATAGCATAAACCTGTTGGATTATAAAAATAAAATCCAGCCAAAGCACATCAACAACAAGCAAAGGTCATTGAGAATAGTTGCTATAAGCCTTTTATTTATAGTCTCGCTTTCATCTATAATATTTTTTATTCTTGTTGCGCTTTCCCCTCTCCCTCAGCTTAGAAAGCAGGAAAAGATTGCTTCATTTAGCCTTTCGACGGCTCATGCGGATATTGTAAAATTGGCGTTGATTAAAGATAGAGCTGATGATATACAGGAGCTGGTTGATAAGCGTCCATATTTTGATAAAGTGCTGAATTCTATCCAAACCAAACTACCCTCAAGTGTTTCTATAGATTCGGTTGATATTAATCCTCAAAACTTTTCAGTCACTCTTGCCAGTAATTCGTTGAAGGATCTTGATACTTTTTTGAATGCGTTAACAGAAGACGGCACTTCAATTAAAAATTTTTCTCAAGTAAAAATTGTATCTCTTTCCTCAGATGAAAAGAAAAATGGATTTCTTCTTACAGTAAATATGAATTTTTTATGAATAAAAGGGTTTTTTTTGGACACAACGATTTAAGATTTTTCTATTACAGATATAAGGATTCAAATTATTATTCTTTATCCATTCTTATTACTGCAATTCTTCTGTGCATCCTTCTTATATTTCAAATAATTCTTCCGCAGGCGCAAATTTATTTTTCAATAAGAAAAGAAGCAGTTGCGTTAGGCTCAAAAATAAAAACTATAAATGAAAATATAAACTTTATGAATAATTTGGATAAATCAGTAGTTGACTCTCAGCTGCAGGTCGTAACCCGTTCTCTTCCGGCAGACAAAGATTTTGAGGGCATTTTAAATGTAATTTCTCAAGCTTCAGTTAGGTCAGGTGTTTCTGTTTCTGACTTTAGTTTTCAGCTTGATAAGCCAGCGCAGACTAACGGCCAAGTCAAAAGTGATCACAAAAGCGACCTTGTGGCCATAGATATTACTGTAGATATTAAAGGTAGTACAGATGGAGGGAAAAAATTTCTAGCTGAAATTGCTGAAAAAATTCCTGTGGTTGAAATCACAAATGTTAAGGGAGATTCTAATTCTCTAATTATTGATATGCATTTTTATTACAAAACTTTACCCAAAATTGCTTTTAAAGAAGATGAGCTAATTACTTCTGTCTCCGATTCAAAGCAGGCTCTGATCCGGCAATTGTCTGCCTGGCAGGAAACTTCAATCGTTCAAGAAAATACTTCCCAAGCGGGGACTTCATCCGCTGTGCCGCTTTTTTAGAAGATCGGGGCGGAGTTTTTTCGTCAACTCTTGGGCTTTTTTATTCCTCCACTCTTTTATTTTTGGATGATTTCCGGAAAGCAAGACTTCAGGTACCTCAGCGTTTTCATATATTTGAGGCTTAGTATAGTGCGGATATTCAAGTAGAGTTTGATCGTCTATCTTGGAAAAAGATTCGTCCTCTACCGCGCCAGGTGGCAAGACTCCGCTTATCAACCTCGCGACACTATCTATTATAAGCATCGCAGGAATCTCTCCACCCGTAAGAATAAAGTCCCCGATTGAAATTTCATCATCAATATAGCTTTTTATTCGTTCGTCAACTCCCTCATAATGTCCGCAGATTAGTATCAGATGGTCAAGATTTGAAAATTCTTTTGCTGTTTTTTGATTGTATGTTTGGCCCGTCGCGCTAAGCAATACAATCTTTTCTTTGATCTTTGATCTTTGATCTTTGATCTTTGATGCTTTAATTGCGGCATCAAGTACGTCAACTTTCATTACCATTCCCACTCCCCCGCCGTACTCAGTATCATCAACCATTCTATGTCTCCCAACTCCAAAATCACGGATATTTACAAAGTCTATCTCCACAAGTCCTTTTTGCTTGGCATTTTTGATGATTGAATGATCAAACGGACCTGCAAACATTTCGGGAAAAAGTGTCAAAATCGTTATTTTCATATTTCGATAAACTCAATATGATTCTGAGCAAAGTCGAAGAATCATACCTGTATTGTAGCAGATTCGAAGATTATTTAACCAAATAAAGATAAATATCAGTTTTAGTTTTTTTAATAAGCTTGAGGCCGGATAAAGGAAATTTGTAGGAAATGATTTTTGTTCCGGGCCTTAATTCTTTTTTGAGTTTTTCCTGAAGCTTTGGGATAAATCCGCGAATGCTGTACAAAAAAATAATTGTAGCATCATTGAACTTGGCTTTATTATAATCTTGCCACTTCACATCTACTTTTGATTGTTGACCTATCATTATTTTAATCATTGTCCAGGCAACTAAAAATAGATTAATTTCATATCCAATTGCTTTTTTACAAACTTTTGCACATTCCATTAGTACCCGTCCATCTCCTGAGCCCAGATCAAAAACGGTGTCGGTTGATTTCATTTCAGAAAGTGTAATCATCTCCTTAATAATTTTTTTAGGCGTTGCGACAAAAGGTGCGCCGAAGAAAAAAGATAAAGATAAAGCAAGCGGAAAAAGTATTAAAGCAAGAACAACAAAGACGATACTTAGTTCAAGAAGATTAGTTAACACATTTTGATTGTACCAGATGGCTTATTCCTGGGGGATTTCGGCGAGGGTGATATTGATCCGCACGTCATGCTTCATCGCTTTGATTTTCATGATATTGCGAATGCTTCTTATAACTTTTCCTTCTTTTCCGATTATTTTCCCCATATCATCTTTGGCTACCGTTACAACAAGGTTGAGCATTCCATCTTCTTCTTTCTCTTCAATTTTTACAGCATCGGGGTCATCAACAATTGCGGAAATAATGTATTGAAGAGTATCTTTCATAAATTTGGTTTTAACGGATAGTTATTACTTAACAATTTCCTGAACAGTCGCGCTAGGCTGCGCGCCTTGAGCTATCCAGCGATTGTATTTTTCCATATCAATTTTCTTATTTTTCATATCTTTTGTTTTGTTATACCAGCCCAAGAGATCAATATAGCCGCCATCACGCTTACTACGCTTTTCTTTGACAACTACGCGGAATTTACGTTCTCCTTTTTTTCCTGTTCTTGTAAGTCTTATTACGAGTGACATAGTTTTGCTTATGGCTAAGTGCTTATAGCTTATGGTAACTATTTGCCATACGCCATTTGCTATTAGCAGATCTATATTGTATCAGAGTTTACCTATCTTCTCAAGAGCTGCTCCTGCTGCTATTTCCTCAGCTTCCTGTTTGGATTTGCCACTCCCCTGTCCTAGGAGTTCATTTGCAACAAATACTCCAATAGTAAATCTTTTTGCATGTGCAGGCCCAACTTCTTCAAGCACTTTATATAATGGAGAATTTTGCTTTTTAGCCTGAATTTGTTCCTGGAGTAGGCTCTTTGGGTCTTTGAATACTTTTTTCTGAACATGCTCCGCGATTGTTGGAACGAGTACATCGCTTAAAAATTTAGATACAGCATCTATCCCCTGATCTATGTACAGTGCGCCTGTAAATGCTTCAAATGTATTTGCCAGAAGAGACTGATTATTTCTCCCTCCCGAGTCTTCCTCACCTTTTGAGAGGAGTAGCTGGTCGCCGAAATTTAGATTCTTGCTCATTTTTGCAAGACTTTTTGTGTTTACTACCAAAGAACGAAGATTGGTTAGAATACCTTCATCAAAACCTGGATATGTTTTGTATAAATGCTCGGATATGACAAAAGAAATTATACTATCTCCCAAAAACTCGAGTCTTTCGTTGGATTCGGTTTCGGACTTTGACTCATTTAAATATGAACGGTGAATAAAAGCCAATCGATGTAGTTTGGGATTTTTGAATTTAGGTAGTGTGTTCATAGGAAAGTATGTGGCCTAATACCCCATTTACGAAAGCAGGACTAGTCTCCCCTCCAAATTCTTTAGCCAACTCAACCGCTTCATCAATTACTACGTTTTGCGGTTCTTTTTTATCAATCAATAATTCATACGTAGCAAGTCTAAGCACAGCCAAATCAATTTTATTAATCTTCTCAACCGGAAAATCAGGAGCCGCGTCCCTTATATTTTTATCAATAGTATCTTTATACTTCATTACTTTTTCCGTTTCAGCGCTTACTGACTGGATGTGAAATTCAACTCCAAATAGTTGCTGAACGATGCTTTGTCTTTTTTTATGCCTGGGGTCATGCGATGTTTTCATTCGGCTGGCTGAGCTTTGACTGTTTTGGTGGCAACTACCTGTTTTCCGTTATAGAAACCGCAATTTGCGCATACGGTATGGGAAAGATATAGGCTTTGGCAGTTTTTGCAAACAACTGATTTGGTAACAGTAAGTTTGATACTTGCGCGTCTTTTGCCTTTGCGGGCAATTGAATGACGTCTTTTTGGTTCTTGTGACATTAACTCTATTTTACTTTATTTTGGCTTTAGTTGCAAGGGGAACTGGCTGATAGTTTGGGTGATAAAAACTTATAATCCCTGAACGTCTTTTTCAACTTCGGGAAAATCTGTGGGTGCTGTATCAATCACATCAACTTGCTCGACTTCTTTTTCTTCAGCAGAACCGGTTGAAATTGGAGAAACTACTGGTGGTTGAGTAGGTATAGAGCTGTTTTGTGCCTGATTGCTTACTGGATTTCGGTTATTTGTTATTATATAAAAAACCATTCCAGCTGCCAGAATTAATACGACAATAAATACAACGTAGAGATTTTTATTGTTTTTGGATTGTTGTACAGCTGAAGGCTGTTGCTGTGAGGTTACAGGTGGTGTTGGTTGAATTTGTGATTCTTCCATAATTATTATATACCCGACTCAACTGCTGCGCTGGGTGTTGATGTGGTTTTTGGTGAATGCAATTTTGCAAGAGCTCTTGCGACATCCATTACTTTTTCTTTGGCAATTTTAACTTGATCCTGTGTTGCTTTCAGATCTTGTCGCAAAGATTTAACTGCCTCACCAACAGTATTCTTTAGAGTTTGCTCGTCTTTGATCTCAGCTGCATATTCTCTGGCTGCTTGTATCGCGACTGCTTCTGTAGCGGTTTTTATTGCAGCTTTTGCGGTAACTATTGCTGCGTCTACTTCTGTTGTGTCTTTGCCTTCGGTTTTGAGAATGGCGGCACGGGATGAAAATTTTTCAAGAAGAGTGTCGAGTTTGGAGAGTGATTGACTCATCCTAGCCGTGCTGTTCTTATTTATGTTGGAAAGTTTCAAATCAACGTGCTCAACAATATTTTTTTTGCGAGTATCTTTCAATTCTGCCAGTTTTGCTTTGAATTCTTCACGTTTTGCCTTAAATTCAAGCCGCATTGCGTCTATTTTCTCTTGATATTTTTCTTTGGATTCTTCTTTTTTTATCTTAAAATTTTCTTTCTGCTCCATTACCCGCATAACAGGTTGTTTTATGTCGTGAGGTTTTGCTGAGGAGCTTGTAGGTTCATCGTGAGCTGAGGTGACAGGCGTAAAAAAGACAAAAAGCAGTGCGGATAAAAGTAATATTTTTTTATTCATCTATTTAAGCCTAATTGATCTATAGGTAATTTGTCAAGTATTTGCCTGAATCAATCAGGTGAGACTAATTGCTCAGTTATGATATCTACTTTTTCTTGTAACTTTGGATATTTTGCCAAGTCAGAAAATATCCGGTCAGCAACGCGCTTGGCTCTTTTAATTAAATCTGTATCAGAAAATGAGGCAGCTTTTAATTTGGGGATCCCATGCTGAGCAGTTCCATACATATTACCCGGTCCACGGAGTTTTAAATCCAGCTCAGCCAGCTCCGCTCCCGAATAGAGAGTTTCCATCCCTTTAAGTCGTTGTGAATTTTGAGCTTGCTTGCTGTCTGTAAACAAAAGACAATAAGATTGCTTCTCTCCCCTTCCAACACGGCCTCTTAATTGGTGGAGCTGGGCAAGACCAAACCGTTCAGCGGCCTCAATCATGATTATTGTCGCGTTAGGAATATCAATTCCGACTTCTACTACAGGTGTTGCCACTAAAATATCAAATTCACCTTTTCTGAACTTGCTGAGCACTTCTTCTTTTTCTTTGGATTTTAGTCTTCCATGAAGTAGTCCAAGTTTGAAGTTTTGAAAAACCTCATTTTGCAGTCTTTCAAACTCCCCCTTTGCTGCTTTAATGGTCTGCATGCTTTCAGATTCTTCAATGAAAGGACAGATAATAAATACCTGCGAGCTGGTTTCTTTAATTTGCCTTTTTATCCACTCATATCCGGGATCTCTTTTTTCAGGCGGCACAAGCCATGTTTTGATAATTTTTCGCCCCATTGGCATATCATGTAAATAGGAAAGATCCAAGTCGCCATACATTGTCAGGGCGACTGTCCGCGGAATCGGAGTAGCGGTCATGGTCAAGAGATGTGGATTTTTTCCTTTGCCTCTTATTACTCCTCTTTGCGCTACTCCAAAGCGCTGCTGCTCATCAATTACAACAAAGCCGAGCTTTTTAAATTTAACTTTTTCCGAGAGCACAGCATGTGTCCCGACCAATATGTCAGTATCAAGGGGAAAGTATAAAGTATTAAGCTTTTTTTCGACGTTTTTATTTTGCTTTATACTTAATACTTTATCCTTTATACTTTTGTTGCTACCAGTTGCTAACTCAACCTTAATTCCCAAGGGAGATAAAAGTTTGGAAATTGTTTCAAAATGTTGATTGGCGAGTATCTCGGTTGGCGCCATGAATACTGACTGATAGCCGTTCAAAAAAGATAAATATATCGCGATTGCAGCTACAACTGTTTTACCCGACCCTACATCACCCTGCAAAAGTCTGTTCATGGGTTTATTTTTTGCAAGATCTCTTAGGATTTCCCCTATTGCTTTGGTTTGAGAATTGGTAAGTTGAAACGGCAAAGAAGCAATGAGCTCATCAAGCTCTTTTTTATATTCCCCAACACTAAATGGTTTTATTGTATTTTTTTCTTTCCACGCATATCTTCTTTTGTCAGCTGCGAGTTGGACAAGAAGTAATTCATCAAATGAAAGTCTGATACGTGCTTTTTCCGCCTTATCAAAGGATACGGGGAAGTGAATTTCTTTTATCGCAGTTTTTAAATCCAAAAAATTATTCTGCTCAATTAAATCTAAAGGCAGGTATTCATCGAGTTCGCCCTCGTATTGATCAATTGTATTATGAATTTGCCGCCTTAACCATTTGGAGGATACTCCTTTTGTTTCAGGGTAAACAGGAATTAAGCGCCCAGTGTGTATAGGATTTGGTTGATTCTCATAAATTATTTCATAAATTGGTGAAGAGATAGATAATCCTTTTTTGGATGATTCGATTTTGCCGGAGACTGAAACGGCGCTTCCTTCAATCAAGGATTTTATAAGAAAAGGCTGGTTAAACCATACTAGCTCGATTTTGCCGGTCTCATCGGCAACTATTGCCTTTTGAATAGTTTTAATCCGCCTACCTTTTAGGTATTGATTTTTAATATCTATTACCTTCCCTTGGATAGTCACTGTTTCTCCTGCTTGGACTTGGCCTATTTTGGAGATTATTGAGTAATCTTCATAACGAGTTGGAAGATGAAAAAGAAAGTCTTCGTATGTGAAAATTCCGAGTTTTTCCAGTCTTCCGGCAAACATTTTAAGAGACCTGCTTCCCTGGGTAATAGGAGATTGCAAACTCATAAAGTTATTATTGATTTAATAGTGTAATGTACGGGAGGAATGTTGCCGCGATTAGGGCAAGGCTTGCTACTATCATAATTACTTTCCAAATAGTTTTGTGTTTTCCAAAAGTTTCCATAAGGTATATTATAACAAATTATTTTTCTATTTTTACCTTAACAAATTTTCTTTTGCCAACTTGAATAACAGTCTCTTCATTTTTTGCTAAAGTTTCAAAAGGCAAATTGCCATCCATAATTCTTTCATTGTCAATTTCCACCCCACCTTGCTCTATCAATCTTTTCGCATCAGATTTACTAAGGACAAGACCTATTTCAACAAGAACATCTAGTATATTTCTGCCCGTTTTAACAGCAACCACTGGGATGTCGGTTGGGATTTCTCTATCCTGAACGGTCTTTTCAAAATGTCTTTGAGCCTTTTCAGCTTCTTCTCCGGAGTTTAACTGTTTTGTGATTTCATACGCAAGCTGTTTTTTATATTTAATTGGATTATCTCCCTTTTTAATTCTATTTTCAATTTCGCTTATTGAATCCATTGGAATGCCAGTCAAATATTCAAATGCTTTTACGATTACATCGTCGGATAGGCCCATTATTTTTGCAAACAGTTCATTTGGGTGATCTGTTAAGCCTATGATGTTTCCTTCGGTTTTTCCAATTTTCCGACCCTCAGAATCCGTAAGGAGCGGAGTCGTCATAACAAATTTATCTCTGTTTTGCATTGTTTTGACAAGAGATCTGCCGGCAAGCATGTTGAAGGTTTGGTCGGATCCGCCAATTTCAAGATCTACTTTCATAGCGACTGAATCATATCCTTGTAGAATCGGGTAAAGAAATTCGCGAAGATTCACAGTTTCGCCTTTTTTCATCCTTTCTTGAAAAAGATCCCGTTCTGCTAACTGTTGGAGCGAAAAATTACCGGCAATATCCAAGATGTCCACTAACCTCAGTTTGTTAAGCCAATCTCCATTGTAAAGAATTTCAACAGGATTTTCTCCCTCAAAATTAACTATGTTTTTGGCTTGCAGGACGTAATCATTTGCATTTTTACGAAGCTCTTCCTGTGTCATAAACTTGTCCCTCGCTTTCGTCTTGCCAGACGGATCTCCTGCTTGTCCAGTGCCGTCCCCTATCAAGAAAATAACGTGATGTCCTAAATCTTGCCATTGTCTAAGTTTGCGAAAGCCCACCATGTGGCCGATGTGGAGCTGTGTTCCTGTGGGGTCAAAACCCTGATAAAGCCTAAGTTTCTTTCCGGATCTTAGAACTTTTTCTAATACTTCTTTGGTTGGGTAAATTTTGTCAACTCCTCTTGTCAATAATTCTTCAATCTTCTCCATTTCTAAAAGTATAACATATTTATTTTGAATTTTTGCTATAATATAGATAGTTCTATGGATTACAGACCCAGGCGGCGGCGCAGCAGACTAAATAGGCAAAAGACTAAATTCGACCTTTCCGGAATATTGACCAATGACAAGATATTCAAATACGCATTGTATGCATTAATTGGGGTAATTGTAGCTATCCCCTTAATGTTCTTATGGTTCTCTCGTGATCTGCCTACACCTGGAAAACTGGTGACTTCAAAATACAAAGACGCAACACGGATTTACGATAGAAAAGGAGATCTTCTTTACTCAGTTTATCAGGATGAGAACAGAACTTATGTAAAGTTGGATCAAATCCCCAAAAAGCTTCAGGAAGCGACTATTTCAATTGAGGATAAGGATTTTTACAAAAATAATGGTTTTTCCCCTCTCGCCTATGTTAGAGTTGCGAGAGATGCACTCCTTGGTCATGGATTGACCGGAGGATCGACAATTACTCAGCAATTAGTAAAGAACGTGCTTCTTTCCAACGAGCGGAGTTTGCCAAGAAAAATTAAAGAACTGATTTTGGCCATCCAAGTTAATCAAAAGTATAAAAAAGACGAAATATTGGAAATGTATTTGAATAACATTCCTTATGGCGGAACCGCAATAGGAGTTGAAGCTGCCTCTCAGCAATATTTTGGAAAAAAATCAAAAGATATGGATCTTGCCGAATCTGCTTTTCTGGCCGGTCTTCCCCAAAGCCCGTCGCGTTACGCGCCTTTTAGTGGTCAAAAATATTATATTGAGCGCACACAGGCAGTTCTTCGCCAAATGGTTGCAAATAATTATATCTCGCAAAGTGAATCAAACGATGCATTCAATGAGATAAAAAATTATAAATTTTCGGAACGCGATGAAGCAATCAAAGCTCCCCATTTTGTAATGTATGTAAGGGAAATTTTGGCAAAACAGTTTGGTGAACAGGCTGTTGCTACAGGAGGTCTTCAGGTCACAACTTCTCTTGATTACAAAATTCAAGAAAAAGCCGAACAAATCGTGCAGGATGAGGTAGATAAATTGAAAACATACAAGGTGGGTAATGGAGCAGCAGTAGTTGCTGATCCTAAAAGTGGTGAAATTCTGGCAATGGTTGGAAGTAAGGATTATTTTGGCAAGTCGGCGCCTGAGGGTTGTACCTCCGGAGCAGACTGCGTATTTGATCCTGACCCAAATGTCGCAATCAAAAATACCAGACAACCAGGATCATCAATGAAGCCTGTTATATACGCTGTGGCCTTGGAAAAGGGATATACAGCTGCTACCTTGATAATGGATACCAAAACTGATTTTCCAGTGAGCGGTGTACCCCCTATTTATACACCACCAAACTACGATGGAAAATTTAGGGGCCGGTGCAGGCCAGGTTTGCTTTAGGTAACTCATTTAACATCCCCGCTGTGAAAATGCTCGCAATGGTGGGCATAGAGCCTGTGATGCGAAAAGCTTATGAAATGGGGATTCAAAATTGGGAGCCACAGCAAAAAACCGCGCGAGCGTTGGATTGTCTCTGGTTTTGGGAGGACGTGAAGCATCTTTGCTTGATGAAGTTACGGCTTACAGTGTTTTTGCAAATAAAGGGGTGAAGCAAGAATCGGTCACAATACTTAAAGTGACAGATCCAAAAGGAAAGGTGTTATACGAGAAGAAAAAAACGGAAGGAAAAAAAGTACTGTCGGAGGGAGTAGCATTCGTAATTTCTCATATGCTTTTGGATAATAATGCAAGATCCGCGGCGTTTGGACCAAGCTCCGCTCTCAATATCCCCGGTAAAACCGTATCTGTCAAAACAGGTACGACTGATGACAAAAGAGATAACTGGACGGTAGGATATACTCCATCATATGTGGTTGGGGTATGGGTCGGCAACAATAACAATGCGCCAATGAATCCTGTTATTGCCAGTGGTGTAACGGGAGCTTCGCCTATCTGGAATAAGATAATGACTTTTGTACTTAAGGATAAAGCGGATGAGCAGCCGCAAAAGCCTGATAGCGTGGTAGCGCTTCAGATTGATACTTTGGCCGGAGGTTTGCCTCACGGAGGGCAGCCAACAAGGTCAGAATATTTTGTCAAAGGGACAGAGCCCACAAGCGAATCGCCTATCTATAAAAGCAAAGATGGGCAAAACTATCTGATATTTCACGAAGATGATCCTGTTTCGACTGACGGCAAAAATAGATGGCAGGAAGGAATTGATGCATGGATTGAGCAAAACCATAAAGATGACAAGATGTATCATGCGCCGGATGATGTAAAAAATCCAAAGCATGAGGACAAAAAAGACGAACCTACTCCAACACCTGTTCCAGCAGTCAGCGGAGCCGCAATCACACCAACGCTGTCGCCAACTCCTTAATTATCTGCCGTATATATATGTTTTCCAGAAGTTTTTGACAAGGGTAAGAGTAAGAGTTGATAGGAAAAAGCCGATTGCCGGAATTACGGCGTTCGTCCAGGGAGACGAGTTGCTTAATGTCTGCAAAGTAATGGCTGCTATTACATAAGTAAGAATAGCTAATATTAATCTTCGTGTCCAACTTAATTCCCAAGCTTTATTTGTTTCCACTTTTTTATTTCGCTCTTTTAATTTTTTAATTTCGTTTCTTAACTCTGCAATTTCTGACATATTTTCAATTACCGAGTGAATATTTCACTATTGTATTCTCTTCGTCAGATGTTATTTCGTCAATCAGGATTTTTCCTGCTTCTTTTGTCGAGTGAAGTTGAGTTCCCCCATCTGCCACCGCGCCTACTCCTTCAAGCCGGAATGTTCGGAGAGGTTTATTTGTCGGCAGATTTGGTTGAAGATAAATCGCTTCTTTTTGCAAAGCTTCCAAAGGTTGGAAATCCCAAGAAAACTTTAAATCTTTTTCTACCAACTCATTTGCTTTTTCTTCGAGCTTTTGTTTTATTTCATCCCGCACAGTCCCTTGATAAACGATATAAGCTTTTTTTCCGTGATCTGCTTTTAGAGGTGAAAGCTGCTTTGGTGAATATCCGAGAAGATACATCGCAAAATCCACTATATGTCCCCCTGTATGCACTCTCATGTTTTTGTATCTTCTATCCCAGTCAATTGTTCCATGTACGGTGTCTCCGGCTGTCGGAGAATTTTGTGCATTTACGTAGTGCCAGATCTCCCCATCCTTCATCATCACTTGATACACATCCCCACTCCATGAATCAGAAGATAATTTCCCTTGATCTGTAGGCTGCCCTCCACCCATAGGGTAAAAAACCGTTTGGTCAAGTATTATTCTCCATTTACCGTCAGCTTCCGGTTGGATTTCTAATATCTTTGCGTCCATTTCTGTTTGATAAGAATCGTCTAGATAAATTTGTGTAGTTTTCATACTTATTCTTTAAGCAGTGCGTTATGTTTTTCTTTTAGAGCTTTTAGAATCTTTTCTCTAATTTCTCCCACCTCTTTTCCCGTAAGATTTCTACTATCACTCTGATAAGCAATATGAAACGTTCTTGTCTCCTCATATTTATCCAGAAGCGATACGTCGATGACAAGCTCATTTTGAGCTTTGATTGTTTCAATTATCTCTCCTGTTTGAATTTTCTCCGGCGCGATAATTGCCAGATCTTCAACGAATTGCGGGAACTTGCTGATTGTTTTATATACTTTTTTGACAGTTGCGTGTTTGAGGATTTGTTCAAAATTCAGCTCAAAATCAATTGTGTCCCGGGCTAAGACTTCAATATCTCCCAATTCTTCTTTACCTATAGAAATTGTTGCCCCGGTACCGGCCATCGTTTGTTTAAAGATCGCATTTTTTATTCCAAGATCCAAAAAAAGCTGCTCAATTACTCCTTTTACCTCATAAAAAGATGCTCCTGGTTTTTTAACGATTCCCGCAATTTTTTGAATTTGCTTTGGCAGACCATCGCCGTTTTTTTCATAAACATTTGCAATTTCAAAGATTTTTATAATCGGGTGAGTTTTATTATCCTTTACTACCTTTAACAGGCTTGGCACGAGACTCATCCTCATATAGACAAATTCTTCATTCAAGGGATTTTTTATTTTTACTGAAGAGTCTGGTGGCCCTCATATAGATCTTCTGAAACCATCGGGTAGGTATAGCTTTCAGTAAAGCCCCAATACTTAAGGGCGTCTTTTGTTCTATCTTCAAAAAAGAATTGATTTTTTGAAAAATTAAATGGTTTTTGATTGGTAAGTTCAGGTATCCGGTTGGGAATGTTTTCATATCCATAGATTCTTGCAATTTCCTCAATTACATCTTCCGTGATTTCTACGTCACGGGTTCTGAAAGATGGCGGTTTAACTAAAAGGGATCTATCTTTAATTTCAACTTCAAATCCAAGACTCTTCAAAATCGATGATGAAGTCTTAAGCGGAACTGCGATACCAATTACGGAGTTTATTTTATCCTCATTCACTATTATCTCGTTGCGTTTTACTTTATTTGGATATATGTCAATGATTTCAGAAATCACTTTTCCATCAGCAAATTCCTCATAAAGTTTTACTCCATACAAAAGCGCATCCATAGAGAGTTCAGGATCAATTCCTTTTTCATTAAGAATAGCTGCCTCTGTCCGAAGACCAAGTGACATTGAGGTTTTGCGGATACGATGCGGTTCATTGTTGTCAACAAAGAATAAAATTCTTTTCGTTGCATCGCTAACTGCGCTTTGCTTAGGACCCATTACGCCCAGAAGATCGGCAATCTTTCCTGTGCCGTAATCTGCAACAATATCGCCTCCAGGAAGTATATATTCTTTATTATCAAGAGTTGTATATTTCTCGCCTGGTCTGGACTCGCGGATAACAAATTTTTTGGTCGCAAGCAAGTCATAATCAAACGCGTGCATAGGATTACCGATTGCCCGCATGACATAATTTGTAACGTCAATAATATTATTAAGACTTCGTATGTTACTTGCTTCAAGCCTTTCTTTTATTTTTTTGGGAGATGGTTTTGCTGTTACTTCTATCACGACAGCACAAACTCTATTTACAAGTTTTGGATCATTTTCGATAGTGAATTCTTCTTTAATTAGTTTTGTGGTTACAGTTGGGAAGGTAAGTTTTTGGAATTCTGCAGCTATGCCATTGTGAGATAGGACAGTTGCTGCTTCGCGTGCCAAACCCACAACAGACATAAGATCCGGTCGATTGGTGGTTACTTCAATATCGTAAAGGTAGTCCTCGCCCTTTTTCTCAAGTTTCTCAACAGAAACACTTGATAAAGAAAGTTTCTCCGCAATTTGTTTAGGAGACGCTTTTGTCTTTAAATTTTCTCTTAACCAACTGTCCAGAATTTGTATATTCATAATTAAAATTGTTGCAGAAAATCCAGATCATTTGCGTAGAGCGTCCTTAAATCATCTATTTGAATTCCGTCTTTCATCATGAGAACGCGCTCCACGCCCCAGCCCGATGCAAACCCTGAATATTTTTTCGGATCAAGACCCGTGTTTTTTAATACATTCGGATGAACCATACCTGCTCCTCCCAACTCAAGCCAGCCCTCCTTGCAAAGCTTGCAGCCTTTTCCATTACATACGCCACAAGAAATATCTGTTTCAAATGAGGGCTCAGTAAATTGAAAATGATATGGTCGTATTCTTGATTTTCTATCAGGTCCAAAGTATGACTTTACAAAATAATCAAGAACCCCCTTAAGATCTGCTATTGATATATTTTCTCCGACAACCATTGTTTCAAATTGATGAAACACCGGAGTATGTGAGACATCAGATTGCCTCCGATAGCATTTGGCAATATTTAAGCACTTAATAGGAAGCTCACCTTTTTCATATTCCCGGATTTGACCGGATGAAGTGTGAGGAGTTAGAACAACAGGCCCTTTTTTGCTATCTGGTTTTTGGTCGATGAAAAATGTCTCCCAATCATCTCTTGCCGGATGGTGCTTTGGGAAATTTAGCGCTTCAAACGCGTACCAATCCCATTCAATTTCAGGATAACTGACTCTGGTAAATCCTATGCTCTCAAAAATCCGTGTTATTTCACGGATAGCCTGTGTAACTAAATGCAGATGTCCCAGAGGCGGTTTAATACCAGGTTCCGTGACATCAAGTATAAAGTTTGTGTCTTTTTTCTTGCCAAGTTCCGATTCTTTCTGCTTGATAGCGTTTTCAATAATCGTTTTTACCTCATTGGCCACTTTGCCGATAGTTGGTTTTTCATCTTCTGATAATTTGGGAAGCCCTTTAAGAACTCGTGTAAGTTCTCCAGATCGTCCGAGAAATTGCAGTTTTATTTCCTCAAGCTCTTTTTTCTCTTTCGCGTCAAAGATGAGAGAAAGCGCGTTATTTTTAATTGTCAGTAATTCATGTTCCATAATTAAATTGTAGCATATATTTATTTTTTCTTTCCCCCGCCGGGAATTACCTTATGAAAATGAGATTGTCTCTTTAATTCATCCAATAGAGCTTCTTGGTTTTTAGTAGTTTTATCAAAAGCTACATAAAAGATGTGCTCATTATGTATGCCGCTTGGCTGTGAGTCAATTTTCGTAAGATTCACCCCTGCGTTAGCAAATGGTCTTAAAGCATCTCTTAGTGCTCCGGGGTGGTCTTTTAGCGTGAAGATTGCAATCATTTTATTTTCATCCATTGCTTCACCATTCCCTGCTTCTTTATCAATTCTTTCAATGGCTGCCTCAAAATCATATGTTTCTTCACTCTCCTCCGGAGTATAATCATCTTTGGCATATGAACCTAGTCTTTTTACCTTAATGTCTCTTTCAGGATCTGTTTCCAATGCGATAAGTGCTTCCTGCATGATACCATCTTGTAAATGGCCGTCGGCAGACATTAAGAATGTAACAGTCCCACTCTCCTTACCGATTGATTTGATTTTGTTCAGATCAACGTTGTTTCTCGCAAGGACATCAAGAGCATGCACAAGCGATCCTTGCGTGTCAGGAATTGTCATTGTAAATGTGGTTTTGTCATTTCCAGTCGGAGGAGGCAGCTCTCTCGCAAGCTGAACCAGCGCAAATGTAGTTGCGTTAGATTCCCTATCGTTAAAATCATCTTCTTTATGAAGATTTGTAATTTTTTGTGCCTCAGCGGAAATGGAACTTCCCAATGCTGCAATCCAGGGTTTTATCGCGGCTTCAGCAACTGCAGCGCCCGTGCTTTCCATGGTTTCTAGCCGTAGAATAATTTTTTCTTTTCCTTCTTTTACTCTTTTTTTATTTATTTCATCGTTCAAGCGTTTGATGTTTTTCCTGCACTGCCCAAGAGCCGAATCTTTGGATGCTACAATTCTAACCATATCGATATTTTGATAATAAAGGGTTTGCGATATTGGCAATACGAATTCTCCAACGATTTGTAATCCCTCCCGTTCATATAAATTTTTATGCGTTTTAGGCACAGCTCCATCTGTTGAATTTTCAACTGGAACTAGTGCATATGATGCTCCGCCCGACACAACCGCTTCAAACATACCATCTATTGATGGTATGCCCATGAGCAGCGCTCCTTCATATGCGCTTTGTTTCCGCTGTAGTTCCAAAGCAGCAACGTGCGTGAAATTCCCATTTGGACTAAGGTACGCAATTGTTGACACTGGTTGTACTTCCGGATCTCTTAGGTTGTCTTTTCCTCTCAATGTATCTATTCTTACCATATTTTTTCCATAAAAAAACCTCCGTTTCCGGAGGTGCATTTTTGTTTTTACGCAAAAACCTACCCCCGCTTAGCGAAGGTAAAGTAAAATGCGTTTGTTTTAATAAGATTCTTCATCTGGATATAGTATATCAGACTTTTTTATGCTAGTCAACAAAAATATATTTGACTACCAGCCTCGCCTAGATTTTGAGCGCATATTGTCCGCATCCAACGCGCTTGTAAGCCGGGACGCGTCAAAAACCACTTCAACACCAGGGCTAGGCATTGCTCTTCCCTTTCCATTTATAAGATCCATTACAATCGTCCCGCCACTCCGAGGTCCTTTTACGACGACTTGTTGAGTTTCATTTGCCGGATTTATTCTTCCAAAGCTCATATCAACGGTTATTGTCCCGGCAGGGGATTCAAACTGATGAACACCAGCGCCCCATGGCAGCGGGAATATCATAGCCGTAACAACATCCTTGCCACTGGGTTTTGCAGATTTTCTTCTTTCCCATATTTCTATTCTGTCGCGCTGTAGTTCTTGTGTTCTCATATTTTATTTTTCCCATAAAAAAACCTCCCGTTTGGGAGGTATTGGGTTTTGGTTTATTTCTTTTTAGTTATTTAAACCATAACTCAACCTCCCGCTTTTGCGAGAAGTAAAGTAAAAGTAATACCAATTTAATTGTAAGTTTTTCACTGAGTTAATCATATTATATTTTTTTGGCTAAGTTAACGACGTGTTTGAATGCTTCCGGATCCTCAACCACCAAGCTGCTTAAAATTTTTCTATCAAGTTCAATATTGGCTTTTTTCAATTTATTGATAAAAACACTGTAAGAAAGCCCGTATTGTTTGACAGCCTCGCCTATCCTTATGATCCAAAGGGAGCGGAAGTCGCTTTTTCTCTCCTTGCGCCCATTGTACGCGTATTGACCCGCGTGAAGACTGGCTGCTTTTGCTTCCCGGATCAGGGTGCTTTTTGTACCCCTGAAGCCTTTGGTCAGATCCAGTAATTTATTATGTTTTCTTTTTGATACAACTCCTCTTTTAATTCTTGCCATAATTTCCTTTCTAGGCTACTGCCAACATCTGTTTTACCTTCTTTGCAAATGCGCCTGTTAGCGTTCCCGGTTCTTTTTGACGCCTAATTCTGGACTTGGACTTATGCAGCTTTTTGTGGCTGCCAAATTGATGGGCAAATTTTACTTTGCCTGTTTTGGTCACTTTAAATCTTTTACTGACAGATCCTCTAACTTTCTGTTTTGTTTTCATCTTTTTTCTTTCCCTTCTCAGCTGAGAGAAGTGCTACTAATTGTTTTCCTTCAAAATGTGCCTCCCTATCTATTTTTGATATATCTTTTAATGATTCAACCAGTTTTCCAATTGTCTTGTGTCCAAATTCAGGATGAACGATTTGTCTTCCTCTGAATTTTAAGACCAATCTTAATTTGTGTCCTTCTTCCAGGAATTCGCGTCCTCTTCTAATTACCACTTGCAAATCATGCTCAGACATAAAAGGACCAAGTCTTAGCTCCTTGGTCTCACTCACTTTTGCTTTTTTCTTTTCCTCTTTTTTCTTTTTTTCCTGTTGGTAAAGAAATTTGTTAAAATCTACTATTTTTGCAACCGGGGGCTGTGCCTTTGGCGCAATTTCGACCAAATCCAATTCCTGCTCCTGGGCAAGCTTCAGTGCTTCAAACTTTGTTAGTACCCCAATCAATTTTCCTTCCGCGTCCAGTACTCTCAAGGGCGACGCGAAAATACGCTGATTAAGTCTATATATTTTCTTTTGAGTTGGCTTATATTTTCTTATCAATGTTTTCTTGTAACTTATTAATTAGGGATTCGTTTGTAAGGGAACCTAAGTCTTCTCCCCCGCGCATTCTAACAGATACCTCTTTGGTATCAATTTCTTTATCCCCTATTATACCCATAAATGGTACTTTTTGTAAAGCAGCATCTCGGATTTTGGCCTGAAGCCGTTCAGAGCGCGTATCAACCTCTGAGCGGAACCCCGCATCTAGTAGTTGTTTATTCACTTGCTCAGCAAATTCAATATGTCTATCGGCAATTGGTAGAAGCGTCATCTGAACAGGCGCAAGCCAAGTGGGAAATGCACCTTGAAAATGTTCAATAATCATTG
This sequence comes from Candidatus Levyibacteriota bacterium, assembly GCA_963716145.1. Lineage (GTDB taxonomy): Bacteria > Patescibacteriota > Microgenomatia > Levybacterales > UBA12049 > DATLDE01. The sequence goes on along the minus strand of OY970292.1, from coordinate 314,114 downwards.
CCAGGAAACGCTCATATGATCCAAAAGTTGCCCTGTGAAGCATGATAGGCCTTTTTTCTTTTCCGTCTGCGTCAATATACGATATGTTAAATCTTTCAGGTAAATTGAAGTCCACCTGAATTGTTGACACCTGCCATTCTTTTCCGTTTGAGTCTGTTGTAATAAGATCCATTTTGGTCGTAAAAAGCGGCTTCGCCCTCAACCTTTTTATAATTAATTTTAGAATCCTTGAGAATCTGTTCCATTAAATTCTGCATCTCCTCCCATACCTTCTCATCACCCAGGTACCTTGTCTTCTTTTTTGGATCCCATGCTGATAGTCTAATCCAGTAATTCAATTTAAAATCCTCAAGCATTTGCTTATTGATATTCAACGCTCTTCTAAATTCATCTTTTATTTGATCAAGTGTGGCAAAAACATGGGAATCATCAAGTGTTAAAGCCAGGACTCTTGCGAGCCCCTCAAGTTCTCCTGACTGCTCGGATCGGTATTGCGTGGTGCTTTCAGCGTAACGCTGAGGCATCTCGCGGTAAGAATGTGGTTTTCTGGCGAAAATTTCTATATGATGGGGGCAGTTTGCCGGTTTGAGCATATATTCGCGGTCCTTTGTCTTCATAACCGGAAACATATCCTCGGAAAATTTTTCTAAATGTCCGGATTTTTCGTAAAGTGTTTTTCGCGCGATGTGCGGAATCGTTACAAATTGGTATCCCTGTTTTTCCAACAAATTATCTATGTATGCTTGAAGAGTTCTTCTAAGGACAGTCCCTTTGGGTGTCAATAGTGGCAGGCCTGAGCCAACAAGCTCAGACATAACATACAGATCCTGCTCCTGGCTAATTTGCTGGTGGCTTTTAATTTGATTTTTATCCATACTTTGGATTATAACCGAATTATTGTTTTATATAAAGATAGGAGTTACTTTTGAAGATTGGGGTTATGTGAAATTACGAAATCAATTATTTGAGAGACAAATGATCCGACATAGGGAACGAGATTTATATTTTTTGTTATTAGGCTGAGGAGGGTAAATATAAACGCAAGTCCCACAGTTGCTCCGAGCGCCCAAAAAAGCCCGCCAATAAAATTATTTACGATAATTTGTTTTTTGGACAGTTTGAGACTTGATCTTTCGTAAGGCTGCTCCACAGAAATAGTATAAGAGGTGAAGAAAGGCCTGTCAAGCGTGCTGAGTTGATTGTTTTCAAGGCAAAATTTTGTTAGAATGAGAGGATTAGAGGGTTCATAGCTCCCCGTAAATTCTTACTTGCTCTCGAGGTTTTCATCCTCGCATCGCAAGAGCGAATAACGGGGCAGGCAGCTGGTTAATTATTTGTTGCAATTGGATCTATAGCTCAGTTGGTTAGAGCGCTTCATTGACATTGAAGAGGTCAGCGGTTCGAATCCACTTAGATCCACAATTACATTGACATTGCAAAGGAACGCAGACCTTTAGGTCGAGTTCGCCTGCGAGCGAAGCGAGACAGGGGTGGACCGAGGTTCGACTCCTCGTGGGCCCACAGAATCTAATTTAGGACCAATTCTTCGCAAAATCGGGCTCCATTTACCAAATCTGAAATTTTAACATATTCCCTTGTTGTGTGCGGATTGTAATACATGCCACCCACGCATACTGCTTCTATTCCGTGTGCGTAAAAGATATTAACATCAGATGACCCGCCTGCTGATCCCAGTTTTGGTTTCAGCCCAATCTTTTTAAGCGCTTTGCTAATTTGCTGTATCACGTCTTGAGTTTCCACAAAAAAGTATGGATCAAATTCCCGTTGAATATTCAACTTAATTTTAGCTGCAGGATATTTTGCTGAAACCATTTTGAAAACCTGTTCAAAATGTATGGAATGCTTTTCAAGTTTTGTAAGACTGCGGCTTCTTATCTCAGCTTTAAAATGCACATTCTCAGGGACTGTGTTTCGCGCGCTACCTCCTTCAATCAACCCGACATTGGCAGTAGTTTCTTGATCAATCCTTCCAACTTCAAGATGGGTTATGATTTCGGCGGCGATTTTAATTGCGGAAATTCCTTTCTCCGGTTCAGAACCGGCGTGCGCAGCCCAACCGATAATTTCAACATCAACTGTGTTATATCCCGGAGCTGAGACAGTAATATTTTCAACGCCTGATTTATCTCCGTCAAATGTTACTCCTATTTTTGAATGGATTTTGGAGTAATCAAGATTTACTGCCCCCTTCAAGCCTATCTCCTCCTCCAGCGTAAGTACAACTTCAATGGGGACAGGCTTTCTACGATCTTCTTTTAGCGATTCAAGCGTTTCAAGTATAACCGCGACGCCAGCTTTCGCGTCCCCGCCAAGTATTGTCGTTCCATATGAGACTATTTTGTCTCCTAGAATTTTTGGTTTTATTCCGCGTCCCGGCTCAACGGTATCCAAGTGACTGTTGAGCATAAAGGACTCGCCTATTCCTCCAAATTTCGCAATTAGGTTTCCATAATTATCAAATACAACTTTTCCGCCTAAATTTTTTAATTTTTTCGCAACAAATTTTGATATTTCTTTTTCATCACCTGAGGGGCTGTCTATCTTTACCAGATCGAGGAAGGTTTGTACCAGTCTATCTTGATTGATCATGAATTGATTTCGGCGATCGCTTCGATCTCAACTATAGCATCTTTTGGGAGATGAGATACCTCAACTGTTGCCCGCGCAGGAGAGGATATGAAGTGCTTTGCGTAAATATCATTGAATTTCTGGAAATCTGAAATATCAGTTAGATAGCAAGTAGTTTTAACAACGTTTTGCAGCGAACTTCCTGCTTGCTCAAGCACTGATTTTAGATTAAAAATTATTTGAGTTGTCTGAGAAATTATATCCGCTCCCTTTAACTCTCCTGTTTTGGGATCTAGTCCTATTTGACCTGAGCAAAAAACAAAACCATTGCTTATAATTGCTTGTGAATATGGGCCAACTGCTGCTGGGGCATTATCTGTTTTTATAATTTTCATATAGAAGTAATATTAGAGCACAAACCCGTAAAGAGGGTCGTCTGCTGTGATCTTTGTATAGCGTATCTGCAATTTGTCCATGTTGTCAAGAAGAAGAGAAAGATCTTCTTTTTTACTCAGCTCAACCCCGATAAGTGCCGGTCCTTTTTCTCTGGAGTTTCTTTTTATGTATTCAAATAAAACTATATCATCTCTCGGACCCAGGGCGTGATTGAGGAATTGTCTTAATTGTCCGGGTTTTTGAGCGAACTCAATCAGAAAATAGTGCTTCAAGCCTTTATAAACCAGACTCTTTTCCATTATCTCAGGATAACGCAGAATATCATTATTTCCCCCACTCAAGACACAAACTATAGTTTTTCCTTTAATTTCTTTAGCAAATTCGTCCAGTGCTGAAATCGATAATGCTCCGGCGGGTTCTGCGATTATTCCCTCGTTTTGGTAAAGATCAACCATAGTTACACAGACTTTCCCTTCATCGCTCACCACGATTTTGTCAGTGACTTTTGAGGCAATCTTGAAGCTCAATTCTCCAACAGTCGTTATTGCTGCACCGTCGACAAAAGTGTCTATCTTTTTGAGGGTCACTACTTTTTTCTGTTTGAAGGCCTCAAGCATTGCGGGAGCACCTTTTGGCTCAACTCCAATGATTTTTGCATCTGGGAATTTTGTTTTGATGTAAGTGCCAGCTCCTGATATGAGTCCGCCTCCGCCAATCGGGCAAAAAACAAAATCAACTTTTCCTTTGGTTGGCAGGCTTTTTTCTTCCAGTTGTTCCAAAATCTCTTTTCCGACTGTCCCTTGCCCTGATATGGTGCGCGGATCATTGAAAGGGTGAACATATGTTTGTTTGTTTTCTTCGCAATACTGATGCGCAGCATTAGAGGCATCATCATACACCTGCCCCACAAGTTTTACTGTTATCCATTCTTTTCCAAAATGTTTTACTTTATTAATTTTTTGAAGAGGTGTGATTACAGGCATAAAAATTGTAGCTTTTATCTTGAGAATATATGCACTCATCGCTACTCCCTGCGCATGGTTTCCCGCGCTGGCTGTCACAACGCCTTTTGATTTTTCTTTTGCCGTTAGGCTATTCATCAGGTTGTACGCGCCTCTTATTTTGTATGAGCGGACATCTTGCAGATCTTCGCGTTTAAAGTATATTTTGGCCCATATAAATCGGAAAGCCGTTTGTTATACTGAAGCGGCGTTTTGCGTATCACATTTTCAAGCACTTTTTCCGCCTCGTCTATTGTTTTGACTGTTACTTTGTCCATATTTAAATTCACATCCGCCGTCGTTTACCTTTCGCCTTTTCAGTTCTATTCGAACACGGCTCAAGGAGCACTCTTGGCGGATTGTATACTATTTATAAATAATTTTTGTATACAAAAAAACTCCCGTTGGGGAGGTTCAAAGCGCGTGCCTAGAAACCCTCCCTAAGGAGCAATAATAATCTCAATAATAAATTTTTGCGCTACCATTAATTGAATGATAGCAAATCGGCCTAGGGAATGTCAATTTGCAAAAAATGGATTCTTCCCACCCTGTTGGCGGGTGATTCAATCCACTACGTCGTACCCCCGCCGTTAAGGGGCTATGAGGAGTACTACCAAACTGTAAATTACTTTTTTCATATTAATTGATTTATCTTATTCTTCCGTTTCCTACATATTCTACTCTTGTTCTACCCACTTTTGGTTTAATTCTCAATTCCCTCCTAATCGAATCCGCGCCTCTTGCTGGTCTGACCGTAACTCTCCTATATACTACGCCGCCAATTTCCGTTGTTTTTTCAGCCTCTTGCTTCTCCATATGAGTTGAAAAAATGGGTCTTAATATGGCTTGCGTTGTGGCAACACGTTTATCTGCATCTGGAATAACATCTTCCAGCGAGGAAGCTGTATACCTCGCTGTCCTTTCAAATAGCCTGTATGGGCTATCTGGCGCGGCAAAGACTCCCAATTGACCAAATTGTCTTTCCCCTGTTAATGTTACTGATCTTGGATATTTTTCATTCACTACGGTTGCTGCAAAACTTTCCCATGTATTGTGTTGTGGATCAGGCCACGTTACCCTTTGATTACCAGGCTCATTTGCATTTGTCCTATGCTCACGGAAAATTGGTGCTAATATTTTTTTAACTACTGCCTCTCTCTCACGGTTAAATCCCCTTCCTTCCTCGCCAGTACCCGGATAAATACCCTCCAACGAAATATCAAGGTAATATGCTGTACGCACAAAGGCTCCAAAAGGATTATTGTCTGCGTGCGCAATTCTAAGCTGTCCTTTTTCTCCTCGCTTAACAGTGACTGAATCAGGACTCAAATCATTTATGGCTTTTGCAGCAAATCTGCGCCATGTATGGTCTCCTTCCTTGATTCTAAATCTTTCTCCTCTTTCGTTTGTTTCTTGTCTAACTCCCATAATTTTTACCTCCTTTTGATTTTTAATCCTAAAACCACAAAAAAACCCGCTCAGTTGGCGGGATTTTCAACACAACGACTTCTCCCGCCCTATCGGGTAAGGAGAAGTGCCAATGTGAATGCAATTTGTGATTTCATAAATTGATAATATCAAACTTTTGTTGACGAGTCAAGCGTTTATCCGACCTGGGTTGCTACACCGCGCTCGTTTGACATGGCGAAGCTTGTGCCGTGTTTTTTGAACATTCCCCAATAGCCTTTTTTGCCGGCTTTATTTTTCTGTATGTTCATGCACGAACTTGAATTTTCTACGTTTTCGCGTGCCGCCTTAACCTGTTTTATTATCCATTCAAAGAAGTGCTCATGATATGCTCCTACGCTTGCGACTGATTGCTCAGTTGTAATCTGTGCAAATTCCATTTGCAGCATTTTGGTTGAGCTTACAAGGGATTGTATCTCCATTCTAAGTTGCTGAATCTGACTTTGTCTTACTTGCAATTCCTGGCTTGATGCTCTTTCGGAAGATCTGACAATGTCACGGTGATAATCAATAGCAGCCTCAACACGCTGTTCTATATGTCTGGCTTTTTTCTCAAAGGATTTGGTTTTGAAATTGACTATATCAATTGATCCGTCTGCGTCATGTTTTTGATCTTCAGAAGAAGCTTCGTGTGCAGAATTTTTTTTGTCAGATCCGGTATCCATCCCGAGGAAGCTGAGGAAGTCTTTTCCACCATCCAACGCCAAGTCATCTATTAAAGACTTTCCCACACCTTTTGCAATACCGGTTGAGTCACCAATATTGGTAACTGCTTCAAGGTGATTTCTAATTATTCGCTTTTTTGAAACTTTGCTTGCCATAGCAGCGTAATCCTATCACAAACTCATCAAAAAATCAAGTGTTTTCTGTTGTCTTAGTATCGCCGCGAGAAGGTATTTATTGCCCTGTAAATGCTTTTTTTCTTCCTCAGATTTTGCTTTTTGAATCGCCTCTTCTATCTCTTTCTCCTCAACTGTTATTTTCTCAAGTTCTGCAATTTTTTGCAAGACAAATTCCAGCTTCATATCATCTTCCGCTCTTTTGGAATATTCGGCACGCAGATCGTCCGGTGTTCGTTTGGTTGACGCCAGATATTGTTCAAGGTTGAGCCCAAGTTTTTTAATATCATTGAGAAGCTGTGCCAAAAGTCTATCTGTTTCCTGCTCAAGTAGAATTGTCGGAACTTTTACAGTTGAAGTTTCAAGTAGGGCTTTGGCGATATCTTCAAATGAAGGCTTCTGCGGTTCTTTTCCAGGTATGATTATTTTACTTTTTGCTGTTACTTTTTGAACACTTTTTTTGTAATCTCCGGCCTCAACTGCTGGGGCTTCGCAGGTTAGCGCTTCAAATGTCCAATCTTTACCTTCTTCCATCTTGTTGATATGTATCTTGGGGTTCATAACTGGCCTCAATTGATGTTCCACAACTGCTTGCTGATACTGCATAGGAAGAAGTTCCTTAAGAGCGTCTTCATCTATTTGTTCTTTATTTAATTTTTCCTCAACCAGTTTTTCAGGAGCTTTTCCCTTCCTAAAACCAGGAACGTTGGTGTGCTTACTCACATCAATTATAGCTTTCTCACGAGCCTTGGATATAAGCTCTTTAGGAATTGAAATTGTCAATTTGATTGTTCCGTCTGGCTGTTTTTCGATTAATGATTTTGTCATAGTTTTATTGTTGAGTGCGGACGAGAGGACTTGAACCTCCAAGCCTTTTGAGCACAAGTTCCTAAAACTTGCGTGTCTACCATTTCACCACGTCCGCTCATCGCCCAAGTTAGTTATTTTCAATTATAAATTATTTAGAGTGAAATGGGAAGAGATGAGTTGGATGTTTGATTGTTAAAATCTTCAATCTTGCTCATATAGTTAGTAACTTTATTTGCCCACATAGGGTCCTCAGCATAGATGGATCCAATTTCATAGACATTTGTTGCTCCCCATTTATCAATATAATCCGTTCTGATTGCGCTTGAAACTACCGCGATACCCTCTTCCCATGAAGAAAATCTGCGCACATTATCTCCATAAACACCATAACCCCATCCATTGTAGGAAAACGGAGGAATCATTTGTCCAAAATACGATTCATTCCCGGCAATAGCGGCAACAAGCTTCCAGTCAATATTATTTTTATCTGCCTCCTCAATGAAGTTGCTGGAATAAAGCGCTAGAGGAGAATCGTATTTCTCTAAGAAACTTCGTAAAACTTCTGCCCGATTGTCTGTTTCTTGGTATGAAATATCAATCGAGGCGAGCATTGCGGAAGCTCCTGCAGTGCTTGCTGATGCTTTATGAGCAGACAGCAAGAATCCAAAGAAAACAATAATAAAAACTTTGAGCAGTTTTAGTTTCATTTTAGTATCCGCCTACGCTAAAGCTTCGGCGGACAAAGAAAAATCCTAACGCATGTGTTTTGGGCACATGCCTTAGGATCTGTTGGGGATTATATCATATAACTATAGGTTTGTCAAGTGTTGTAAAGCAGGATTAAAATAACAGTATTTGGGTTTAATTCCTGGCAAAGAGAAGTATATATAGCACAGAATTCTGCCTTGCAGAATTATTGAAGCTTGTCCATGTAATGGTTAACGCTAAAAGCCCAACTACCATTGCTGTTGGGAGTGTACATGGTCATAATTTGCTCTGGCGTTACCAACCCTTTATTTTTATATTTTGTAGCAAGTGCTTTTGTTACGGTGTATATACCTTCTTTGTAATCCGCAAATCTTGTCACATGCCCTGTGTAAATTCCAAATCCCCAGCAATTATATGAATCTTGAGGAATTGTTTTGCAAAGGCCTGATTCTTGCATTGCAATAGCCACGATTAGCCTGTGATCGAGCCCATACTCATCAGCAGCGTCCACTATGTCAACTGCATATGGCTCAAGGGGTGAATTGTAGCTGGCCAGAAATTGCCTAATTTTCTCGGCATTTCCCCCATCGCTTTCCATGATAGTAGCCGCAAGCACATTCTGGGTAGTGGGAAGAGCTGCATACACAGCTGTTGGTGAAGAAGCCACGGAATGTGTGTTTTGAGTATAAATAATAAGCATAATAATAAGTCCAAAAATTAAGATAAGAGGAGTTGAGGCTAAGAAAGCAGCAGTTAGAAAAAACTTTCTCATGGGCCTATTTATATTTGCAAAATTTGTTGAGATTGTCAAGTCCACTGTCTTTTGATAGAATCAAAATACAACCAATGAACTAAGAACGCGGAACTAAGAACTAGATAGTTTATGATTCTAAGTTTTAAGTCCATTGTTTTTAGTTTCGCATTAGCGAATCGCCGAAGTGGCGGAATTGGTAGACGCGCACGATTCAGGTTCGTGTCTTGTTAAAGAGGTAGGGGTTCAAGTCCCCTCTTCGGCACATAGTTCAGCGAAGCTGAACTACACAGAGCTAAGAACCAGGAACAGAGAACAATTATTCCTTGGAGTTCTAAGTTGAATGTTTTTTGTTCAAAGTTATTTTGCGCAGCAAAATATATGCTATTTAGATTTAGAGATTTTCCAGTATATAAAAAGTCAAAGGAATTTAGAAAGCTCGTTAAGAATTTATTAAAGAAGTTACCAGCGACAGAACGATTTGTTCTAATTGATCAAATTAATCGAGCAGCATTGTCAGTGTGTTTAAATATTGCTGAAGGGTCAAATAGGGCAACAGACAAAGAAAGCACATTTTCTTAATCAGGCGTTAACATCGCTTGAAGAAGTGATAGCAGGCCTTGATTTAGCATTGGATGATGGTTGTATTAATCAGAAAGAAATGAATCAGGCATTAGTTATGGCAGAAGAGGTGGGTAAGCAATTAATTGGCTTTTCCAAAAGTCTAACGCATTCTTAGTTCTAAGTTCAGAGTTTTAAGTTGTTTTGCTTCGCAAAACGCGGATGTGGTGAAATGGTATACACGCTACCTTGAGGTGGTAGTGCTCGCAAGGGCGTGGAGGTTCAACTCCTCTCATCCGCACAAATGTTCACACGATGCATCCTATAGTTGATTTGTGAGAAAAGTTGTGTTATTATAGCGGGTATTATGCCGCGACCAGAAGATGATAATCCAGATCAAGTAGATTCCCTCGCGAGCGAAATCCCAGCGTCCAAGCCCTTAGCTGAGATTCCAAGACCTTACCTAGAAAGTTTTGATCTACCTCCGGATAAGGTGGTAATAATTGATGGAGATATAATTCTGGCTTATGATCGACCAGGGGCTAGCGGCTTTTTAGATATTGCCCGGGAGTTAACTGTTCCCGTAGTATGGGAAAGTAGAGCGCAAGCGGGAACTGTCCTCCCTAAGCCTCTTTCCGCTGGGGAGCTCCAAGGAAAACAAGGAATATTTAGAAGTATACCTGTACATCTTACCCCGGGACTAGGTGCAGTATACATAGGAGAGCGGTACATGGTAGGTTTTGAAGAAAGTGCAGAGCGTGACGGATCACTTACATTTACCCTGGAGTCTACCCACCCAATTGTTGCATCATTGAATCGTCGTCCGCCAGTCAGTACAAGTGAAGCTTTGGCCAAATTAAAAGAAGCACAACGTAGACAATAAACCGCACTCATTAAAATAGCTGAAAGTATAAAACAAGATACCTTGATAGAAATGGTAAATTCATCTATAATTAAGCTTAGGCGGACGATTAGCTCAGCTGGTAGAGCGCTTCATTTACACTGAAGATGTCGCGGGTTCGATCCCTGCATCGTCCACACTGATTTTGCCTTAGCGTTTTCTTTGTTACTCCCCTGATGTATAATATTCCTTCATGAGAATTCATCCTGAAGCTGGAGTTGTTGTTGGGCTGACCAATGCAGGACAAGGAAAAAGAACATTTTGGCACAGTATTGAGCCGCATTTAGCAAATTCCGAGACAAATCCCAACGGAGTAGCAGTTCAGGTTATCGGGCAGGAAGACGGAGGCTTATTAACCCGCGGAGTTTGGACAGGAATAGGCTCCATTTATAAACACGCGGGGAGAGAAGGAAGGTTCCAAGACTGGTATGGAAGAAAGAGAGTAAGTGGCACCAAAGGTAGCGGAGGACAAATGCTGACCAGTTTGGCCAATAGAGAGTTGGTAAGGGTTTTACCTTCTGATAAACCTTTTCTCACTTTGCATGGGCTTTGGGGAAAAGGAGCAGACCGTTTTTACGCCGAAGGGGATGTCTGGCCGGAAGTGCTTGCGGCTGATCCGAAGACCATAGCTTTTGTTCCGCTTGAGGAGACAAAGAGCACACTTTCGGAAATGGGTGACACAGGAGAGATTGTGGTTGCCGGTTTTATTGTACCGAACACACTTTTGGACCCCGAGCGTCGAAGGGAACGGCTGGATAAGTTTTCAGAAGCAGGGCCGGACCCCGAAAACCCTTTGAGGATTGCATACTTGATGACAGGACAAATTGCCCACATGGAGCCATTGCATAGAAATGTTTTGGAAGACCCAATTGTCAGACAATGGATATCTGAGGGTAGACTGAAGCTCGATATTTATATGTGGAATGGAAAGAAGCAGTCAGGGGAGGTATATAGACACGCTAAAGCTTTGGGCTATGATCCCACAATAGTCACAAAATATCGACCTGACTTAACGACTGGAGTACAAATTTTTTATAACTCTGATCCTGACGAAGCAGTAAGTACATCTATTGCGATGGCTAATGCCGCAGATTTGATAGTTACGCCTTTGGGCGAGCGGGTTGGCTGGAGCGGGAACCATGCCGGTAATCCCCCTTCACCCAGTTAAGGGTAATAGAAAAATGGAGGACAATACGGATTGGTCAAAGCTTCATAGGATTTCAGGGCCGAGCTCAGGAATTGAAGACTTTGGCCTTACTTTGCGATCTCTCTTTGGTGGTGGAGAAGATAGTGCGCGAGCGCATTATGAGCGTGCTCACGTAGTGTTTGATGGAGGTGAAGGACTAAAAGGAGCGGAAAATATTGCAGAGAGAATGATTGAGGAAGCAGATTCTTGCCTACAGCGTTCTTAAATTGTATAATAAGACTCAACCATATAGCGCTGAGGTAGCCAAGGTGGTCAAGGCACCTGTCTGAAGAACAGGCTATGTCAGTTCGACTCTGACCCTCAGCACCCAATAATTAGTGGTTTCTTATAAATTAATGTGATTAAAAGATTAAAATGTTATAGGATATTAAGATAACTCCTCATTAGCCTCAACTTCCACAACTATACTACTTGACAAATGGATCAAAATAGTATATAATTACCGCTTAACTAAACCTTCTGCTCATTATGAGCGAATTGGTTTTTGTTTTTAAATATGATAATTACATTATTAGCCGGAGTTTTCGCGTCATCATTAATAACATCGTCTCTCCCTGCGACTCCCAACGTAGTCGCTTATCAATCTATTATCCCTACTCAGAGTCAGGCAGAGTATTCCAATTATGTCGTTCAGGAAGGTGATTACCTTTCAAAGATAGCTGAGGCTTACTATGGTAGTGAAGATTACTGGACCAATATCTGGAATGACAATCCTGAAGTGAAAGACGCTTGGCAATTAGAGAAGGGCGTGGTTTTGAAGGTTAGAGAAAATAAAACTGCAATGCCTGAAATTCTAAATCCGGAATTGATTTCAAGGCAGGCTCAAGATCCTGAAGCAGCAGAGGATACTTATGTCTATGATGTAAATTCTGGAGCTAGTTTGGTGCAGTCAGTTTCAATAATTGGATCTACAGATGTTGCTCCAACTCAGGTACAACAGCCGGTTGCTCCCCAAGCTGTCGCATCCAGTGCCCCCCAGTCGCTAACTGACGCGCAAATAACTGCCTTGGGTAGTTGTGAAGCCGGAATGGACCCTGCCAAAAATACAGGAAACGGATATTACGGTGCATTTCAATTCTCGGCTGGAACGTGGAATAGCATGGGGACAGGCTATGAACGCGCTGATCTTGCGCCAATTGATGTTCAGAAAGCAGCAGTCCAAAGACTCGTTGCCAGGTCCAGCATCTATACCCAATTCCCAGGCTGCGCGCAAAAAATGCGAAGCAATGGAGTGATCTAAAGTCGGCAAATAGCCTATGGCTTATTGCTAATAGCAAAACCCAGAATTGTTGCCATTTCTTTAACCTCTTTTACAAATCCCGCCTCTACTGATTTTAACAAAATTTCAAGTGCTTTAGGCGTATTCAAATCATCGTCTAAAAAATTGCTGAATTGCTGAATTGCTGAATTGCTGTCCGGCATGCTTTGTCCGCTCGGAGAAGAGTTAAGTTTCTGCTTTAGTTTATTTACTTTTTCTTCCGCTTCAATTAGTTCAGACTCCTTAAATTCCCATGGCTTTCTATAGTGGTGGGAAAGCAATAGATAGCGGATCGCGTTGGAAGAATATTTTTTCAAAAGATCGGAAATCATTACCAAGTTCCCAATAGACTTGGATATTTTCTTTCCCTCAAAGCTGACAATTTCCGTGTGGAGCCAGTATTTGGCAAAAGGTATTTTCCCTGTCCCGCCTTCAGATTGGGCTATTTCACTCTCATGATGTGGGTATAAAAGATCTCTGCCTCCCCCGTGGATATCTATTTGCTCACCAAGTGATGAAATAGCCATGGCGGAGCATTCTAGATGCCAGCCGGGCCGTCCGGGCCCAAAGGGGCTGTCAAAGGATGGAATATGTTGCGCTTGATTTTCAGTAGTTGGCCTCCACAGAGTTATATCAAGCGGGTCTCTTTTATCAGGATTGTCCAAATCCTCATCAAATTCTTTGGCAACAGTCAGCATTTTATTTTTATCAAGTCCTGAAAGCTTCCCGAAATTATCCACTTTTTGAATATCAAGGTACACTCCCCCGTTTATTTTGTAAGCAGCCTTGCTACCAATCAAACGTTCAATAAGCTCAGTCATGGCGGGAATTTGCGTACTTGCCCACAAATAGTTATCGGGCTTAATCCAATTCAGATCCTGCATGTCTTTAAGGAATTTATCTGTCCAGAATTTAGCAAGGTTTTGCCATGATATTCCTTGATCTTGGGCCCGCTTTAAGATATCATTGTCCCGGTCATTAATATCAGTAACATTTTGCGTGTAAACTACATCAAAGCCTTTGTATTTTAAATACCTGACCAATACATCAAAAGATATATAGGTGAAAGCATGGCCGAGGTGAGTGGTGTCGTATGGGGTTATACCACAAACGTACATTTTAACCTGCTTTTCTTCAAGCGGAATAAAAGTTTCTGCTTTCTTGCTAAGCGAATTATATAGTTTCATATTTTTGGAGTAAAAACGCTTTTAACAGTTATTGGTTGGTCGTTTATTTGTTGCAGTCTTACTACTCCTCCTTGAGCTATGTCAAACTTCTCCTTTCTGATTGATGATATATGCAGAGGTAAATTGTTTAGAAATAATTTTAAGATCAAAATAGGATCGCCGTGGGAGACCGCGACCACAGACTTGCTCTGGTATTTTTTCAGGATTTGTTTAATAGATTTATTCATTCTGTTTGCAATTCGCTCCATTGTATCATCGTTTATTTTCCAGATTGGCGGAGAATAGTAGTCATGGTTTATCAGATCAAGTTTTTTGCCAGGTTGTCCCTCTGCCGACGTTTTTATTTCGTGCAGTCCGTTTAATAAAAAAATCTTGGGTAAGTTCAATTTTTTTCGAATTATTTCAGCTGTTTGCCGGCCGCGCAGTAGCGGGCTTGAATAAATAGCATTGATATTTTTATCATTAAGAAAATTCGCTGTTTGCTCAATCTGCTGTTTGCCTTTTTCCGTTAATCTAAATCTTGGCAAACGTCCATACAAAACTTGTTTTGGATTGTGGACTTCGCCGTGGCGGACCAAATAAATATTGGTAGTCATAAATCTAAAATTAATTATATAGTATAATGGCGCTATGTCCATTCAGCAAGTTCAGGATAAACAAAATAAGCGATTGGCTGTAGTCTCCTATCATACTTGTCCCCTTTCTGATGAGGGCTCTGAAGTCGGCGGCATGAACGTGTATGTTCTTGAGCTTTCCAAAGAACTGGCGCGAAATGGTTATGTAATTGACATTTTTACACGCTCCCAAAGCGAAAAAAGTCCCAAAATTGTTCAGGTTATGAAAAATTTGAGAGTGATTCATTTGCCTTCAGGTCCGCAAAAGTATATCCCACCAAAAATGCTCTTAAATCATATTCCGGAATTCTTAAAAAACTTTTATAAATTTGTTGAGAAAGAAAACAGGGAATACGACTTACTGAGCTGTCATTATTACTTATCAGGAATTGTCGGTCTTGATATTAAAAAAAAATTCAGCCTCCCAATGCTTATGACTTTTCATACTCTAGCCCTCATGAAAAATTTGGTTGCCCGTGGAAGTGAGGAAAAAGAAACTATTCAGAGAATTGAGACAGAGCTGGATTTGGTTGGGAAAGCAGAAAGAATAATCGCGACAAGTGAAAATGATGCTGAATATCTTGCAACTCTTTATGATTGCCCGAGAGAAAAAATTCAAGTTCTGATTCCCGGAATAAATTTAGAGATTTTTCATCCTATGGACAAAAATAGCGCGAAAAGGAAAATCGGAGCTGATCTGGGGCACAAAATTATTCTCTTTGTTGGAAGAATTGAACCTCTCAAAGGTGTTGATGTACTGCTTTACGCGTTAAAAATCTTAATTGAGAGATACCGGATCCGTCGCTTTGTCTTTGGATTGTTGGCGGAGATGTGTCTCACGCGCAAAAGATGTGGTCTCATGAGCTTCAGAATTTGGAAACTTTAAGAAAACTGCTGAATATTTCAACCTCTGTAATATTTGTCGGTAGGAAAGAGCAAAAAGATCTTCAACGCTATTATGCGGCGGCGGAAATGGTAGTTATGCCCTCTCATTATGAATCTTTCGGGATGACGGCGCTTGAAGCTATGGCCTGCGGCACGCCGGTTATCGCGACAGACGCGGCCGGTGTCTCTGGGCTGATTGACAAAAAACACAAGCATCTGGTGACTTCCTCCAACAATCCTCTGATGCTTTCTCAGAAAATTCATAAGTTGTTGTCGGATGAGAAGGAATATAAAAAGGTGAGTCGCGAAGTCTATGAAAACGTCCAGGATCTAAGCTGGGAGTCTGTGGCGAAGAAATTCATGGGTGTTTGCAAAGCTTGCTGTGAGGGATAGAGATTATTAGCCTGCTCTTCGTAGTTCAAGCAGTTTTCTTTTTTCTTCTAACCCAGGAAATCTAACAACTACTGCTGCCTCAGGTTTAGCATCTCCTCTTTCTTTCTCCAGCAATATTGTCTCAACTTTTTCTTCTAACCCAGGAAATCTACCTGCTGCTTTAGCATCTCTGCGCTTAAACACTACTTCCTGGGTTCCACATTTGGTCTGCTCACAATCCGAGGACCAGGTGCCGGAAATGGTCCTTCTCCAGTCCAATTTAGCCTTGGCAATCGTCCAGGAGGGGTCAATGCAGCAACGATAGCAACTTGGGCAGCAAATCTATCAACAAACGGAGTGTTGACATCTATTTTGCCTGTACTACTCAATCTTCGCCTTATTTCATCTTGTTTTTCTCGTTCAGCGTCGTTTACGCCTACTCTAGCTTTCAGTTTCTTAATGTTTAGCCTATTCTGCTCAGCGGGAGTTAATACCGGTTCATCAGAAGGAGCAGCCGGTTCTGGTCTAGTGGTTTTATTGTCTGCTATCAATCCCTCTAATCCACCTGCCACACCTAATTTTTTAACCATTCTTCTTTTTGCTTCGGGTGACATTTTTGCAGCTATGTTTTCAGCCACCCTGATTAATTCCTGTCTCCTTGCAAGAGGATCATTGGGAAACTGCATTACTAATCCACGAGTTGGCAGCGTTCGGGTTAGGCGATCAACAACAATCATTGTATCTAAGCTTGGGTCAGGTATAGTACTTTGCAAATGATCGTTGAGTGGTTCTTCGCTTCTGGCTACAGCCCCTTTCCATGCAGCTTGTACGAAAGGCTTAAGAGATTCATGGCCTGCAGGCAGGGTCGTATGTCTTACGCGACGGGGCGCAGTTCTTTGTGGTTCTGTTTGTCTTGGCGCTTCTATACTTACGCTCATAACTTTACCTAATTATTACTGGATTATTACAATGTTATATTTTGATATTATATTACACAAAAGTATGTTGTCAATAAGCATTTTGTCCATGGGCTCTAATAAAAATATCCTTGAGGATAGATCGAAATTTTGCTATACTGCATAAATTGCGGGTATAGTACAATGGTAGTACACCTGGTTGCCAATCAGGTTACAGGGTCCGATTCCCCTTACCCGCTCAAAAGAAGGATTAGAGCTAGCAAGCTCATACCAAAATCTTCAATCAAAGTCACTTTGGTGAGCGGTACTTTGAGGAAAGTTCCCAGACAAGCACATTGGAATTTTTCTCCTTTTGCGAGCTTGATCGCGACTCCACACCCGCTGAACGCCATGATGAGTACTTCCGCCCAGAGAATTGGTTTAGTGTAAAAATTTAGTATCATTGCAAGACCAAAGAACAATTCAATAAATGGATAAATATAGCCATAAGCAAACCATTTTTTGGCAAGGAGATCGTATGTTGAGTAACCTTCTGCAAATCCTTTCAGATCTATTAATTTAAATCCCGAGAATACTATGAAAAACCCAGCCATGAAGTTGGAAAGAAAGTTTTTCCAGCTAAAAGCTTCTAATGAAGTTTGTTGTAGTGTGATAACAAAAGAAACCAGAATGATTAGTCCGATTATTATAACCAGTGGTCTGTAACTGTTTTGAATATCACCTGATTCGGCTGTTTGTGTTTTGTTTACGTTTTTGGATAATACTAATTCCATCCCGCATTTGGGACATCTCACCTTTTTATCACTTTTTACCTCCGGATGCATGGGGCAAATGTATGTAGACATAAAATTATTATAACATTCTTACAAAAATGTATTGACTAATCTAAATTGGAGGAGTATAAAATAGGTATGGCAAATAGGGTTGTTCATTTTGAAATAGAAGCAAAAGATGCAAAGCGCGCTAAAGACTTCTACGCCAGTGCTTTTGGTTGGAAGATGGAAGAGCAAGGCGAGGATTTCGGCGGATACATTATCGTGAAAACCGGGGAGAATACCGGTGACATGAAAGATATTGGTATTAATGGCGGAATATACCAGGAAGAACAGAAAAAATTGAATGCCTTTTCGTGTGTCATAGGCGTTGATGATGTTGATAAAGCGATCGCTGATGTGAAAGCGGCAGGAGGTAAAGTTTTTGATGATAACAAAACTCCTGATGGAAAAGTGCTGGGTGAAAAGATGGATATTCCCGGTATCGGAATTTATGTCAAATGCGAAGACACAGAGGGAAACCGCTTTACCCTCCTCCAGCCCTCTCCGGACATGACGCCCAAATCCTAAATGCCTGTTGTTAAAAAGTTTTCAATTGCACACGAAGACGAAGAGATGCTCGTGCTTGTTGAGAAAACTGATCAAAAAACCTTAGCTCTTTGGGCAATTGATTGCGCCGAGCGTATACTTCCCTACTTTGAGGAAAAATATTCGCAAGATCATCGTCCGCGCAGAGCTCTGGAAACACTTAAAACGTGGATAGATACTGGTGTATTTAAGATGAACGTTATTCGTAAAGCTTCACTGGATGCTCATGCATCTGCTCGGGAAGTGGGTGAAGATAGTCCCGCCCGCTCGGCAGCTCGCGCTTGCGGTCAAGCTGTGGCAACTGCGCACGTTCCGAGGCATGCTTATGGTTCCGCAATTTATGCACAACAAGCAATTTTCAGAGCAACGGACTCACTGGAAGAAGCAGAAAATGAACGTAACTGGCAATATAGTCGATTAATTGGATTGCAAGAAAGATGATAGTATTACTTTATGTTTATCCAGACAGTGGCTTACTCTAGAGGATTTTTATCAAAAATAATTTTGCTAACTATAGTTCACTCGTTTTGACTTCTCCTGCGCGTTTGTATGAAGCAAAAATTACACCAGTAGGTGAAATTTTAGAATAAACGAGTTTAAAAGCAGCAGGAATTGTACCTTTTTCAAATAACCGTTTTCCGTGGCCTAAAGTAATAGGAAATATTTTAAGCCAAAATTCATCTACCAAATCATACCGCATTAATGTCTGAACCAAATTAGCGCTTCCGTACACCTGTAGGTCTGGACCGTCTGAGTTCTTAAGCTCCTTTAATTCTTTGATATCGTTTACAACAACAGTATTTTCCCAAGTTGGGTTTTTTAAGTTTTTGGAGACAACATATTTTGTAATTTTGTTTACTTGAGGCCACGTTTCTGGGTGTGTTGGCCAAAATCCCGTCCAGATGTCATACGTTTTGCGTCCAAGAAGAAGGGCAGCTGTTTTTTTCATCTGCTTACCCATCTCTTTGCCCCCAACTTTATCTTCAAAGTACGGACCCATCCATCCGCCGTATTTAAAACCTTCGGCTGTATCTTCTTTAGATCCACCTGGTGCCTGCATGACGCCATCAAGAGTGATAAATTCGAGAACAAGAATCTTTCTCATATATACATATGTACCAACTTTTTTAATTCATTGCAAGCATGAAAATTTAATAAATACGTTTTCAATATCTTTTTTGGTATTAATTGAATTTATAAACGTTCTTTAGTATACTCATATTATGGAAATGAAATTAGAAGTAGTAACAGTCCCTGTTTCTGATGTCGATCGTGCAAAGGAATTTTATGCAGACAAGCTTGGATTTCATATTGATGGCGATTGGAAAATGGATGGAGGGATACGCTATATGCAATTGACGCCAATTGGTTCTGGATGTTCCATCGTAATTGGCAACAATATTACCAAGTCCCCACCGGGAACCATTGATAGTATTCTTTTGGTAGTAGAGGATATCAAAAAAGCACATGATAAGCTTGTAGAAAACGGTGTTAAAGTGACAGATGTCGAAAAAATGCCGTGGGGCGCTTGGCATATTTACTTTAGTGATCCTGATGGTAATAAATTAACAATTCAGCAAAAACCCCAAATTCCAGAGAAATAATGTTTTACGTTACAGCTTCTCTGCTAGCTCAAGAATAATACCTTCCGGCCCCGGAAGTAGCACAGTTTATAAACGTTTTCATAATTGTATATATCTACAAATACGTCCCAACCCTTTTGCTTCACCGTAGCTACAATGTCCTCGATATCCTCAACGACGAAGGCCAGATGCTGCATGCCATGCGAGTAGATAAAGTTTTCTTGGAATCCCGACTTATCCGCCGGATTAAGGAATTTGCTGAGTTCTAGGGTGATCTGGCCGTTCGGTGCCTGCAGGAAGACTATGTGGGACTTGGCGTTTTTGAATCCCGTTACTTTGTCCAGCAGCTCGCTCTGTTCTTCGGCTTCACCTTGAACCGTGAAGCCAAAATCCAGGAAGAATTCCTTGGCTGCCGCTAAGTCATTTACCACTAGACCGATATGATCAATACGCTGAATTTTCATGCTATTTTCTTACGGGTCAGGCCACTGAGCTACCGAGCCTGGACTCGAACCAGAATAAACAGCTCCAAAGGCTGTTGTCCTACCATTAGACGACTCGGTAATGTGATAATTCTACTAAAATTAGGGCTAAAAAGCTATTGACTATGAAATTTTACGCCAATTTTGCTTTGATGTCGGATACAGCGTTTTTCAATCTCCCCAGCAGGTAGTTCTATAACTCTATCAAACTTCGGGTGCCAGAGGAAAATGCGATTGGGTTTTAAGTTTTCCGAGATTTTAACCACAACATTATTTTTATCAAGAATCAGAGCGTCTATTGCGAATTTAAGGCCAAAAGTGTGAATTCCAAAGCGTGTTTTAAAAAAAATAGCATATGGTTTCTTAGCGTTTAATAACCCTATTATTTTGTCTTTTCCGCTCAGCTTATTAACTTTCAGCTCAATCACAAATATATTATACAGTTTTGCTATAATATACTAAGTGGAAATTCTTATTGTTCTTTTCCTGATACTTCTCAATGGTTTATTCGCGATGGCCGAGATTGCTATAATCTCAGCCCGGAAATCCCGTCTCAAGCAGCTTGCTCATGACGGCAACAAAAATGCTCAAGCCGCGCTTGACCTGGCTCAATCCCCAAACAGATTTTTTTCAACAGTTCAGATCGGAATAACTTTTATCGGGATTTTTGCGGGAGCTTTTGGAGAAAAAACAATTACAACAGATGTCGCGGGTTATCTTAAGTCCTTCCCGGCTGTTGCTCCATATGGCGATACCCTCGCGTTAATTATCGTTGTTACTATTATTACGTATCTTTCCGTAATCATAGGAGAGTTGGTTCCCAAAAGGCTGGCACTTAATAATCCTGAAAGGTATGCCAAGGTTTTGGCACGTCCCATGAATTTTATATCATTTGTAGCCTCACCTATCGTTGGTATTCTTAGTAAATCAACAGATTTTGTACTTAGAATTTTCCAGATAAAATCAAAGGAAGATCCTGCGGTAAGTGAAGAAGAGGTGAGAATGCTGATCCGGGAGGGAACAAGAGCCGGTGTATTTCAAATGGCAGAAAAAGACATTGTGGAAAGAACATTTAGAATGAGTGACAAGAAAGTGCAATCGCTTATGACTCACAGGGCTGAGATTGCTTATCTGGATGTTGAGAGTACGGTTGCAGCTTTGAGAAAAAGAATAACTAAAAAGCCCCATTCTTATTATCCGGTTGTTGAGGATAGCCTTGATAATATACAAGGAGTTATAAGAACTGAAGATATACTCACCAATTTCCTAATCGAGGGAGAAATTGACTTACGAAAACATCTTCACAAACCGCTTTTTGTTCCAGAGGGAACAACGGGCCTTAAGGCTCTTGAGCTTTTTAAGAAATCAGGTATTCATGTAGCTCTCATTATCGATGAGTACGGGCATGTCCAGGGATTAGTTTCGCTGAACGATGTTTTGGAAGCAATTGTGGGTGATATTCCTACCCTTAACCAGCTGGAGGAGAAGGAAATCATAAAAAGAGATGACGGATCGTATCTGGTTGATGGGACCGTTCCAATTGATGAATTCAAAGAGCACTTTGATATCAAGAAGCTTCCTGCCGAAAAATCCGGACATTTTCATACAATTGGGGGTTTTGTGATGGATAGAATAGGACGTATTCCGAAGTCAGGCGATAAATTAGTGGTAGAGAATTTTAGGATAGAAGTTGTGGATATGGATGGGAATAGAGTGGATAAAATATTGGTCTCCGAAGTAAAAAAGAAGAAATCATAAAGTCCTCATTCTCAAACTTCTAATAATCAAAGCAAGCTTAGTCCCTGCTGTTTTAACAACGCTTTGTTTTTGGCAAGCTTTTTCAAGTCCTACTTTGTCATCAGCAGAAAGACTAATAGCCTCAGTAGTACGCGGATACATGATTGATGAAACGTTGTTATTGTGTCCTATTCCCAGCGCATGTCCCAATTCATGCGCAAGTGTATGTTCGAGTTCACTTTGGGAATTGTCAAAATAAATATTAATAGTTTCTTCCCCATTATCATAAATGTATTCGCCCTCTTCCGGCTTGAATGACAATTCCTGATTAAAACTATCAACTGTCTGATGAAGTTGCCCCACTTGTTCGTTGTATAGGTTTGTTGATTGGTTCAATGATACTGCTTCATTTTTGAGTGAGTCTGCTTCGATTTGAAGGCTTTTTTGACGGTTAATCAATTTCTCATATTCATCCGGTGGTGCTCCTCCCTTCCCATTCCAATATTCAATATCGTTATTCAGCTGAGTGATTTTTGCTCTGAATTCCGCTGAGCGTTTTTTATAATCAGCGATTTGCGGGTCAAGTGCATTTTGTTGCTCTTTTACTTTTGAATTCAAGTCATTAATTTGGCTATTCAATAATGACCTCTGGTCATAAACAAGATTAATTTGAATTGTGCCTTTGGGATCATAGCTAAAAAGCTCCTTTTTCTCAGCGTTGCTCCAAATATCGGAAGCTTGGTTGATGCTGAAGATAAACTTTTCCTGGGTTAAGTTGTATTTCGGGTCAATTGAGCCGATATGATAGGTTCTGGGAGTGTCACAAGGCGAGTGGTACAAAATACTATCCGCAAAAGCACTGATCGGGGATTTGAAGACATATCCTGCCATTAATACGGCAAGTGTTGCCACTAGAAATCCGAGCTTTTTCATATTATGATTATATAACAACATTGGTTATAATAAAATAAATATGAGGCGTTTGATACTTTTTTTATTAGCTCTATTATTTTTATTTATACCCCATGCAGTTTTTGCGGATGAAGGATGGGTAATAGAAAAGTTTGATTCCCAAATAGAGATCCAAAAATCTGGCGAAGTTAAAGTAAGTGAAACACTTAATGTTGATTTTGGTTATCAATCAAAGCACGGAATTTACCGTGATATTCCTTATGTTTACGAAGCTGATGGAAAAAAGACTTATACTGAAGTTGAGGTTGAATCTGTCAGGCAGAATGGCAATAAGGCAAAGTTCAGTACAACGCGTACTGACGGTTATGTCAGACTTAAAATTGGGGATCCGGATAGAACTATTACCGGTAAGAATAACTATGAAATCTCATATATTGCCCGGGGAGTTTTACGCGGCTTTTCCGATCATGACGAGCTGTACTGGAACACAACCGGTAATAGCTGGCCGGTTACTATTTCAAAAGCTTCATCAACAGTTAGGTTGCCCCAGAGTGGAATTATTGAGCTTGCTTGTTTTCAGGGTTATGCAGGAGAAAAAAGAGAATGTAAGCCATCACTTGACTCTGGTAGTTTGGCGCAATTTGAATCAGACGGCGCGCTTGGTGAATCACAGGGAATGACAATTGCAGTAGCATATAAAAAGGGTCTTGTTCCCATTATTACTGTTGAGCGGCCAAAGTCTTTTTGGGAGAAATTTATATCTGCGCCATCACTAACTACGCTTGGTATTATGTTGTTTTTTGGGATAGGAACAGTTGTTTATTTATGGCTTAAAAATGGCCGGGACTATTGGTTTGGGGATGGAACTTTTGGCTCGCCTCGCGGCGAAGCGGGCAAAAAAGAAGACAGCGGCTCAGCCAAACCAGTCGGATCACATGAAACAACTGTCGTAGAGTTTACATCACCTGAAAAGCTACGACCTGCAGAAGTTGGTGTTTTAATGGATGAAAGGGCGGATACGTTGGATGTTACTTCAACAATTATAGATCTGGCGTCCCGCGGTTTTCTAACAATAACAGAGGTTGAGAAGAAATGGCTGTTTGGGAAAGTTGATTACAGTCTTAAGCGGATTGAAAAAACAGATAATGAACTTTTGGATTATGAAAAAATGCTACTTAATAAGTTATTTGGAAGCAGTTCGTCAGTTACAATTTCAAGCCTCAAAAATACCTTTTATGAGGATTTAAGGAAAGTAAAAGAAGCGCTATATGAAGATGTTGTGGCAAAAGGACTTTTCCCTTCAAATCCGGAAAAAATCAGGCAAAAATACCTGATCATTGCAATCCTTATGATATTTTTTAGTGGATTTTTTATCGGTTTTTCTATCTCAAGCGGAGTTATATTTTTTGCTGACCTGTGTTTTGGTATTTTGATTAGCGGATTGATTCTTTTATTATTTTCACGTTTCATGCCACGAAGAACTGCTTATGGACGCGAGCTTTACAGAAGAATTAAGGGGTACCGTCTGTTTATTGATAAGTCTGAAAAATACAGACAAAAGTTTTTTGAGAAAAAGAACTTATTTAACGAAGTTCTCCCCTACGCGATTGTATTTGGGCTGACCGGTAAATTTGCAAAAGCAATGGAAGAAATGGGACTTAAAAACACTCAACCCACATGGTATACAGGAACACATCCGTTTAATGCAACGTATTTTGGATCAAGCATGAATAGCTTCTCAAATTCAATGTCCAGTGCAATTGCCTCAACACCCTCGTCAAGCGGAGGTTTTTCAGGCGGGGTTACTCAGGCGGCGGCTTCTCAGGCGGAGGCGGCGGAAGTTGGTAGATAGTACCCTCTTCTCTGAAACCTGCTAGAATGCAAGCATGTTTGTTGACAATGTAACAATCACGATTAAAGCTGGGGATGGAGGAGCGGGTGCTTCAACTTTTCTGCGAAATGGCCAGACTTCCCATGGCGGACCGGACGGCGGAAATGGCGGAAACGGTGGGAATATATATTTTCAGGGATCAAGTAATATCAATGATTTGCGTCTTTTCCGTTTTAAAAAGAAATTGACTGCCGAATCGGGAATCGCCGGTAAATCAAAAAGATTGTATGGGAAAAACGCTGATGACATGACTATTTATGTTCCTGTCGGAACCAAGATCACAGATGTTGATACTGACAAATCTTATGAAATTACCGATATCAATACACCTATTCTTTTGGCAAAAGGCGGAAAAGGCGGACGCGGTAATGTGGAGTTTAAAAATTCTATTGACCAAGCCCCAACATACGCAGAAAGCGGTACACCAGGCCAGAAAAAGATTCTCTTTCTTGAATTAAAATTGATTGCGGACATTGGCTTGATTGGTCTGCCAAATGCCGGAAAAAGCAGTCTTCTGGCAGTACTCACCCACGCTCATCCTAAGATTGCTGATTATCCTTTCACTACGCTTGAACCAAACATAGGGATGATGGGGAGTCGTCCCATTGCTGATATTCCCGGTCTTATCGAAGGAGCGTCAACCGGACGCGGGCTTGGAATTAAATTCTTAAAGCATATCGAAAAAACAAAATTGATAATACATTGTATCGAACTTTCTGAGGAAGACGCGAAAAAAAGATATGAGACAGTCAGAGCGGAATTTGAAAAGTTCAATCCCCTGTTGCTTGAGAAACCGGAAATAGTGCTTCTCACAAAAACTGATTTGGTGGATCAAAAAGCAGTAACTAAAAACACTAAAATTTTTGAGAAAATGGAAAAAAAAGTTTTAGCTTATTCATTTGTGGATGATGAGAGCTTGAAAGTCCTTAGGAAGGAAATAGAAAAGTTTCTGGCAGCAAATTAATGTCCGTGACCAAGAAAAGTGACAGCAGCCCACATTACTACAATTCCCAAGATAAGCAATGCGCTTTCAAACATAGAGTGTCTGAATCTTTTTTCGTAATGAATTTCAGGAATTATATCTGATGTCGCAATATATATAAAGAATCCGGCGGTAACTGCGATAAATATCGGTATATATCCCTCCAGAACATTTCCCAAAAGATAGGTCATAATAGCACCGGCGAATGCGGCCGCAGCGCTTAGGATATTGACCCAGATTATTTTTTTCCGTTTCATACCCTTGTGAAGCATTAAGCCAAAGTCCCCTATTTCTTGTGGGAGCTCGTGTGCAAAAACTGCCAACGAGGTGACTACGCCTAGCCGTGGATCTGCCATAAAGGTCGCGGCAATCACCACTCCGTCTATAAAATTATGCATAGTGTCACCAATAATAATAAGAGGTAAAGTTGTTTTGGATTCTTTTTCGTGTTCATGATAGTCATCGTGATGATGAAACCAGTGAATTGTTCGTTCAATCAGAAAAAATAATATAATTCCAAAAAGGGTCCAAAAAAATATGTCTATTCCCAACTCTTCTGCCTCGTGTAGTGCCTCAGGCAATAAATCAAAAAAAGCGGTTCCCAGTAGAATTCCAGCAGCAAATGATGAAAGAAAATGAGAAATTTTTAATGCCATTTTTTCTCTGGTTAGTAAAATTAACCCCCCCACAAGTGCTGCCAGGCTTCCGATAAATGTAAAAAGTAGTATATTAGTTAGAGTTGACATGATTTACAAATTCCAAAAAACTCAAGTGAGTGTCTTTTGATAAGCAATCCTTTCTTATTATTTATCTCTTTTTCCAGCTGGTCAATATGGCAATCTGAAATGTCTTCAATATGACCGCATTTTTCGCAAATGAAATGGTGATGGTCAGCGGCTCCCGCGTGCTCAAATCGAAGTCTCCCTTCGTTAAAGTGAATTGATTTAACAATCCCTTTTTCCGTGAAAGCATTAATTATTCTAAAAACAGTAACCTTATCAGCTTTTATTTTTTGTTTTTTTAGATAACTGGTAATTGTTGCTATATCAAGGGGAGTTTCCGCGTTCTCTAATACTTTCAGTACCCCCAAGCGGGCCGGAGTAATCTTCAAATTTGCATTTTTTAATTCAACTTTACAGTCGTGATCTATATTCATAAAGTTATTCAGTTGCATTTAGTATATGCAACTGATTTGCATTTGTCAAGCAGTATTTTGAAACTCAGTCTCAATAGGTTATAATAAAATACATAAATGAAGTTAATTATTTCATTATTGTTGGTTATTTTATTTTCCATTGGATTTGTTTCCCCCGCTCTTGCTCAGTCGAAGCAATCTCTCCCCCAGCAGGAATTTGCAAAAGCCAAAGTGCTAAAAATCGACAGTCAGGGGACAAAAGAAACAAATGGTGCAAAAAACCGTTATCAGAAAATATCAGTGCAAGTTTTGGAGGGAAAAGATAAAGGTAAAATTATAAAAATTGAAAGCGGATTGCAAACGACTCTTACGCCACAGCAGACTGTGAGCGAAGGACAGACCATTGTGGTTACTCAAGTTCAGGACCAAAACAAAAAATTTAGTTACCAGGTTTATGACACATACCGCATAAATTCTCTGCTTTATCTTTTTCTGGTATTTTTTGTGGTCGTTGTAGCAATTGCCGGCTGGAAAGGACTTGGATCATTGGTTGGTCTTGCGATAAGTTTGAGCATAATATTTTTTTACATTGTCCCCCAAATTCTTCATGGAGCTGATCCCCTCTTGACAAGTATTTATGGTTCACTAGCTATACTTCTACTTACCACTTATCTGGCACACGGAGTCTCCAAGCAAACTACTATTGCGCTATTTTCCACATTTATTTCACTAATGCTGACTGCTTTTCTGTCCTATCTTTTTGTAAACTTTGCTCATTTGAGTGGATTTAATGAAGAATCATCAACCCTGCAATTTGGTCAAACGAGTATGATTAATCTTAAAGGTCTTCTTCTTGGAGGGGTTATTATAGGAACATTGGGAGCTCTTAATGATATTACTACCACGCAAGCGGCTGCTGTTTTTGAATTGGCAAAAACAGATGCCACTTTAACATTTAAAAAACTTTTTTCCAAAGGTTTTTCAATAGGACGGGAGCATGTTGTTTCAATGGTGAATACGCTTGTTCTTGCTTACGCCGGTAGTTCCCTGGCGCTTTTTCTATTTATAATCCTCAATCCACAAAAACTACCTTTCTGGGTGATGGTAAATAGTGAGGATATAAGTGATGAGATTGTCAGGAC
Source organism: Candidatus Levyibacteriota bacterium (assembly GCA_963716145.1). GTDB lineage: Bacteria > Patescibacteriota > Microgenomatia > Levybacterales > UBA12049 > DATLDE01. The sequence continues at coordinate 286,426 of OY970292.1, read as the reverse complement.
TCTAGCAGGGTCAATGGGGCTTGTTCTTGTCGTTCCGATTGTTACTTTACTGGCTGTTATTGCCTGCAATGCAGAGGTAAAAAGAGCCTCAAAACAGATCCTAAAATCCCTCAAGTAAATTGCTATTTCTTGTTTAATCTGGTATAATATACAAAGTTGAAATAGATTAGAGCATCAGCTGCGTTTACCTCAAAAGGTTTAAGTATTTTTGATCGCTCCTAAAAGAGACGGAAAAGCTTAAACATTCTCTGCCAAATAATTTCCATTTCACATCTTATAAATATGTATAAAAAATATAATAATTCACGATCCGTTTCTGGGCGTTCAAAATTCCAAAACAATAACCCTTCTGGTTTCAGAAACAGGTTTAGTCCGCGAGGTAGAAATAATAATCCCGGCGAAAAAATTGACATAAACCGCTTTGTCAGTAAGGCGGTTGAAATAGGAACAGTCGAGCCGTATAAGGCTGTAAATTCATTTGTTGACTTCAAAATTTCAGGATCACTTAAGAAAAATATAATTGATAAAGGTTACATTGTTCCTACTCAAATCCAAGATCAGACAATCTTGCCTATTCTTGAGGGTCGTGATGTAATCGGAATTGCCAACACCGGAACAGGCAAAACAGCAGCATTTCTGATTCCGCTTATCGAAAAAGCTATACAGAACAGAAACGAGCATTTTCTAATAGTTACGCCCACCCGTGAATTAGCTTTTCAAATAAATGAAGAGCTAATTGCCTTTTCCCGCGGCATGAATATTTCCAGTGTTCTTTCAATCGGTGGTTCCTCAATGTTCCGCCAAGTTCAGAGGCTTCGCCAAAATCCGCAATTCGTTATCGGTACGCCGGGAAGATTAAAAGATCTTATCCAGCGAAAAAATTTGAATCTATATAACTTTAGAAACGTGGTGCTGGATGAGGTTGATAGAATGGTGGATATTGGTTTTATAAAAGATATTAAATTTATGGTGGCCTTACTCCCAAGCCCCAGGCAATCATTATTTTTCTCAGCAACAGTTGACCGACAAACGCGTGAAATACTTGGCTCTTTTGTCAAAGATCCGGTTACCGTATCAGTCAAAACAGCTGAAACAGCTGAAAATATAAATCAGGACATTATAAAGGTAAAACCCGGGGAAAAAGTTGACCAGCTGCACGATCTTTTGGCGATGGAAGGGTATGATAAGGTAATGATTTTTGGCAGAACCAAATACGGAATTGAAAAACTGACAAAAATGTTAATTGAGCGTGGATTTAGGGCAACAGCAATTCACGGCAACAAGTCTCAGGGCCAAAGACAGCGTGCATTAACAGATTTCAAACAAGGCGCAGTTCAGGTTCTTCTGGCAACTGATGTCGCATCCCGCGGGTTGGATATTGATGATGTCTCACACGTTATTAATTACGATGTTCCGGCAACTTATGAAGATTACGTACATAGAATCGGAAGAACCGGACGAGCCGGAAAAGTTGGCTCCGCGGTAACATTTGTTGATTAACTTCTATTATTTGCTACAATAAGTTTGTGCAAAGTCTTCTAAAACCGATTGATAATCTTCTAAATAAAGTGACGATGTATCGCCTGATGCTTTATTACCTCACTGTTTTATATTCGCTTACAGTTGTTTTGAGTTTTGGCAAATTTCTTCCATATAACTTCATTGATCTGCTTGCTTCAGGATTATATTTGGTTTTGATTTGCTTCTTAACAAACCAGCTATTTTCGCGAATATACAAGACAAGACCAAACTATGAATCTCAGTTAATAACTGGCCTAATCTTGGCCCTAATTGTGGGTCCCTTGCCTCTTTTATCAAACACACTATTCCTTTCACTGGCTGCATTTATCGCTATGGCTTCAAAATATGTTATTGCTTACAAAAAGCAACACATTTTTAATCCCGCGGCTTTTGCAGTTGTTATAACCGCTATTGCAATTGGGCAAGGTGCCAGCTGGTGGATTGGGGACAAGATAATGCTTCCTTTTATAGCTATTGGGGGATTTTTGATGCTTCGCAAACTTCGGAGGTTTCATCTGGTTACAAGTTTTGTCCTCAGCTACGCGCTATTTCTGGCTGCATTTAGTTTCAAGTCTGCGGGATTTTCAGGGATACCTGATTTATTACAAAGCGCTTTTTTGTCTCCACCACTCCTTTTTTTCATCTTCGTCATGCTGACTGAGCCGATAACCAGTCCTGCAAATAGAAAAATGAGAATATTTTTTGGAATCTTTTCAGGATTTATTTATGTTTTTTACTCAACATTCTTAAATGTTTATTATACTCTCGAGCTTTCCCTACTGAGCGCGAATCTAATTTTCCGGATAGTCAGTTTTAGTGAAAAATATAGTCTGGTTCTTCAGGAAAAAAAAGAGATAGCAAGCTCGATCTGGGAGTTCATCTTTGAATCTACAAGGCCGGTTTCTTTTGTTCCGGGACAATACTTGGAGTGGAGCTTGCCCCACTCTCACACTGACTCCCGTGGAAACAGAAGATACTTTACAATTGCTTCAAGTCCCAGTGAGAAGAGAATAAAACTTGCCGTTAAAATCCCTGAAAAACCAAGCAGTTTTAAGAATGCTCTTCTTAAATTAAAACAAGGAAGTGAAATTTACGCCACAAATCTTGAGGGAGAGTTTATACTGGATAAAGACACGAAGACTGAATATGCATTCATAGCTGGAGGAATAGGAATTACACCTTTTAGAAGCATAATAAAGTATATGGTTGATAAAAATCTCACTTTTCCGATTACTTTATTTTATATTGCCAAAGATACAAAGGAATTTGCCTACAAAGACCTTTTTAAAAAAGCGGAAGCCTTTGGTGTGAAGACGATATATGTTGTCAGCGACAATCCGCCTAAAGACTGGAAAGGCGAAACAGGACGGCTGAATATGGATATAATTAAAAAATACGTTCCTGACTTTTTATCCAATTTATTCTATATTTCAGGACCACAGCCAATGGTTATGGCGTATGAAGACCTACTTCAGGAAATAGGAAAAGGAAAGATAAAATACAAAGCCGACTTCTTCCCGGGATATGAAGCTTAGTATTCGAAAAATTGACATAGAAAATCAGCTATAATTAAGCTATGAAAACATCAGTATTATTGTTCTTAACAGACATACTTCCTGAAAAAAGAAGATTATTCCATAAAGTCGTAAAAAATAAAATATTCGGTAATTTATCAGCGGAAAAAGTATTCTCAGAAATGAAAAAATCAGGGATTGAGGGAGTTGAGGTTCTAGTCCCCAATTTCGTAAATGAACATGATCTTGAAGATTTAAGAAATATCACAGCTGTAAACAAAATAGAAATATTTAGTATTCATCAAGATTTGCGTTTTGTTACAAAAACCCGCATGCCTGAAGTAAGAAAATTATTTGAGGTTGCTAAATATCTTTCTGTAAAAGTTATTGTGTTGCATATGAATTCCGCAAAAAAACAAATATTTAACAAAAAGTATATAGAAGAAATTCATGAACTTCAAAAGAAATATGACATCAAAATCGGATTTGAAAATATGGAAAAGCATGCAGGATCAATTATGAAACCAAGCGTTTGGCATGAGCAAAAATTTGCAGAGATTCTAAAAAAGAATGATTTTTATATAACTCTAGACACTTGTCACTTGGGACAAGCAGGAGGAAATATTGTTTCCTTTTTTAAGGAAAACGCCGATCGGATAATAAACATTCATTTTAGCGATTATAAACCCCACTATCTTAATAACTCGCTTCGCCCGATGCGTTATAAGCATATGGCTTTGGGAAAAGGACAGCTGCCCATTGCTGAATTTATAACTACTTTAAAAAAAGAAAACTATCAGGGACTTTTAACGCTTGAGATAGAGACAGATTTAAAAGGTTTGTTGGAGAGTGCAGAAATTGTGAGAAGTGCCTCTTGATTTAGACTGCTGCCATAACCTATACTCACTCCTGTGAAGCGAATAACTAAAAGTAAAAAAATTGACTTCCTGGGAATTACGCTCAAGATTAGCCTTTCATATCCTGCCAGAAAGAAATTACCAAGATTAATTTTTCCATATAACTTAATCAAAAAAATTGCTTTCTTGCTTTTAACTTTTCTTGTTGTTTTTGGAGCTGGCAAAGGATTGGTAATGCTATTTTATGATAATTCATATTATACAAAGACTTCACCTTTTCTTGAGAAGGTGAGCCCGATTTTGGGGAAAGTAAAAAAAGACCGCCCAATTTTATTTTCTTCAAATAGAAATAGAATTATTTTCCATGGATATCGGGGCATGAAACAACTGGCTTTAACATTTGACGCGGATATGACTCCTGAAATGAAACAAAACCTTGAGTCAGGAGCTGTCGCTAGTTACTATGATAGACGAATAATCGACATATTGACTGAAACGAATACAAAGGCAACTCTTTTCCTAGCAGGCATGTGGATTGAGGCCTATCGGGAGTTATCCAAGAGTTTGGCAAATAATTCTTTATTTGAGCTTGCTAATCACTCATATTCTCATCCGTCCTTTGATGGAGACTGTTACGGCCTACTACCTTCAAATGATGATCAAGATAAGTTAGAAATAGAAAAAACCCAAGAGTTATTAAAAGAAATTACAGGCGTTGAAAATAAATCGTTTCGTTTTCCCGGTGGTTGTTACTCGCAGAAAGATCTTGATATTGCGTCCAAAGCAGGAGTTTTGCCCATACAATGGGATGCAGAAGGACAAGACGGCTTTAATACTGACCGTCAGTTTATTGAAAATAATGTGATTGAAAATGTTAAAAACGGTTCAATAATTGTTCTGCATATGAATGGATTTCCCAATGAGCCTGAGACAGCCAACGCGCTTCCGAATATAATCACAGAATTGAAGAAAAAAGGTTTCACTTTTGTAAAAATGTCTGAACTTTTACAGACAGATAAGCTTGAAGCAAAAAACGTAAAGGATTTTCTTAAATACCAATACAGTTTTCTACCGGAGTAAACTTTATTGCTATTTTGGGTTTAAAATGGTAAGATTATGTGGCCTCGCGAAGTGCGAGGTTATTTATTATGAATATCAGAAATGTCGCAATTATAGCCCACGTTGACCACGGAAAGACCACTCTGGTTGATGCACTTTTGCGACAATCAAAAACAGATCTCAATAAAGAAGTTTCAGGAACTGATCTGATCATGGATAGTAATGAGCTTGAAAAAGAGCGAGGAATTACAATTTTTTCCAAAAATGCCTCTGTTGACTGGAATCCTTCAGCAAGCTCAGGACAAGATTCTACAAAATAAACATTATTGATACCCCGGGGCATGCAGATTTTGGTGGAGAAGTTGAGCGTGTTCTTACCATGGCAGATGGATGCTTACTTCTAATAGACGCGAAAGAAGGTCCTATGCCGCAGACGAGGTTCGTTCTCAAGCACGCGTTGCTGAAAAAATTGAAAATAATCGTAGTTGTCAACAAAATTGACAGGCCCGATGCCAGGATTCACGAAGTTCTCGATAAAACTTTGGATCTTTTTATAGAACTTGGTGCAGATGATGATACTGCTGATTTTCCCATTGTATATGCTTCAGCAAAAGAAGGAAAAGCAGGACTTGAGGATGATCTTTCAAAAATGACAGATATTTTCCCAATCTTTGACTCAATTCTGAAGAATGTGCCGCCACCAAGCGGGGATGCTGAAAAACCACTACAAATACTTATTACCACTCTCTCAAGAGATGACTATAAGGGCAGAATCGCGACAGGCAGGGTTTATAACGGAACAGTTAAGTCCGGGCAGGATGTAATTCACATAAATAGACAAGGTGTTCAGAAAAAATACCGCTTAACATCCCTTATGACTTTTAAAGGACTTGAAAGAGTTGACGCAAAAGAGGTGTCAGCCGGGGATATCATAGCAATTTCAGGAATTCCGGATATAACTATTGGAGAGACCATCGCTTCTGTTGAAGAGCCGATCGCGTTGCCATTATTGGCAATTGAAGAACCAACTGTCAGAATGGTTTTCAGAGTAAACGACTCCCCTTTTGCAGGCAAAGAAGGGGAATTCAAAACTTCACGGCAAATCAACGAAAGGCTGCATAAGGAACTTGAGACAGATACAGCATTAAGAGTTGAGGATCAGCCTGATGGAACATGGATGGTATCGGGCCGCGGAGAGCTGCATCTGGCAATACTTATTGAAAGATTAAGGCGTGAAGGATATGAATTTCAAGTAGGACGTCCGCAAGTTATTCTAAAAGTGGTTGATGGCAAAAAGATGGCTCCTTTTGAGCGGATTTTTATTGAGACGCCTCAAGATTATTCAGGGGTTGTCATGCAAAAAATGGGGCTTCGTAAAGCAATAATGGAAGATATGACAACTGATGTAAATAATATTGTTTATCTTCAATTTATTATTCCAACAAGCGCATTTTTTGGTTATAGATCTGAATTTATTACAGATACAAGAGGATTGGGAATAATCAACACAACTTTTTATAAATACGATGAAGACTCAGGTGAGCCAATGAAACGCGAACATGGTTCTCTTGTGGTACACGAAACAGGCGTGAGTAATTTATACGGGCTTCTAAATACTCAGGAAAGAGGAACATTATTTATCGGCTCAGCAGTGCCAGTCTATAAAGGACAGGTAATTGGTGAGAATTCCCGATCAGAAGATATGAGTGTCAATGTCTGTAAAACCAAGCAATTATCAAATATGCGCTCAAAAGGAGATGGGAAAGCTGATCATTTTGACGCTCCGCGTGTGATGACGCTTGAGGACGCTCTGGAATACATAAGTGATGATGAACTGGTTGAAGTTACACCAAAAAATGTCAGAATGCGAAAAACAATCTTAGATGAAGTTGAGGCAAGAAGAATGAAGGCGCAAACAAACTCCAATTAATTCGTATCCGGACATAAATCACCCAAAGGACAGTCGCCGCATGTATGAGGCCGGGCTGGGCAAAATTCACGGCCGAAGTTGATCAACAAATGAGAAAAATCGATCCACTTATCTTTTGGGACAATTTTCATAATATCGAGTTCAATCTTTACTGGATCAGTTTGATCAGTCAGTCCCAGCTTGCGGCTCAAACGCATAACGTGAGTATCTACAACTACCCCCGCGGCGATATGAAAAGCATTTCCCAAAACAACGTTGGCAGTTTTGCGAGCAACTCCGGGTAGAGAATCCAAATCTTCCATGTTGTCAGGTACTTTTCCTCCAAATTTTTGCATAATCATTTGAGCTGCCCCTTTTATGGACTTTGATTTGTTGAAGTGAAAATTTACACGCTTAACCATTGCGTCAATTTCTTCAACCGGTGCATCCGCAAAATCCTTGATAGATTTATATTTTTTAAATAACTCTGGAGTTACAAGATTTACAAGCTTATCAGTGGCTTGAGCGGAAAGGATTGTCGCGATAAGTAATTCGTGTGGGGTTGAAAACTGTAAAGCAGTTTTTGGATTTGGATACACTTTTAACAACCTTTTTATTATCTCTTTTACCTTCTCCTCTTTGCTCATAAAATCATTATAACAGATGACATTTTGCCGCTTGCTTGGCTACGTAATCTCTAGTATAGTTAATGATCTATGGATCAAGACGACAAGGTTATCGAAGCAGTCGCGTCAGACGCGATTGATAATGAAGTAGGAGATGCAACGTCCGAGTCAAACTCGGCTGCGTCAAACGTTGCTGTTAACGGTTCGGATGAAGCGGCTGTTGTGATTAGTCTTGATGAACTGATCCAAAACCATATTGAATCAATTGCAAAGTTACGTGAAGAATTAAAAGCACAAAGAGAAATGTATGAAGACTCTTTTGAAAATGATCCTATTTACAGAGAGAACTCGGAGAAAGCTAAAGAAGCTGTAAAAGCAAAGCTTTCTGTTAAAAAACAAATCGGCTCACAACCCTCTGTTGCTCTTTTGGCTCAGAAAGTTAAGGATTTGAGAATAGACATCAGCGAAAAAAATAAAACTCTTTCAGATCTGGTGGCGGATTACAAGGAAAAAACCGGCGCAACTCAAATTGAGACAAGAGACGGAAAAATAATGGAGATTGTAAGCACTGTAAAGCTGGTTAAGAAAAACTCCAAGTTCAATCCTTAATTTATTAAATTATTTACTTTTAAGTGCGTCATCTATTTTTACTTTAAATTGATCATATGGCAGGCCGCCGGTTTGTTTTATTCCATTTATAAAAAATGTGGGCGTGGAATTTACACCAAGCGCGTTGCCGTCAGACTGGTCTTTTTTAATTCTTGATTCGTACTTTTTATCTTCAACTTCCTTTTTAAATTTATCTGTATCAAGTCCGATATTTTTTGCATACTTTAGATAAATCTCCAGTGGGTTTTTGCTTTCCGCCCATTCTTTTTGGTTAGAAAATAACGCCTGGTACATCTCAAAGTATTTTCCTTGAGCTCCTGCCGCTTCCGCGGCCTCGGCGGCAATCATAGCGTTCGGATGTATAGGTAAAGGGTAATTTCTGAACACAAAATTGACTTTACCTTTGTAATCTTGAAGAAGCTGCTCTACAATCGGATATGAAGCACCACAAGCAGGACATTGGAAATCCCCAAATTCAACAAGAATCACTTTAGCGGACGGCGATGTCTCTTTATGGCTGTCTGGGCGGACTAAGACTTTGGCATCTGCCGGAGGAGCAGGTTTCTCAGGGGTAGAACTACCCCCAAGGAAAAAAGCACCAAATCCTATTATTAGAATCGTAACTATTCCTATACCTGTTAATACTTTTGCTTCTTGACTCATAATTTATTTTTTAATTTTTAAATTCTTAAGATATATTATCATACAAATGTTAATTAATGTAAAGGCGATAAATGATCCTAGCGGAATATCAATAAATCCAAAGATTTGAAAAAATCGGTTTGTGCAGGACACACCTGCAGTACATGGTGCAATACTTTCCGGCAGAAAATGGTAATACAATAGATTGTGATAAAGCGCAATCCCCCACCCAATTATGCTCAGGGGTAAAATATAGAGGGGAAGATTTTTATCTTTTAACAGGATTCCAACTGTTATAACGGGAACCATGGAATACATCGCGATCCTTTGATACCAGCAAAGAACACACGGAATAAGGTGCAAAACCTCACTAAAATAAAGGCTAGCCAGGGTGGATACAATTGTTAAGACAAGTGTGACATATGGAATATTGTGATTATATTTTTGTAGAAGTTTTTTCATACAGAGTAAAAATCAATTATGCTTTTTATTATATAACTTAAATTGGATGTTGACAAATAGGAAATTTTATAATATACTCCAAAAACTAACTGCCCCAAACTCTGCCCATTAACTTTTTTGTTATGAAAAAACTTTTCGCTCTTATTTTAATTTTTGCTGCATTATGGCTTGCGCCAGTTTTGTCATCCAATACGGTTACTGCACAGTGTAATGATTGCAATGTCCCAACTATAATATTGCCATCACTTCCGATTACAATACCTCCTTGCGACTGTGTTACTCCTACTTTAGCTCAACCAACCTCAGCTCCCACACCAACACCAACATCTCCTCCATCTAACAATAATACAGGTGGTCCGGGAGATGGTAGATCAGATGGAAGGTCCGATGGTAGATCAGATGGAAGGTCGAGTTCTCCTCAGCCGGCTATTCAAGCAGTCCAGGGGCTTTCTCATACAAGCTCAAAGCAAAACGGATACATTGAATTTGCGCAATTGTTTGCGGCGCTTGGATTAAGCTTGGCAGCTCGCAAGTTCCTCATCAAGAATGCCTAAGAGTAAATCTAAAAACTCCAAGCAACATACTCAGAAAAAGGTCTTACCTCCAAAAAGAAATGTTTTTTATCTGATTGCAAATAAAATAATTGGAGTAATCTTGTTGTTACTTGCTCTTACTGTTTTGTTGATCCCTTCATTTTTACCAAAGCGTGTCAGCAAAAACCCCATCACTATTAGTCCTGAATTGCTTAACTCAGCAAGTAGTCAAAATATCCCGGTCAGAGTAATCATCCCTAAGTCTGATATTGACCTTAAAGTTATCCCTGCAAAAATTGTTGACGGTTATTGGGAAACATCAGAAACTTATGCTTCATATGGTGAAGGAAGTGGAACACCGGGTCAACATTCAAATACTGTAATTTTTGCTCATGCTCGAGCGGGACTATTTTACAATTTAAAAGATATAAAAAATGGAGATAGTATTTATGTATTTACCAAAAATAAATGGTATTCCTACAAAGTCAATAAAATAGCGGCAGTATATCCTAATCAAAAGGAGGCTATTGAACCCACAAAAAAAGAAACGCTTACTCTTTACACATGTACAGGTTACAATGACGAAAAAAGATTAATTGTAACCGCTGCCCCGCATCTGTAAGAGAAAATTAATAAAACTTTATAGGCTATTGACAGAAAATCGTTTTAGGTGTAAAAATATACACGCTGCTCGCTAATTCTGCCCCAACGGATCATTTTAAAATCTATTAATTAAAATCTAATAATTCAGGCAGGTTATGAAGAAAAGAATAACACAATTATTTTTTGCGGACCGTTGTATGAGAAATCAGACAGCGGTTTTTTAGTGTTTAGATTCGTTTAAACGAAACTATCCCAAAACGAAAGGAGGTGAAATATAATGATCAAAAAATTAATTGCAACAGGAGCAGCAGCGGTAATGCTAGCTGCATCTGCAGTTCCATCATTTGCAGCAAATTTCAACTTTGCCTTAGTTGGAAATAACGTTAACACCAGCTCAAACACTGGTTTAAACGCAACAATGGGAACTGGTGGATTTTTTTCCAGCAATAGATCTAGAACTGGAAATGCAAGCTCAAACGCAACAGTAACAACGGTTGCAAATACAAACACTGGATCTGGTTTTAATACAAACGTAGGAGTAGTAGGAAACAACGTTAATACTGCTTCAAACACTGGTTTAAATTTAACAACAGGAGGAGCTGGGTTACTTTCCAGCAATAGATCAAGCACAGGAAATGCAAGCTCTACAGCTTGTGTAACAACAGTAGTTAATACAAACATTAACTAATATTAGCTAATGTTATATTTGTTTTCTGTCTTCGGGGAGACAAAGCCCTTTGGGCGTTCTCCCCGGGACAGAAGAATTTAAAAACTTAAAACTTAAAACTTAAAACTTAAAACTTAAAACTTAAAACTTAAAACTTAAAAATGAAAAAAATATTTAAAAAATACTTAGCAATTAGTCTTACGGTTTTGATGCTGTTTTATTCTGCCGGCTATCCTGTTATTTCCTACGCTCAGGAAGTAGCTTCTGACCTCACACCTACAGAAACACCTGCAGTAACTCCAACTAATACACCAACTGACACCCCAAGTCCAACTCCAGATGATTCGGTATCCCCTACGCCAACCCCTGCATTATTTGATGAGTCTGTGACGCCGACAGAGGCGCCACCTGCTACAAATGATAATACGGCAGTTGTCAGTACTGAAGCGACTACGACTTCAAATACCGGAGGCAATAATGTATCATCGGGGTCTTCACCAAAATCTGATAACGCGAGTAATAATAATTCTAATTCTCAAAACTCAGAATCAACAAGTACGACAGGAGATGCTGTTTCGGTAACCAGCGTTGAAAATGATGTCAACTCGAATTCTGTTAACTCAAGCGTTGTGATGCAGACTATAAATATTTATGTAGATCAAAATGGTGATTTGAATCTCTCAGATCCTTATAAGTTGGCAACTCAGGCAATTCAGGATCATCCAAATGATCCTATTATAAATATGTCTGTTGTGAATGTTAGTAATTTTGCATATGTCACAAATACAATTGTGTCAACAGCCAACACAGGCAATAATATTGTAGATTCGGGTGAAGGGAATTCAAGTATATCTACCGGAAATGCTTATTCTACTGTTTCACTTCTCAACAAGGTAAACTTCACGATTATAAATTCAACAATACACATCGTAACAATTAATGTTTTCGGTAGCTTAAATGGAAACATAATCCTGCCTGAAAATCCAGAAAACCAAGATTGCATTGATTGTCCCTCAGGCATAGATTCTCAAAACAGTGCTGTTGTAGGCAATACCGTAGACTCAAGCGCAAATTCCGGAGAAAATACAGCATCAGCTAGCTCGGATAATAATACAGGAGACGCAAAAAGTGTTGTTAATGTTTTGAATTTGGTTAATCAAAATTTTGTTAATTCAAACATAGAATCTTTATTTATAAATATTTTGGGAGATTGGGATGGCAGCTTTGTGGGTTGGTATGAATTTGGTGCTCAGCCAGGCGGAGAAAGCTTAGCTCTTTCAGATCAAAACCAAAACAGTAGTACTTGCGATTTATGTCCTGACACGGAAATCTTAAATACTGCAATTGTTAACAATAAAATTGTCTCAAACGCCAATACTGGTGGAAACAATATAAATGGAGGATCCGGTAAAATAACCAGCGGAAATGCTTTTAGCGCGGTTTCACTGATTAACTTTATTAACAGTAATTTTATAAATTCTACCGGTTTTTTTGGATTTTTGAACATTTTTGGTAATTGGCATGGAAATATAGGAGGGCAAAAACAAATTGCAAACTCCTCCTCAGATAATCAGCTAGCTCAGTCTGAACCTGAAAATAAAGTAAATGCAGCAAATAACAGCGATTCAAGTCTGGAGAGTGGCGGAGCATTGGCAATAGATTCAAAAAATAATGTAGCTGATCACGTAAATCCAGGAGACACAGTTACATTTTTTGTGGATGTCAAAAATACGGGAGGTGGTAAGATTTATGGAGCAAAGCTAAATCTTCGTCTTATTCAAGATGGAAAAGATGCCGGCGGCGCGGAATTTAACCTGGGGGATATTCCAGCTAATAAAACACTTCATGTCTCAACAGGATTTGTTTTGTCACAAACAGTTAACGGTAAATATACAGCAAGAGCTACGGCTACGGGGAGCGTTGGGCCACTCGGTGAGAGCATATCGGCTGTTTCTGACAGTATTTTTAATGTATTAGGAGTCACTGCTACGCTTGTAGAAAACAATCAACTAATTGCCGGCGCAAGCACCATTAAACTAAATCCTTATAAGGCAAGTTATCTCTTGCCCTACTCAGCAAGTAAATCAAGCACTACTGGAAATTTTAACTATATTTGGATACTTTTATCTACTATGACTGCTTACACTGCATTAAGATTCGCAAGAGAGAAAGAAAAAATTTCATTTTTATTTTCAAACACTAACAGCTTAACTGTAAAGCTTAAAACTCTGAAGATGATTCTACTCTAATATTGCTATATTTTAGGTTTGAATACCACCGATTTGTCTTCAAACGCTCCTAATTGACAAAAATGATACTATAAGATATAATAGTTTTAAAATCCCCTGCCTAAAGTGTCTAATTATGAGCATAATACGGTCTTTTGACCTAAACAACGCAGTTGTTATAGTTGATTTCTCACGAACAGAAGGAAGTGTTATTTCTTCACTAAGATCTGAGATAGCAAATACTGCTGAAAACTTTCTAACAATAATTGAGAAGTTAAGAGAGTTGTATGGCAATTATGCAGCAATAATTCTTGGTAAATTAGATTCAAAGCCACAAGTGACTGCAATACTTCCTGAATTTGCTTCCTCCATGACAGGAGCTGGAATTGTCTACAACACGCAACAATATATCACCCATACCACGCTTCCATTTTCACTTTCTGCTGCCAAAACATTTAGTCTAATCCAAAAAGCTGCAATTGGAGGGATCGCGATTACTATAGTTTTGGGCCTAGTAGTCTCCCCAATTTTGACGCTGAAGCTTGTTGCCGCAATTGTTAGCATTCTCTATTTTGCGGATGTTATTTTCAATTTTGCTGTTGTATACAGCAGCATGCAGCGCCCTAGAGAATTGGCATTTAGCAATTCTGATTTGGCATCGATTGACGAATCAAAACTCCCGATTTATTCGGTTTTATGCCCACTTTATAAAGAAGCGCATATTTTTCCTCAATTCTTAGAAGCTATAAACAATCTTGATTACCCAAAAGAAAAATTGGACGTTCTGCTTCTTCTGGAGGAAGATGATAAAGAAACAATTAAAATACTTGATAAATTGATACTACCTTCCTACATTAGGAAAATTATAGTCCCTCCTTCTCTTCCCAAAACCAAGCCAAAAGCCTGTAATTACGGATTAAACTTGGCTGTTGGTGAATATTTAGTGGTTTATGATGCTGAAGATATTCCTGACCCTTTGCAGCTTAAAAAGGCTTATCTTGGTTTTCAGACAGTGCCTGAAGATGTTCAGTGTCTTCAAGCAAAGCTTAATTATTATAACTCGAGAGCAAACTACTTAACACGCTTTTTTACAGTAGAGTACGCGCTGTGGTTTGACATAATGCTTACCGGATTACAGTCATTTAGCTCCAGTCTCCCGCTCGGTGGAACTAGTAATCATTTTAAAACAGAAAGACTAAAATCCCTTCAGGGATGGGACCCTTTTAACGTTACAGAAGACGCTGACTTAGGAGTTAGACTTTTTCAAAAAGGGTTTCGAACAGCTGTTATTGAATCAACAACGTTAGAAGAAGCAACGAGCGGAATAAAGAATTGGGTACGGCAGCGATCCAGATGGCTAAAAGGATACATGCAGACGTACTTGGTACACACAAGAAATTATAAGGACTTTATTGACGAAAAAGGCATACTTCACTATATAGTTTTCCAGCTTACTGTAGGTGGAAAAATTTTGTTTGTACTGATAAACCCGTTAATGTGGATAATTACCATACTTTATTTTACTTCCTATGCTTTCGCTGGTCCGCTTCTTGAAACAGTTTACACCCCGCCTATTTCTTATATTGCTGTATTCTCATGGATTTTTGGAAATTTTTTGTTTGTTTATTACTATATGATCGCCTGTGGTAGAAAAAAAGAATGGGACTTAATGAAATATGTTTTTTTCATACCCTTTTACTGGGCATTGATGAGCTGGGCGGGAGTAATTGCTTTATATCAGCTCATAGCAAAACCTCATTATTGGGAAAAAACTACCCATGGCCTCCATTTAGCAAACAAATACAAAAAGTACGCACTTGATGGAACGATGACGTTTCATCCTGTTCTTCAATTGATTGTAACCGGTCTCAATTCAGTAGTTGTAAGTATGAAAATGAACGTTCTAAGTATCTACAATTTACTTACTACGCACTTCCCTGAAAAGAGTCAGAACAGACTTAATCATATTTTAATTTTTAATTGGCGTGACACGGGACATATTTACGCAGGAGGTGCTGAGGTTTATATACATGAGCTTGCTAAAAGGTGGGTTAAAACCGGAAGCCGGGTAACGGTCTTTTGCGGAAATGACAACAAAAGTCTATTAAATGAAAAGGTGGACGGGGTTGAGATTATAAGAAGAGGCGGAACATATACGGTTTATCTTTTTGCCTTTTTATACTATATGTTCATTTTTAGGAAAAAAGTTGACCTGATTATAGATTGCGAAAATGGAATTCCCTTTTTCTCACCTCTATACTCAAGGATTCCTGTGATACTTTTAATTCATCACGTGCATCAGGAAATATTTAGGGAGTTTTTGCACTTTCCCTTCCTTCAAACAGCCGCATATTTAGAGGGAAAACTTATGCCTATTGTTTACAAAAATAAAAAAATAATTACAGTTTCAGAATCATCCAAACGTGAGATAATTAAAATAGGATTTACTGCTGCAGAAAATATAGAGATTGTTTCTAACGGTGTGTATAGTTATAGCAATGCTCAAGTCGTAAAAACAGTCACTCCTTCTTTTCTATATTTGGGTAGACTCAAAAATTATAAAAACATAGATATTGCAATCAAAGCATTCGCAAGAGTCCTTACGGACCATCAAAATGCCACCCTTTCGATTATCGGGACCGGTGAAAGCTATCTTAAGCTTAAAAAATTGGTGTCTAAATTAAAGCTTGAGAACAACGTCACATTTGTTGGCAAAGCTACTGAAGAACAAAAAAATCTTATGCTAAAGGAAAGCTGGGTAGTTGTTCAGCCATCACAAATTGAAGGATGGGGCATTACAGTCATAGAAGCCAACGCAAATGGAACGCCTGTAATTGCATCCCGCGTTAACGGTTTAATAGACTCAGTGATTGATGGAGAAACAGGCTTACTAGTTGACCCAAAAAATATTGAACAATTAAGTAGAGCTATGAAGAAATTAATTACAGATAATGAGTACAGAGATTTACTTTCTAAAAATGCTCTAGTGTGGTCAAAAAACTTCAACTGGGACAAAAGCGCATCGGAATTTCATGCGCTGATAGACAACAACATTAAGAGTGTGTCTATCACTCAGCCAGCATACGCGTCTTTAGTATCAGGTAGCTAATCTATTGATATGAAAAATATTACTACTGTCTCAATTGGAATTCCAGCATATAACGAATCAACAAATATTAAAAAGCTGCTGCTGTCTATACTCGCGCAAACAGAGAATGATTTTAAAATTGTTGAAATAATTGTTATTTCAGATGGATCAACTGATGCAACAATTAATAAAGTTGGGGCTATAAGCAGCAAAAAAATAAAACTTGTAACTGGTAAAGAACGAATTGGTAAATCAGCAAGGCTGGATCAGATATTTAAAATGTTCAAAGGCGAAGTTCTGTTTTTGACGGACGCGGATATTATAATAACCGACAATCTATTAATATCAAAAATTTTAGCTTCAGTTAGTATTAAAAAGTCCGGACTTATTGGAATAAATGGATTGCCGCATAAGTCATCAGGTATATTTAGAAAAATTATGAAATCCGGTCTTTTGGCAACTTATGAGATTGGTAAGAGATGGAGAACAGGAAACAACTATTTGTTGTTCAAAGGTTGTTTTTTAGGATTATCACAAGCTTTTGCAAAATCAATAGACGTGCCAAATGAGATAGTTAATAACGATGCATATCTTTATTTTGCAGCAAGAGATAAGGGCCTTCAGCCTAAATTTATAGACCAGGCGACAATATATTTTAAAACTCCCAGGAATTTTTCAGATCACCTAAAACAATCCAATCGGTTTAAAAATTCTAAATTAGAAATGCAAAAATATTTTAAATTTGATTTAAAACCGGAATATGATATTCCAAAATCAGTTTATTTTTTTACTTTTATAAAATGTTTTTTTTCAAACCCTATCAACTTTTCAGCGTATTTTTTTATAAATGTTTTATCAAGGTTTAGAAAAGAAAGCAACATTGGGACTACCTGGAGCATAGCTCTTTCTACGAAAAAATAAATATATGAAAAATGATAAATACAAAAACTTAAAAACATTTCATTTTGCAAACATGATTAAAAAAAGCCTTCCAACTGGAAAAAGAAGTGGCGTAATCTTTGGAAATTTTGGCGCTATGAACTTAGGAGATGAAGCAATTCTGGCGGGAGAAATATATGAACTGAGTAAAATTAAAAATCTAAAAGTAAGCGTAGTTTCCCGCAATCCAAAAAATACAGAAAGTCTTCATAAAGTAAAAGCAATCTCATTATATTCGTTATTGACAATTATAAGACAGGTTAGAAAGTCAAACTTTGTAATTGTAGGTGGTGGAGGAATCATATGTAAGGCTGACCGCGGAATTATTGGATTCATATACCAGCTATACATGCTGCTTTTATATTTTATCATACCTAGGATTTATAAAAAGAAAATATATGCAATGGGTCTTGGTATATATAAAAATTCAAATCCAATCATACTATCCATTGCAACACACTTGCTGCGTTTTGCTGAGATTGTAACAGTCAGAGATTATCATTCGTTTGTCTACCTGAAAAGCAAAAAACTTCATGCAGGGTTATACAAAGACAATAGTTACTTAATGAATCTTGCTGCAAAATCGGAAGTACTAAAAGATAAGTTTTTTAAGAAAAAATATAATTCCAAAATGAAAAATATGGGACTTGCTTTACTTAAGCCTGACAGTGTTAAAGAAGAGAAGTATCTTCTATCAGAAATAGAAAAAATGTTAAACAAAAATTATAAAGATACGACTTTTTGGTTTTATGCTTGCGACTATCAGAATGGCTATTTTAATGATGAACAATTTGCTCAAAAAATTTATAAAACACTTGGAAAAAACTTAGACATAAGAAGATCAATGATTATTGTACCCCCAGGATTTTTTCCTATTAAATTCTTCTCCTCATTTAAGCTTATGGACTCTTTTATTTCTATGCGTCTTCACGCCGCTATCTTCTCTTACCGCAACAGAATTGATTTTCTGGGTATTACATACGATGAAAAATGCACAAGTTTTTTAGAATCTATAGGAAAAAAACCGATAGATATTCAGAAGTTTGATATCAGACAAATATCAAGAAGCTTATAGTTTGCGATTAATAGTTTATTATAGTATAATAGATTAACCTATAATTATGAAATTTAATAAAACACAATCACTATTATTTTTGTCCTACATTGCTACCAGGAGATTTGCTTACAGCACACTTGGTGCAATAGATTGCAAGATCTTAAAACAAGCAAATCCTATTTCTATACTTACCTATCACAGCGTAGCTAGTGATGGCTGGAGATTTAGTATAGACCTAAAAACCATGAAACAACAAATCTCCTACCTTAAAAGCAATTATCAATTTATAAGCTTAAAAACAGTTAAAGCTTATATTGATGGCAAAATTACACTAACCACACCTTCAATTGTTTTGACATTTGATGATGGTCACAAAAATATTTTACAGTTAAAAGACTTTTTAAAAGAACAAAATATTCAGCCTGCACTCTTTTTATTGGCTGATGCAAAAAACGTAAATGCCTCGGAAATTGGTATTAAAAGCAGCTATTTGAACAAAAAAGAAATTAAAAGCTTGATTCTAAATGGATGGGAAATAGGATGTCACAGTAACACTCATGCTGATTTTTCCAAGCTTTCGCCTTCGCAGTTAAAAAAAGAAATAATTCTGGCAAAAAAAAATTTGGAGAAATCACTCGGTAGAAAAATAAACTACTTTGCTTATCCTAAAGGAAAGTACTCAAAAGAGATGCTGCGATATGTTTCGCAGGCAAAATACAGTTTGGGGTTGACAATGGAAGATGGATTTATAAAAGAAAAAATTAATCCGCTAATAATCCCAAGAATTGGCATAGATCGGACTCATAGCTTTTCAGAATTCAAATCAGCATTTTCGCCCTCAACTATTCGAGTAAGAAAAATTATAAAAAGTACATTTGTAAGGAGATATCTATGAACTGGAAGTTAATTAAGAAATATATAAAAAATTCACTATTTTTGCTGTTTTGCGGACTTATCCTAACGCTATCTGTCAAGGGAATTCCCGGTAACCCCAGTCCAGCAGATTTTGCTGATCCTAAGTGGAGCCAGACAGGACCGCTTGAGCCTTCCGTTGAAGGCGGACGTTTTGCCTTACTATATTCTATAGTTGAGGATCACTCTTTGGAATTTTCTAAGGATATTGCGCTTTTGGCTACTCCTGATCTTGGTTATAGAGATGGAAAATATATTTCTCTTTTTGCTCCGGGAATATCTTTTTTGAGCATCCCGGGATATTTATTTGGAAAAGCTTTAGGAATTTCTCAAGTTGGAGCTTTTGCTACAGCTGCTGTTTTCGCGCTTCTTAATGTTTACTTACTGCGTAAAATTGCAATGCTAATGGGATCAAATCCTATTGCAGCTTCAATTGCCTCAGTTACCTTTATCTTTGCTTCCCCAGCTTTTGCTTACGCCACAACGCTTTACCAGCATCATATTTCAACATTTTTAATTTTACTGAGTATATATATATTAATTCGTTTTAATAGTCTTAAATCCCTTCTTATTTTTTGGACAATTTACGGGCTAGCGTTCATAGTTGATTATCCAAATCTGATTTTGATGTTTCCCATTGCGGTTTATGCACTTGCAAAAACATTTTCACTTAAAAAGCACGAGAATACAATAAAGGTAAGCTTTTCACTTAAGCGCCTGCTTATGGTTTTAGGCATAATTTTACCTTTCGCGCTTATGTTTTGGTATAACCAAAATGCAAACGGAGGAGCACTCAAGCTTTCAGGAACCCTGGATCAAGTAACTAGCATAAGTAAGAGCGGTAAACCAAACCTTGGAAGTGAGATTATTAAAAAAGCGATTAAAGAAAAGAAAATGGCCAATATTCCAAATACTTCATTTTTCTCCGCTTTTCAAAATAGACATATGTTAACCGGACTTTATGTACATTTTCTAAGTCCTGACCGCGGTATGATTGTTTTTACTCCCATTATGTTATTTGGTATATTGGGCATTATTTATTCATTCAAAAAGTGGAACAACAATGTTTGTTTACTTGTAGTTATTGCGTTGTGTAATATCCTCCTGTATTCCATGTGGGATGATCCCCAAGGAGGTTGGGCTTTTGGATCACGTTATTTGATTCCAACCTATGCGATATTATCTGTGTTTATCGCTCAATTGTTAACAAAATTTAGAAAGTATAATATATTTTTATTGATATTTTTTGCAGTATTATCTTACTCTGTTGCTGTCAACACATTAGGTGCCCTTACACCAACTACTAATCCTCCGAAAAGCGAAGCAATAGCGCTTGAGAAGCAATATCACCAAAAGCAAAAGTATAACTATTTTAGAAACGCAGATATTATAAACGGCGGAGAATCTAAATCATTTGTCTTTCAGGCATTTGCAGCAAATCATGTTTCAGCGTGGGATTATTATATTGATTTAACTATTTTTATAATTATAGTTACGGGATTTTATCTTGCCTACTTATTTTATTATCCAGATAAAAATATAAGCCTTGGCCATCTAAAAAAATCTGACAGAAACCTGTTTGATAAAAGTATTTCTATTTCTTTTGGTTGGGGTCAAAGTGTAAAAAAGTTTTTCGAAAAGAATGAAAAACTTACTTTGATTGTCTGTCTAACAGCTATTTCAATAGCTGATTTTGTATTTTATTACTTAAATGGGATGGGAATTGCTTATAACGATGCAAGGTCTCATTTGGATATTTCAAGAAGAGTTGTCGAAAGCATTAAGCCGGGATTTGCTCAGCTTGGGAGTGTTTGGCTTCCCTTGCCGCATATTTTAATGACGTTAACAATCTGGAATGACTTTATGTGGCATTCAGGTCTAGCAGGGGCTATCTGGTCAATGATGTCATATGTTGCAACAGGACTATTGATTTACTTATTTCTAAAAAAACTTGGAGTCAGCATGTTCGGAAGAATTGTTGGAGTTTTGGTATTTGCCTTAAATCTAAATATTTTATATATGCAATCGACTGCCATGACAGAGCTCTGTCTGATAGCAACCATGATGGCCGGAGTGTATGAATTAATGATTTGGCATCAGACTGAAAAAATATTTGATCTCATAAAAGCAGCTTTTTGGATTATGCTGTCTACACTGATCCGTTATGACGGGTGGTTTTTATTCGCTTTTGCAACTGCATTAGTATTCATTAGGACTCTCAGAAGGCGTGGATATAAAACAGCTGAGGGAGCGGTAGTAATGTTTGTAACTCTTGGGGGTTTTGGTATATTCCTTTGGTTTTTTTGGAATCTAATGATTTTTAAAGACCCATTATTTTTCGCTTTTGGTCCGTATTCTGCAAATGCACAGCAAAAGATAATTGAGCAGGCAGGATATCTTGCCACAAAAAGAAATCTACCCTTTTCTATTCAAACATATATGTATGCTGTTGTTTATAATTCAGATGTTTTTATAACTATTTTAGGGGCAGTAGGAGCCTGGATGCTGTGGTTTGACAAAAAAATTGAAAAGCCTATTAGGATAGCATCCTTGGCGCTTCTTTCTCCGCTATTTTTTAACATAATTGCCCTATATGTTGGGCATTCTGTGCTTTTTGTACAAGGATTGGGAATTAACTCATGGTTCAATGTTCGTTATGGACTGATGATGATGCCGACAATTGCTATCCTTGTAGGATATCTCATGTACAGGATGCGCGCTTACAAAGTAATTTTGATTGGATTGATGCTTTTTGTTTCAATTTTTGGATATATTAATCAGGAAGCTGTAACACTTGATGATGCAAGAGTTGGTTTGGGTGGAAAAAATGTTACAGAAGTGAGCAGCTATCTTCATGATTACGCAATGGATAAGCAGGGGTTTGTTCTTCTGGCAGCTGCAAAACACGATGCTATTATTTTTTCTTCCGGAATGCCTATGAAACGTTTTATTCATGAGGGGACAGGATTGTACTGGGACTTATCCATAGCACATCCTGAAAGATGGGCAAGATGGGTGGTATTTCGAACCCACGATCCTGATGATTTACTGGGAAAGCTTTTGCTTAATAATCCCACGTTTAGGAAAGATTATGAAATGGTTCGTGAATACCCATTTGCTGACGTTTATGAGCTTAAAAGTGAGTATGTCAGCAAGCTACAGCTTACGCCAAATCTAGCTGTTAATAAATAAACTATGAAGATTTTAAAAGTCGCCTCACTAATTCTTCTGGTATTTTTAATTGTGCTGATTGTTACCCTAGTGTATGTTAAAAAAGCAAAAAAAAATTGGACCGTTAAGTCGATCGATACAATGAAATACTCACGAGACATGGCAAGGCAGACCTTAAGCGGTCACACCTTTCGTTATTCAATTGACCAGCAGGTGACTGATATTGCAAAAACAGGCGCCACCCACGTTGCAATAGGTACACCATATGATGATGAATTTTTGCCTGTCTTAAATGTTTGGGTAAAAGCAGCCAGAAAAAACAAGCTGAAAGTGTATTTTAGAGGGAATTTTTCAGGATGGGAAGGCTGGTTTGGTTATAAAAAAATTGATAGAGCAACTCACCTTGCCAAGACTAAGCAATTTATTCATAACAACCCTGACTTGTTTCAAGATGGGGATATATTCAGTTCCTGCCCAGAATGTGAAAATGGTTCAAAAGTAAACGTGTACGACAAAAAAACTCTTAAAATTTATCAGACTTTTCTAATAAATGAGTATAAGGTAACGGAAGATAGCTTTAAATCAATAAAAAAGAAAGTTATTCCAAATTATTTTTCAATGAATATGGATGTGGCACACAAAGTTATGGATCAGCAAACAACAAAGCAACTGGGAGGAATAGTGGTTATAGATCACTACGTTAAATCACCTGAAATATTGGCCAAAGATGTAAGCTATATAGCAAAAAAAAGTGGGGGGAAAGTTGTTTTGGGTGAATTTGGTGCTCCGATTCCCTCAATTCATGGAAAAATGTCCGAATTGGAACAGAAGCAATGGATTAATTCTGCTTTTCATCAACTATCACCAATGCCAGAATTGATTGGTATAAATTATTGGGTGAACGTGGGTGGTTCAACTGCTTTGTGGAGCGATAATGGACTGCCCAGGCAAGCAGTGCAGACAGTTAAATCTTACTTTACCGAAGTGTTGTAGGTAGGAAATATAGTAATATATTATTGACATTAAAGCTAAAATATGATATATTGCCTCTGCCTGAAATAATTGACTAAACACATGAATAAAAATAAATTAATTGTTGCTATAAGTCTTTTTATATTAACTACTATTTCGGTGCGCCCTGCATTTGCCGATGGAGCTGTGCTTCCTGACTTTGGATCATGCCTTAACCCGCAAGGAGATGTTATTGCTAGCTACGAAAACGGCAAACACGGAATTGTAGGAAAGACAAAAGAAGTAATAGGAAGTGATTCGGTTTATAAATCATCCTCAAACGGAGTAACTCAATGCTTTTGCCCTATAAACGGAGATGGAATCCAAACCAATTGGTATAAAGTATCGAACGTTTCACCAAAGGATATTAATGTTCTAAAAAGTCAAGGATGGACATACATAGTAAACGGATCTAGTTGGGGTTTAGAGGATGCTCCTTACCTTGCAAAAAACAGTAAGTTCGCTTGCAAGGGCTCATCCACCACCTACAATACGGAAAACGTTTTGGGACTTGCCAGCACTGGAGATGGTGAAACAATCTACGCATTGATTCTTTCAGGCGCCGCTTTTCTTATATCAGGCATAATTCTCAGACGATTTAGTAAATAAATCATGAAACTGCTCTCCAAAATATTCATTCTGCTGGGTATTTTTTGCTACGCTCTGGGAATTTACAACATTTGGTTAAGCGTTGATCCCAACCGTTTATCATTTGGTAAATACACCTACGCTCAAACTACTTCTCAAGATAATAAACAGTTCCCCGAAAAAATAATTATAAAAGACTTGAAAATTGATCTTAATCTGATACCTTCCCACGTAGTAAACAATAAGTGGGAAACAACTGACTTGGGCGCTTCATACCTTGTCACATCGCCTATTCCGGGTGAGATGGGAAACAGTATAATATATGGACATAATTGGGCAAGTTTATTTGGAAACTTGCCGTACATAACACCCGGGGAAGAAATGCAGATTAAATATACTGACAATTCAATCAAAACTTTTGTAGTGAAATACACCTCCACTGTTACGCCTGATGCATCAACCATTTTGGCCCCTTCAAAAGATAAAAGAATTACTCTTTACACATGCAGTGGATTTTTGGATTCACAAAGATTTGTGGCAGTTGCTGTTTTAAAAGAAGCAAGCAAATAGATTTGATATTAAAATCTATTTGAAATACTTGATATAAGTTACGATCCTCTATTCTGAAACTTCAATTACAAAAACAAAACCTCTTGAATTCTCCCAAAAACAGAAATCAAGAGGTTCGCTTGCACATTTTATTTGTGCCAAAAACGATTTAGACAGCTAATCATTTCGCCTGAAGGACTTTCGCACATTACCAGAAAATCTGCACTGGCTATGTTGCTCTAAGGTTAAAATATGAAAAGTTGTTTGTCAATTGGTGCAAAGAGGTGTAAAAATAATAGAACTGTATCAATTTACGAAAATAGATAAGCAAAATTACCTTTGCAGCACAAAATCCGCCCGTAAGCCGATATGGTCTGAGAGATAACGCATCTTGCCGTTGGTAAGTAAATGCTTTTGAATGAATAATTGTTTAGTCCTTTTTAAGAACATCAAATTGTCCTTGCTATGTAGCAATATATAATCAATTCTCATAACCTTTTTCTTACTTGGAAGAAACTCTTGATGCTGAGTTGGTGTGTTATATTTGCTGAAAACATCTTTTGCATCAGATACCCGTAAAAATTCTTTAAAGGTGCTTGAATCTTGAGAAACGTTCAAATCTCCGCCCAAGACAATATTGGAGTTATTTTTTGATTCCTTAATAATGACATTTGACAACTGCGCCAACTGAGCATCGGTATACTGTATGAATCTATTTTTCTCCAAATAATCATGATCTAAATTGGGAGTGGTGTGCGTATTTAGGATAACTACGGAGAGGCCTTTCAACTTACAGCTTAGAATACCATTTCTTATCACACGGGCAATAAAGGAGGTGTTTATAATTGATCCTCTTTTTTTAAAATTAATATACTCTATTTTCTCAAAAGGGATTTTTGAAAAAATAACCATTCCACCCCTTGGTCCATAAACAAAAGGCTTATATGCTAAATATGTATGCTTAATTAATTTCTTTTTTAAAATACTTAGAAACGAGTATGTATGTACTTCTTGAAGACATAAAACATCTGCGTCTTCGTTAAGAAGGATTTCGGCCATTTTGTTTTGCCTCCGAATAAAGTTAACCGAATTTATGAACCCATGTATACTATCAAAACTGAATGCTCCCATGGTATTGAAGCTTATTAATGAGAGGCTACGGCTTGAAAATTTCATTTGAACATTATAGCATAGAGATCAGTACGAAAAATGAAAAAAGCTTTGTTAAATTTATTTATTGTAATTTTCTTTTCTGCTTTAGTTGCCGGGTTTTTGTGGTACGGGTTTGAGTATGAAGGCTCAGAAAAGAATTCTTCTATTTCACCTTTGCCCGATTTTTTAACTCTTAGCAAAAATAACCAGGTCAGACTTTTGGACTTGTGGTCACCTATGGTTGAAAAAAACGAAGGGGTGGAGTTTGATGTTAAAGATCTGACGGCTAAATCAGCAATTATGTATGATTTGACAGCTGACAAAGCAATTTACGAAAAAAATGCTTCAAAAAGGCTTCCTATGGCATCCCTTACTAAGATAATGACAGCTATAATTGGTCTTGAGAATAAAAAAGCTGATGGCAAATATATTGTGAGCAAAGCTGACCTGGTTGGGGAAGATAGTATGGGATTGTCTGATGGAGAGGTGCTCTCATTTGATGAGTTACTTCATGGCTTAATGCTTCAATCGGGCAATGATGCAGCTGAAGTGCTTGCCAGTAATTTTCCAACAGGTAGGGATGGATTCATACAAGCTATGAATTCAAAAGCTTCCTCTCTTGGTTTAAATAACACACAGTTTGATAATCCTTCAGGCCTTCAAGGAGATGGTGTCCAATACACCACAGTCTATGACTTATTAGTAATTACCCGCTACGCACTTTCCAATTTCCCCGAATTTGCCAACGCAGTTTCAGTTCCGGAATACTCTATCGCAGAAACCCCAACTCACAAATCATATGATTTGTACAATGAAACAAACCTATTGACAACGTATGCCGGCGTAAGAGGGGTTAAGACGGGCTACACTCCTGAAGCAGGGCTTTGCCTGGTCACCTACTTGGATTATAAGGGGCACAAGCTAATCGGAGTTATTTTAAATAGTGAAAATAGACGCATGGAGATGAAAAATTTACTTGATTATTCACTTAAATCTCTAGGAGTAACGCCTCCGGAATACAAAGGATAAAATATGATACCATTAAATTATGAAAAATAATGATTTAAACTTTTCTCCCACCTCAGACAATGCTCTAGTGGCTCAAAAATCAGGAGCGCTGGGAAAATGGGTTCAGAACCTTTTAATTAGTGAGGGTAATTACAATCTTGCTAAATCGCTTGCGCAAGAGACGCCAATTGCAATTGAGATCATGGAATTTCCGCTTTCACAATTGAAGAGAATCGTAGGGCCTGAGGAAAACGAAGAACACCGCCAGTCACCTGATATTTGGGAGGCACAGGTTGATAAGTTGGCGAAGAAAATTAAAGAGGGTTATCAACCCGCTCCGCTGATAGTCACTGACTTTTGGAACCATTTTGAATTGGCTGATGGTAATCACAGACACGAGGCTATGCTGCGGGTAGGGATTAAATCCTACTGGACCATATTTTTTATAAAACATCAAAAAGGAAAAGAATATTTGCAGACAATTGTAAATAATTAATATGTCAATTGATACCATACTTCTTGATGTCGGCGGTGTTTTGGTGCAAACGGTGGATACAGGCAAACGGAGAATATGGGAGGAAAAGTTGGGCCTTTCACGGGGTCAACTTACTGACGAAGTGTATTCTATGGAACCGGCAGACTTTGCAACAATTGGGATTACAACAGATGAAATAATCTGGAAAGATATTGGCAAGAAATTTGCTTTGTCGGAAACTGAGCAAGCTCAGATGAAAATTGATTTTTATGCAGGGGATACTATCAATACGGAATTCTATGTCTATATGCAAGGCTTACGTGACAAGTATAGAATAGCGCTTTTTACCAATGCCTGGGAAAACGCCCGTAAGGTTTACGCAGATAGATATCATCTGGACAAAATTACTTCTGAGATGATTATTTCAGGCGAAGAAGGCCTGGAAAAACCCGATACTAGATTCTTTGAGCTCGGTTTGGGACGGTTAGAAACTGTTGCCGAAAGAACTCTTTTTATTGACGATACTCATGAAAATATAAAAGCGGCAAAAAAGCTGGGAATTCATTGTGTGATGTTTAAAACCAACGAGCAGGCAATTGAGGAGATAGAAGCTTACATGCTACAGTAATTCTTCTAATTATTTACCACCGTACATTTGGAGAATATTTCCTTCGGGGTCCTTGAAGGTCATGCACCAACCCTTTGCATCCAGAGGGTCCTGGAAAGGCTCAGCTACAAATTCAACGCTATTTTTTAATTCCTCGAAAGCCTCAGATACACTTTCGACATAAAATTCAACCATTATCCTGTAAGGATCTTTATTTTTGCCAGTTACTTGATCATGCTTGCCTATCCAAAACCAGTTTTCCCCAAAATCAAACGCGACATAAGAATCCCCCGGTAAATTGGATTTTTCTTTGAATGGAAGACCCAATACATTCTGGTACCAATTCGCCAGATTTTCATAGTCCTCAGACCATATTCCCACAGCAAGCGCGTTATTTTTAATTTTCATTGTCGGGGAGAGAGGACTCGAACCTCCGACCTGACGGTCCCAAACCGCCCGCTCTACCAACTGAGCCACTCCCCGTTCTGCTTTGCAAAACCTTGAACTAAAAATTCTGAACCAAGAACCTGATTTACTTTTGTTTTCTGTTCTAAGTTCCGTGTTGTCTCGCCAAAGCGAGACTTGTGCCGCGGGAGAGAGTCGAACTCTCATATCATTGCTGACAGAGGCTCTTAAGGCCCCCGTGTATACCATTCCACCACCGCGGCTTATGGTATATGCTATTTTAACCTAAATAGGACTTCTTATTCAACAGCAGATTAAGTTAGGTGTTTAAAACACCCAAAACAGCTACGATAACACTTAGGTTGGAAAGATAGATATAAGGTAATTGAAAGTAGATAAAGTGTTTTCTCAATTTTAAAGCAGTAATCCCTACGATAAACATTAAGATAAATATGATTATCTCACCGATTGCATATAAACCATTTAGGTATATAGAGAATAAGAAAGTGACAAGAGCCATACCAGATACCATAGAAAAAGCCAAAAAGTTATGAATTCTTTTTGTCAATCCAGAACTGGCGGGTATAAATGGAAGTAATAACTCGCAAGAAATACCAATTATCCAAGCAATTCCAAGCCAAAAACCCGCTTCCAGATTAGGTACTATTAATTGGAAGACGCTAAATGTAAAAAGAGAAGCACAGACCCATAAAATAATTCCATGGTTTCTTAGGGTTTTATTATCTTTCGCTGCGAGTTCGCTTAGGGTTTTACCACTACCAAATACATAATTTCGTATCGCCAGTCTAGAAAACCCGACAATTGAAATTATTGTCCCTAAAATACTAGCAATTAGCGCTGCATTCATCGCTTGAATTATATAAAATCAGTTAAGAACTTGTACAGTAGCTAATACTAGAATCTTATGCGGTTTTTTGGAGGTGAGCTTTTTTGATATCTGCCTTTTTTTGAAGATTCTCAGCAACACGCTCTTCCCTATCGCTTTTAATTTTGTCTCTTTTTGCTTTTTGAGCTCTCAATTCTTTGTCAACAACCTTTTGACACTCTTTGTCAGGACAGATATTCTCTGTGCGGGTTACCACAATGGTTGTGCCTGAGAAAGTAACCGTTTTTTCTTTCCACTTTTTTGATTGAATCCTTTCTTTTCCACAGCGGATACATGGATTTGTGTATTTATTGGTCATATTAGGAGAATGCCTTAAAGCTAGAGAGATTATAGCAGAAATAGGGGCAGAGGTCAATAATTCAGAGCGGGTGAAGGGAATTCCTTCGACTTCGCTCAGGATAAACTCCTCATCCCTTCCCTCGAGTTTAACCACGTCCGCGAATGGTGAGCTTGCCGAATCCAGAGCGGGTGAAGGGAATCGGACCCTCGTATCAACTTTGGAAAAGTTGTGTTCTACCATTGAACTACACCCGCGTTTACGTTCGCTAAGTATAACAAAAAACAAAACTTACCTCAAGAGAATCAACTGCATAGGCTTGCATTAGGTTGCAGTAATGAGGTAGAATCATTTGATAGATTTAAACTCACTTTATGTCCAGAGCCTTAACTACAGATAATTTTAAAAAACATACAGTCAAGTCATCTCTTAAGAAATTTTCTTTCCTGCAAAGATTTCTTATTGATAACTTCTACGGTGTCTTATTAAGAGAGATCGAGAAGCTAAGTCCTAACTCTATTCTTGATGCAGGGTGTGGGGAAGGATTTACTCTGCACAAGCTAGAAAAAGCAAAAATAGGCAAAAAACTCTTCGGTTTTGATTTTTTGGATAAAGCCATTTTAATCGGAAAAAAACAGTATCCTATGCTCAATCTAAAGCAGGGAGATATTTACCACATAGACGCCAAGGCGAATACATATGATGTTGTGATATGCAGTGAGGTACTGGAGCATCTGGAAAGGCCTGAAGAGGCTCTCAAGGAGTTGGTCCGGGTATCAAAAAAGTATGTAGTTCTTTCCGTGCCGCATGAACCATATTTTATGATGGGCAATTTATTACGGGGAAAAAATATTAAAAGACTTGGCAACGACATTGAGCATATTCAGCACTGGACAAATAAAAATTTTGTGAAATTTGTAAGTAAGCACCTGACGGTTAAATCAAACATAACTCCGCTTCCGTGGTCTTTGGTTGTCGCCCAAAAAAATAAATAAATTTATTTTCCCTGCTCGAGGCTTTTAAAAAGTACAATTATAAAAGAGATAAAAGGAATTGCTAGAAGTGCACCGGCAACTCCCATAAGGTTTGCGCCAATCATAATTCCCAAAATCACGATTACAGGATTTAATCCTACAGCCTTTTGCATCACCTTGGGTACAATTAGCTGATTCTCAAGCGCCTGAATTAGTATGTACAATACCGCAACCGCAAGTCCCATTGTTGGTGACACTGTCAAAGCGATAATCACTGCGGGGATCGCTGAAAGAATAGGACCAAGCGTAGGTACAACTTCTAAAATTCCGGCAAGCAATGCCAAAGGTACAGCATAAGGCAACCCAAGTATCGTTAGACCTATCCAAGAGAGCAAGCCTATAAAAATACACAGCAGAACCTGTCCCCGAAACCAAGCTCCAAGCTTAAAATTTATCTCGTCAAGCGTTAAGAGAACTTTCTCTCTTGAATCATGGGCGAAAAAGCTGGAAAGAGATTTTTTAAAAGAGTCTTCATACATGAGCAGGTACAGACTCACAACAAAAATTGTGATAGTTGAGAATAGTCCTCCAAACACTTTTGTAGTCACATTTATAGCACTTCTTCCGAGATTGTCCATTTCACTACTGACATATCCTTCAATTTGCCTGGGGTTAATTTTAATTCCAAACATATCAGCAGATCTGTCAATAAATCTTGGAAAATTAACAATAAGAGATTGAATCTGTGTAACTACAAAAGGAACTAGCGGAATAATCAAAAGGAAAATAGCAATTACGATTGTAAAATAAGGAATAAGAACAGCAGCCATTTTGGGAAATCCTTTTTTCTGAAGAAATTCCACCATTGGCAGAACTGCCGCCATCATAATATATGCCAGGAAAATTGAAACAAATATTTCTCTTGTTTGTACCACAAACCACCCCAATGCTATTAGAAATAAGGCAAAAATTACCTGATTCTTAAATAAGTATTTTATAAATTGGTGCAACATATCGTATTTATCTCACTATATTATAAATACAATTTGAACACAACAGTCAAGTTTGATTGCAGTTCTTGTGCTTAATTGTTAAAATACATATGCGCGCCCATAGCTCAGCTGGATAGAGCACGTCGGTTCTAACGACATGGTCGGGGGTTCGAATCCCTCTGGGCGTACAATTTAGTCCTATAGTTGATTATTAACCTCTTTTTTGCTATACTTATAATATGAGAAAAATAACCAGTGTTAACGTATTGGTTCACCCTGACTTTGATGCAAGGGAACACTTTACAGATTCCTCTGAGTTAAGTCCTACACAATTAGATTTAAGATCAAGATGGGAAGAAAGAGTAAGACAAATTGCAGAACAAGATGATGCAATCCTAATATATTTAACAGCGCTAAGTCCAGAAGTTTCAAGAAGAGTTTTGGATGATGAAGATTTGATACCTAATTCATTGATAAAAGATGAGGTGCAAAGAATAAAAAGATGGGGAAATATTTTGGGGAACAGGTTTGTTCTATTTCATGAAGATGATGAAATAACTCATGGCAAGTTTAATGAACTCACACGTGGTGAGTTTATAGTTGATCAAGAAGCGCAATTAGTTTCTTTTGGAGAGTATGGTGATCTTTGTGCAAGTGGTTTTGTACAAAAGTATAAAAAAGCCCTCGGAATTACTACACGACCCAGTGTGGATATGGCGCTCTCACTTTTGCACAAGGATCGTATTGGAGCTCAAACAGAAACAGTAGGTAGAAGAAGAATTGAAGCTTAAATATGAATATCAATAAAATTTCTTTGTCAAAAAAAGGACCAATTATTACCTTATCAGCTAATATTATATTCAAAAATAACAAGGCTGAGTCGATGTATTTTTCGACTGATCTGAAAAACCAGCCGTCTATTTCTGCTGACTACTCCCCTTTTCTGACAGCGATTCTTCTTCCATGCATGAAGACCGGAGAAGACATATGTATTGAAGGTGCAGTATCCAAAAAGCTGCTGGAAAATGCTGAAAAAATAATGGATTTGATTGAAAGTTGGAATATTGGATTAAAAAAAGTAAAAATTCAAGTATCTGAGATTGCTCCCGCTACTGCTAAAAACACAAAGCTTGAAACAGCTAGCTTTTTTTCGGCAGGTGTTGACTCATTCTATACCTACCTTAAGCACAAAACTAAACAGGATAAAATCAAAAGTTTTATTCTTGTTCATGGATTTGATATTCCTCTAACAAACAAAAACTTATTTTCCCAGACTCGTCAAGTAGTTGAAAAAATTGCGAAAGAAGAAAAGATTAAAGCTGTATTTGTAGAGACAAATACCGGTGAAATAATTGAGAAGTATTTGATTTGGGACTTTGCTCACGGAGGTGCACTGGCAGCAGTTGGATTATTTCTAGGACAGGAATTTAAAAATATATTTATTCCGGCAGGTTTGAGAAAAGATGAGGTATTCCCCTACGGGACTCATCCTGATCTTGATAAATTATGGTCTACAGAAAAAACAGAATTTATCCATGATGGGACAGAATACAACAGATTGGGAAAAATACTAAATGTCGTCTCAAAATCAGATCTTGCTCTCAGATACCTACGCGTTTGTTCACAAAATATCAAAGGAAAATATAATTGTTCAAAGTGCTATAAATGTTTGCAAACAATGATCGAGCTTGTGTGCGCCAATGCTCTCTATCAGGCAAAAACTTTTGATAAGCTTGATCTCAAAGCTGTCAGGAATATGTATTATGACTATAAATTAAATTATAATCTCCAGGGCGAAGCAAACCTGAAAATATTGAAAAAAGAAAAAAGAGAATTTGAATTACAAAAAACAATTGAGTACAGTCTGGATCAATCTAAAAAAAAGCGACTGAATAAAAAATTGTTTGAAGCTATAGCCTCATTTGATCAAAGATATAATAAGAGAAGATTATATAAATACGTCTTCACCATGAATAAAAATCAAGACAGAAATACACTGTTCAAGACTTTGGGTAAGATTGGGGCACTCAAATGAACACACAGCTAATCATATTATTAACTCTGGGAATAATTTTAATCAAGATTTTTTGGATATATACTGAAATTAGATATTTCAGAAACCGGATAAATCTGCAAATGCTTAAAACAAACCTTGTTGAGGCAGTAATTTTAGCACTTCAAATTCTTCAGGCTGTATATTTTCCACTTCCGAAAAGCCTATGGGACTTACTTCTGGTTTCGGCAGGAATTGTAATGTATATTTCGGGAACTATTCTCGCGCTTTGGGCAAGATTTACCATGAACAATTCTTGGGGAATACCGGCTGAGCATTCCGCAAAGCAGGATACTTTAATTACAACCGGTCCATTCCAACTTACCAGAAATCCTATTTACATTGGCTTTTTGCTAATCTATTTTGGATTTGCTCTAGCTATCGGGAGCTGGTTAGTTGTGCTAAGAATTCCGCTGCTGATTTATTTTTATAAATCAGCTAAGATTGAAGAAAAAATTCTAGCGAAAAAATTTGGCAGTAAATACTTATCTTACAAATCCAAGGTCCCCAGGTTTTTTTAGCGGAATTGATAATACTGAAAGCAGCAGATTTAAACCGCTCCATCTGGCAATTTTTTGTTGTTTGTTGTATTTTTCGAGCGCTAGCGAGTAAGGAAGACTGCCATGTGCTATTAAGACATAAAGGGGAGGAAGCCAGAGCTTGGGAAACAAGCGGTTAAGAAATGTATCCGCCTTGTCTTTTAAGATAAAATAAGCAGATCTGCTTTTGTCGCGTAGTTCAACGAAGTTTTCCTTGGAAAGCTCTGCCAAGATATCTGTATTAACTTTTCTCTCTGATTGGTAAGTGCTAAATATTTTTTCCCAATTATTTCCATGCTCTTCAATCAAGCTTGAAAGCCTGAGGCAATCATCAAAAGCGGCACACGCTCCCTGGCCGTAAAAAGGAATAACTCCATGCGCGCTGTCACCAATCAAAACCATGAAATCTTTGTAGGACCAGGGCTGCGTATGCACAGTTACAAACTTACCGGTTGGCTTATCAAGAAATGTATGAACTATCTCCGCAAGTAAAGGCATAAGGTCAGGAAAAAAAGTAACAATGTATTCTTTTACCATTGCATCTGTATTTAAAGAGGAAAAGCCATTTTTCCCCTCAAGCGGCAAATTGAACATCAATGTGAAAGACTTATCAGGATTCGGAAAAGCGATAAGAAGCGAATCCGGGCGCGGCCATGTGTGGGTTGCATATTGTTTAAGGTTTAGTTTTTCAGCTATTTCCTCTGCAACGCGAACTTCTTTATATCCCCAATCTTCGTATTCAATTTTCAGTTCTCCGTCAGTATTTTTTTGAATTTCAGACCTGACAATAGAATTAGCTCCGTCCGCTCCGATCACAACATGGGCCTGCGCTTGAATCTTTTTTCCATTCTTTTCAAGAGTTATTGATTTTTCATGACTTTTAATTTCTATGCAGTGCGTGTTAAAAGAAAACTTAACGTTTGATAGCTTCTCAACTTCATCAATTAATACACCATTTAGCTGATTCCTATGGATTGTATACAGAACTTCATTACCATGAACATCAAAAGGAGAAAACATTGTTTTATTATTTGCGTAGTGCGCAACATTTCCTTGTGCAATAACAGCATATTTCCTTACATCATCCCAAACATCTACTTTTTTCATTGCCACAATTCCACGATAGTATAGAGTTAGATTAAAGGACCTGCCTGCGTCAATTGGTTTTTTCCGAATATCCTCACGTTCCTCATAAATTTCCACATCAAACCCTTTTTTCGCAAGACAAAGTGCCATAAAACAGCCTGCCATTCCTGCGCCGATAATTACAATTTTTTGCTTCATAATATATAATTAGATTGTGTTACCTTTATTTATTTTAAATGGAAAAGTTGAGAAGGGCAAGCAGAGAGGGAAAAACTTGGGCTTCCCTACGATAAATTTTTCCCTAATTCAGGAAGTTCCTGAAGGTATATACATCTCTAATATCAAAATAACGGGTAAAAACTATAATGCTCTGACATTTATAGGAGCAGCCCAAACTTTCGGAGAATCAATGCTTCAGGCTGAGACTTATGTTCTGGATTTTGAAAAAGATGTTTATGGACAAACAGTTGAAGTAAGTCTGCTTAAAAAAATAAGAGGCAATAAAAAATTTGAATCAATAGATCAACTTGTTGAGCAGATGAAAAAAGATGAAGTTGAAGCACGAAATTACTTTAATAGTTTGAAAAATGAAATATGATATGCTGACTATATGAAACTTTTTGCAAACATAGGTATAGGCGTATTGTATGCCCTGCTGTATTCACTCCTTTATCCAATGTTTAAAAAAGTAGACACAAAGGTTCCTCCATTTACCTTAATGGCTATTTCCATGTTTACGCTTTTTTTCTGGTCGTTTCTGGCAAGTGTATTTTTTGAAAAAAGCTTGCAAACCAAAGGAATAATTTCCAAAGAAAATGTGCTTATTTTAGTTTTGGCAGGAACCATAAATCTCGCGGCATTTTGGGTATTGCTCCTGGGACAGCGAAATATGCCCATTTGGCAAATCACAATGTTCAACTTATTGGTACCTGTCTTTGCCGGGATTGCTTCATATTTTATACTAGGAGAGCAATTAAATCCAAAAATGTTTATAGGGCTTGCAATAATGGCTGTAGGTCTTTTTGTGGCAATAAAATAGCTTTACTTAACTGCAAATTCCTGCTTCTTAGTTACGTTATAAATAGCAAACAAAAGCAAAACAACTCCAAGCATCTGCGTCAGGCTAAGTGATTTGTGAAAATAAAAATAATCAATAAATACCGCACTTGCAGGCCAAACTAGCTCGCAAAGTGTCGTTATCCGGGCTGGAGTTTTCTTAAGACCATAATAATAAAAACCCAATCCTACTAACCCGGTAGAGAGCGTAATTACAAGAAGGGTCATCCATTGTACTTGATTTAAAATAAACAAAGCGCTTGTTTGGTTTTGGGAGGCAACAAATAAGAAAGCGAAAATTGGTGCGAGATAAAAACGGAGAGCTGTTCCGGTCAGAAAAGAGACCTTATTTAATACATACTTACTGATGGCAGTTGATGTTCCCCACATAAAACCGGCTGAAATTGCCAACAAGGCTGCAGTTGCCGTTCCTGAGCCTGTTGCTAGATTCACGTGTAAATCTTTAAATGATATGAGGTAAGCTGCGACTAAAGCAAGCACTGCCCACATTAGAAATCTTTTAGTGATCTTCTCTTTAAGAAGTATTGCGGCCGCTCCAATCGCCCAAATAGGCTGAAGCTGCTGCTGAAGTAGCACAACTACCGAATACTGCGTGTATTCTATTTTGGAAAGAGCCATAGTATACAATATTGTGCCCAATGCTCCTGAGAATAGAGAAACAATAGCAATAGCTATCCATTCCTTTCTAGTCATTTTTTTCAAATCGGAAAACCACTTAAAAGAAAGAAAAAGCAGAATTATTGCGCCCAGCAGATGTTCGTAAAACACAATAACCGCAGGAGGTATAGCGTAGATGCTGTCTCTGGGATTTGATGAGAATAAGCTGGTTCTGAGGATGCCGTCAAAACTCCAAAGGAGTGCGGCAATAATAATAAAAAGCGGCCCGAAAGCCAATATTTTTTTCATAATTCTCTCTTTCATCCCGACTATACGGTCGGCTCAGGAATTAAACCTGATCATGTCGTTAAGACTCGTGGGCTATACCACCGATTTTGACTTACACAAAACCCCGAAAGAATATATTAAGGATAATAAACTAAAACTCTCTTGTCAATCGGCAAATTGCTTTACTATATTGACAAATCATTCTATATATTGATACGTTATGTTTAATGAGAGATTATTTTAAAAACGGAAAAAGCGCAAAACGAAATCTATTTGTGGCAGGAGCAGTACTTAGCCTGCTTGCTCTTTTTGTTGCCGTTTATTATCAAAATCAGCAAACTTCCCTCAGATCAAAGGCGGCAGAACCGCAAGAACAAACAAAAGAAGGAGTAATCGAAATGTTGCATAATGATCCCGATCTTGAGAGTGGCAAAGCAACAATGCAAACTTTCCTAAAGACAGATGATGGAAAAAAAGTAGAGCTTAGTTTTGAAAAAGGCTCTCCAACCGGTATTGCCCCGGGCAGCCGAATAAGAGTTAAAGGATCTGAATTGAATCCTCAGGTTTTTAAAGTCGCCCCCGCAAGTGTTCACGAGTCTCTAACTCTATCTCAAAAGGAACAAATAATCGAGCGGCTTGGAGGAAACGATATTCAGATTATTCAGGCAAAAAACAAAGTCCTTGGCGCAAGCACAGTAGTCAAGCTAGCAGTTATTTTAGTGAATTTTCAAAATTTACAAACTCAGCCGTTTGATAAAAATCAGATCATCCGGGATTCTTTCACAGATCCGACCTCCCTCAAAGCATATTTTGAGGAAAATTCCTATGGCAAAATAAGCGTTCAAGGCGATGTTTTTGGATATTACACTATGACTGATATTCCTTGCAGTTTTTATGATAATAACAAAGTGCTTGCGAAAGTCCGTGCGGAAGGCATAAATATCGATAGCTATGAAAAAATTGTTATTAGCTGGCCGTATAGGGAGGGCTGCCATAGCGGGGGTGCTTCAGATCTATCACGCATTGCAGTCATATCCCTCAATGGAGGCGAATCTAAGCCTGGTAGGTGGAAAGCCTATGCTATGCATGAGCTAGCCCATAGCTTTGGGGCATATCACTCGGGTAATGCTTCTTGCACTGACAACGCGGGTAATCGGGTTGCCATGAGCAACTCATGTACCGGAGACGATCTTGGAAGAAATGATCCTTTTGACGTAATGGGTAGAGGTAGCTACCATCTGAATATTATTCATAAACTTGAAGCCAATTTTCTTTCCTCAAGTCAGGTACAAACCATATCTACAAATGGCATATATGCGATACAACCACTTGAAAAACCTTCAACAGGAATACAGGGATTAAAGATATCCACAGGCAGTGGAAAAAATTACTATCTAGAATACCGTCAGCCATTTGGTGTTTTCGATACATTTGCACCTACAAACCCTGTAACAACAGGGGTTACAATCCGAAGACCTTCAAATATCTTTCAGGCCTCCTCAGAGATCATCGATACTACTCCAGGTTCAGTTTCAAATAATCCTCTTGGGATACCTAGTTTTACAGATGCTCCACTTGCGGTAGGTAAAGCGTTCTACGATCCTGTAAGTAAGTTAAAAATTGAAACAATGGGGGTATCTGCTTCTCAAGCTACAGTAAAAGTAACTTTTAACGCATCTGCTGATACAACACCGACCCCAGCTATAGCAACACCCTCACCTACTGTATCAGTACCCACACCAACAATAGCGATAGCTCCAACCAGCATTCCCAGTCCAACTTTAGCTAACAAGCCTACCCCTACTCCAACCAAAAAACTTGTTCCCACTCCAATACCTAAACCGTCAACTTCATCCGACAAGACTCCTCCCACTGTTCCTTCCTCGCTTGTTGGATATCCGATATCACATGGGCCTATCTTGTCTGGAATAAATCAACGGACAACAAAGGAGTAACCGGATATTATGTTTTCCGTAATAATATAAAAATAGCAACTGTGGGAAATTCAAATTACTCAACAGTTTACTATATGGACTTTGGTGCTGCATCCCGATCTACAAATGCCTATAAGATTCAGGCATTTGATGCGGCAGGAAATATTAGTAGTTTTTCAAATAGCGTGACTGTTGTTGCCAGATAAGACCTCATATTTTAATTTCCAATAAGTTTTGTATATAATTGAGCCATGTTTCCGCTATCAGACTCAATAAAAGCCGCAAAATTTCCGTTTCTAAATTACTTATTAATAATAATTACAGTCTATGTATTTATCCAGCAAATTGGTAGTCCTGACCAATTAACCTCAAGCTACGCCCTAATCCCGGCCAATGTGGCCACTAGCAACTACATGAGCCTTTTACCCTTTGTAACGGCAATTTTTCTGCATGGAGGCTTCCTGCATATCATATCCAACATGTGGTTTCTCAAGGTTTTTGGAGACAATGTAGAAGATGCTTTGGGCCCTATTGCTTTTTTACTCCTTTACTTTACCGCGGGCATTGCGGGAAACCTCATTCAATATTTGTTCATGCAAAGTACCACTATCCCCATGCTGGGTGCGTCCGGTGCAGTTGCGGGAATACTCGGCTGCTATTATGTACTTTTTCCCCAAGCAAGAATCAAAACCTTACTTTTCCTATTTTTCTTTATGACATTCACAGAAATCAGTGCTACTTTTATGCTGGGCTACTGGTTCCTTCTTCAGATAATCTCAGCAGTAGGCTCTGTAGGAGCAATTAGCGATCAAGGAGGAGTCGCCTTCTTCGCCCACGTTACCGGATTTATCGTTGGTTTGATATTTGGAAAAATTTATAAAGGGAGACAAGAACAAATCCTGGAACCTTATTATGAATAGCGAGAATTTAAATACAGTTTTTAGCATACTAAACTTAACAACCTTAATTGTTACAAGTATAATTGTATTTTTTTATACTAAAGCTACATATAGTCTCCTAAACGCTGCAAAAGAGCAAAATGAGCTAGTTATGCTCCCACTTTTAACCTTGAGGTATGTTGATGGTCCTAAATACCCAAAAATGGTGATTAAGAATATAGGCAAAGGCGCTGCGCTAAATGTAAAAGTAAAAAATATTGAGATGTATTTTAAAGAGACTCGGGAGAAATATACTTTAAAGCTAGCACTTGATAAATCTAACATACTGGAACCTGGGGAAAAGAGAGAAGTTTCGGAAGAAGTAATACTTAACGGTCATCGCCTGAGGAGTAATTCACTGATGCCTTATTTTGACCCAAGATTCGCCGAAAGTAACCGAAACTTACAGATTACTTTCGAAAATGCGTTAGGTATCAAATACGAATTAACTTTAAGGACAGGCCAAACAGGAGTAAGCGTTGTATCTCCTCCACGCAAAATAGCACAATAAATCAAAATTAAGTGGGTAGCCTGCGGAATGTTGTATGTAGCTATTATAATATAGCACCGCAGAAAGAAATAATATTTTTAGAACTCATTTTGCCATTTTATAGCGGAGCTCTTGCATCGGCTCGAGAAGTACCCAATTATGCGAGACATAGGGCTCTGAGCATGCATTGCGGTTAAAACAACATGGCCTTCGCATTCCTTTGTTGAGCTTATCGAGCGCAACTTCTATATGCTTTTGGCGGGTCTCCGGTGTTTTGACAGCGCGTATCCAGCGAATCCAATCCCAATGTGCGTTTGGTGTCGTATCCTTCCATAAATCGTATGCTTTGGGAGAAGACGCAAGAGCTTTCTTAAAATCTGCGGGTATCTCAGGCTCTATCCATTCGGAAGTCGTCTTAATCGAAAGTTTTACATTGTTACCTGCTTTTGCACGAGCCCCTTTTTGCAATACTTCGTCAATTCTACACCAGTGACTTCCGCGTCCGTCCGGTTCAAGCACTGTTTTAAAACCAAAATTATTGATAGTACCCTCAACCATTGTCATGCCTCGGGATGGAAGCATCAAGCTTGAGCTTTTAGGAAGCACAAGAATAGTCCATGAGTTGATTTTGAACAGTTTGGTTTCAAAACGTATTGCCGACATAATTTTTTGAAGCTAAAAAACTTGGGGTGGCGTACCGGAATTGAACCGGCAACCTTCAGATCCACAATCTGATGCTCTAACCAATTGAGCTAACGCCACCATGAACTAATACTACCAATTATCCAATAAACAAATAAGCCAATTAGCAAATATATTTATTGATGACTAATTATACCAATTTGGAGGAAAAGTTGAAAGCTAAACTTGATAGCCGCCGCTGGGGGTGTCATCAGATTCTTCTAATTCTTCATAAATTTGATCGGTGTCGTACTCTTCTCCATGAGTAAATGTAAAATCTTTTTTTTCTTCATCATATTCTTTTTCATGTCCTTTGATCCCTTCATAAATAGCTCGTGCAGCCAGCTCCTTATCTTCATTGTAAGTATAAAATACTTTCCCGCAATATGGACATGTGTGCGAATAGTACATAATTAGTTAGTTCTAATTTTAGTATAATATATTTAATTGGAATTGCAA
Organism: Candidatus Levyibacteriota bacterium; assembly: GCA_963716145.1. Classification (GTDB taxonomy): domain Bacteria; phylum Patescibacteriota; class Microgenomatia; order Levybacterales; family UBA12049; genus DATLDE01. The sequence goes on along the minus strand of OY970292.1, from coordinate 244,942 downwards.
GCAGATATCTTGCTTGACCGACTTATATATGAAGAAGTTAACCCTTGTTCTGCAATGCATTTTTGAAGTATTTGCTGTTTTGTTATTTCCTTTTACGATAATATTAGGCATATTAAAATTCTTTCTCCCGCTTGAGCGAATAAATTTGGATAATACCAAAAAAATCCCTATCGTTATCCATGAACATTGGCTTAACAAAAATTACTGGCATTTTTTTATGAAGAGATATTTGGAAAACAAAGGATACAGAGTGTATTGGACAAATTATAGTCTTTTAAAGGGTGGTGCCGAAGAAGGTGCTACATATCTACAAGGGTTTATTAAAGAAAATGATATTAATAACGCCGTTCTTGTAGGGATAAGCTATGGATCAATTAGTGCCTTTCATTATTTACAGCGCATGGATGGCTGGGATAGGGTAAGTAAATTTATAAGAGTTGCCGGACCTTTCAAAGGAACATCTCTTGCTTATTTACTTTTTTTTCTAAAAGGAGGAAGGCAGATTTTTCCCAATAGCGCATATCTTAAAAACCTTATGGAGCCTCCTATCAAGAATTTGGATAAGATCCTGGGTATATCCGCTAGGTATGATGAATTGGTGCCTTTATCGAGCAGTATACTTCCTGATGTCAGAAATACAATAATTGATACTGTGGGTCACAATGTACTTCATATGTTTTCAACGAAAGCTTTTGCAGTAATAGCCGAGGAAGCGGATATCTAAATTATTGATGTAAATTGATTCTTTTTGTGTTCTTGATTTTCGTATAAATTTTACTTATGCTTTAAGAGTGCAGCGAATAATTCTCCACATTGATTTTGATTCATTTTTTGCAAGCGTTGAACAGCAGGATAATCCTCTTTACCGCAACCGTCCTCTTGGAGTAACTGCCACCAACGGCAGAACCTGTATCATAGCGGCAAGCAGGGAAGCAAAAGCACTGGGCATCAAGTCGCCCTCCCGTACCTATGACGCACAGAGAAGATGTCCACAAATTATTTTCGTACCGGCACATTTTACAAGGTATTGGGAAATCAGTAAAAAGTTTATAAACATCTGTAAAGACTTCTCCCCTTTTGTTGAAGTTTTCTCGCTTGATGAAGTTTTTATGGACATAACGCGTACTGCTGACCTTTTCGGAGGCACAATGCCCCTTGTTGAAAAAATAAAAAACCGCTTGAACGAAGAATTGGGAGAATGTATCACGGCCTCTTTCGGTATTTCTCATAATAAAATGCTTGCCAAACTCGCTTCAGGACTGGAGAAGCCAAATGGAATAGTTAAGATAACGCCTTCCAACCTATTTGAGGTTTATAAAGCAGTCAAGCTAAGGGATATCTGCGGGATCGGACACCGGATAAATGACAGGCTTTTCGCAATGGGAATTTACAACTTAATAGATCTTAATAAAGCTCCATTATCGGCTTTGACTTCCGAATTTGGCGATGTGGAGGGTAAATTCCTAAAAAATGCCGGCCTAGGAATAGATGAGAGTGAAATTGTGCCTTATACTGAATCGCCCGATGCGAAATCCGTAGGACGCAACTATTGCTTGCCTGAAAATGAATATGACCCGCGAAAAGTCCTGCAAAATATTTATGAGCTTTGTGAGGAAGTAGGTATCAAGCTCAGACGACTTAACAAGAAAGCCCGCGCTGTTGGAATATACCTGAGAGGAGATGAGAACCTGCAGGGTAGAAAAACCTACTCTCAATACATGAATTCCGGACGGGAGATATTTGAAGCGTGCATGTCTTTGCTTTGCAAAGAATTTCAAATTTCAAATGCCAAATTTAAAATGGAAAATGAACCTATTGGAAATTGGATATTTGAAATTGGTAATTATTGGAAATTTCCAAACTATGTCCGTCAAATAGGTATTTGGGCTTCTTATTTGCAGGATGCGGATAAGGTCCCCTTCTCAATTTTTGAAACAGAAAAACAAAGAGGACTTTGGCAAGCGGTGGACAAAATTAATGAAAAATTCGGAGATCACACTATCCGTAACGGCTTTTTGCTATATGCCGATAAACTGACAACTGTACCAAATGGATTTATGGCTGATAGATATGAGAGGGCAAAATTTGCGACAGACGAAAAGACCCGCCTTGATAATCTTATAGATTAACGGCGGGTCTTTGCGGTATATTATTTACACAAATTATACGCTGCTTCTGTGGCTAAACATTCTGTAAAGCCAGATAAGGATTACAGCCCCTAAAACAGCAACTAAAGTACTGTAAAAGTTAAAGCCAGTTACACCGGGTTGACCAAGTGAGTTCATAACAAATCCCCCGATGAATGCGCCGACAATACCAACTATGATGTTTCCGAGTGCTCCTTGCTGAGCATCATTACCCATTATTATTGAGGCTATCCAGCCTGCAAGAGCTCCAAATATAACCCAGATTAAAAAATTCATAAATTTTATTTTCACCTCCTTTCATTTTTAAAATCCCTAACCTACTTAGGTTGATTGACGTTTACATCAATCTTGCCCGGTACGTTTACCTGTGGCGCTTGACTTCCTCCAACTGAATTATTGAGTAGCGGAAGTCCGTAAAAAATAAATAAAATCGCTAAAACAATAAGTAAAATTATCCCTATCAAAAAACCAGATCCTCCGCTTGCTTCTGAATTTGCCGGCGGATTATTTACAACTGTTGCCATATGTATAATCACCTCCTTTCAAAACTATACGTAGTTTAAATACCGGCAGTTAAAAATCTATGTGGAGCGTGTAATAAAAGTGTGAGAAATATTATTCCTGCTTACAAATGAAAGAGATCTCACTCAGCAGCCGATCAACTGCTTCTTGAGGCAAATTTAGGATATCCAAAAGCTTGGGATTAAGATTTATTTCTTTGCATATTACTGTATGATTTTCCAGAAGTAACCTTTTTTGTGACTGATTAATAGAGGTTAAAAGCGTAATCGGATGAAGACGCGATTTCTCTATCAAATCACGAAGTCCTCCTCCTTCAGGGTAGCTCCAACTCATAACCTTGATATTTTTACACTGCGCGTAGGTATTGACGTCTACTGTGGTCTTCGTGTTGGTGACAAGCCAAGCCTCATCAAGCTTGTTACGAGTCTTTACATCTTCAAAACGCGCTTGAGTGTATAGCCCAACATGAATTTGTGAGCGGTGCCCGGATTGTTGTGAAATTTTGCCTCGATCATGGCAGTTCTACCGTTTTTGGAAGCAATTACATCAATTTCATGAGTTACGCATTCTCCAGATAAAATCTGCCTGACTTTAGTTGAATATCCATCGGCTTGCAAAAGCTTAGCCACAAAATCTTCAAACGGATATCCAGTGGGCCCAAGCAGCATTATACTTTCCTTGAGGCTATATCTTGACTTTGAATACGGCTGTTCGGATTGCCCAAGAAACTCAACAATGTGATGATAAATTTCTGAGGTCGGAATTCCATCGTAAAGCTTGTTTTTTATGTGAAGAAGAACTTTTTGCTGGATTGAATCATGAATTCCAGCTCTTTTTATGGAGTTAATAACTTTTTCCTCACTAAAAGGCTCACGAGTTTTATCAGCTTTTATGACAGACAGCATATTTTGATTATATCTTCTTTTTCCTAAATACTACAAATGAATCTTTTTCAACAGTAATTTCATAGTTTTTATCTTTTCTCATTTTTTCAAGCTGTGCCTTTTCAAGCGCTAGAGAACCAGGAGGTTCGGAATCATCTAGAAGGAACACTATCACATCTGCTGTGTCAATTCCCAGAGGCAGAGTATAAATCCGCTGGCGCTGGGAAAAATGAGAGCCGATATTGTTGGAGGAGGCAACACTTAGACGCTTTGGAATCGTAGTTAAATACTCATCTATAAACTCCCTATTCTTAACAGGCTTGGTAAACATATCAAGATTGGGACTTTTTGACCCCGGTAACGGACCATAAAGGTAGGCGGAATACAATGAGACCACCCCAATGTAAATAGTAAAAACTAAATTTATACTGGACTTTGAATACGCATCAATGCTCTTATTTTTTACTATAAATTGCCTAATAGTCTTTATTCCCAAAATTGCACAGATAAAAATAAATGGTGATATTGCCGCCGTGTACTGGTAATATATTTGATGAAATTGCGAATTGTTGCTTAAAAGGTTTATAAGAAGATCAGGACCTGCTAAGAAAAGATAAAACGGTGAAAGAAAAGAAAGAAAACCAAGAGGTGCAAATAATTGAATTAGATAATCAATCTGCTCTTTTTGAAACACAATGCTTATTACTTTTTGCGGAGACAAAATTAGGGTTTTTATGATTGTCAGAGGACTATCACCAAAATCAGAATAATAAGCTAATGCAAAGTGTGATGCGCCGTACGCATTGGGAATGGCTACAGAAACAAGATAATAAAATATCCCCAAACAAGAAAAAAAGATCGCTGCCCCGAGCGCTCTCTTCTTTTGTTTGAAAAATATTAAACCACCGAAAAGCCCGATTATTAGCCAAATCTGCTCTTTGCTAACTCCCGCAAGTAGTGCAAAAATAAAAAACAGAATATATTTTCTTTTAGAATAAAAGTAATAAGTACCCAGCAAAAATGTCGTGGCCAGGGTCACCGGATGAAAGTCGTAAAGAGTTGCTCTCTGAATACTGGGATTAATAAGGTAAGCAAAGCTAAAAACTAGAGCTAAATTTTTATTGCTTAGTTTGTCCTTGGCAATTAGATAGATAAAAATACATCCCGCCCCCACAACAACTGCTTGAATTAAAAGCAGAGTTTTGGGGTTTGGAAAAATTGCGTAAAAAGGCGCAAGTAAAATAAGTAAAAAATCCGCGTGAAAGGCAAGACGGGATATCATGCTTGTTCCATTTGGATTGGTGAATTCAAAAATTCTGCCTTTTGTCGTATTCCAAACTGTTTGCGCCATATTGCCAAGATCAAATCTACCGGCGTAAAAATTATCATAGCGGGCAAAACTAGTTACTGTAAAATACAGTACGAAGGCCACAAATAAGAATGTTAGAATAACCTCCTGCTTATGTTTTCCTATCCAGTCTTCCCAGGCCAAGATTTTTTTATTTTTTGTTTTGTGCCAAAAGTAAACTAAGCCAACAAAAATTAACTCTGATAAAACTAAAACAATTCTTGAAAAAAGCGCTGCAAAAGCACTAAGCGTAACTGCTGGAATTTTTGAAAGACCCACGATAACTATTCCTTCACGTACTCCAAACCCGGCCGGTGTCAGAATAGATAAGTAACCAATAAGAATTGACAAAGTAAAAAATCCGCTTAATTGAAAGAAAAGATTTATCGGAAGAGCCATAAATGAGTTTATGACAAAATAATTACCTACCCCGAAGAATAACACAGCACAACAACTTAAAAAGATCAAAAACACGTTTTCTGATGAAGTGAAGTCGGGTAGAATCTTTGAGAATTTACGATTGAAAGTATATACCAGTACCAGTAATAAAACTGCATAAGAAATGAATAATTGATAAGTAACGTTTAGCCAAGAAAAAAAATAATTAGCTACAAAAGGGAGTGCCAACAATGAAATTACAGATGCCCCCAACACAAAAATGCCTGCTTCAACTATCAATAACTTTCCCACTTCTTTTTTGGCAATTCCCAGTTTTGAAAACAAAACTGTCCGGCTCAAAAGAGCAATTATGCTTCCCGGTATGTATCTTTTAAGTTCAGATAAAGCCCAAAAATATGAAGACTGTTTAAATGAGATGCTATTTTTATAATGGTTAATAAGCCTATACCAAATATAGCTTCTTATGAAATAAAAAAGCAGAAAACTAAAAACCCCTCCCAGTAAAATAACAAGATTTAGGCTTTTTATATTATTAAGAAGTACAGGGATTTGCGGGATGATTAATTTCAGGATAAAAAATAACGCGAGAATTGAAAAAGGCCAGCCGAGAAGATATTTGAAAATACTTATTATGCGATTATTCACTCAGCTATTGTACTAAAATTTAGTATATAAAACCATGCTTCTTATTCGTATCTTAATGCTTCGATACTTCGACAAACTCAGCATTTCGGCTTTATTCGTAACGTAAAGCCTCAATTGGGGAAAGGCGGGACGCACGGATTGCCGGTGCCATCCCAAAGATAACTCCAACAGCAACTGAAAAACCAAAAGCAAGAAGAACAGACCAAAGAGTAACACTGGTTTCAAGAAACCTGGAAGCTATTACGGAAGCTCCGATTCCAAGCAAAATCCCAATTGCTCCGCCTGTCAAAGACAAAATTACCGCTTCCAGCAAAAATTGCTTTAGAATATCTGCTCTTTGCGCACCCAGTGCTTTTCTAAGACCTATCTCTTTTGTTCTTTCGGTCACCGAAACAAGCATGATATTAGCAACGCCAATTCCTCCGACCAATAAAGAAATCGCGGCAATGCCTCCAAGCGCAATTGTCAGCGTATTGGTGACAGTTGTGATAGTTGAGAGGGTATCCTCTTGCGTCTGAAGCGTAAAATCATCCTCTGTCAGCCTATGCAGTAATACCTTTTTCCCTTGTTCCTTAACAGTGGGTACAAGCTCCGGTCTTTTGGCTTCCAAGTAAATAGTGCTTACGTTATTTAGCCCAAATTGACGCATTGCAACTGTAATTGGGATTGCAATCGCATTATCCCTATCCTGACCAAAAACTGACCCCTTCTTTGCTGCCACACCAATCACTTTATAGCGGGCACTTCCAATTGAAATATTTTTTCCAATCGGACTCTGTCCATTAAAAAGATTGTCAACAACCGTCAATCCAATAATTGCTACTTTTGAACCTGAGCGTTCCTGAGCAGGCGTAAAAAACGTCCCCTCAGCGAGATCTGTTTTAACAACTTGCGGATAGTTTGAACTTGTTCCCAAGATTGTTGTATTTTTATTGGACTTATTTTTATATTTTACAGTTGTTGTCTGCTGTACAGCAGGTGCAGTATACGCAAATTCTTTTAGCTTTATTTGAAGATTTTTGGCGTCATTCAAGATCAACTTATTGGGCAAAACTCCGCCAGGCCCCCGCTGTCCATTAATGTTTCCGGGCACAACAAATATAAGATTCGAGCCAAGGCCTGAGATTTGTCCGGTAATGGAGCTTTGCAAACCTGTCCCTATTGAAACAAGCAAAATAATTGCGAAAACCCCAATTATAATTCCAAGCGCCGTCAAAAGAGTACGCAGTTTATTTGCGATCAACGCTGTCCATGCAAGCCTAAGTAATTCCAGATAGTTCATAAAATTATTTAACTACTTTACCGTCCCTGATGAGAATAATCTTTTTGGCTATTGCCGCTATATCTGCTTCATGAGTAATCATAACAATTGTTTTTCCAGCTTTATTCAAATCTTTAAGAATGCTCATGACATCTTCACCTGATTTTGTATCCAAATTTCCCGTCGGTTCATCTGCCAGAATCAATTCCGGGTTGTTAACCAGGGATCTGGCAATCGCGACTCTTTGTTGTTGTCCTCCTGAAAGTTGATTCGGGCGATTATTTAATTTTTCACCCAAACCAACTTTTGTCAGTAACTCTATAGCTTTTTGTTTCCTGTCTTTACTATTTACGCCTGCGTAAATTGCCGGGAGAATGACATTTTCCAGCGCCGATGCACGGGGTAGCAAATTGAAGGATTGAAAAACAAAGCCTATTTCGCGGTTCTCGCATAAATGAAAGCTCATCCTCGCTAAGTCCAGTGACGTCTGAACCATTCAATATATATTTTCCGGTTGTGGGAGTATCCAAAAGACCGATTATATTCATGAGGGTTGATTTTCCTGATCCTGAAGGGCCTGTTATTGCCACAAAATCTCCCTGATTAATTGTAATGGATATACCGCTTAGCACCCGAGTCACAACTTCTCCTGTTATATATTCTTTAACAATCTCACTAAGCTTTATAATTTCCTTTTTTGATTTCATGGTTGGATAATTTTAAATTTCAAATTGAAAATTAATCAGAAGATTATTTCTTTTTAGGAACTAGGTTTGGTTGCAGCGCAACGATATCACCTACTTCTAAACCCTTCAAAACCTCTGCGTCTGTATCATTCTGCAAACCCAAAACCACTTTTCTGTCTTCAAAGCCCTTTTTTGTTTTTACATAAACATGGTTATCATTAAATAAACTGATTAATGAAGCAATCACAACATCTCTTTTTTGCCTAATTAGTATCTCCCCATTCCCGCTCATTCCGACTCTATAACGGTAATCATTATTTCCCCCAAGCTCTGCCTCAACCGTATAAGCAGTACCGCCCGTAGAGGTATTGTGTGAGACAAAATCTATATTTGAAACTGTAAGGTCCAGTTCCTCATCCGGATACGCATCAAGCGTTACTGTTACATTTTGTGAAGCCATAATTTTGGCAACATCCGCTTCATCCACATCCATATTAAAAACAACACTGTCCGGATCAACCACTGTATATGTTGCTGTGGGCGCTGCAACTATTCCGGGAGTTTCAATATCCGCCCGTGACACAATTCCCGCAATCGGCGTGGTGAGGATGGACTTTTGCCTAGCCAAATCCTGAAGCTCTACAGACAATACTGCTTTATCCAAATCAAATTGATTATTTTGCAAAATCCTCTTCATCGTGTCATTAAGCGCTTGGTCCGGACCGCTTACTCCGTTATCTGATTTTCCTTGTTCAAAGTCATTACGCTGCTTGCTGTAAGAGAGCAGATTGTTTTGTAAATTCTTAAGCGCCTCACGTTGATCAATTGTGGCAATAGTCTGATACGCATTCACGAAGTCGCCTTTTTTTACCCCAACGTAGCTTACAAGTCCGGGAACTTGAAAAATTAAGTTGACGGATTTTGTGGCAACAACAGTCCCTGTTGCCGAAACAGTCTGGGAAATATCACCTTTGTTAATAGTTTGGGTAGGAATAGGAGCCGAAGGTTTGGGCCTAAATATAAACGCGATTACAGCTAAGACAACAACTACTGCAATTATTCTTTTTTTGTGATGCTTAATATAATCTATAAACTTTTTTATGAATCTCATCTACTTGTTACAGTATACAACTTTAGGAGCTAAAATAATAAACGAGCTGGTTTGTGTTGATCTACAAGGTTTGTTAGAATTGCATTAGCGTAATTTGCCCTTATAGCTCAACGGATAGAGCACCGGTCTTCGGAACCAGTGATGGGGGTTCGATTCCCTCTAAGGGCACAAGCTGATATAATAAAATATTCAACGGGCCGCTAGCTCAATGGTAGAGCAGTACCCTCTTAAGGTATTGGTTCCGAGTTCGAGTCTCGGGCGGCTCACTAAATTTGTCCTTCTCTTGATTCTCCTATACAAAACATATACTATTTCTATATATGCGTAAAAAAGCGTTTTTTCTATTTTTGGTAATTGTGTTACTACTATCTGCTCTTCAGCTTAATCACATAACCAAAATTAGCGCGCAGACTAATTGCACCGTCTCCTCATCCCTTCTCGCCCAAACAAGCAGTGAGCAAACTCTCTTGGGCCTGATAAATACCTACCGCCAACAAAATAACCTTCCCGCTCTTACGTGGTCTGCAGGTCTCAAAAAGCCAGCTGCATGGCTTTCGGATGACATGTCATCTCACAGTACTTTTAGCCATACAGACTCTTTGGGACGCAGTTCCGACGTTCGCATAACACAATGCGGATATACCTGGACTAGTTATGCGGAAAATATTTATATGGGAAGTAGTGACCCGCAGGTAGTTTTTAATGCATGGAAAAACTCTTCTACTCACAATACAAATATGCTTAGATCAACCGTAAGGGAAGCAGGAATAGCTTCTGTAAATTCTTACTGGACACTTGATCTTGGCGCATCTAATGCAGTGGCGCCTACTACTCCGGTAGTAACCACAAATCCTACAATCACCCCATCCGTCACACCATCAGTTACTCAACCAACTACTACTCCTTCAATTACTCCAACCGTTACTACCACAGTGACGCCCACAGCTACACCCACACCCGGTATCATCACTAACCCGACTGACACAAAAGTTGATGTAAGCATCCGAGTTAACGGGGTTGGCGCAATAGGAAACAAATCGCCCAAGCATCTGACAAGATTGGTTGCAATAGGGATATATGACCAAAATAACAAGCAAGTTCTAGTCGGAAACGGTTTCTTGAAATATGACGGGAGAGATTTATTCAGAGGAGTAATCCATCTGGGACAGCTGGCAAATGATATATATATGATAAAAGTTGCGTCAAATTATACTTTAATTTCGTTGGTAGTTCCGCAATTCCAAAATTTAACAAGCGAGACTGTTAACGTCATACCCGTAGCTCAGTTAACTCAGGGTGACTTAAATACAAATAATGTAATAGATATAAATGATTACAACTTGGCATTACCCTGTTTCCAGAATAAAAATTGCCAGACAAAAGACACTATTGATTTCAATGACGATGGAAAAGCAGATGTTATCGATTACAATTTGCTTCTTTCCGCTTTTCGTCAATATGAAGGGGATTAGTACATCAAAAAATTTACTGCTAACAATATTATGAAGAAATTTCTGCCCTTATTTTTATTTTTACTGTTTATTTGCTCAAGAACTACACCTGCTTCTGCTCAAACTGATAAACCCGTAGAATCTCTTCCTTCTCCGATTGGAGCAGTTGTTAAGCTTGACTTCAGAATTCCCGGAATTGGTAGTGAAAGCGGAAATCTCACGCCTCTTCGCAGCACTCGCGATGTAACTATTTACTTCTTTGCTCCCGATGTTAATTCTTCAGATCCAACTGTCAAATCTCTCGCGTCAGTAAAAACTCAGGCAGTGTATGATTCTGAATCAACCAGCCCTACTTTTGGAACTTTTGTAAATCAAAACATAGATCTGGGGACTGATGTTCCTGATGGAAAATATCAAATCAGTTTTAAGTCCAGCCAAACACTCTCAAAACTTGTAAAAGCTAAGGAGAGCGCTGTTGGAGGGAAAGTTTTCGAAATAAATAAATCGTACGGTCAGACTTTAATTATAACTGGCCAAACGGTTATCTTGGGAGATATTTACCCTGCTGCAAAAGAGGATAATACTATGGATATAAACGATTACAACGCTCTTGTTAGCTGCTTTGGAGCAAAAGCAGACTCAGCAGGCTGCGCTGACAAAAAAGCCGCGGATCTGGATGACAATGGAACCATTGACGGCACAGACTACAATCTTATATATGGCAGTTTTAAGACACTACTGGAAATGGGATTACCCGTACCCTCAATTTTTGCAGGACCAACCAAAACCATCTCCAAACCCTCAATTACCAAACCCTTAGCAAAACCGACTGTAACCAAACAAACCAATAACGTTGCTGCGAAAAAACCCACAAACGGAGGAAATATATTTCTCGTAATCCTATTTGTGTTTCTAGCTATTGGCTTAGTAGCTGGAGTAGTTTTCTTTTTGATAAAGAGAAAACGGATACAGTCTGCGGATACGGATAATCCACCGGCTGCTGATCAGGTTGCTCCCGCTACTTCTGAAAACCCTGTAACTGAATCACCTGAAGAAGCAATAGATAAGGACTTCTTCGTAAAAAAACAGGCAGAAGATCCTGAAAATCACAGACTTGTATTGACTTTAACCGATGATTCCGGACCAACGCTTGGATACTATAGCGGAGCTGAGGTCACAGAAGGATTTTCAAATGTAAAAGGAACTCTTAAAAAAGACGGTTCTAAAATATTTATTGAAGTTTCCAAAATTTCACCCGTCGAAGAGACAACTACTTAAGTTGCTATACCTAAATTATTTGGCCCAATTGCATTCATGTTAAACACAGCTCTTGTGGGTATTTTGTAAGGCAAACATAAAGCTTAATTTCATAGCGATATCTATACTGCTTACAGATGGAGGAAGCACTTATGTACAAACAATCAAACAACTGGCTGATGATTCTAAAGGAAAAAGAAGTTAAAAAACAGGAATTAAATAAAGGCTATATTATGAATGAAGAAATTACGAAAGTTGAGGACGAAAAAACAAGTATTATTCCAAAAGGCTTTGCGATTCCTGATTTTAGCTTGCCGGTATTTCCAGCTCTTTAATCGGCGCCCGGAAGCAAAACCCCAATGCTGGATCATTCATCTAAAAGATTTTGCTGAGATTTTTCTTCCAATAACATTGACGAATCAATTTCTCCAATTTCAGGCAGGTTGGTGACAATTGTTTTTAATTCACCGTAGAAATTTATGGTATTGTTGCTTAACTTTTCAATCGTTGACTCCAATTTCTTCCAGCGGATGATAGTAGATTTTTTTTCTGCATCCAGGGTGGATCTAAGCGAGCTCACTCCATCGAAATGAGCCTGCATTCTGTGTTTGAATGAATCCCCCATCATGTAGTCCCGGATCAAGCCCCATTCCTCTTCTGTGTGATCAGTTGATGACTTAACAGAGGCAACTGTTGTGATCAAGAACCGCACATAGCGGCAGATATTGATAGCATGCTCGTATGTGGTTACCCAAACACCTTCTTTTCTGTCAAAATTTGAAATCTCAGGAGGCAACGCAATTGATACTAGTATTGCCTCTGTTGAGCTGATTTTGCCGCTGTCTTCTTTAAGCTTGAGAAGCCAAAACTTACTCCACGTTTTTGTTCTCTTGGTTTCCCAGAGAATTGACCCGACTATTTTATCTTTGAATCTAATTTTTTGCCAAATATCTCCACCCTCCACTCCTTTTGGAACCGGGAAAAAATCATCATTTGGAAAGGCCTTTTTTAATTTTTCCTCAAGGTTCAATTCTAAAGCCTCGCCTTGCAGTTGCTGGGAGCCCTGTTCAAGCTTTCTATTTAGGTCCTGATTGGCTTTTATTACCTGCTCAAGCTGGATATCTTTTTGTTTTAATTTTAGCTCAACTTCTTCCTCAGCCTTCTTCCTAGCATCCGCAAGCGTTTTTTCCTCTGCTTTGGCCCTTTCTTCTTTTTCCTTCACAAGTTTTTCTTCGAGCTCTTTCTCCTTTTGTTTTGCCTTTTCCAACTCCAATAATTGCCTTTTGTTTTCAACTTGCTGTTCTTTTTCTTTTTGTTTGTTTTCAGATTCAAGCTGAGTTCTTAGCCTTTTTTCGTATTGCGCTTTTTCTTCAGCCTTCTCTTTTTCAAATGCTGTTTTAAGACTTTTCCTTTCTTCTTCACGAATTTTATCCTGAAACTCGTGGATTATGGCTTCTGAAAGTTCAACCTGTTTCTTGCAATGGGGACATATAAAGGTATTCATAAAATTGTATTTACAATAATACTCCGTAACATGATTTAAATCAAGATAACCCAGGAATAAATTGACACCCCAAACAGCTTCTGATACGCTTTTATGGATGATCCTTCGATTTTACTCTGGATCATATTGAGTTTATCGAAATATGAAAACAATTTTGCGCAGAATCGCTATTTACACTTTTACTCTTTATCTTTTGCCTTTTATAATTTCCGGAGTCAAGATAAACGGCGGGCTTGAGACCCTTTTTATCGGAGGAGCAGCGCTCGCTCTGATGTTTTTGGTCTTAAAACCAATACTTAACATCATCAGTTTTCCAGTAAATTTGATTACACTTGGGCTTTTTTCAATTGTCACAAACGGATTCATTCTCTATCTTATGACCCGGTTTGTAGACGGAATTTTAATCTCCGCCTTTAGATATCCATCTTTTCATTATTTAGGTTTTTCTACTCCAGAATTCTCGCTTAACATTTATCTCGCATATATTTTTATAGCTTTTGTCATCTCCGTTATTGAATCCGCTCTTTCCTGGCTCATGGACTAGACAAGCAAAACTTGCATCGGGGAGCTCAGGGATATATAATTGGGAATACCAACAATGTTAGGAACAATATTAACAATTGCGCAAATAACAATAGCCGTACTTTTAATCGCAAGTATTTTGCTCCAAGCACCTGAAGAGGGTTTATCGCCGGTATTTGGGGGAGGAGGAGAGATGTATAGAAGCAAAAGAAATGTTGAGAAATTTCTCGTGATTGCGACTATTGTTCTCGCCATTCTTCTGGTTATTTTATCAATTGCTCTCCTTTTCCCCCAACTAAAATAAAAACATTATGGTAGTTGTTAGAAAAAGACTCATTTTTTGGCTTATCAAGGCCTACGTAAAAAAATCAAAAAAAATACTTATCTTTTCTTTTCTAGCGGGACTTTTGGTATTTTTCGCGGTACTTTTTGGATCCCGTTATTTGAAAGCATTTTTTACACTTCACAGATATCCGGTAATAGGTATTGTCGGGTCATATGAAAAAGATAACTTACCGTTACTTATCAAGAGTAAATTATCCCATGGACTTACGAAAGTTAATGCAGACGGAACTATAAAGCCTGACCTGGCAACCAGTTACAACATAACCGATAAAGGTAAAACATACACATTTAATCTCAATCCAAACGTTACTTTCAGTGATGGGAGCAAGCTTAACTCATCTGATCTTAACTACAATTTTTCTGATGTCAAAGTTGAAAAACCGGATAAAAACACTATTGTATTTAAACTTAAAGACGCCTATGCGCCTTTTTTATCCACTGTTTCCCAGCCTGTATTCAAAAAAGGATTAACTGGAGCAGGAGACTATTTTATAAAAAATATTCAGCTTAATGGAAATTTTGTTCAGAATCTTACCCTTGGGCTTATAAAAAATAGATTTGATACTGTCAAGTTTGTTTTTTACCCGACCCAATCGGCGCTGAAAGAAGCTTTTATGTTGGGAGAGATTACTACGGCTAAGGGACTAAACAACGCTGAATTTAAGAATCTTTCTTTTCAAAAATTTCCGCGAACGAAAGTTCTAAAAACAACTGATTACTCTCATCTTGTCACACTATTTTATAACACACAAGACAAAACACTGTCAGACAAAAAACTTCGTCTTGCCCTCAATTACGCTCTCCCGAATGAAATTGAATTCGGCAGGAAAGCATATCTTCCCTACTCTCCTACTTCAATTTATTTTAATCAAGATCTTGCGGAAAGGACAATGGATCTGGATCACGCAAAATTACTTCGTCCCGACGGAAATATAAAATTAACTATTACAACGCTCAAGAAGTATAGTAAAACTGCCAGGATTATTGCTGACTCATGGAATAAAATGGGAATACAAACCAGCATAAAAGAAGTCGATGAAATACCGGACCGTTTTCAAATCTTTTTGAGTGATTTTAATGTTCCTCATGATTCAGACCAATATCCATTGTGGCACTCCGGACAAATTAATAATATTACAAGGTATAAAAATTTAAGAATTGATTTACTGCTGGAAAGTGGACGGAAAACCACAAATATTGAAGAACGTAAAAAAATCTATGCCGATTTTCAGAAATTTTTAATCGAAGACATGCCGGCGTCTTTCCTCTATTTCCCTTATGAGTACGAGGTAAGCCGTGATTAGCTTTATCTCCATTGTGTCCTAACTACTTAGAGCGTTTTTACTACGAAGCAGACGGTGATAGGTAATTGCAAATCTGTGAGCTTCATCCCGTATTCGCATGATAAGATGCAGGGCTTTTGAGTTTTTGGGAAGCGAGACTTCGACAAAATCTGTGTTTTTGGGAATAATAATTGTTTCTTCACGCTTGGCTAATCCTATCAATGGAATATTAATGTTATTAACAGCAAGCGCTTTTAGAGCGCTTGAAACCTGTCCTTTCCCCCCATCAACAATAATCAAGTCGGGCAAACCCCAATCTGTAATATGCCGAATTCTTCTTTGAAGAACCTCTTCCATCATTGCAAAATCATTTGGTATCCCGTCTTTTTTTATCTTAAATCTTCTATATTGGCCTGAATCCTTCTCCCCGGCGGTAAAAACAACCATTGAACCTGTTGCGTGAGTTCCCTGCGTATTTGAAATATCATAACATTCAATTCTATGAAGTTTTTTAACGGCCAATCCATTCTCTCCTAGATGCTTCATCAGCTCCGCGGTCTCGAGCGTTCTCAGATCAATTCTTAAGTTGGGATTAAGATCGTATTCAAACGGCTTATGAAATGGTTCTGTGATTATTTTAAGAGCACTAATTTTTTTATTGATATCATTGGCTTCTTCATAATTTTCCTTTTTGCTCAGCTTGTCCCTTTGCTTCTCAAGTTCTTTTACAATCTTTGGCGATTGGCCCTCAAGAATGCGGATAATACCTTTAATATTTTTTTTATAATTCTTCCTCAATTCAGGAGAATCAAAAACCGGAAGACACGGACAAAGACCGAGATGATTGTATAGGCAAATTCGCTTGGGATGATTAATAGCTGATTGATAAGGGAAAACTTTTCTGATTGTTTTGAGTACGAGCTTTACAGCTCCGGAATTGGGATACGGACCAAAGTAAATGGAGCTTTTATCCTCTTCCCGCCTTGCAAGAAGTATTGTGGGATAGGGATTTTTGATCGTAATTCGGATCATGACATATGATTTATCATCAGATAACCTGATATTATATCTAGGACGAAATTTTTTGATGTAGAATGCTTCAAGAAGAAGAGCTTCCAGTTCTGATTCAACTATAACAATCTTTATTTTCGCTACCTGCTCAACCAAAAGCCTGGTCTTTTCTCCAAGATTGGCGTTTTTTACAAAATATGAAGATACTCGTGACTTGAGATTGTTGGCTTTTCCCACATAAAGAGTTTTTCCCGCATCATTTGAATATAAATATACCCCTGCTTTTTCAGGAAGCTGGTTGTAATTTGATCTTTTGTAAGTCATTTTTTATCTCCAAGGAGCAAAAAAAACGGAATAATTTTTGTCTTTTGCTCAATATTTTTTCCTGCATAGCGGATTGCAAATGAGACGTCTTTATTTGTCAAAAAGCTCGTCCTATCGAAATTTATTTTATTTTCAACAAAACCAAACGGCGGTATAGCCGGAGTCTTAAATCCTCTATTTTTTGGACTCAAATTATCTGAGGATACATACATAAGTTGGGGAATAGTTGCGCTTCCCTTACTGTTGGCTAATCTAGCATTTACTGAGATAGGAAGGCCTGCTATCTGAGGTTTTGAAAAAGAAGTTTGGATATCAACGCTTTGAGAGGTTTCAGATGATTTATCGCTGAACAAAATATCTACATCTTTCATTGTGCTAGCACTTGAATCTTTGTATCCACCAGCCGGTATAGGGTAATTGTCAGCTTTACCTTTTATTGCAAAAGTGAAATGATCAAAATCCAAAACGTCAAAATAATCAACTCCGCCGGTTGTTGAGCCCCATGTAGGATCTACCATAACCCAACTCTTCTTTTGTGTGTCATAATACTCCGGCCATGCATGAAGAATATCCTGAACAAGCGAGACAGGGCGTTCGCGGCTGTTCTCAGTATAAGCAAACCCATTTACTTCACGAGCAGGAATGCCGGCCGCACGGGATAGAGCGATAAAAAGATCTGTAAATTCACGGCATGCGGCTGAGGTTGGATTACTTAAAACATTTATTCCCCCAAGGCGTCCTTTATTTTGTGTGACACGCGAAAAGTCATACTTTAGTGTTTTCGCTACAAATTCGTAAATTGCGTCAGCTGTCTTTAACTTTTTTGCCAATTTTAAAATTTGCGGATCATTACTTTGCCAATATCGGGTGGGCGCAGTATATTCCGCCAGTTCCCTATCCGAGATAGGAGAAGATTTAGGATTAAGAGAGATCTCAACGTTCCCCTTCACAGATATATCCAATTTTTGAGAGGGAGTTAATGAGTATTGCGCAAGCCAATTCCCGTCATTATCTATAATTACATTACTTGGCTTTGGATTGATATTCTCGATAAACACTTTTTGATAATTTGTATCCGGAGGAAGCGCAATTTCTGTTTTGAGCGGAAAAAGGTTGGAATTTTTAAGATGATATTTGAGATTAAAATCATAAACTTGTTTATCGCCAAATGCAATTGATATGCCGGATTTTCCCAGCTGATCCTTATCAAATGTAAGGCTTTTACTATTCTGAAGGGGCTTTACAAGGCTGGGCTTTCCAAAAGATGATGGCGGCCTAACTTCAACCGCAAAGGTTTTAAAATCACTTGGAGTTTTAATACCAGGTATGTCTATCTCCCAAATTTTACCGTTATTATGTGCTATATTTTCTGTATCAAACGATAAAGTAAAAGGCATCTTGCGCCTTGACCTACAACCTTTTTGTTAAAGGCAAGTAAGACATTGTGTCCATCATTGGTTTTACTTATTGAGGTATTTACCTGCCCTGCCGGTCCGATGCTTTAATGTTGGCGATATTGTCAAATCCAAGCTGAATTTGGTATGAAGATGCGTAAAATTGAGCTGATGTGTTGGTTAGGATAATGTTTAAATCAGCATGCGTTGTGCCGCCTTCATTGATTGTATAAACTACACGATAGTCGGTGGTGAAGTTTGTGGAAGCAGAAACGCCGGATGGGACAAAGAAGAAAAACAACCATAGAGCAATAAACCAAAGCTCAATTTTCAATTTATAATTTACAATTTTCATTGAATTTCCAATGTTTAAATCTTAATAATTTAAAATTTAGATTTCATTTCAAATTGAAAACTGAAAATTTAAAATTATCATATTTTATTGTAGTACATTTTTCAAATACTTTCCCGTGTAAGAAAGGGGATTATTTGCAATCTCGGCAGGTGTTCCGCAAGCGATAACTTTTCCGCCCTTTTCGCCTCCTTCAGGCCCTAAATCAATTATATAATCAGCATTTTTAATAATATCAAGATTATGCTCAATTACAACAATTGAGTTTCCGCCGTCGACCAATCCACGCAAAACATAGAGTAGTTTTTCAAGATCCGCAAAGTGAAGACCCGTGGTAGGCTCATCCAATAGATATAAAGCATCTCTTCCTTTTTTGGATAACTCAGTTGCCAACTTTACTCTTTGCGCTTCTCCGCCTGATAAAGTAGGAGCCGGCTGTCCCAGCTTTATGTATGACATGCCCACATCATTAAGTGTTGCGAGTTTTCGGGAAAGAGAAGGAACGAATGAGAAAAAATTAACTGCTTCGGCAACGCTCATATCCAGCACATCTGCAATATTTTTACCATTAAACCTCACCTCAAGCGCTTCGTGATTGTATTGTTTTCCTTCACATACCTCACAAGCTATATAAACATCCGGCATGAATTGCATTTCAATTTTTATCTGTCCTTCCCCTTCACACGCTTCACACCTACCGCCCTTAACATTGAATGAAAATCTTCCCGGCCCGTAACCTCTTAGCTTTGCTTCCTTTGTTGATGCAAAAAGTGTCCTCATGTAGGTAAAAGCACCTGTATATGTCGCGGCGTTTGATCTTGGAGTCCTGCCGATTGGAGACTGATCAATTGCAAAAACACTGCGGATGAATTCTCCTCCTTTGATTGATGCAAACTTTCCGGGTTTTGTCGGATGATACGCATTTTTCATCTGCATCAAGGCATGATAAAGAATATCATTAATCAATGTTGATTTTCCTGAACCTGAAACTCCTGTCACTACCACAAGTTTGTTTAAGGGAAAAGTGACATCAATGTTTTTAAGATTATGTTCCATTGCACCTAAAATCTTTAGCTCTTTTTTCGGAACACTCGGAAAACTCAGCTTATCAGACGCTCTGATCGTCAGATTATCTGAAATGCCAGAATTCTGAGTATTCTGAGTTTTCTGCACTTGTATTTTTTTCCTCCCCGATAAGTATGCCCCAGTTAGTGAATTCTTATCTTTTTTTATTTCATCAATTGTTCCCTGCGAAGTAATATGTCCCCCATTCTCGCCTGCTCCCGGTCCGAAATCAAAAATATAATCGCTGGATTCCATGGTGTCTTGATCATGCTCAACTACCAAAACAGTATTACCCAAGTCTCTTAGTTTTTTTAATGTTTCGATCAGCTTAGAGTTATCCCGCTGATGAAGCCCAATGGAAGGTTCATCAAGAACGTACAAAACACCTGTCAAACCGCTTCCGATTTGTGAAGCAAGTCTTATCCGCTGCGCTTCTCCGCCTGAAAGAGATCCCGCCGAGCGGGCCAATGTCAGATATTCAAGTCCTACATCTTTTAAGAAAGTGACACGCTCTATAATTTCCCGCAAAATCATTTTCCCTATTTCCTGCTCACGTTTACTTATGGTATTTGGAAGATTCTTCACAAATTCCAAAGCGTACTCAATCGGCATATCAGATATATCAACTATAGATTTATCATTTATTGTCACTGACAAAGCTTCTTTTTTGAGACGTCCTCCTTTGCATCTGTCACAAATCTCGTAACGCATAAATTTATCAATTTGGGTCCTTAAGTATTGCGAATCCGACTCATTGTACTTTTTCTTAAGTTCTCCGGCAATTCCCCGAAACGGCTCACTGATTATAGTTGAGCGTCCCCAGCGATTCTCACCTTCAACAAAATACTCCTTCTCACCTGTTCCATTAAGCAATAATTCTTTTTTTTCTTTTGAGATTTCAGAAAAACGTTTGTTAAGAGGAATATCATGCTCCCTGGCAAAAGTTTTAAGGGTCCTGGCAAACCAGGTATCATTATTGATCGTATTAAAAAACGGAGTAATTCCCCCCTCATTAATAGATAGATTTTCATTAAAAACAAGCTCAGGATCTGCATCCAGTATCCTTCCCAAACCTGAGCAGGTCGGACACGCACCGTGCGGGGTATTGAAGGAAAATATTCTAGGTTCAATTTCAGGAAGAGAAATGTTGCAAATCGGACAAGCAAATTTTTCGGAGAAAAGTTGATCTTCAAGTTTTTGAGGCTTATCGGGCATTGCAAAACTAGCGTCAAGAATTCTTGAAACAATCATCTCTCCTTCTCCAAATTTTAAGGCATGCTCAATATCTGTTGACAGCCGAAGCCTATCCATATCTTTTGTAAGCGTAAGCGCATCAATCACAAGATCAATTGAGTGCTTGTTTGTTTTGATGAGAACAACTTCATCTGTCAAATCGTATATTTTTCCATCTATTCTTACCTTGCTGTATCCTCTTTTCTTCAAATCTTTGAACAGCTCATTGTATTCCCCTTTTCTATCCCGAACCAGTGGCGCGAGGATCAATATCCGGTGCTGTTTTATACTTTTGTCTTTGAATTTATTTGGTATATCTAAGACAGAATTTACTATTTGCTCTTTTGAGAGACTTGCTATCTCACGTCCGCAATTGGGACAATGCGGATGCCCAATCCGCGCGAACAATAATCGCATATAGTCATATATTTCTGTAACTGTCCCGACAGTTGAACGGGGATTTCGGGATGTTGATTTCTGGTCAATTGAGATAGCAGGAGATAGCCCTTCAATCAAATCAACATCCGGCTTTTTCATAGTTCCCAAAAACTGCCTGGCATAGGAGGAAAGACTTTCAACATAACGCCTTTGCCCCTCGGCATAAACAGTATCAAATGCAAGAGAAGATTTTCCTGAACCTGAAAGTCCGGTGAAAACAACCAACTTATTTTTGGGAATCTCAAGATCAATGTTTTTGAGGTTATGCTCCCTTGCGCCTTTTACTGTAATTTTATCCATATTTGCTGATCAATTATTATAGTGGAAAATTTCTACTTTGGCAATCAGCTGAACTTAGCAAACAGATCTTTTATTTCTTTTTTCTTTTTCTCAGTAACCTTTACCACCGCAACTCCTTTATCAGGCTGCCCGTACAGAACCATGCTTTCAAGCGGGGACAAAAGAATCGCCGGAATTGTCATCAGGTCTTCCTCA
The DNA here is from genome assembly GCA_963716145.1 of Candidatus Levyibacteriota bacterium. GTDB lineage: Bacteria > Patescibacteriota > Microgenomatia > Levybacterales > UBA12049 > DATLDE01. Next base: position 223,265 of record OY970292.1, on the reverse strand, counting down.
CCATTAATTATGACTACTTGTTTTTTAGATGTCTGCTGAAACATTTTCAAAGCTTTATTTATTACACCTACAGCGCGTCTTTCAATCGCTCCTGCTTGATTATCAACAACTAAAACTTCCGAAGACTTTTGCAGTTTAGATAATATTTTTTTCTTTTCAGGATCAATATCATGTCTTTTCGTTTTGTGGTCAATGACGCTGATATCGGCTTGTAACTCATGTTCAAATAAATTAATTGCGGCTATATCACCTACTGCAATAACCATATTCCGTCTGTCCAGACTTTTTTCAATATTCTTTATACTTCTTACGACCTTTCCTATTGGTTTTTTGAGCCGAACTCTCAATTCCTCAGGCAAAATATATTTTTTTTGATTTGTAAATTGCTTCAAGTAGGAATTTCCTTCTCTGTCAATTTCTCCGAATCTGATGCGGGACGATGTTACGATCTCTGAATCATCTCCTAGCACATACGGAACTATTTCCACTTTTAATGGCTTAAACCCTATTCTCTCTCTCCCGGCATTAATTTTTTCAACGTTCTCAAGATTGCCTTCTGTTGCAAAAATTACGTCAATGTCTTCCCGCTTTAAACTATTACCGTAAATATCGCTTATCGGTATAATTTCAGCACGACTTAGAAAATTTTGCGACCTAAGATACGCTTCAACACTTTTCTTTCTGGCTTGATAGTCTTCAATAGCATGCGATCCCCATTTACCTTTATAGAGCTCAGATGTTGCGATTCCTACCGCAACTTTTTCGGATGACTTAAATCCAGTATCCAGTAATTTTTTATGTCCTGAATGTAATCTATCAAAGGTCCCACCAAGAATGGCTATTTTGTACTTGTGTCTCATCAGGATAAGTATAATGAGGAACAACCTGCGATGCAAATTAGGATTTGCAAACGTCCAGCACAATGCATATAATTCACTTGATGGTGGTTAAATTCCAAGAACATCCTTTGAGCTTTAGTGCAATTATACGCGTATTAATCGTCGTGCTTGCCGTATATTTTGTCTGGAAGGCATCCGGAATTTTGGTTATTATTTTGATCTCAACAATGCTAGCCACCGCCCTTCATCCGGTTGTTGCCAGAATGAACCAAAAAATTCCGCTAGTTATTGCTGCTTTTCTTGCCATGTTTATTTTACTTTTGCCTTTTATCCTTATTGGAGCGACAGTCATACCTAGTTTTATAGATCAGTTTCCGAATTTACTAAAAACAGTTAACAACCTGGTTAATAACTCTACCATTTTACCGGCAACTTTTCGGAATGTTGATCTTAATCAGTATGCGGAAAGCGGAGGAAAATACATCTTACAATCAACCGGATTAATTACCAATATTGCAACTTCCATATTTATTGTTTTCTTTCTAACATTTTATCTTATTGTTGACTCTGTCCGTTTAACACACATACTTATTTCCTTATTTCCAACAGGAAAACGGGTCAAAATCAAACACCTATTAAGTGACCTCGCTGAAGTAAATGGTCAATACATCAGAGGTAATTTATCAATTTCTCTTATTTGCGGAATAATTATGTTCATAGGATTTGTTTTTTTGAAACTTCCATTCGCCATGGCGCTTGCAATTTTTATAGCCATTATGGATTTACTGCCTTTGGTCGGATCTACAATTGGAGCAATTCCAGCGATCATCATAGCATTTTCCATATCCCCTTTCACCGGCTTTCTTGCGTTGGCCTTAATACTGGTCTATCAACAGCTGGAAGGGGCGATAATTTCGCCTGCCATTTACAATAAAGCCTTGAAACTCTCCCCTGCTCTTGGATTGCTGGCAGTTTTACTGGGCAGCGCGCTTTTTGGAGTATTAGGGGCATTTTTGGCTCTTCCTTTCGCGGCAAGTCTTCCAGCGATTACCGGATACATACACGACGATTTATAAATCTTGTAAATCCCGCAAGCCAATCCAGATGAGCACACCTGAGGTGGCTCACCTGGATTTTTTCATGCACCACACCCACATCCATATTACATTTGTGCTGTATGATGCATATCGTTATTAGCATGAGCATCTCTCATGTCCACGGATTTTACTTGCTCTGCCCCATTATCTCTTAATACAGCGCTGGCTTCCCGATGTTCGCCCGCCATAGCGGGTACTGCAACAAGAATTGCTCCTCTTTTTATGTTGTCCTCGTAAATTCGTGCATCCTCTTCAGGAACACCAATGCCGACTAACGCACCAATCAATCCGCCTGCCAAAGCACCGGTTGCCGCGCCTGTTACTGTCGCAGCTGCTGTGCCGCTTAATCCTAAAGCAACAGCTAGAGGGCCTCCTATCAATAATGCTCCTAGGCCCGGAACGGCTATCGCTCCAATTCCGATTAGAAGCCCTGCCAGTCCTCCTACAACAGCTCCTGTTGTAGCGCCGGAAACAGTTCCGCCTGCAACAGTTGCTCCGGTATTGTTTGCAATTGCTTCAGCGTCTTGCGTACTTTGCACAACGATCGAAACATCTTTGGGATTAAATCCTTCCGTTTCGAGTTCGCCTATTGCTGCTTCCGCATTGCTTCTATCATTAAATACTCCAAATACCATTTTTCCCATGTATCTCACCCCCTTTCATTAACATTTTTTAAACTATAACTGCCTGAAGTAACAACGGGGTAAATCTAAAGTAAAAATAGTGTAATAAAAGTCAGACACTCGACTACCGCTTACAATACTCTTACTATGCTTTACACATTTAATACCATATAATTATTACAATGGGAAAAGATAATAGCTTGAAGATTGAGGATCTGGTGGTGGGCAAAGGAGAAGGAGTAAAAGATAATGATCTTGTGTCCATGCATTATACCGGCTGGTTGATGGACGGCACAAAATTTGACAGCTCATATGACCGCGATGTCCCGTTTGAGGTACGTATCGGAGCCGGATATGTGATTAAAGGTTGGGATATGGGAATTCCGGGAATGAAAGTCGGTGGTAAAAGAAAACTGACAATCCCGCCGGAACTCGCTTACGGGCGTTACGGAGTTGATCCCGACATCCCCGGTGACGCAACGCTTATATTTGAAGTCGAACTTCTAAAAATAAAATAGCCTCGGTACTGTATAATAACCACTATGAAATCATTCTGGCAGGATTTGCCGCATCCTTTTACTGTACTTGCACCTATGGAAGGGGTTACCGATGTGGTTTTCCGCCAAATAATATCAGAGATAGGACGCCCTGATGTATTTTTTACCGAATTTACATCTATAGCTGGCCTTCTGTCTACGGGACGGGAAAGAGTAGCGGAGAGTTTGCGCACCAACAAGAACCAATTACCGGTTGTCGCTCAGATTTGGGGCACTGATCCCAAAGAGTTTTATAAAGTTGCAAAAGAGTTAAGCAAATCGGATTTTGCCGGAATAGATATCAATATGGGTTGCCCCGTGAGGGCAGTTACCAAACATGGAGCCTGCGGAGGGCTTATCAAAACACCTGCTTTAGCTCTGGAAATCATACAAGCTACTATAAATGGTGCGGGTAACTTGCCCGTTAGCGTTAAGACCAGAATAGGACTTAATTCAATACTGCTGGATGAATGGATTGGCTTACTTCTTACTCAAAATCTTGCAGCTCTTAGTATTCATCTGCGTACGGTTTCTGAGATGTCCAAAGTCCCCGCGCATTGGGAATTAATGCCAAAAATTATTAAACTTCGCGACAAGATATCGTCCAAAACAATAGTTATCGGTAATGGAGATATAAATTCACTTGAGGAAGTGAATAAGAAATATAAAGATTTTGGAGCTGATGGCTACATGATAGGAACCGGAATATTTGCAAACCCTTGGCTATTTAATAAAAAAGTTACTATGGAAAAAATAACCATTGATCAACGGATAAATCTCTTTCTTCACCATATTGATCTTTTTGAACAACAGTGGGAGGGGAAACCGAAATTTTGCCAGTCTAAAAAAATTTGCCAAGACATATATAAGTAATTTCCCGGAATCCGGAGCCTTCAGAGACAAGTTAATGAAAACAGAAAAAATTGAGGAATTAAAATCTACTCTCCAAAACTATCAAAAAAACTCTAAATTCTAACTAATTATTTATGACAACGTCCTCGTCGTTATTGGCTTTATCCACTACCACTGTTTCTGTTACCTTTTCAACAAAAGGTTGTCCCTTCATAGTGCAAACCTCCGCACCGCAGACTGTAAGTCCGTTATTGTACTCCTCTTCACTTACAACAGCTCCGCAGGAGCAGATTGCAGACGTAGGTTTTTTTAGTTGTTGTAATTGTTGTATTTTCATCCATAATCAATCACCCCCTATTTTGAATTTATCTCCATCAACTCAACTTCGAAGATAAGGATTGAGTTTGCAGGAATACTACCAGTGGCCTGGGAACCATAACCTAATTCCGGCGGGATTGTCAGTTTTCTTTTACCACCGACTTTCATTCCAATTACTCCAAGATCCCAACCTTTTATAACTTGCCCAACTCCGATCTGCGTCTCAAATGGTGTACCCCTATCATATGAACTATCGAATTTGGTTCCATCAGAAAGTGTGCCTAGATAATTTATCACAATATTGTCACCGGATTTTACCGCTGAACCGGTTCCCACCTTTGTATCTTCAATTTTTAAATCTTCAGGAATTTTTGTATCGGTTGTTTGCGTGAATGTTTCAATCGGAGATGTTTCTGAAGGTTTTCCATTTAAACCAAAAGCAAAGAAGATAACTACTGCCAAAAATACAATCCCTACAACTACTGCAATTAAAAAATTCTTACTCACCTACTGATTATACGACGAAATGCTGCGTTTTACAATTACTTATAATAGATAATTATTTTGTGTATAATACAAATATGGAGTTTTTTCATAAACGGTCAATGCTATTACTCCGCCTGTCTTTGGGCATTGTTTTTTTGTGGTTTGGGGTTTTAAAATTGTTTGCCGTAAGTCCTAGCTTAATTATTCTCCAAAATTCTCTGCCAACAGCACTTGGCCAATCTCAGTTTCTTAGCTTCCTGGTTTCTTTTATCGAAATTCTTTTAGGCGCTTCCTTTCTTAGTAACAAACTTGATAGAATCGCGTCAATCGTTGCAGCAATAAGCTTGTTGCTGATTACTATACTGGTATTAATAACTCAAGGATTTGATCCGAGATTTCCGGTCTTATCTGCGGCTGGTGAATCAGTACTTAAAAATTTGGTATTAATAGCAGGCTGCTTTGCTTTACTTTCCGAAAGAAATAATAAAATCACTGATACCTCAAGCAAAAAATAACTTCCAATTTTGATATATTGACTTCGCATTTTTTTGGTGCTTCACTTGAGATAGATACAAATCCGCCTACGCATAAAGCTTCGGCGGACAAAGGGGGTGATATTGATGAAGACATTACACATGGTTGCATTTATATTGCTTGTTGTTGGAGGACTTAACTGGGGTTTGGTCGGATTGTTTCAATACAATTTAGTCGAATCCCTTTTTGCTTCTGTCTCAGGACTAACACAAATTGTTTACATTCTGGTCGGAGTTTCAGCTGTCTGGCTTGCAGTTACCCACAAGGGGGATTGCAAAGTCTGCGGAGGTAAATAATTTCGCAATATTTTAATTGATGCGGAAAGTTGCTCTAAGCATTTCCGCATCAATTTTTAGGAATAAGGTCCCAGTCTTCTTCGGATTCTCTTCAGTTTTATTATTTCCTTAATTTTTAAATTACCTCAAAACCCACCGAAATAAAGTACGAATATGCTATGATCTGAGTATGTCATTAACATCTGTGGAGGGGGGGCACGAGCTCCTGAAGCGGGAACCACTCCCGAACAATTAAAAATAAACATAGGAGAAGCCCTAGAGGCACTTAGCGGGCTTCCTGTTATTCAAAAACTTGACTCTGTTCAAAAAAATATCAGAACAAATAAAGTAAATTTGATAAATGCTGAGCCTGGAGCAGGTAAGTCTCTTGGATTACCCGTAGCGTTATTGGATTTGCTGATGGAAACTAATCCCAATGCGAGAATTATCGTTTCTGAATCGCGAAAAAATTTGGTAAAGCAATTGGGAAGTAATGGACCACGAGAAGCAGGGAAACCACAAAACCCTAAAGAAATGACTCTCAAAGATCGGCTTGGAGATGATGTAGTGGGCTATAGTAACGTAGACAATAAGGCGCCTGCCACTGCTAGAATTGATTTTGCGGTTGAGCAGACACTGATCAATAGACTTATCGCAAATCCCTCGCTTGAAGGCTGGAGTGGTGTGATTGTTGATGAAGCTCACCGCTACATGGGAATACTCAAACCCCTTCTTAAAAGGGCACAGGAACTAAATCCTGACTTAGTAATTATTTTCGCAACCGGTACTGCCGATGTAGCTCGCGAACGCCTTCACAGCATGTTTCCCGGGATGGGTGAATTAAAAATAGAAGGAAGAAAATATGATCTTACTCCAGAGTGGCACACATCCTCTTCCGCAAAAAATGCTCCTGAAGATGCCGCTAAATTGGTCGAAGAATTAATAACGGAAGGAAAAAAAGGGAATATGCTTACCTTCTTACCAGGTGGAAGCGAACTTGATAAATTTATCGAGCGTCTTAAGGCATCTACAGTAATAAACGCTGATGATCTTGAAATTATCAGAGTCATGGGAAAAGACACAGACACGCTTGAGAGAATAAATAAAACAACTGATAAGACAAAAATTATCGCCGCGACAAACGCGCTTGAAGAAGGTATTGATCCAAAATGCGACACTGTAATTGTTTCCGGATGGAGAAAAATCAGAACTATTGATCCGTTAACCGGAATTGAGCACTGGAAGACAGTTAGAATCTCAAAAGATAGCGCCGAACAGCAATCCAAACGAACAGGAAGAACTGGAAAAGGAACTGCTCATTTCTTATTTACTGAAGCTGACCTCAACAATAAAGCTGAATTCCCTCCTGAAGACAGAGAAGACTCCGACCTGACAAATGACGTTTTGGCATTGATTGCGGCAGGATATTCAGATATACGAAATTTTGAATTCGAGGGAGATAAAATTCCGTCTCACATAGACGCTGCATTCCAGAGGCTTCAGAAATTGGGCGCGCTGGACAAAAATGAAAAGCTCACAGACATTGGAAGATATATGGCTGACCGGGAAACCGCACCTCATTTTGCCCGTATGCTTTATGAAGCTGAAAAAAGAGGCTGCGATGACGCTGTCGCGATACTGATCGGTATTATGAACTCCGACAGATCTCTTTTCAAGAGAGACGCCGCTAAAGATAAATTTACTCATCCGGAATCAGATTTTCTCGCAATACTTGAGATTTGGAATCAATTTGTAAAAGTACACTATGATAATAACCTTTCCGGAACACAAAAAAATGAGAAATTCACAGAGATGGAAAATTCCGGGATAAATGTGTCTGTCCTCATGGGAGCAGCTGCTATGAGGCGTGACTTGGTAAAAATCAGAGGAAATCTATATCCTGAAGTCAAATTATCAGGAGAGGGAAATCAGAGTGCTGATATACAAAACAGTATGCTAGCAGGGCTTATAGACAAGCTTTTGATACGAGATACGAACGGGACTTACCATTTGGAAAACGGTAGAAAATCCGGAATTAGAATCAGCCTTGATTCGGGCTTGGCTGAAAAACGTCCCAAGTCAATAGTTTCGGGAAAAATCGTCCATAGCGATTGGGATAAAAATAATGTTGCTGAGCTGAATCAAATGGTTGATCAGGAAACAATATATGAATTGTTTCCCTACCTAAAGGAACTGCAAGCTGAGAAACCGATTGTAAAAGAAGTTGAGAAAAAACCGGAGATTGCCACTCAACCTACAAGCGCAGAAACAGCACGGGATACAGAGGAAGTTAAGCACGTTACGGACCAAACTGAGAGCATTGAGTCTGAAGTTGCAAAAGACAATTCTTCCGCTGCTATTGAGGATGCAAAAACATTTATCCAGAAAATGAAAGACAACTGGCACAATCTGACGGAGCGGGTAAGAGATCTTGTTAGGGCATTTAAAGAAAGAGTTAAAAGATTTATTGGGCTGAGTTAATATTTTAAGGATAAACTTATACTGTATAATTACTAAATATCTATCCAATATCTTCTTTTTTTAGGATTGTCAGGGCCGTTATCAACAATACTTTCCAGGATTCCTCCATTGGCCTCAATTATTTTGCGTGAACCCTGATTGGTATCATCGCAAGTTACAAGTGCCCGATTTATACCTAGCTTTTTTGTCTCAATTAACGCCAGCTTAAGAATTTGTTTTCCATAACCCTTATTTCGCTGTGTTGGCCGGATCCAGTAGCCGATATGACCACCCACATGGAGCAGGTGCGCTGTTAGTCTATGCCGGATGTTGACCGCACCAATAAATTCCGTATCATCTATCAGCCATAATTCAGTAGCCGGTACCCAGCCTTCGGGCAGATGTAAGCCAAGTGATTCTTCTATTTTATTTTTTACAAACTCTTCAAAAGATTGACCCTCTTTTGGATGACCAATAACAGTAGGGCCACTTTCATCTCCTGCTTCCTCTATTGCTTGAAGATAACCCAGCTGATACTGTATGGACGGGAGGATTAGTTTCATAACCTGATTATATCATTGGTGATAAGACTTACTGACAAATAAGCGTCAATTTGTTAAAATAAGCATGTGATAGAATACGCCGCGTTCGTCTAGTGGCCTAGGACACTTGGTTTTCATCCAAGGAATCAGGGGTTCGACTCCCCTACGCGGTACAATTGGGCAAGCATTTGCAGACCACGAATGAAAAACACAATCCGTAACAACTTCATGAATAAGGATTATGATGTTTACGTTTTGTTAACTACGGTACTTTTTGCGGTTTTTTGCCTATGCTTTGCGATAAATCACTTTTTTTCTTTTAAAGCCCAGGTTAAAACCGCAAACTTACAAGGAGCAAAGATTGCCTACTTCACCCGTGGTAAAGGCTACCCTCTTATCTTGCTCCCCGGATTTGGGATGACAATGCAGCATTGGGATCCATTACTTCTTCGCAGGCTTTCTGTTCACAATGAAGTGGTTGCATACGATTACCGCGGAGTCGGGGCATCTACAGGTCAGGTAAACAATTCAACCCAGGAGATGGCTACGGACGTCATACATCTGATGGATACTCTAAAAATAAAAAAAGCCAATATCATGGGATGGTCACTTGGCAGTTTTGTTGCCGAAGAGATTGCTGAGCATTACCCAACCCGTGTAAATCGGTTAGTTTTGATCAGCACTGCCCTGGGCGGAGACCAGCAGATTGAAGGATCGAAAGAGGTATCCATAGCTATTCAGGAAAACCTTGGGGGAAGTTGGGAGGATACATATGTCTCATATTTTTTCGTAAATTTGCAAGCTAGAAATAATTATCTGCAGCGTTTGAAATCTGCTCAAAACAGAGGAGAATTACTTTCCGGTCCGGGAGAAAGTACTCAAGCTAAGATAGCGCAGGAACAGGCGCTTTCAAACACAAAAATTGAAAACTCACGCACGCTTTATTTACCCTCTATAAAATCCCCAACTCTTTTAATTGCCGGAAAAGAAGATAAAGTGCTGCCTGCCGAAAATTCTATCAAAACAGCCAAACTAATCCCCAACTCAAAGCTTATTGTCCTGCAGCAAGCCGGGCACGCAGTGCTTTTTGAAAAAGCAAATGACGTGGCCCGGCTTATTAATACGTTTTTAGAGCAGAAATAAGCTTATTTCAGCTTTTTTCTAGCTTCTTCAACTACATCTTTCGCTGCGTCACGCCCTCCAAGTCCGAAAGCAATTCCTCCGGCAAGCGCGAACATCGCCACAACGCCGGTAAATAGTATCCTAACCAAATCTTGTGCTACTCCCAGTTGATTAAGAACAGCGAGAAGTACAAATACGGTTATCGCTATTTTTGTTACTGACGCGATTGTGCGCGATGCGTCGGGTGATAAGGTCCTGGTTGATGCAAGTACTACATCCGATGCAAGCCTCGCAAAAACCAATCCAACCAACCCCATAATCGCTGCCGCGAAAACATTTGGCAAATAAAGCAAGAATGTATTAAGAACAACTGTCACTTGTGGCAAGCCCCAAATATCAGCTGTTGGGATTAAGAATAAAATAATTACAAACCATCTAGCAATTTCTGCCAAAATGTTGGTCCACGTAAATTCTTTCTTTGCCTCAGGTATACCGTAACGCTTCAAATAAACCTCAACTTTTAGAACACCAAATAGCTCAATCAACAACCGTTTTACGATCGAAGCTATAATAATGCCTATGATTAAAAGTACAATTCCGATTAAAAAGTTGGGGAAGAAAGCCGCAGTACTATAAATACCTTTATTCAATGAAGCAAGAAAAGTGTTTGTGATATTAGAATCCATTATGTATCACCTCCCTCCTTCGTCCGCCGAAGCTTTAGCTAAGACGGGCGATCTAAACCAATTTCAGTTTATTCCTTTATTATTTCGCTTGTCAATGGTTAGTATGGTTGATATAATGTCCTTGTCCCAAAAGGACAACTGAGAACAAAGAACTTAGGACTTAGAACGTGCAAGAAATAGCGTTCTTAGTTTTGAGTTCTGGGTTCTTAGTTTTTTGTTTTTGTAAAAACGGTCCGGTAGCTCAGCGGTAGAGCAGGAGCCTTTTAAGCTCTTGGTCGCGGGTTCGAATCCCGCCCGGATCACACTTCGGCAAGCTCAGTGCAAGCGTATTGAGATTGCTGAAGCCTGGTGGGATGAGAAGTTTATCCTGAGCAAAGTCGAAGGGAATCCCGCCCGGATCACAAATAGGTATTTCTGGTATAATATACTAATCTATAGAAAGGAGAAGCAAACTATGAAAGGAACAGTAAAAACAAAAACGGACAAAGGATTTGGATTCATTGCCCGTGAAGGCGAAGCAAAGGATCTTTTTTTCCATTCCAACGATTTGAGCGGTGTAACCTTTGATGAAATTCAAGTTGGCGACACAGTCACGTTTGAAATTGTTGACGGTCCTAAAGGCCCAAGCGCAAAAAATGTAACACGTGCTTAATTGCAACAAATTACTCTTAAAAGCTCGTTGAAAGATGAGCTTTTTTGTGCAATAACTTGAGTATTATTGATATTTTTGCTAGATCTGTTTTGAGTAGCGTTTTGTGGAGTTTGGGAATACCCGCTCAAAGATTGAGGGCTTGTAACTCATATCATCATGCAATGGTATTTGTCTTTTTTCTAATATAGCTTCTCTTTTGTGTCCTCGCAATCTCGTATTTTCACTTTCCAGCTCGCGCATTCTTTTTTTCAAGTCATCAATTGCCTTTCTATCCTGTTGGATAACATTTTCCTTTGAACGGATATTCATAAAGTAAGCTGCAGAGCTGATTAAATTTATAAACCACGATAAAATAACTCCCAGCAGAATTGAGCTCATTACAACAACATACATTGGAACGCCCGCTATTTCATAGTTCACAAAGCGCAGTGCAACCGTACCGGTGTTCTGTGTAGCAAAATAAGCCATTTCCAAGGCAAAAAGAATGGTTACTATTAACCCAAACATGAATTTATTTTATCTGAAGAACAAAAGAGACCAGTGATAAGTCTGTAAGCATTGGGAAAGAGATTCAGCATTTGTAAACAAATATATAAATAGGGGTTACTTTAATATGAGATTTTAATTATTTAGGCTTTCTATCCTTTGGTGCTCTTTCGGGTTGTGGCTTTTTCCGAAAAGGTTTTACGACTGCACCTGGAACTTCCGCCGAAGCTTTTTGTGCCAGTAAGTCAAGCAATATATCTCTTGTGCGAGGATTAAGAGGGGGCTCAGTTAGTGATGAATCAGGTGTTCCATGCAAACGGTCTACTGCTGCTCGATCTTCTGATGAAAGTTTGGCTCCTTCCTCATCAGCCGCTTTTTTCACAGCTTTCATTCTTGCGTCCAACTCATCATCTGTAACACGGCGCATCGGTACTCTCCTCATCCGTTCGCCTGCAAAATCAACTACTCTCTCTCTCTCTGGATCTCTATTTTGCTCTACCATGCCTAGACTATATCATAAATGTGTGTTTTCGTAAATAGTTAGAGGAATTATTTCGAGTTGGCAGTGCCTGACTGTATTTATACGGTTTGTTTGGAAGATTCGATTTGGACAAGTCTTTTGTCATGATCTTCCGCTTGTAGCTGAAGTTTTCTTATTTGGTGGGTTCCGACTTCATTCTCAACAGTTAAATCATCAACCCGACCAACAAATCCGTCAAGAGTTTTTGCCATTTTACCAAGCACGTCTTCAATTCTCTTTTGACCTTCTTCAAGATTTTCTACTTTTTCTTCAACTCTGAGAATTTCTCGCCGTATTGACTTGGTTTCTACTTTGAATTCTGATCTCAATGTTTTTATATCAGTCTTTAATTCTGTTTTTACTCCCTTAATATCTTCTTTTACTCCTTTTATTTCTTTTTTAAGATCTTCTTTTGTTGTGAATTTAGAGGTATCCATATGAAAAAATAGTATAGCACTCCCCATAGTTAATTCGTCAAGATGTCAAACAGGATCAAATTGAAGGTAAAACAATTACCTATTTGGCGCTGGCGCTGCCAATTGTGATCACAACATCTGCATCCCCTGATGCCAGCACAGAGCTGGAACCGAGAGTGTATGACTTTTTCAAAATCTCTTTCAATTTATCCAAATATGCCTTTTCTACTTTTTTGTTAGCCACAATCTCAGTTTTAGGATATGTATCCTTATCAGCATTTCCAATTGTTCCCACTTTGAAGCCAGCATCAGTTAACTGGGTCTTCAGCTTGGCCGCCACTCCTGAGACCGATGTTCCATTCAGTACTTTTACAGTGTACTTTGCCAAATCAACTGGCGTGGGTGTGGGCACTTCGGTTGGGGCTGCTTTTGTGGGTTCGGACATCTGTTTTGGGACTAAGGACGAAATTTTATCCTTATTGGAAATTGCATAATATATCCCTCCAAAGAAAACCAACCCCAATATAAAAGTAGCAAACATTACCATAAAAAAGTAGGGTAGCATACTTTTTTTCTTAGCGTAACCATCAGGCGGGGTGCTAAAAAACGCTCCATCTTTATCAACAAGAGATTCTTTACTTTCCTCAACAGCCGGATTTTCATCCGAAACTTGAACCTGCTCCTCTTCTACTGCTTTTTCTGAAGGTGAATCGGTATTTTCATCTCTTGTCTTTTTGTCTGATTCTTGAGGCGTAGAGCTGTCATCATTTTGAAGCTCAACGCTCTCAATTATATCCACTGTCTCAATATCTGCTGAAAAATATCCTTCCTCTTCTTTATTTTTAGGAACGTCTTGATCCGGAGATGTTTCCGAAGGCTTATCTTGCGATGTGCTTGCCTGCTCTGAACCTGAAGGGTGGACAGAACTGGCTTTTTTCTCAGCTTCCTCTTGCTCTTTTTTATTGGCTGAAATTACTTTTTCAGCTTCTTTTTTTATTTCCTCTTTTACCTTGGCTGCTTTTGAGGTAGATCCAAATTTTACAGGTTTTGCCCTTTTTTTAGTTTGCATGGAAGTATTCTCCTCATCTTATTTAAGAACAATAAACTGTATTTGTCAATAAATCCCAAGTCTTGTATTATTACTGTATGCCGCAAGTTTATTATAAAGGAGCGATCTGGACCAATCATGCCCTACAAAGACTGCAGGAACGTGGATTTACGCAGGATATCGCTGGATATGCTTTTAACAACCCCGATGAGTCTTCTCCCGGACGTGAAACAGGAACAACCATATACAAAAAACGCATTGACAAATCGCTAGTTACTATAGTTGCCAAAAAAAACGAAAAGGGAGAATGGCTAATATTGTCTTGTTGGGCAGATCCCCCAATAAAAGGAAGTGACGATGATAATAGAAAAAAAGCATATAAAAGTTATCAATCAGCATCAGGCTGGCAAAAAATCTGGATAACAATCAAGCAGCAACTCGGGATAAGTAAGTATTAAAATACTTTAGGATCGGTTTACGGAACACAAAATACAATAAGCTGGAAAATAAGGAAAAAAGGGCTGTCAACAGCAAAAGATTAGGGGAAAGAAGTATATGCATGCTTGCCCGAATAACTCTCTGAGGAGCAACGACTGCATCCCAGGAATTTATCCTCTCAACTCGCCCCAAGGTAATACCAAATCCGATGATAAAATTAAGCAGAATAATCATTAAATCTGCGTTTATCTTCTTTTTTGCCCATTTGGCACCAGATATAAACTTCTCAAAGGGATAAAGAGCTAAAACAAAAGTTATAACACATATAATCTGAAGCGCTACCAACTGAAACGCAAATAAAATCCTTTCTTCACCATTGATTCTCCCCCATTGCCAAATAAGATTAATTATATCAGTCGCAAGGTAAATTGTATTTGGTACAAAAAGTAACCAAAAAATTGCATAAATATACTTCAATATTTTGTTTTTTGTGAGAAGAAATAAATAACCCAATATAACCGCTATTAAGGCCAAGACAACGTTAAGAGTCATCCAGGAGAAATTGAAAAGAAATATGTGCATCTCTCTATGATAGCAAAAAATTTGGCATTATAGTGATATAATTAGGAATTAGATGAAACAAATTCTATTTTTAAGCTTGTTCGCTCTGTTTGGGATTTATTCTATAACACCACCTGCTGCGCATGCAGTGGAAAATCCGTTAAGTGTTCCTAACAACAAAATAGGCATACACATCCTCTCTGATCATGAGTTAAAGGAAGCGGCGACGTTAGTAAATTCAACTAATGGCGACTGGGGCTATGCTACTATTGCTATTCAAGCTGGAGACAGGGACGTTGAGAAATGGCAAGCTTTTATGGATGCGGCGAAAAAATACCACGTTATTCCCATAATACGCTTGGCAACGGAAGGCGATTATTTCAATACAAAAGTTTGGAGAAAGCCGCAAGACACAGATGTCGTGGATTTTGCCAATTTTCTTGATTCACTAAATTGGCCGGTAAAAAACAAATATGTTATCATCTTCAATGAGGTAAATAGGGGAAACGAATGGGGTGGAAGCACTAATCCTCAGGAATACGCTCAAATTCTAACTTATGCTGTGACAGTATTTAAATCAAAATCCCCTGACTTCTTCATAATATCCGCAGGACTTGATAACGGAGCACCAAATCAACC
The DNA here is from genome assembly GCA_963716145.1 of Candidatus Levyibacteriota bacterium. Classification (GTDB taxonomy): domain Bacteria; phylum Patescibacteriota; class Microgenomatia; order Levybacterales; family UBA12049; genus DATLDE01. The sequence goes on along the minus strand of OY970292.1, from coordinate 208,135 downwards.
AAATTTATACATGAACGAGTATAATTTTATGAGACAAATGAATGCTGCAGTTCCCGGAATTTTTAACCAGGTTGATGGCCTAAGCAGCCATTCTTATCCCAACCCCGCTTTTTCAACACCTCCTGGAATGAATTGTACGACCTGCATTAATAGTTTTCAGTACGAAAGAGCTCTTATAAGTACCATGAGTCCGAAAAATCTGCCTGTTTTCTTGACTGAAACAGGCTGGTCTACTGAGAAAATTTCTGATAAGCAAGCAGCTAGCTATTATCTCTCTGCACTGAATGCTGTGTGGAGCGATCCCAATATCGTCGCAATTACCCCCTTTTTACTGCAGGGCTCAAGCAGTCCTTTTCAACAATTTTCTTTCTTAGGAGCAAGCGGAAAGCCTTTAGTGAACAATATAAAAGTTGGAAAAATAGCCCAAAAGTTAAAGGAAAACCAAAGCCTGCCAATACGGTTTTGGCTGCTGAAACTTCTGCTTCAAATGAAATGGGGAATGCACAAACCCCAATTCGCGACTTTTCCGAACAGGATGTAAAAAGTAGCTTAATAACACCATCAAAACCATTGAAAGCAGTTTTCAAATGGCTGCTGAAGATATAAAATATTATTTAGCATAAAACCTATTAGCTTGTGATATACCGGCTGATCGTGATACCCTTATTTACTATGGAATGGGATGACGCAAAAGATGTAGAAAAAGACTTGAAGAATATTTTGGGGAAAATAGACCTTCCCTACATTGATATATCAAAAATCCATTGCTTCAGAACAACAGGTTCCAAAACCCGTGCGTACGCCAGAACTTGGGCATTCCCAAAAATTTTTCAGCGGGCATTGGGGGTTGAGCCAGCTTATGTAATCGAAGTTCTTTCAAAGTATTATGACCTGCTGGATCACGATGCACAGATGAAGGTCCTTATCCATGAACTATTGCACATTCCTAAAAATTTTTCAGGTGCTCTCCTACCCCACCGTACACGCAGTCGTAACCTTCATCAAGTGGCAAACAGCTTGTATAAAGAGTACAAAGACAAAACTAATAAATAATTTTCAATTTAAAATTTGAAGTGAATATTTAATGATTTAAATTTTTAAACATTTTTATTTCAATGAAAATTAAAAATTTCAAATTAAAAATTTTATGATAACTATAATTCACGGCACTGACACAGCCTCATCCCGAAAATATTTTCTCGATATTAAACAAAAAGATCCTGAGCAACTAATTATTGACGGTAAAAACGTGGATATCACGGATTTGGTGCAAATTTTTGAGGGCGGGGAATTGTTTTTTGAGCAGAAAAACTTTTTTATTGAAGGGTTATTTGGGAAAAGAAAAAAAAGCAAAGAACTTGATCAAATCACGGATTATCTTAAAAAAAATATATCTGACAATAATATTTTTATCTGGGAAGGAAGCGAGCTTACAAAAACAAATTTAAATACTTTTAAAAACCCCATAATTAAATTATTTAACTTCCCTCAAACTCTCTTTGTCTTTCTTGAAAATATAAAACCGGGTAATGGAAAAAGCTTGATAAAGCTTTTTCACAACGCTATCCAGACTGCCGAGCCTGAAATGGTTTTTTTTATGATTGTACGCCAAATCAGGATACTACTGGGCCTAATTGAGCAAACCAATGATCAAATTGAGGAACTAAAGAGAATAGCGCCCTGGCAAAAATCCAAGTTACAAAATCAAGCTGATTCTTTTGAAATTGATGAATTAAAAAACTTGTATAGTAAACTATTTGAGATAGAAAAAGCTATGAAAACAGGAAATTTATCCATGACACTCACCCAAACCATTGACTTCCTCCTTTTAGATATTTAAGATAGATATCATGCCGATTCTTAAGAGAACAATGTTCCGTGAGTATGACCTCAAGGGCCGCGAATCAGAAGACGAACTTAACGAAAAATCAATCTACTTTATTGCCCGAGGATTTGCTACATATCTAATCAAGGCTGGAGTAAGCGACTGCGTGGTCGGATTTGATGCCCGGGAGACTTCTGAGAGTTTTCATCACAGTGCTATTAAGGGATTAACTGAATCAGGCATAAATGTAATAGATATAGGAACAGCCACGACCCCTATGTCCTATTGGGCACAGTATTATCTCAAAACCAAAGGTCTTATGATGGTAACGGCAAGCCACAATCCCGCTGGGTGGAATGGTGTTAAGCTGGGAACCGATTATTCATCCACTCTCTTAACAGAAGGCATAAATGAAGTCTATTCCTTGATTGAAAAAGAGGAGTTTGTGGACGGAAAAGGCACTGTCAAAACTGCGCAAATTAAAGAGGCATATGAGGATGACCTTATTTCCAGGGCAAAAATCAGCAAAAAATTTAAAATTCTCGTCAACACAGGCAATGGAACGGCTGGCCTTTTTGCACCAGACCTACTCAGGAAAGCAGGGTGTGAAGTAGTGGAGCACTTTACCAATGTAGATCCCACATACCCCAACTACACAGCAAACCCTGATGGGACAGCCATGATGGAAGATACGGGTAAGCAAACTACTATGAATAGTTGTGACCTTGGATTTGCATTTGATGGAGATGCTGACCGGTTGGGACTTGTTGATGAAAAAGGAAACACGATTTGGCCTGATAGATATATAATCTTGCTTTCTCGCCTTGTTCTTTCTAAAAATCCCGGAGCTAAAATAATCTTTGATGTAAAGGTTTCGGAAGCACTGCCTGAGGATATTAAAGCGCATGGAGGAATACCTATTATGTGGAAAACGGGACATTCACATATTAAAGCAAAATTGGCAGAGGAAAAAGCAGCGCTGGCAGGGGAGATGAGCGGACACATATTCTTTGTTGAGGATTTTTATGGTTTTGATGATGGATTTTTTGCGGCCCTTAAAATTCTGGAGTATCTATCAACAGAGGACAAACCGCTTTCAGAAATTATCGCTTCAACCCCCTACTATGTTTCAACACCGACGATTCAGGTAAAAACAACAGACGAGGACAAATACAACGTTGTAGAAGCCTTGGTTAAAGAATTTAAGGACGAAGGATACAATGTCGTTGATATTAACGGAGCGAGAGTTTATCTGGAAGGCGGATGGGGTCTGGTGCGTGCTTCATCCAATACTCCCACACTAGTTCTACGGTTTGAAGCCAAAACACAGGAACAGCTTGAGAAAATCCAAAAATTATTTAAAGAAAAAATAAGCAAATTTAAAAGCGTAAGTCAGGACTGGGATACAACAGGCCATTAATCTATGATTGATCTTTCTAAGATAGACAAATCTGTTTTTACCAACAATCCTTATGTGAAACGCGTCGATAAGCCTTGGGGCTATGAAATTCATTCGGTGCCCGAAGGATTGAGCTACATGGGTAAGATACTTCATATTGATGCTGGAAAAAGACTATCTATGCAGATTCATGACCAAAAACAGGAAACATACTGGCTGTTGGACGGAGAATGCGACCTGATCTTGGAAAATCAAAAAGGCGAATTGGATACGATCCACATGGAGAAAGGCGTTAGCTATACTACTATGGTCGGACAACGCCACCGGCACCAAGCAGTAACTGATTGTAATGTGATGGAAGCATCAACTCCTGAGATGGGCACTACCTGGAGGCTCGAAGACGATTACAAGCGCCCTGATGAGACTCCTGAGCAGCGGAAGAAAGAAAGGGGCGAAGAATGATTGATTTAAATAATAAAGAAGAAGTTAAAAAAATTGATCCTCTGGATACTGCGGGTACTGTTGAAAAATTGGCCGCGCAATGCAAAGTTGCTTGGGAAGAAGTGAATGCTCTTAATATCCCAAGATTTGAAGACATCGAAAATATAGTTTTTTGCGGGATGGGAGCATCGATGTACGGCGCGATGGTCATAAAGTCCCTTCTGGGATCACAAATGCCTCTTCCCTCAGAAATTGTAAGTGACTATCTGGTGCCGGGATATGTAAATAAAAATACTTTAGTTGTTCTGACAAGCTACTCGGGGCCACTGAGGAGGTATTGTCCTGTGCACGAGACGCCAGGTCCAAAGGCGCAAAAATGGTGGTTCTCACCAAAGGCGGTCCACTAGCTGAATTCGCAAAATCCAATGATATACCTTCCTATATTTTTGATGGTAGACTGAATGCCGGCGATGTTCCCCGGCTTGGAGCGGGATACTCGATTCTCGGACTTATAGGATTGCTGAATAAAGTTGGCGCTATTGATATTGAAGACGGAGAGATAACTGACGCGCTGATAAGATTCTCAGAAAGGATTGAGGAAATTAAGCTTAGGGCCCAAGCTGACTACAAATTATTCATCAACAAAATACCCATTATATTTAGCGCAGAGCATTTGGCCGGAAACGCGCAAATTCTCAGAAATCAGTTCAACGAAACAAGTAAGACTTTTTCATCTTTCTTTCTCATCCCTGACTTAAATCACCACCTGATGGAAGGACTTCAGTTCCCTGAGAATGCCCCGCTGCAATTTATCACTCTTAACTCTCTCAATTATTCGGATAAAATTAAAAAAAGAGTTGAGTTAACAGTTGATGTGGTCAAACAAAACAAACAGTCAGTAAATGAATTTACGACAGAAGGCTCGACAGTATATGAGGATTTTCTGGAAACGCTTCAATACGGATGCTTCGTGACACTCTATCTCGGACTTCACTACAACCAAAACCCGGCAACAAATCCCTGGGTGGATTATTTCAAAGAAAAACTGGCAAGCTAATTTAGCTGATTCAGAACCTGTTCAATCTGAGTAACATCTTCAATAATATATTTTACCTTCAGTTCTTCAGCTTCCTTTCTATTAAGATGCCCTGTCAGAACAACTACAGGCGTAACTCCGGCGTTTTGCGCCATAAGAACATCATTTTTGGCATCCCCCACCACAATAGTTTCAAAATGTTCTACATTTTGGGCCTTCATTATCTCCATAACCATGTATTGATGAGGCTTGCTGTGGTTCATGTCATCCAGATCATAACCAGTAATTATCTGAGAAAATACATCAGGAAAATGAAATTTGGGCAATACTTTCTCTTTTAAGAGCTTGGGACTTGCACCGGTAGCAAGTGCTAAGACATATTTTTTACTTAATTTCCCCAGAAGAGTCTGGGTACCCGGCAATACTTTCAGACAATCCACAAATGTATCTCCAAATAAATGCCTTTCGTATACCCCGCATGTCTTTTCTATTAACTCGGGGCTATCTTTAAGAAGTTCTTTGATTTCTTCCACATGAGAACTTCCCCATTTTGCCAATATTCTTTTTTTCTCTTCCTCGGGATCTAAGTGAACCCCAACTGCCACCAACGCTTCATGATAACACTTGAAGTACCCTTCCTTGGAGCCAAGAGTAAAAACATCATCCCAATCAAAAATAATAAGCTTAACCACGATAGAAGTATAGAGGAATTAATATAAATCTTCAAATTAACTTGAGGCATGAAGTATCAAAATTCCTCTATTAAGAATTTGCATTGGGATAGTTCTTGCAAGCCAATCGATAAAACGCATAAATTATCTTGTTACTATTATTGCGGCTGCTTTGTAAGTATAGATATTAAGCGCAGTGACTGTTATGCGATTATCCGGAGCGGCTCCTACGCCAACTACGTAACGCGCATTATATGTTCCCGTACAATTAATTGGTGCTCCTCCATTAAAGTTTGGATCTTGAGGTAAACCGGCCATGTATTTTGTTACTAGCAAAGAACATATGTCAACCCTGGGGGAAACAGTGGCATCGTTTGATATAGTACACGGCGTAAGCACGGGACATGCCCCAGCCGACAAACCAGTTGGAAGAGCACCGCCATTAGCTGGATCTACAGTGTAGTGATTTATTGCGTCAAGTATTGCCCTTACATCCGAAGCTCTCTTTGTGTCATTTGCCTGGCCTATTTGTTTTGCCGGGTTGATAGCGACCAGCGCAATTGCAATGAGTACCGTCAGAATACCGATAACAACTAAGATCTCTATAAGCGTGAAACCGCTTTGTATTTTTTTATTTTTGATAGTCATAACTTATTATACTGCACCTATATCTATTATGAATAATCTATTGTAACTATGTCAATAAGATAAAGCTAAAAAATTATACAAATAATTTTGCCACTTGACATGAACTACTCTTTTGCTCATATAATAGATATAGATATGAAAACGCATGACTCTCTCAGCAGCGCGAAGGCCCTAGTGGGACTATTTGTTTTTGCTATAGTATCTGTCATCTTTTACAAGTTTTATCAGAACCAAGATTACTTCCTTGATGACCCTACTGCTCTTCGTAACTATGTTGTATTCGCAATAGTTGGCAGTGGGTTCCTTATCGGTCTTTTATACCTCACTGCCCAGACGACAAGCAAAACGAAATCCTCAAAGAAAAAGAAAAAATAAAATCTATTTATCTGATTACCTCAATAGGGATTCCCATTTCGGCATTTGGAGCAGTAACTTTAACTCTGTTATCCGGTCCTGTCACAACTATATAGTATCCTGTGCTATACGTTCCTGTGCACGGACTAATTGGTTTACCACCATTAATACTTGGGTCAACTGGAAAAGCAGCTACATATCTAGTAACTAATTGGAAGCATAAATCAACACTTGTCGGGCCGGCAGGAGCAGCAATTTGCTTGGTGGTACCATCCAGCCCCAGAGGCAGCAGTCCGCCTTGGCCCGCAACGTATTGGCCAACAGCATCAAGTATTACTTTCACATCTGCTTTTCTCTTTGTGTCATTTGCTTGACCGATTTGTTTTGCCGGGTTGATAGCAACTAATGTTATTGCTAAGAGGATTGCGAGGATTCCGATAACAACTAGTAACTCGATGAGAGTAAATCCTTTGTTTAGTTTTTTAAAACCCATTGAAGACTTTATCTAGTTGCTGTTATTGCAGTTCCTGAGTATGTTGTTGTAGTCTGTACAGTTACTCTGTTATCTGTACCGCCTGTAAGATATACTTGGTATTTTGTATCATATAGCGTTGTGCAATCAGTTACTGGAGTTAATACTCCTATTGTTGGATCTCCCGGTAAAGCTGCTATAGTCCCTGGAACCAAACCTGTTGCTCCTGAACAAATATTAACCTTTGGAGTTACAGCTACCACATTACTTATCCAACAAGGTGCTGCTGATGTACAAGTAGCAGTTAAATTGCCTGGAAGCGCTCCTGCGTTGCTTGCCTGATATTGGCTAATTGCATTAAGAATTGCTCCCACATCTGCTTTTCTCTTTGTGTCATTTGCTTGACCGATTTGTTTTGCCGGGTTGATAGCAACTAATGTTATTGCTAAGAGGATTGCGAGGATTCCGATAACAACTAGTAACTCGATGAGAGTAAATCCTTTGTTTAGTTTTTTAATTTTTAGGGCAGTCATATTTTTATTTTTGGATCAATTTATTTTGATCTGTAATCATTATTGAATAAATAAATAGCACTTGTCAATAGAGCAAAAATAGAAAAGAATACGAAAGCTATGATATAATTTGAGGCTAAATAATACTATCCCAGCGGTTTTTGGGTAATAAACAAAACTACCAATACTCCAATAAGTAAAACAAAAACTATTACTAAAAGAACTAATCTCTTTTTATTTGTTCCGGGTTTTGGTTGATCTGTTGTATCAATTATTTCTTGTGCTACTTCATTTTTTTTCACCTGTTTGTTTTCCGTATTCTCTTTTATCTGGGGTTCTATTTGTTTTTCTGTTAATAAGTTGTGCTGCCTTAATGAATCAAATTTCTGCAAGACCATATTGGACATCGCAATATCCAAAATCTCTTTGCTTCCTATGTTTCCCTCAAATACCAAACCGGGCAAAACAGCTTTAATTTGAAAGCCTTGCTTTTCAAACGCTCCGGCAATAGTCTCGTAAAGTTCTCTGTTTGTAGCCCATACCTTTGTTCCGTTGCTCAGCGAATATGTTTCACTGGCCACATCATCAAAGGGAACGTGTTCAAGGAAAAATCCTACTTGTTCTTTCAGAACCTCAGGGGTCAGGCGTGGAATTGACACAACGCTATTCTCCTGATTAGGTGTCTGCTCCGGAAGCTGAGGGGGAATATCGGTCAGTAAAAAATCTTTTATAAAACTCGCGTTATCTGCTAATATCATAGTAATGCCGCACGCTGGTATTTTGTTATTGGCAATAAACAGCTTTATGAGATCTTCAAAAAGTTCAGGATTTATAACATCCAGATCCTTAACTATTTCCGGCACAAAACGGAACTCAATAATTTTCCCAAGCAAAGGGGTATAAAAATCAAATTTATCCTTTTGTAAATAAATGACACCTGCTTCTGACATATTAAAATAGCTCCTTTTGCGAAATTACACTCATTTGACTATTGATATACTGTGCTGTTACTTGTATCTGTTTGGTAAAATTACCTTTCTTTCCTTTGGATAGTATTATATATGGATCCGCAATAGTACCTGTTCCCGTAATGGTAACTATAGCACTCCCCGATCCCACGCTCAAAGTTTCTCCCGGATAGGAAGGGTCACGCAGAAGCCTAACCAATGCATTGTCAGCCCCGCTTTGCGCTATTTGATACGCAACAGTACCTTCTTGAAATTTCGCTCCGCTTATGGAATTTGTCGCGATAACAAACACTGCCGCCGTTGTAACAGCGGTTGCAAAGACCATAAAGAATATTAATGTGACTAAAGCTTGTCCTCTCATTGTATTCCAAGTGTTGTTTGAAACAATTTTGTCTCATTACCTGAATTCTCCTTAATTCTACTAGTCAACCGAAATTTTACCTGCACAGTATCGGTCGTGTCTCCGATTCCGAGTCTTTGAAAGGTTAGATTGCTAACCTGTGTGGTATTGCTATTTAGATTATTGGCTCCCAAATTATCGGTAAGTTGCAAATCTCCATTTGCATTCAGACTATATATATAGTCTATAGAATTTATTTTCACAGTAAGTGTTGTGCTGGTTGTCGATCCCGGGACGGCAGGGGTGACAATTTGCGTTGCGCGCTGCATATCATATGCAAGCCTTGCAGTAATATATCTTCCGTCCTGATCTACTCCTGATGTCGCATTTGAATCAAGACTCGTGTCAACAATGGACCCAAAAATTCCTGTCATTACAGACATAAGCAGAAGCATAATTCCGATAGACATTGTTAATTCGACGAGAGTAAAACCTTTGAGTCTTGTCATTTTATTCGATGTTAAAATCCAGTGAATTCAGCATGTAATAATATACGTAAGCAAATGTCGCATCGCTTTTGCTTGCACCCAACCCAAAATAATTACCGGAATACTGGAGTACTGACGCAATATAACTATTTCCCAGTGGCCCCTTGGTATACAAATTACCCGAAAGCCCGTCAACAGTGAGGGGAGTGATCAGCGAGCCCGTGGCGTCTGAGGCAGCAGGCATTAAGAAAGCAGATGACATGCCAAAACCGATAAATGGAGAATTCTTGTCATTGGATCCACGCCCGGAGGATAAAGGGCTGTGCCCTCGTATCCATTTGCATCTATTGAATAGAAGTACTGCCAGTTTGATGGAAAATTGATTGCGTATTTGCTGGTATTGTTGGTATATCTGCCCCATCTCACCTCATCCGGCGGAGTACCGGGCGGAACGTACGTGGTCGTTGTTCCATCTCCATTGTCAAAAACAACTGCTATTCCATCAGGCTGGGTATTACTGTCTACTCCAGTCTGAATACTTCCATCTGAACTTATTGTTCCCTGCGTGGTCTGCGTTGTGCTTCCCGAGCTGAGTGGCTGTGTCGTTTTGCTTCCATTTGATGCGATTTTTGTAATAACTGATGGAATCGGAGCATTAGTATTACCGCTATTAATGTTTTTGAGGCTTGTATCTGTCTGATTTTTTGTATTTGATTTATCTTTATCTTGAGAATTTTGCAGAAATCCAAAGGGATTAAATGGTTTTTTTGTAGGCGTATTATTGTTGGGCGCACTACCAACTCCATTGTTAATGTTTGTCCCGGGTGTGACTTGCGCTGTCTTATTTCCGGCTGGTATTACCAAAGTTACTACCAAGCTAATCAGAATAAGTCCTCCCAGTGCAAGAAGCTTCCACTGCGCTTTAACAAAACTTAATAATTTTTCTTTTCTTAATTCGCTATTCATGGTGAATAATTAACAACTACATCCTCCAACTTAGATGTCTTGGTTGTGTCAGAACTTGTAAGATATGCTTTGTAACTAAAACAACGAGCAGGATTTTGATAACTGGGGACGTAATTGCCAAGCGGAATTGTTCCGGCGATAGAAGTACCTGTGGGATTAAAATATGAAGCGGTACTACCGTCAGGTCCCACATAGGTAAAGCTAGCGCTTGTACAATTGCCGCTTCCGCCAACTGGCGCTACGCCGACTTGCATCTTAATGGTTGTATTAGTTTGCTGGTTTACTGTCGCCACAAATCTATTAAATACTGCTGATGAACCCACGTCAATTAGGCTTGAAGCAAATGTTCCTGAGGCCGCATATCCACCTCCCCCTCCCCCTGCCCCTCCCTGAATGATCCTAAATTGATTGGTTGTATCCCCTGTCAAAAGGTAGGAGAATACATTGCTATATGAATCGTTGGCTCCGGCAATTCCTGTAACACCATTAGGAATATCAAGGCCTCCACAAAAAACAGGATTACTTTCATTGGCTATGTTGATAACTTGATACTCATATGTACCCCCTATTCCTCCAATGAGCGCCTTATTACTTGTACCTGGTGCTATTGCCATGCTACGCGGATCAGTTGTTCCGGAATTATAAGTACCTATGATATTGTAAAAATTGGGAAGAAAAGCCCACCAGCCGGAAGGATCAGGAGGTGAGGTGTCAACTATAAAAAATCCTTTTGAAAAAAATCCTCCATTATTAAAAGCTATGTAGCCCCTGGTCCCCGCAGCATTGACATATAGACCTTGTGCGGATTGACCCCAGGTAAGATTTGAGACTCCAACTACCTTTAAATCTGATGTCCTAAATACCTGAAGCCCAAATAGCGTGTTACCCGTTCCTACATATACCTTACTCCCAACAACCATAACTTGCTTTGCAATAGGAGACTCCCCAATGTTGAGCCACATATCAGTTTGGTCAAGAACTGTGGTGTGTGAACCGACTTTGCTGGACACATCAAATTTATATAATTTATCACCGCTGGTTACATAGGCAATATCACCGGAAACGTAAACTCCGTTGGCATTTACGCCACCAGGAACTGTAATTGTTCCAATTTCAGTATAGGGCTGGGCCGATATATTTAAAATCCTGACCTGCTGGGCACTTCCATTGATCGCAAGAAAAGCATAAGTTCCGTCACTATAGACAGCGTTAGTTTGATAATTTCCCGAATACGATGCTACAACTGAAGCTGTGGGGGGGTTTGGGGGAATAGCATAATTAACCCCAACGTTAACAAAAGACACACCTGCTGTTCCGTCTCCCGTACCTATATATGCAGCAGAAGATGGAGCAATTATAGAATTGCCTTTTTTGGGAAGAGACAACTGGGTAACTATGGAGCTTTGAGGACTGCACCAATCTGCCGCACCCACAGACTGAGCAAGAGCGACCTCACCGCCGGCGGTGTTTGTGACAACTGTTGAACTTTTGGTTCCACCATTGAAATCTACCGCGAGCGTTTGGGTTTGCGTCAAATTTTTTCTATTTGTAACATACATATCAGAAGAGATTGAAGAGGTTGATGGTTTGGTCCATGAGATAGTTATAGTTACTTTTTTTGTCGAAGAGTCGATAGTCCCGCCTGTTGTGATAATTGCACCAGTGGCATCTCGTTTTACGTCAGTTATTATTACTTCCTGCTTGATTCCATCTGTGTTTGTTGATGATCCGGACACAAGACCCCACTGCGTTCCGGAAATCTGAGTGTGATACGTTCCATTTGTAGCAAAGGCTGCCCAGTTGGAATTTCTTATATTTCTGACGGCTGCTTCAGATTCTTTGAGAACTGTTACAGCCTGCAGACGCTGCTGCTGCTGAGGCTTACCATTTCTAGACGCAACAAACCCTGTCAAAAGCGCAGGTAATATAATTGCCGCCATGCCCATTACAAGAATCAACTCAACTAGAGTTTGTCCCTTCATTTTTTTAATAATTGAAAATTGTGATTTCATTGAAAATTGTAAATTTCAAATTGAAAATTAATTAATCCCCGTCACCACACCATACTTATTGACGCTTATTGTCTTTTGACTATTATCCAGCGTATCCCTCAAAACAATTGCAGTTGCGCCCCCTGTAACATCGCCGCTTCCTTTTTCAAAGATAATTGATGTGTTCGGAGCAGTAAACTGCGTATTGGGAGACAGCGATACTGAAAAATTATTTGCATCTCCAGCAACATAGCTCGATCCGCGAAACAAAGTATAATTAGATGCTTGCATATAAATTCCACGTTTGTATATTGTTGTGGTGGCGCTATCACCTTCTCCAACCATTGCCTTCAACTGCTGCTGCTTCAAATCAGCATTGAAAATGCTTACATTTGCGGAAAGTGAAGTTTTATGCTGAATATTTACCAAACTTATTGTAGAAATAGCCACAAGTACTGAAAAAATTCCCATGACAAGTATAAGCTCGATAAGAGTAAATCCATTTGAAATTTTAAATTTTTGCATTTTAATTTCCACCAATCTGTCCGACCAGTCCATAAATTGGACTTATAATTGCCATCATCATTCCTCCAACCATTACCCCAACAACTACCAAAAGCAACGGCTCAATAAGCGCGGTCAAAGTTTTAAGAGAATTGGATACTTCATAATCCAAATATTCAGCAACGTCCTGCATTGACTTATCAAGAGTTCCGGTCCTCTCTCCTGCTTCAATAATTTTAATCATAATAGGAGGGATTATCTGCTTATTGTCCTTAAGGCCCTGAGATAATTTTTTTCCTGCAAAAACAGTGTCCTTAGCATGCCTTATGGCTATTTGCATGTCCTTTTTAGCAACTACCTCTTGAGTTAATTCCAAAGCAGACGTAATTGGTATACCTGCTCCCAAAAGTAAATAAAGACTTCTGGTAAACCGGGTCAGATCCACTTTTCGAGCCATAGTCGAAATAAGCGGAAGAGAGATAAGAGCTGAAATAAAGAGTCTTTTATTTCTTTTGTATAAATACACTAAAGTAAAAATCGACAACCCTCCGCCCAAAATCACAGGGATCGTGTTATTTATAAGCGCATTTGACATAAAAATCATCACTTGTGTCGGCATCGGCAGGGGAACATTCATGCGTAAAAAAACCGTTGAAATTTTGGGAACCACAACTACAAGAATCATTATCAAAACAGCCCCAAAAACACCCATTATAAACAAAGGGTAAATAAGAGCGCCTTTTATTTTATTATTAAATTCTACATCCCTTTTTATATTCTCTTTAATGTCTTTAAGAGTTGCGTCCAGCGTTCCTGCCTCCTCGGAGGCTTTTATAATATTCACAGTTACTTTATCAAATATTCTAGGGAACTTTGCAAAAGTAACCGCGACATGCTGCCCCTCGACCAGATCGGCACGAAGGACTAAAAGAAGCTTTCTCGCGTTACCTTTCGCGTCCTCAAGCAAGGAATCAACAGTTTCCAGAATTGGAATTCCTGCTGAAAGCATGGTATACATATTGCTTATCAAACCTATCTTATCCTTACTGGAAAGCGATAGATTTTTTATACTACCCATAATTTATTAAGTTCATTACATTGTTTCGACTTTGGTAACGCGCAAAACTTCCTCAATAGTTGTTAATCCTTTAATAACCTTTATTAAACCATCATCAAGCATTGTAATCATTCCATCTTTTACTGCTTGTGCAAGAATTACATCGGAGTCATTTTTTTGATTAATTAACTTTTTTATCTCAGCGCTTACCTCAAGAACCTCAAAAATACCAATTCTTCCCGCATATCCGGTTGAATGACAAACAGCACAACCTTGCCCCTTATAAACTCGGAAAGTATCCTTTTGCCCAAAATGCTTTCTTACAACATCAGTTGGTAAATTTCGCAAAAGTTCGTCCGCTTTTATATCAATTGACCCTTTGCACATTTCACAAATTTTGCGTATCAGTCTTTGCGCTATGATCACGTTTACAGTTGAAGCAACCAAAAAAGGTTCAACGCTCATATCGGTTAGTCTTGGCAAAGTACCTGCAGCGTCATTTGTATGTAAAGTTGAGAGAACTAAATGGCCTGTTAAAGCAGCGTTAACGGCAATTCCCGCAGTTTCAGAGTCCCTGATTTCTCCGACAAAAATAACATTGGGGTCTTGTCTCAAGATAGAACGAAGTCCAGAAGCAAATGTGAGCTCTGCCCGGGCGTTTGTCTGAATTTGATTAACACCCTTCATCCGGTATTCAACCGGGTCTTCAATTGTTGTTATATTTTTGTCTCGCGAATTAATAATTTTGAGTACCGAATAAATTGATGTTGTCTTACCTGACCCGGTTGGTCCTGTCGAAAGGACCATTCCAAATGATTTTGTGAACGCGTTTGTAACTTTTTTCAAATCGCCTTCGCTCATTCCCAAATCAACCAGCGAAAATTGTCTGAAATGTGAAGCCAAAAGCCTCATAACAACTTTTTCACCATACACGATGGGAAGAAGCGAAACTCTGATGTCAAGATTTTCCTCTTCCAGTTCGACCCTCATCTTTCCATCTTGGGGTGCCATGTGCTCATCTGTTCTGAGATTCGAAAGCACTTTTATTCTGGTAACAATTTGGTCATGGAGATGACTTGGAAGAGATAAGACATCATGCAGTATTCCATCTATTCTAAACCTCACCAAGGTACCTTTTTCCTCAGGCTCTATGTGAATATCCGATGTCAAATCTTGATAAGCATATTTGATTATAAGATCAACTATTTTTGCAATCGGGATTGGAGCAGATGTCTTATTACCCACGGATTTTAACTGTTCGGCGACCAAAGAATCAAAGCTCTTTTGTAGATCTTTACGAAAAATCCAAAGCTTACCGAAAATATCACGCTCAGTTGAGAGATAAGGTATAATTTTTTGTGAAGTTTTACGCTCCAGCATCTCCTGGATTAATTTGTTTCCAGGCTCTGTCATTGCCAGCTTTATTCCGTTTTTATCCCGGGCAAAAGGAATTGCTTTGTATTTACGGGCTATCCTCTCAGGAATAATTTTGAAAACATCTTCGGGAATTGAAATTTTGGAGAGAACTATAAACGGAATTTTTAGAAAATCAGCAACCAGAATACCCAAATTTTCATCCGATACTATGTCCTTTTCTATGAGTGCGTCACTTAGGCTGATCTCAGCAGACTTGGCGTACTCTTCAATCTGGGTGAGTTTTTTTTCATCAAGCAGATTGACTTTCAGTACGACTTTTTTTAGCTGTTCATCTGATATTAACATGGGCAGAAAAATGAACTTATAACAAGCAACAAATAACTTATAACTAAAACAAACTCGATTCGGATTTGTTATCAGTTATAAGTCATCAGTTATTTGTTTTATTTGATAGTTCCATAATCCTATTAAACAGGGTCTCAAAGTCAAAAAAACTTTTATTAACATATCCCTTTGCGCCCAGCTTCATTGCCATTTCAATATCTTTTTCTTGTCCGAGGGTCGAAAAAACGAGAACCGGAATATTTTTTGCATTAACATTCTTGGACAATTCTTCAAGTACCGAAAAACCATCTCTAATAGGCATGATTAGGTCAAGTAGGATTATATCGGGAAGGCTTTCGCTCACTTTTTTCAAACCTTCTTCTCCGTCCCCTGCTTGAAAAACTTCCACACCTTTCTCCCGAAGTTTTTGGGCATAAAATTCCCTAAAAAATTTGTCGTCTTCTACAAGTAATATTTTCATGGTTCAAGACTGGTATTCTGCGATAAGTTATTCGCTCTTTAGATTTGTTTCAAGGCTTTTTATTTCTTCAGACATGTCAACTTCTGTTCCATTTTCAGATATTTGAGTCAGAGATATTTGTACTTTTTTTAATGTTTCAAGCATCAATTCAAGAATTTGATTTTCCGGAAATATATTCTGCTCCTTACTTATTCTAAATATTTGCTCCATCTTTCCTGATAATTCTCCAATTTGGCCATATCCCATCAAAATACTCTGGCTCTTTAGAGAATGTGCTGCTAGATGTGCAGCCTCTACCGCATTTTGCATTTGTGTACCTCGCAGCAAAAAGGACACATTTCTTCTGAGCATATTTAAATATCCCCATGATGTTTGCAGGTATAGGCTTTTGTATTTTATAACATCATCCGGGTTCATTGCCATAATATTTCTTCTATATTACTATACTTGGCCTTGCTTGAGTTGTCAATAAAACTCGTGCATAATAAATACTGTGAGTTCTTCTATTTTACCGTTTTCAAAAATTGACAAAACCCAGTTGGATTTACTGGAAAAAAATACTGCTGATTTATTAAATCTTGCGCATTTAGGATTTACTATCCCTCAAGGCTTTGTCGTCACACATTTTGCATTTGAAGAATTTTTAAAAGATGATCGCCTACAAAAGAAAATAGAGGATCTTTTATCAA
Source organism: Candidatus Levyibacteriota bacterium (assembly GCA_963716145.1). Taxonomy (GTDB): domain Bacteria; phylum Patescibacteriota; class Microgenomatia; order Levybacterales; family UBA12049; genus DATLDE01. The sequence goes on along the minus strand of OY970292.1, from coordinate 191,592 downwards.
CTGTACATTACGAGAGAACAGATTCTCTGATGCAGGTCTCAAATCATATTAAAAAATTAATCAACGATTCAAAAATAACTGGCGACTTGATAGATGCTATAGCTACAGAATATAAAAAAATGGGCGGAGTATTTAAAAAAGGTGAGGTGACTGTGGGCCCAGACAAAAAAATTGTTAAAAATTCCGAAAGCTTAATTAGAGCAATAAAACATGTTTGGGCAAGGCAAGCCGAACCTCAACAATTATTGTTTAATCATAAGCATCACAAAGATAATTTTAAAACAGATTTTTCAATAATTGTTCAAAAACTGATCAATAATAAAATCTCCGGGCAACTCCACACCGCTGATCTTAATATTGAAACTAATTCCAATCTTTCACAAAAGCAAAAGCAGGAAATCGAAAAGGTGGGAAGAAAATTAAAAAAACATTTCTATTTACCTTATATTGTAAATTGGACAATTGATAAGGGTAAAATATACATAATAGCACTAAAACCTATGACCAATACCCAAAAAACATATCTTGTTCTTGTCCGCCACGGCGAGTCTGTTTGGAACGCCCGGGGTCTTTGGACAGGCTGGACCGATGTGGAGCTTAGTCAGAAAGGGCATGATCAGGCAAAAGAAGATGGGGGGAAATTAAAAGATATCCGCCTGGACCTCGCATTTACCTCAGCTTTGAAAAGAGCACAGCAAACGCTAGAAGAAATTAAAAAAGCCAAAGGGCAGCCTGAAATTCCGACAATTTCAAACAAAGCTTTTAATGAGCGGGATTATGGTGATCTGACCGGAAAAAACAAATGGGATATCCAAAAAGAATTTGGAGATGAGCAATTTATGAAATGGCGCAGGGGCTGGGACGATCCGATTCCAAACGGCGAGTCACTCAAAGATGTTTATCATAGGGTGGTACCGTATTATGAAGAAAATATATTGCCCAAGTTAAGATCAGGCAAAAATGTGATTATCGCGGCCCATGGCAACAGTCTACGAGCGTTGGTCAAGCATTTGGAAAAAATATCAGACAATGATATAACTAAACTCGAAATCGAAGTTGGAGAAATTCTTGTTTATCAAATTGATGAGGATGGAAAAGTAGTCAATAAGGAAATTAGAGATTAATGTTTACAAATTAGGTCTTAAAACACTTTTTTTCTCCGCCGCGATAATTTTTTTAGCTTCGCCAACTCTTACTTGTGCTCCATGAAGGGGCTTAATCATTGACCATACCGTGAAATTTCCATCCCTTTTACTCGCTTTTAAGACATGCCATAAACTAATATCCTGTTGCCTAATATCTGCAACAATTTCTACCCCAAGCGTGTCAAAAAGTTCCCTTTTCGCTTTTCTTCTTGCTCTAATACCAGGTTTTCCCTTTATTTCCTCATGCTCCCGAACTAGCAGAATGACTTTATTTTTCAGCGTTGGACTAACTTGCGCATTGGCCCTTACTCTATCAATGCTTTCTCGTTCTGCTCCCATAATAAAAGACCTTCTATCAAAAAATAAGCCTATGCTCAAGGGCTAAAGCATAAATAATATTAGTGGGAATGTTTTACAAACGGAAATTGGAGTTCGTGAGTTTTTTTACCGACTGGAGCATGATCTAATCCATGTAAAACTTCTACATGCTCTTCATTTGGATCACGACCATGCATTGTAATTAGATGCTCCCAAAAGGATCCTTCTGGATGAAAATTGACCACTTGCTTGCTTTTACTTCGCATTAAAGACTTTTCAGGGCTCATAAGCACAAATTGAAGTAATAACTAATAGATATATTTTAACACATTCTACCATCAGAATTTTTAGCCTAAATTTAAGTTAAATAAAACCACAATCTCCCCTTTCGGAGGCTTTTTATTGAAATGTGCCAGACTTACCGAGATTTTTTCGCGCCTTATTTCTTCATGAATCTTGGTAAGCTCGCGGGCAATGACGATGTCAATGTCTCCCAGGATTTCCTGCATTTCTCCCAGTGTTTTTAGTAATTTGTGTGGAGCTTCGAATAGAATTACAGTTGTCTTGAGAAATTCCTGAGACTTTTTAATATTTTCAAAAAAAGTCTTTCTATGTCCCGGTTTTCTTGGCGGATAGCCAGCGAATGTAAATTTATCGGTTGGCAGACCTGATACGGCAAGGGCAACTAGTGGCGACGAGGCACCGGGAAGAGATTCGATTTTTATTTTTTGTTTCGCGCATTCACGGATCAGCTTAAACCCAGGATCTGAAATTGCTGGTGTTCCCGCGTCCGAAACAAGTGCCACATTCTGTCCGTTTTGAAGCAGATTTATAATTTCAGGGATTCTCTGTAATTCATTTTGTTCATAATATGAAATTAATGGCGGATGCTGACTGCCCTCGATTGCGCTTTGCATTTCCCGGATTTTTTGCAGGAGTAAACCGGTTCTTCTTGTGTCCTCACAAGCTATAACATCAACTTGGAACAAAACCTCTACTGCTCTAAACGTTATATCTTTGAGATTGCCAATTGGAGTTGGAACAATATAAAGTGTACCCATAGAATGGGACAATCTTACCATAACCGTGTAAAAGTGTCATCCTGAACTTGCCTGCAAAGCAGGTTCTCGCACTGAACGTAGCGAATGTGTTTCAGGATCTAAAAAATATGCTGAACTAAATTCAGTATAACAAAAAAAGGGGGGTCAATATCTGCGGACCAGACCAACAACTTTGCCTTGAATCTTAAGCTGTTTTGGGTAGATCGGATCCATTGCGGAATTTGCCGGACGCAAAACAACCACTTCACCTTCTTTGAAGTATTTTTTAAGTGTTGCCAGATTATCATCGACCAGTGCCACTACGATCTCGCCATTTCTTGCTTCCTGGACTTTCTCAATCACCACAAAATCTCCATCCAAAATCCCTTCCTCTATCATTGACTCACCTTTTACCTGCAAGGCGTAGGATGTCTTTGTACCTGAGAGCATGGATGCTGACACTTGAAAAGTTGCATTAGGATCCGTATGGGGCTCAAGAGGCTTACCAGCCGCGATATAGCCCATCAACGGAAGCTCTATTGATGGTTCTGTTCCCATAAATTTGGAAACAATGCTCTCATCCATTACTTTGAGGACCCGTGAATTACCATCAACCTTTTGAACATAACCTTTATCAACTAGGCTTCTGATCAAAACATAAATTGTTGAAACGCTTTTGTGCCCAGTGGCGCTGGCAATTTCTTTCAAAGTTGGAGCATACCCATGCTTGGCTTGAAATTGCACAAGAAATTCCAGAACAACTCTTTCTTTACTGTATAATACTCCTGGCATATAGTTTACCCTGAGCTATGTCGAAGGGTGTATAAAAAATATACGACATTTCGTATATTTTTGTCAATCAGTCAAAGAGATGCAAAAGGGGTCAAAATAAAAAAACAAATATGTCACATTTGCAATTATGTGGTAGAATGGCTTGTCATGAATTTTAAGTTAAAATCCAAATTTAAACCTACAGGAGACCAACCGGCCGCAATTGAGAAGCTTACAAAAAATCTTGAAAATGATGTAAAGAATCAGGTTCTTCTTGGTGTTACCGGAAGTGGCAAAACCTACACCATGGCCAATGTAATTCAGAATGTCTTGCGCCCGACTCTTGTTATTTCCCACAACAAAACCCTTGCCGGACAACTTTATCAGGAATTCCGCGACTTTTTTCCGGATAACGCGGTTAGTTATTTTGTTTCTTATTACGACTATTACCAGCCTGAAGCCTATGTCCCGACAACTGATACTTATATCGAGAAGGAGGCCGAGATAAATGAGGAAATAGACAAACTCCGTCTGGCTGCTACGGCAAATCTTTTAACCCGTAAAGACGTAATAGTAGTCGCATCAGTTTCCTGCATTTACAATCTTGGCTCCCCCGTTGAATACGGAAAATTCGTCTTGGAACTGGCAACAGGAATGAAAATCCGCCAACAGGATATAATGCTGCGTCTTTCAGATCTTCAATACTCAAGAAACGATTATGAGTTCAAGCGCGGCTCGTACAGAATTCGCGGAAATACAATTGATCTTTTCCCAGCATACGTAGATCACGGAATCAGAATGGAAACAGATGATAAGTTGACCAAAATGTACGAATTTAATCCTTTGACGGGCGAGATTCTAAAACCGCTTGATGCGACCGTAATTTATCCCGCCAAGCATTATATGACTGACCCGAGGACGTATGAAGACGCGTTCGCGAAAATAAACCGCGATCTTGACGCTCAACTAGCAAAACTGAAAGGCGAGGGCAAGCTTCTTGAGGCCCAAAGACTCAAGCAGAGGACCAATTATGATATGGAAATGATCAAAGAGGTAGGATATGTAAACGGAATTGAAAATTACTCAACGTATTTTGATGGAAGATTACCGGGTCAACCTCCATATTCGCTTATTGATTATTTTACTCACGCCTCAGATGATTGGCTTTTGTTGATCGACGAATCACACATCACGCTCCCACAACTCCGCGGAATGTATAATGGTGACCAAGCGCGCAAACAAACTCTTATTGATTATGGATTTCGTCTTCCCTCAGCTCTTGACAATCGACCGCTGAAATTTGAAGAATTTATGAGAAAAACCAATCAAATTGTTTATGTCTCGGCAACCCCAAACGATTACGAAGTATCACTGGCAAAAGAGGCCAAAGACGGAGTTGTGGAACAGCTGATCCGACCAACCGGATTAGTTGATCCAATTATCACAGTTAAAGAATCAAAGGGGCAAATAAATGACTTGATCACTGAGATTGAAAAACGCACAAAAAAAAACCAAAGAGTTCTGGTGACTACCTTGACCAAGAGAATGGCTGAGGAACTGACAAGCTACCTGGAAGAAAGACAAATGAAAGTTGCCTATTTGCATTCTGATATCGCGACGCTTGAACGCCAAGACGTCTTGGATAATCTAAGGCTTGGAAATTATGACGTTTTGATTGGTATAAATTTACTTCGTGAAGGACTTGATCTGCCGGAAGTCTCACTCGTCGCCATATTGGACGCTGATAAAGAAGGATTTTTGAGAAGCAGAACTTCTTTGATTCAGACCATGGGCCGGGCGGCAAGACACGTTGAAGCGCAGGTGATTTTGTACGCCGATAATATGACAGGCTCGATGAAAGAAGCAATCGAGGAGGTTGAGAGAAGACGCGAGATACAGCTTGCATACAATAAAAAGCATGGAATAACACCTGAAGGAATCATAAAAGATATCCGTGCCAAACTGGTTGAGCAACAAGTTGAGGCTGATAAATCAATGGAGTTTCTGATGGAGCAAACCAAAAAAGATGTTCTTCTGCCTGATGAGAAAGAAAATGTCATAAAACGCTTACGTCGCGAAATGAAATTAGCAGCGGAAAGATTGGACTTTGAAGCAGCCATCCACCTCAGGGATGAAGTTAATAAAATTAAAAAGAAAATTTGAGTTTTCTAAACCTACTGATATAATCAAAATATGAATGCTGAGCATTGGCATGAGAGAAGGGAAGCGCCGTCATGGCGAGTGCCGAAAAAACATCCAAAACGTCCTATTAGGAGTATCGGGTTTGAGCTACACCATCAGCAAAACCGGAAAACCAATGCGATATTCAACCATTCAATACCGATGAGCCACCAGGACTCTAGACAGGGAAGAATAAGCAAGCCTTAACCATTTTTAGGCTTCATCACCAATTCCCTTCATCATCTCAACTGTCTCAAGCGGAATTTTCCTTCAGCGGTTTTGTAAAACGTATTTTACGCCTTGTCAACATATATAAAGTTTGTATTTCCTGATTTACCATATGGTACTCCTGCCGCAATTACGTACATGTCCCCTTTCGAAAGGGGCAAAACTCTGTTATTTTTTGCCATTTCTCGTGCTTTGCTTAATATAACTTCAAATTCGGTTATATTGCCAATTAAATGCGGATAAACCCCCCACGCAAAATTGAGCTTGTGTACGGTCGCGTTATTGGACGATAAAGCAACTATAGTGTGCTTATGTCTATGACGCGAAATTTTTCGGGCAGTTATACCTTTTTCCGTATAGACTATTATAAGCTTTGCGCCTGTCTGGCGTGCTATTTGACCTGCTGCAGCACTTACTGCATCCCCGATCATATTGTCTTCTGGGAAATGCATGGGCTCTAAATACTGAATAGATTCATTAATAATTCTCACCATAGTCTCAACAGTTTCTAGCGGAAACATGCCTGTTGCCGTTTCTGCAGAGAGCATGAGACATCCTGTTCCATCCAGAATCGCGTTTGCTACATCAGTCACTTCTGCCCGTGTAGGCATTGACCTTGAAACCATTGATTCGAGCATCTGAGTCGCTGTGACAACTGGTTTGGCTTTTCTTAATGCAAGTTTTATCAAAGTTTTTTGCACATGGGGAACTTTTGCCAGAGGAATTGAAAGCCCCATATCTCCCCGCGCAATTATTATCCCATCGGATGTCTCCACAATCTCCTCTGCATTCTCAACACCAGATGCTGTCTCAATTTTGGACATAAGCATAATTTGGGAATCTTTTGGAAGAAGCTTTTTTACCTCAAGTACATCGTCAGCATTTTGTACAAACGAGATAGCAATTGTATCAACGCCCATTTTCACCATTAATTTTATTGATTTTTTGTCTTTTTCAGAAATTCCGACTTTCCCCAATGCAAGTCCTTCTGAAAGAAAACCTTTTCGTGAAGAAAGCGGACCGCCAACAACAACGGTTGCTAGTATGCCATTTTTGTCTTTTTTACCGGCCTTAAGCTTTATTGCTCCGTCATCTATGTATATAATTGAGCCTGGCTCGACATATTCAACAATGGAGGGAAAATTGAGTGAAAATTTTTCAGCATCACCTTTAATTTTTTCTTTTACAATTTTGACTGATTTTCCTTTTTCCAAAACAGAATTGGGTGCGATCTCGCCTATTCTAATTTTCAAACCTGCAAGATCCCCCATAATTGAGAGAGGTCTACCCAACTCTCTCTCAGCTTTTCTTACGACTTGAAACCTACTGGATATTTCCTGCTCTGTTGCGTGGGATAGATTTATACGAAAAATATCAACGCCTGCTTTTGCCAGAGCGAGAACCATATTGTAACTATCGGACGCAGGACCCAACGTAGCAACTATTTTGACATGCTTATTTTTTATCATATTTTATTTGCGTTGTCACAATTATAGCTTCAACTGATATTTTTTACAAGCTCAATTGAGTCTGTTTCATTAAATTTATTCAGCATCACCACTACGGCGTCTATTCTCATTGCCTCGGGCAAATTTGAATGCGTTGTTTTATATATCTGAGCAGTTTTGACAAGCGCCTTAAGTTTCCAAAAGCCTATTGCTTCAAGTCCTGTCCCGAATTGATTTGAGGTACGGGTTTTCACCTCGATAAATGCCAATATATCACCATCTATTGCGATAATATCAATTTCTCCTCCTCTAATTCTGAAATTTCTAGCAATAATTTTGTAACCATTATCCGTAAGATACTTGGCAGCAATCTCCTCTCCCCTATTTCCTTCATCAAGTTTTCGCTTAAACATTAATTAATATTAGCAGAAAAAATAAATTGGGATTTTATGAAAACTAAACCTTAGCTTTGGGGACCTTGAGGTAATTAAGCTTTGCGCGTCTTATTTTTTTCTTTGAATGTTCAGCCACTTCAACAAGTGAAACATTTGGGGAATTTACTGGCCAGATTCTCTCAACAGCTATTTGCCCTACCTTTTTCTGAACTGTGAACATTTTGTTTATTCCACGACCTCTGATCTGCAAAACTGTTCCTTTGAAAATCTGAATACGTGTTTTTTCACCCTCCTGAATTTTCTGATGAACTTTTACAATATCTCCGGGAACGAAATTAATAACTTGCAACATAGTATATGTATTATAGCGGAAATGAAATGGTAACTCAAGATTTAATTTTCAATTTTCAGTTTTCAATTTTTATTGAATGTTTCAATGTTTAATTTTTAAAATATTTCAAATTGCTATTTCATTGAAAATTTCGAATTTTAAATTGAAAATTGGCCTTGATTCTTACTTCTTAATTCTTTATTCTAAATATTACTTCGTGGCTGCTTCAATAAAACCTAAGAAAATTGGATGGGGTTTTAAAGGTCGGCTTTTATATTCAGGGTGCCCTTGTGTTCCAAGATAAAATGGATGATCCGGTACTTCAATTATCTCAACCAATCCCTCTTTTACAGATCTTGCGCTGATCACCAAACCATTTTTTTCAAATTCTTCCGCGTACTTACCATTAAATTCATAACGGTGTCTATGTCTCTCGCTAGTGATCCCTTTTTCTTTATTTACAAATTGATTATACTTATCGTACAGATCCCAGGCCCTTGTTCCTTTTTTAACGACCGCGTCCCAAGTCCCCAGCCTCATCGTACCACCATAAGCGCGGGTTTCCATAAGTGCCTTTTGAGAAGGTATAAGATAAATTACGGGATTTGTTGTTTTGGGATTATTTTCTGTTGTATTCGCATCCGGAAAACCAAGTACCGAACGCGCAAACGCTACTACCGCAAGCTGCATTCCATAACAAAGCCCCAAATATGGAATTTTATTTATTCTTGCATAATCGGCTGCCATTATCATCCCTTCGGCTCCTCTTTCTCCCCAACCAATAGGAACGATTATTCCATCCGGTGTCCCGATTGTTTTAGCAACTCCGTTTTTTTCAACAGCTTCGGCGTCAATCCATTTTACTTTTACCTCTGTTCCCAATTGCCAACTTGCGTGATCTATTGCGTCAAGCAAGGCAGCATAAGAATCGCGCAGCTGATAATCCCCTGTTCCGAAATACTTACCGACTATTGCAACCTCCACTGCCTTTGACTTCTTGGCTTTAATTCTTTCAACTAGATCGTCCCATTCTTTTATATTGGCTTTTTTAACCGGCAAATTAAGTTTTTGAAGTATTCTTTTATCAAGATCCTGTTTTTGAAGCATCAAAGGAATTTCATACACAGATTCCAGATCAGGATTTGAAATAATATCTTCAGGAAGCATATTGCAGAAAAGAGCGAACCTATCCCGGCGCCTTTTATCCAGATAATTATTTGACCTTGCAACTATAAAATCGGGCTGAATGCCCAAAGAATTAAGGGTTCTCACCGATAGTTGCGTTGGCTTGGTCTTTGGCTCTCCTAGGTGAGACGGAGTCGGAACATAGCTCACATGAATATGTATAACATCTCCGGGATTTTTCAAAGTCAAGATACGAGATGCTTCATAATAAAATACATTTTGATACTCACCGGCAGTTCCGCCAAGCTCTATAAGAATTATATCTGGATGAGTTTTATCGGCAACATCTTTTATTCTTCTTGTTATTTCATCCGTTATGTGAGGAATAGCTTCAACATCTTCTCCGTTATATTCAAATCTTCTCTCGCGGTCAATAACTGTTTTATAGATTCTTCCCATTGTGATGAAATTTTCTTTCCCCATATCTTCGCTCAGAAATTTTTCATATGTTCCGATATCCATGTCTCCTTCTGTGCCGTCTTCACACAAAAATGGATCTCCATGCTCAATGGGGTTAATAGTGCCTGCGTCAATGTTGAGATAATTTTCAAACTTAAGCGGTGCTACTTTGTATCCTGCGGATTTGAGAAGATAAGCAATTGAGGCGGCAGTTGTACCTTTGCCAATGCCAGATATGACACCACCGGAAACAAATATATATTTAGTTTTGTTATTTTTAATTTTTGTTAGGGGCACGATTTATGTTAGCAAAATGAGAGAACATAGTCAACTGGGGAAAATCGATTGAGCAGGGTATGAGAATCTTTGTACTGCCGAAGCTTTGGCCAAGGAGGAGGACTCGCGTTTTTTTAAACCCAAAACAAGTGAAATTTTTAACCTGATCTGCTATTATTGCTTAAGGGTTTGCGGTGGTAGTTCAGCGGTAGAATGTCTCCTTCCCAAGGAGAAGGTCGAGGGTTCAACTCCCTTCCACCGCTCCAAAGTAGAATTATTTGCGCGGTAGCATCAAATTATTTCCAGCGTAGATTAAATCCGGATTGGATAGATTATTTATCTTGGCGATTTTAACCCACTGATATCCATCACCATATGCTCTTACTGCAATATTCCATAGGTTATCTCCGGGCTGGATAAGATACTTTCCAGTTGTTATTTTTGCGCCTGTTGAATAATCAATTTGTGAGTGAACACCGTCAGCCAATATGTCAGCTTCAGATGATGGAGTTTTTTGTACAACCTTAGGCACAAATAATTTATCTCCCGCTTGAATTATATCTGAATTGAATAAATTATTTGCTCTGTTTATATCTACCCAGTTGTATCCGCTTCCGTACGCATTCTCAGAAATACTCCAAAGCGTGTCGCCTGATTTTACCGTATAACTTTTTCCTACCATTGCGCTGCTAGTTGTGGCTGGTTTATTTATCTTAGTTGCAACTGTCGGTTTTGGTTTGACTACAACTTTTTTGGTAGGAACTGGTATAGCCGTTGCCTTTGGAGCTTTTGTAACTACAGCTTTAGGTTTTGGGGTTGCTGTAGGTTTTACTTTTGGAGTAGGAGTTGAAACCGTCTTGCCCTTATTAGACATTGCTACGGGAGTTTTAGTTACTGTACTTATTATTGTCTCTGTGTCGGTTTGTGAAATTCTTGTTAAATTTTGAGTTGCGGGTTTCCGAGATATTTTTTTTGTTTGCCGCATTTCTATTATGAACAAATCCCAATAAAAGGCCTGTCGCAATAATAACGGACATTATTCCAAGTATTAAGCTCGTGTATGATTCTCCAAATCTAAAGTAATCAAAAATACTAGAGCTAGTTTGTTCTGATTCAACGGTCTTATCCGCTTTTTTAGCTTTTTCGGAGTATATTGTTTTTGACTTTGTATTCTCAGTCATTTTAATCTTTGAGGACAGATTAAATTAGTTAAATTAGGCAGAGGTATTAACTTTAAGCAGTATAACAGATATTTTACCAAATGCAACCCATAAGATTATACTATTATATTTTGCGGGATTGACGGGGCTCGAACCCGCGACCTTCTCCGTGACAGGGAGACGCTCTAACCAAACTGAGCTACAACCCCAATTGCAGTTCTCCCATTATACGTTAAACTTGAAACAGGGTCAATCGTCTGATACACTTTGTCTGTGACCATCCTTCGTTAAAACTATGGAATGGTCATGCCTCCGAAGCATATGAGAAAAAAAGTGATTAATATGAAAATTTTTATGTCTCCGACAACAAGCGGAAAGGCGGGCGAAGGGGCATGACAAATACAGAAATTGCCAAACTCCTAAATAACGTCGCCTCAGCTTACGCTATTACTGATGAAAAAAAATACCGCTTCCAAATATTGGCCTACAGGAAAGCTGCTGAGATAATTGAAGGAACGCCAACTGAACTTAAAGAGCTTCAAAAAGAAGGAACCCTCGAGGACATACCTGGAGTTGGCCCATCCATAAGAAACTCCATTGAGGAACTTCTTACGAAAAGCAAAGTAAAACATCTGGACGATATTCTAAAAAAAATACCATCAAGCGTTTTTCCGCTTCTCGAAGTACCAAGCATTGGCCCGAAAACAGCATATAAGCTAGTCACAGAATTTGGATTGAAAAACCCCAAAACAGTTATTGCGGATTTAATGAAAATCGCAAAGAGTGGAAAAATTGCAGTGCTTCCGGGATTTGGTGAAAAATCAGAAAAAGATATTCTTAGGGCATTTGAAGAATATAAAGTCGGCACAGGAAAAACAACTAGGATGGTCCTCCCTTATGCGAATGAGCTCGCACGTAAATTAATTGATTATCTTCTAAGCTCAAAGAATATTGAGAAAGCCAGTACTCTTGGGAGCTTAAGGCGTAAGAAGTCCACCGTTGGGGATATAGACATGGCTGTTGCAAGCAGAGACCCAAAAGCGGCCATTGAACACTTCACAAATTATCCCCACGCTGAACGCGTAATGGAAAAAGGCGGACGAACTGCGGCAATTTTGACCTCAGGTGGCAGGCAGATTGACCTTATGGTTGAATCACCTGATGGTTTTGGCGCCCTTCTCCAGCACTTTACCGGCAGCAAGGATCACAACGTACACCTGAGGGAAATTGCATTAAAAAAGGGCTACTCTCTTTCTGATTATGGAATTAAGAAAAAAGATGAAAAAAATCCCAAGCTGATTCAGTTCAAAACCGAAGAAGAACTATACAAATTTTTGGGACTCTCATGGATACCGCCTGAGATACGGGAAAATACGGGAGAGATTGAATTGGCGCAAAAAAACAACCTACCAAAATTGATTGAGCTAAAAGACGTAAAAGGAGATTTTCATATTCATTCAAATTATCCAATTGAACCAAGCCATGATATGGGACATCACTCTATGGAGGAAATGCTCAAATGTGCAATCAGGCTTAACTATAAATATCTAGCTTTCTCGGAACACAATCCTAGCATATCCAAACATACCGTTGAGCAAACATTTAAGATTCTGGAAAGAAGGAGTAATTTTATTGATCAATTGAGGTTAAAGTATAATAAAAGTATACAAATTTTTTCTTTGATGGAAACGGACATACTACCCAATGGCAAATTAGCTCTTGATGACAAAGTATTGTCCCTTCTCGATGGATCTATTGTCTCAATTCACAGCTCTTTTGACATGGAAAGATCCAAAATGACCGATCGGGTTCTAAAAGGACTATCTCATCCCAAAGCAAAGATACTAGCCCATCCAACTGGAAGACTCCTAAATCAAAGATCCGGATATGATTTGGAATGGGATAAGGTCTTTGATTTTGCAGCAAAAAATAATAAGGCAATAGAGATTAATTCTTGGCCTCTAAGACTCGATCTACCCGATATATTGGTGCGGGACGCAATAAAAAAAGGAGTAAAATTGGTAATTAACACGGACAGCCATGCAGTGGAGCACATGAATCTTATGGAATATGGGGTGGCCGTTGCTCAACGCGGATGGGCAACTCCTAGTGACATTTTGAATACATACGACTATAATAAAGTTAAAGAGTTTTTTGAGGGGAGGTGAATTTATGATAAACACAATTGTAATTATAGTAGTCGCATTTATACTTCTATATTTCCTAGTTGTATACAACAGCTTAGTTACAGCCAAAAACCGGATAGCAGAAGCTTTATCGCAAATCGATGTCCAACTCAAAAGAAGAACTGACCTTATCCCAAATTTGGTTGAAACAGTAAAAGGATATGCAAAGCATGAGAAAGAGCTTCTGGAAAATGTTACAAAAGCAAGAACAAGCCTTATGACGGCCGGAACAACGACAGAGAAAGCAGAAGCAAACAACCAGCTTTCGCAAACCTTAAAATCACTTTTTGCAGTTTCCGAGAATTATCCTGACCTTAAAGCAAACTCAAATTTCCATGAGCTACAGGAAGAACTATCTGATACTGAAAATAAGATTGCTTACTCCCGCCAGTTTTATAACAGCAATGTTCTGGATTTCAACAACAAACTGGCTATTTTCCCAAGCAACCTGATCGGAAATATGTTCGGTTTCAAACCGGCAGATTTTTTCCGGGCAAGTGATGAGGATAAAAAAGAAGTAAAGGTGAAATTTTAATGAACATATACTCATCTATTTCTAGAAATATTTGGAAAAGTTGGGCCATAATGTTTTTGTTCATTATCTTTGCAACTTCGGTTGCATTTGTGATAGGAAAAGCAACAGGATATGGTCCAACTTACTCATTAATAGTTTTCCCGATCGCCATATTATCCAGCATAGGAAGTTATTTTTATTCCGATAAAGTTGTTCTTGCAACCTCAGGTGCCAAACAAATCCAAAAAAATGATTCTCCCGAGTTATTCAGGCTTGTTGAAAACCTGAGCTTGGGAGATGGTATCCCAATGCCGAAAGTATATGTAATTAATGATGCTTCTCCCAACGCATTCGCGACAGGACGCGATCCAAAACGGGCATCAATTGCGGTAACTACCGGAATTCTGGAAAAACTGAACAAGGTGGAGCTGGAGGGAGTTATAGCACATGAACTTTCCCATGTTAAGAACTTTGACACAAGACTTATGGCAATTACTGCCGTACTTGTTGGTTTTATAGCGCTTCTTGCAGATATATTTTTAAGAAACTTGTTCTGGGGCGGGATGAGCCGGGATAGCGATGAAGATAGCCGCGGACAAGCAGTATTTTTGATAATCGGAATAGTTCTTGCCATAATAGCCCCACTCATCGCGAGCCTTATTCAACTTGCAGTATCAAGAAAACGGGAATTTTTGGCTGATGCATCAGGAGCATTATTAACTCGCTATCCAGATGGATTGGCTAGTGCGCTTGAAAAAATCTCAAAAGATCAAAGACCGCTTCACACCGCAAGCAATGCAACAGCACATTTATTTATAGTCAATCCTTTTAAGGGAAAGGGCCTACAAAGCTCTCTCACAGGCTTGTTCAGCACCCACCCGCCAACTGAAGAACGCGTCAAAATCCTCAGAGAGATGTAACCCGTCTCCGTGATACAATTAATAGGTGCTAGATAAACTTTTAATTATATCCGGCAAACTACTTTCTAAATTTTTTCGCTTGTTGAATCTGGGGGATGGATCAACATGGCCAGGTCATATTGCACTGAATTTGAACAAAAATTTTATTAAAGAGCGTCTAAAAAAATCTAATATTAAAATAATAATTATCGCGGGAACCAATGGTAAAACTACGACCGCATCGCTTATAAAAACAGCTCTCAAGAAAAACGGCAAACGTGTTTTTCAAAATAAATCCGGCGCAAATCTTCTCAATGGAATCGCGTCCAGTTTGATAATAAATTCTGACTTGAGTGGAGAGCCTAAATCATGATTTTGCGATTTTTGAAATAGACGAAAATGCCCTTCCCCAAGTTCTTAAAGAATGTATCCCCGACTATTTGATATTGCTCAATCTTTTTCGTGATCAATTGGATCGTTACGGCGAGGTAAATATCATTGCTTCCAGGTGGTCTGATGCAGTTAGTAAATTAACGGATCAAACAACGCTTATTCTAAATGCCGATGATCCCCAGATCGCGTTTTTGGCAAGTAATACAAAAGCCAAAAAATTGTACTTTGGGAACGCAGATCCTGGAAATAATGATAAAATCCCCGAACACTCGGCCGATTCGGACTATTGCCCAAAATGCGGAGGGAAATTGGTTTATAAACAAATCATTTTTTCTCATTTGGGAAATTGGTATTGCCGTAAATGCGGTCTCACACGGCCAAAACTCAACTTGAATAGTTTCCAGGTCTATCCCCTTCCGGGAACTTATAACAAATACAACACGCACGCATCAGTACTAGTATTAAGAGAAATAGGACTTAATGAAACAAACATTGAAGAGTCATTTAAAGATTTTAAGCCTGCCTTTGGGAGACAAGAAATCGTCAAGTATAAAAACAGCAATATCCAAATTTTTCTTTCCAAAAACCCAACAAGCTTTAATGAATCTTTTCAGACAATTTCAGACCTCGGAGCAAAAGTTTTACTTATTGTTTTGAATGACAGAATTCCTGACGGGCGGGATGTTTCCTGGATTTGGGATGTGGATTTTCCGGAGCTTGAGAATTTCAAACAAATTTTGATTTCCGGAGACAGGGTTTATGATATGGCACTCCGGTTAAGGTACGAATTAGGGATTAAGAATTATGAATTAAGAGTAAGGACCTACGACAGGCTAGAAGACGCCCTGAACGTAGGAATGGAACTCGTTAATCAAAACGAAACCTTGTTTGTTCTTCCGACATATTCAGCAATGCTTGAAACCCGAAAGATCTTAACCGGTAAAAAAATACTATGAAAAAAAATCAACAACCAATAGCTAATACCCCATCGCTAACTATTGGTTGGTTATATCCTAAGCTTATGAGTACCTATGGAGACAGAGGCAATATCACTGTTCTTAAGAAGCGTTGTGAATGGCGGGGAATTAAAACTGAAATTATAAATATTGATCAACAGACTGATGACGATCGACTGAAAACCGTAGACTTACTATTCGGCGGGGGGGCAAGACAGGGAACAAAAGCTTGTTATAACTGACCTTCGCAAAAAAGAAAAGGTTATCAAAAATTTAATTGAAAGCTATATTCCTTCACTTTTTGTCTGCGGATCTCCTCAGCTGCTTGGTAAATATTATGAACCTTCCGAGGGAAAAAGAATTGAGGGTTTGGGCATTTTTGATATTGAATCCAGACATCCGGGCCCGCAAAAAAACAGACTAATTGGAAATGTAGTCGCCCAATTGGAACTAAATAATATTGCCAACAGCTATATCGTGGGTTTTGAAAATCACGGCGGTAGAACTTACCTTGGGGATAATGCCAAACCTCTGGCAAAAATTATTAAAGGTTTCGGAAATAACGGAAAAGACGGCACAGAGGGGATAATATACAAAAACGCGATTGGCTCATATCTTCACGGTCCTCTTCTTCCCAAAAATCCGGAGATAGCGGATTGGCTTATTCAAAAAGCCCTGGAAATAAAATATAAAGAAGAAATAGAACTTGCACCGCTTGATGATTCGCTTGAAGAAAAAGCGAAGTCTATGATTGCGAAAAGACTTGGAGTTAAGCTATAATAATAACTCAAATGATCCTTCGACTGGCTCAGGATCATACTGAGTTTATCGAAGTATGAAAATTGATGTAGCCCACATTGCAAAGCTTGCCAATTTACCCTTGACTGATGAAGAAAAAAAGAAGTTTGAATCTCAGCTAAAATCCACAATTGAATACATTGACCAACTGAATGAGGTTGATACCAAAGATATTCACCCAACCTCCCAGGTAACAGGCCTTGAAAATGTAACGCGTGAAGATGTTGAATTAGCTTCGCTTTCACAAGAACAGGCTTTATCAAACACAAATGAACAACACAATGGATTATTCAAAGTAAAAGCTGTTTTGAACAATGATTAATCTGACACTTACCCAAGCCTTAGAAAAATTGAAGAGTAAGGAAATTTCCTCAGTTGAGCTGACTAAGTCTTATCTTGAGCGGATAAAGAAGATTGAGCCTAAAATAAAAGCTTTTGTCACTGTAACCGAGGGAGAGGCCATGAAAAATGCCGCAGACGCTGACGCGAGGCGGGCAAATGGGTCTGATCTTCCTCTTCTGGGCATTCCCCTATCAATTAAGGACAATTTTTCAACCAACGGAATTAAAACAACTGCGTCCAGTAAAGTTCTTGAAAATTATATTCCGCCGTTTGACGCAACTGCAGTCCGCAAGCTTAAAGACGCCGGTGTAGTTTTGCTAGGCAAAACTAATTTAGATGCCTGGGCACATGGATCCAGTACTGAAACATCAGATTTTGGTCCCAGTAAAAATCCCTGGAACACTGATCACCTTCCCGGTGGCTCATCTGGCGGGGCTGCAGCAAGTGTTGCGTCCGATGAAACAATAGCGGCGATAGGATCTGAGACGGCAGGATCCATCAGGCAGCCTGCCGGCTGGTGCGGAGTTGTGGGATTAAAACCAACTTATGGGCGGGTAAGCCGCTACGGAGTAGTCGCGATGGGCTCATCCCTTGATAGTCCGGGACCGATTACCAAAACAGTTGAGGACAGCGCGCGCTTGCTGCAGATTCTGGCCGGTCAAGATCCTCTGGATGCAACTAGCTCACCAAGCAAAGTTCCCGACTATTTAAAGAAAATTAAGGATAAAATTGTTGGCCTGAAAATCGGAGTGCCAGACGATTATTTTGAAGGCGTTGATCCAGAGATCAAATCAAAAGTTGAAGACGGGATAAAAGTTTTGGAGAAACTTGGAGCAACTGTCAAAAAAATTAAACTATTTCCCCCAAAATACACAGTCGCTGTCTATACAATCTTACAAAGATCCGAAGTATCATCCAACCTCGCACGATATGACGGAATAAGATATGGGGCTGACAGATCGCATTTCGGAGAAGAAGCAAAACGCAGAATAATGCTTGGGACCTACACGCTTTCCGCCGGATATTATGACCAATTTTTCAATAAAGCATTAAAGGTGCGCACGATTATAATTGATGACTTTAATAACGCATTTAAAGATGTCGACGTGATTATCGGCCCGACCTCCCCGACAACTGCTTTGCCAATTGGAGCAAGTGAAGGACAGGCAATGTTTGGAGAACTAGCGGATATGCTGGTTGAGCCATCTTCAATTGCCGGCTTGTCAGGAATCAATATTCCTGTTGGGTTCTCCAAATCAGGTCTTCCTATTGGAATGGATATTATCGGACCACAGTTTGGCGAAGAGATTGTCTTGCGGGCTGCTTATAACTATGAACAGGCAACTGATTGGCACAAACAAAAACCAAATTTATGAGCAAACTTACGCCAATCATAGGACTTGAGGTACACGTCGAACTTAAAACAAAATCGAAGATGTTCTGCGGTTGTTCTGCCGACTATTTTGGTAAAGAACCCAATAGCCATACTTGCCCTGTTTGTCTGGGATTACCGGGTGCATTGCCTGTTCCCAACAAAAAAGCGCTTGAGTGGTGTATCAAAATAGCACTTGCCCTGAATTGCAAAATAAATGAATTTTCCAAGTTTGACCGGAAAAATTATTTTTATCCTGATCTAGCCAAGGGTTATCAGATAAGCCAGTACGATTTGCCTTTTGGTTACGAAGGATTCGTAGAACTCGCAAATGGAAAAAGAATAGGTATAACGCGTGTACACATGGAGGAGGATACAGGAAAACTAAATCACCAGGAGATTGATGGTGAAAAAGTAAGCTTGATTGATTTTAACCGCTCGGGTCTGCCGCTTGTTGAGATGGTTACCGAGCCGGATTTCAATGACGCGCTGGAAGTCAAAGAGTACTTGCAAAAACTTCAGCAGATAATCCGTTTTCTTGAGGTATCCGACGCGGATATGGAAAAGGGAGAGATGAGACTTGAACCAAACATCTCACTGAGTACTGATCCTAAAAAACTTCCCCCGTATAAAGTAGAGGTCAAAAACATCAATTCATTTAAATTTGTTGAAAAAGCAATTAATTATGAAATAAAACGGCACGAAGAAATTCTGGAAACCGGGAAGAATCCCGCACAGGAAACCCGGGGTTGGGATGAAAACAGACAAAAAACTTTTTCTCAAAGAGTTAAAGAAGATGCCCATGATTACCGTTATTTCCCGGAACCGGACATCCCACCAATCATCACATCAAAAGAACAAATACTAAAACTGAAACATGACATGACCGAACTTCCTGCTGAATTGTTAGCTAGATTTCAAAAAAATTACCTACTTTCAATGTATGATGCCGAGATCCTAACTCGAGAAAGGCAACTTGCCGATTATTTCGAAGAAGCTGTAAAAGTTGGAAAAGAGCATAAAGTTACTCCTAAAGATATTGCAAATACAATCATCAATAAAAAAATAGATATTGAAAGAATCCTACCTGCGGCACTGATCAAATCCCTTGTTTCAGCAAAGCAAACAGTACACATTGATGAGGGAGAATTAGAAAAAGTTATAAAAGAAGTTATTGCGAATAATGGAAAAGCAGTACAAGAATACAAAAGCGGAAAAGAAAATGTAATTATGTTTCTTCTTGGACAAACCATGAAGAAATTGGGTAAAAAAGTAGATACTAATCTGATCAAGGAAGAGATAAAAAAAGCTCTGAATTTCTAATTTTCAGTTTTCAATTTTCATTGAATTTTCAATGACTAAATGTTTAGAAATTAAAACATTGTGATTTGATTGAAAATTGTAAATTTCAAATTGAAAATTTTGCTATAATAAACTTATGGCAGATTTCGTTCATCTTCACAACCACACCGAATACTCACTTCTGGACGGGCTTTCCAAAATCCAAAATATGGTTGATTATGCAAAGGAGCAGGACATGAAATCAATTGCGATAACCGATCATGGAAATATGTATGGAACGATTAAGTTCTATAAATCCTGTATTGAAGCCGGAATCAAGCCAATCATAGGATGCGAAATATATGTTGCCAAAAGATCGCTTGCCGACAAAACGGCCGAGCATGATAAAGACTACAATCATTTGATTCTTCTGGCGGAAAACGATACCGGATACAAAAACTTGATGAAAATTGTAACTGTATCAAACCTTGAAGGTTTTTATTACAAACCCCGAACCGATCTTGATTTACTCCAAAAATATCATGAGGGAATTATATGTCTCAGCGCTTGCGTCAATGGATATGTATCTGAACCAATTATGAAAAATGAAGACGCGTTGGCTGAGGAGAGAGCTAACAGGCTTTCTGAAATTTTTGGAAAGGATCATTTCTATCTTGAAATCCAAAGACATCTCAATGTGCCTCCGCAGGAAAAGGTAAATAAGAAACTTCTTGAGCTTTCAAGAAAACTGGGGCTTCCCGTTGTCGCAACCAATGACAATCACTATACCCGCAAAGAAGATGCTGAGGCGCAGGAAATCCTGCTTTGCGTACAGACTCAAAACACAATTAATGATCAAAATAGAAAACTCTCAATGATTGGTAGCCCTGATTTTTATATCAAGTCTGCCAAAGAAATGGAAAAGTTATTCGAAGATATTCCAGAGGCTTTGGAAAACTCAGTTAAAATTGCGGAGAGATGTAATCTAGAAATAAAACTTGGAAAATGGATCATGCCTATTTTTGAGGTTCCTGAAGATGTAACTACTGCTGAATATTTACGAAATCTGGTTGATGAGGGATTGAAAACCCGCTACGAGAAAATAACTCCTGAAATAAGAGAACGAGTGGACTATGAATTATCAATTATAACCGGTAAAAAATATGAAACTTATTTCTTGGTGGTATCCGACTTTGTTCATTGGGCGAAGGATAAGGGAATTATGGTTGGCCCGGGACGGGGATCGGCAGCAGGATCTGTGGTTTCGTATGCTCTGAGAATAACCGATGTAGATCCTTTTTTCTTTAAGTTGCCATTTGAACGTTTTTTAAATCCTGATAGACCATCGGCACCTGATATTGATCTTGATTTTGCGGACACGAGGCGGGACGAAGTTATTGCCTATGTTACGGAAAAATATGGAAGGGAAAAAGTGGCCCAAATTATAACCTTTGGAACCATGGAGGCAAGTGGATCAGTCCGTGATGTCGGACGTGCGCTTGGTATGCCTTATGCCGGACCTGATCGGATTTCCAAAATGATTCCTCCCGGCTGGCAGGGACACGCGATGACTTTGGATAGCGCCTTAACGCAAAGTCCTGATCTGAAAAGAGCATATGATAGTGAGCCGGAAACGAAAAAACTCTTAGATCTATCCAAAAAACTCGAAGGCGTCTCCCGCCACGCTTCAGTTCATGCCGCTGGAGTTGTGATAGCAGACCGCGAACTCACAGAATATGTTCCACTCCAGCGGGAAACAAATGGCGATAAAGTAGTCACTCAATATGATATGTACACAGTTGGTGAAGACGGGGTAGGGCTTTTAAAAATGGATTTTTTAGGGCTTCGTAATTTAACTATCATTGAGGAGACAATAAAATTCATTAAACAGAATCAGGATAAAGAAATTGACCTCACCAAAGTTGATCTTACCGATAAAAAAACTTATGAACTACTTTCCCTTGGAGAAACAACCGGCATCTTTCAGCTTGAATCTCCCGGAATGAGAAGATACATTAAAGAACTGAAGCCCACATCTATTTTTGATTTACAGGCTATGGTCGCCTTGTATCGGCCTGGTCCTATGAGTGTTATTCCTGAGTTTATCAAACGCAAACACAATCCCTCACTCATCACCTATCCGGATCCGCGACTTAAAGATATTCTGGTTCAGTCATACGGAATTTTAACTTACCAGGATGATGTTTTGCTCACCGTTATGGCGC
The DNA here is from genome assembly GCA_963716145.1 of Candidatus Levyibacteriota bacterium. GTDB lineage: Bacteria > Patescibacteriota > Microgenomatia > Levybacterales > UBA12049 > DATLDE01. Next base: position 169,749 of record OY970292.1, on the reverse strand, counting down.
TAGCCGGTTATTCATGGCTTGAGGTAGATAAATTCCGAAAAGCGATGGGTAAAAAAATTCCGGCAGAGATGAAAAAGCAGCAGGAATTATTTGTCAAAGGCTGTGTCGCCAATGGCTTAACTGCCAAAAAGGCCGAAGAATTCTTTGTGACAATCGCTCCTTTTGCAGGCTATGGATTCAATAAGGCACATGCAGCATGTTATGCGATGATCGCTTTCAGAACTGCATATCTTAAAGCCAACTATCCTGTTGAATTCATGACCGCCCTGATGACAGCTGAATCAAGATCGGGAACAGGACCAATCAAAAATGAAAAAATTGCCCAAGCTGTGCTTGAATGCAAAAGACTTGGAATAACTGTTCTTCCTCCTGATATAAACGAATCAGGGCAGGATTTTACAATCGAAGATAATACAAAAATCCGTTTTGGCTTATCTGCAATTAAAAATGTGGGGGGTGCTGCAATTGAGAGTATTTTTACTGCACGAGCTGAAAAACCATTTACAAGTTTTGCCGATTTTTGTCTTAGGGTCAATCTTTCAACGGTAAACAAAAAAACCATGGAAAGCCTGATTAAAGCAGGCGCCATGGATCAATTTGGGAAAAGAGCTGCGCTTTTGATCGGTCTTTCTGAGAATACTAATAAAGCAAATAAAATAAAGAAACAAGCTAGCGATGGACAAAAATCCCTTTTTGGCGATGAGTCTGAGGAAGACTTAAATGCCGCGGACAATATTGCGAGTTCTGAGGTGGATGACTTCACGACTGAGGAGAAACTAAAATTTGAAAAAGAATTCTTAGGTTTTTATCTCTCCGCTCATCCACACCTTGAACTTTTGTCACGACTGAGATTGGTTGTCTCCAGGGATATTGATTCACTAGGTGAGGAGAAAGAAGGGGAACGCGTGAAGATAGGGGGAATTGTCGAAAACACCAAAAGAATTTTTACCAAAAAATCAAACAGTGAGATGGCCTTTCTTACATTGGGGGATGAAAAAGGAATAACTGTTGAGACTGTTATATTTCCAAAAGTTTTTGAATTATACAAACACCTGCTTTTTAATGATAATGTAATTGTGGTTGAAGGAAAGCTTGACAGCAAAGAAGATAGGCCGGTCATAATTGCGGACAGCATCTACGACGCCAAAACCCAAATTAGTTAACTTTTCTCCTTGACTTATTTTGGGCTTACATTTAAAATGTAAACAATAAGATTATGGCGAGTTTCGCTCCTGAGCTAATTACCCAATTAGGACCATTACCAATAACAAACACTTTTTTACACACCCTTGTGGTTGACGGCCTGCTGATTGGCATGGCGCTGTATGTTTCAAAACATATGACCAAAATCCCTAGCGGTATACAGGGAATAATTGAGCCGGTGATTGACGGAATGCATTCGCTCACTGAATCAATTGCCACGAGTAAAATCGCGACTGAGAAAATTTTTCCATACATTATGACTTTTTTTCTTTTTATATTTGTTGCAAATTTCACAGGACTTCTTCCCGGAGTTGGCACAATCGGATTCTTCCAAGAAGGAGCAGCGCATTCACAAGTGCTTAGCAAATCCTACGCATCTGAGCCGGTGCATGAGAGCGCAAAGCCTGGTACTAAGTCCGAAAAAACTGCATCTCACGAACAAAAAGCAGAAAATCACGAAGCTCCTTTCGTTCCGCTTCTCAGAGGCGCGACAAGTGATATAAATGTCACTTTGGCACTAGCTCTGATTTCTGTAATCGCGACACATATGTTGAGCATCCAAATTACCGGATTCACAGATTATATTACTCGATATTTTTCATTCAATCCTATAAATTTATATGTCGGCCTTTTGGAACTGGTTGCTGAAGTTACAAAAGTAATCTCACTTTCCTTCAGACTTTTTGGGAATATTTTTGCCGGGGAAATAGCGCTTCACACGATTTCAAACCTTATTGCTTTCGTTGCCCCTCTCCCGTTTCTTCTTCTTGAATCAATTGTGAGCATTGTTCAAGCTCTTGTTTTTTCCGTTTTGACACTCGTTTTTATGAGCGTGCTAACAACGCCACATCATAGCGGGGCACATGAGGAGGTGAGTCATACATGACATTTACATTAACTGGAGGAGCAATTATCGTTTTTGGAGGTATATTCCCAGCGCTTGCGATCCTTTGGATCGGAGGAAAAGCAATGGAGGCAATAGGACGCAATCCTGATGCAGCCGGAAAAATTCTTCCACCAATGCTTTTATCATTGGCTTTTGCTGAGGCTATTGCTATTTACTCACTAATTCTTGCGTTTACAAAATAAGTACTGGCATTGATTATTCATGAGGGTTTGAGTAAACTCAAACCTATGAATTAGGAATTATGGATTTCATGATTCTTGATTCATGACTCTATATTTATATGGAAATATTAAATAATTTTGGTTTTGAGCCTATACTTTTTGTCGCACAGATAGTAAATTTTGTTATTATCTATTTGCTATTAAAAAAGTTTTTGTACAAGCCGGTACTCAAACTTCTAAAAGAACGGAGAGATATAATCACAAAGGGACTTAAGCAGGCTGAAGAATCGGCAAGACTTTTGGAAGAAACAGTTCAAAAAGAAGAAAAAGATATTGCGGGACGCCCAGGAGAAGGCAAAAAAGTTGATTGACGAAGCCAAAACTCAAAGCGATGAAATGCTGAAAAAATCGGAGGAAGACACAAGAAAAAAAGTTGATCAAATGCTTTTGGAAGCAAGAGATCAAATCAAATATGAAACAGGAATTGCCGAGAAAAGACTTGAAGTAAATATCGGTAAGCTTGCTGTCGCATTTCTGGAAAAATCAATTTCGGGACTTTTTGGACAAAAAGAGCAGGAAGTTATTATGAAGCAGGCGCTTAAAAAATTGAAGAAAGCAGATTAATATGAATAAAAAATTACTAAAGCAATTGGTTTTAATATCTTACAAAAATGGTTTGCTGGACAATAAAATTGTCAGCCAAATAGCGGATAGGCTCGACAGATCGGAATTAAAACAATATATACAGTCACTTAAAAATGCGGAAAAGTTTAGAAATGTTTATGTTGAAAGCCCTTTTGGAATACAAAATGATATGATCAAGGAGTTAAAAAATATATTTCCCGATAAAAAAATAATTGATCAAAGCAGTCCGTCTCTTCTTGTAGGGACAAGAATAACTCACAATGACGATATTTTTGAGATGAATCTGAGAAACAGCCTGGATACGATTGTTGAAAATATAGAAAACTATGATTGATTCAAACGATATAATCAAACAACTGGAACAGCGCTTGGGGAAAATTTCTCAAAATAGCAAAACAGAACACGTTGGTGAAGTAATAAGAAACTCAGACGGCGTGATAACGGCCTCTGGACTTTCAAAAGTCACCATGGGCGAGATGGTAACAGTTGGTAAATCCTCACGCGGAGTGGTTTTTAACTTGACACAGGATATTGTCTCAATTATTTTGCTTGATGCAAAAGGAGATATAAAAGAAGGCGACACGATTAAAAGAACCAATGAACTATTAAGCATTGACGCCCACGAGGCTCTTTTGGGACGCGTTGTTGACCCGATTGGCAACCCGCTTGATGGAAAACCTATCCTCAAAAAAGGCAAAAAAATGCCGCTGGAGAGAATTGCAGCGGGTGTGACAGCCCGCCAGCCGGTAGACACACCGCTTAAGACAGGAATTAAAGCCATTGACGCGATGATTCCGATCGGCTTGGGACAGAGGGAGCTGATCATTGGTGACCGTGGCCTAGGCAAAACAGCAATTGCGATTGATACTATCATTAATCAACGCCAAACTGCTAAAGGCAAAAAACAGGTAATTTGTATTTATGTTGCTATTGGTCAGAAGCAAAGTTCAATTTCACAAGTTATTGACAGACTAAAGCAGGAAAACGCTTTTGATTACACTATTGTAGTCTCAGCGGGAGCTGCGGACCCGGCATCTCTCCAATACCTGGCTCCCTATGCGGCATCTGCAATCGGTGAATACTTTATGGAAAAAGGGGAAGATGTATTGATTGTTTATGATGACCTGACAAAGCACGCTTGGGCGTATAGACAGATTTCACTAGTTCTTCAAAGGCCGGCAGGGCGTGAAGCCTATCCGGGAGATATTTTTTATCTTCACAGTAGACTTTTGGAAAGAGCAGTCAGACTCAACAAAGAAAACGGCGGCGGGTCTATAACAGCTCTTCCGATCATTGAGACGCAAGCTAGTGATATTTCAGCATATATTCCGACCAATGTTATCTCAATAACAGATGGACAAATATACCTTCAATCAGATCTTTTCAACATAGGCGTCCGCCCGGCGATCAACCCGGGAAGTTCTGTATCCCGTGTAGGAGGAGCGGCACAAACCAAAGCGATAAAATCAATTGCCGGCAAACTAAGACTAGAGCTTGCTCAGTACAATTCACTTGCGGCTTTTGCTCAATTCGGATCAGAACTTGATCAAGCAACAATGCAGCAGCTTGAACGCGGAAAACGCAGCATTGAAATTCTCAAACAGCCTCAATACTCTCCTCTTCCAGAAGCATTGGAGATAACTAGTATTTGGTCTGTAACAAACGGTTATTTGGACGATGTTCCGGTTGAAGAAGTTGGGCGTTTTGAAAAAGAACTTCACGAATATGCACAGACTCACGCCAAAAAACTGGTTGACACTTTAAATACCGGGGATAAAATTAGTGAGGAAACCCTCTCTGCTTTGAAAAAAATGGTTGAAGATTTCAAAAAAGGGACGGACTTTTCGAAGTAAAGGGTCGGAGGCTAGAAGCCGAGACCGCCTGCTTGACAGGGGTGGCCTGCGAGCGCAGCGAGACAGGGGCGGAAATAAAGGTGGAATTAAAATAAGCTCTTAAAAAGAAATAATAACATTAAAAACATATGGCAACTATATTGGCACTGAAAAGAAGAATAAATGCAGCAAAAAATGTCTCCAAGACCACAAAGGCAATGCAAATGATTGCAGCGTCTAAATTAAAACGTGCGCAAAACGCGGTTGCATCAAGTAAACCTTATGTAAATAAGATTTCTGAGATTTTAGAAAATCTTTTGGAGGAGGCAAAAAAGGGCTATACCCATCCCTATCTTTCACCTACCGAAAAAACGGGTAAAACTTTACTTCTAGTTTTATCTCCTGATAAGGGACTCTGCGGAAGTCTTGTTGCAAACCTATTAAAGGAATTCATAAGATATCGAGATAATTCTGAGGAAACTACATATGTACTCGTTGGAAAAAAGCTGGAAGGACAAGTAGTAAATTTAGGTAAAGAAACAATAGCAGCTTTTCCATTTGGGACATCAATTCCAACTTTTGATAAGGTTTATCCCCTCCTTCAAATAATCGATGAGTATTACAACGGAGGAAAAGTTGACTCAGTTAAGATATTAACAGCTGAGTACATAAATATTTTTACACAAAAACCAAAAGTCACCAATTTGCTACCTGTTAATTTTGACTTATCAGAGAGAGAAGAAAAAAATGATGAATTTTACTTGTTTGAACCAAATAAAAAAGTTTTATTGGATTCACTTCTTAGTCATTACGTTGAAATGGCTCTGTATCACCAACTGATTGAAAGCTTTCTTTCTGAACAAGCTTCACGTATGATGTCTATGCAAAACGCAACTGACAGTGCAAATGATATAATAGATGACCTGCAGCTTGAATATAATAAAACAAGACAAGCTAAGATTACAAGTGAATTACTAGACATTACAGGCGCATCAATAGTCGCAAACTATGAGTAGTAAAAATCTAAAATCAGAAGAAGGAATAATTATCGCAATCTCAGGACCGGTTGTGAATGTATACTTTGAAAACAGTCTTCCGGCTATTTATGAATCTCTCACTATTGCTCTTCCCGATAAAACAGAATTGGTCCTTGAAGTGCAATTTCTAATTGGAGACCGCGAAGTAAAGGCCCTTGCTTTTGGATCAACAGACGGACTATCACGAGGAATGAAAGTTGTTAGGACAGGCAAACCTATTAGTGTTCCAGTTGGCGAAAAGACGCTTGGCCGCATTTTCAATGTTTTGGGACAAACTATTGATGGAAAGAAATTTGACTCAAAAGACGTAAAATATGACCCTATTCACAAAGCACCTCCTTTGTTGACAGATCAGCAAACCAAGCCTCAAATGCTTGAAACAGGAATAAAGGTTATCGACCTTATTGCGCCTTTTGCAAAAGGAGGAAAAACAGCAGCATTCGGAGGAGCGGGAGTAGGAAAAACAGTTATTGTTAAAGAACTTATCCGCAATATCGCTACAGAGCACAAAGGACATTCTGTTTTTGCCGGAGTCGGAGAGCGAACTCGCGAAGGAACTGATTTGTGGCTTGAAATGCTTGAAGCAAAGGTTATGGATAAAACGGTCATGGTGTACGGTCAGATGAATGAGCCGCCTGGTAACAGATTGAGAGTCTCATTAACTGCGCTAACAATGGCTGAGTACTTTCGGGATGTAAAAAAAGAAGATGTGCTTCTTTTTATTGACAATGTTTTCCGTTTTGCACAAGCAGGATCTGAAGTTTCGGCTCTTTTAGGACGTATGCCATCAGCTGTTGGTTATCAACCGACTTTAGCCAGTGAAATGGGAAGCCTCCAGGAGAGAATAACCTCAACTCTAAAAGGCTCTATTACGTCAGTCCAGGCCGTCTATGTACCTGCTGATGACTATACAGACCCTGCTCCTGCTACAATCTTTGCACATCTGGACGCCTCAATTACACTTGAGCGCTCTCTTGCTGAGCAAGGCCTTTATCCTGCGGTTGATCCTCTTACGTCTTCATCCCGTATGCTTGACCCAAACGTAGCGGGACAAGATCATTATGAAGTTGCCCGCGGTGTCCAAAAGGTGCTACAACGCTACAAAGACCTTCAGGACATTATTGCTATTTTGGGAGTTGATGAGCTATCGGATGAAGATAAAACAATTGTCGCCCGGGCGCGCAAAATTCAAAGATTCCTGACTCAACCTATGTTTGTCGCTGAGGTATTCACTGGACAACCAGGACGTTATGTAAAAATTCAGGAGACGGTAAAAGGGTTTAAAGAAATTTTGGATGGAAAACATGACAGTCTACCTGAGCAGGCATTCTATATGGTTGGGACGATCGAGGAAGCTGTAGAGAAGGGAAAAAAACAATAACTCATGACGAATAACTGATAACAACTGTTATAAGTTATAAGTTATAAGTTATAAGTTATAAGTTATAAGTTATAAGTATGTTTCTTGAAATAATTACCCCAGAAAACAAAGTTCTCAGTGAAGAGATAGATGAAGTACTCGCACCAACAGAAAAGGGACAAATGGGTGTACTGCCCCATCATATTAATATTGTTACAAAACTTACAGCTGGTGAAATAATTATAAAAGCAAAAGGAAAAGAAAGTATAATTGCTATTTCCGGTGGCTTTCTAGAGGTTACAAAAGATATAGTGACCATACTATCTGACTATGCTGAGCATGCAAAAGATATTGATATGGAAAAAGCAACAGCAGCTCAGAAGAGGGCTGAAGAATTGCTATCAAAGAAAAAAGCAGAACTAAGCCCAGATGAAATAATCAGAATTGAAGCTGAATTGAGACTTTCGCTACTTCAGCAGCATATAGCTCAACGTCACCGCCGCAGATCAAACTAGTTGCCAACTCGCGAAAAATTATCTAAAATATGTCTGATGACTAAAGACCTACGACTGACGACCAATTTGCCGATGTAACTCAGTTGGTAGAGTAACTCTTTCGTAAAGAGTAAGTCGTGGGTTCAAATCCCACCATCGGCTCACTTAGGCAAGATCAATTTAGGCAATGATATGAAATCGAGGCTTAACGAAAATATAAAAAAACGAAATATCAGAACACTAATTATAATAATTGCTATTATTGCAGCTATGGCAATTTTTGGAACGCAGTTACTGGTAGGCTTTGGCGTGGTACTTAACAACTTAAAGGGCGATGACGCATCAACGGTAGACATCCAAAGCGTTGATTATATTGCCCCACCAGTACTAAATCCCCTACCGAGCGCTACTAATAAGGACATTGTCTCGATTACTGGATCTTCAACTTCTAAAAAAACATTAGTTGTATTATACGTAAACGGAAAAATTTTAGATGATGCAACTACGGATGATGAAGGAGAATTTAGTTTCTATGATATCTTTCTGAACAAAGGAAATAATGAAATAAAAGCCAGGCTTGAACCATCAGTTGTTAAAAAAAGTACTTATTCTAATTCTTTAAATATAAAATACATCGGCAAAGAACCTACTTTGGAAATAAATTTTCCGCAAAATGATCAAAAGTTTCATAAAGATGAAAGTCCGATAAAAATCACTGGCAAATCAGATCCGGGTGTAAAAGTTACTATAAATGGTTTTTGGACAATTATTAATGACAGCGGAGACTTTTATTACATCTACACCTTAAAAGATGGTGATAATAGCCTGAAGATTACAGCGACGGATGAAGCAGGCAACAAAACTGAAAAAGAAATAAAAATAAAAGTAGAATAAATTTAATTGTCCTCCATTAAAGCAATCATTATCCACATCCACAACATTAGGGGAGGAAAAAATAAACTGTTTATAAAGAATGAATTAACAAACAGGCCAACACTTGAACAAATAACTACCAGAGGAAAAGTATTGCTGTTCTTGCGGTAAATATAAAACGCTCTTTTTAATATGGAATACCATAGAAATAAATAAGCTATGAGACCAATCATTCCTGTGGTTGCTGTGACAAAAAGAAAGCTATTGTCCACTCCTGCATCCGCGTGAGATGGAAATTTTGTCTGGGGACTGCGGAATCCATATGATTGCTGGGCGTAACGGTACGCATTAAATCCTACTCCAAAAAATGGGCGCTTTTGTATGATTTTTATTGAATTGGAATATGTTTCAACTCTGGCAAAACTTGATGCTGTGCGCAATAGATTTGTGTTTTCTGTATTAAAAGTTGGAGATAGCAAAATTATAATGATAGCGATTATTCCAAAAAGAGCAAATAAAAACTTTTTTTTACCTATCAAAATTAGGTAAGTAATAGACGCAGCAATCAACATTAAAATAGCACTTCTTGAATAAGTCAGAAATATCGAAGCTATACAAATAATTGAAACTACAAATAAAAATACAGCGCTTTTCGTCTTTTTAATTTTTAAGTGATATTGTGCCAACCCTGTTACAAATAAATAATACAAAACAAAAAAAGCGCCTGCGAAATTAGGATCCAGAAAACTTGAAAATATGCGGTAATTATGCTCATCCCAACCAAGATAATAAAGGTTCCTTAGGTTTGGGTATAGAAAATACTGAACAAATCCTAAAAGTAGAATTATGACCCCCACTATGAAAAGCAAAGCTATAATTCTTTTTATAAATTTCTTATCAAAAGTGAAGATCACAAAATACATGATCGCAAAAGAGACAAAACGTACCCAATAAAGAAATGCTGTCAGTAATTGCGTAGAAGATAAATTGAATAAATTAATAACTAGTGAGAAAAAAGCAATTGCGCAAAATAAGACCAAAGGCTTGGTAAGTTTTGCGCCTATAATTTTTTTATGCTTATAGATTGTAATAGAAAGGAAAACAATCGACGTTAAAACTATTAGAAACTCCAGGGGTTTTAAAAAAATATTATTTCCAAGATCCATTCTCAGGAGTTCACCTAGCGGGATAAAAAGGATTACAAGGGTAATAAGAAGTTGCAGCATGTTCATTAAACTTTTGTATTTTCGCTCCACAAAAGCCAAAGTTTTCCTCTCACCAGAAAAGAGTGGAATGACATCATCAGAGCAAGCACCAACCCTGGTATTCCATCTCGAAATCCTTGTTTGAAAATATAATTTTGTACGAACTTACCGCTAGGATATAAAAGAATTGATACCCAAGACACTGTAGCCTTGTTATCATGCAGCTCTTTTGCGCGAAGATCTGTATAAAAATTAATATCTTTCAAAAATTTTCCTACATTTGCATGAGGAGCGTGCATTAATGTATTATTTAAAATCGCTGTTTTTCCTTCTATTTCCCATACCTCATGGACTTTTCCAACCCACCTACCGGCATTTTTCTTTGCCAATCTTAAAAATTTTGTATTTCCAGTTTCCCCGTAATTCAACTCTTTATCCCACAAAACATCTTTTCTTTTTAAAAAAAACCCGGAATAATTACTAATTGTACTGTTCGTGTGTTGCATTATTTCAAACCACAATGCAGGTGACACTATCTCATCCGCGTCAACAAATAATACCCACTCTCCCTTCGCTTTTTCCAATCCAAAATTTCGCTGTTCTGAAAAATTATTGTTCAGGGAATGACTAAAAACTTTGGCCTTAGTCTTTTTTACAATTTCTACCGTCTTGTCTGTTGAGTTGTCATCGATTACAATAATTTCATCACACCACAACAGGCTTTCAAGACAACTTAAAACATTCTTTTCTTCGTTTCTAGTAAGTATAACTGCGCTAATCATATTTATTTTTTAACTTGAATGTTTTGGAGGTGTAATAAATAATAAATGGAGTTGCACATACAGATCCGATGAGGGCTGAGTAGCCCGCACCGATAAGTCCATAACTCATGATTAGGGGAACTATCGATACTGTAAGAGCTAAGATATTAACAAGCGTAATAACTGTTGTATATTCTTGTTTTTTTGTGCTTAGGAATAAAGCATTCGTAGACATTGATACGGATTTTACAAATCCTAAAACTGCCAAGATGGGCAGCACTACTGTAACTTGCTCCCATTTTTTGCCTAAAATTAATACAAAAAACTGAGGAAATAATGCAAATATTAGAGCAATTGGAAGCGTAATAATAAGCAGATTGAGAGTGGTTTTAAAAAATGCATCTTTTAATCTGGATGAATCCTCGGAAATCTTGATCATAATCGGAACAGTTACGTGTACAAAAACTCGGCCAACCTCAATCAAAGGCGCAGCGCTTAACGAATAAGCTAATTGATAAATTCCCAACGCCTTTGCACCCATTAGTCTTCCAACCGCGATATTGTCAGCGTTGAAGAATAAATAATCAAAAATGCTGCTAAGCGTTATCCACTTACCTCTCTGAAATATTTTACTTATGTATTTGCTTTCAAATTCCAACTTAGGCCGAGGTGAAACCAAAATAAAAGAAAGTACAAGTTCTGCAAATACGCCTGTGAGCAGACCGGCAACTATTCCTATTGGGTTTTGCGTTAGGTAAGTAACAACTACTGAAACACTAGTGTCTATCAGAAGAATGGCGAAGCGAAACCAGAAGTCTTTGGCAAACATCAAATCCTTTTGAAATTTTACAATTGCGGGATTTATGAATCCCCGAATTAGCGGAACAAAACTAATAAAATATAGAAGTTTTAGCGACTCCGATGAATGGAAAAAGTTTGCAATGAAAGGCGCGCCAACCCAAAGTACTAGCATTATTATTAGTCCCCGCAAGATTGAAACTATCCACGCAGAGCTTATGTGCTTATCTATATCTTTCTCTTGCACAAGAATTATGTTTACTCCGCTCTCTGTAAACACTTCTAGAAGTCCCAATGCCAGCAGAGCCACCCCATAAGCCCCAAATTGTTCAGGAATTAAAATCCGGGCAAGGATAACAGCCTCTAGAAAACCAACAGCTTTTGTAGCAAGGCGTAGAAGCCCAATCCATGAAATACCTTTTATCACGTCTTTTTTATAACCCATATTTTATATAAACCAAAAATTGTTCCGCTGATTACTGCTATATCTGCAATTACCTGCAAAATTGGTAAAATTATAAAAGCTCTAACATCTTTAGCATATTTATAATTTTTAAAAATTGCCCACAAAAAGTAAAAAATAACTGCGTAGGACAAAATTTCTCTTAAAAAGAGATCTCCTCTTATTATAGCGAAAAAGAAGATTAAAATCCCCAAAATATACCTCAAAAAGACTAACCCTACCTTTGGCCTAAAAATTTTAGCCTCTGCGTCCCCCCACGCAAACCGAAAAAACATGATAAATGCTTCGGTTAGATTTTTTCTGGGAATCCAATATACTAAAGCGTCCTTTTTAAGAACTATATTTGCTCCTGCTTTTTTTAACTTTCTTGCAAATACATAATCTTCATTATGGGAAAATTTTTCCGGAAAACCACCTATTCTTTTCCAAACCCCTTTTTTAAAAGCCATGGATCTAGTTGCCGGAAGAAAATTTTCAGGATCAATTCTGTCCGGCATCACCAAAACATATGGAATTAAACATTTTTGAAAAATGTTTTTACTTTCTCCTTTATAATATCCGGCAACTGCGTCAACTTCTGGATTTTCAAATGGTTCCGTAATTTTCTTAACCCAATCTCTATCTAAGATGCATCCTGCATCTGAGCAGAGAATAATATCCCCAGTTGTGTTTTTAATTGCTTCGTTCCTCCCCAGCGACCTATTTCCCTTCTTTTTTAAAATTTTCACATTTTTTTTTGAAATTGGAAATTGGAAATTGGAAATTATGTACATTGTATTGTCCATACTCCCTCCATCAACTATGATAATTTCATTCGGTAATTTGCTTTGAGAAATCAGCGAGGTTAAAAATTTATCAATATTTTCCTCTTCGTTAAATACAGTTGTTATAAAAGATATTTTCTTTTTTTCAAAATTATTTATCATGGTTTTTGCGCAAGAATTATTATATTGTTTGGTTTAAATTTTTGGAGCAATAAATACTGGGCAATAAATGATTTAATTCTGTACAAATTACCAAAGGCAAAAAGTATTTTTTCCTTTATGATTTTAAAGCCGGCAATTTTCAGTTCTGTCTTTATTAAATCAGGTGTATACATTCTGACATGAGCATTTGGATTTTCCCCTTTGGCAATCATTTTTTCAAGACCTTCATTTAAAGGCACTGAGACGATAAAGTAATTGCCGGATTTAACTACTCTATAAGCTTCTTTAAGAGATTTTAAAGTATTACTTGGCTTAATATGCTCTAGCACTTCTAGTGCAATAACAAAATCAAAATAATTGTTGGGAAATTTAAGATCAGATATATCTCCTTTTTTAAATTTTTCTCCAGGAAACTTTTTGCGTGCAGCTTTTATAGATATTTCTGAGATTTCTATTCCATGCCAGTAAACTTTTCTTTTGGCGTGACTCTTAAAATATTTACTTTCCAAATTAGCTGATCCGAATCCGATATTTAATACTTGAATGCTTTGCCCAACGATTAATTTTTTAACAAAATTAAGCCTATCCTCTTCCATGGGATTATCTTTTATCAATTTGCGTCCTTCTGTATTTAAATAATCCCAAAGAGCTGGAGTATTCTGATCCTGTATTTCCGGATAACGCTTAGTGTATGTTTCCAGCAACTGATTCAATCTTTCTTCTTTTGCTAATTTTGCTCTTAATTTCTCAACTTTAAATGGATCTTTGTAATTCTTCATGAATTAATTTAGTTTGCTTGTCACCTTCCAAAGACTTAAATAAATTTCAGCTACCCTATTCCAGGTTTGCTCTTTAGTCCACAGCAACCCCCCCTCTGTCATAGAATTACTCTTCCAAGGAGTATTTCTAACTGACTCAATAACATTTGCAATTTCCTTAGCATTTTTACAAATATAAATATAACGGGAAAAGGGAGAAAGCTTCAAATAATCTTCCTTAAGAGGATTTTCGTATACTGCAATAACGATTTTTTTAACGGCAAGAGCTTGCAGTATTGTTAAATACGATGATGCGAAAATAATATCTGAGGCTTTCATAACTTGGTAAATATTATCTGTAAAACCAGAAACTTTACCATATTTTTCCACTTTCTTTGTCAGCGCTCCTTCTCCATATACTCTAAATGAAAAATCTATTTTGTCTTCTCTTAATTTCTCCAAAGCTTTAATGTATGTTCGCACTCCGATATCTTGTTCTAATCTACCTATTAAAACAATTTTTAATTTTTTATTTGTATTTTTGATATTTGATTTTTCATTCTTTATTTGATAAACCCCACCATAAGCTACATAATCCGGTTTTGTACCATACCATTTTGAAATATAATCCCCAATGCAAATATTGCCAAACGAAAGCACCTCGCTAATCCTACGCACAATAATTGCCTTTTTGGCTATAGGAAATTTAGCTTCATAACCGTGAAATGTTATATAGACTTTTTTCGAAAGATAAAAAAAACGAAATGGTAGATACCAAAAAAACACATCATGACAATGTATTACATCTGCCTTATTCAGTAAGCTTCGCAGCTTCCATATCTCACGCCAAATCCTAAATTTTTTGAACCAGCCATCTCCTCCTGGGTTAATTCTTCTTACTTCTATTCCATCAATGTCTTTAAGATCACTTGACTCTACTCCTTCTAACCCTTGCTTTTTATAATTTTCTGTAATAACGATAACTTTGTGACCGAGTTGTTCTAACCTTTTGGCAACTTCTAAAGAATGTATTTCAACTCCGCCAATTAAGGGGTAAAAACGTCGGGTTAAAAAAATAATAGTCATACGTGATAAATATTGTTACATTATACTAAATACAGGGAAATGATAGAAACTGAAGCTTTAGGATTTTGTAATTTTTCTGACACGCTTATTTTTTTCTATCTCCGACTCGTACAATTCCTCAAACTTCTTCACAACTTTCGCCATATCGTGCTCCTGGACATACTCAAAACTTTTATTTCCCATTCGTACCTTCAGCTTTTCATCAGCAAGAATTTTTAGTAATTTTTCCGAAAGATCCAAACTGTTACCCGGTTCAAACAGAAAGCCGTTTTTGTTCGGATGAATGAGGTAGGGAAGTGCCATAGCATTTGCTCCGATAACTGGTAGATGAGACGCCATCGCTTCCATCGTGGCAATGCTTTGTAACTCAACAACTGAGGGCATCACAAAAACATCCACAAGATGATAAAGAGCTGCCAATTCGTCTGTAGATAAATATCCGACAATTGTGACATGTTCTGAAAGATTTTTTTGTGCGATTTGAGCTTTCAACAGTTCTTCTTCAAGACCTTTTCCTGCCAGAAGTAATTGAGCATCAAAGTTATTTCTCAAAGCAGCAAATGCTTCAATAAGTAAGTCTACTTGTTTTTCTTTATCAAACCTCCCGACATAAAGTATCCTGGGTTTTTTGGGCAATTGCAATTTTTCTTTGAGACTCTTCAAAATCTTTAAATTTGGATTTACAAAAATTTTTAGATACAAACCATTGGATATAACAGTAATTGGTTTTGTTATTCCCAGCTTGCGGAGATGATCTGCTGCAGCACCTGAAGGAGAAATCATATGATCTGCCTGCTGATAAATATTTCTCAACCATTCCATTGCAATTTTTTCAACACCCGCTTCGATAAAATGCGGCATTGTATTCCACGCAGCGGTAATATTTTCAGCAACAATGTGATTGGTTGCGACCACAGGTATTCCAAGTTTTTTTGCTTCGCGCAGCGACGTAACGCCAATAACTCCGGGTGTAGCAACGTGAATAAGGTCAGGCTTTATAGTATCAATTGTCTGCTTTATTGATTTAAAATTATAAGCAAAGCGAATTCCTTTCTTTTTAAATATTGAAAAAGAATTGATCCTGTAAATCGTCAAGTTCTCATTAACCCTCTCCGTCTGAGTAGTTCTTGTTGCAGATGGAGCCAAAAGAGAAACTGTATGACTATTTCTGGCAAGCTCACGAATAAGTTGATCTGTAGCTACTATTATTCCTCCAAGGGTTGGATAGTATTGATCTGTTGCGATAAGAATATTCATCAATTTTTTGAATTATCCTACATATGCAGGATAATTTTATAGTCTACAAATCTATTGTAGTTTATGCTTACAAATTGTACAATATCAACATATGGCTGAAGAATCAATCAAAGTATCAGTAGTAATACCTGTTCATAACGAAGAGGCGTACATTGGCGCTTGTTTGGAAAGTCTTATGCACCAAACTGACCCAGCTAACGAAATAATTGTTGTTAACAACAATTCAACAGATAATACAGCAAAAATTGCCAGAAAATATCCTGTAAAGGTACTGACTGAGAAAAAACAAGGATTAACTCCCGCACGAAATAAAGGTTTTAACCAAGCAAAATATGCTATCATTGCCCGCACAGACGCAGACACAATCCTCCCCCCAAACTGGATTAAACTTATTAAAAAGAGCTTTTTGGATAAAAAACTTGTGGCAGTATCAGGACCTGCGGAGTTTTATGATCTTCCGGAATTAATTCAGAATTCACATTGGCAATCAAAACCAACCTTATTTAAGCTGATTAAATCATATAACAATCTTGTAAAAAAAATGACCAAGCATGATTGCATATACGGCCCAAATTATTCCATCAGGGGCAGCGCGTGGAAGAAAGTAAAAGATCAAGTTTGCCTTAATGATAAACAAGTACATGAAGATCTGGATCTTGCTATTCATTTAGCCCCTTTTGGAAGAATTAAATTTGATAACAACCTCATAGTTAAGACATCTGTTAGGCGCTGGAAAAAACCCGAAGCTTATCTTGATTATCTATATAGAGGTTTAAAATCCATTAATAAGCATAAGGGAATTCGCACAAAGGAAAAAAGTAAATTATTCGTAAGGAAAATTGTATCCAAAGCATCCCTATTAATTAACTACAATTAATTTTTAAAGATTAGCATTATGACCAAAAACTCCCAAATGTCTTTTATAATTCCAACGTTTTTATTAATAATTGGCAGATATGACAATGCCAAAAAGCTTGCTTCACATCAAGAATATAAAAAGTAATTTAACTATATTTGAAATCGTTGACAAATAGAGCTCAAAACTGTGATAATTAATTCTATGGAAATACTAAAGAAAGTTTACAACTTTACTCTGGATGCAATGCAAACAATTCTATTAGCGGCATCTATCTTTTTAGTTGTATATATATTTTTATTTAGACCCTTTCAGGTGAGTGGTGAATCTATGTTTCCAACATTTAAGAATAAAGAATTTATCTTAACAAACCTAATTGGCCTTCGCTTTAATGATCCAAAAAGAGGCGATGTAATAGTTTTTCATGCTCCTCTTGATCCAGAAAAAGATTATATAAAGCGAATTATGGGTATACCCGGAGATACAGTTTCTATAAAAGACGGATTAGTGTATGTAAATGACGTAAAAGTTGATGAAAGTCCGTATTTGAAATCTGATGTTAAAACATATGGAGGGAGTTTTATCAAAGAGAGTGCTCCTCCTGTAACCGTACCTGTTGGGGACTATATAGTTATGGGAGATAATCGTCCTGCTAGCTCAGACTCAAGAGAATGGGGATTTTTACCAAAAGATAAAATTATTGGAGAATCATTATTTGTCTACTGGCCGGTTAACGCAATGAGGGTGGTGAAAAATCCTTTTCAACCTTCAAAATAAATAATTAATGAGTTAGAACTTCGTGAATACTTTTAAGTTTTTTTGAAGTAACTTCCGGATCTCCCTTAATGACAATCGTTACCCGCGCAAGCTTGCTTGACTGAAATATAGCAACCTTATCAACCATATTTTTCTCAGCAATTTCTTTGGCCATTTGATCCTGTTCTGGAACCCAAATCTGATCTTTACCGGATGCAGGCTCTTTTTTTTGAATACCTCCTTTAACTTGCCTAGCCAATTCTTCTGTTTGACGAACTGTGTAATTTTCACGCAGAATTGTCTTAAAAACATCAAGCATTAATCTTGCGTCACCAAGGGATAGAAGTGGCCGAACGTGGCCTTCCGTTATAACGCCTGCCACTAAAGCATCTTTTATGGCGTCTGGTAGGGAGAGAAGGCGTATTGTATTGGAAACTGCAGGAACGCTTTTACCAACTCTCTTGGCAACCTCTGTCGTTCCAAGTCCAAATTCATCAATAAGGCGTTTGTATGCCAATGCCTTTTCTATTGGGTTAAGATCTTCTCTCTGGACATTTTCAACAATTGACATCTCAAGCATTCCCTGGGGAGTTGTCTCTTTTACAACAACGGGAACAACCTCAAGCCTCAAAACCTTAGCTGCTCTCCACCTGCGCTCTCCCGCAATTATCTGATAGCCCGCTGGTGTTTTTGCTACTACGATTGGCTCAAGTATGCCCTGTTCCCTAATTGATTCAACAAGATCTGTAAGGGAATCCGGTGTTATAACTCCGCGGGGCTGAAGAGGGTTGGATTGCAGTTGATTGGTTTCAAGGGAATGAATATCAGTTACGTTCTGATTATTATCCATGTATTACCTCAATATATTTTTTACCATTAAGTGTTTTAACGTTGACTGTGCCTTCTTTTATAGCAAATAGTGTGAAATCCCGGCCCATCTGGACGCCGTCTCCCGGAAAAAATTTACTTCCTTTTTGACGCACGATTATACTCCCACTCTTCGTTTTTTCTCCACTATAAAGCTTAATTCCGCGTCTTTTTGCCCGCGAATCGCGGTTGCCCTTAACTGATCCTTGTGCTTTTGTATGTGCCATATTTAAGAGATAGACTTATATTATAAAATTTCCACTCAATAATACGAAAACTTTTCACAGATGTCAAGTGTAAGTGTAAAGTTCAAAATGAAAAGTGCAAAGTTTTATGGTTAATTTTTAATTTTGAACTGCAATTTTAACTTTTAACTTTGAGCTTTTAGCTGCTTTTTCCTCAACAGGTTTTTCATTCTTTACAGAAATTTTTTCAATAAGTAACTTTGTTAACATCTGCCTATGCCCCTGCACTTTTCTATAGCGGGACTTTGCTTTAAATTTCGCAACACGGATTTTTTTACCCTTTTTTTGCTCAAGTACTTTAGCTGTTATTACTGCACCGTCAATATGTGGTTGACCAACCTGAAAAACTCCATCCAAGGCATAAAGCAGAATTTTTTCAAACTTCAGATCACTATCCGCTGTTGCTTCTATTTTATCTACCTCGATTTCCGATCCCTCTGATACTTTATATTGTTTACCACCTGTTTGTAGAACTGCGTATTTCATAAGTTTGTTAATTATAGCAAATACCTCACCTAATTTCCAGCACATGTTTATTTTTTGGCGACGACCCAAGACTTGTAATCATGCCCAGAAAAATAAAATTTGAAAGAAGAGAGCTTCCCCCAAAAGAAACAAAGGGCAAAGTAATTCCGACAATAGGCAAAAGACCCATATTCATTGCTATATTTACAAAGCCCTGAATCAGGAAAAATCCAAAACTTGTAGCAAGAAACATTCTACAAAACGGATCATCGCTATCTCTGAAAAGAGCATACATACGATATAAAAGAAGTAAAAAAGCTATTATCACAAAACTAGCTCCCACAAAACCAACTCCCTCGGCAATTGTCGCAAAAATAAAATCAGTATGTCTTTCCGGCAAAAACCGTAAAACTGACTGGGTTCCCTCAAATATACCTTTTCCCCAAAACGCTCCTGATCCAACAGCAATTATTGCCTGAATCCCATTGTATGAATCTCCCAACGGATCTTTTATGATGTTAAGAAATGTGAAAATCCTTTTTTTTTGATAACTATGAAGCAGTGTCCACAACAAAGGAGTCATCAAAAGAAGTGGAAGTGAGAGTAACAAGAACCATATAAAAGGGAAACCGGCAACAACTAGCGTAAATAAAGCAACCCCAGCGTATAAAAGGGCGTTTCCCAAATCCGGCTGCAAAAAAATCAACAACAATACCGGTATTACCAAACCAATAAGCATTAAAAGTGATTTGAAGCTACTATTCTTCATGCTCGTTATGCTGGCTGCAAAAATTAAAGCAAAAAAAGGTTTTAAGATTTCAGAAAATTGCAACCTAACTCCAAATATATCGATCCACCGAACAGCGCCTCTAGTTTCAAGTCCGATAACAAGTACAATTAAAAGCAAAATCAGAGAAATTACATAAATAGGAAGTTTTAACTCTTTTAGAAAATCCATGTTTATCTTCGAAAAGAAAAAATAAGCGATTAATCCGACAACCAAAGATATCAGCTGACTTTTAAAAAAAATTATATTTATGGAAAATAGAGTAACTAGCGAAATAGTAATAAGAACAATTACAGGAACAATAAGCCGTAGATCAACTAGCAATTTTGATTTCATAAATATTAACCATGCGGAGCCGCTTTAACTATAACCTTTTAACTTCAAATTCTCCTTTTGAAAGTGAGTTAACAAGAGCATTTTTCTTTATATACTCTTCAAATGCCTGAGGCCACTCTTCTAAAATTACATCAATTTTCTCATCCATCGTTGTACCTACTTTTTTCCGCTCTTCTTGAATCTTTCTGACGATTTCTCGTGCCTCTTTCTCGGCAATAAGCTCATCAGTTAAATTTGTATCCAGTTCTACCTCAGTTTCATCTTTGTCTTTTTTAATGTATGTTATTTCTTTAACATTTAATTCATCCAAAATTAGATAGTCTAACTTCTCGCTAAACTTTGCTTCCTTCTTGCCGGGACAGACTGTAATTTTTGCCAACGGCTGTTTAACTTTTATTTGTTTTTCTTTGCGGGATGCCAAGCCAAGCTCCACAATTTTTCTGACATGCTTCATCTCCTCAATCAATTCTGAATTCTGAAGTCTGAATTCTGAATTCGCAGCCGGCCAGTCTGCCAAATGCACTGATTCCTCGCCTGTTAAATTTTTGAAGATTGATTCAGAGATAAACGGTGCTATTGGTGCGAGTAACTTACTAACAGTAGTCAAAACTTCAAAACTAGTTTGATAAAATGCGTTTTTATCTTCAATATCATCTGCGCTGGGTCCGACCCGGTCCCTGCTTCTCCTGATATACCAAGTTGAAAAATCATTTACAAAATCTTTAAGCGCGTCGATTGCCGCTACAGTGTCGTATGAATCCAAACTCTTTGTGACATCCGAAACTAAATTATTCAAAAGAGACAAAACCCATTCGTCCAATATATTTTGAGTTTTGAGTTTTGAGTTTTGAGTTTTTGGATTCCAGGAGTCCAAATTTGCATAGGTTACGAAAAAATTATAAACATTCCAGAGTATAAGCATTGTACCGCGAACTTGATTTTTGTACTGCTCCTCAGATATCAAAATGTCCTCCCCTCTCATAACAGGACTTCCCAATAGATATAAACGCAGAGCATCTCCCCCGTACTTATCAAGCATCTCGGCCGGATCCGGATAATTTTTGAAATTCTTACTCATTTTCCGCCCATCAGTTCCCAGGATAACTCCTGAGACCCCAACATTTTTAAAAGCAGGAGACTTGTAAAGAGCAGCACCTATTACGTGCAACACGTAAAACCAAGCCCTGATTTGCCCTGTATACTCTGCTATAAAATCCGGTGGAAAGAAATCTTCAAGTTTTTGTAATTTATCAAAAGGAAAATGTCTTTCCGCAAATGACGCTGATCCTGCCTCAATCCAACTATCGAGAACTTCAGGAACTCTCTTACTCAATTTGCCGCATTTTTTGCATTTTATTTTTACTTCATCTATCTCAGGCTTGTGTAAGTCGTAAATCTTCTCTCCCGATGCTTCTTCCAATTCTTTTATGGATCCTGGGACAAACCGCTCCCCGCATTCACATTCCCAGACAGGAACAGGACTGCCCCAGTAGCGGTTTCTTGATATATTCCAATCAGGTGCATTTTCCAAGCTTTTTAGAAATCTGCCTGTTTTAAAATGCTTTGGGAACCAATTAACGCTTTCATTTGTCTTTTTCATCAGAGGCTTAAGCGTTTGAACACCAACATACCAAGCATCAATCGGCGCATAATACAAACGAGTATGACATCTCCAACAAAGAGGGATTCGATGCAAATATTCAACATCTTTATAAATTAATCCCCGTTTTTCCAGATCTTCATTAACAAATTTATTTGCTTTCAGATAATACATGCCGCCAAACAAGGGAACATCTTCCTTCACATTTCCCTCCTCATCCAAATGCATTTCAATATGGACCTTTTGCTCACGCATTACTTTCAAATCTTCTTCTCCATATGCACCAATTGTCACAACCCCTGTTCCCTCATCTGCTGTCACAAAATCTCCTTCGATTATTTCAAAAATCTTACCTGTTGCACGTTTTAAATAATAATCGTAAGGGGATTCAAACTTTTTGCCTAGCAAATCTTTTCCTTTATATTTTTCAACAATTTTATATTTTCCATCCAGCATCTTCAGAGTTGATTCAGCTAATATGTAATACTCATCAACTTTTTTCTCATTTACAATTCTGCTTTGCAGAACTTTTACATAAGCAAGCTTTGGATTTACAGCAAGAACCGGAGTTGCGATTTTATTCCATGGAGTTGTAGACCACGCAAGAATAAAAATATTTTCTTCGCCTAACAATTTATATTTATAAGTAGTGGCACGCTCTGTAGTTTCTTTATAATTATCAGCATCCATTGCTACTTCAAAATTTGAAATTGGAGTTGAGCAATGAGGACAATAAAGTGAAACCTTAAGACCTTTATAGATGTATCCCTTTTCATACATTTGCTTGAAAACCCACATTACAGATTCCATGTAATCAATGTCCCATGTCTTGTAAGCGTTTTTGAAATCCGCCCATCGTCCAATCCTGTCGATATACCACTCCCATTCCGAAGAAACATCTTCTACATATTCTTTACACTTATCTATAAATTTCTTAACACCAACAACTTCTTCTATATCTCTTTTTCTCTTGATCTCAAGCTCATTTTCCACTTTATTTTCAATCGGTAGGCCATGTCCATCCCATCCCCAAACCCGCTCCACTCTGTAACCCTTCATAGTCCAGTAGCGGCCAAATAAATCCTTGGGGAGACTTGAAAGAAGCGATCCGTAATGCGGCATTCCTGTTACAAATGGAGGTCCGTCAAGAAAATTCCAGCGTTTGTTTGCAGGACGGTTAGTGACAGATTTTTCAAACGTCTTATTTTTTTTCCAAAATTCAGAAATTTCTTTTTCCAGATCAGGAAAACTAATAGCTGGATTTACGGGTTTAAATCCCGTTAGAAATTCTTTTTTCTCTTGATTTTTTTTATTTGAAACTTTATTTGAACTATCCATAAGCAAAAACCCCGTACAACTTTTCTAACGGGATAAACATAGATACAATTTTAGTTTAATTATGAACTTAATTCAAGTTCGATTAAGGTTTTTATAAAATTATGAACCTTTGCATTTATAGCTATTTCGTATTACAATGATTCTGGCAAAAATGCATTTAAGATAAATTTAATTAACTGCCCCGAGTTTTAGTTATGTTAACTAATTTTATTATCGA
This sequence comes from Candidatus Levyibacteriota bacterium, assembly GCA_963716145.1. GTDB lineage: Bacteria > Patescibacteriota > Microgenomatia > Levybacterales > UBA12049 > DATLDE01. The sequence continues at coordinate 146,516 of OY970292.1, read as the reverse complement.
TTTTGACAGCACATTTGTTACTGTTGAGGCTTTAGACGAGCTTTCCAAAATCGTACTAAAAAATAACCCTAAAAGCACTGCTATCATAAAACAAATTACCGAAATCACAAAAGCAGGCATGGAAGGAAAAATTGATTTTCCTACATCTCTTATTAAGCGCCTTACGCTTTTTCAACCAAAAAAAGAAGACATTGATAAACTAATCCAACTTCTTAGAAAATCTATTACTCCTTCTATTATCCGTAATAAAGAATTTTTTAAAAATTACAAGAATAATATATACGTTATTACCGGCGGCTTTACAGATTATGCTGTTCCGGTTGTTGCGGAATTTGGAGTTGAGAAATCACATGTTCTAGGCAATTCGTTTATTTTTAACCGGCAGGGAATTGCCGTTGGTTATAACAAAAAAAATCCGCTGGCAAACAAGGGCGGTAAAACGGAAGCCATAAAAAGTCTTCATCTGAAAGGCGATATTATAGTGATTGGAGACGGATATACTGATTATGAAATCAAAAAAAATGGTGCAGCAAAAAAGTTTTTCGCATTTACTGAAAATATTAACCGAGCATCTGTTGCTGAACTTGCTGATGATGTGATGTTCAATTTTGATGAGCTATTTTTTTTATATGGCTCAATCCAAAAAACTGTAGAACCCGAAACCGGTCCTCTAGCTCTTATCCTCGGACAGCCCCACAGCAAGATTATATCGCGATTTGAACAGGAAGGTTTTCGGGTAGTCATTGAAGAAAAAGCGATTTCAGGAAAATTATTGGTGCGGGCTATAAAGGACGCAACGGTTTTGATCGTGGATTCACGAACACAAGTAGATTCAGCATTACTGGAAAAAGCGGACAAGCTTTTGGCAATTGGCAGATTTGGTCTAACCACTGCAAAAATTAATCTTGATATGTGCACAAAAAAAGGCATTGCTGTATTCAATGCTCCTTTCACCAATATCCGCTCAGTCGCGGAACTTGTAGTAGGTGAAATTATCATGCTCTCCCGTCAGGTTTTTGAAAAAAGCACAGATTTAAAAAAAGGAGTATGGGACAAAACCCCGACTCAAAGTAATGAAATAAAAGGAAAAAAATTGGGAATTATTGGATACGGCGCTGTTGGAGCACAAGTTTCGATGTTGGCAGAACTCTTGGGGATGCAGGTGTATTTTTACGATAAAGAAGAAAGAGCCTCGCTTGGCAACGCAATTTCCTGTGAAAGCATGGAGGAGCTTTTGCGTATTGCTGATGTCATAAGCTTACATATTGAGGGCAGTCAAATGAAAGACTACCCGCTTACCAAAAAAGAATTTTCACTTATGAAACAAGGAGTGCTATTTATCAACTTGAGTTCAGGATATATAATATCTGAGACATTACTCGCAAGCCAGTTGAAAAATAAAAAATTGGGAGGCCTCGCAACTGATGTATTCACCACAGAACCTAAAAATATAAAGGACTCTTTTTCTTCCCCTCTTCAAAAATTTGGAAATGTCATTCTAACGCCTCATATTGGCAGCGCGACGGAAGAAGCGACAAAAGCAAGCGGAAATTTTGTTGTTCAAAAAATTCTTCGTTATGCTATCAACGGGACAACTGTCGGAAGTATTAATATTCCTGAGATTGCATTACCAGATCATCCGCATACTCACCGCTTTTTGCATATTCACAAAAATGTTCCCGGAGTTCTTGCTAGCATTAATAAAGTCATGGGAGAAAACAGCGCAAACATAGAGGGGCAATATCTCAAAACAAATGAGATTATTGGCTATGTTATTACAGATGTCACAACTCAAAAATCCGCAAATATTTTAAAAGATTTACAAAAAATCCCCGGGACAATAAGAGTAAGGGAAGTTTACTAAAGCATTTATGCGAAAATCATTTGATGTTTCAATTATTAACGAACTTATAAATATCGTCGGACCGGCTAGGGTTTCAGTAGATCCAAGTATAAAAAACCGCCATTCAAAAGATAAATCTTTTAACTCTTCTTCGCTTCCGGACGTTGTTGTTTGGCCGACAAAAACACAAGAAGTAAGTAGGATTCTAAAACTCGCGAACAAACATCATGCACCGGTGACCGCTTGGGGAGGGGGTACAAGCTTGCAGGGAAATCCTATTCCTCTTTTTGGAGGCATAATTCTCAATCTGACCCGAATGAATAAAATATTGGAGATTACTCCGGAAAGTATGCAGGTAGTAGTTGAACCGGGGATAATATGTGAAGAGTTAAACGACCATTTAAAACCCCACAATCTTTTCCTGCCTGCATTTCCTGGCAGTGCCAATATAGCAACAATTGGGGGAGTTATCGCAAATAATAGCGGCGGGATGTATGCCGTGAAATACGGCGTTGTTGGTGACTGGGTGATGGAACTGGAAGTTGTACTAGCCAATGGCACAATAATACGCGTTGGAAGTAAGTCGATAAAATCTGTTTCAGGATATAATTTAAAGAATCTCTTTATAGGCTCCTCCGGTACTTTGGGAATTATTACAAAAGCAACACTTAGGCTATTGCCCATTCCCCAAAATAAAATGGCAGCACTGATTGCGTTTCCAAATATCACATCCCTCAATGGGACAATTATGGATATTCTTCACTCCGACATAAAACCGGCAGCACTTGAACACATGGACGAAAACTATGTAGCACTTGTTAATAAAGCCCAGCAAGGTATGAAACTGCAAGAGGTCAATACTATTTTGGTTGAGCTGCACGGACAAAAAGAAACTTTACTTATGCAGCTGGGATTACTAAAACAAATCACAAAAAAACACAAAGCTGCAAGTCTTCAAACCTTCACAACAGAACAAGCATGCGCAAAACTGTGGGGCTGCCGTAAGGGCATACGGCTTGCCTTTTATAATATGGACCCCAATACCGGTATTTTATCTGCAGAGGCCGGAGTACCATTAAAATTTGTCCCCGATTTTATAAAAAAAGTTAAAGAATTACAAAAGGAATATGATATAAAAATGCTTAACCACGGACATGTTGGAGACGGCAATTTTCATGCATGGGCACTCTACGACATCAACGATAAAGCATCACTTGAGCGCGCAAAAGCTATCAATGACAAGCTCACCCATTTCGCGATTGGTCTTGGAGGAACTGCTACCGGGGAACACGGCCTGGGTATAGATAAGAAGAAATTTTTAGCTTTTGAACACCCTACAAGCCTTCCCATTATGAAAAGTGTAAAAAATCTTCTTGATCAGAACGGAATTCTAAATCCGGGAAAAATATTCTTGGATGAGATAGTTTCTATAAACTAGTTGCATTTTAATTTTCTTTATGTTCTAATATAGAGGTATCAAGAGACCCCGATTCAATCGGGGCGGCAACCGAGAATTGCGGTGCCAATCCGAGAGGAGATGCGGCTTTTTAGCAAAATAATGCCTCTCCATATTGAGAGGCTTTTTTTATGCTTCGACTTTGCTCAGCATAATTCGAAGCATAGTGAGTTTATCGAACTATGAAAAATTTTGTTTTTACATCTGAATCAGTTTGCGCGGGACATCCCGACAAAATATGTGATCAAATCAGCGACGCGATTTTGGATGCTGCCTTATCACAGGACCCCAACTCCCATGCTGGAATTGAAACAGTTGCTGGCGCCAATCAAATTTGCTTATTTGGCGAAATCAAAACAAACGCAAAGATTGATTTTGAAAAAATTGCAAGGGATACAGTTGAAAGACTGGGCTATACTGTGCCCGCCTGGGGCTTTAGTCAGGATTCAGCCTTTAATAATGATGTGCACGAGCAATCCCCTGAAATCGCAATGGGAGTTGATCAGGATGGAGCCGGAGATCAGGGAATGATGTTTGGTTTTGCCTGCACAGACACTCCTGAACTTATGCCCCTTCCCATACGGCTTGCCCACAGACTGGCTGAGAGAATTGATGAAGTGCGAGAAAATGGTGAATTGAAATGGCTTCGTCCAGATGGAAAAGCGCAAGTAACAATCCGTTATGAAAATGGCGAATGCGTAAGCATTGAGAAGCTTGTCGCGGCTGTCGCTCATGATGAAAAAACAAGTGCAGAAAAGGTGCGATCAGAAGTCATCGAGCATATTTTCAAACCGATTTTAAAACAATACAAATTCGACCTTCCAAAAGACAAAGACATTACGGTAAATGGTACCGGACTGTGGCATATCCCGGGACCTGAGTCGGATGCCGGACTGACTGGACGCAAAATTGTTGTTGACACTTACGGCGGATATGCCCGAGTCGGCGGCGGTGCTTTTAGCGGCAAGGATCCGAGTAAGGTTGATAGGAGTGGTGCATATGCGGCCCGTTATATCGCAAAAAATATCGTAGCTCATGGATTGGCAAAAAAGTGCGAAGTGGGTCTTGCATATGTCATTGGCCAACCGAGACCATTGATGCAGACGATTGAAACCTTCGGTACGGAAACTGTAAGCGAAAAGGCTCTTCATGACTTCAAAGATAAATTAATTGACACTTCAGTCAGATCTATTATCGAAACTCTTGATCTGGCTCGACCAATTTATAGTAAAACAGCAGCCTACGGACATTTTGGCAGAGATGAATTCCCCTGGGAAAAAATCGTTAATTAAACCTCAGTCTTTGTTAAAACCACAATTTTTAGTACAATAAACACAATGATCATCGTTACGGGCTCACTTGCGTATGACTACATCATGGAATTTCCAGGAAAATTTGGCGACCACATCCTCCCCGAACATACTCACAATATAAATCTATCTTTTATAGTTAACAAATTTGCCAAGCGCCGCGGCGGAACAGGCGGCAATGTCTCGTATACAATGGGGCTACTGAAAACTCCGCAGATTCTCTTTTCCTACGCTGGATCGGATTTTGGAGAATATAAAAATGTATTTGAGAAAATGGGGATCAATACCAATAATATTTTAATTGACAAGAATGAACACACGGCAACGGGATTTGCGATGACTGATGCGTCCAATAATCAAATTTGGGGATTTTATTACGGTGCATCCGCGAAAATATCCTCTCTGAAATTGGATAAAGTTGCCAAACAGAGTGATTTTGTATACGTAGGTCCCCAGGGAGTAGATGGAACTCTTTCTTTCATCAAACAATCAATTAAGCTCAAAACGCCATACATGTTTGATCCCGGCTTTGTTCTGACCCAAATAACCGATGAAGATTTAACTTTGGGAATTACCAACGCAGAATTTGTAATTGGCAATGAATACGAGATGGAGTTGATCGCCAAACGCGTTCCTGACTTTTATTCTTTAACAAAAAATAAAGCAGTAATTACAACTCTTGGAGAAAAGGGAGCGATTATTAAATCAAAAGATGAAACTTACACTATTCCTCCTGTAAAAGCCACCAAAGTTGCCACCACAACCGGCGCAGGGGACGCTTGGCGTGGAGGATTCCTGGCAGGATTTGTAAGAGGTTTAAACTTTCAAATTTGCGGCCAAATGGGAGCAGTTTCCGCCTCATACGCGGTTGAACATTTCGGCACGCAGGAGCAAAATTACACACTTTCCGAATTTGAAGAACGCTATAGACAAACCTATGGTGATTTGTTAAAGTTAGATTCTGCTTTATAGCAAACCTATGACACAAAAATACGACGTTGCGGATCTCGCCCTTGCTGGTGAGGGAAAAATGAAAATTGAATGGTCTGAGCAGCAAATGCCGGTTCTGCGCTCAATCAAAGAACGCTTCGCCAAAGAAAAACCTCTAAAAGGCCTAACTCTCGCAGCATGTCTTCATATCACCTCAGAAACAGCCAATTTGCTTATCGCGCTTAAAGCGGGCGGCGCAACTGTTGCTTGCTGCGCATCAAATCCCCTCTCAACTCAGGACAGCGTCGCCGCCTCCCTCGTCAAGGACTATGATATCCCGACCTACGCTATAAAAGGCGAGGATAGTAAAACGTATTACAAGCACCTCAATACTCTGCTGGACTTCCATCCGCAGATAACTATGGATGACGGAGCGGATATTGTTTCGCTTCTTCACAAGGAACGTAAAGAACAAATATCTGAAATCATGGGCTCATCTGAGGAAACAACGACTGGGGTTATAAGGCTTAAAGCAATGGCCCAGGATAAAGCTCTCAAGCTGCCTGTTGTCGCGGTCAATGATTCTGACACTAAGCATCTATTTGATAACCGCTATGGAACGGGACAATCAACAATTGATGGGATCATAAGAGCGACAAATACGCTAATTGCCGGAAAAACAGTTGTGGTTGCAGGATATGGATGGTGTTCACGCGGAATTGCGAGTCGCGCCCATGGTATGGGGGCAAATGTGATCGTAACAGAGGTAGATCCTGTCCGCGCGCTTGAGGCAACTATGGACGCGTTCCGTGTAATGCCCATGAAAGAGGCTATAAAATATGGAGATATTATCGTGTCAGCAACTGGGGACAAGCATGTTATCTCGCTTGAGCATATGCTAAATATGAAAGATGGCGCGATTGTCGCCAACTCAGGCCATTTTGACATAGAAATCGACATGAAAGGCCTTGAAGGAGCCAAAAAATCCAAAAGACGTATAAGGCACCAGCTTGATGAGTATGTTTTAAAGTCCGGGAAAAAGATTTACGTGGCAGGGGAGGGAAGACTTGTAAATTTGGCAGCAGCAGAAGGGCATCCAGCCGAAGTCATGGATATGAGTTTTGCCAATCAAGCTCTGGCAGCTGAGTGGATTATTGAACACAAAGGAAAGCTGGAAAATAAAGTTTATGTACTCCCTCATGATCTTGATGTTCATGTCGCGTCGCTGAAACTTAAATCAATGGGGATTGAGATAGACAAATTAACTTCTGAACAGTCAAAATACCTCTCCTCCTGGACTGAGGGCACGGAATAAATCTTTACGCAAAATTTTCTATTCATTACCAAAAGGGTACTGTATCAATTTTGGCTTTGATATTGGAGGCCTAAGCCTCACATCATCACCCTCAATTATTGTACCTGAATTTACTATCATTCCCCTTACTCCTCCTCTACCCTCAAAAACGGATCCAAAGCCGGGCTTTTCATACTGCTTAGTTGGAACATTACATGGAGGAGCTAGTTTCATTACTTGTATTTCTACGGGGCCGAGCCAAATACTCTGATTCCCTTCTGCCAAAGCGTTTAACTGTTCAGGGGTAATCCCTGCTACCACCACATTTCTCCGGGCTTCAGAGTCTTCAAAGGATTTTCCGCCTTGAGCTATGAGCTCTGCATTTGCTTCTGCTATTCCTTCTTGGGAAATAATTGTAATATTGCGCCATGGTTCAGGAATTCTGTGATTTGAGTATGTACCATTTTCAATCCCAACAGCATAACGGTCATCCTCAAGACCTATTCGTGCAAAAGCAGCAACATGCTCCCTTCGCACCATTGGCATATCTTTTCCGAAACTGATGTAAAGTCCGACTACTGATGGAGAAATCGGTGTTTTCTCTGACCCATTTCTGCCAGCTTCTGGCTCTTCAGGATCCGGTCTACTCTTAAAATCTTCTACAGCCATGGTGGGATTTTAGCAAACAAAAATACCAACGTCAACTTTACCTTAATCTCCCTTGGGATGTAGAGTTGTAGCTAATAAAACAAAAGTACCAATTGCTCCGATCACTATACCGACAATTGCAATTCCCACAAAAAACCAAATCCTTTTTTTAATTTCTTGCGGAAGAAAAAACGATGTTGGTTCCCTTGCCTGAATTTCGACACCAGCGCTTTCCCGCTCAGCATCTTTTCCCCACACAAATTCAAAATCGTATAAACCTTCTTTTTTAAATTCATATTCTACCGCGACACTGCCGCTTGTGTCAGTTGTTGCATTTTCTTTATGTAATACTTTGTTTTCTATCTTAGAGTCCTGGCCAACATATTTATTAACATTTGTTTCTTTGATGAGTATCGTACCTTTTAAATCTGCGGCAGGCGATCCATTTTCATCTTCAATATAGAATGACACTGTCACTTTCTCCCCAACAAATGGAGACAATGGAGAGTGTGAAATATCGACTTTATAATGCCCGACCTCCTGCACTTTTTCAGAATGGGCAAATATCTGCTTGGGAAATATTAAGAATGCGATAAATATCAGAATTACAGCCAATCGTTTCATATAAATATTGTACCACGCAGAATCGACTGCGCAAGCTGTTATAATTGAACAATGAACGCGTCAAAACGTTGTGCTTGGGGCGGGGATAGTCCTCTGATGATTGAATATCATGATAAAGAATGGGGAGTACCGGAGCACAACGACGTCAAACTTTTTGAATTTCTTATTCTGGAGGGAGCTCAGGCTGGCTTGAACTGGTCTACCATTCTGAACAAACGTGAGAGCTACAGAAAAGCCTTTGACGGCTTTGATCCTCAAACTGTTGCTAACTACAAATTAGCTAAAATCGCTAAACTTCTAAATGATCCGGGAATAATCAGAAATCGACTCAAAGTAAACTCAGCTGTCAGTAATGCAATAGCTTTTCTGGAAATCCAAAAAGAATTCGGGAGCTTTGATAAATTTATCTGGAGTTTTGTCGGAAATAAACCCATTAAAAATAAATGGAAAAATATAAACCAAATCCCCGCGACAACTGAAATCTCAGACAGAATGAGTAAAGAATTAAAGAAACGTGGATTCAAATTCGTTGGCTCCACTATCTGCTACGCACTCATGCAGGCAACTGGCCTCACCAACGACCACCAAATAACCTGCTTCCGTTATTCTGATACAATGGAACTATGAAAAGCATATGGTTTAAGAGAAAAATTTATGGATGGGGATGGACTCCATCTACTTGGCAAGGATGGCTGGTAACATTTATATACAGCGTACTCGTGATATTTCTTGCCTTTGGCATTGATGATAACCCATCATCTCAAAATACAATGTATTCATATTTTATCCCGATGATTTTATTAACCGCTGTATTTATTTACATCGCCTACAGAACAGGCGAAAAACCAAAATGGCAATGGGGAAAAAGAGAAAAATAAATCAGTGAACAGTATTTATTAATGAATTCATGTAATATTTGCTATATTAAAGAAGAGATCAGTTCCTCTGCCGTAGAAATGCGGGGATGTCCCAGTCGTCTTCGGGGTTTTCGTCTTTTTTGGCTTGCTGCTGATCAACAGTCTGCTGCTCAGTTGACTCTGAACCATCCGGCTGATTTCCGGCTGCAACTACGTTGGACTGTACCACCTCAGGTTCAGGCTGTTGGACTACAAATTGCTGCAAGCGTTGTTTGGCCTGATCAAAGCCTGTCGCCACGACTGTGATCCTGATCTGATCATGCATAGCCTCATCAATAGTCGCTCCGAAGATGATATTGGCATCAGGATCAGCTGCATTGGAGATGATCTTGGCTGCTTCATCAACCTCAGTCATCGTCAGATCCTGCCCACCGACTATGTTAAACAATACGCCGCGTGCTCCGTCCATTGAGATCTCAAGTAGGGGACTTGAAATTGCCGCTCTTGCTGCTGTCTGAGCCCTATTTTCACCAACTCCTGAGCCTATACCCATAAGGGATGATCCGGCGTCAGACATGATAGTTCTGACATCCGCAAAATCAACATTGATAAGACCTGGCAAGGTGATGATCTCAGAAATTCCCTGAACGCCTTGTGTCAGGACTGAATCAGCTACTTTGAATGCGTCAAGAAGTGATAGCTTGCGATCCACAACATCAAGAATCCGCTGGTTTGGGATAACTATAAGAGTATCTGCCTTATCTTTGAGATTCTCAAGGCCTTCCTCAGCTGTCACCATCCGTCTTGTGCCTTCAAAAAGAAATGGTTTGGTGACTACCACTACTGTAAGAGCACCCAAGTCTTTTGCGATTTTGGCGACAATCGGAGTTGCGCCTGTTCCTGTGCCTCCACCCATACCGGCTGTCAGGAAAACCATGTCAGAACCCTCAAGCATGTGCTTGATCTTTTCTTCCGATTCCTCAGCTGCCAATCTGCCATTCTCAGGATCTCCACCTGATCCCAAGCCTTTGGTGATATTCTCGCCGATCTGAACTTTTGTATCTGCTTTGTTAAGAAGTAAAGCCTGCGCGTCTGTATTGATGGCTACGAAATCAACACCTGTGATGCCTCCATGCTCAATCATCGAGCCGATTGCGTTGCATCCTGCACCGCCCACGCCGACAACTCTTATTTTGGCAAAATTGGTTGATTGAGGTCTTATTAGCATATATAGTGTAGTACTTTCCCAAATCCTACCAGATGTAAAAAATAAATGCAATACGGGAAAATTGGGTTAAATGATATAATCAAATAACTAATGGAAATCTTTTTTACGCTCTTGCTAAAACTAATTCCCCTCTATGTATTCGTTCTTTTAGGCTATGTGGGGGGGAGATTTCTAAAAATTGATAAGGAGTCAATCGCAACTCTTCTTATTGATATTATCGTTCCTGTCGTTGTTTTTACAGGAGTAGTAAATACCAAAATCAATATCACTACAATCTCACTTCCGGTATTGTTTTTTCTGCTTTGCCTAATAATATCTATTCTTGCTTATATTATTGCAGATTTTTTCTATAAAGATTCAACCCGCAATATGCTCTCCTTCCTAACCGGAACAGGAAATACCGGATACTTCGGTCTTCCTGTTGCGATAGCTCTTTTTGGAAATAATATAATCGGACCGGTGGCAGGAGTAATTCTTGCCACTAATTTATATGCAACATCTGTAGGATACTACATCGGTGCCAAAGGAAATCACACTGCTAAAGAAAGTTTGATTAAAGTGCTGAGGCTTCCAATTCTTCATGCTTTTGTTCTGGGTGTAATTGTTAATCTCTTGGCAATTCACTTGGGAAAATTTTATTTTGACGCAGCCAATAATTTCACCGGTGCATACACTATTCTAGGGATGATGCTTGTTGGCATGGGATTGTCTGATGTTAGAGATTATAAAATTGATTTTAAATTTATAGTGGTTTCTTTTCTGGCCAAATTTATACTCTGGCCTCTTGTAGCTATTGCAATACTGTTTCTTGATGCATCCACAATCAAAATTTTTGATTCATCACTTTATAAAGTAATAATTCTGATGAGCATAGTCCCTCTAGCCGCAAATATGGTCTCTTACGCAACAATACTGAAATCCCACCCGGAAAAAGTTGCCATGGCAGTTCTTCTCAGCATTATTTTCGCATTATTCTATATACCTCTTATTGCTGCGTTTTATTTAAAATAGAGGAAAATTAGGGGATAAATGATTTGATCAGATTTACAACCTTCTTCAGCATTTTGGATGCTCCGAAGCCCAAGTTACCCGGCATTGAAAATTTGAATGATGTTGCTCTCGTAGATGTATTCTTCATACCGTATTCAATAAGCCCGATGGCTGTTGAAAAAGCAGGATGCTGGACTTCATCAGTAATTCCTTTGATATTTGTCGGAAGCCCAATTCGCACAGGCATCGCAAGAGTTCGTCTTGCTGCTTCTTTTATCCCTACAGTTAACGCTCCTCCCCCCGTGAGCACAATTCCGGCCGGAGTCTGTCCGCCAAATCCGCTTTTTTTAATTTCAAGACCAATCATGGCGCAAATCTCGTTAAGACGTGGCTTGATTATCCCGTCAACCAATGTTTTTTGGGATACCTTCTTTATATCTTCTGACAAATTCAAAGAACTGAGATCTATTTCATCACTTGGGCGCCCCTCTTTTTCTTTTTCCTCACCTTCTTCATCCACTGCTTTCAATACACGCCTTGAAGGATCTTGAGAAAGGAACAATTTGATCTTTTCTGCGCTTTCGATTGATAATCTTAACCCAATAGCCAAATCATTGGTTACATGACGCGCGCCAATTGCCAGAACGGATGAATAGGCAACTGCTCCCTCAACATAAATTGAGATATCAGTAGTACCGGCTCCTATATCAACCAAAATAACTCCCAGCTCCCTCTCAGTGTCTGAAAGTACAGCCAGAGAACTTGCATAGCCTGAAAAAGCAAAACTATCAATATCCACCCCAACTTCTGAAAATGCTTTTTCAAGATTTCTGATAGAAACGCTGTTTGCGGTGACGATATGAGTATCTACTTCAAGTCTTGTTCCGCTCATTCCGATAGGATCTTTGATCCCCTCTTGTCCATCAACTATAAAGCTGCGAGGAAGCACATGAATTATTTCACGGGTTGAAGGCATAGAAACTGCTTTTGCCGCGTCAATCACCCGTCCGAGATCTGATGCGCTTATCTCACCCTCTGGGGTTGAAACAGCCACAACTCCTCTAGAGTTCTGGCACTCAATTTGCGATCCACCCAAGGAGACAAGGACACGTGAGGCTGAATAACCGGCCATTCTCTCTGCTGCTTCAAGAGAAGTATTAATAGCACCAACCGCTTCCTCTATATCCACAACTTGTCCTTTGCGGATACCCAGGGATTTAACTTCTGAAGCGCCTAACACATTTATTGTGTTTTCGACGACTTTGGCAATAACCGTAACAATTTTGTAAGTTCCTACATCTATGCCGACAATTATTCTTCCATCACTCATAATTATTTAAGTCTGATAACCGGTTTGTCATAACGCAAATCAAGCTGCGTGAACAGCTTACCTTCCATTGTAAGCCTTGCGAGTATAAATTGTAAAGAGGCTATTTGTGCTTTTATATCTTTTTCCCTTGAAAAGATTATTTCCGATTTATCCTTCAAACGGATCGTATAATAATTACTGCTGGTCACAACTTCGCTAAATTCTATATTTTTTTCTTTTAAGCTATTTTTAAGAAGGTCCGTATTGGTGCCTTTATCATTACTTGCGTTAATCTTGTAGTTTGGAGGAAGGGGACTGATGAATAAGGGCCTATTCGCTGTCGCAATGTAAACAAAAACGAAAGCTCCCACTAATAACGCTAAAGCAATAGTTATCAAGAAAATGTTAAGTATTTTCTTTTTTTTATTTCTTTTAATTTTTCTTTGTGTCTGCCGCATCTTTTACTACCTCAATTATTTTTTCGGCTGCTTTCTTATCTATTAATTTTTTGCCGTCAATTGCGTGTTCTGTGTACTTCTCAATGTTATCAAACATCTGATCAATTAATATAGATAGCTTTTCCGGGGTAAGCTCATTTTGCTCTGCGATTTGGGCCAAGCCAAGTTTTTTCATAAAAATAGCGTTTTTTAGCTGCTCCTGATGCTGTCCGTAGGGGAGTGGAATCAAAATACTGGGTTTTGCAAAATAGATAAGCTCAGTTACCGTATTCATTCCAGCCCGAGCAATCACCAGGTCTGAAGCGTTTAAAAAATCAGCAACTTTTGAAGGCTCAATAAATTTCACCAAAGTATATCCGGATTTTAGCTCTTGTGACAAACTGTCCCTTAATTCAGAAAGCCTTTCGAAGTCTTTGTATTTACTTGCCTCCCCTACTTGGTGAATTACATTGTACTTTTGTAAGAGCTTTTCAACACAGCCCTCAATCAAAACATTTATCGCGTGGGAACCGGAACTTCCACCGGTAACATAAATAGTTGGTTCAACCCGAATAGCAGGGGATGGAGATTTTTTAAATTCATCTGTTCTCAAGTCACCCATTTCAAATTCCTTTCTCAAAGGATTGCCGGTCAGCACGGTTTTTTTCTGCGGAAAAAACTTTTTTGAATCTTCCCATGAAATACAAATCTTTTTCGCGAATTTCGAAACCAATTTATTTGATACTCCTGCTTCCAGGGTCTGCTCATGAATAACCAGCGGAATACGAAGAATCGATGCGGCCAGAGTGATAGGAACTGAGACATACCCACCAAATGACAGAACAACATCCGGCTTAAACTTGGCAAGAATATTTGTTGCTTGAGAAAGACCAATAGGGATTTTTAAAAGGGAATTAATTGTATAGCGGGTGAATTTCCGCTGCAATCTGCCTGTTGTAAGTGACTGGAAGGGAATATTGAGCTTTGTTGCTGTTTGGTATTCAAGAGAAAGCGATCGATCGCCTTCAAACACATACTTTCGCCCAACCACCAAAACCTCAACATCTTTTGGGAGTTTTTCAATAACCGCCAAGGCCGGTGCAAAATGTCCCCCGCCTCCCGCAACAATCAAAAGCTTCATAGCTATAGTATATCAAACCTGAGGATTAGTCAGCTTGTTTGGAGATATTTAAGAGTATTCCCATTGCCGCGAGGTCTACAACCAAAGCCGAGCCCCCAAAAGAAATAAAGGGAAGAGGAACGCCAGTAAGCGGGAAAAGTGCAGTCATGGCACCGAGATTAATGATTATTTGTATTCCCACAAAAGAAATTATCCCGCCTGCCAGAAGCTTACCAAATTTATCCCGAGCTCTTCCGGCTACTGAGAATCCGCGCCAAACCAAGGCCGCAAATAACATTATCAAAATCGTCGACCCGATAAAACCAAACTCCTCCGCAATAATCGGAAAAATTGAATCAGTCACATTCTCAGGAAGATATGCGTATTTCTGAATAGAATTACCGATTCCAAGACCAAATAACCCCCCAGATCCAATCGCAATTAGGGCTTGCTTTATGTGATATAGCTGCGGTCCCGCGAGGGCTTTCCCCAAATCCCCACCTTGACTAAGGGTTAAAAAACTCGTTAGGCGAGCTGCTCTATACGGCTCTAGTTTTATCAGAAGAAACCCTACTAACGCGACAACCGGACTGCCCACTATAAAATAAAATACACTTCCGCCTGAAAGAAAATACATTATAACCGCCTCTGCCAATATAATTGATGCGGCTTCCAAATCCGGCTGAAGCATTATGAGAAGCATCACTGCACCAAGTAAAAGCGAAAAAGCCAGAAATCTACCTTTTTCTTTATGAGAAAACCATGCGCTCAAATAAATTGCCAAGGCAAGCTTTACAAATTCAGCAGGCTGAAGCCGAAAGGAAAATATATTTATCCAGCGGGCTGCGCCTTTTGCCGAGGACCCGATTGACGGCATAAATACCAAAATTAAAAGCGTCAAAGCAACAAGAAGCAGCGGCAGCGCAAGATTATATAATTTCCGGTAATCAAAGTGATAAAAAATGAAAAGCGCGGTAAAACCCAGAAGCACCCAGACAAGCTGGTCTTTGATGTAGTGATATTTATCGCCAAAAACTTCAAACGCGATAATAGAAGAAGCATCATACACCATAAGAAGCCCGAATAGAGTTAAAACAACTATGATTACAAGAAGCGGCAGATCAAGTCTTTTCATGAACTTAAATGAAGGAAATAAAAATACCCAAAATAGCAAGAATGAATCCGATTAACCATAGCCTCATAACAATTTTTGGTTCTTCCCATCCTCTATTTTGGAGAAATAGATGCATTGGCGCAGCAGAAAGAACCTTTCGCCCGAGAAACTTCTTTCCCAAAAGCTGAATAAGAGAAAAGGAGACTTCCGCAACAAAAATCCCTCCAATTATCATAAGGGCCAAAACTCTTCCTGTTAAAAGTCCTGTAATCGCAAGTACCGCTCCCAGAGAGAGAGACCCTACATCACCAAGCCACAATCTGGCTTTATAAATATTAAAATACAAAAAGGCAGTAATACTCCCAATAAGCACAGAAAGAAAAATTCCCAGAGACTCATCAAGACTTGCCGAATTGATCACCAAAAAAGCGACCAAACAAATAAGAAGTAATCCTGATGCCAGCCCATCCAATCCATCTGTTATATTAAATGCGTTAACAAATGACACTATTACAAAAGCGGCAAAAGGAACAAAAAAAACTCCCAAAAATAATTTGCCAAAACCGTGAATATACACAAAATCATAATGAAGCTGCGCATAAAAAACAAAAGCGATAATCAGCGCCAAAATCCACTGAATAATAAATTTGTGTCTGAAACGCAGTCCAAATAAATTCTGCTTACCCCCAACTAATTTTTTAAAATCATCGAGAAAACCAAGTAGACCAAAGCTTATAAATCCAAAAAACAAAACAAATATTTCCCATGGCAAAAATTTGGTGCTAAAAATTCCATAGGCCCAAAAGGTGCAAACTGTCACAACAAGAACTATGAGAAGGCCTCCGCCAAACGGAGTACCAACTTTCCAGGAATTAAATTTATCAAACAGCGGTGTCCTTTTGTTGAACATATCCCGTGTTGCCTGGTGAACCCGGCGCAATTTAACTCTATAAAGGAAATCAATAAAAGGTACCAAGAGGATGGCCGTTACAAAAAATGATGAAATAATAAGTCCCAATAAACGCTCCATGAAAACTTATTATAGCACGAATGAATACTTATTCAACTAACTTGAGGTGCAGCTTCTCGGCTTCTTGTAATTCTTCTTTTGTATTTATACCTCTCCAAAGCATTTTACCCGCATTAAAAGTATACATTTCCTCTTTATTTTTTATGGCAATATCAATAAGACTAGTTAAATAATATTCACCGGAAATCTTGCTTTTTTCAATTTTTGACAAATATTTTTTAAGAAAACTGACTTTAAATATATAACATGCGGGATTTACTTCTTTTATTTTCCGTACTGCTTCGGATGCGTCTTTTTCTTCAACTATCGCAGTAACTTTTCCTTTTTTATCCCTAACGATTCGCCCCAAGCCAAATTGGTTTGTTGATTCAATTGTCAAAAAGGTTATACTCGTTTTTTTAGAACGATGCAAATCAATCAATTTGGAAATTACTTCTTGTGTATAAAAATGAGAGTCATCCCCTTGAATAACCAAAATATCTGTTATGTAGGAATTAAGTTTGGCTAGAGCAGACCCAAGCGCATCGGCGGTACCCAATTGCTTTTTTTGCTCCGCGAACACAACTGAGGAGTTTTTTAAAACGTTCTTAACCGAATCCTTGGCAAAACCCACAACCACAATAATTTGCTGAATCTTCATTTCTTCAAGAAGATTTACGCTGTGTTGAATTAAAGGCTTATCAGCCAATACCATAGCAACCTTATTGGTTTTAGCGGAGTTCATGCGACTCCCCCGGCCTGCTGCTAAAATAATCGCTCCAAGATGACTGTTCTGCTGCATAATTATTCCCCGGATATTCTTTTAATATTCGCGCCAAGTGCATTTAGCCTTTTTTCAAAATCTTCATAACCGCGGTCTAGTTTCTCGATCCCAAAAATAGTTGATGTTCCTTTTGCGACCAGAGCAGCTAAGACAACTGCAGCTCCGGCTCTTATATCAAGCGTTGTCATGACCGCGTTGTGAAGCTTTGTAGGGCCAGTAATTTTAACCGCATGGAAATTATCGGGCTCATCATCTTCCAGATTAAAATTATAAACTTTCTCAGGATTTTTTACAGCAGGATTAAAAAGCTTGACCGTAGCTCCCATTCTTTCAAGATCATCAACATAACCGAGTTTATTTTCAAAAACCGTCTCATGAATTATGGATTCTCCTTTTGCCTGTGTCATCAGAACTCCCCACGGTGCTTGCCAATCAGTCAAAAATCCGGGGTGAATTCCCGTTGTAACATCTACTGCATTAAGAGTCTTGCTCGCGTAAAATCTAATTCCGTTTTCTTTTATTTCGTATCCTGCACCGGTTTCTTTTAATTTTTCTAAAAATGCAGAAATATTTGCGTTCTGCGCGTCTTTTACAAAAATTTCACCACCAGTTATAATTGCTGCTATCGCAAAAGTTGCAACTTCAATTCTGTCGGGACTTATTGTGAACTCAGTGCCATGAAGCTTATCAACTCCGATTATGGTGATTTGCCGCTTTGCTGTACGCAAAACTCGCGCGCCCATCGCGTTGAGGAGTTCAATAATATTGTCAATTTCCGGTTCTTCAGCAGCATTATTCAAAACCGTTGTACCATCTGCCAATACGGCTGCCAATATCATAGTTTCTGTTCCCGTGTGGGTACTTTTGGGGAAATTGTATGTGACTGCTTTTAAACCTTTTGTCTTTGCATGAAAATATCCATCCTCACTGTTGTATGTAATACTGGCGTTCATTTTTTTTATTCCATCGATTGTTCTATCAATTGGTCTTGCTCCCAGTCTGCACCCACCGGGATTTGGAATAATCGCCTCATGAAGACGTATCAAAAGAGGGGCAATAAACATAGATGAAGTTCGGGCGAGCACTGCTTTATCAAGTGGAATCGAAAAATCGGAAAACTTCTTCATTTCTACCGTAACCGTATGCCCCTCAAGCTTTACCTTTGCTCCCAGCTCTTTCATTATGTCTATCATTACGAAAAAATCGGAGATCAAGGGAACATTATGGATTTTTACTTTTTCATCAGTCAAGCAAGCAGCAACCAATGCTTTTAACGCAGCGTTTTTTGCACCCGATACAGTAACCTGCCCTTCCAATTTTTTCCCCCCTTTTATTACAAATTTATCCATATTTACACAAATTTTAATTCTGAATGAATTTTATACACATCTCCCGCTCCCATCGTGACTAACACGACATCTGAGCGCAGCCTTTTTTCGTTGATGTATTTTACCACATCCGCAATTGTCTTCTGGTAAATCACATCTTTATGCTGGTTTTTCATTCTCTCTGACAAAAGCTCTGATGAAACACTTAAGTCTGGCAATTCCCGAAGTGAAGGATAGATTTCTGTTAATACCACAGTATCAACTGCATTAAATGATTTAATAAATTCATCGAATAACTTTTTTGTTCTGGAATAAGTATGAGGCTGGAAAATAGCAATGATTTTCTTTTTCGGATACTGTGATCTTAGAGCTTGAAGAGTTTTTTTTATTTCTGTCGGATGATGAGCATAATCATCATATGTTTTTGCACCACTTATGAGATCTCCGATAAATTCAAGTCTTCTTTTTGAACCGGTAAAAGTAAGTAGTCCCTGCTTTATTTTCTCTATAGATAAGCCTGCTTCCAATGACACAACTATTGCTGCCAAAGCGTTTAATGCATTATGCTCCCCAACCACTTTGAGCATAAAGTCCGAAAGAATCATGTCTTTTGAGCTGACTCTAAAAAACATATGCTCACCATTAATACGCACGTTTTCAAGAACATAATCACTGCTGTGATTAAATCCATATGTAATCTTTGCTCCGGCATATTCACTCAGCAGGCTTTTAATTTCAGGATCGTCCCCGCAAGCCACCAATACAGAATCCTTTGCCAGCTGATTATAAAAAGTTAAAAAGGTATTCCTTACTTCCTCAATCGATTCAAATATATCAGGATGATCAAATTCTATGTTGGTAATTATTGCAATTTTTGGAAACTGCCAAAGCAATTTTGGTTTTTTGTTATATTTCGGCTCAGTCGCGTATTCATCAGCTTCTGCTATGAAATATTTACCTGTTCCCAAATGTCCAGGAGCCTCTAGAGACCCAACGTCACCTGTTCCTATTACAAAAGAAGGGTCTAGCTGGTTTTCCTTAAAAATAGTCGCAATCATTGCAGTTGTGGTTGTTTTTCCATGAGTTCCCGCAACAGATACTCCAATAAATTGTTTTCCAAAAATATCCCCATTCATAAATAGACCGACCGCTTCGCCTTGTGTAATAACTTTTATTTTTTTTTCCAGTGCTTCTTTTGCTTCGACATTATCATATCCTCCATGAGCTCCCGTTATAATTACTAAATCTGGATTTTGAATATTTTCTTTTGAAAATCCCACAACAGGATTAATTCCCGCTTTTTTTAAAGCCTCATCTGTAATAAACTCAGCCCCTATATCAGACCCTGTTACATAGAATCCTGCTTCTTTGGCAATAATCGCAAGAGGAGTCATACCGACACCTTTTATTCCGACAAAATGAACATTTAATTTTTTCATACCAAACTTATAACTGTAGCAAACCGATTATAGCTATCTCCTCCTCGATAGGAATAGAACTCTTCCGAATCGCATTTTGTACATATTTCTAAATTCTCTATATTCTCCCTCTTAATTCCCTCCTTAAGTAATAAATCATTGGCCCATTTTCTAATATCTATAAGTTCTCCATCAACTTCGTAGCATTTTTTCTCAATCCCCGGACCTACTCCAGCAATAATATCAGCTGAATCGCTTTTAAAATCATTTTTAAATTTTTCTACAATGTTTTCTATGATCCCAGATTGTAGTCCTTTTCTTCCTCCATGAGCAATTCCTATGACTTGTTTTTGGATATCATAAAACACAATCGGCAGGCAGTCAGCAGTTAGAACACAGAGTGAAACATTTTTTTTATCCGTTATCAAACCATCTGTGTTTTCAATTGGAGATTTTACATTGTTTGTTACCACCTCAACATTTCCACTATGTATTTGCCTCATGCGGACTACATTCTCACCCGAGCCTAAAGATTTCAAAAATATTTCCAGATTTTTCCCGTTTATTGAATTATCTTCATTTTTCATTGATCCAAAATCTTTAGTCGAAATACCACTAGCTATTTTATTATTTGATTTAAATTTACTAAATTTATAAATTTTCATGTTTCCTTAATTCTTGATTCTTGATTCTTTATTCCTTTCAATTGCTTGCCATGCCGTTTCCTTCTCATTCCATGGCTCCTCCCCTTTTCCATAGTCTATAGATTTTTCATGACCCTTGCCGGTTAGTAAAACTAAATCACCCTTTTGGACAATTTCAATCGCAAAATTAATCGCGTCTCTCCTGTCAGGAATTGAGATAACATATTTGTTTTTTGTGTCCAGATACACTTCTCTATTTTTGAGTGCTTCGTAATTTACGATCCCAAACTCGGCATCTGTAATTCCCGACATTATCTGCCTGTTAATCTCCTCAATTATTTCGTTTCTCGGATCTTCAGCTGTGAGAATAATAACATCCGCATAGTCCGAGGATATTTTACCCATTTCCGCTCTTTTATATTTATCTCTTTTTCCCGCAGCTCCAAAAACATGAATTAGCTTGCGTTTGGTGAGTTTCTTTATTTCAGGAAGAACGCTTAAAAAAGAATTTGGCGTATGAGCAAAATCATTAATTACTGTAAATTCTTTATCATAAATTATCTCCTGTCTGCCTGCCGGTAGCATAAAACTTAAAATACCCTTCTTTATATCTTCTTCAGCTACGTGCATTTGCTGAAGCACTGAAATAGCAGCTAGAGAATTATAGAGATTAAACTTGCCAATTAATTTTGTTTTGAATGGAAAATTGTGCGGATTAACATCAGCGTCTTTTTTCATTCCATAAGTTATTATTCTCTTATTTTTTAAAGAGACTTTTGCAAACTTATACGACTTATCGTCCTTATTTACAATTGCAATTTTTGCCTTTTTGAGCAATTTTAATTTCGCAGCCACATACTTTTCATAAGTTTTATGATAATCCAGATGCTCGTTACTGACATTGGTCAGAACACCAACCTCAATTGGGATTCCAAAAGCACGGTATTGATCAAGCGCATGAGAAGTCAGTTCAAGCACAATATATTCAGAGCCTTGTTTTTTTGATCTTTTCAGATACGACTGCAGCGCGAACCGCCCGGGAGTTGTAACATGAAAGCCAATATCCGAAAATTTATCATTTATTACGGCGCCGACCGTGGTGATAAGAGAAGCTTTATGTCCCGAGTTTATTAAAATATGATGAATGAGGGTTGCAGTAGTTGTTTTTCCATCTGTTCCCGTGACTCCAATTATTTTAAGTTTTCTGGATGGAAACATGTAAATAATATTTGCAAGTAGCGCTTGCCCCAGATGATATTGATTTTTTGTTTTTTGCCACATATTGCTGTACCGATAGTATAGCAAAAATCAAGGACATAATTCTAAATTTTGTGTTAAAATATCTAAATGAAACCAATTGTACAATTTGATGATTTTGCCAAACTTGATTTGCGTGTCGGAACCGTTATGGAATGTGTAGAAAAAGAAGGATCAGATAAATTATTGAGATTAACCGTAAATTTTGGAGATGAAGGAACGCGCAATATACTCTCAGGAATTAAGCTACATCACAAACCGGCTGACTTGATAAATAAACAATTTATATTTGTTATAAACCTTGAACCCCGAAAACTTATGGGGGAAGAGTCACAAGGAATGCTTCTTGCTACCGGTGACAAACTTCAGCCGCTCAAGCCCAAATCCAAAGTCCCCAACGGATCAAAAATCATCTAAAATATTGATTTAGAATTGGTTATAGGATAAAATCCCTCTTATGTATTTTGAACGAGTGACCAGAGTAACGCCAAATGTCGAATCAGGAATTATACCTACGTCAACACATAGAAGCGAACCACTATTAATCGTGGATTTTTCAAGGGGTGAACCCCAGTCAGAACAGGGAAAACCGGCAAGAATTGAACTTTTAAAAGATAGAGTCAGCTATGTTCCCCTTGAAGGAACAGCTTATGTAGATGGTGAAAGAAAAAAATTATCAAAAACAGATATCAGCTTGCTTAGGGAACTACTAGGAAGAAGAGGTAGGGCTGTAAGCAGAGACAGGCTGCTTGAAGTAGCCTGGCCTGAGGGTTTTATGTCTAAAAGTTCTTTAGGGGTGGCTATAAAAAAACTGCGTGACAAAATTGAACCGGATCCGCAAAGTCCGACAATTATTTTTACGGAAAAAGGCTTAGGATATAGACTAGGTGAACATGATGAATCAGATGCAGTAAAATTACCTGGTGAAATTAAATTCTTCCGCCATAGCCGCGAATTGTTTGTTCGTGGTGAAAAATTTACCCTTCCTCCAAAAGAGCATGATGTACTAATGGTATTATCTGACAATGTTGGCAGAGTAGTATCGCGTGAGGAGATTGGTAGAAAAGCTTGGTCTCCAGAATATTTCGATTCTGTAAGTATGAATACTATTGACGTTCGTATAGGTGAACTGCGTGACAAAATTGAACCGGATCCTGAAAATCCCATAACCATTATTACTGAGCTGGGACTTGGTTTCAGATTAGGAGAAGTTGATGATATAGCAGCTGAAGCAATAGTACTACCAAATAATACCAAAATTTACCGTTATAGCTTACTGTTTAAACAAAATAATGACGAAGGCAATCTTACAATAGCTGAGCACACAGTTATTTTGAGACTGCATGATAATCCGGGATTAATATTAAGCCGTTCTCAGTTACAAGACAGTGTAATGGCTGGTGAGGCTAAGGAAAAAGCCGTAGATATTCACATAGGACGGATACGCAGTAAGCTCGGGATAGATATTATAGAAACAGTAATAGGGACAGGCTATAGATTTAGAAATAACTAATATTTAAATTCATTTAATTACTCACTCGGCGGGATGCCGTAGTAAGTTAATATATTTTTCGCAACTTTGAAAAAGACCGGCGCTGCTGTTTCAGCTCCATAAATTGAACTAGTTGGCCGATCAATAATAACCAACATCAGAAATTTGGGATCATCGGCCGGCGCAAAACCGATGAAGGAGGCAATTGTTTTGGTTGGGTCATAGTGCCCGGCAACCGGAATTTGAGCAGTCCCCGTTTTACCGGCAATTCTATAACCATTAGTTTTGGTTAAAGCTTTTGCAAATTTTGCCTCACCATTATCAACTGCATTCACCATCATTTCAGTCATCACATGAGCAGCCCGCGCTGATACCGGCTGCCCCAAAACTTTGGGCGGAATTTGGATAGTGTCGCCTTCAGGTGTGATAATTTTGGAAACAACATGCGGCTCCATTCTTTTTCCCTCGTTTGCAATTGAAGAAAAAGCAGTGAGAAGCTCAATCGGTGTTACTGTAATTCCTTGCCCAAAACTCGCTGTTGCCAGATCAATTGGATACCAGTTCTGTTTTTCCCGTACGTTGGGAACCACCTCTCCCTGAAGATCAATTCCCGTCAAATCTCCTATGCCAAACTTTTCGAGATATGAGACCATACGGTCTAAGCCCAAAGATTTTCCCACAAATACCATCCCTGTATTATCAGAGTGCACAATAACATCAGTCATGGACTCATTGGCATTATATTTCTTATTCCACGTCTCTATCTCATAACCCCCAATTGAAACAGGACCTGCACAAATAGGACACTTTGTCTCGGGCTTTATAAGATTGGCGTCAATTGCTGCTGCCATAATAAGAGGCTTAAATGTAGATCCGGGCTCATAAGTATCGGAGAGGAATGGGTTTCTATAAAGATCATCCGAATACTCCTCATAATGCCTAGGGTCATAAGTCGGAAAAGATGACATTGCAATAATTCCTCCAGTTTTGGGATTCATTACTGCTGCCATACCGCCTGAGGCACCATATTGTTCGATTCCATCTTTAAGCGTATTGTCAAGCATAAACTGAATCGTACGGTCAATATTTAAAACTAAACTCCGTCCATCAGTTTTTCCGGTATTTCCATCCAGCTTGGAAAGTATTGGGCGGCCTGTCGCGTCGTGTATCACTACTGCCTGACCGGCTTTTCCTCTTAACTGCCTGTCATAATATCCCTCCAGACCAAAATACCCCTTATCTCCCCCATTTTCATCTCTGCCCACGAAACCCAAAAGCTTTGCTGACAATGATGCCTCCGGGTAAAAGCGTGTTGTTCCCTCCTGAAACCCAACTCCGGGCAATTTTAATGGTTCTATTTTCTCCTTTTCTTCAACTACAACATCTGATTTAAGCGGCACCCAATAACGGTTAAGCGCAAGCTGTGCGCTGATTGAAGCGGGATCAGTATCAAGAAGAGAGCCCAATTTTTCAGCCAAACCTACCTTATCTTTTATTTCTTTCGGATTGGCAAAAGCAATGAAAGAGAGTTTATTGGCAACGATTGTAAAATTGTCGGATGTTTTTATTTCCCCGCGTGTTGCAGGTAAGTTAATTTGCCTTCCGTATTGAGCCTGTCCGAGCAACTGAAGCTCAGATGCCCGCACTATTTGCCAATAAAAAAGCCTAGCCGTAATTAGGAAAAAAAATATGATAAAAAGCAATAAACTAATTCTGTAACGTAAGCTCATACATTAATTGTATCAAAAAGCTCTTATTGCTTGAGTGCCAATGGCAACGGGGCTGATAAATAAACCTGATTCTTTGAATCCACGAATCCTTTTTGTCGGGCTTTGGCCGAAATACTAAGGAGGGATGAGTTCTCCAAATATTTTTCCGAAAGCAGTTCATTGTCTTTTTTATATGCAGACAACTTATCTTGAAGCCTCACCAATTCAATCCCGGTTGTTGAAATACTATTTTCAATAGTAACCCGCACAATGCCCAAGGCAACTATAACCAGAAAAATAAGAAAAATTAATTGACTCGGTCTTCTCATATTTTTAAAAGTTTATATCTTTTCAATAATTCTTAATTTTGCGCTTCTTGAGCGCCTGTTTCCTTCAATTTCAGCAAAACTTGGACTAATCGGTTTTTTTGTAATAATGACTCCCTGTCCCATTTCAGCAAATTCTTTAAATTGATTTTTTATTATTCTATCCTCAAGTGAATGAAACGCGATTACGGCTAATCTTCCATGTGCATCCAATAACTCCAGTGCTTTTGGTAGAGCTTCCTTCAAGTTATTAAACTCATCGTTTATCGCAATTCTCAGCGCTTGAAATACTTTAGTCGCCGGATTAATATTATGTTTCAGTCTTGGCACGGCGCTTCTTACAATTTCTACCAATTCTGATGTCGTCTTAATTGGACTTACTCGGCGACTGCTAACAATACTTTCTGATATGGCGTGAGCAAAATGCTCCTCACCCAGTTTATTAAATAACTCATAAAGCTCTCCTTTCGTTAGGATATTTACCAAATCCGCAGCTTTGACGCTAAGATCTCGATCCATCCGCATGTCTAAAGGGCCAGTGCTTTGAAAACTAAACCCTCTTTCCACAGTGTCTAGCTGGTGGCTCGAGACCCCAAGATCAAAAACAATGCCAAAAACTTTTTCAAATCCAAATTCTGTTGCAATTTTATCAATGTCCTTAAAATTTCCCTTTGCTAAGGTTAAATTTTTCTTTTCAAACCTTAATTCTTGATTCTTAATTCTTAATTCTTCCTGAACAAAATCAAGCGCATCTTGATCTGCATCCAAACCCAATACTCTCCCTCCGCGCTTCAAAATCTCAAAACTGTGTCCTCCTCCTCCCAATGTAGCGTCGATATATTTCTTCCCTTCTTTAACATTTAAACCATCTACTGTTTCTTCTAAAAGTACTGTCGTGTGATATGTATTACCCATCTTTTTTTAGAATCAAGAATTATGAAGTATGAATTATGGTTTAATTTCCCTTAATTCTTAATTCTTTATTCATGATTCACTCTTTCCTTCGGACAGCCTTTCTGCGATTGATTCAATGTTTTTACTCAATTCCTTTTGCTGATCTTCCCATTTACCTTTGTCCCAGATCTCGATAAATCTCTCAATTCCGGCTATGACTACTTCAGTTTTTATGCTTGCGAATTCTCTTAAATATTCAGGTATTACAAATCTTCCTTTACTGTCAAGCGTTATGTCTGTCGCGTTTCCCAATAAAAACCTTTGCAATTCACGCGTTGCTTTACTCGTAAACGGTTTTCCCTCCGTTCCTTCCAGAAGAGTTTTCCAATTGTCGACTGACACTACAATCAAGCAATTTTCAAACCCCTTTGTAATAATTAATCGGTCACCAAGAATCTCCCTGAATTTTTTAGGTAATGCTGCTTGATGTTTTTCACCAATTTTACTTTCATACTGTCCAATTAACATATTCCTGCCTCTCTAATTTTATTTCTAATTTCTAAACTATGAAGTCTGCTTTGCAGACGACCTACTTTTTCCTACTTTTACCTATTTATATATTCTGGACCCAAAAATTCACCTTGTCAACATGATTTTGGGATGTCGTAGTGTACAGGAGCAAGAGTAACTACAAAATGTAGCGTTCTAATTGTAAGAAATGCGTAAGAGAGTTTTATTATGAAGATTTACTTTAAGTCGAGGGATTTTTCCGCTTGATAAATTTTTCCATCATTTTTGACAATTTTTAGAGTAAGGTTAACCGACTCAACCCCTGAATCGTATCGGCAAACATTTTTTGAACAACTTCCCAGATCGAGCCAATCGGATTCATAACTGCCTTTTCCGGAATCTATCTTTGCGTCTCCTGTGATCCCTCTCTGCACCCTAGGTTCCCCACCCTCGCTTTGCTCAGCTGCTGTGGAATCAGCTTCGTACGTAACTTCATACTCAATAGATTTTATACTTGATGCTTTTGAGATAGCAAATTTTACTGCCTTATTGTCAGGTTTTGCTGTTATCGTTAGACCTAGCTCTTCAGCCGAAATATTTTGAACTGACTGATCCTGGATAGTTTCTGGAGCTTTTGATTTGGATTTACCGCCAAAAATTAAAAATCCACTTACAAGAAGTAGAACAATTACTACTCCCGCAATAATTTGATTATTTCTTTTTTTGAACCAATTCATCTTGTTAAATAATACTTTAATTTAATTCCTGCTGTCAAGCCGCGTTTGACGTGGTCAAGCAAGTTTCTTTTGAAAATAACTTGCCAAATCTTTTATCGCCATTCGCTCCTGCTTGGTGGTATCCCGATACCTGATAGTTACTGTATCATCCTCAAGGGTTTGGAAATCGACTGTAACACACCAAGGCGTACCAATCTCATCCTGCGCTAAATAGCGCTTACCAATGTTACCCCTATCATCAAATGCAACCATGAAATCTTCTTTAAGGTTATCAAAAATCCCTTTTGCTTTAGCAACCAAATCAGATTTGTTTGCAAGAAGGGGGAAAATAGCAACTTTGTAAGGAGCAATTTTTGGATTTAACTGCAACCAAATCCTATTGCTCTCCTCACGATATGCGTCAACCAAGATAAATAGTAAAGAACGCGTTACTCCTGCTGACGTTTCAATATCCCACGGAATGAATCTTTTACCGGTTTCTTGATCAAGAACGCTCAAGTCCTGACCGCTATACTTTTGATGACGAGACAAATCCCAATCTCCTCTGTGATGAATCCCCATGAACTCCTGCCATCCCCAGGGAGACTTATACTCAATATCTGTTGCCATTTTTGCATAATGTGCGCGCTCCTTTGGCTCATGATCTCTGAATCTAAGATTCTCTTTTTTCATTCCAAGCGACAAATACCATTCCATTCTATTTTTCTTCCAATATTCAAACCATTTCTTTCCTTCTGCTTCCTGAGGCTTAATATAATATTGCACTTCCATTTGCTCAAATTCGCGGGAGCGGAATACAAAATTTCCCGGCGTTATTTCGTTGCGGAAAGCTTTGCCGACTTGCGCGATTCCAAAAGGTATTTTAACCCTAGTTGAGTCCATGACATTTTTAAAATTTACATGCACACCATTTGTGATTTCGCCTCTCAAGTAAATTTCAGATTGTTTTCCTTCCACTACTCCTAAATAGGACTTTACCAATAGGTTGAAATTCATGGGCTCTGTGTATCGCTTGTCTTGTCCAACTTTGTCATAATCTATAAAATCTTTATAATCTTTTCCTTTTAAATGACTATTCGTGTGAGCTTCTATTTCTTCTGGTTTATCAGCCCTAAAACGTTTGTGACAAACCTTACATTCGACCAGCGGATCTGTAAACGCTTCCACATGCCCTGAGGCTTCCCAAGCTTTAGGATTCATCATAATTGCGGCATCAACTCCTACAACATCGTCGCGAAATTGCACCATTTCCTTCCACCATAAATCTATGATATTCTTCTTAAGTGAGGCCCCAGCAGGTCCGTAATCCCAAGTTCCTCCTAACCCACCATAAATTTCAGAACCCTGAAAAATAAATCCCCGCCTCTTGCAAAGCGCTACGATCTTCTCCATCAAATTATCACTCATATGGGTATTATAGCAAAAAGGAGAAAGGCGTTGTGATTTATTGCAGTTTTGCGAAGATGTTGCGACTTTTGAGCTTGCGCTCCAAGATGTTTTCTATAAAACTCTGCCTATCGAGTCCTGTTTGGTCGGGTTCCGGGGCAGTTACAAAATTGGCTTTAATTGAGTATCCAAGAATTGTTAAAAGCTGTACTTCAAATTCATTGACAATTGTTTTTTTATTTTCTGTGCTGCATAACTTATCCAATGTCTCTTTCAGAAGAAAGAAAGCGCGTATATTTTCCTGATTTTCAGGACAAAGCCCGTCTACCAACTCACAAAGGTGGAAGGCAAGTCCCATATTTGCTAAATCATTTTTAACCCCTGAGAAATTATTAATGGTCGCGGCCTCGGTTAGAACAGGAGAAGCATTACCTTGATAAAGAGTAAGAATAGAGTGGTTGAGAAGCTCTATGTGGCCCGCTCGACGACTTGTGATCTTGCGGACTCCTGCGGCCCTTACATAGATCTTTCCATGCGTCTTAGTCAGAACAGTTAAGGTGCGGTCTGAATCTTTATAATTGCGCCTTTTGATGATAATTCCTTCTGTCTTAAAATTCCTCATAAGATTTAAATCTTAAGCTTGAGCTCTTTATCAGTCAGTAGAGGAAATGTTTCAACTGTTTTTCCGTTCACAATGTTAGTGTATATATTACCGTTTGTTCCCGGCTGCTTCTGGATAAGAGCAGGAAGAGGGGAGCCGCTTTTCAGTTTAAAAGGCAGCTTGTAAGTTATTGTGAAAGTTTTGGTACCTTTTGGTCTGACTGTCAAAAATCCTTCAAACACAGTTTTACCTAGATCTTCTGAGCTTGTAAGCTTAACTTGGGAGCCCTTGCTATCGATCAGCTCGCTCCCCTTTGGCACATAAATCCTGAACCAATCTCTATATTCAGCGTTAAGACAGAGTCCTCCCCGCTCAAGATTACAATCAGATGGGGGAAATGGATTTTTGTACTTTATAGTCACTGTCTTGGTGATATTACCGTCTTTAACGGTGTAATTATTTTCAACTTCCTCCTGCATAAATATATTTACCTTGGCGCCTGAAAAACTAGTCTCATTAATATGCAAATAATCTCCTTCAAATTCCCGGATCTTGCCCGCAGCGTTAAGTCCTTCTATCCCTTTTTGCGCCTCCTCATCATACAGATAAGCCAGTATATGCTTCTCGTTGGTTCCCTGGATAAATGACTGGAAAAGCGGCCCCCAATAGATTTTAGGACTGGAGGTAAGTGCTTTATTCATGATTGCTCCCAAAAGATCACCAAGCAAACCCTTTCTGTCAGTTTTGACATAATTAACGGGACGCGAAATATTGTCTTCAAGCGCGTAAATAACCGACGGGCAATCACAGCGGGGATCGTTTTTGGTATTAAAGGTAACTCCACCTGCAGTCACGCTGTCATCAAGTATTTTAATAGTGTTTACAAGCACGTTCGTATCAATTGCAACAATTCCGTCTACCTCAACTTTCTGCGTTGAGGTATCATACATAGATTTAAATGTCTTCATTGACTCAATAAAATCCGGAGATAGATTACTGTCTCTAAGATTCAGCACCGAGACTTTTGGCAAATATTTGAGTATTGGGGCTGGTGCTCTTTTCTTATTTGGAATAGAATCATCAAGAACATAAATATCTTCTGACTTGTCAAGCTTTATTATCCCTTTATCAATTTTTATAATCGCGTAACCCGTTAAAAATCCACCCGTCGGACGGAGTTCCTTGTCATTTTGAAATAATACCAAGTATTTCTTTTCTTCGTTCTCTCCAAGTAGAGAAGGCAGAACTTTAACCAAGGGTTTGGCGTCGCTCACAAATGTAGCCCCGTCATCGGTAAGAGTTCGCACATTTGCAATCTGCGTTTGAACTTTATTTCCGAAAATCAAAGTCGGGTAATGCTTTGGATCTACCTCATCCATCTCTTTTTTTATCAGATCAAGTTTTCCCGAAATCTTATCAATTTGAGGGGTTATTTTTCCAATTGTCAAAACAGCTGTTTTGATCCTGTCTTCCGTAGAACCTGTCGCAGTACCCTGCCCTTTAAGCCCCAAAACGTCAGCGTAAGGCTTAATTGAATCAACTGCTATAGTTGCGGCGTCAAGTCCGTGCTTACCGGCATTGAGCATGTGATCCGCATCATTATAATACCAGTTAACCAAAGGAACAAATTTGAGAGGAATTAAAAAATGAAAATTTCTCTGGGTCTCAGCCAGATATTTTTGGGTTTTATCAATTTCTGCTCCAGCCAATTCAACATTTTGGTTTTTGATAGCAGCTGAAACAAGCTTTGCTTCCCGGTAGGTCTTCAGACCGGATTTGTAAGTAGCATAGGCTGGAATTCCAATCAATAGAAGAATAAAAGCAACAATCGAAAGCGCAATCGGATAGCGCTTGCCCATCTTGAATTTTCTTTTTTTCCTGTTGGTCATAAATGAGTTGTTGGTTTCTGCCTTGGCAAAATCCTGGTTGCCTTTTTCCTTTTTGTCACTCTTAATAGAACCGCCTTGACTCACACTTGAGGCAGGCCCGCTTCGCTGCGAGGCGAGCGGTGGACTTTTTGGCGTTAACTCAATCTTATCAAATCCACCCATTTATATATCTTACGAAAATTTGCCCAAAAATGTCAACTTGACAAGGGTAAGGTAAATATGTTTCATAAAACAGCACTTAGAGGGCACCGCGGCCTGAAATCATCGCCCATGGGGTCTTAGCTATAATCAAGAGATCATAAAAAACAGAACGCCGCTTTGCATAAGTTGCATCCATTTGGATTCTCTTGTCAAAATTCACTTCGCTTCTGCCCGACACCTGCCAACGGCCCGTAATCCCCGGTTTTACCGACAACACCTCTTTAACCGAATTCTTGGTTTGGGGATATCTTTGCTGCTGCTTCTCAAGCTCCTCAGGATAGTATGGACGAGGACCAACCAGGCTCATTTCACCCTTAAGCACATTTAAGAGCTGAGGAATTTCATCAAGCGAATGCTTTCTTATAAATTTACCGACTTTTGTAATCCTTGGATCATTTTTTATTTTATAGTTTCCCCCTTTTTGCTGCTCCTCATAGGCCTTCCTGAGCTTAGGGTCTGTCTTTAAAAGCTGGTAGGCGTTAACAATCATTGATCTGAATTTATAGGGATAAAACAATTCACCATCTTTTCCTACCCTCTCAGGAGTATCAGCAAGAATGGGGCCAGGTGTTTCTATTTTAATTAATATGGCAACAATCACAATAATTGGGGAGAAGAACATAAGAATAATTGCAGAAAAAAAAATATCCAATACTCGTTTGGCAAAATCGTACCATGTATTTTTTTGTGTCTCTTTGTTTGGCATTATTTATATTAAATGCTCGTGGTCAGTTCCGGTTAAATTTTCAACGAACTTTTTTATTTTAGGAATTGAACCTTTGGGACACACTAGCAAAACATCCTCTGTATTAATTACAACCATTTCCGACAAATCAATACCGATACATAGCTTTTCTTCATAATTGAACATTAAAACGTCCTTTGTATCTTCCAATTCTATATTTCCCCGGGTTACATTTTCCTCTTTATGTGTTTCCAGGGCCTCCTTCAATGCGTCCCATGCCCCCACATCGCTCCAGCCAAGATCGGTCGCAATAACTTTAAGGTTGTTTGGAGAAAGTTTGACCAGAATAGCATCATCAAAACTGATTTTTTCAAGTTTTGGATAAATATCTTCAAGTGTTTTTTCATATTTGTCTGATCCGTAATCATTTTGAACTTCTGATAGAAGCTTTGACATATCAGGAGTATACTTTTTGAAAAGTGTTGTAAGATATTTGGGTGTAGTCACAAAATATCCCAAATTCCAAACATAGTTCTTGTCATTAAAAAATTTATCAGCCTCCTCTGGCTTTGGCCGATAACAAAGTCTTTTAAATTCATAAACACTTGCACCATTACTGCTTTCACTTTCTTCACCGAGCTGGATCCAGCCGCAGTTTTGATTGGGAAAACGGGGTTTTTGTCCTATAAAGACAAATTCAGTTTCTTTGGAAACAATCTTCTTCTCGGCAAGACGCAGGACATGCCTGAACGCTTCTTCGTTTTTGACCATATGGTCACTCCAAAGAATTGCGATGGGTTCATTTGGGAATTTCTTCTCAAGAATAAAGGACGACAAGCCAATCGCAGGCCCAACGTCCCGCATCATTGGTTCAAAAATAAAATTTTCCTTTGGGATATTGGGAAGCTGCTTCATAACTACATCCTTATACTGCTTGCCTGTTGCTATATAAATATCTTCTGATTTAAATTCAACAGTTAACCGGCTTACGGTTTGTTGTAGCGTAGACTCATTCCCTATAATTTTTCCAAACTGCTTGGGAGTATTTTTTCTTGAAAGCGGCCAGAGCCTTGTACCGACTCCTCCGGCAAAAACTACAATTTTCATACAATCTTCATTATAATATCAAATCAATTTATTCACAACCGACAAGAAATTTTGCTTAAATTTATCCATGCTAAATTTTTCTGCATTTTTTCTGCAGGCTTTTGAATCAAATTTGGTTTTTTCAAATTTCTGTAGCGCTTCAATTAATGATTTTTTTGTTTGCTGCTGGAAAAATATTCCCGTCTTGGCCTCAATCACCAATTCTACAGCTCCACCTTCCTTGTAAGCAATAACCGGTTTTCCAAACATTTGTGCCTCAATCATTACCAACCCCAAGTCCTCTTTCCCCGGAAAGATCAATGCTTTGCAGTTTTTGTAATATCCACCCAATTCATCATCATTAACATTTCCTATAAATTCGATTGTCGGTCCTGCCATTTGTTCCAGTTCTTTTCTCAAGCTTCCATCCCCAATAATTTTCAAAGGAATTTTAAGTTCATTGACAGCTTCAATAACCAAGTCAACTCTCTTATATCCCGTAAACTTTGACAAACGTGACACAACTAGAAAATATTCTCCTTCCTTCGTTGCGCTCTTGCGCTCTTGCGCTCTTGCGCTCAATGTCACTGGCGGATAAACCAAATCAGATTCTCTTCCATAATATTTTTTAATTCTTTTTTGAACTTCCTTGGATATCGCGATAAAGGCATCTGGCCGTCTGCTCGCTGCTATATCCCACCTGCGAAGACCTGAAACAATAGGTTTTGACATAATTTTGAGACTATCACTCTTGAAGTATTCGTCATAACCGCTCCACAAATACCGGGTAGGGGTTAGGCAATAACAAATATGTATTGTACCGGGTTTTGTGATAATTCCTTTTGCTGCCTCACTAGTTAGTGAGATCACCAAATCATACTCGTCAAAAGTAAAACTTTCAAATGCCAAAGGCATAAACGCTGCAAGAAGTTCATGATTTGTTGAGGCAAATGGAATGTTTTGCAGAAAAGAAGTTCTAATATCAAAAACTTCTGCCCAAAGAGCTTTTTCCTTATCATAAACGGATGTATAAAGAGACGCTTCAGGGAATAATTCATGAAGCGCAAGGAGAAGCCTCTCAGCACCGCCCCATTTATTGATCCTATCGTAAACTAAAGCAACTTTCATAAACTTTCAGTGTTTGTTCTGCCATTTTTTTCCAGGAAAATTGCTGAGAACGATCTAATCCTTTATTTATTAATTTTTCTAGAGTTTCTTTGTCAGTATTAAAAATAAGATTCATTTTATCTTTTATCTCTGTAATAGAATGCGGATTAAAGTATAACGCCGCACCTTCGCACACTTCTCTGAGTGAGGGAATATCTGACGCAAGTACGGCACATGATGATGCCATTGCTTCAAGCACCGGAAGTCCAAATCCTTCCATAAGAGAGGGGGAAATGAGCGCTATAGCGTTATTATAATAATTTGCAAGCTCATAATCTTTTACATTGTTCCTTATCAAAATTCCAGAATAATTTTCTTTCCTTATTTTTTCTGAAAGTTTTTTATAAAAATAGTCGTCCTTGCCAACCAACAGCAAATGTACTTCTGCATTTTGTTCTTTTCTAAAAAGGGAAAAGGCTTTTATTAGTCTTTCGATATTCTTGTGTGGATATGCGTTCCCAACATACAAAAAATATTTAGTATCATCAATCGATGACTTATCTTTACTGATTATTTTTTCATCAAAGCCTTCATACGTTACAGCAACTTTTTCTTCTTTGACTCCAAGTGTTGCTACCAAATCATCTCTGACAGCATTGAGGGGAACGATAATTTTTTGCGCTCTCTTCACTGCTTTTTTTACTACATAATCATAGCCAAGACGCTTTAATTGATATAAATACAGAGGGAGCTTGGAGGCTTTACCTGTCGGGAAATGATTAAGAATCAAATCATGAATTGTCATAACGAAAGGCTTTTTGTAACCCACAGGAACAGAAAAATAAGGAAAATGAACCAAGTCCACATTTTCTTTATCTAGTATATGAGGAAGCTTCAGCTGCTCGTCAATTGTGTGCCAACGGATATCCGCAATTCTGATATGGAATTTATCATTTGAAATTTGAAATTTAACCTTATCGTAATCTGCCTTTCTGACAAACAAAACATACTCATTCTTCTTGTCCAATACTTGAAGTTCCTTTACCAAATTGCGGATATATCTCCCAACTCCAGTTTCGCTCCAAAGCCTTGCATCAATGCCAATTTTCATGCTTTAAGTATAACACAGAGGCTAAGACGAATGCTTTTTATGTAGGCTGTCAATTCCTTTGTTTACAATCCAACTAACAAACTTGGGGTATCTTTTCTGATAATTTTTTTTGTAAAAAATCCGCATCGCGGCAAAACGATGACTCTGCATAATTTTTCGGTGCTCTTTATCTGCTGTGGTTATGTGGTGGGATTGCTTTTTAATACCGCTTGACACGCCTCCGTAGTGAAGAATGCTGACATCTGGCACATAATAGATTTTATATCCTGCTTTTTTAATGTTGTAACAAAACTGGATATCTTCTCCATAAAAAAAGTATTCTTCATCCCACCAGCCGATCTGCTCCCCAACTTCCCGCCGAACAAATAAGAAAGCTCCCGATATGGCATCAACCTCATGCACGCTATTCATATCTTTAAATCCTTGAGTATATCCTGCGAATATTCGACTTTTTGGAAATAACTTTTCAAAACCTGAAAAGTGAGTTAAGGCGTTCCAGGGAGTTGGGAATCCCCGATGAGATGCATCATCAATTCCACCCGCAGGGATCTCGACTTTGCAGGTTGCAGCTCCGGCGCCAAGATGTGTATCCATAAACTCAACCATTTTGTCCAATGTTTTGGGATAAACTACCGTGTCGGGATTCAGAAATAAAACATACCGTCCCTGAGAATATTTTAAGCCGTTATTATTGCCTTTGGAGAACCCAATATTCCCACCGTTATCAACGACGTGAAAAGATTTAATTTTACTTTTCTTTTTATACTCTTCGAACGCTTTATGCGAGTCATCCGGTGAAGCATTATCCGCAACTATCACTTCGTATTTCTCAGATTTAACTTCATCCGGATAGTTCTTTTCAATTGATGAAATAGCATCAAGTGTCAACTGCTTGGTGTTGTAATTTAGGATAACAATTGATAAATCAACTTTGTTCATATCAGACTTTTATAAACTTTATCCAGCTCATTGGCGATTTTTCTCCATGTGTATTTTTCTTCAATCAAGCTCCGCCCATTTTTTGCCACTGCTTGATAAAGTCTTTTATCAGAAAGAAGCTTTAATGTTTTTTCAGATAGCTCTTGAGCATTTTTGCCTACCATAATATTTATGCTATCCTTTGCATCAATTACACTTGCGCTAAGTTCTGTAGTTACGACGGGCGTACCACTGCTCATGCTCTCAAGTATTTTATAACTAGTCCCTCCGCCTATTCTGATCGGAGCCAAAAAGAATATCAGCCTCCTGGAATAATTCTTCCGTTGGCCTAGCTGATCCTTCTTCATCAAAAATGATATCTTGATCATTTGTTAAGTTTTTTATAGAGTCCGGAATCTCTCTCCCAACAATCCACAATTTTAATTGAGAATTTGAAATTTGAAATTTGAAATTTGAAATTATTTTGGGCCATATCTCCTCAACTATAAACTTCACAGCGTCTCTATTTTGCAACCACTTAAAATCACCAATAAACAAAATTCGCCTTAATTCTTGCTTCTTAATTCTTAATTCTAGTTTAAAACTAAATTTCTCAGTGTCCACCCCATTCGCAACAATAACGGGCATAAGCCCCTTTTTCTCCATCGCGTTTTTATCATCCCCTGAAACTGCAATTAATTTATCAGCTTTTTTCCAAAAACTTTCCTCCTCTTTCTGTATTTTTGCAACATCCAAAGAAAGCAAAGGTTTTAAAAATAGCGATCCTTGGTCAACATACTTCTTGTAAACCTGATACTCTATGTTGTGTTCCGCCAAAACTACAGGAATTGATAATGCAGAGGGTAAATTTTGCATTATATAATAAGTTTCCACATGAATTAAATCGTACTTTTCTCTTTCTAGTTCTTCTTTTATTTTATTTTGCATTTCTATGTTGGTGTGGCCTGTAACCAAAAATGAATTTGAAGAGAATGCAGTTTTCAATATATTTCTCATTGACCATTGCTTCTTCCTTTTAACTGTTATAATTTTTTTACAGATTTTCCCGAGCTCATTTTCATCCTCAGCGGTTTGATTCTCACGTTTCTCACAAATTAATGTTATCTCGTGACGCGCTGACAATTCCTTAATAAGATTAAAAAGCCTGACCTGCCCTCCCGAAAAAAGCGGATACGGGAGAAAGGAGCTAACCATCAAAATCTTCATGGGCTTTTGTGTAAATCAAAAATAATATATTCTCGAGTGCGCGTAACGATTTGGTAGGGCTTGCCAAAATCCATATCTTTTTCTGTCGGATTAAGAAGAACCAGATAGTCCGCTCCTTTTTGGACCATTTCAGGAAGTGGATTTTGCAGACTTGCCCAACCCTGTCTGTTAGTTTGATAAAGAAATGAGGTATCGCCATTATAATTTGCGATAACCTTTGCATCTTTTGGAGTAAGTTTATCAACTGCCTTACCTGCCGTAATAATTGACTGATTATTAATATTAAAATAATCCTTTACCTGACTCCACCCAAACCAGAAAAGACTTATAAGACTTATCGCCAAAACTATTTTCCCAACCGGTTGCTTTTTTAAATTTAGTATGTACAAATAGTAACTTCCTATTGCGAAAAATATCGACAGGCTTGGCATAATAAGTATCTGATAATAATCGTGCTGCACATTCCCTGTTGCAAAAACAATTACGTACAATAACGAACTTAACAAAAATGAAACAAAAAACATCCATTCTTTTTGTTTTTTTATTTTCCAAATACCAACTGCCAAAATAATTACTCCCAGGTATCCGCTTATTAACTTTGTAATCCTTTCATAAAAAATCCAGCGGAAAAAAGCCGGTCTGAAACGTATCCCGTTTCCATTGAGAAGCCATTCGTTAGCGGGAATTCCGGCCGGGTATTGGGTAATCCAATTTCTCCACCAAATAAGAGGAAGTACAGAAAGAATGGCAAAAATCCACAGCTGCCATTTTTTTAAAAATCCTATTCCCCACTTTTGCCAAACCAATACAATCATCGGCAGCGTAAAAAATAAAGCGTAAGGCTTGACCAATAATGCGCAGGCTGTAAAAATGGTTGCTAAAATAAAAAATAAATAATTTTTGCTCCTGGATTTGAAATTTTCTAACCATAAATCAAAAAAATAAATTCCCCCAAGTGACGCAGTAACCATCAATGGATCGGGCAAAATTGTTCTGCCATAATAAATATTGTAGGGGATAAAAGTGTAAAAAAACGCGCTTAACAAGCCAATAGTCTTATTACTATGACGGGATACCAAAAGATATAAAAAAAGAGAGCTACAAACGTATGCAAAAATACTTATCAATCTACCCCATTCTTCAAGCGTAAATAGCCCAAGTGTTTTGAAAAGAAATGCTTGCTTAATGTTATAAATTGGAAATTCTACAAACCGGTATCCCTGAGGATTATCAAGCCCTGATGGAACATTTGAAAGATCATCAAATCTTGGGTGAAGTAC
Organism: Candidatus Levyibacteriota bacterium; assembly: GCA_963716145.1. Classification (GTDB taxonomy): domain Bacteria; phylum Patescibacteriota; class Microgenomatia; order Levybacterales; family UBA12049; genus DATLDE01. Next base: position 107,757 of record OY970292.1, on the reverse strand, counting down.
GTCAAAACTATTTTTAACAAAATTCCTGGAAACTGCTGATGTGTCTGCCTGACGCCAACTGTGCCAATCTGCAATTGGATTATTGAACCGGTATAGCCTTACAGCAAATCCTACCAAGAGAATCACCGCTAAAAGTATGGAGTATAATTTTCCGGTTTTTTTCATTTCTTGATTATGCGGATATTCCCAACTTCGTCAAAAATAAATATTCGAGCATTACGGTGACCCGAGGCTAATAAACGTGCTTCATCAAGCGATTGTGGTGTATAGGTAATATAATCACTGTCTTTATAGCGGAACCACATAGCGTCGTTAATCCCAACAGGAAAAACCCAAGCTGATTTATAACGCTGCGGTACATTCACAAAATAAAATACAGGCTTTTTAATTTCTCCCAATCTTAAGTAATCGTAACCATTATCCATATATTGCATAAAGCTATTAGTTATTGCGCCTGCATACTGCCAATCCTTGTTTTCTTTTTGCAGCTGGGACACCTGAATCACAATAAAAATAGCTGGTATTAATAGAATCGCAAGCCAGGCGAAATATTTATTGGAGGAGTATAAATAATAATATATTTTCTGCAATATGAAGATCATGAATAATATTGCTCCAAATGACGCGAGATACGCGTATCTAGGAGCTATATTTCCAAGCGGAAGAAAGGGCAAAAGCGGAGTGACAAAAAGAACAATACTAATTAGTATTATCTCTTTATCAGATTTTTTAAATCCTTTATTTATTTTCTTGTATGTAAATACTGCGAGCGCAACAACAACTGCCATGCAGATAGCAGCAATAAATAAATTATTTTTGGCATTGTCCCTTATAATCTGGTACCAAGCGATAAATGGGTTGCCTGTAAACACAAAACCTGCAAAACCAACCAAATTTCCGAAGATGTTGAAGGGTAATTTGAAAAGATTATAACGGTAATCACCTGCCGACCAAAAACTGTGAGAAGTAATTTTTAAGAAAAAATAAACTAAAATGGGCAGAGCATAAAAAATGTAATGTTTAAGACCAGATTTCTCTTTTTTCTCAACGTACTTTGAGGAAATTATCCCATATAACACTACCAGCACAGGTGCTATTACGCCATACTCGTGAAATAAAGGAGCAAAAAAAGTAAAGATTATTGAAAGAATAAGATAAAAGATTTTTCTGCTCGCTACCCATTTCATATAAAACCACACTGCAAGGAGCGTGAAAAATGATGCAAATAAATGACCTACTGCTGAAATCCAATACACTGTTTCCGAGTGAGATGTGAGAAGTAGGAAAACGAGTGCAGCCAAGAATGCAAAAAGCTTATCTTTTAACAATCTTCTGGAGATTAAAAAAACAAGCATAGAACAAGCTGTATGCAGACCTAGAGAAAAAAGATGATAAATAACCGGACTCGTACCCCCGAATTGGCTGTTATAGAGAAAATAGAAATAGGCTTTCATACCGGGTCGGTAGAAAAAATCACCTGAGTTGGTAAAGAAATTGGCTAATACATTTATTTTAGAAGAGCAATTAGTAACTCCTTTTTCTATCAGAGAACTACAGTCCACCCAACGTAGCCATGTAAAATCGTCCGCCACAAAAAAATTATTTAACATTCTCCAGAAGAAAATAAGAGATGCTGAAATCAGATAAATTATTATCGCCGGCACTGAAGTTAATGCACTTTTTATCTCCTCAAGAATATTTATTGATTTTTTGCGATACTGGTCCAAAATCCCGACTGATATCCCGACAAGTAACCAAAGTACATAGGCAATTTTTGAAGCCTCAAAAACATCAATAAGTGTTGCGTTAAGCCCCAAACCAAATATCCCGGCCGATACTCCTATCACAAGGCTTCGCGATAATGAATCTTCAACCGATGGAATAATTTTTGCTGCATAAATTGCGTAGATTAGAAAAATTAAACCAAATATCCCAAAACCTAAAAGCCCTGTTTCCCCTAAGAACCTAAAATAGTTTCCGTCCGTAGCCAAAGTGATTGATGAATACCCGCTGCCAAACAAGATATTTCTTTGGAAAGCCTTGATGGCGTTGGGCCATTCCGCCTGAAGACGTGTGGTAATTGACGCATCCAGCGCGCTTGCTTTTTGGATGATAAAATCTCCTTGTAGATTTTGCACATCAATGTTCTTTGCGTTTCCCTTTTGGGTCTTGATGGTTATATCTTTTGTACTACCGATTTTCTTACCGCTTGTTGAAAGTGATCCGGCATACAGATCGTGACCGCTGGGTTGAATATTATTGATAACAAACTTTCCGTTTACGCTATCACCATAACCCACAACCTTTCCCGTTCTTGCGTCAACTATACGGTTCACAGATGAAAAAGTTGCTGAATACCGCGCGTAAAGACCCGTAAATGTTCTAAGAAGAACGAAGCTGACAATGATTACTGGAATAATCCATTTCTTTTGCTTCTGAAGAATTAGCATAAAAATAACTGCCAAAAGATACATCAAAAAGGATGTTCTGGACTGAGTCATAAGAAGAGCAACAAATGCGAGTAAATCAATTGTTACGAGGCCTAGGCGGACAAACCATTTTTTATAACCAAATATCAGGCTTCCAACCAATGGAATCATCATCACAAGGTAAGCAGAAAAATCGTAGTGTCCGGCAAAAGTTGACTGAAGCCTTCCTGCAGCGTCAAGAACAAGAGGAATTCCTTTGGCAAATTCCTCATTCATAGTTGAAAATGCCGGAAATTTTTGAGGTATAAAACGCTGCCCATAACCATACAATACTGCAACCAAAAATACGCCAATAATTACAGGTGCTATAAATTTTATACTTTTCTTATTTTTAATTCCTGCGTAAGCGATAAAAAACAAAGACATGTACTCAATGTGTCTTCCATAAAAAAGAAAAGCGTTTCGTGCATATATCCTCGGATCTCCCGTAATGTTGGGGTCTTTAAGATACGGAAAAATAAAAAGCACTCCTAAAAGTGTGGATATAAATCCGGCAGTCCAGAAGGCCAAAATTGCGATAGTAAGCGGGGTTCTTATAGTTTGTTTACGCCGTACAACCTGAAACAAATAAAACAAAACGAAAAATAAAATTATAAAATCCTCAGCTCTAATGTAAACATTAACATGAGTTACGCCAAGTAAAGGAATTTTTGGGAAAAGGGGAATGAAAGCGAGAAGAAATAATGTAAAAACAAGAAAAATATTTTGACCTAACCATTTGACTAACTTCATATTAAAATTGAATTGCCTTTCTGAAAGTTGATGTAAGGTATTTATCTCCCGTTAGAGACCCTATTATAATAGCAAAACCTGCTTTTGTGTAAAGCATTAACTTAACCATCATGTATTCCGGATAGCTCCTGTGCTTTTTGTAAAAATACAAAAGTCCTTTGTAAATTTGAACAATCGCAAAAGTACGGTTTGAGCTACCCTGATCCTGATGCATGACTGCAATATCAGGATAAAAATATGTTTTAAAACCAAGTTTTTTAGCCCTGTAGCAAAATTCCATATCCTCAATGTACATAAAAATTTTCTCATCAAACCCTAAAAGCTTTCCAAACAAATCTTTTCTTACCATAAGGAGTGCTCCCTTTACCCAATCCACTTCTGCAATTTTTTTGGGGCTTTTATCCAAAATCCCAATTTTCTGCATCCCTATTAAAAGCAAGAATGTATTAAATAGCGTGTAAAATTTGCCCGTTGATGCTTGCTTTTCTCCATCAACATTTCTTAATTGTCCGCCAAGAATTGATACATCTGTATCTTTTTCCATACATTCTATCATTCCGACTATTCCTTTATCCCTAACTATTGTATCGTTGTTTAAAAAAAATAAATATTTTCCTATTGCTTTCTCTGCGCCCAGATTGCAGCCCTTACTAAACCCGAGATTTTCATTGTTCTTAATAAGTTTTAGACTTTTATATTTATTCATTTTAATTTTTTCTAAAAGCACCTGTAATTCTTTTTTTTCCGATGCGTTATCAACTACTATTGTTTCAAATATATCATTTTCAAATTCATTCCAATATTGGTTGTATAGCGACTCTAAACAATTTATGGTTAGATGTGACTTGTTGTAATTAAGTAAGATAATAGACAATTGCATATTAATTGCGGGATCAATTTACCTAAACCACGCAGCCCTACCTAGCTTATAGCTCAACTCCTTTAAACCTCTTTCTTTAATTAGTTTTGCAGGAACTCCCCCTACGATTTCGTATTGACTCACATCTTTTGTTACAACAGATCCTGCAGCTACAACTGCACCCTTTCCTATTTTTACTCCCGGTAATACAATCGCTCTTGGTCCAATAAAGACATAGTCGTTAATTTCTACTGGTTCATTTAGTGCACTGAAATTAGGATCTTCGACATCATGCCAGGCATTATAAACCATAACATCCGTAGCTAAATCTACATGATTGCCAATTGTTAATGTGTTTCTTCCATCCAAAATAACTCCCTCACCAATTATTGAATCTTTTCCAATCGAAATATTTGCCGGATTATAAAAACGCGCACCCATGTGAATTGCCGAACCTGAACCGATTTTCATTCCTGCAATTCTGTAAAAAAACCTTCTGACAGTGTGAAACGGAACAAAGCCGATAATATGAAGCAAAAAGACTTCAAATTCCAAAAGAACAGTACTTACCCGGCTCGTACCTTTAAATAAGACTTCAGATGCTGATAATTCTTTACCGCTTTTATCTCTCATATATTTTTATTTTGGGCAATTTCTTCCAAAACAGATAAGGTTTCTCTAGCAGTTTTTTCCCAGCTAAATTTCTTAACCTGCTTTTTCCCTTTTTCTATCAATTCGTGTCTTAGTTTCTCAGTTGTGATGAGTTTCCATATTTTGTCCGCAATGTCGCCCGCGTCTTCGGGATCTATATAAATACATGCATCTCCTCCTGCTTCAGGGAGGCTTGAAACATCACTTGTTATAACCGGGCATCCTGCCTGCATTGCCTCTAGAACAGGCAACCCAAACCCCTCATATAGGCTTGGCAAAACAAAGCATAATGCATGTTTATAAAAAATTGCAAGCTCGTCGTCGTTTACGTTTTCTAAAAATTTTACCTTATCTTCTATTTCAAATTTTTTGGGTGCTGCCAGAATTTTTTCATATAACCATCCTTTCTTCCCTACAATAACCAATTGCAAATTTTGGCGTTTTTCAGCGTTTAGATCCGCATTTTTCAGCATCAGGGCAAATGCCTCAATCAACCTTTCAATATTTTTCCTCGGCTGAAGTGTCCCAACAAATAAAATATAGTTATCTGAAATTTTGTATCTTGCTTTTAATTGATTCATAACATAAATGTGCTGTGAGAGAGACGCCGATTGTTTTATGCCCGGATAAGTTACAATTATTCTCTCCGCAGGTACTTTGTATGAATTAATTATATCATTTTTGCTCGATTTACTGATTGTCAGGATCTTTTTGGCATTTTTTACTGAATAGGCTGTCCAATTACGAAGTTGTAATAAATCAGCCCTATTAAACATTTCAGGAAAATAAAGATAGGATAAATCCATAATTGAAATAACTGTCGGGACGGGAGAAAAACGCGGAGCATAATGAGAGGGAGAGAAAAATACATCAGGCCTGCTCTTTCTTAAATACAAATCAAGTGGTAATCTCCACTGAGTCCACAATTTGCCTGGTTTAATAATTCTGTACTTCCAACCCTCACTTTCAGCGGGCATATCGCTGACTGGATCATCCTTCAAATAAATTGTGAACTTTGAGTTTTGAAAATTAATTTTTGAAAATTGTCGCAACAACTCAAACGCGTACTCACTGATACCTACACGTTTTTTAACGTTTGCTTCATTACCATCAATTCCAATAATCATAGCTGAATTCCGGGATAAACAACTTTTAAACGGTTCTCTTCAATCGCCAGTATGTCCCTTGCATCTTGTTTTGTTGATTCAGAGATACAAAAAATAACATCACATTCTTTTTTAACCCAATTCAATCTTCTTCTTTGCGTGTGAACAATTTTAATATCTGTTTCTTCAGGATATCTATAAACGATCAGGTCATAAAGTATTGTCACCTTTTTTGCCCGTTTTGTCGGCGGCTGAGTCCAATCGGACGAGATGAAAACATCAACCTGTCCTATCAAATCCTCAATTGGCATAATATGTAGCCTATTCCAGAACATGTCGAGAAGAGTCGGGGGATATTTAAATGTTTTTATTTTGACTTTTGAGTTTTTCTGCCTTGATAAATCTTTGGCAAATGAGGGAATTTTTTTTCTCAGAGATGAGAAAAAAAGAATATACTCATTTTCTTGATCAACTCTCAACAAACCCTCAACCCAACTTTTTGTATAGTTGGCAACTCCTGTGTTCTCATAAGCTGTTTGCGATATGTCGATTCCGATTCTCATAGCTTTATTCTAGCAAAATATCCTCAGCATTGTAACTAAATACGGAATTGATTGTGATACGGATAATTACTTAAATTTCTGTAAAATATAATCCTGGGGAGAAAATGTAGCTTTTAACTCATGTTTTTTTGACCAACCAATCAGATCATCATACATATTTTCCTGATTTACTTTCACCCAATTACCTGACTTTTTATCACGATCCACAACGCTACGCATATCTACAATAGGCCGACTGGCAAGCGCAGCTATTACAGGAAGCTTCTGCGGACAATCCGCACCTCCACAGCTAAATCCTATTGGCATCCCCTTAGGATCTGTCTTGTCTTGCAATTTCAAAAAAAGACCCAAAGGCTGACTTACTGCTCCTGCTCTATTTCGATAATCATATATAACAAATTTTGTGTCCGGATATTTCTTGATAAGAAAGCTTATTGTTGTATCAAGTTCATGTTTTATATTTTTACTTTCTTCATAGTGTTTTATCTGCAAAAAATTTCCTATAAGTATAATTAGAAGAACAATTACACCGGTAAGCTGTCCTAGTCTTACATAAATTTTTTTACCTGTTGCCTGAAGTAGCATATCTATACTCCATGCCGTAAAAAGAATAATAAACGGTGATAGATAGATAAGATAGCCTTCTGAACGCTCCCCTTTATAAAATTTATTAACCATTAACAAAATAGCAAAAATTATACCAAACGCCAGCATAATACCTGAAATTTTTCTCTTGATAGCAGATACACCAACCACAATAAACGTCACTATCATAAGAAATAAAGCGCTTGTGGCGTAACCGCCGACAACAAACGACCAGTATGAGGGAAGATACTTGAAAAGGAAAAGTTTCCAACTGTTGGGAACATATAAACGATATTGTGCTACCAATAAATAATCCAGAATGTTTCGCAAATTCGCCCACTGCTGTTGGCTATCCCAAATGATAAGAGGGAGTGAAGGGATAAGAAAGCCAGCGCCCATACTGATAAGGCCAGCAATTCTTTTTACCAGACTTACCTTTGGAATAAAGAAAACTGCCGCAAAGAAAATTAAAAGATTAATTGTCTGATAATGGAAACTTAATGCTGACCCAAGTGCCAATCCCATCAGAAAAGCGTATATTGAATTTTTCCTTTTCCAGTAGAGAATAAAAAACAGAAAGAGGCAAGCAGTTGAAATAGCGACATATGAATGCTGACCAATAGCGATAGAACGGGCAACCAACTGAGGAGCAGTTGTGGCAAGTACACCCATAAGTATTGCCAATCTTTTACCACCAATTAAATAACCGCAGACTATCAATACTCCAACTGTTGCGATACTAGTCAAAACAGTCAATATTATTGGTGCTGTAAACCAAAAAGGAAATATGACGTAACTTGCCATAAGAACCCAATAGAAAAGTGGCCCAAAGGCAAAAGGACCCGCAGAACTAAATGAACCAATCATGGGTAGCTCATGACGATCTATTGCTTCTCTAGCTATAGCAATATCACGAGTGCTGTCATCCCCTATGCCCCACCGCTCCTGAAAATTATAAAATCGGAGAAAGGTGGCTAGGAAAAGAATTAATAGAATGGCTATGAGGAATTTCTGTCTAAAAACTTTTTGTAAAAAACTTTCGCGTTTGTCTTTAGTTTTGCTATTTTCTTTGAATTTTAATTTATCAATTTTTTTCTGTTTCATTTGGTTATTTTTACACGCTGGACAATAATTGTGCCATCACTCATTTTCCAACTTTTTGCTGTTTTATATTGCTTACTCGGTGTTCTATACTCAATATAGCTATTATACATATTTTTTTCTGAGTTAGGAATAATTACATACACCAGAGACGAACCCGATTTAACTTGGCCAGGATCAAATGAAACATCCTTCTTATATAGCCACTTAAAAAGATAAGAATACTCATATATATAAATGGATGGGCTATATGCAAAAACTGCGTACTCTTTATTATTACTTACTTGTTGAATTCTTTTTACTACTACTTCTTCTGCCGCTAGATTACCTTCTATATGCTTTGGGTCATGTCCAAATCCTTTAATAAAAACAAAAGTATAGTTAGCTACTAACACTATAATCCATACTGTCATAATAATTTTTAGAACTTTGGTTTTATCAATAAAAATTCCCAGAAATAATAAAATGAGTGGCTCAAAACCGATAAAATGATAATCCCATATAGGATTTTTTGCAGTAAGATAAAGATACATAATCCCAGATGTAATCGCGACCAATATAGCTATCAACTTTATTTCCTTAATTTTTGCCTGATCACTTCTCTTTCGGTAAGAATAGGCGTAAAAGAGAATTATCATGATAAAAAATATCATGGCGGGAACAATTGGCATCAGTAAAATCTCGCTAATTTGGCTGAAAAAAACTTGTAGTACTTGAGGTTTTGTTAAGCCTGTAAGCCCAACAACGGCACCAAAATGAGTAAATGCATTGATAAGTGTTTTTGTTTGTAAAAATTGATGCCGGACTTCAAAAACTAAAAAAGGAGTAAAAGATATTAAACATCCAAGAACAAAACAGGCAATCGTACTTATTCCTTGTAGTATTACCGCCAACTTATTTTTGGCGGTAACAAAATACACTATACTTTCTCCCACTAAATAAAGACTCAATCCGCACAGCATTCCTATTCCAAAAGATAGTTGAAAGTTCATAACAAGACCCGCTGCAGCTCCTGCAAAAAAAGTGATTAGAAAATTTTTGAAAGACCTCTCGTTTGTTTTGATAAAAAGCAAGTAAACGCTAAGCAGAATGAAAAGAAGAGCCGGATGAGGATTCCAAAGATCGGTAAAATACTTTTGAGACGTCAATAAAAAGAAGATCCACAATATAGCAAGTGTGTGCCAGCTTATTATTTTAGAAAAACGCGTAAGAATAAAAGGGAAAATAATTAAATAGGGAATTGTTAATACAATAAAAGTGATCACTCGGGGGTCTTGCGAAAAAATTTGCCCAAAACTCAAAAGCCAAATCCAATAAGGACCATAGAATACTCCTGGTATACCTGAGGGTGGACCAATCAAGGTGAGCTTTTGCAAATTTACCAAAGATGAAAGCAAATCCCGTGCGGGATCATACCAAAAAGAGATATCTCCTGTCGCTATCTTATAGAAGATGGCTATTGTGGGCACTAAGGAAAGCATTGCTGTTGCGATAAAAATTGCAATTGGTTTCTCAAGAAAAATTTTGATCTTGTGGTGCATTTTGCTTATCTTCTTCATTCTGACTTTCTTATATATCTTAAGTATGCTCTGGGAAATCGCAATGCTGAAAAGAATGAAAAAATTACCCCTTGATATCCGTCCAGAACACCTTTATGCCGCACTTGTGTAATGAAAAACCAGGAGAGTGGTTTGAATACAAGATAACTAGCCGAGGTTTTTATATCTTTTTTGGCATTCTCTTTCTCCAGCTTTTTTGTGATTAAATCAATATATCGGCTATTGCGCTGCAAATACCGCCCAAATGTCGGAGAATCTTTATGATTAAGAGGATTATTAATCCATCCCACGCGTCCATCTACCGCCATTTGCTCGTGCACATCAATACTTGGAAAATGAGCAAATCCCCTTTTTACAAGCCTTATCACTCCATCAGGATAAACGCCGCCATGTCTTAAATATCTTCCCAGAAAGTAATTCAGACGAGGAATAAAAAATGCGACATACGGACCGTCTGATGCCCCAATTCTCCCATCTCTTTCTTCAAGTAACTTCTGGTGCCTGAGAAATAATTTTTTGCTTGGAAGATTTTGCTGATAATCTTTTAATTCCTCATCGGACATATCAATAACTTTTTTTATTTCCTGAGCCAATTTCGGACTTACGCGCTCATCGGCATCGAGCTGGAGTATCCACTCATTAGTTGCTAAATCCAATGCTTTTTGCTTATTGATATGAAAAATTGGCGGATTGTTTGTAATAACTATTTTTGAATCAAACTTCCTGGCAATCTCTATAGTCCTGTCTGTTGATGAACCATCTACGATAACGATTTCATTAGCCAAGTCTTTTACAGACTCAAGACACTCGGATAAATTACTTTCCTCATTGTATGTCGCCAAAGCAACTGTCAGCTTTTTCATAATTATTATCCTTCTACTATTTTAATCGCGGGCTTTCCATCAGGATATGGGATAGTTTTTTTAACTTTTACTTTCTCAGGAAAATCTTTTGGTGTTCCAATGTAGAGTATGTCCGGGCTTTTTTTTTCGTTATCCCAATTTATCAGTCGGAATTCGTATTTATCAAATTCGTGATGGGCAGCAAAATTACCTGAACTTTTCGCACCCACTAATTGATAAATTGCAGGTGGATATTTAAGATAAAACAAGAAAAATATATATGATTTATCCATGGGTGCATGATCCGAAACAATCACTTTTTTATAATTCTTTTTTTCTTCCTGTATAGTCTTAATTGCTGACTCATAACCATATTGCCAATCACTCGCATAATAATAATTTTGTTGAACAAAATACTGATTAAGATAATAAAAAAAGTTAAGAAATACAGCCCCCAGAAAAGATACAGCTAGGATAATTCTGAATACGTTATTTTTTATATTCTTCCAAAGACCGTACGCGGTCACAAGACCAAGCATGGTAAATACTTGCCATGTTGGTAGGAAATTTAAAGTTCTCACTGGATGAGGAAGTTCAGTTGTAATAGATGCAGGTACCGGAACAAGCAAAAACCATCCGAAAATAAATAGTTTTGTTTTTTTATCAAATTTATGAAAAAGCAGAGAGTAAATACCTATCAAAATAAGAGGGAATTCCCATATATATATTAATCCCATGTCAGGAGCGTGATGCCGGCCGATATCATTTTTTATTAACAACCAATTCGGATTAAAATGCACTAAATATCCAGCTATAACTGTTTTTAGATATAAAACCCTCCTATTATCAAGCAGTAAGCCTAGCTTATCTCCTTGAGTAACCGAATGCTGCAAGGTAGCTATCTGATCTTTGAGTAACCAGTCTTGATCTTGAAAAATGCTTGTACCTTTTGCTCTGAGTAAAACATTTTTATCCGAAATAATCGCATTTATCAACGGTAATGTCACAACCATGCCTACAAGAATCGCGGCGATAAACTTCTTCCTGTCTATTTTAATTAAATCCTTAAAGTATACCGCGATTAACAAAAGCATAAAAAGCGGAGTGAAAACTTTTTCAGATTGATAAGCATGTAAAGAAAGAGCCGCGCAAAGAGTACACAGTGTCAAAAACCAAGGCTTTTTTAATCCTTTAATAAAAAATAACGCTGCAAAGATATTCAATGCGTCCCCTATATTGGCCTCAAAACCAACCCTGGAAAATTGGAGATGCCAAGGGGAAATTGCCAATAGCAAAGCTGCAATTAGCGCGTATTCATCACGCTTAAATAATTCACGTACTAGATAAAACGTTGCCAAAACAGCAAATACGCCTAATACTGCCGAAGGTAAACGTACAGCGAAGGTATTTAGGCCAAATATATACACCGATGGTATTACGAGGTATGTATATAGCCCAGGTTTATAATCATCAAAGGATCTAAAAATAACCGGGAAAAATTTACCATATTCATCTCTTCCTGTTTGAATAATCGAATATGCATTATAACCAAGTGCTGCCTCATCCCAATCTGGCGATATTGGAACTTTGCCTAAATCCCAAAATCTTAATATAAACGCTAAAGCTAAAATAGCAAGTAATAATATTCCGACCTTTTTTTTCATGTTACATACTGTATGCAATTAATATTGGGCTTCCGTTTTTGAGATAAAACGTTTTTAGAACTTTTGCCTTTTGAGGAATATTTTTCATATCACTAATATATAAAACTTTCTCACCTTTAAGCTTGCTTCCGCTAATATTACTCTCAAAAGAAAATTTTCCAACTTCTTTTACTTTTACAAATCCGAATGCATCACGTTCTACTTTTACATTATTTCTGAAAGTTTCAGGAGAAATATGTAGATAAAATAGGTAATAAACATACGGTCTTCCTAGAGAGTCTGTTACGAAAATTTTATCAAATTGCTGTTCATTATCTTTAACAAAAGTGATCGAATCTTTATAACCATACTGCCATTCACCTGACCATTTCCATGCATAATGAACATAATAACCATGAAGAAAATAAACAAAATTCAACATATATATTATCCCGAAGATTGCGCAGGTGAAAGTAAGAATCTTCCTTCTGAAATGCTCCTTAAGAAAGAAGAGAGTTCCTATAAAACCATAAGCCTCAAGTATTTGAAATGTAGGCAATGTCCCCTCAGTCCTTAAAGCATGAGGAGTCTCACGCGCTACTGCCGCGGGAACAATACCGAGCAATAACCAAGCAGGAACTATCCACCAATATCCTTCTCTCTTTTTAAATAGAAAAAGTACGCCTAAGATAAAAAATGGTAATGACCAAATATACATTTGTCCGACTTCTTGCGTGGAAAATTTGGGATTTCCGTCCCCCTTTATAAACAGAAAGTCAGGGGAAAAGTTATCTAAATAATGTTGCAAATAAGATAATCCATATCCTACGCGCCGATTATGGATAATCTTTGACCACCAGACGTTATTATCATTGGTGATTTGCTGATTAGCCTTTTCTACAATTTGCGGATCAGAAAAAATATTTACCTCTTTATATCTCAATCCTGCCTGTGGAGATAGCAAGAAGGGGACAAGGGGTGCAACAAGCAAAAATCCGATAATCCCTGCTACGATAACAGCATTTTTCCTTTGCCACAATGTTTTCCAAAATCCCGCAACCAACATACTAACCAAAAGCGGAGCTACTACGCGGGCAGAATTAAATGTATAAAGTGAGAAAGCAAACGACAGTACTGAGAATATGAGAAATGTATTTTTTTCCTTTATCCAATAAAGAAAACTTGTAACTCCGAAAACTAAAAAGAAGGTTGCGACATTTGCTTCAAAAGCAGCTCTGGAGAGCATAATGTGCCACGGTGAGATTGCCAAGAATATTGTTGCTACTATTGGGATTCCCAATTCCCAATTCCCAATTCCCAATGAATTTTTTGAATTTTGAGTTTGTTTCGGATTTAATGAGAACAAAGCTTTCACCAAAAAATAAGTAATTAATACCGTTAAGGTTCCAAAAAACGCTGAGGCAAAGCGGGTTGCAAATTCATTAAGACCAAAAATCTTAACGGGAATCACGCTTAAATATGCATACATTGGAGGTTTAAAATCTCCGAAGGATTCAAGATAGTCATATGGCAGCAATCTTCCGAATTCATCACGTCCGTCAACCCCTATCGAATAGGCATTGTATCCCCATGCCACCTCATCCCAGGTTAATGAGGGCGGATTTACTCCAAGTTGATAAAAGCGTAAAAATGCCGCAATTAGAACTACAATAGCTAATATAATCTTTGTATTAAAAAGCTTTTTCATTTTTATCCAACTTCAACACTATAATTGCAATTCCCGCGTAGTCAAGACGCCGTAACGAAAAGTCTGCGTCACTGATCCCCATTTACTTACAGTGTTTTTAAGCCAATCTTGTTGATACTTGGAATCTGAATCATCTTGAATGATAACAAACAATTTTTTAGTGTCTTTTTGACTGATAGGTAATCTTGCGTATTTTTTCGCACCATAACTCCAGAATAGATATTCCCAAGCCTGTTGATTCCAATAGGGAATGGTATATGCCTGAACAGCAAATGATTTTTGACCTGATTCTTGGTAGATTCGATCTATTGTTTTCAATACATCGGAGTAGCGAAGATCCGGTTGTGGTGTCTGAAAAAAAATATTTTTGTTTTGCGGAATTGTATTTTTCCAAGCAATTAGCTGCATACTGATCACTAGAATGACGATAATGATTCCAAGCGGTGGAGCTTTTTTCAATACTGATTCAATCGCCAATGCCGTGACAAGAATAAAAGCAGGGATAAGTGCGACAAAAAATTGCTCTAGAACATCATGGCGCAGAATGATAAGTAAAAACACCGGAATAAATAACCATAATATTACTAGAACATACTCTTTCTGCTTTTTGGCGCGAATAAGAAGTAGTCCCGCAGCAAAAAATAAAAGCAAAAAACTCCAAGGTCCTCTAAAAGGCAAAACAGTTACCGTAAATGAATTAAAAAACTCTAAACTACTTTTTTGCAATGCAGACAATAAAGAAATATGAAACCCTGTTTGTCCCCTGAGAAGATTTAATATATTATTCGTAATAAGGAACTGATGCCTTATATCAAATAAGATATATGAACCAACGCACAAAAGTGAAACAATAAGAAAATTGATGAGTAAAAAAACAGCTGATGTTTTTCTAAAACGTTTAAAAAATACAAAAATAACACATAATGTAATAGCTACAAAAAATAAAATATTTAAGAATTCCACTTGACCAAGCAAGCCCAAGCAAATTGAATAGCCCAATAAGCTTTTTTTATTTCCTTTAAGAAAATCTATTAAGAAAAACATTGCCATTGTGACCAACGGAATAGATAATGGAGGATTTGAAAGCCAACGCGCGTAAACAATTGCGTTGAAAGAGAAAGCAAATAAAATTGCTGCTACAAGACCGGTGGAACGGTTGTGAAGACGTGCACCCAAAAGATAGATAAAAAATACTGTTATACAATTAACTACAATTAAAAACTTTGCCGAAAAAAGAGGGTCGCCTTGACTCATTGCAAATGGTATAGCTGTAAAGTAGTAAAATACCGGACCGTGAAAGATGCCGGCTATATCCGTTTTTGGTCCAATTAGTGTCAATCTATGCTGTAAAACAAGTTCTTTAATTACTAAAAAATCCCTACCCTGCTCTGGACCAAAAAATAAATTTGTATCCAGAAAAGCTAACCTTAACCATAAGGAAATTATAAAAATAAAAAACAAAGAAAGAAGAAGCGGAAGATTTAACTTAATTTTCTCAAAAATATGCATGCTCATTCTTTTATTTTAATCAACAAACCGATATTTAACCAGTGACCAAAGCGCTTTTGCTCCGTCTCTAACTGTGTGTAGTTTTTTACCTTCGTTATAACCCCGAGGGACAGTAGATATCGGCAGTTCGACAATCTTGAATTTTTTCTTAAGCAGCTTTGCCGTAATTTCAGGTTCAAACTCAAAACCTTTTGCATTTAACTTCATACCTTTAACAGCCTCTCGTGGAAAGATTTTGTAACAAGTTTCCATATCGGTTATCCATTGACCGTACAAAACACTGGTTATAAAACTTAAAGACCTATTCCCTAAATAATGCAAAAGGAAAAGGCCGTGGCTTTCTTCGTTAAAAAGATGAGGCAGTCTCTTAAGCCGGGTACCGTAAACCACTAATCCCTGGCCTTTTTTGATTGGAACAATAAGTGATGTGAAGTAGGATGGGTCATATTCAAGATCCGCATCCTGAATAGTAATATAATCCCCGGTCGCGTTTCTAATACCGGATATAACAGCAGCTCCTTTTCCTTGATTTTTTTTATGATAAATAAACTTATAATTTTTATTATTTGAAATTTGAGATTTGAAATTTGAAATTACCGATGCAGAACCATCGGTCGATCCATCGTCCACTACGATTATTTCCTTACTAACCCCGGGAATTATAAGCTTTTCCACTTTTTCAAGAACAGGAACAATTGTGTTTTCCTCATTAAAAACAGGAATAATTATGGATAATTTCATTCTTTGTAGTCTTTCAATACTTGATAATCTGTTTTGATAAATAATTTTTTAACCAATTGTCTTGATTTGTGTATTCTACCAAAATTTACCAATGCCATAAAGAGCCCGTTAAAAAATTGCCAATCTCCGCTAATCAGCGCTCTTAACAGATGGTAGGGCAGCCAGACAACGTGTAATATGAATAGGTCAGAATCTGTTATATTTTTCCAAGTAAAAATAAATTGATTTCTGTAAGAAATATTTTTGACATAATCATCCTCAAACATTTCTTTTACTGTACCTTTTTCATGCTCATGGATGACAATACTCTTTGGCTCAAACCTGATTTTGTATCCTGACTTTAATGCTCTATAGGAAAGATCAATATCTTCCCAATAAAATGGGTCAAACAATGGATCAAATCCACCTAAAGTCTCCCAGATACTTTTCCTGAACGCTCCGCTCCCCCCACTTGCCCACAAAGTGTTTTCCTTATCAATACTTCCTGCTCTATGAACTAAAAAGCCGCGCTTAAAACTCCCCAATCCCCGGCCGCGAAGAATTTTACTACCATTCTCAATACTTTCGTCCAAACATCCAACAGCAAAAACTTCTCCTTCTTCAAAGTGTTTGAGGAGCGGTTCAAGAAAATCTTTATGAGGATAAACGTCTGAATTGAGTAAGATTAGAATATCCCCAGTTGAGATACCAACCCCCCTGTTAACATTTCTACTAAAGCCAGCTTTGTTTTTTTTGTCATTACTGATTGTTAATCCTGTTATATTTTTTTGCTTAATACTCACGATAAATTCCTTTATAAATTCTCTGGAATTGTCGGTTGAGGGGTCATCCGGAATTATTATTTCAATTTTACCTTCTTTATAATCTTTAACCGCTTCAATAATGAGAGGTAAGTTTTTTTGTAACAATTTTTCCCCGTTATAATTTGGTATAACAATGCTTAGATTCATAATAATGAGTTCTTAAATATTACCTTGTGTACTCCTTTTGGAATTACTATCCCGCGGAAATTATAGTCGGTCAGATAAATTTTTGCCTCTTTACAACTACTGTCATCGGACATACAAACTTGTGCACTCCAGGTCGGATAGAAAGTATCCACCAGAACTAAAAATGCTTCTTGTCTACTTTGAACCAAAACACTAATATTATTCTCTTTGTATTCTACAATACTTACTGATCCTTGAGCAAAGTCAGTTTTTTTATTATTCCAATTTTCAACTATCGCAGTTTGCTTCAAATCAATTTCACTATTAAATAGTGTATTAATTGCATTTTGTTTACCGGAAACAGCTATTATCTTTTTTACCAAAAAAGCTCTTTGAAAAGCGGAATTATTTTTATAAATTTTTGTCTGCCCTTCTTCAAAAACCTTTTCCAATTTTGGGGATTTTATCTCAGACAAACTCAGAACAAAACGGACATTCATCAAATCCACCAGGTTGGATTCAAAATTATGTGGAGTAACTATTCTATTAAAACCAAATGGAGGTTTTATATCCGGTCTTCCCCTCTCTGACGCCGTAACTAATTCTCCGTATCTTAACAGATATAAAGGGTCATAGCCGTCAAGTGTCTGCAACTGATACATTATGGAGAAATTTGGGGGCAAAATTCTGTCATCCGTTGTCATGATACGGAATTGTCCTTTTTGTTTTTGCAAAAAATCGATAGCTTTTGTATTAGGATAAAGATATTTTTGAGGAGTAAAGGGAGTAAATTTATATGTAAACCGAAGAAGATCGCCAACTGTAAATATTAATAGCAAAACTAAAATTAGCGACCTATATGCTTTATTTTTTAAGGAAACGTAGGAAAAAAGTAGGACTGCTGTAACAACAAAGATAATCGTTGGGAAATAAAGATTGCGCTTTGCGGTATTTAAATTTTCCAAGGATATAGAGTGCAATAAATTTGCGCCTGCAAAAACAAAAACCCATAAACCAACAAGGATAAGACCAACCAATAATAGTGGATAAATTATTTGCCTCCTTTTGTTATAACTCATCAACGCATCAATTCCCAGGGCTGCCAGAACTGCAAGCGAAAAGTCTGTTAAAAATAAAAGTCGGGTAGGTTGAGCAGTTGATATGAATGGGATTTGGAGCTGGAAAGGAATCATTGCAAAAAAAGTGGGCAAGGAAAATAAAAGAGATAGAAAAAAGATTGAGCCAAAAAAAATAATCAATTTTTCTCGTCTTTGAAAAAATGCACAAGCCGCCATTATTAATGGCACTATCCCTATATATCCTATGAATTCAGCGTAATTCCAAACTCCCCAATAGTTAAGCGTTGTGGGGTTACCAAAAAAATCAGGCGCTACAAATTGAGCAAGATTCTGCCAAGGAATGAACCATCCTTCCTTTTGCCAATTTTGGTCTACTCCGCGCGCACTTTGAAAAATAAATTGTAGAGTAGGCAACCATTGAATAATTGTCAGTATTAAGAATAAAGAGATGAGAATTAAGAATATAATTAAAGTTTTTTTATTTCTCCCCTCTTGAAACCAACGAAATAAGAAGTAAGAAAATGATGCAATAATTAAATAAAAGAATATCTGCAAATGCCCTGCAAAAAAAGATGAGGTAAGAGAAAATAAAAATAATAGTGCCCAAACTAAATTTTTCTTAACACTTATTTGTTTATTTGAAATTTGAAATTTGAAATTTGAAATTTTTGAGTCAGTTGAGTTATGCATAATTTTATCTATCGACAAAAGTACTAAAGGTAACCATATTGCGGTGTGTGATACGGTTCCCCACTCAAGCCATGCAACCGAGAATCCACAAAACGCAAAACTAACCGCTCCAAAAATGCTAGAATAACGACTGATCTTTAGATTATTTAGATATAAATATAGAAAAACTCCTGCCAATAACGGCTGCAGCAAGACTAAGCCACTCCAACCAATAGAGAAAGGTAGTACCAAAAAAATAAGATTTAAGGGATAAAAAGCTGCTGATTGAAAATTGGCCAGAAGAGGTGTCCCGGCAAAATTATACGGATTCCAAAGAGGCAACTCAAAGCGTTTTTCGATATTCATCGTCAAATTTTTCCATGGATATTGCTGACGTACTGGATCAGTAACTAGAAAATTTTTAAAAGCAATTCCATTTGGATAATCTTTCGCGTATAAATCTCTGAATGGATGATACAAGCCGACAATCGTGTCTGCTGGAATTGGAAGCCGATTCTTAAAAAGTAAGAGTGAGAAAAAAATAACTATAATTATTGCAAGAAAAATGATAGGTAAGATTTTCTTCATTTCAACATTGCCTCAATAGCTCCACCAAATTTTTCAGTACCAAAGTCTTTTGCGCGCGATCTAGCCGCCTCTGACATTTTTTCCCATAGATCCTTGTCATTTATTAGTAACTTTGTTTTTTCCGTCAGTTCATCAAGACTATTCCACAAAAACCCGTCATTCTTGTCTGTGATTATTTCCTTCTGTCCTCCTGCGTTTATTACTACGGGAACAGCGCCTGCTCCCATTGCCTCAACTGTTGAAATTCCAAAATGCTCAGCGTACTCAGGGTGGTTCTCCAAATCCTCGCCAAAGCCGGAGGCGTGCCAGTAAATTTTTGCTTTGCTGTATATATCCCACAACTCGATATTATTTTTGTTCACCAAAAATTTGATGGGATAATTCTTACCACTATCTATCATGTTTCTAAACCGGGGATCACTTTCATCATTAATACTCGTCGCGATTATAAGTTTCCAGTTCTTAAGACCTTTATCAACCATTGCTTTGAATGCATCAGCCATTATCTGCTGCTTTTTGTAATCTTCACTATTTACATTGGCAACCCTAAATTTGCCAACATGAAGGATAATATTTTCTTTTGCTAAATTTTTGGCCAAAATTTCAACAGGCGGATAAATTACTGTATTTTTTGTGTTGGGAAATATTTTGTCGTTAAATGATTTGGTAAATTTGGAGTTATAAAAAACACTTGTGACTCTTGAGAGTTTTAATTTATTCTTCCAAGATATGTTGCTAGCTGATAATAATGGCTGCTGCACATGAATGAAGAGTTTTTTCGAAAATATAAAAGGAATACTGCCATCCGTCAATACAAAAATAGCATCATAATTTCTTGTCTTAAATAGTCTTTCCAAAAGACTTACTTTAGAAGAAAAAATATTTTTTTCTATTTTTACTTTACCTAGATCTAATAAGAATCTCTCAGAGAGTTTGCCCAAATCATCTTTATCGTCCCAAAATACTGTAACCTCGTGAGTCTGAGAAAGATACGCGGCAACAGTCATCATGTATTTTTCCCCCCCTCCCAGATCGTCCAAATAAGGATCGTATATTCCTATTCGCATAGATCAATTCTATCAATTTTTGTGCTACTTGCATATATAAACCTATTAATCAGAGGGGCTGGGCCGTCATTTTTTTTTATTCTGTAATTCCCAAAGTCTTGCGTAGGTAATAAATATGCTAAATGACTGATACAAGCTTTCCACCAAACCTGCGGTTCGGACTTTGTAACCTTTCTGCTTTACATATGAATCATAAAATGCTGTTAGCATTACCCTAAAAAATCTCCATTCTGACATTTTCGGATGATTTGCCTTAAAACGAAGCTCTGCTTCAACCCTCGACCACTCAATTGTCTTATTAACCATTTTTGTTAAATCCTGATGAGTATAGTGATTTATAAACCCTTCTAATTCTCCTATTTCACCCTTTGCAACGGGTGTCTCGTGAAGCTTACCCTCCCATTTTTCCAAAGAGTTTTTTTTAAATAACCGTTCCATTTTCTCAATGCTTGGCCATTCGTGTTTGCCTAAATAAAAATTTTTTCTTTTTAATCTATATGCATCGAATTCATCTTTCTGTTTTTCGGCAACTTCCATAATATTTTTTTTAAGTTCTCCGGAAATCCGTTCGTCATCATCTATATACAAAACCCATTTATATTTTGCTTTTCCCAGTCCAAAATTTCGCTTTTCTGCAAAACTATTAGATTTATAATTAAACACTCTTGCTCCCAGATGCTTCGCCAGATCGGGCGTCCTGTCAGTTGAAGAATCATCCACTACGATAATTTCATCACAAAAAGAAACAGAATCTATGCAATCTGCTATTAAGTCTTCTGAATTTTTGGTAAGTATAATTGCTGAAATTTTATTCATAATGAAACTATCATATAAATATCTATCTATTTAAATGGCAGCTACGATTCCATTACTCTGTCAATTGAGATGTAATTTATTATATTCATTTATTTTCTTTTTTGAAACCTCTCTTATTTTTATTTCATTATTTTTGTAGATTATGGGAAGAAAAAAAGCAGAATTTGTACTAATAAGATCGCTTCCGCCTCGAATATAAATATATCGGATATTTTTAGAAAGTAAAGCAGCACTAACTGAAGAAGGCTGTTCGTAGGTAAATATTTTATTAATATCTGCTATTTTTTTGTTAGCCTCATTTGCATCTAAATGATCGGTTAAAACATTAGCATCATTGCAAGCATATACGAACTTATTACTGAGCATATGAATGTACAAACAATTATACAAAGGGGTGAGCACGATACCATTAGGAGCTTCTCTTAAAAAAGAGGTAGCAGCAATTTCCTGATTTGAAAAAGTATAACCGGACAGATGGGTAAACTGCTGAATTCTTGAATTCACATCATGTGCAATACGTGGTATAGTAACAAAAATAACAATAAGTATGATAAATCTTCTAATAAAAGCTGCTTTTATCTTTTGTATCCAATGATCATAGGCTAAAGCAGCATATATGGGTAGAATGCCTATCACTGTTATGATAAATTGAGAACTATTAGACGCTCCAAAACGTTGAACAAAAAATAAACCGGCAATGAGAGACACCGTAATCCCACCTATGAGAAAAATGTGAGCCTCCTTTGGAATTTTTCTCATTGATTCTCCTGTTTGGCAGAAAGAAAATAACAATGTTCCAAACACTGCGAAAAAATATAAAGCTATATACATCCCTTCATATTGAGCTACGCGTAGCCAATTGTGATGTTCTAGATATACCAATCTTGCCAGCTCCATATGTGAAAGACCTAAGGCCGGAAAAGAGATAAAATTTTCTACTCTCCAAAACCCAGTAAAAAATAACCCGCCGGCTCCACTATTTACCGGGAGATATAATAAAAGTGCTACAACAATCGCAATAAGTGAAGGAATTATGGATTTTAAATCTTTTTTATATAAATAGTAGATATTAAGAAACATATACCCAGCTAGGATAAAGATACCGAAATAAACTTTTATACTTATCAATGAGGCTAATAGTATGGCAGCAATTAAACCAATATGGATATTTTTTCCTTTAATCCAATAATATATTAGCGACATACCAGTTAAAAAAACTACAATTGCATATACTCGTGGAGGGCTTAACCATAAAATAGTTGCCTCATGTAGAACTGTTGCGCCAATATCAATCCTATGCTGAAAAAGTAATATAAGAATATATGTTGCACTTCCACTAAAATAAAGAAAAAATAGCAACCAATTGATATATCTTTTTTTCATTCCATATACTCGTCCAAAAACTACTGCCGTTAACCCCATGAGGATTGAAAAAAGGACGGTTGAATACTGAAAATATGTAGCAGTTAATGGTAAATTGAATACGCGTACCCACTCCGCAATTATAACGTTTGAAAAATAGTGATAGTTTTTTACGATCGCATTAACAGACCCGGGATCTAGAGGTGGAAAATGCCTTACGGCTTCTCCTGTCAAAGCAAGATGATATACGGTATCTATGCCACAGCAAAAGTATAACCCTTTTTGCAGATATACCCCATTAAACCAGATAGTCAATAATTGAACTAAGGTCCCAACAAAAATAATTGCTGCGGAGAACAAATTAGATTTGTTTATCCCGAGCGTAGGAATGAAACTCCACTTATTTTTCCTCTTACCATGTATCCAAAAAATAAATACACTGCTAAGATATATATACGATAGGAAACGTAAACCTATATATCCAAAAATATATCCCTGGTATCCCCATATAACGATACCAAGTACTAAAGATATTATAATTTTCGAAAACTTATCTACCTTTAATGTACGCAGGAGAAGGCTTCCTGGAATATATGCTGAAACAAATACCGCAAAAATATAATATAAAAAATATAGCCAAAATTTTATATCCAGAATCGAAAATGCACCAATCATAATAATAGTTACTTAAAGTAAGTCCCTTTTCCGAATCTTCTTAAATAAAAATCTCTAATTCCCTTCTTTTGATATTCTCTTCCTATTATTAGTAATCGCAAACTTTGCCGGAGCAATGCAATTTTGGTCTTAATTGGTGCATATGTTATACCAAACTGCATTTGGTTACGAGTGAGAAAATAGTCATGTAGCCCACTTCCCGATCCTCCTGAAGACTGTGCGTTATCATGATATATAATAGCACTGGGGATATAAAAAATTTCAAATCCCGCTTTTATGATTCTTTGGCTCAAATCTGCATCTTCGTAATAAAGAAAGTACCTTTTGTCAAAAAAACCAACCCTTTCTAATACTTCTCTTTTTATCAACATGCAGCAGCCGGTCGCAAAATCTATTTTTTTAATTTCAT
Source organism: Candidatus Levyibacteriota bacterium (assembly GCA_963716145.1). GTDB lineage: Bacteria > Patescibacteriota > Microgenomatia > Levybacterales > UBA12049 > DATLDE01. The sequence continues at coordinate 84,075 of OY970292.1, read as the reverse complement.
CATATTGCCCATTGTCTACCTGATCCATTCCTGTATGTACACTTATAGCATTTTTCCAATCAATATATCCTCCAGCGAACCAAAGCACTCTCCCCAACTCTTCTTTTTTATATTTAGCTTTATGAAACTCTTGACCCTTTGAAAAATAAATTTTGGGGACCGTAACACCGATTGTAGGATCGCTTTCTAATGCTGCTTGCAAGTCTTTGATTAAATCAGGCTGAACAGTCGTATCATTATTGATTAAAAGTATATAATCAGCACCTCTTCCTAGCCCTTCTTTAATACCTATATTGCATCCGCCTGTAAAACCAGTGTTGATATCCGATCTTATTATAAATGCTTTTTCATTTGTTTTAAAAACTTTCTCTGAACCGTTATCGACAACCACAACATCCCAACTAAAATTAGCAACTTTTATTTTTTTCAATGAAGTAAGTAAATTTTTCGTAGCTTCTTCCGAGTTGTAATTGATCGTGACAATAGAAATTTTTTTCATTTTTATAAATTTTTAATATTTTTTGAATATCAAGTTCTTTGCTTCGATTAATTCTTTTTTTGCGATTAAATAAAAGCAAACTCCGTATACTATCGCACCTACTGCTATTCCTATGAACAATGTAAGCAAATCTTTTACAAAAAATTGTAAATAACCGATTATAATAATGCCCATTATAAGTGAGCAGACTAAGGCCTTATAAATGTTTTTTATGAAGTCAAAATCCACAATTTTCTTAACCATATAAACACAAAAGCCAATTGTAAGCGTTACTATAAAGGACACAATAGGGACTCCGTTGTAACCGAATTTGAAGTTAAATATAAAAAGCGGGGTTAGAGCCCAAGTAATAATAGTCATAATTATCATAAGATATAAAGTTTTTTTAATTCTACCGGTTGCGTCCAAAACATTAATAAGTATATTGGAAAGTGAAGCAAAAGCAGCATTAAGAGAAAAAAATATTATACTGATAATTGCAGGCTCCCACTTATTGTGCCATTTGGGAAAATATTGAATAAAGTAAGGAACAGTAAGTATAATTCCCAGTAGTATGGGAAACATAAGTGAACTTATAAAAAAGAGAGATTTTTCAATTGCTTTTCTCAAGACCTTTGTATCTTCCTGAATTCTTGAATACGTTGAAAAAGTAACTTTGGTCACGCTATCAACAATATATCTATAAGGTAAAAATGCGATCCTTTGACCAAATCCTATAAATCCTATTTCCCTGAATGTGAGAAATTTAATCAATACCACTGTTAAGAGATCATCCTTTATGATTGCTAAAATATTTTTTGTTTGGAATTGTAATCCAAACTTCAAGTTATGAAGGGCTTTTCTATCAATCCCCAGTCCGATTTTCCAAGGGGAAACATAATAATAAAAAGGCAGACCAATAATACCTGAAACAAGAAATGCGTACGAATAACTATCAACCCGAAACCCTTTAAGCACTAATACCACTAGCAAAACATTATAGACCAGAGCCTCAGCGATCTGAGGTATAATCAATTTTTGGAACTGTATTTTTCGCTCAAGAAGAATTGATGGAATTGTTTTAAATGATGATATAAAAACAGTAAATACAAGCGCTAGGAGCAAATTCTCTCCCTGAGTGTTTAATTTGAGATATCCGGAAATCTGATGCCTCAGTAAAAACGTCCCAATAAAGATTAATAGCGTAATTCCTGCTTGGATGGTAAAGCTGGTTCTCAGATCTCCAAGAGTTAATTCTTGTTTTTTCTGAACCAACGCAGCGCCAATTCCAAAATCTGTAAAAAAATCTACAATCCTACGCATTGCTGTAACTGCGACAAAAATTCCAACTTCTGCAGGGGTTAGTACGGTCAAGACGATAACCAACGCAGTAGCTGAAATTATTTGAACAATAAAAGTTTGGGAAATTAATGCCAAAACACCCTTAATTGATTGCTTCCCAAGGTTAATTAAATCAAGTTCTTCCATAATGTAAATCGTACCACAGGATTAAGCTTTCAAGAACTGCTCGGACAATAACTGAAAATTCTGCTCCGGTTTGGTGACCGAGTTTTCGGGGATAATGTGTAACACCTACCTCTTTAATCTTTAATTTCTTCTTTCTGGCTTTTGCGAGAATTTCCGTTGTGATCATCGCACCTTCAGAACGAAGTGGTGTTAACTTTTCTATTGCTTCTTTCTTGAACATCTTGAATCCACAATCAATATCTCGAAAATAAAATCTAAAGAGAAGTAAATCCCCTACCTTAAGAAGATTCATCAAAAGTAATCGTTTGAATAATTTGCGATCTCTTCTTTTCTGCCGATAACCAATTACCATATCAGCTGAATCAATTTTATCCAAGAGTTTTATTACTTCTGAAAAATCAAATTGTCCATCACCATCAGTAAAAACAATTAACTTGTACCGGGCATTAGTTAATCCGGCAGTCAGTGCTGCGCCATACCCTCTATTTGGCTGATGAGAGATAATACGCAGTCGTTCATCCTCTTTTGCCAGTCTTTCTGCGATTTCAAGAGTTTTGTCTGATGATCCATCGTCCACCATAATAATTTCCCATTTTCTGGCAATTTTTTTAGCAATGGGTATGGCGTCTCTTACTGTTTTCTCTATATTGTCCTGTTCGTTCCAAAAAGGAAAAAATATTGAAAGTTCGGAAATTTTACTATTCATAGAATGCATTATAACAAAACTCAGTTGTCTTTAATTAAAAAAGCAAGTTAGTGTCAACAATGAATGCATTTGCCGGTATTTTAGGTGATTCAAAATTATAAACAGCCGTCATCTTATAACCGGGAAAAAAATGATCAAGAAAACTCTGATCATGAAAACTCAGCTTAAGCTTTTGAGAATTATTAAAAATATTATTTTTATTTCTACCATCATCTTTGAAATAAATATATTTTTTGTTTGTTATTTGATTTTTGTGCATTGAGAAGTATTTGCCTGCACTAACATAAATATTATTTTCCAAAAGATATAAGCTGGATGATTCATGCGTCTTTATACCATAAAAGTTCCAACTGAAGTACATGGCAATAAGAATTGCTGCTATTGCTTTGGTTAGCAAATTTTTACGAGTTAAATCAAAAATAAAGTAGGCCTGAAAAAGGCTAACAAAAATTAAGGGCATAGTTAACCTGATCATCCATTTGTGCGGAAAAAGAAGTATTGGGCCTAGAAATAGTAAAAAACCAAAAAGAGAAAAAGCTAATAAATAAATATATCTTTTATGTTCTTTTTTATTGAAAATTATATATCCCGTTAAAGAACTCATAAATAGAAGTAAATATATTATTAATTGCTCAAAGTACATTTTTATATCGTGACTTTTTATGATATCCCAAAAGACTGGGGACGGTTTTGAGAAAATGCTATTAAAATAGTCTGACATGAAATTTGGAAATCCAATTCCCCAAAGACCATACCACATAGAATTATTTATAAGAAGTTTTAAATTCCAACTTACCTTATAATTATCCAGGCTTGTTATATGATCTAAGCTTGTTTTATAAACTAGCCAAAATATGACTGTTAGAAAAACGAAAATTATCAAGTGATAATAATTACTAATTTTTAATTTCCCTTTGTCTCTACAGAACACGAATAAAAATAAGAAAGGCGTATAAAGAGCTGCCGTTTCCTTGCATAAAGAAGCAAAAACAAAAAATAAGACACTTAAAAAATATTTTTTTCTAATAAAATGGTATAAAGATATTGTTAAAAAACAAAAAAGGGCAATCTCCTGGTATGTTCCGAACCAATAGAGTTGAAATACATGAACAAAGCTAATTCCGTACATAAAAACTGTCAGCTTTGCTAAATTTTTATTATTTGTCAAAGTATTTATTACTTTGTATAGATAAAAAATGCCAACAAAATAAGTCACAAACATAATCGCATGACCTAAGAAGACGTTATTATTTAATAAATGCAATATATAATAAAAAGTTTCACTAGCTAAAGGCTTATACGAATAATCTCTGATAGGTGAATAGAAATTAATAAAATCGAAAATATTATTCGCTCTGCTTATTTTAAGAAAAAAATAATCATCAGCAAAAAAATTTATATGAAATGCACCAAAAAAAATAACTAGAACCAACCCATACAATGAAGTGAAAAACGCCAATTCACTTTGTATTAACTTTTTAAAAGCTATATTCTTAAACATAATAGTTATCCTATTGTAGTCTATTTCTTTATTTCCTTCATTCTTGGTAAAACTACATAGTAAGTCCCGAAGAACAAAATTCCTAACGCTGTTATGGCAGAAAGCAAATTCCCTAAAATTCTCACAGACGTGTCATTAAATTTAGCAACAATTACATGCTTCCCCTCATTTAAAGGAATTCTCAGTAATCTCAAAGAATTATTGGCAGAATATGTCACTTCTTCATTGTCTACTAATACTTGCCATCCTGGAAACGCATAAACATTGATCTGCAATATTCCACCTTTTTTAACAGTGACTGTTGCTGATTTTTTTTGCGGAATATCTTTTGTTACATCTATTTGCATATTTCCGGAAATAACTGATAGTGGTCGTTTTGCTATTTGTGATTGTTTTATATCAACAATAGTATTGCCTCTTGCTGATTTTTTTGTCGCTATGCCTTTTGGTACATATTCAAATGCCATATTGCTTGTTTTCCAACGCATAACATCTTGACTTACGTAATCTTGGTCTTTTGCATTGACGAGATATGTTAACGGATTGAAAATCGCAACAGCTTTATAAATAATGACGAAAACAATCATTGCTGCTAGAACATATTGTAAATAGTTAAAATTTTTATTTTTATAAAGCGGAAACGGAGTTGTAAAAAGTGCTCCAAGAGCAAAAGAAGCAAGAAAAAAACTAAACACCAAAAACCTCCATGGGAACTGGATATAGGCCATACTAGATTGCAGACCGTCCCAAATAAACTTAGAATGTGCTGTTTGCATGAAAAGAGAAAGAATAAAAAGACCAAGAAGCAAAAACAAAAGCATTGCCGTCTTTCTTTGCTTTTTTAACAACAGGAGAGAATATGCAAAAACTGTAACTAAGCAAAGAAGGTATATTTTACCAATTTGAAATGAGAGACCATCTCCTGTCCCAGCGGTTGATCCCCCATATCCCCATGGGGAATACCAAAACTGACTCGGGAAGACGAAATGTATCGCGTAACTTGCTAACTCAGTTGTTAATACGCTCACCATTGTGAATTTTTTTTCAAGAATGGCAGGCAGCCAAAAATACGCTGATAAGCAAACGCCGATTATTCCTGAAAAAGTTGTTGTTAAAACAAATTTATTTTTATCTTTTGTAACAAAATAAAGATAAATAAGAAACGACAAAATAAAGGGGGCACTCATCATGGCAATTAGATTATGCGTCAACACAAAGAATGCCAAAAATATTCCTGAAAGTAGTGTAAAAAAACCTCCGGGTTTTTTAGCCAACTTTGTAAAACTCCAGAATATTGCCGGTAAAAAAACAAATGACCAAAACTCGGGTAATGCTCCACGCACATAAACATCAATGCTGTGATAAGAGGCGTATGTATAAGCAAGTGAGGAAACTATACCTGCTAGCTTTCCAAAATATTCTTTTGAGAGGGCATACATAGCAAATGCCGCAAGAATAAATCCGCTTGCGATCATTAACTTTATCGACACAATATAAGAAAAGCCAATTAGATGATATATTTCGGCAACATAGTAAATAAAAGATGGATAGAAATTGAAAAGGGGGTAATCATATCCGAAGCCCAGATTTTGCGAAAGCCTGGGAGGCAAATGCCCTGAGCGTACATCAATATGCATATCGTACAATCTACCTACCTGCTCATCGTCATGGATAGGAAAAAAACCTGGATTAAATAAGGGCTTCAAAGCCCAAAAAGAAAGTACTAAAATTACGATTAAAGGTAAAAATTTTTTAAATCTATTCATGATTTCTTTTTAAAGAAATAACTAAAAGAATACCCAGACTTGCCAAAGAAATTAAATCGCTAAATAAACGCAACGGCGTTTCTCCAAAGTTCAATTTGACTAAATGTTTACCTGATGGAACATTTATTCTCATCAAGCCCTTTGGGTTATTATATGAAATTGGAATGGATTTTTCATCAACAAAAGCGTTCCATCCTGGCCAATAAATCGTATTAACTTGAATAACTGAGTTCTCCTGCAAATCTATTGTAAAGGTAACTTTTTTATTGTTGTAAAAAACATTTTCAATTCTTCCTTTTCTATTTAGATTTTCCACTTTTACATCCGCTCTTTTCTGAGACTTTTCTTTCACCCAAACCGGCATATATTCATCCTTCACTGTAGTAGTTGCTTCATTGGTTGAATAGAAATCATCGCCTTTGTCAAAAAATTTAATTGTCACAATACTCTTATATGCAGATGTGAATAATAAAATTGCACAAAGGAAAACAAATATTGTTCTGTATGCACTTTTAAGCTGGGATACGACGAATGCAGCAAGAAAGGCAGCAGACAATAAGCTAACTGATAGAAAGCGGAATGGAAATTGGATAAAGCCGGCAGGCATTACTTTCCAAAAAGAATAGCTAACTGAACTTGAGAGAAAAATGGAAATAATCCCCACTATAAATAAGAATACCGTCCTACGATGTTTTTTGACTAATTCTCTTTTGCTGATAAATAAAAATGCTGTAAAAAATAAAACTAGGTAGGTTATGTAACCAATTAGATCAATTGGCGCAAAGTAGTTACTCCAATCTGAAACTTTTGTTGATGAAAAAACAGTGTAATTTAATTCAAATAGTATAGGCATCCAAAAAAATGCAGCCAAACCAACTCCGATAAATAAACTTTTTAAATAAAAATAAAAATTACTCTTCTTTTTAGCGACAAATGAGATAAGCGTCATATAACCAAGAATTAAGGCCAAAAATAGAACGGCGAGAGTGTTATGCGAAATAATGAGCAGCATTATTCCGGTTGATATCCAAAAAATACTTTTTCTCTCCACTTGCCAAAGAATAAAAGGTAAGGTCATAAGAGCAAGCATCTCCCCAATTGAGCCTCGTACATATAAATCATACAGATGGTATGGGGCATATGCATAAAAAAGGGCACCCACTAGGGATGATGTCTTATCAAAAAATTTCTTAAGCCAAAAGTAAGTAAAAAGCGCAGATCCCACCAGAGACATAGAGAGAATTATTTTAATAGTTGAAACAAGACCTATTTTTAAAATATAAGGTATGACTCCAAGATACATAAAGCCGGGGTATAAGAAATTTGCGACCGGATAACCATAGCCAAAATTTAACCTATCAAGAAATCTGACTGGAAATTGTCCATCACGTAGAGCTGCGTAGAATGCGGAAAAACGAATAATCGCCCATTCACCATCATCTGTTACAAAAAATCCTTTATGAAAAAGCGGAAGGATTGAAGGGATTAATAATATAATAATTAATGCAATAGACAGATGGTTATTAAGAATTGCTTTTTTAAACTTTTTCATAAGAATAAATTGTAGAAAGACAGTACTTAACCAAATTATTCATACACAATTCTGAAGCCCTTTGTCCCATCTTCTCTTAAGATATATACTTGATTTTTTTCTGGAATCTTCAGATTATCAGGACAATCTCCCTTGTCAACATAAATCTTTTTACCAGCCGGAAATCTTCTATCTTTGTTTATCGAAGGACAATCTTTCGGGGAAAAAAAGAATTTACCAAATCCTGTATAGTCATAATTCCTTGTTGATCCTGACTCCTGATAAACTTTCGGATCAAATTTGCTGTAAAAAAGAACAAGAGGATAAATCCCTCCCGTTGATTTTGTTAAAATGATTCGATCATACTTGTCGTATGTTTTTTCCAGGTCTGTCATCAGTAAGCTAAAACCATTGTTTCTATACCAAGTTTGGTGGAGCTTAGCATGAATCTGGTATTGATGCATAAAATACAAAAAATTATAAAAAAGAAGTACTCCAATAATCGTAACTGCTATATATTTATATTTTTTGCTAATATGATTTAAAAAACAGATAAATCCAAAAGCCGCGATCAAATCAAGCATTGGAAACATTACAATTGCCCGATTTACATTTGGAACATCATCAACTGTTAAAGATGCAACTATTGGTGCCACAAAAAGCCAAACCACCGGCAATTTATAAATTTGGTTCTTTTCTTTTAATATATAAAATAATCCAACCAAGATAAAAGGCAGTTCCACCAAATAAATAAGTCCAATACCGGGGACCTTATACCAAATTGGTAAACCTCCTTTTATAAAAAGAAAGCTACCGTCAAAGTAAGTTGCGTAGTTACTTATGAACGTCAATCCAAAATTAACAGGCTTGTTATGAAAAAAACGAGTAATTAGAGGACGATTTCCGCTTGATCCATCTTCCCTGATTTGCTCTTCCATTACTAATTTAGTTTCCGGATGCGAAAATATGTTTACTTGATTGAATCTGCCGGTACCTCCTTTAATTACATAAACAAGTGATAACGCAATTATTGAGACGAGTACAAAACAGAGCATTACCGCGGTTTTAAATTTATAAGCTGTCTTTTTAAACCAAAAATTCCATAGTGCTAAAATGAATGATAAAAATAGCAGTGGCACAAACACACGCGGTGTATGGTAAAAAAAGAAACTAACAACTGAAATTACCGATCCAATGATAACATGTTTTATTTTCTTCTCCATAATCCCTTTTACTATCAATGGAAAGCCGGAAAGGATAAGGAATAAAGCCACAATCGCCTCATCGCTGGCCCTTGAGAGCCCGACATGCCACGGAGCAATGCTCAGTATAAAAGCTGTCAACACCGCAACCCTCTTATCTTTAAATATTAAGTAAGCAAAAAAATAAATCGGGAAGATAGTAAGAGCTCCAAAAAGCGCACCCGTAAATCTTGTTGCAAATACAGTAAGGCCAAAAAATGCGACCGGAAGTATAGTAAGGAAATGATACCCGGATGGACGATAATCGCCGAACATATCAATATACAAAGGCAGCGTCTGTCCATTATCGTCTTTACCAGTCAATAGCAAGGAATAGGCGTTATATCCAAGACTTGCCTCGTCGATATGAAAACCAACTGGAAATTCCGACAGTTTATAAAATCTTAAAAAAAGTGCCAGGAAAAAAATTAATACTAAAAGTAATATATAAATTTTTTGGGTTACAAATAATTTTTTAATCATTGTGGATTTAGTTGATACAGTGTGTAATAACTGTCTTTTTCAGGTTTTGGGATCTGAAAAATTTGCTTTACCGGCCATGGTTTTGGTGCAATACCTGTTGTAGGGCAAGATGGACATGGTTGATAAAATACAAAATATGTTGGTATTTCCTTCGCTGATTCCACAGCTTCTTTTGGTGGAGTATCGTTAATCGGCCAAAAACCTTTTGTGGTGATATTTTTATTATCTTTTAAATAAATCTCCAGGGAATAAGGCATCAGCCCAAAGGTTCCCTCAGTCCCTACATAAATTTTCCCTTCTTTCGACTTTTGCTGCAAAAAATTAACCGTTTCTTTTACGCCAACCCCGGAAGGCCAACTTTCTAACAACTGACTTTTGTCAGATTGAGGAATCGGAGCTTTTGCAAAATTGGTAAGTATTAAAAAATCATTCAATATGAATGTCCCAAGAAAAACTAAAATAACCAATGCTTTTAGATAAGTTTTTTTTGATAGATTATACATGTTGTAGAGCGCGTATGATCCCATTACGAGAAGAGGCATTGTCATAAAAAAAATAAATCGCGGATAGATTACTTTCCCAAAAAGCGCAAGAGCCGTAAATGGAGCCAGAAACCAGATCAGAAGCAGAAGTTTTTCATTGAAATATTTTTTACCAATCAAAAATGAAGAAATAACCAGAATAATAAATGGCGCTGTTACATACTCAACGAGCCAGGTCAATAGACCTTTTAAGTTTCCCAGCAGATGACTAAAGGGGTCTTGTAATATTTCCTTGAATGAATATATAAAAGTCAGATTTTTTTCACCAATTATATGAAAAAACGGCGAGAGTCTCAGTATTGCATACATCACTTGGGAAATAATTATGGACACTGCTGCGAAAATTATCCAACTCTTTAGGTTATGCTTCCATTTCTTATCTTTGAAATTAAATAATAGTAACGAGAAAGGCAGCAGTATGAACGCAAAATTGTTACTGGTCTTTGTTAACATCCCGGCGCCCATGATCATCCCAAGAATCATGGCAAGATCCAGGTGTGGTTTTCTGGCCAAACGGATTTCAAAGTACAATGCCCATATCATAAACATCGCAACAAGTGAATCATATAACGCGAGCCTGTCATAAACCAGCGCGAAAGGAAAAATTACGTAGAGCGAACTCGCCAGAATACCGAGCTTTCTTGCCCTGAGTGGGCCGAAGGGTTAAAGATCTCACTCGTCAGAAAAAATATGCCAACTAATGATGCAAATCCTGCTCCAACTGATACCAGTCTTCCCGCAAGCAGAGGCTCTTTAATAAATTTTAGAAGTATCATCGCAATCCAGACAAACATAGGCTGCTTGCCATCAGTTAGTGAGATAAAGCGCCAGTTAGCATCATTGCTTGCTATTTGCGACCAGCGGACATAGATAGCTTCATCTGTAAAGATCGGAAGAGACAAAATACTAGAAAGACGCGTGAAAAGGTAGAGTACAATAATTCCAATCAAGAAAATGAAAAATGAATACTTTTTAATAAAATTCATGCAGCTGTATTATACAATAATATATGCGTTTTATTTGTGCTTTCGCGTCCTGAGCTTGTCGAATGGATGGCTTAGGTTTAAATAATAAACCAAAACTGCAATAAATGATAATATCATTGAACTAATCTGTAAATTCCACAGAATCTGCGGCACAGGCTTATCCCAATTTCCGAGATATAAGAAAGGTAGATACATGAGCAAAGCAAAAAATGAAATAATAATGCAAGGAATGAAAATGTAATATCGTCTGGATATAAACACTGCAAAAGCTAAAGGTAAAACAAGATACCAAGGTTGAAAATTACCGCTGTAAGTTGATGATAGAAAAACAGTAATAACCATTGCTATGGTGCAAGTCTTGAAAATCAAATCCCAATCAACTGATTTTTTCTTCTTTTGCAAAAATAAAATATAGATGAAAATAGGAAGCAGAAAAATTGTCCCGAACTTAATCCCAGTTGAAAGAGCTAATAACAAAAATGGTAACGCGTATTTTTTTTCTACTAATTTATGAGTTGCCCAGAGGGCAAAGAAAACCATCACGATATCCAGATGCCCGCTGACCAAAGATTCGATAATTACCAATGGATTTAATCCGAAAAAGACTAAACCAAAAATTTCTTTATTGGGCGTTGTTTTTTGCAGAATTTTCCCGATAAAACACAAGCTTCCAAGAAAACTGGCTGCCATCAAAATTTTAAACATAAAAAAGGTGGGAAGAAAAAAATTAAAACCAATAAAAGATAATGGGACTGTCAGAAGAAGCCAAATAGGACCATAAGGATAGACTCTATGAGTCCAGCGCATAAAAGAAAGCATTGGATCTCCGGGAAAATCCAGCGCTTTATGAACATAAGGATTTAAATGATAGTGAGTAAATATCTTGGCGTCAAAAATATAATTGAATAAATCGTAAGAAAAAGCATTATAGGAAAAGACCAAAATCGCAGAAGAAGCTATCAATATTTTCCAAACAGTTTTTTTGCTAATCTTTTTCTCAAGCGATAGTTTGAGGAAATAAAAATAAAAACCATATAGCAAAATAAGAAGACCTATGTAAATATACATTGAAAGCGGACGATTGAAGTAACCTATTTGCTGAAAAGAGGTTACTAGATTTCGCAAAACCGTGATCCTTGAAAATGTAAGACTTAAATCTATTTGCGTAAAAGAATATAGAAATAGGAAAAAAATAACAACAAAATATATCCCTATTGAAATGTTCAATTTAAAACTTTTTGTCATTTGAAATTTGATATTGGATATTTGAAATTTTAATCGTACTTTCCCGCCATTGCGTTCTTTTTAATTTTGACCAGATCTATTACGCCTTGTATCGAATCTTTAATCGGGCTCACTCTTCGCGACTCAACAAAAAGCCAGTTAACCGGAACTTCTTTTATCTTATAGCCCATTTTTTGCGCCATATACAATATTTCTATATCAGAACCGAATGTCACTGCTGCACCGGTTATTTCAGTAAAATTATTATTAAACTTTTTGTATTTAGTAAAAAGTGTGTCTGCTGCTTCATTTGTAAAAAGTTTGAAGCCGCACTGAGTATCTGAGATTTCCTTAATACCGATCGCGTACTTTCGTAGAACTATTGCGCTTCTTGAGACAAATAACCTGATTGCGGGCGCACCTTTTCTTTTGTCTTTTCTGGAACCGATTGCGATATCATATTCTCCAGTTTGAAGAAATGGTAGTAATTTATCTAGCTCCTCAATCGGGGTCGCCTGATCCATGTCGGTAAAAAGGCGGTAGCGTCCATGAGATTCAAGCATACCGGTTGTTACGGCTCCGGCTTTTCCATAATGGGGATTTTTGGTAAGAGAAATTTTGACGTTTCTTTTTATATACTTTTCGATAAATTCCATGCTTCCGTCAGTCGATCCGTCATCAACTATGATTACTTCGTAGGAAAAATCTTTTTCATCCAAAAAACGCGAGACGTGATCCAGAACACCCTTTTGCAGATTTGCCATTTCGTCAAAGCAAGGGATAACAACGGAGAGAAAAACATTGCTCACATGATTATTATACTAGATAACAAAATGCCGGACAAACAGTAGGATTATTGACTATCTCTTTGAAATAAAGCCACAGAATCTTTTGGCTCTCCCGCACTGGTAAATAGTCCCCATTTTTGCTCCCTCAAGCCCGGAACATGCCTCAAAGCAGTACGGGCCGGCTCATCCCTGAGCATATATAGATCAACTCCCGAGGGAAGCTTCTTCCCGTTCCTTTCCATATCCGCATGCATTTCCTCATATCCATCAAAAAACGCCTCAAAAAACAGTGCTTGATATTTTTCCCCACCCAAAATTGCCTTGGACGGACGGCCCACTTCTCCAAGTTCGTAATCAACCCCCCATTCTGAAATTTTGTCATATACACTTCTTAGTAAAGTCATATTACCCGCCATTGAACGAAAGAATTTATTTGTTTCCGGCATTTGCTCTCTTCTTCTGGTCCATGTTTCTTTTACTGCCTCTCCGATGGGCAGATGCCATGTAGCAGGATAGTAGTCAACCCCAATTACATCAAAATTATTCCTGAGCACTTCTCCATGCTGATCCAGGTAATCTCCGATTGGCTGGCCAATTTGTCTTCCCGCCTTATTGTCATGCAGGTTTGTCGCGAGCACTGTCGCGACCAGCTTTACGTCAGCTCCGAAGACATCCCGTGTTATATCGCATAACTCAGGAATGTCTTCCGTAGCGATAGGATTATAGACTTTGTTATTTAATTCGTTTAATACCTGCACTCTCTCAATAGGCTTTCCACCTCCTTTATCAAGGGTGTCCTTAACTGCTGTAACATAAGCTCTATATGCAGCATTGAATCCTTCCTTATCTCCCCTTTTATACATCTCAACTGCCCATTCCGGCGGACTTGAAAGAATAATTGTGGGAGCATCCAGTCCTGCCTCATTCATTGCTTCTCTTGCTGTTTGATAATGCTTCAGCTGGGGCTCATTCCATCTCACATTTCCCGGCTGAATCTTATTCCAGCGCCAATCATAACGGACAGATTTGATCCGCGTATCCCTAAGACCGCTATACAGCTCTACCAATTTATCCTTGCTTTCGGCCGGATTATCCGGATGATCGGTTACAAAAAGATTGCCAAATATTCCGCCATCAGGCCTCTCCGGAGCTCTAGGGATGTCTACGCTTGTGGGTGAACCTTGTTCTATTGACATAAAATGATTATAAGCAATATCTCATAGTCATTCAAGCACGAATTTCGATTGCCTTGGAGGATATAATGAGGTAAAATAAAACTCTTAACGGCCCATTCGTCTATCGGCTAGGACAGCAGATTCTCATTCTGCTAAGGAGAGTTCGATTCTCTCATGGGTCACAATTCTCATGGTATTTAAATTGACCATTGGTTCAGTTAATTTTGCTGATATAGATTACAACGTTTTGTTCAGAACTTTATATAGAACCGCACTACCCTCCTGCTTGTACTTTTTAACAACTCCTGCTTTTTCTATATTCTCAATCCCCTTTATAAATTTATCCCGGTCTATCAGCAAGTGCCTCGCATCCCACTCAGCTGAAGTATCAACAAAGAGATATTCAGGGTTACCATACCAGCGGAACCAGTCGCAATCAGCCTTTCCACAGGGAGAATTAATTGTAAAATGCTTCATTTCAGGATAAAGAGAGTAAATTTTATCCCTATGGCTAATGTGCGGAACTATATTATTTTGCGCGACAACTGATGCATTTCTCGGTAGATAATTTCTGATTACTTTTGTAATATTTTTTACGCCTGAGGGCTCCTGCCAAAATGAAAGCTTTGTCAAATAGCTGAGAGGCAGGTGCAAAAGATACTGAACAAGAAGCGTACAAAGTATAAGATAGGCTCCAATCTGCCACTTATTAAGCCATTTATAACGCACCAGAGTGGTCATTGTCGCCCAGGTAAGAAGTGGTGTTAGAGTAATTCTGTATTGTCCAAAAAGTCCCTGCGCTCCGGGGAGTTGATTGGCTAATACATTATATGTTGCCAGATCTCCGATTGAGGGGATAAGGTATAGCGGTGAAAATAATGGCAGGAAGCCATACGATAATAATGAATACCAGATTACCTGTCTTTTCTCAGCCGTATCAGCAAAGCTCAATGGATTGAGGTTGGAGAACAAGCCACCACTATTTTGGTAGAGATATTTAAAGTGAATAATATGCGGAAAATAAATAAAGAAAATAAAGCAGACGTAAGCGATGGATATTCCCATTAAATATGCAAGAAATTTTGTGCGCTCCCTCAGGAAAAAAAGAAAAGCGATAAGAAATGCCAGAAGCCCGATATTTTCTTTTGCGGTTATTGCCAAGAGGAAAAATATAACGGAGGGTACTTTCTTTTTGGTTTCAAGAAAGTAAATAAATCCCATCAGAAAGGCTGCTGCAAAACTGGCACTATGCACATCTGTCCAGATAGCATTTTGCGCTCCGTAAAATCCCAGATAGCCAATAAGTAAAGCTATGCCAATTATAAATGACAGCTTCTTTTTTCGGGCAAGTAAATAAACAAAAATTCCGGATGTACAGAAAAAAGCAGGCTCCAGAACAAGGAGCATCTTACGGCTTTCCCAAATCCAATAGAACGGTGAGATTAGGGCGTATATCACTTCTACATGTTCTACTAATTTTGTTTTGTCAGGAAAAGGATCAATTGTTGTAACCGGTGCCTGAAAATGAGAGTATCTCCACACAGTTTGGTCATTTATACCCAGGTCATATCCATATGATTGGTAATTATCATGACGAACGATTGAGAGAAGTGAATAAGCTGTAAAAAAACACAGGCAAATAAAAAATACTAATAATAAAGACAATATGCCGTTGTTTTTAAATAACGTCTTTACATACAGCATAATAATGTTCTACCACAAATGTTATGAGTTTTTCCCTATTCCAATACTTTTAACTAGCTCCCAGCTATAAAAGGGAGCTTTTTGCTCTTGTCTGACTAGAGATAAATTGTTAGCTCTAAATAAAACAGGAGCAATCCATTTTTTGGATAATTGTTGATGGACCTCTTTTTCTTGGTTGTAGTCACGGTTATAGGCAAGAGTTAGATGCGGAATGAGTCTTGGAAGCGGGGCAATCCTATCACCAACAATGGATTTAATAGTCGCGGTAATAATGTCATATAGCTCTTCGAGCTGATCATCAGGCGTTACGTGAAGTACCGGATTTCCTCTCCACACCCACCATGGTCCGAGAATCAAATCAGGCATTTCAAAATTTGCAAGAATAGGAACAAGTTTTTCAACAACATCAAGCATTTCTTTTTCTGAATACTGCGTAGTCAATCCAACACGTAATAACGTGATATGCAGCCATTTTGAAGGAATCGGGGGATAAAGACCTTTGTGACTTATTAATTCATCATACTTGCGGACCATTTCCCCAACTTGCGGCTGGTCATCAAAAAGAATATTGAAATTCCAGTCAACTTCACCAGGAAGATGAAAATGGGTTTTGAAATGATCTTTTGCCATAGCTTATTTAAGAACACTGTTCATTGCATTAATAGTTTTATTATATATTTTTACATAGTTTTCAGACATAAGACGTACTGCAAATTTTTTCTCTACCAGCTGTCTACAATTTCTTCGCATTTGCATATATTCACTTTCAGACATTGCATATAATTTCTCAACTGCTTCAATCATTCCTTCAATTCCTGTTTTTTTAACTACCCAATTTCCGCGGATATCATCTGCTGAAGGATTAACGATAAAACCAGTCTTACCGTCTTCTATAATCTCAGGCATTGAACCTCTGCCATATGCAATTACAGGCGTTCCGCAGGCCATTGATTCAATCACTGTAAGTCCAAACGGCTCCTCCCATTGAAGTGGAAAAAGAAATAGCTTACTCGTACCGTATTCTTTTGCCAACTCAAGTCTGTCTTTATTAAAAGTGATAGTGATACCATCTAGAAGTTTTATTTTCTCAATAACAAACTCTGAAAGCCATTTATTATATTCATCATTTGATATCCCAAACATTTTCAATTGTTTTTTGCAGCTGCTCGCGATATCAATTGCCGCATCCATTCCCTTTTGGGGAATCGCGCGTCCTGCCCACATGATCGCATTTCCTCCTATAGAACTAAACTTAAAGTTATTATTTATATCCACACCATGATAAATTGTGTCAAGATAATTCAACTTTGGGAAATACTTTCTCTGGGCATCGCTGATTGAGACGAAAAAAACATTTGGAAGATTGCTGAAATGTGAAAAATATTTTTTGACGTAATTTTCAGTTTTTGTATTGTGAATCGTAATAATAATAGGTTTTTTGACAAATTTTGCAAAAGGCAAAGCTATATCACCATCGCCGATATTGACATGGTACAGATCAAACTCATTTTGTCTGGAAAAAGCCTCCGACAAAAGCGCCAATTCAAAAATAATCTTTTTCTCATCCGGAATATCCGTGTTTTGAGATGTGGATTTTTGGGTAATACTTTCAATTTTAACAGGAAGCTTTGAGTCACCGGACGCGAAAGCAGTAATATCCAAATTATGCCTCACAGCATTTTTTGACAGTTCATTGATCAGGATATTAGAAAAAATCTCAGTCCCCTTTTTGGCAGAAGGCGTTATACTTTGAGTGTTTGATGTGATTATTGCAATTTTCATAAATATATTATCCCAAATCAACCATTGTTTTTATAAATTCTGCGGACCAGCGGTAGACATTGTGGCTTTTTACAATGTCCCGCATTCTCTGCATACGCCTTTTTTGCTCGGTTGGCTTCATAGTCAGGGCAGTATAGATTGCATCCGCTGTTTGTTCACCATTATAAGGATTAATTATCAAAGCATCATGCAACTCGCGTGACGCTCCGGCGAATTGACTAAGGATAAGAACTCCTTTTTCATCATCTCTTGAGGCCACAAATTCTTTTGCAACCAGATTCATCCCGTCATGAAGTGATGTAACCAGACAGAAATCAGAGGCGCGGTAAATAGAATAAATATAGTTATGAGCATGATATTGGTTAAGAAATATGATTGGTTTCCAACCATTTTTCTTATAAAGATTGTTTATCCTTTCAGTTTCAGCCTGCACCTTTATATAAAAATCCTGATATTCCTTGACTGTTGTTCTACTGGGGGCAGAGATCTGTAGAAATGTAAATTCTCCAATGAAAGACGGGTATTTTATCAAAAATAACTCGACCGCTTTAAGCCTCTCAAGTATTCCTTTTGTGTAATCAAGCCTGTCAACTCCGACTCCCAAGTATTTTGTTTTTATTCCCAGATTCTTTAATATTTTTTTACTTTTTTCCGCTTCTTCCTCTACCCGTCCTTTCGAAACAGAGCTTTTTGTAAATGCAATACTGATAGGAAATGGCTTGACATAAGTCGCGTGATTATTCTTGGTAACCGTAAATTGCTCCATATCAACCAGTGCTTCAAGTTCGCGGCTGACTGTTGTAATAAAATTATTGCAGTGAAGCTGCGTGTGAAATCCCAATATATCAGCGCCCATCATCCCATCAAGCATTTCCTTCCTCCATGGGCAAATACTGAAATTTTCAGCATTTGGCCAGGGAATATGCCAGAACATCCCGATTGTAGCGTCAGGTCTTTTGTCCTTGATCAAACGCGGCAAAAGCATGAAATGAAAATCCTGAATAAATATAATTGGATCTTTCTCATTTTTAATTTCTTTAAGCAAGCTCTCTGCAAATTTCTCATTCACTTTTACATACTCATCCCAATTTTCTTTTCTGAATATTGGCCGGGTGTGGGTCATATGGCAAAGCGGCCAAATTCCCTCATTGGAAAATCCCTCATAATATCCCTTTTCTTCATCAGCTGTAAGCCAGACCCTTTTCAGGGTGTATTTTGGTTCATCTGGCGGAACACGGAGCTTGTCATTTTTATCAACAACCAGTTTGTCAGCGCTTCCGCTTCCATGAGCAATCCACATCCCGCCGGTTGCCTGCATTATCGGTTCAAGCGCTGTGACCATTCCGCTTGCCGGAAAATGATGCTCTATTTTATTACCATTTTTTGTATGAATATAAGGTTCACGGTTGGAGACAACAAAGATTTTTTTATCTCCTAAAATATCTTTAACAAAAACCTTTAGTCTTTCAGCAGTCCATGGAGAATCTAGCTTTTCAAGCTGAATCCTTGCTTCCTCACTCGCTGCTATTCTTGCCTCAATTAGGCTGTTTTGTATGCTGCCGACTTCCTGCATGAGTGGCTTGAAAATAGGATTATTGAGTATTTTATTATTACTATAATCTCCTATTCCTTTTCTGCTAAGCTTTAAGGACTCAACTAGATTTCGGATAGGAGCTAATATAATCCATCTAATTATTAGAATAACAGAGACCGAGATAAGAAATATCTGAATGAAAAGTCTGAGTAAATTATTTTTCCAGATTTCCAGCAACCTTGCGTCTAAGTAATCGGCGCTTTGTACAATTGCAAGAGCCCCAACTACACTTTTTTTATCATGCAAAGGGGATACGTATATGTATACTTTGTTGTTTCCAAAGCTAGCGAAATCACTACTATCCTTATCCGAATCCAGAGCTTCGGTTGCCAATTTTTTTACTTGAGGAATTTGTTTTGGTAAATTAGATGAAACAGCCACAATTGATCCATTATTATCAACTACAGCAAGACCTGCAATTCTTTTGTTGTCTGCAAATCTATTTACAATATCTTGCAAATAAGAGTTTGACTTATTAATAAAATTCGGCTCAACCGACTCTTTCAGACCATTTGTAAGTAAATATGAGCGGTATTGAATATCATTCTCAAGCCTTTCCTGCTCATTGCTTACCTGATTAAACGTAAAGGAGATTGCTATGAGGCTTACTATTATGGCTATCGCGAAAATTCCCGCCAAGATCTGTTTCATGAATTATCATTCTATCACAAATTTTCATCAAGTCTAATTTATCCAGTTTTCATTTGTAAATAAAAAGTGGATCCTTTGCCCGATAAGCTTTTGACCCATATTTTCCCACCGTGCAAACTCGCAACCTGTTGAGAGATGTACATACCCAATCCAAGCCCCTGCGCTCCCGTATCTGTTGCTCTATAAAACCTTTCAAAAACTTTTTTCTGTTCTTCCTCGGTCAAACCTATCCCAAAATCCTGTACAGAAATAGTTACTGAAGTTTTTTTATTTTCAATCGTCACAATTACTTTTTTCTCGCCCGGTGAATACTTTATGGCATTTGTTATCATATTGGACAAAACTTGTTCAATTCTTATTTTATCCGCGAAAATAACTTTGTTGGTTTTTCCTTTTACAGTTATTTTATGAGTGCTTGTAATAAGTTGCTGATCTTTGACAATTTCCCTGACAAGGCTATCTATGTCCACTGTTGTTTTATGAAGACTCAATTTGCCGGACTCTATTTTGGTTAAATCCAGAAGCTCGTTTATGAGGCTTGTTGTTTTATCAATGTAACTATCGGTTTTTACAAGATATTCAGTAAATTTTTTGTTTTTTATGTCTTTTGCCATTTTTTGAAGAAGAGTGTTTGACATCTTCATAACTGTTAAGGGGTTTTTCAGTTCATGGCTTGCAAAGGCGATAAACTCGTCTTTTTTCTTATCAGATGATCGTTTTGCCTCACTAATCATGCTTATGATAAATCCCTGTATGAGAAAAATAACAGTTGCTATTGCATTACCCGTTCCTATAAATGAGAATTGCGGCTCCAAAAAGAGATAGTTATTTAAAAATCCTGCAAGGATTGTCGCGGAAATTCCCGCACCTAGTCCTCCATACCAGGAGCTTAAAACCACAATAAAAGTTGACATGAGATATGGTGTGCCCAAGTTAAGGTAAGAGCGGAGCACGGTTTTTATAAAAAATGCTGTGGCAATGAGCAGCAAAGGAAAAGCATACCGCTCAAGTTTTCCCCTCTGATCCGGTTTAGTAATCCGGACAGCAAACTTTTTAAAATTTTCCCAGAACCTTAAAATATACATAAATACTTATGTGATTATAACACTCCGGACATTAAATTTTTAAAATAATGATGAGATAGATCACGTAAAAAAGAATTAGTAAGCCACCATAATATCTTGGAATTGTTTTGCCCCTAAATTGATAAATAAAGAAGCAGAGAATCAGAGTAAAAAAAAGAAAAGCGAAAAGAGACGCTTGACTATTAAAATGTTTAGTTCCGAACAGACCCAAAGTTCCTGCTCCGAAAAGAATGTTAAAAATATTACTGCCCAATATGTTTCCGATGATCAATTTATCTTCATGCTGACTAGAAGCTCTAGTTAAGCCAATGACCGAAATCGCAAGTTCTGGAAGTGAAGTTCCGATAGCTAATGCTGTTATTCCAATAATTGCCTCCGGCACCTTAAACATATTTGCGATAGCAATTCCTGCATCTACAAGCAGTTTTCCTCCTAAAACCATCGCAGCAATTGATAAAGTAAAAACCATAATCACAACCAATGGATTAACCTTACGATGCTTAATTAATAATTCTTCAGGCAATTCATCTTTGCGTCCTTGCCTGATAAGCCATCCTATGAAGGCAAATCCCAAAATCACAAATAATATCCCATGAATTATTGTTAGCCCGCCAACCATTAAAGTAATAAAAAATATGAGACTAATAAGAAGTGTAAAATGCATATTTTTTTGCGTTTTTTTGGTACCGATATAGATTCTTTTTATCAAGAGCGAAACACCCATGATGAGGCCTACGTTGGCGATATTTGAGCCGATTATGTTTCCCAAAGCCAGTCCGTGTGTTTTTTCAAGTCCTCCAAAAAAGGAAACTGTAATCTCAGGAAGCGACGTGCCGATAGCAACCAGAGTAACGCCAACTACTAGGGGTGAAATTTTTGCAAGGCGCGCAATAATAAGAGCGTTTTTAACAACCCCTGTACTTCCAAGAAGCAACAAAGTTAAGCCAATAATAAAGAGGAAGAATGCAAGCATAAGCTTATTATACTATGAATACAATTGTCTGCATGCGCAATTCTTGTATATAATGAAGTTATGGAAATGCAGGATGAAAATAGAGAAAATACTGGTATGCCCAATGATTTGCCTGTTCTGGATGTTGAGGAGATTATCTTTGCCGATCAATTTTTATCCTCTAAAAAAGCATTCGCAATTGTCGGTATTGTAGTGGGAGTATTTATCATTGCGCTTTTTTCATTAAGCTCATCAGCGAAAACATCATATCTTAAAGATTTTGACTTTTCAAAAAACTCCAGTTCTTCTACACCATCCGAACAAAAACAAGTTGCTGGGGAAGCGACTTATGGGCCACCTGGGCGTCCTAGCCCGACTCCTGTTACTGCCACACCTACTACTGAACCGACTCCGACTCCTACGCCAACTCCGCAACCCGATACATCAACCAATAATCCTGATCCCACCCCTACACCTACTCCATCACTGAAGCCTACTTCCACTCCAGAGCCTACTCCAGAAGAAAATATTTCTCCAACTGAATAAATTCTAGTAGAGGTCTTTATAAATAATTCAGAAGTGTTGTACACTAAATATATGGAAATATTTTTAGAGATATCCTTCTTGCTATTTATCGCAACAGCTTCAGCGGTTGTAATGCGTACGTTGAAACAACCACTAGTTGTCGGTTATATTTTAGCTGGAATTGTAGCAGGCCCTGGCTTTTTTAATATTCTTCACTCGAGCGAGCAGATTGAGCTCTTTTCAAAAATTGGAATTACAATCCTACTATTTATAGTAGGTTTGAATCTCAGTCCAAGAGTTGTTAAGGAAGTCGGCAAGGTTTCGCTTTTCGGCGGGCTGGGTCAGATTATCTTCACGACTATTATTGGTTTTTCAATCGCGATATTTTTAGGCATAGACCGGATTGCCGCGATGTATGTCGCGATTGCTCTCACTTTTAGTAGCACCATAATTGTCTTGAAGTTGCTCTCAGACAGGGGAGATCTAAATAAGCTATATGGGAAAATAGCAATAGGGTTCTTGATCGTACAAGATGTGGTCGCAACCATCATTCTGCTCTTGGTTTCGTCTTTTTCAAAGTCACCTTCAGCTGATATGCTAACGGTAATTGGACTACTTCTTATAAAGGCAGTTGTGATCCTCCTTATTCTATTTATTGTTGGAATTTATATCATCCCTCGTGCGACCCGATTTATAGCCTCATCTCAGGAAGTACTTATGCTCTTCTCGCTCACTTGGGCCTCGGACTAGCATCTATATTTTATTCACTTGGTCTCTCTATGGAAATAGGTGCGCTAGTTGCAGGAGTTACTCTTTCGCTCACTCCATTTTCTTACGAAATTGGCTCCCGCTTAAAGCCTCTACGGGACTTTTTCATAGTTTTGTTTTTCATTCTTTTGGGATCGCAAGTGGCTATGGATAATATTTCACGGATTATTATTCCATCGTTAATCCTATCAGTCTTTGTATTGATCGGTAATCCGGTAATTGTAATTATCCTTATGAGTATTCTCGGACACAGACGAAGAACGGGATTTATGACCGGACTTGCGATTGCTCAGATTAGCGAATTTTCACTTATTCTCGCATCTCTTGGATATAGTGTTGGACATATTTCTAAAGAAGTTTTATCGATAATTACCATAGTTGGCTTAATTACTATTGCTGGTTCAACATACTTTTTAAATTACGCGGATAATATTTATAAAAGGGTTGAGAAATTATTGAAATTACTGGAACTCGATAATCCCAGACAACTTTTGGGAAAAGAGGATAAATACAATGCTATATTATTTGGTTATGGTAGAGTCGGTGAGAATTTTCTTAAAGCTTTCCAAAAATTGGAAAAAAGTTTTTTAGTTGTTGATTTTAACCCTGATTCTATACAAAGACTGAAAAAACTGGAGATTCCATATAAATATGGTGATGCGCAGGACATAGAGTTCCTTCAGGATATCAATCTTTCCCAAATCGAGATATGTGTTTCTACAATTCAAGGATTTAAAACCAGTATGATTTTGGTAAATACAATTAGGCAGGTTAATAAAAAAGCAGTCGTAATTGTGCTTTCGCATTTTGTAAAAGAGACCAAGCAGTTGTATGATGCAGGGGCTTCATATGTTGTAATGCCCCATTACCTAGGTGCGGAGTATGCTGCGACGTTGATTAAGAAACATGAAACCGATTTCAGTAAATTCGAAGAGGAAAAGCAGAGACACTTAGCGCATCTGGCAAAGCATTCAAAATAAAGCAGGGGTAGCTGTGGTTTAAGAAAACCTATCTTGAAGAAGCAGTTCTTTCCATCAGAAGTTATAATGACTAAGTTCGTGAGTTATAAGGTCTAAACGGTTCCAGACCCGTATGGGTCACCAAAGCTGTTTCATCTTCAGGCGGCGACCAATTGTTTCTTTTTACGTTCATCTATTTTTGCAACTGCATCGCCCATGATTGTTAGTCCTTCCATTCCGGGCAATAACTGGACAACCCTATCTACATCCGTAAAATAATCTCGATCCTCTTGCGTAGGACATAGATAATCATACAATTCTTCCCAATTTTCTCCGCCCATTGCATCAAACCCAACCGGTTTCCATATTTTTTCAAGCCCTTTTCGCACTACTCGTTGAGCAAGAGGATCAGTTTTAAGATAATATTTCGCCCACTCAAAATAAGTACGGAAGTGTCTCTTTTCTTGTGAAATAATTTCATCCAATACAAGATCTACGCGCTCATCATTAATCCTTCTTTTAAGTAATTCATAAGCCCTGATTACGCTTTGTTCCTGAACAGCGCCAAATGTTGCATATATTGCCGGGAAAGAATTTGTAACTTCCGAACTCAGGGCGACAAGCTCCTGGCTATTGCGTTGAGCAAATGTTGGTTCTGGTTGATATTGGCTAAAGAATGACGGATCAATTAACTCATTTGCTTTTGTAGTGTGGCCCATTGATTCTGCGGCTATACGCTTAAATATATAGCCATGTTCTGCTTCCTCTCCTTTCCATGTCGCTAAGAAATAACGCAAATAAGGATGAGTATCTATCCCACCCGCAATTGCATTTCCTCCCTGAATACGGCTATTTGCTTCGACAATTCCGATTACAATAAAAGCCTTAAGCGCGTCCGGGTCAAGGGCCTGTCTTGAAATGAATGATATAGATCCTCAGAAAATTTCAGAGGGTGCCACTCCTCAGCATGTCTATTCATAGCTGTCTCTGTCCGCTTATTGCCCAAATGATACTTTGGATCTCGGTTTAGTCGACGATTTATCCTAACATCATGAGCTAGGCTTCTTGCTCCGCGAATGCCAGCATTAAGCCTCTCTATTCTGTTTGGACCGCGTTCCTCAAGTCTTTGCATTTTTCTTATTGTACCACTCGGCCAACTTCCGGGACTGAATTAATTCTTCCATTCCTGAGACATTTAAATCAGTGGATTCTTAGGATAAAAGATCTTGTAATCTATCGAGTTGGTTAAATGTATAAATATGAAATCCTGAAATACGCCCATGCTCATCTACCGCCAAAATTTCATCCATTAGTGGGCGGGGTGAATACGGACTGTCTGGGCCTTCCGACAAAAGAACAGCCCTAGAATCCCCAACCCCAAATCCTTCCACCATTCCGTGGAGTTTTCTTCTACTCCCATGAACTGCCAAGCCAACAGTTACGGGAACATCAATCTCATTCTCTCTTAGAAGTTCTGCATATCGCAGAATCTTATCGGCATAAAAGCACATTTGCGTAGCAATCGTGAGTCCTGCTCCCATGTCTTCTGCTAAAACCTTTCTTTCCTTAATAGATCTTAATAATTGTTCCCTTTCTATTTCCCCGACTTTTTCCGGATAACCTGCAATTCCTATAACCTTAGGCCTGAAGTGCGTTTTGGCCAGACCCTGCATTAATTTTATTGCGGTACTATAATCTCCTTGTGATGCACCCTCTCCTTTTACAATAAATATTTCATCAATACCAGCCGCTTCTAATTGTCCAGCAATCCTTTCGAGTTGCTCTTGATCTTTTATATGCCGAGCTGCCAAATGCGGAACTACGGTAAATCCATTATCAACCAGCTTTTGTGAAAGCTCTATGGTCGGACCCATTCCTAAAGAGTGATGAGACATAACGTTTACTTTTGGTCTTTTTTCTCCGAACATTTTTATAACATCTTCGCCGATGATTCCATAAGGGGCTATCTCAATACTGGGCAACGGGCTCTCTCCGCGATCGCCCTCTGTCCGCCTAGTTCTCAATCTTTCTACCATTAGCGGATTATAGCAAATGCTGTCTATATCACAATATTATTAGCTACTTGGGAGCTTTTGTGCTTTTTGTGGGGTTCGTGGATGATGCCGAGGAGATTACTGAATGGATCAGTAACTATTGTTGTTTTAATTCCTCCTCCGACTTATCAAATTTCCAAACCTCAATTTATTTCATTTGAGTCTTTTTATAAACTTTACCTTTTTTATCATATGTTATCCACTCACCAATTTGTTTACCCATTTTAAAATAACCTGAGCGCATTTTGCTGCCGTCTTTTCTGAACCACTCCCAATAACCATCACATTTTCCATCAATCATGGCACCCTTGGCCCAAATACTGCCATCTTTATGATATAAAATGTGTTGATTATTCATTTCTTCGCCTCTTCATTATATCTAACCCTAGCTTTAACCATTTTTTTTATAAGACCTAGTGGCAGTTTTTCGTCCATTGGCAAGCGGATTGTCGCCTTGCCTGTTTGGTACTTCTTAAGTTCTTTTGCATACTCTTGAGTTATCGGAGGCATCGGATAAAGACCGATATGTTTTTTTGCGAATCCGAAATAAACCAATCGCCCTTTATAACTGTAGTATGGCATACCATAGCTAAGTTTTTCCTCAGCCTTTGGAGCAGCAGACTTTATAGCAGCGCGCAATTCATTAAGCTTTGCCCGCATTTCTTTAGGTGCACTTAAAATATACTCATCAACGTCTTTTGCTTTCTTCATACTTCGATAAACTCAGTATGACCCTGAGTGCAATCGAAGGGTCATAGCCAAATTATATCAGATGTTTCAATGAGCATGAGCTGGCGTAGGGAATATAAAGAAGAGTAGTAGAAGAACCAAAAATGACTTAAAGATTTTCTTTAAACTCATTATAAATCTAAACATATCACTTTTTAGTCCTCCGGTCAAGAGTATTAAATTGAGGCTGGATAGCCTTATTAACCATCCAAATATTTGTGCGCAAACCTGTCCGCTTCTGCTTCTTGCTGCTTAATTTCTGACTCCGTCTGCACAAATCCTACTGAATTACTGTGATCCAAGGCGGCGTGTCCTATTTCATGAAGAATTGTATAGATTATCTGACTTTCCTCCTCTGTAAAAAGATCCTCCGAGAGAAAAATCAAATGCCTATTTTTGATATCGGCACCCTTAAAAGTAAACGCCCAAGCGTCATCAGGGGAAGATATAAACCAAACAGACGCACAGATTTTTTCAATTAAATCATCAGGCAAATACGATATGGCTTTACACACCTGCTCCCGCATAAAAACTTTTCCAATTAATTTATCACCCAAGGCTTTTCGTATTTCTCCCAATGTCCATCTCATAAACTTTTCAATTCGCAGTCCTTACTCAAACAAGCTTTAATTTTAGTTTCTTCTCCAGGGGTTGCAAATCTTGGTTGGGAATTATCTTCTATAATCGTGTACTTTTCCTCAATCTTTTCAAAACTTCCATTTTTATATACAAATTTATAGATTACTCCATCTTTTGTTTCCTGTGACCAATCCTGATCAAAAATCGTATTTCCCTGAGCGTAAGTAATGAATTTACCTTTGTAGTTTTCGCTGCTCTGGATCCAATGAGGATGATTACCGAGAACAATATCGGCTCCGCTATCAATAGCTTTATGAGCGAGTGAAATTTGGTTCTCAGTTGGAGCATGGGTATATTCAACGCCCCAATGAAAAGACGCGATAACTATATCTGAATTTTTAGCGGCTAGGGAGACTATTTTTGAAATATTCTCCGGTGTCGCGTTATTTAATCCCTCCCAATTATTCTCCAGTTCTACAAATCCAGCTAAAGCAATTCTTTTGCCTTTAACATCTATATATTGCAACTGATCCTTTATTCCATAAGGCTTGATTCCCTCTGCCTCCAGAATACTTACTGTTTCCGCAAGACCTTCCAGTCCGTAATTGGTTGTGTGGTTATTGGCAAGATTGGCCGCGTCAATTCCTGCATACGTTAAACCTTTTGCGTTTGCATCGTCTCCGCAAAACTTAAAGCCGGTTATTATAATGGGGCAATCCTTAATAAGCGGTCCTTCCAGATTTGTTACTGTCAGATCAGCATTTTTCAAATAGTCTACAATTTTGAGGAACGGATAATTTACGTCTCGTTTTTGCTGAATACGATAATTTATATCCCGTACCAGCCCAATATCTCCTGTTGAGATCAGAGTTATTGGTTTCTCAACTGTCCTTGAAGTACTCTGGTTTTTTTCAACTGGAACTGGTATTACCAAGCTCTTTTTATTTGCAGTCTTATGAAAAATAAATGCAACCGAGAGAAGTAAAAATAATAAAGGTATAAAAAGTAATTTTTTCATGCTCTTTCCATTACAATCTTTGCGACTTCTTCCAAATTCTGGGCGTATACATCATCACCAGTTTGCAATTCTTCTTTTGTCGTAGTGCTTCCGAGTTGAACCGCTTTTTCAGCTATAATGTCTATGCTCAAACCGATGGTTGGTCCCAATTTGAGGTAAATCTCTTTCCCGAAAAGCTTTGTGTACATTTCTTCTTTTATCTCATCCCACATTTGCTCTGTATCAATCAGAACACCGTCAACATCAAAAATAAACGCCTTCATCATCAAATTATTTTACCACAATATAGCATTGAAAATTAAAAGATTTATGAGGCCATTGGTGCGTGAAGAACCGGCTGCTCGGAAATAGCTCCATCCGCGGATCTTGGTTTGGGCAAAGGTTTGGTAAGAGCAATTTCAAGCACTTCATCAATATTTGTAACAAATTTAAAGCTCAAATCATTTAATACCTCTTTTGGCACATCTTCAAGGTCTTTCTTATTTTCCTTTGGAACAATTATTGTTTTAAGTCCTGCACGGTGAGCTGCAATTACTTTTTCCTTCAAACCGCCAATTTCCAAAACACGGCCTCTAAGTGTAACTTCCCCCGTCATCCCGACCTTGCGGTGAACAGGAGTTTTGGTAAGCGCTGAGACAATTGCCGTAGTTATGGCAGCTCCTGCTGATGGTCCGTCTTTGGGAACAGCACCCTCAGGAACATGAACGTGAATATCTGTTTTTTGAAAAGTTTTATCGGAAATGCCCATAAGATGTGCCTTTGAGCGGATATATGAAAGTGCTGCTTGAGCGGATTCTTTCATCACATCTCCCAGCTGTCCGGTCAGAGTCAAGACTCCTTTTCCAGGCATTAAAGCTACTTCAATGAACAAAATGTCCCCTCCTGCCTCAGTCCAGGCAAGACCTGTTGACATACCGACTTCGTCTTTCTTCTCAATCATCGTGCTCGTAAATTTAATCGGGCCAAGATATTTTTGAATATCGGTCGACTTTACGGTAATCTTTGCTTTTTCGCCTTCCGCGACCTTTTTGGCAACTTTTCGGTAAACTGTCGCAATTGTCCGCTCCAGATTTCTTACCCCTGCTTCACGGGTATAATGGTGAATTATAAATTTAAGAGCGTCATCCGTAATTTCAACTTTACCAGCACTCAATCCGTGATTTTCAAGCTGTTTTTTGAGAAGAAAATCATGAGCTATCTTGAATTTCTCATCATGAGTGTATCCTGCAAAATTTATAATCTCCAAGCGGTCCCTGAGGGCCGGTGGAATTGTGTCCAATACATTTGCAGTTGTGATAAACATCACATTTGAAAGATCAAAGGGTACCTCAAGATAATGATCGGAGAATTGACCGTTTTGTTCGGGATCAAGTGCTTCCAGAAGTGCTGAGGATGGGTCGCCTCTGAAATCCGATCCGACTTTATCAATCTCATCCAGCATGAATACTGGATTTTTGGTTCCTGCATCCTTTATTCCTTGCAGAATTCTTCCGGGCAATGCTCCGACATAAGTTCTTCTGTGCCCTCTGATTTCTGCCTCATCTCTAATTCCTCCCAATGAAACACGGACAAATTTACGTCCAAGCGCATGGGCAATTGATTTCCCGATTGAAGTCTTACCAACTCCGGGAGGGCCTGCAAAACAAAGAATAGGCCCTTTCATTTTCCCTGACAATTTGTGCACTGCCAGATACTCAACAATTCTTTCTTTGGCTTTTTGCAATCCATAATGATCTTCATCAAGAATTTTTTCAGCGGATTTAATATTGGCAACATCGTTGCTCTCAACATTCCAAGGAAGAGCAACCATCAAATCCAGATAGTTGCGGATATAGCCGGCTTCAGGATTGAACTGATTCATGTTCTGAAGCTTTCCAAGCTCTTTCTTTGCTTTTTCCTCAACATCCTCAGGCATTTTGGCTTCTTTAATTTTGTTCAAAAGCTGTTCGGGTTTCTGAATTTTCTTCTTTTTCGCCAAGTTCTTCTTCAATTGTTCTGAGTCTTTCCCGAAGCATTGCCTCTCGCGCGCCTTTTTCGAATCTTTCCTGAGTTTTTGAGGCTATTCTGCGTTCCAGTTCCAAAATTTTAATTTCTTTTGCAAGAAGCTCGGTAATTTTCACAAGCCTTATCTTGACGTCGATTATCTCAAGCAGCTCCTGCTTCTCCTGAGGTTTAATGGTAAGTGCCGAAGCCACAAGA
Organism: Candidatus Levyibacteriota bacterium; assembly: GCA_963716145.1. Taxonomy (GTDB): domain Bacteria; phylum Patescibacteriota; class Microgenomatia; order Levybacterales; family UBA12049; genus DATLDE01. Next base: position 53,567 of record OY970292.1, on the reverse strand, counting down.
TCCGCCAACTCTGAAGGAGTATTCTCAGACATGATATTCATAAAAAGCAAAAAGTCAGCCGATTTGCCGAAATTCATAGCTTTTCTGAATTCATTGGTTAAGTGGTTACAAAGTGCTTTTATTTCTTCTGTTTCTTCAAAAATTTCCGGAATCTCACGCACCTTGGCCATGAAATATGAATCATGTCTTTCATAGGAAAGTATCTCAACCCGCGCCAATCCTTTGACCTGAGCGTTAATTTCTCCATCTGTCTTTATCATTCTCTCAATCCGGGAAAGTGTGCCCACTGTATGCAGATCCTCTGGAGTTGGATCATTTAATCTTGCATTTTTTTGGAGCACAAAGCAGACTATTCTTTCTTTTTGAAAGGCGGATTCCAGCGCTGCCAAACTCTTGGGACGCCCAAATGTAAGGACTGAATCTGTACTGGGGAATATTATGCCGTCTCTGATTGGTATTATGGGAACTATTTTTTCCATATTATTTTGTGTAAACTTGTAGTGAGTTTATCGAACTATTAGCAATCTATCACACTATCTGCTAATTGTCAATATCTAAAATTCTCCTTCATTAAACCACTTCTCCATGCAATCTGTCAACCCACGTCCTGATTTGTCCGAAACCCAATATTATCTACCATCATTACTATTCTCCCCCTCTATTGATCAACTCTCTCAGGAAGAGATTATAGTCAAACTGATTTACATTCCCATCATCTGTCAAATCCGCAAGGGATTTATTTAGCTGAGTGCAAGACGCGGCTGGAAGAATATCTGAGTAACAACCCATCAATATGCTGTAATCAAGGATATCTGTCTTATTATCTCCATTAATATCTCCTGCTATCAATGTGACTTGAGGTAATTGATTTGTTTGCCCACGAGTAATGGTCTGTATTCCCGGAATAAGCACTTTCAGGAACTGATCTGATTTTACCTTTACAGTGTAAACTCCTGTTGAAAGAGTTGTGCCCAAATCAACTGTTCCTTTAAAAGAACCTGAGGCGGTATCAAAGTTGACTTGTCCTATTTTGGATAGACTCAGCTGATTTTGACTGTTAAATATTTCGACCTGTACAGTTCGCTGCATTCTCAATGGATTAACATTCCCAACACTTCCGAAATTGGCACTATCCCCACCTCTGCCTATTCCATGCAGGAAAAGGTTTAAGGATAATGCTGTGTTGGCCGGAGGAATTGTAGGAGAATTAGTAGGAGCTCTTGTTGGTGTTTGTGTTGGGGCTAGAGTGGGAGTTATGGTCGTCCTGATTTGAGTAGGAGTTGGGATATGAGGAGCTGGAGTTGATGTAATAGGACTAGAGCTTCCTGCTGTTACTATCAATGTTTTTGCTGTTACTAAGCCTTTGATATCCTCTGTTGTAATCGTTATTACGTTTGTTCCTTGTTGAAGAGAAACATTGCTTGCTACCCAGTCCATCTGCCAATTGTAACTAGTATGATAGTCACCTGACAAAACCTTCCACCTCATTTGCGCGGTCCCTTCTCCACCACGGTCATTTTTCCACTTCACAAATCGGATTGCAAGATTATCATGAGCATTTCCCGAAATATTAACAGTGCCGCCTGGTGTTGAGAAAGTTGAACCTGTTGTTGGAGCAGTTAGATTAAGTGTGGGGAATTCTGAATCAACAACCCCCGATACTGCAGTATTTTTGATAGCAGGCAAATAATTGTATGGCCGCTGGGAATCGTATCCAGGCACCTTGGGAGGACAATCTGCTGAATAGTAATCAGCGTAATTTTTAGTTTTCAGATTGCCACTGTAGACAAAATTAGAGAACTGACCATCCACCCCCCACTTTCGATAAGTTACTAATTGCTCAGCCACAACTCCCGTAGAACGGTTAGCAGCAAATCCACCCTCGAGTGCACAATCATCATCAATCCAGATGAAAGGCGAAACGGCGAAACGGCTCGCTGCATAATCCCAATTACTAAAACGGCGGGAGATATAAGCGTAAATTTTGTTGGCATTATATTGAAGCGCAGTATCCAAACTTGCGCTACGCTGTGTTCCTTTGTAAAAAATAGCATCCTGAAACCTAAGAGCCTTATACCCATTTACACTACTCATACCATCCCAAAAATCGATAAAGTAGGCTCCCAAGCTATCATCCAATCCGCAGTATCCATTAACTTCGCACTGCACCAAAGCTTCCCACCCACCTGGAAATAAGTTGTAATAAAACATCACCTCCAGCGACTCGCCGGTATAGCTCTGAAGCATAGCTTTCATCACTTCCTGTCCACGCTGCTTAACCTTAGCTCGTACCTGAGCATCAGTTGTACCGCCTGGGCTTGTACCTGGATGGGTCCAGCTTGGAGTGCCGCTCGGGTTACCGTAATTTTCCTGGTCAATATTTAAGCCGTCAAAACTCATTAATTTAGCGGCACCGGAAATATCACGGATATTGGGAATAACCACACCATTCCAACCATTATCATCAAACCATTCCCTGTAAAATGTCTTGCCATTGTAATAGTTGGCTGCCCAAAACCCTAGATACATTTTCATGCCCCGGGCATGGGCACGGGCCACGATATTGGAATCGCGCAATTTACGCTGTACATCGTAACGGGAATAATTGGAGTTGGTCGGATTATTTAAAGCATCAGCGTTCGCCTGCCCTGTCCACTCACCGCCGCCCATACCGCGACCGAGGTAAGCGTTTTGACAAACAAAGCCTCCAATCCCCCAGCTTTTGAACTTATCCAGTTCGGCATCTGTCATGGTTGCACAAGTCAGCTCACTGGCTGAGCGCGAAGCAGCAATCCACCAAATCTGTCTATTGGCTGAGTTATTTGTAGGAACATTGGCTGCTTTTGTTTTGTAGAGATAATTATTTATGTACAGCCAGATTAAAATCAAAGAAACTATACCAACAAGTCCTAAGAAAAGTAATTTGGGCTTAGACATCCGCATAATTTTCAGTTAGCTTTATTATTTCATTTTTTGATAGCATCAAGCAAGTCCACTATTATTTACCAAACCCCGCTCATGCCCAACCCCTCTTGATTTATATATCCAGATATAGTAATATCCAGATATGAGTGGAGATCGTGAAACACTGGGAACTCAGGTAGGAAATAGAATAAAAGCAAGGTGGCCGAGCGTAGATATTGCGCCAACTGACGATGGAGTCAGTATGACTGTTACTCCACCTCTGAACCATGAGAGAAAAGCTAGTAAGGCCCTCAGAAGAGCTAAGAGAGTAAGAACTCACTCAACAAAAACGCTAAAAGACATGAACATAATATATGCAATCAAATCAGCTGCGCTTGCAACAGGTGTAGTCGCAACCGGTAGATCAGGATATTGGGCTGTAGAAAAAGCAGCTACTGAATGGTCTAATGGTAATCGCAGTGTTGCTTATGCTGAAGCAGCAACGCTGGCGACTTCGGTCGCAGCCAAACCTTTGTATAGAGGAGTTAAAACACACCTGGTCAAAGGCGCAGCACTTTTTGGTGAACACATAGCGGCAGCTAGATTAAAACATGTAGATACTAAGGCGGGGAAAATCGTAGATAAACATCCCCTTGCCGCAGCTGGTCGTAATCCCGGCCATAAAGAATAAACCGCAATGCTCCTCAAGACTTAATTCTCTTCAACAAATACTCCCTATTATTCTTCTCCAAATCCTCATCCACTTCTTCAAACAACTTTTGCAAAATCTTCCCAATCTCCGGGCCGGGCTTCATTTTCAGCTCTTTCATAATATCATTCCCATCAATTGCCAGATCATTTATCGAGAAAAGGGCCGGGGCGAGCTGCTCTTCAAGCCTATTTTTAAAAAGTTTTAACCTCCATGACTCAGCAGTCTGAGTTCCACCGCCAAGCCGATCACCAACTCTCAAATCCATCATGTCTTTGACATTCTCAACGCCAACTCTCCGGATAAACCGCCTGACCGCGCTATCAGTAATGCGTTCGTCCACTGTGAACATGTGCCATCTGACGAGTTTTACTATCTTTTCCTGCTCTTTTTTTGAAAAGCGCAAACGGTCTGCCAAATCCCGGGCAATCCTGGCTCCAGCAATTTCATGATTGTGAAATATCACCAAATCAGCATCGTCCGTACTTTCAACGCGCGGCTTACCAATATCGTGAATCAGAGTCGCGAAGCGCACAATCGGGTCAGTAGACGGAGTGAATTTGAGCGACAAAACATTGTGAGTAAATACATCCTCTGTATGATGCCTGCCCGGACGGGACTGCGAAATCCCAATTCCTTCAATTAGTTCAGGAATAATTTGCTGCATCAAACCTGTGTTCTTCAAAAGTATTATTCCCTCATATGGAAAATCGCTTGCGAGAATTTTTAGCAGCTCATCCCGCACACGCTCTTTGGCAATTTCCGAAAGCAGAGACGCATCAGCTGCAATTTCTTTTAACGTATTTTCTTCAATCGAAAAACCAAGCTGCGAAGCAAACCGGATCGCCCGCATAAGCCGGAGAGCATCTTCCTTAAACCTCTTAGCCGGATCCCCCACAGCCCGTATGATTTTATTCTTCAAATCAGTCTGCCCATCAAAGGGATCTATCAAGTCATTTGAAATTTGAAATTTGAAATTTGAAATTTTCAATGCCATTGCATTCACCGTAAAATCGCGTCTTCCAAGATCCTCTTCAACTGTTTTTCCCCATTCTACTTTTTCCGGATGCCTGCGGTCTGAGTAACCTTTCTCTGTTCTATATGTTGTTACCTCAACTATTCCTTTGTGTTCCGTTTCCGCAAGCTCTTCAACTTTAATCCCAACAGTTCCAAAGGTATTTTCATAAACAGAATCAGGAAAAAGCTTGAGCATTTCCGAAGGCTGTGCATTGGTAGTCAAATCCCAATCAGTGACAACCCGCTTACTAAGTAAATCCCGCACTGATCCACCGACTAGATAAATTTCAAATTCGGCTTTTTCAAACTTTTTAACAATCTCCAGAATGTGAGGTGGTATTTTATCAATCATTCCTTGCCTCGCCTTTGGCGGGTCTGCTATAGTATAGCAACAAAATATGAAAACATGGAATATCGTAAATAAAATCAAAAATCAAAAATCAAAAATCAAAAACGAACAGCTTATTGATTTACTTCTTGATAACCGCGGAATTAAAAACAAAAAAGAGAAGGAAAGTTTTCTTAATCCCAAGCTTGATACTGTAACTGTTGAAAGTGTCGGGATTGACAAAAAACAGCTTGCAAAAGCAGTCAAAAGAATTCAGAAAGCAATCAAAAACCAGGAGCAAATAGTGGTTTTTGGTGATTATGATGTAGATGGAATAACTGGAGCAGCAATTATTTGGGAGACACTCCATACGCTAGGTGCAAAAATACTTCCTCATATTCCCCATAGAATTGAAGAAGGCTACGGCCTTTCTGTGAAAGGAATTTCAAATATCCAATTACAAATTCCAAATACAAAGCTAATAATTACTGATGATAATGGAATCGTCGCGAATGAAGCAATAGACTTTGCAAACGCGCAGGGGATTGATGTGATCATCACAGACCACCATGTCCCCTCAGATACTTTACCCAAGGCTCACGCTATAGTTCACACAACCAAACTCTGCGGGGCAGGGGTTGCCTATCTTCTTGCGAAGGAGTTCAAAGTTCAAAGTTCAAAGTTCAAAGTTGATGACGATAGTCATCTGGAGCTGGCAGCTCTGGGTACAATCGCCGATATGGTACCGCTAACGAATGCCAACAGAACTATTGTCAAACACGGACTGTCAAAAATTTGCAAAACAAAAAGGCTTGGACTTCAGGAATTATTCAAACAAGCAGGATTGGAAAAAGAAGAATTTACGCCCTATGAGGTTGGATATATTATTGCCCCGCGCCTAAACGCAGCAGGCAGGATAGAATCCGGAATGGATAGCCTCAGACTTTTGTGTACAACAGATCCGAAAAGAGCAAAAGCCTTAGCTGAAAAACTGGAATTGATCAATAAAGAACGGCAGTTGGTTTTGCGTGAAGCAACCGAACACGCAATCCAAACAGTTCAAAGTTCATCCATTCGGCAAGCTCAGGACGCGAAGTTCAAAGTTCAAAGTTTGTTGTTTGTTGCTCACGAATCCTATCAGCAGGGAGTGATAGGCCTTGTTGCCGGAAAACTGGTTGAAGAGTATTATAAACCGGCAATTGTTATTTCAATTGGGGGGGGAATGAGTAAAGCATCAGCAAGATCAGTAAGTGGATTTAATCTAATCGAATTTCTAAGGCTTCATACTAGTGAATTTATAAACGTTGGCGGTCATCCTATGGCAGCAGGCTTTAGTGTCGCCACAGAAAATCTTGCCAAACTTCAAAAATTACTTGAAGATTCAGCTGCGCAGCTTTTGACAACTGAAATGTTGGAAAGGAAATTGAAAGTAGATTGCGAGCTGCCTATTTCTACAATCAATCCAGAATTGTATAATGACCTACAAGCGCTGTCGCCTTTTGGCATGGGAAATCCCGAGCCCACATTTGTAAGTCACGATGTTGAAGTTAAGGATTTCAAACTTCTTGGAAAAGATAAAAGTCATTTAAAACTTGTGCTCGAACAATCAGATTCCCAAACAATTGACGCTATCGGTTTTGGACTTTCAGAACATGCTATCAAACTTAAAACGGGTGATAAAATATCTATTGCTTATACTATTGATAACAACACCTGGAACGGCAACACCAAACTGCAGCTGAAGATAAAGGATATTAAAATTTAATTCTCAGATTATTTAAATCTTTCTCCAATTTATCATAATTCCCATATTTAATCCCATGAATTCCCAGAGAATTTGCTGCATTCACATTTATTTCCACGTCATCGACAAAAAAAGCTTCTCCAGGTTCTACTTTTAATTTTTCCAGTGTGTAAATAAAAATTTTCGGATCTGGTTTTATCATTCCCACTTTGTTTGAAAGAACTTCAACATCAAAATTATCATAAATTACATTTTTCCTATTAAATTCAACGTGCGGTGTTATTGTATCTGAGAGTACAGCGAGTTTGTATCCGGCTGTTTTTATTTTATTGATTAACGAAAGAACATTTTCATTCTTTTTGAATCTTCTTTCGTATTCTCTTCCATAGAGTGATTTTACGGGAATTTTTCCTGACGCCTTAGTGTAATCAATAAAATTTCTCCAGAACTCCTCCTCCGTCACTTCACCCTTCATAAATGATCCGAGTACCTGATTTAAGCCATTCTTTAGCAATTGAGGAGTGATGGCTAGAGTTTTAATAATATCCTCATAAATAAATGCAGTTTCATTTGTTAGCAAAACCCCTCCTACATCAAAAATACCAGCTTTAATCATAAATATAATTATACCATGCTATAATCAACCAATAATCAGATGCAAAGCAGAAATATAACTATTAATAAAATCCGTTTTACCAAAGAAGGTTATGAAAAGTTGAAAGAAGAATATAAAGATCTTCTTAGACAGCGTCCGCTTGCGGTTGCGGATCTGAAAAAAGCTCGTGAGATGGGAGATCTTTCAGAGAATGGGTATTATAAAGAATCCAAATTTAAACTGAATTTTATTGACGGGAGACTTAGGAGGTTTTCAGATTACTTAAAAAGAGCGGATATTATTGACGCGGACGGAACGAAATTACCAATTGATACTGTTTATATAGGAAGTAAAGTAACCTTATCTGATGGGAAAAAAGAAAAAACTTATCAGATAGTCGGAGACTTAGAGGCTCAACCTTCTGAAGGAAAATTATCCTTACTCTCGCCTGTTGGAAAAGCAATAATGGGAAAATCCTTAAACTCAGAGGTGGCGATCTCAACTCCCACAGGAGAATTTAAATACACAATCACCAAAATCTCCTAGCCTCAAATAGATTGCTTTAATGTGATAGAATAGGACAAAACGCATGAAAAAGATAATATTAATTTTTATCATCCTTTTGCTTTCCGGTATATTCATTTTTGGAAATAACCAAACGAAAACTCAAAATAAAACCCGCGTTTCTACACCGTTGGCAGGTGATATCAGTACCCAACAAAATCAAACAGATATTCCGGAAGTCTCTATCGTTGCAGAAAATCTTGATACCCCTTGGGCGATCGCATTTCTGCCTGACAAAAGTATGCTTGTTACCGAACGGCAGGGCAGCGTGAAACTAGTAGGAGCGAATGGCAATATAACAGAGCTCACAAATATTGAAAACGTCACAGAAATAGGTGAAGGAGGACTGTTGGGAATTACTCTTCATCCTGACTTTTCATCTAACAACTATGTTTATCTTTACTATACATACAGCAGTAACAATGACAATACGCTTAACCGGGTTGTGCGAATGACTTACTCTAATAAATCATTAATTGATGAACAAATCATGGTCGATAAGATTCCCGGGGCTTCAAATCATAATGGCGGGCGGATTAAATTTGGTCCGGATAGAAATCTATACATTACAACAGGAGACGCACAAGAACCGTCCCGAGCTCAGGACCGAAATTCCCTAGCGGGTAAAATATTGAGAGTCACGGATGAAGGGAAAACAGTTGCCGATAATCCGTTTAATAACTTAACTTATTCATATGGTCACCGCAATCCCCAAGGAATTGCCTGGGATAATAACGGCAACTTGTGGTCAACAGAGCATGGGCGATCTGCTCCAACCGGACTGGATGAAATAAACCTTATTGAAAAAGGTAAAAATTATGGCTGGCCAACTATTCAAGGCGGTGAAAAAAAAGCTGGGATGGAAACCCCAAAAATAAATTCCGGCCCGGCAACTACCTGGGCTCCGGCCGGAGCAGCTCTTGTTGGTAATTCACTATTATTTGCCGGACTTAAGGGCCAAACTTTGTATGAAGCTATAATTGAAAACAACAATGTTACTAATTTTAAAGAGCATTTTTCAAACGAATTTGGAAGAATCCGCGAAGTAATCTCTGGACCTGATGGAATGCTTTACGTCACTACCAGCAACAAGGATGGGCGGGGCTCTCCTCAAAATGGAGATGATAAAATAATTAGAATTAATCCTGCTAAATTAAAATAAGAATTATGAAGAAATTAGTACTATTATTAATAATTGTCTTGGCTGCTTTTGCTGCAGTCAAAGTTTTGGGAATTGGCAAAGCCTCAATCAAAAGAACTGCAGAAAATATCGTTGAGAATATCAATCAAGAAACAGGACTTAGCAAACTGGATGAGAACATAAATCCTCTATCAATCGAAAAATTGAAAAATACTAAGTATGAAGATTCAAATATTATAATTGAGCAAACTCTTGAACCTGGCAGCAATTATCAGCGTTATCTTGCATCTTATAAATCGGAGGGTAATAAAATCTTCGCACTTCTGACCGTTCCGAACGGTCCCAAACCTGCTAGCGGCTGGCCTAGCATTGTTTTTAACCACGGCTTTATCCAGCCTGTAGAGTATAGAACTACCGAACGCTATATTGCTTACACTGACGCGTTTTCAAGATCAGGCTACATTGTTTTCAAGTCCGATTACCGCGGACATGGGGAATCGGAGGGAGTTGCAAGAGGCGGATACGGATCAAATGATTACACAATTGATGTTCTCAATGCGCTAGCATCAGTTAAGAAATATAAAGACGCGGATCCGGCAAAAATCGGCATGTGGGGACATTCAATGGGCGGTTTTGTCACTCTTCGCAGTATGGTTGCGACCAAAGATATCAAGGTAGGCGTAATATGGGGTGGCGTAGTTGCTTCATATCCGGATCTTTTAACAAAATGGCGAAGGACAAGTCCGACTCCACCCTCAACGAGTGGCCTTTCAAGAGGCTGGAGACAGCTCCTCACGCAAACTTACGGAGATCCGGCCACTAATCCTAAATTTTGGAACTCCATATCCGCAAATAGCTATTTGAAGAATATCTCAGGACCTATTCAACTTCATCATGGAGAAGCTGATGCCTCAGTTCCTGTGGAATTTTCCAGGACTCTAGCTGATCAATTGAAAAAAGAAGGCAAAATAGTTGAGCTTTATACATATCCCGGCGATGATCATAATATTTCTTCAAATCTCGGGGTAGCTCTCTCACGTTCTGTTGAGTTTTTTGACAAATATTTAAAATAGTATCTGATGGCAGGATTAACCGACTACTCCAAATTTCAGGAATACAATACTCCTAAAAAAAGAGAGCTTTGGCCTGTTTTGTTTTTTTTATTGTTGCTCTCCTTGTTTCTATTTATAATTGCAAAAACATTTTTTGTGGATAAAAAAGAAGTAGTCGAGGTTATTAGCCCGATCGCAAAAGAGATTATTGATACAGGAACAGCGCTTTTCAATCCTGATAAAAACAGCGAAAATCTTGAGCGTATAGTCCAAAAAGAACTGACAAATACTCAGGGAGATTACGCAGTATCGATAAAAAACTTGAAAACAAAAGAGCGTTATTATTTTAATGAGCATAAGATTTTTGACACTGCGAGTCTTTATAAACTCTTTGTGATGGTAACAGCTTTTCAAAAAATTCAGGCCGGAGATTTGAATAAAGGGGATATTCTAAGTCAAAAAATTGAAGTGCTAAATGATAAATTTGGAATCTCCAGTGAATCAGCTGAGTTAACCGAAGGCAATATTACACTTCCTGTACAAAGCGCTTTAACTCGTATGATAACAATTTCCGATAACTATTCAGCACTTCTTCTTGCTGAAAAAATAAGATTGTCTCAAGTTGCTCTATTCTTATCACAAAGCGGACTAACAGAATCCCGCGTTGGCACCAAAGGAGAAACTCCGGCAAGCAGTGCCCATGATTTAACTTTATTTTTGGAAAAATTGTACCTTGGAGAATTTGCAGACAAGTCATTAACTCAGGACATGCTGACTTTGCTTAAAAACCAAAAACTTAACGGTAAAATTCCTAAATACTTACCCATAAATGCTGTAATTTCCCATAAAACCGGTGAGCTAGGTAGGCTCTCTCATGATGTCGGCATTATCTATACCCCCAAAGGGGATTACGTAATTGTTATCTTAACCGATACTTCCCGCCCTGCTGAAACAAATGAAAAAATTGCAGTTATCTCAAAATCAGTTTACGATTATTTTACGAAATAGAATGTTTGATTGAAAATTCTTAATGTGTTATAGTTTCTAATGCCAGTCATGAAGAAAACTCTTTTAGGTTCTCTTATTTTCGTAGGAATCTACAATCTGCTATTTTTCCCGACAGTTATCGGCATAAGCATTGGCCTTCTTTTTCTTATTTTCCATTTATATCTTTTTACCGTAAGAAATACCAAAACCAAGAACCTTTATTTTGCTATTCTACTCTCTACCTTAAGCGTAATTTTTGCCTCATGTGTCGGCTGGAGAACAAACGGAGTTGTCCAATTTTTTGATTTACTATTGGCAATTTTCTTATCAATTGCAGCAGGATATTTGTATAAGAGAGAGAAAGAATTTTCATCATCTGCTTTTTCTTTTATTTTTATACCATTCGCAGCATTAGGCGAAAGCCTTAATAGTATTGGAAATTTTTTCACAATTTACAAACAAAAGCAAAGCAAGAGTGATCATTCTGTAACTTACAATGCTATTTTAAGAGGTATACTAATTTCCCTTCCTATTGTTGCAATTTTGTTTCTGCTGCTTTCGGGGGCTGATCCCATTTTCCGCAGCATTTTTAATAAAGTATCCTTCTCGATTAGTGATCAGGTTTTTGTGTCAACAGTAATTTTTGTTGTTTGTCTTATTTGGGGAAATACTATAGTTAGGGATAGAGAAAAAGATGATAAGCCACCCTCGTCTATTTCTGAACGCACACTGGTCGTTGAATCGCTTATTGTTACATTGAGTAGCGCTGTTTTATTTGCTGTCTTTCTATTCATTCAGGCACGTTTTCTCTTTCTGCAAGTTCCTGAGACTGAATTACACCAACTGGGAATAAATATAAAAACTTATTCGGAATACGTGAGGCAAGGATTTTTTCAATTACTCTTTGCCGCCTCATTCGTGGGGATTATTCTGGCATATATTCTCCGCTTTTTTCACGGGATGGGGACAAAATATAAACAGTATTTAAAGTGGGGCATGATTGCCTTAACTTTTGAAACAGAACTGCTTCTTTTATCGGCTGGTAAACGTTTGTATCTTTATGCGGATGCCCACGGATTAACAAGATCCAGAATTTTTGGGATTATATTCCTGCTTTGGTTGGCGTTTGTTTTGGTTATTCTTTTTGTATCAATAATTAAAAAGGTGAAAACAAATAATTTTTTCAGGGCAATGCTGACGATTACCATCGTAGCGTTTTTATCAACCAATATCTTTCATATTGACGCATATATTGCGGCCAGCTATCCACCAACTATAAATAAGGAGATTGATTACGGCTATATAATGAGATTGTCTCCTGAGGCTGCGCCTGCATGGATACCGTTTATAAAGAAAGCAGAAGATTCATGGAAAGACCTGTCCCAAAAAACCAATCCGACTGAGGAAGATTTCCGAAAAACAAGTTATTTGAAGTATGCCCTATTTGCGCTCAACGACAAAATATACTGGATTGAGAGAAAATATGGTAACGATAAAAACAAATATCTTGCTCTGGCCACAAATCTACGACCTACTGATGACAGATATCATAAGTCACAACAAACATGGCAAGCATATAATCTCAGCGAGCATAATGCTTATCTACTTATTCAACAAAACCATCCTATATTTGCGAAAATGAAACCCATTCTAGAATCAATTAGCTTGAAAGAAAACGAATGGTATTCTCAAAATTCAGTCCGGTAAAGAATCCAGAAGGCAACTGACCTGCTCAAGAGGCCATTTAATTCCCATCATGTCAGCAGATAGCCAGAAATCAGACCCCCAAAGACTTAATGCCTGGCAATTTGTCCCTGCAATATATTTACTCCATGTTTCGTTAAGTGAGCTTTTGGTATAAGTCAGAATTTTTTCTTTTGGATTAGTTTCTTCGTTAATCAACTGATACCAGGATTGACCACCGCCCCATGGTTGGGCTTCAACTTCTGCAAAATACATTTCAGATTCCGGGAATTTATTCTGCATGGATTTGAAAGATTTAGAATAACCATAAACTTTGTTCCGTAATTTTTGTAACGGTACTTTCTTCCACTTGCTTTGTGAAGGGTAAATATCAAATCCCAATTTCACCTGTTTTGCTAAAATTTCCAATATTTCCCCGAAAACTTTTATAACTCTTCTGTGGTCGAGTGCATCAATATTGGTATTGAGCAGTATCGGTTTTTTTGTCAGAGATTTTAACAAACGTGCAGAGTCTTGCATAAATTTTTCGGAAACTCCAATTCTCAAACCTCTTTTACCTTCAATATTCTGCTCATCAGGCCATTCGTTGGCAAAATGAAACCCATGTATTCTTTTATCATTTCCAAATTTCCGTATTTGCGCTTTTAAAAATCTTGTGCCGAATTCTTTAAATACGAAATCACTATCAATATGCTTACCTCGTGGCGAAAATATTTTTAACAATTCCGAAGGTAAATAAATTCCGGGATAATGTGGGTACTGGAAAGGACCGATACATAAATCAACCCTGAGTTTATGCTTACTGCAAAGATCCAGCATATTTTCAATAAGTTTCCAATCAAATAACTCACCATCATTTGTTATTTCTGAGGGAAAGATTACAAGTCTGATTCCAACAATCCCTGAATCTTTTAATTTTTCAAGCGAATTATCTATCAAACCGATATTTTCCTGCCAATTACTGCTCGAACTCTCTCCGTTTGTCTTAACATAAGTGAGTTCCCATGAAACTTTTCTAGGTGTAAAAGTGGTCCAAATTTCCATAAATGTGAAGCATCAATCAAACACAACCGTTTTATTTGCGTAAGTTAATATACGATTTTCGGTGTGTGATTTAACTGCTCGGCAGAGAACAATCTTTTCAATATCTTTTCCTTTTTGCACCAAATCATCAATACTGTCCCTGTGAGAAATACGCAGAATATCCTGGTCAATTATCGGACCTTGGTCCAGCTCTGCCGTAACGTAGTGAGCAGTGGCGCCGATAATCTTGACTCCCCTGTCATATGCTTGATGATAAGGCTTGGTGCCGACAAATGAGGGCAAGAAAGAGTGATGGATATTTATAATCGGATTTCCAAATTCCTGAATAAATTCAGAGGAAAGAATTTTCATGTATCTTGCTAGTATTACCAATTCGATATTATTTTTACTGAGGAGCGAAAGTATTTTTTGCTCATCATCTACTTTATTTTTCGTACTTGAGATTTCGTAAAATGGGATATTATAAAACTTTGAAATTTCTTTGGCGTTTGGATAATTACTTACAATCAATTTAATGTCGCTTTGAATTTCATTATTTTTATATCTGTATAATAAATCCGCAAGACAATGATCCTCCTTTGAAAGAAATATCGCTGTATTTAATTTATCAGCTGAGTATTTTACTTTCCATTCCATTTTAAATTTCTTTGCAACCGGACCAAATAATTTTTCAAAATCTTTTCTGCTTATTGAAAAATCTGTCAGGTCCCACTCGGTACGAAGAAAAAACAACTTTTTTTCATTATCCTGATGTTCATCAGCATGGAGAATATTCGCGTTGTGTTCATACAAAAAGTTCGCGACATTTGCCACAATCCCTTTAGCATCAGGGCAACTGATAAGAAGAGTCGCTGTATTTTTCATATTTCGATAAACTCAATATGATCTCTTCGAGCCTGAGCCCTAGAGCCGATGGCCTGAGCAGAGCCGAAGAATCATGTGGCTATTATACCAAATTAAGGCATATTATGAATACTTAATTTGCATTAGAAATTTGCAGTTAAAAAAGTTATAATGTAGCCATAATATGAAAAAGGGTAATAATATGTATGTCTTAAAATGGGCTAATAAGATTTATAACGCTATAAGTAATCCCTGGGCCATAATAATTACAATTGCGATTATTGCTATATGGTTTTTGATCGGAATTCCCATGCATTACAATGATATCTGGTATAAATGCCTTCATACATTTGAAATTCTTGTTACTCTAATTCTGGTTTTCATAATTGAGGTTACACAAAAAGCAGAAATGAAAGCTCTTCAGGAAAAAATGGATGAGCTTATCAAAAAACATCCCGAAATTAATAATAAAAAAGCAGGAATTGAGAAAAAGTATAAAGGAGAATCCAAATAGCTGCTTCTTTTCTATTTAGAGTTTTTAGATTTCTTCAGACCAATAAATACTAAGGCGCAAGTCCCGACTCCCAAAAGAAAAAATTTAACCGCCGAATCTTTAGAAAAATTACTTTGGTTTTTTGCTTTTCTTGGCTGGATAAGAAGCCCGACTTCCCTATTTTTTCCACTTGAGTCAACAAAATCCAAATCAATATCAAAGTAGTTTTCTCTATCAAAAGTATATTCAAAAGAAAATCCTCCGTTTTCATCAGTTTTCAATTCCTTTTTTAGGATTACCTTATCTTTTGACTCATCCCCAAAATATGTATCGATTACGGAAATAGTTACGGGTATATTTTTCAAATTTTGCATACTTAAGTCTCCGTTCTCAATCTCAATAGATTTATCTTTCAGAGTAAAGTGAAGTTTTACTTTTTCACCAACCAATGGGGAGATAGGCTCTTGCGATATGTAGACAGTTACCGGACCATCACTTTCTTCAACTCCTCCATGCGCAAATACAGACGAGGTAATTGTGAAGTAAAATGTAAATGCCAGAGCAAAAAGCATCAACTTTTTAACAATCTTCATAAGAATAATTATACCACTTGATGCTAAAATAGACACATGAATAAACTACTAAATATTTATAAACCAATTGGCTTAACTCCCTTACAGTTAATAACCAAACTTAGAAAAGAACATGAAGAGTATAAGGATATAAAAATCGGATTCGCGGGCAGGCTTGATCCGCTGGCTCATGGTGTTATGGTTCTTATGATTGGGGAGGAAACAAAAAACAGAGATAAATATTTAAATTTGGATAAAGAGTATGAGTTTGAAGTCTTGTTTGGCTGCGCGACTGACACCTATGACGCACTGGGATATTTACAGAATAAAGTTACTAAACCCATACCTGTTGATCTTGATGAAAAAATAAAAAAATTTATTAATTCTAAAATTGGTAAACAAAAACAAGCTTATCCCCCATATTCATCAAAGGAAGTTAAAGGAAAGCCACTTTTTCAATGGGCGCGGGAAAATAAATTATCGGAAATAAAAATCCCGGAGCGGGAAATTGAGATTCACGATTTTGAATTGCTTATTTTAAACCAAATTCCTGCAGATAAAATCAGAAAAAGAATTATAGAAAATATTAATAGCGTTGATGGCGATTTCCGCCAAAAAGAAATACTAAAAAAATGGCACAACTTTTTTGAATTAAACCATAATCAACAATTCACTGTCGCGAAATTTAAAATAAATTGCTCGAGAGGAAGCTATGTCAGAAGTCTAGCAAATGAATTGGGAGAACTTGTCAGCACCGGTGCAATTGCACTTTCAATTCTCAGAACAAAAGTTGGCGAATATGTTTTGCAAGATTCTATTCGATTATGAAGAAAGCATATTTATATTTGGGAAAAGAATATGAGCTTGCTGAACGCTCTGGGCAGAAAAACATTGTTGAGGTAGAAGACAAAATATATCTGGGAATATCAAACTCAAAAAATGCAGAGACTTATTTATTGAGCTGGTATCGAGAGCAGGCGCGCAAAATAATTACTGAGCAAGTTTATCATTATTCGAGGCGCGCAGGGTTGCATTTCAATTCTATAAGTGTGGGAAATGTCGCGGCAACTACCCGCTGGGGCTCATGCAGCAGTCAGAAAAATCTTAATTTTAACTGGAAACTCATCATGGCGCCTCTCCCTGTAATTGACTATGTCGTAGCTCATGAACTGGCGCACCTGACAGAGCTGAATCACTCAAGAGCTTTTTGGGAAAATGTCAGAAAAATGCACCCGCTGTATCGTGAATATCGGCTCTGGCTCAAACGCCACGGCCACAATTTAACAATATGAAGATCTTCTAAAGAAATTACTGCTGGATAACAACTTTCCTTATGGGAATAAATTGCCGCTAATCTAACTCACCTTTATTGCGTAACATCTGTACCTTATCCCCAATTTCCTTAATATGTTCCATTGTTGGTTGCGTATATCCGTACTTTTTGCGCTTGTTTCCTAAATCAATTGCTTTAAGAGCTCTTTCCTTGAGCTCATCGGTGAATTCTTCAAATTTTGGCCGGTGTGCATTTTTATAGTATCCTCCCTTTCCATAAGTTGATAGAAACTCGTTTACGTGTTTTACTAATTTATTGTCAATTACATCGCTAAAACCCGTATATAGGACAAACTCCTTCTTTTTCCCTCCTTTATTCACTATAAAATCTTGTTTGAATTGAGGATTTTTCGTTCCATAGTCATAAACATAAAATCCAATTACCTCATCATCTGGATAGTTAGGGGAAGCCAGAAGTTCCTACTGCTTGAAGCGCTATAAACCTATCGTGATAAATAATTTTTAAGGCCTTACCGAAACTTGGATGGGTCTTACAAAATTCTTTTAATTCCCTAGGAAAGGGCATCATCTCAATTATTAATTCTTCAAGGGGATTCATTTGAGCAAAAAACAATTAAGCCTAATGTAGCAGAAGCTGGGCTTGAGTTCAAGGAGAAGTTGGATAAATTAATTAACTGCCAGGCTGGAGTTTATTGCTTGTTGTAAAGAAGTTTTTTGGCTTGCGTGAAGGCTTTCAACCTCAGAATTGCTAGAGCAAGGAGCTTGGGGGGGTTGATAAATGTAATAATGGTTCCCTACTTTCTTGGCGATCGATACCTGTTCAATTGTTGTCCCTGGAGGATTCATAGGAGCCTGGTCACCTGGATTAAACTGGATTAGAAATCCAAGAGGAGCTTTTCCAGCATTGCAGTCGGTTGGCTTGTAAGCACCGGTATTAAATTTATTTCCAGCTGCTTCAAGCGAAACTGTAGAGAAGCTAACCGTAGGATTTCCACTATTTGATGAGGAATACTTCAAGTCTTTTATATTATCCGGTAAGACAATTTTCACACCAAACTGTGGTATGTTAAATTCAGCAGGCCCTGCTACTGAAGGACTCTCTGTGACAACTGCCGGCTGATTTGTAGCTGTTGGCTGGAGGGCATTTTGCGCAGCGGGTTGGGTTGCAACTGGTTGAGATTTTTTACTCAAGACTAAATAAGCTATCACAGACAACAAAACTAGAAAAGCAACTATAATTAAAACTTTTTTCATAAAATAAACTATTTCAGAATTATGTCGTCGCGGTCGACGTAGGCGATGCGGTGATTGTACTGGATCTGCAAGTAAACTTTATTGCCTACAACCACAGTATGATCATCAGGCAGGCTTGCGTCAATAGCCCAAGCATAGTAATAATCAGCACTCACGGGCCCACTGGTACTGTAGCGCTGGCCTGCCGGAATAGTATAGTCAAGCGGAACTACCGACTGAACAGGCACCTGAGTACCATTATATGCACTGCTCTCAGGATAAGCACGGCCATATACCGGAATACTGCTTACTCCTAATTTTGGCGTTACATACTGACCACGGCTTGGAAGAGCGTTGCGGACTTGGCCTTGGTTTTGAAACCAACCCATTTTTCCGCCAAACCAAATTGCAGTCCAATCCCCCTGCTTTTTAGCAACTGCAAATTGCTGACCATAGACAGCCGTTGCCGACCAGTCTTCAATGCGCGTAGTACCAGGACTACCATCAGGATGAATTGCCGCGTCCGATAAAAGCGGCGCTGTGCTGCTGGGTGAAGTACGTAAGTAAACAAAATTAGTGGGCTGATTGGGCAAAGCCACACATGTGCCGCTTGAGCAATCCTGGACCGGTGAATTATTATCCATGGTAAAAGGCTTAGTTATGGTAACCAATGGGCTGGTTAGATCAATTGTCGGAAGCGGAACACCCATAATAGAGAATTCCATCTGCCAATTCCAGAATGGACCCGGATCATAGTGCATGCCAGCAACAAAAGCCTGGGTGGGACCTTGTACATTGTCATGGCCGAGAATGTGCGCATGGTCCATTGGGAAATTGTAGCGCTGTGCCAGATATTTGGTAAGCAAAGCGCTTGAGGCATACATGGCGGGTGTGTATTCAACTCGTCCATTCACTGCGTGACCAACGTGCTCAATACCAATTGAGTGAATATTGGTGTACCAATTACCTGCATGCCAAGCTACGTCTTTGGTCCGCACCATCTGATAAATTTGACCGTCTTTATCAATAATGTAGTGCGCGCTGACATATGAGGTGGGATCTTTAAATGTCGCGATCGCGCTCTCAAGTGGTCCTTCCGTATCATGTATTACAACACTGGTGATCTCCAGCTTCTTCCCAGGCTGTGAAACAAGACCGCCGTTGGGCCGGTTGGCAAAATCGTAATTACCATAATCAACCTTGTTATTCGGATCATTTTGAATGTATGCAGCGGGCACGAAGTGACACTTAGTCATAAGAACCGCTGGGCATTCAGGTTGCTGATTAGGCGGAGGAGTTGGAAAATTTGCTTGAATCGCAGGGCTTGGCGATGCGCTCTTAGCCGCAAATGAGGAACTCACAGGCAAGTTGCCATCGGGTGCGGTTTTACCGCTACTGCGGTATTGAACGGGTATAGTTGATGTTGGTGTAGCGGCAATTGCTGATAGAGGACTAAATAGCGCTATGCTGGCTGCAGCTATTATCAAAAACAGCTGTCTAGTTATATCTGCGGATCTTCTTTTGTGACGAATATTCTCTTGACCCCTAACAATTAAATTTTCCAAAGTATAAAACCAGTCTAACAGGACTGTGCTGATTAAGCAACAACGGTGACAAATTCAGGACTTGCTATTCTTTTTGCCCCACTGCCATTTTGGTGTCTCACCGGTATTATAGGCAATTCGGATAAATGCTACTGTTAATAAAAACACTGGAATATAAAATGTAAACGCTATCTCTTGGGGCGGTGAACTTTCATCAACTGTCGCGGAAAACAAAAATACTATTGCTAGATATCCAAAGGTTATTAACCACCCCGGCCATGTCGCAGGATACCATCCCCAACCATAAATTTTTCTTTTAAACCAAAAGCGTTTCACAAAAGCAGTATATCAGACTTTATAGATCAATATAGGATCACGGTGGGTTTACGAACCACATGGCTAAGCATATCGGTCAATAACCATTTTATCATTATAGCGGTGCTAGCATTTGAGGCTAGCGTGATAATTAAAAGGAGTGTATCAAATGATGAGATGATTTTACATATTAATTACTTTTATAGAATCCTTTTTTCTTGGCCTCTTCTAAAATAGAAGTTATAATATCATCTGCCCAATTTAGATAATTAGTAATTTGTTTAATTTCTATATTTGTACCCCCGACTGTTATATGATCAACTGTAAAACCCATACTCATTTGAAGTTTAGGATGCAGTTTGAGATTCTTTGCTCTCGAAATTTTTTCTTCACGACTTTCATTGTCCAGTTCTTCTCTGATGTCGTGTCTTATGTGATTACGGACATCAAGCCACAATTTATGTAATTCATTTTCTTTTCCACATTTTTTCATATATTTACCTACTGTATTGAGATCTTCAAAAAGAGTTGACACTTCGTGTATGCACCCCTGGGTTCCCACAATAGAATTATTCTCAAGTGTTGAAGCTACCTCTAGATACCTGATTACTTGACGTCTTGCCCCTATAAGATAAGGCAAGGCAAGAGCAGATAATAAATGGGGTAATATTTTTTTCTTTGAGTAATTAACTGCTCGTTCTTTATTAAGATCTGTGACATCGTATCCAGGTTTGGCGATTTTTATGACATGTTGTCCAGGAGGCGTGTTTCTATCAACGTGGTTAATTGTACTTGTTGGATTTTTCATATCTTTACCAAGATAAATAGAGACCTCGGTCAGTGGCACTCAAAGGTATGGCTACCGAGCAGGGACTCGAACCCCAATAAACAGATCCAGAATCTGTTGTCCTACCATTAGACGACTCGGTAATATTAAGTAAATAATTTTTTTAGCACTAACTTTCTTCCACTTGCTGATTTAAGATATTTTTCTCTTCCTACTGCTTCCTCCATAGACTTAAATGATTCTGTATGCACAACCTTCCAAGGCTTATATTTTTGTGTATAATTGTTTTTCCCCGAATTGTGTTCCCCAAGTCTTCGATCTAGATTATCAGTATATCCAACATAACTTTTAGGGGTGCTTAAGCTAGAAAGAACATAGACTGTATATTTCATTTTTGTCCTACCATTAGACCCGCCTCGCGTCGACAAGCGACTGCGAGTCGAGGCGGGCGACTCGGTAATATTATTTAAACAAGCTTCATTTTACTAAACTCCAACCCAAAAAGCTATTTATATGCGAAATAAATGGAGGATGTGGGGGAGAAAAATAAGTATACCGATTATTATTGAACCCATAGCTGTTATCAAAACCATTCCCGATGCTACATCTTTTGCGATTTTTGCATCCATTCTATGTTCTTTGGTGACCAAATCAGTTACTTTCTCAATTGAAGTATTCAGCATTTCAGTTGTAATAACAATAAGGATTGTAAGACCCAGAATTGCCATTTCAAATGTGGTTATTTTCAAAATAATACTAGCTATTATCACCAGAAACGAGACAATAAAATGCACAACCAGATTCTGATCGCTGTTAAGAGCATAATCTATACCTGATAAGGCGAAGCCGAAAGATTTTTTAAATTTCTTAAAATCCATAATCTATTTCTGTAAAAACACTTCAAAAAAGGCGTATATTCCCAATAATAACAGACTACCGACAACTCCGCCAACTACAGTTTCTGAGACAGAATGTCTCTTCAGCTTTACTCTGGACCAGCCGACAAGAGGCACAACAAGAAGTAAAAATATATAATATCCGCCCAAACCCAGAACAATGCCTAAAATAAGTGCCGCCACCGTTGCTACATGAAGACTTGCCTTAATCTTAATATTTATAGCACTCACTACCAAAACTCCAACCAGCAAACTCGTAGTTACTATAAATAGGATGCGCGGAGCCTGAAATAAGAACAGCCCCAACAAATAAATAACTCCCAAAATAAGAAAAAAGGAAAAAAGAACCGGGCGCTGCTTACGAACTGAAACATCCCAGTCGGTAAATATTTTACGCCGTACTC
The DNA here is from genome assembly GCA_963716145.1 of Candidatus Levyibacteriota bacterium. Classification (GTDB taxonomy): domain Bacteria; phylum Patescibacteriota; class Microgenomatia; order Levybacterales; family UBA12049; genus DATLDE01. Next base: position 31,398 of record OY970292.1, on the reverse strand, counting down.
CTACAAATATAAATACTGCAATTGCGAATAGAAAAACAGCAGTATAAACAGTCCAAAGTAGAGCGGAGTTGACATTATTTGTTGATTTGTAGACAAGAAAGTACGGTAAGACGGTCAAGATTAATAGAGGATTAAAAATAAAGGAAACAAATCGAGCCAATGAAAAGTTCATTTAGCTGCTACCTCCTTAAGTCTTTCAACCGATTTTTCCTGACCCAGGATCTCAAGTGTTTCCGGGAGCGGCAATCCCCGCTCCTCTCCTATAAATAATCTATAAAATACGGGCATTCTTAATTTATTGGTAACCATCGTCTCTTTAATAGTATTAAAAATATCATCATGTTTCCAGTCTTTAATTTTTGACAACTCATCACTCAAGCTTACTGCAATCTGTTTTTCTTTTTGATCAAAACTTATTTCCTTTATTTCATCAAAAAAAACTCCGGTCAATTTCTCAAAGTCCGCCAGTGTTTCCATGCGGGACTTAATAAGAGGAATCAGAGCGTCCAATACTTCAGGTTCTAAGCTCTTGGCTTTTGAAGAAAATTCTTTAATTTTATCTTTAAGCTCAGCATCTGTCATCTTGAGGACATACTGCTGATTCATCCATTTTAATTTTACAAAATCAAAAATCGGCCCAACCGGTTTTACGTCTTCCAGCTTAAATAAATCTATAAATTCAGAAAGGGGGAAAATTTCCTTCTCCTCAGGATGGCTCCAGCCAAGAAGCGCAAGGTAATTAAGCATTGCTTCAGGAAGAATTCCTTCTTTCAGGTACCAAGATGCCCAAACCGGATTCTTACGTTTTGAAAGTTTGGACTTATCCGGATTTCTAAGAATCGGCATATGGGCAAAAATTGGCTGCTCCCAACCAAAAGACTCATAAAGTAAAACGTGCTTTGGGGTTGAGGAAATCCATTCTTCGGCGCGGATAACATGGGTTATTTCCATCAGATGATCATCAACAACAACCGCCAAATGATATGTCGGATACCCATCCGATTTTAAAAGAACCTGGTCATCAATCTCTGAAGAATCAATTGTGATCTGCCCCCGGATGAGGTCTTCAAACCAGATCTTTTTATTTGGCAAAACGTTTAAGCGTACAACATGCGCTTCTCCTTTTTTTACCCTTTCAGGCCCGTCTTTAACGTTTTGTAAACAGAATTTATCATACCTGGTCTTTTTACCATCTTTCAACTGAGAATTACGGAGCTCTTCCAAACGCTCTTTTGAACAAAAACAATAATATGCAACTTTTTTTTCTATCAATTCATCAGCATACTTTTTATAAATCGGAAGACGTTCTGACTGCCTGTAAGGCTCGTAAGGACCGCCATTGTCTGGTCCTTCATCATACTGCAAGCCGTATGATTTTAAAGAAGCAAGAATTTTTTCTTCTGATCCTTCAATGAAACGCTCTCTATCGGTGTCTTCAATCCGAATTATGAATTTTCCCTCATTTTTTTTGGCGAATGAATAATTCATCAGAGCCGTGTATAAATTTCCTATGTGAATATCTTCTCCGGTAGGGCTTGGGGGGATACGTGTTCTGACCATGTCTTGATTGTACTTGATAATTTACCTATACTCAATATATGTCCTTACATAAAGCAACCGAGATGATTAAAAAACTAGGCATTGGAGCCGGTATTGGAATCGGGCTAATTATAGTAGTGGTGCTGATTTTCCGAATTAGCGTTATGTTTAAAAATATAGTGGCGCCCCCTAAAATAACTCCGCCAAATCAAAAATATGGCGTACTGTCTTCTTTACAGTTTCCCCAAAGCGAAATTAACGACAATTTTACTTATAGCATCAATACTATCTCGGGTACTCTTCCTCAATTTCCCGACCGTTTAAATATCTATCCTCTTGTGAAGGATTCACCTAACCTTCTTAATCTTGACAAAGCCAAGGCCAAAGCTGAAACTCTAAGATTTGCCGATCAACAGGGAAAAGTAGTTCCGGAAATTTCACTTGGAAACGGGAAATATGAATGGAATGAACCAATCGGAATTAACCGCAAGCTGCAATTTGATATCGTTACATTCGATTTCATAATATCCTCTAGCTACTTGTCATCTCTTACCGTGTTGGGTGCTGAAAATTTATCTGATGAAAATAATGCTATACAAACCGTTCAAGATTTCCTATCTTCAATAGAACTACTTCCCACTGATATTGATCTGACCAAAACCCAAAACCCATCAAAAGATATCACTTACAATACATACCCGCAATTATTTGCTATTAGGAGTGGCACGTTGATTCCGACAACAAGTCTTTCCTCAGCTAAAGTAATAAGAGTTGATTTATACCAAAAAGATCTTGAATATAATCTGGATACCGGCAAAAAGGGAGCTGCCAAGGTAAAGTTGAAACTTCCGGTTCTTTATCCTCATCCGCCCTACTCAAGTATGAGTTTTTGGATTGCTTCCGGTCAAAATAACGCTGAAGTCGATGCTTCAAGCTTTGTGCACAGATACATTTCAACTGATTCTCCCGGAACTTATCCGATAAAAACAGTGCAAGCTGCGTTTGATGAATTAAAAAATGGGGACGCTTATATTCCATCCTATGTCGGGACTGATAAGGAAATACTTATCAACAATGTATATCTTGCTTATTATTTAGGGGGCGAAAACCAAGATTACCTCATGCCAATTATTGTTTTCGAGGGACAAAATAACTTCATAGCTTATGTATCCGCAATAAAAAGATAGTAATTTTCAATTTGAAATTTTTCCTTCGATACACTCAGGATCCTGAGCTTGTCGAATGGACAATTTTCAATCAAATCACAATGTTTTAATTTTTAAACATTTAGTCATTGAAAATTCAATGAAAATTGAGAACTGAAAATTAAAAATTTTCAAGCGATGGGGGATTAACAAACTCTATATTGTTAGCAATGAAATCAAGAAGCAGACTAGTATCTCCAAACCTATCCTGACTATTCATCACCACAATTATAAAAGTATGATTATTCACAATTGCTGAGGTGACAAGAACCTCTCCGGCGCCTTCTGTAGTTCCTGTTTTTATACCATTTACTCCCTGAATACCCAAAAGCTTATTAAGATTAAAAAGAATATAAGGATGAGCGCTGTCAACATTATTTATAGTTTTTTGCTTGGTCGCGACAATCTGTGCGAATATCTTATTTTTCATTGCGGAGGACGAAAGTCTCGCCAAATCAACAACTGTTGAGTAGTTTCCATCGTCATCAATTCCCACAGGATCTGAGAAATGCGTATCTGTAAGATGTAAGACTTGCGCCTTTTCATTCATTTTTGCGACAAATTCTTCTTTCCCTCCCGGATAATTGTCCGCAATTGCTGCTGCTGCATCATTGGCTGAGGGAAGAAGCATGGCGTAAAGAAGATCCGGAAAATAAAATCTATCCCCGACTTGCAAATTGAGACCTGATCCCTCCACAAAACCTGATTTTATAGTAATAATCGAATCAGGTTGATAATAATCAAGTGCCGTTAATGCGGTCATGATCTTGGCGGTTGATGCCATTGAAAACCGCAAAGCAGGATTCTTGGAAAAAAGAATTGTCTGGGAGTCAGCGTCGGTTACAATTGCAGCTTTTGAAGACAAAATCGGTTGATATGAATTCAGGACAATAGGATAAGGCGTAAAAGCCGTATCAGTTGATGCAATAAGTTTGTTTTTTTGAATACTCAGGGAAACACTCGAATTAAATAAATATACTGCATAAAGTATAATCAGCAGAATTAGAGGAATAAGGATAAATATTAAATTTGATTCGTGTTTTCTTAGAAGCAAGACGTTAGAATTAAGAGGTAAGGTTTTTTTCTCCTTAATTCTTAATTCTTTATTCTTTATTCTTGCCCTTTTGAAGAACCTTCTCTTGCCCTGAGCCAATCGAAGGGTCTTTTTCTGTTGATTTTGAGAATCTTTCATCAATGCGCTCCATATCTCTTGGAAAAAGTGATGCTTCCCGTACGTTTTCCAAGCCCAGTAATTTCATTGTAAGTCTTTCCAGCCCAAATGAAAACCCTCCTTCAGGAGGCATACCGTATTTAAATGCCTGCATGTACATCCCAAAATTCGCAGGATCTACGTCTTTTGCTTTCATTGCTTTTATCAGTTGTTCATAGTCGTTAATGCGCTGAGCCCCACTCATCATCTCAAGCCCCCTAAACAATAAATCATAAGTCAGACTGTATTCGGGATTTTTGGGATCCGGCATGCTGTAAAAAGCACGCTTTTTTGTCGGAAAATGAGTGATTGTGACAAAATCAGACTGATGTTTTTCTATGGCCCAAGCACATATCTCCCGTTCATCTTCAGGATTTAGATCAAGCTCTTTTGAAAGATCACGCCCCGTCCGGTCTGTTATTATTTTTTGCGCTTCTTTAAGTGTGAGGCGCGGTACTTTAGTTGGAACTAATGGTTGATCAATTTTAAAATCCTTCAAAATACTTTCATATTTTCCGGCAACGTTTTTGATCATTGCGGTTCCTACAAACTCCAATGCGTCAAGCAGTTCATCAAAACTCTCTATAAAAGCCATTTCAACATCCATTTGCGTTGCTTCGGTCAAGTGGCGGGTGGTAACTGAAGGCTCGGCTCTATAAGCTTTGGTAATTACAAAAACACGCTCAAAAACACTTACCATAATTTGCTTATAGAGTTGAGGACTTTGAGTAAGAAATGCTTTATGATCAAAATAGTCAATCTTGAAAACTTCAGATCCGCCTTCAGTCGCTCCAGCCGCGATTGTAGGAACAACTACCTCAATGCACTCCAACTCCTGAGCGGCTTTTCGGAATTCTTCAATCAATGCTGCTTGCACTATAAATATTTTTTGGACGCTTTCGTGTCTCAGCGTCAAAGATCTATGATCCAAAAGAGTCGGGAGTTCCAGATTCAGTACATCTGTCCCCATATCAAATGGTAGAGTATCAGCTATTGCCAAAATCTCAACATCTGTTGCTTCTATCTCGACAGTTCCGCTTGCCAGCTTGGGATTAATCAATTTTTCAGGGCGGGGCTTGACCAAACCTGTAATTGAAACTGCCGACTCAGTACTGAGGGTACTTGCCGCTTTATGTGCTTTTTCAGAAACCCGGGGATTAAACACAACTTGAACCAAACCGGAACAGTCCCGAAGATCTATGAAGATTAGTTTTCCGTGGTCACGGCGTGCCTGAACAAAACCCTGAATCTTAATTTCTTTACCGACTTCTTTTGGGGTATCTTTTGCTAGAGTTCTTTTCTTATCTTTCATAATATTTTAATTCTTGATTTAACTTTAAGATTCATTGAAAATTTCAAATTTCAAATTGAAAATTACGTCTGTATCATACCATTTACCCACATAACTTGACAAGAAGATTAAATTATGGTAAAGTACTATAAGACTTCTTATTTTCGGAAGTTTATTTATATTTATGGTAGAAAGAGCTGAATTCGAATCAATACGTGTTCGTGTAAACCCCACTTGGCTTAGAACTCATCCCAGAGTGGTTAATGCGGTACGATCAATAGCCAGCGACAATGTTTCATCTGGCACTTCTCCCGAGGAAGCAGCAGCCCATGCAGAGAGGTTGATTGAAACTATCAAAACACCAGGGCAGGCTAGGGGAATAATTCGGGCTGCTCAAAACAGACAAGACGAGGCCCTTATTAGAAAAGCCTAATTTTTCGCCCATATTTAAAACTCACGGCAATGTTTCGCAGACTTGTCCATCGTGATCTGATCCGTCCAGTTTATCAACATTATTTTTACTGCTTCCGCCTCAAAATTAAAACAACAAAACTCTTGCTAAATTCTTCAAAATTCGTCTTAATTATTATATGGACAAGAAATTTGAAGAACTCGCTGCTGCCCCATCAATTGCACTGGAAAAAGGTATAGAAGCTACAAGAAAGTTCGGGAAAGAAACCGTTTCTATCACCCGTATGAAAAAAGCACGAGGTTTCTGGGCCAATCTGGGCCCGGGACTCATAACAGGAGCCGCTGATGATGACCCTTCCGGAATTGCCACATACTCACAAGTCGGCGCGAAATACGGCTATCAGCTTCTATGGCTATCTATTTTTACACTACCTCTTATGGCAGTAGTTCAGGAAATGTGTGCAAGAATTGGACTGACAACAGGTCGGGGCCTAGCAGGAAATATACGTATCAATTATCCGAGATGGGTTCTCTACTCCTGCGCGATTCTGCTTTTCACAGCCAATACACTTAACATAGCAGCCGATATAGGAGCTATGAGTAAAGCTGCTCAACTTTTGTCCCCTGATCTAAATTTTGCCGTCCTTGTTGCCGGATTTACATTCTTTTGCTTATTCTTACAGATCTTCACCCCCTATGAAAGATATGTAAAATACTTAAAATACCTCGTGTTGGTACTTGCTTCTTATGTAGTAACCGCTTTCATCGTAAAATTAAACGCTGGTCAGTTGATTTTTCACACTTTTGTTCCTTCAATCACATTTTCAAAAGATCAACTCTTCCTAATAACTGCTATTTTGGGTACCACTATTTCACCTTACCTTTTCTTCTGGCAAACTTCTCACGAGGTTGAGGAAGAAGTACTTCATGGCAAAACTTCGATAAGGTTGAGACAAGGAACCACTGATAAAGAGGTGAAAAAAATGAGAGTTGATGTTTGGACAGGAATGTTTGTGTCAAATCTCGTAATGTATTCTATAATTGCGACTTGCGCCGCGGTGCTTTTTTCAAATGGCGTGCACAACATAGAATCAGCGGCTGATGCGGCGGCGGCACTAAAACCGCTTGCCGGAAAATATGCATTTCTATTATTTGCAGCCGGAATTATCGGCATGGGGCTTTTGGCTGTTCCAGTACTTGCTGCTTCTGCTGCCTATACAATGGCAGAAAGTTTTAAATGGAAATCAGGTTTATATAGAAAACTCCATCAGGCCCGGCCATTTTATGGGGTAATGATTTTCTCAATGATCATCGCGATGGATATTAATTTTCTTGGTATCAACCCTATTAAACTCCTTATCTATTCTGCTATCGCCAATGGTTTGGTCGCGCCGGTTATATTGTTTTTGATAGTACATATGACCAGTAATAAAAAGGTGGTAAAAGACAGAGTTAATTCTCCTCTTACCGCGACTCTTGGATGGTTTATTACCGGAGTGATGATCTTTACCGGTATCGCGACTATTATTTCATTTTTTATATAACCTTACGCGCTTCTTACTCGACAATCGCGGCACTTAAAGCCAACAACATTAATGCGTTGGTTGTTGAAAATGAAGAAGAAGCAAAAGAAAAAGTTTTGGGGTTCTAACCATTATTTCTACGCAATCCCCAAGGGGGATCCATTTTCTCATAGCTAGTAAACGTGTTGAGCCGTTTTTATTTTTGAAAAAATAAATATTGGCAAACTAGCGCAAATCGCGAGGACTGCTCCGGCAAAAAACACTGTCGAAATTCCTGTGTGGTCAGCATAATAACCAAGAAGATTTACGGAAAAAACCGCTGAGATTGCGATTACCAATTCACTAAAAGCAAACACTTTGTGGTAATGGATTTTATCTGATAGCTCCGTAAACATCGTCTGGACAACGGGTGATGTTCCCTTGGTAAATCCGCCTAAGAATCCACAAAGAAGCAGCAATAAAATGAATGGGAAACTTTGTGTCAGCATAACGAGAGTAGCGGCCATGCAAAACTCTGAAAAAATGAAAATTTTAATATTTCCAAATCTATCCGCTCCGCGTCCTAAAATAGATTTACCTAGCAAACTGCCAACAAAAAAACATCCCATTGCTATAGCAAGATTTGCCGGACTGATACCTTTGGCTAAAAGCAAGAAGGGTAAAAAAACTTGTTGGGGACTACTGGCAGCAGTATCAAATATAGCAGATAGTGTAATGCAGAATGCTTTTTTATTTTTGAAAAGATAATAAATGTCTTTTATAAATTGCCTGCGAGTCGGTAATTTACTTGTGAGATCTTGCGAGTCATTAACCTTTTTTTTAAGCAGGTTGATGAGAAAAACAAAAAAAACTGAAAAACCTATAACAGCTGCTATTATGAGAGTAATTCTCCATCCCGCAGCAGCTGCAATAAATAGTGCCATTGGAGGAAGAGCCACCCGCCCAATTTCTCCTATTGCCGTAAAGTCTCCCATATTGCGTCCCACCTTATCCTGTTCCGATGCTTTTGCTGTCAAGGTAAAACCGACGGGATGGAACATACTGAATCCAATTGCGGTAAAAAGATACATTCCAAAAAGCATAATTTCATTTGTGGAAAAAGCTGCGCCCAAAATACCCAACGAGTAAACAAAAAGAAGTGTAAAGATAATCTTAAATCCGCCAAACTTTCCCGTTATATATCCTGAAGGCAAAGCAAACAGAGCCGCCAATAACGGTTGAGAAGATCCAAGAAAGCCAACTTGACCAAGAGACAATGATAAATCTCTGGCTATAAAAGGCAACAAAACAATAACAGTAGTACGAAGCCCATCGTTTAGAAAATGCAAAAACATTAGTTCTTTAAGTTTTGTTTTCATTTGAAACTAAGTATATCAGATTGATAATAAACCTGAAAATAAGGATAATCACTTAACTTTCTTCTTGCAAATAAAGCTCAACTGAGTTAAACTTTCTTTGTAAATGCCCATATCTATTGTCAATGGCGCGCAATGGGGAGATGAAGGAAAAGGAAAGATTATTGATGCTCTTTCCGAATCCTCAGATTTTGTCATACGCTATAATGGAGGAAATAACGCGGGAAATACAGTCATAAATAAATACGGAAAATTTCCACTTCACCTAATCCCCTCTGGTGTTTTTGCAGAAAATTCAAAGGCTTGTATCGCAAACGGGGTAGTTATTGATTTAGAAGTACTTCTTAAAGAAATTGATGATTTGTCAAAAGCAGGATTAACATTGGAAAATCGTTTGTACGTCTCCCCCAGATGCCATCTGATTCTTCCCTATCATAAAATTCTTGAAAAGTTATATGAAGACGCAAAAGGCAAAGCAAAAACAGGCACAACCGGACGGGGAATTGGTCCTGTTTATGCTGACAAGGTAAGCTACCAAGGAATCAGGATTTTTGATCTTCTGGAAAAAAACCAGTTTTCAGAAAAACTTGCTATTCAGCTTACTCTCAAAAATAAAATTATTGAGTCTTTTGGCGGGAAAGCTCTCTCGCAAAAAGACATTGAAAAAGATTTTTTTGCGATGCGCGAAAAAATCGCACCTTTCATAAAAGAACTGTATCCTATTCTGCAGAATGCAGTAAATCAAGATAAAAAAGTATTATTTGTCGGAGTCCAGGGTACTTTTCTGGATAATGATTGGGGTACATATCCATTTGTAACCGCGTCTACTGTCCTTCCTGGCGGAATAAATGCCGGAGCTGGTGTCTCAGCGCAAAAAATAAAGCAGTCAATTGGGATTGCCAAGGCGTACACTACACGCGTTGGGGCAGGGCCTTTTCCCACGGAATTACTCGATGAAACCGGTAAAAAACTACAGATCGAAGGAGCTGAATTTGGTGCTACAACGGGGCGCCCCAGGCGCTGCGGCTGGTTTGACGCGGAACTGTTACGATTTGCTTCAGAAATAAATGGATTTACAGAAATCGCGTTCACTAAACTTGATGTTTTGGATAAATTTTCTGAAATTAAAATATGCACAGGCTATGAATTAAATGGCAAAAAAGTACACTACTATGATGGTGATAGTGCATTTTTAGGAAAAATAAAACCAGTCTACAAGACTCTTCCGGGGTGGCTTAGTCCGATAAGAGGTCTTAAGGAATACAGTGAGCTCCCAAAAAACGCCAAGAATTATGTTACCGAAATAGAAAAGCAAATTGGAGTCCGTATTAAATACATTTCAACAGGACCTGAGCGGGAAGCAATTATAGTGCGTTAGCTTTTTCTGTTTCTTTGCCTTTCAGAAAGGTATTTATCTCATCTACCAATTGTTGAGGAGTTACTTGGGATTTAATAATATACCCGTCCATACCCAATTTAAATGCATCATCAATAAGCTGTTGTTGTCCCAAATTGGTAATTATAAAAACCGGAGTATCTTTCACAGAAGTATTCAGTGAGCGTAATGCACCCAGCACCTCTATGCCGGACATCTTGGGCATCATAGCATCAAGAAGTATTATGTCATAGACCTGAGAGCCCTTTATCTTTTCTAATCCATCCAATCCATCAATCGCCACTTGTACGTCAAATCCTGATATTGAAAAAATACGACTATAAACATCTCTTATAAAAAAATCATCTTCTACAATAAGGATTTTTTTCATTATATTGTGCTTCAAATAATGATAGCTATTGAAATTTTTCCTGTCAAGTTCTGCAAAGCAGAATTTGGTTGTGATATAATTACACATATGACCAAACAGCAACTGCAGGATGAACTAAAACAAGCGATGCTTGCGAAAGACTCAGCTAAGACGTCGGTTCTGCGTATGGTGATTTCCGCAATCGGATACTATGAGATACAAAAAGGCGGCGCTGGCTACAATGCAAATGAGGAAGATGTCTTGTCAGTAATCCAAAAAGAGGCCAAACAACACAGAGACTCAGTCGAGCAATTTCAATCAGCGGGACGCACAGAATTGGTAGATAAAGAGAAAAAAGAACTTCAAATCCTCGAAGCGTATTTACCGGCGCAAATGGGAGAAGATGAAATAAGGAAACTTGTTATAGATGCGATATCTCAAACAGGAGCTTCATCTCCGGCTGACATGGGAAAAGTGATGGGCACTCTTATGCCGGCGACAAAAGGCAAAGCAGACGGAGGAACGGTCAGTAGGATTGTTAATGAGGAGCTAGTAAAATAATCTTCCCTAATTCTTGATTCTTACTTCTTAATTCTTCTTTTTTCGTCCCATTCCTGCCACACAACTAAAAACGGAGCAGCGTTAAAGATTGAAGAATATGTTCCGCTAACTATCCCAATTAATAGTGCTGCTACAAACCACCTTACGCTTTCTCCTCCAAAAAGAAGTAGAGTCAAAAGCATAAGAATTGCAGTTAAAGACGTGTTTAAGGAGCGGACCAAAGTCTGTAAAACAGAATCATTCACAACCTGAGGAAAGGAAACCCCAATAGATTTGCGCAAATTTTCACGTATTCTATCAAAAACTACGATAGTATCATGTACTGAAAACCCGATTACCGTAAGAATTGCCGTTATAAAAAGACTATCTACCTCAACATGCAAAAAGTGACCGAGCAGAGAAAAAATTCCAACAACCACCAGTACATCGTGAATCAAGGCGATTATCGCGCAAACTCCAAATCTCCAACTACTGGCAGGCTTTGGTACTTTCCTGAAAGAATAGGCAATATAGATAACAATCAAAATAGACGCGAATAGAATTGTTTTAAAGGCGTTCAGTGTCGTCTCCGCTCCAATTGTGGCCCCTATGGTTTCAAATTCTTCCTGCTTAACTGTTCCTACGCTTTTTTTAATACCTTTTAGAATTGTACTATTCTGCTTTTCATCTAATGGCTTTGTTTGGACAATTAATCTTTTATCCGATTGCCTAACTGATACAATTTCTGTTTTCTCTTGTTTAAAAACAGTCTCTACTTTTTCAACTGTTTTTTGATTTACAGTTTTGGGAAAAAGAAAAGTTGTGCGTGATCCGCCTGTAAAGTCAATTGAAAGCCTAAGTCCCCATAAAAATAGGGATATTATTCCGGGTATGATTACCAGAATCGATATTAAAAAGTAAATATTTTTCCGTCCGATTATATTTAACATAATTTAATTTTTATAAAGTAATCTCAAAAATGTTCTTGTCACAACAATTGCCGAGAACATCGAAACAATAACACCAAGTGCGAGCGTGAAAGCAAATCCCCTGACAATTGTCGTTCCGAAATAATAAAGTATTGAGCTGGTAATAAGACTTGAGACATTTGAATCGCGGATAGACGGCCATGCTCTTGAAAAACCAAGATCAATCGCGGTTTCATGTGATATTCCCCGCCTCATCTCCTCTTTCATCCGCTCAAATATAAGAATGTTAGCATCAACTGCCACCCCAATCGACAGTATAAACCCGGCAATACCGGCAAGCGTCAAAGTAACCGGAATAAGACGGAATAATGATAAAACAAGCAGCATATAAACAACCAACGCAAGACTGGCGATAAGCCCTAACCTGCCGTAGAGAACTATCATAAATATAACAATTACTAAAAATCCTATAGCTCCGGCGAGTAAACTTTTTTGCAAAGATGCCTCTCCCAGAGTAGCGCCGGTTGCTTTTTGTTCTAAAACCGATAGGGATATGGGAAGCGCTCCCGCATTTAGTTGACTTTGCAGAGTATTTGCTTCAGCAGTTGTAAAATTACCACTAATCTGAGCTCTCCCACCAAAAATAGGCTCATTAACACTGGGAGCAGTAATCACCTGATCATCAAGCGCGATAGCTACACTTTTTCCTACATTTCGCTTGGTAATATCGGCAAATTTCTTAGCTCCTTTTGAATCAAATTCAAGATCTATTTGTGGCTTTCCGCTATTTTGATTAAATGAAACACTTGCATGTTTTAAATCCGCACCCGTAAGGTCAGTTTTCTTCGCGGAAGGGCCAAGTCCCCGAATTATACCAAAAGGTACAGCTGATTCTGACGCCAGTTTTGCCGAATCCGTTGCTATCGAATTCTTATTTAAAGAATCCTCTTCCCAAAAAGATAGTTTGGCTGTTTTTCCAACCAGCTCCAAGGCCTGTTTGACGTCGGTAACACCCGGGATTTCAACAATTATCCGATAATCCTTATTTACTTTTACTGTCTGCACCAATGCCTCTGAAACTCCTGATGGATTAATTCTTTTTTCAATTACGGATTTTGCACTATCCAGCGCATTCTTCTGCTGTGCCTCAGGAACCCCTTTCATGTCTGCCTTAAGAGTGATACTTGTCCCTCCTTCAAGATCCAGTCCTTTTCGAAAATCAAAATTGCGGTTAATCTTAACACCGGGAATAAAATTTGGACTAATGCCTGGAAATTTAGTGTGGTAGGGGCCAATATTTATCGAGTAGCTTTGGGTCAAATTAAGAAATATTGATATTGCGGTAACTAAAAATACAATAACAATGAGCAGCCGGGGATGCTTCATGTCAGCATTCCTTCCTCATCTCCCATAAGCATTATCCTTGACCCTGATAAAATAGCACCCAGAAACGGATCGTTTCGTGTTTTGCGGAATTTTAATTCCTCCTCAGTCATAACAGTGTAATTAATTTCAACGCCAAGCCGAGCTTCTTCGCTGCGGACCAAAATCGCCAGCTCAGGAAGCACAATAGTCCCAACTACCAACAAATCAACATCCTCGGGAGACTCTTTTATACGCCTTACAAATTTACCAGACAACATAGCAAATTTTATTTTCCCCAATTTTGCGCGGTTTGCCAAGATCGCCTGCCCCAAGCCCATGGTTTTTGCCCCAATTCTTAAAAGATCAAAATAAAATGGATAATCCTTGGAAAGAGAATAATAAACACGGTTGGCGCGGGGTTCTTTTTTGAGAACTCCTTTTTTTTCAAGAAGTATTAGCTCTCGCCGGACTGCATTAATCTCTTCTTTAACTCTTCTTACGCATTCACGGACATGATACATGTCGCCTGGCGAGGCTAGAAAAAGCTCTAACAGCTTGACTCGGGACTTGGATGTAATTAGATCTTCAAACATATAGCAATTTTTTATACATTTTAGCCCGAATTGGTCTAGCAGTCAAGCCATCAAAAAGACGTAAATAAAATTTTCAATTTGAAATTTTCAGTTTTCAATGAATACTAAATGCTTTAATTTTCAATTAAGTAACTGTATTCGTAGCTATTTTAGAAAATATCAAAGTAAATTCTTGAGCTTCCTGCCATAGCTCTCTACATTCTTCTTTTAACTCTTCTGCTGCTTTTGCGAGTAGCCTTAACCAGTATTTTGTTTCTTTTGATTCTTTTTTGCAGATAAATATCTTATTTTTAAAGTCTTTTTTACTACTTGCTCCATTTGCTTCGCAGTAGTTAGCTCCAATACTTGTTCCTGAGCGTATTAGCTGACCAATAATAGGAGTTGTTATAACAGTTTTAGGAGCATTTTTGCATAAATCAATTATCTTTTCAGAAAATATAGCAGTGCGTTCTTCCAAGTCATACTTCTTGTTTGAAGTTTTAATCATTTATATTTCATTTCAAATTTTAAATTGAAAATTTCAAATTGTCCTAACTTCTTTGCGTTTTTTTGGAGCATAGGAGGGAGCAGAGTTGAAGAGCCCCTTTACCGTCATTACAGGTCGGGTCAGGTTCACAACTAAACTCAGACGTCTGGAAAGAAAATCCTGATTGTCCAAAATTGGACTGAAGTAGGTCAAGATCTTTCTGATCAACTGCCCCATCATCATTTAGATCAGCAAATTTCTTATTAAGACATGCGCCAGCTGGCGAACCGGGCATACAACCGATTACAGCGTTGTAGTCAATAATATTTACAAAGTTGTCTCCATGCGGAGATGGGGCCACATCACCGGCGCTCATTTGCACAGGAGCAGCATCAACTTTAGCTACCGATCCAAGTACAAAGGTATTCGTTCCATTTTTTGTGGATAACTGCTTATCCATATATGTTTCGACTTGCATAACCATTTGGTAATTGCCGGAGGCAACTTTACCGAGGTTGAATTTTGGGTTAGCATATTTACCTGTAGTACGATCATAGGTTAAAGTATCAGTTGCCGAAGCAACAGTCTTGATGGCTCCATTTGTATTAGTCTGAATTTTTACAATCGCAGATACTATTTGTTCCTGCGGACTTTGATTTTCTCCAGCACCTAATCCAATACCCTGAAGCGAAACAGATATACCCACACTCTGACCAACACTTGCTATGCTACACGCATTATTTGAAAGCTTACATTTACCAGGATTTAGTGATTCACAATACTCTGGAAGCCCTTGCTGCACAATCTTTTACATCCAAGTCGCTAGGTGGTGGTGCAACATAAGGTGCACCGTCTACGCAATATCCACCCATATTATCGGATTCCGTATGACAGGTTAGCCCGGAGCTTTCACAAGCATCAAAGCTTAGATCTTTACATGCTTGCGCCTGCTGAGGAGGTGGTTGTCCTCCTCCACCCCCAGCCGATCCATTGGGCGCACAGCAAAGATATGTGGAAGACGGATTACTGTTGCATAATCCTGACTCATAAGTACCTGGTTGACCACCGACAGAGCAGGACTCACCCGGTCCTTTTCCACCGGTGTCTTCGCACCATCCCCCTTTATTTGGACTCACGCACGCACTATCATTTCCTACAGGGTCCACTCCTCCACCAGGACCGGGTGCAGTCCCTCCACCTCCACCACCTGGAAGATTAACACCACAAAGAGCTTCCCAAGTCTGAGGACCTACAATACCATCTATCAAAAAGGCTGGATCGTTTTTATTCTGATCTGTCTGGAAATTCCTTACAGCTCCTTCAGTTAACGGGCCGAATTGCCCGTCTACTCCAGGAGCACCTACGCTGTACCCCTTAGCCTCAAGACGTGTCTGAAGATCAGATACAGCTGGGCCAGCGAAACCACTGAAAGGAGAGCATCCGCATAAGGACACTCCGGAGGTGCTGCCTTTGATTTAGTTTGAGTTTGCTGTTGGTTTTGAACTATGATCAGGGGAGTAACAAGAAGCATCACCGCGAAAGCGAAGAGATAAAAAAGATTTATATGCTTCCTTTTAATACGAAAGGTTTTATTTGTTCTGTCCATATATTGTTAGCTACTATAACAATAATGCAAGCATGGGGATTTGTCAATGAATTTATTTGACTGTAACTGTTCCATCTGTGGCTTGGACCTCAAACCAAATTTTGCCTCTGTTGAATTCTATCTCATCCCCGTTATTATCGGTCAAAATTGTTCTGCTCTCTCTATCTTTCTTGCTCCACTTTCCTTTTATTTCCTTTCCATCTATAAATACTGAGGCCTTGCCGGAACCTTTTGTGCCGTAGAGTAGATGCGCGTTTCCTTCGTAGCCGTCATTCGCGTGCCTCTCAGCCATATACAAAATTACGAGATTTTTAGCCGAAAGCTGCTTTTTGGTATTACGATCAATGTGCTCCGTACCTCCATTTTTTCTAAGGTAAGTATTGCTCTTTTTATCGTACATCCAATCTACGTAGTAACTGGGATCATTCCAAAATTCGATATTTATAGACTTTGTATTTCCTCTTTTGGGCTCAGATTCATCATCTTTAAATGTATATTTAACAAAATTCTCGTCCCACGATTCCCCATCTTCATTAACATTGGTCAGCTTTCTTTTCGCCCCAATTTCCCACAATTTAGTTGTAACAGAGTACATTGTATGCTCCGTCGCGACACTCCGACCAAGCCTACTCTCATCACGTCGGTAAGTTGGAAAACCTATTGAGAACTGATTCAAATCATTATAACCACCCCACCCATAATCATTGATCTGTCCCAATGCGTCAGCAGGTCCGGGAGTGTTCGCGCCTCCAACGTGCGCATAAAGTGGATTGTCGCCATACTCTGAAACAAAATCAAGAAAATAAGTTCTTGCAGAGCGCACCGGGCCTACAATTCCAGCGTCCTGGCAATAATAAATATTTAAAGTCCTAGTAATTCCCCCTTCAGCAACCGCCTCGTAGGTGACATCGGCAGCATTGATACCGGATTGTGGCCTGGAATCAGAATGATTCTCAATCATAATCCCAAGAGGCCTATGCTTCTCCCACCAGTTTTTTTGATCTTTTGAATACATCGCACCGTTAACTGGGCATTCTTCCGTCTTTGAAGCATTGGGATCAAAAGTCAAGGCTTCGTAATCATTGTCTACCTTTGCTGTTGATGGGACCGGGGCTGATGAATTCTGAGCGATTGAAGAACCTGAAAAAACAAAATAGCCTATACCTGTTGAGATAAGATAAACTAAGACTCCGATAATTTTGATTTTATTATTCATAGATTGCTAATTACTGCTCTTTGCCATCTTTAGGGATTTTTTTTCATCCTCAGACAGTTCATGCTCGACTCCTTTTCCATGATTCACTCTCTTTGCATACCAGCGCGTTCCTGATCTTGAGTACAATGCTGTAATTACAACGCCCGTGTCTTCAGCATTGATCAAAGACAGAATGAAACTCTGATCCCCTCCTGTATCTTTGAATGGATTAAAACGGAGTAGGCCTATTTTTTGGATATGCAATAATCCGTCCTTTTCTATATTATCACAACGTGTGGACAAAAAGGCAATATCCTTTTTTGTGATTTTCTGTTCCTTGACCATGTTAGTCAATACATCCTCAAGTGTTTTTTTATGTACACCTTCTGTAAATACGCTATAATTCCGGACCATTCTCCGTAGATAAAAAGTAAGAATCCCCATCCACACGATAATAACTAGGAGTGCTAAGATAACAGGGAGAGATTGCATCAATTAATATTAGCCTCTTGACATACCTCAAGTCAATAGTGTAATCTAGGCTCACTCATGCCTAAGAAGGTAAAAACACGAAAACAGAAAATACTCGCAGATTTAAGGCGTAAAGTCGCTCCAGTAGAAGTAAAGAAGGTTGATAGCGCAACCTATTCTCTTCCCAGTCAGAAAAGTTCTTCTATCTCCCATCCAGTTGCGGCTAAGTCAAAATCCAACAACCAAGCAACAATTACAACTAATTCTTACAGTTATCTCTCAAGTGATCTCAGGCGAACAATACTGCTTACCAGCGCGATTATAATTGCAGAAATTGTTATTAGATTCACGGTCAAAGGCATTTAATAAAACCTAACTGTCCATTGTTTATTTTATTTTGAAAGGAGGTGATTATATATGGCAAGCATGTATTGTGTTAAATGTAGAGCAAAAAAGGAAGTTGATAATCCTGAAAAGGTAACCATGAAAAATGGTAAACCAGCTTTGAAATCCAAATGTCCAGATTGTGGTACAGGAATGTACAAAATCGGTTCAAAATAACTGGAATCTCCTTGAAGAATCTCAAAAATCTTCAAGGAACAAATTTTCAAAACCCCCGCTTTATGTGGGGGTTTTGTTTTAGCTACGGGAATCCTACTTAAAGGGGACTAGTTTGTAAACTCTTACTACTGATATATTCCACTCTCCTGCGATTTCGGCTCTGCCAAACCCGGCAACTTCAAATAACGGATTGCCCAGAGGAGCGCAATGGAGATCTTCACAAACAATAAGCAGCTGGCCGGTTACCGATTTTCTCTTAGGATCGCTTATCATGTTTTCCAAAGTGACAGGGTCTCTGTGCTTAACTCTGAAAAAATATCTATATGCATGATCTGAATTACCTGCGGTCAGAAGCGCGAAATTAAATGGCTTGCCATCAGTTTTGGAAAGGACAAATTCAGAAATAGTTTTCATTTGATTTAATTGCCTGTTGGGCTGATCACGAAAAGGTAAGTAATACAAGTTATATCCAAAAAGAAAGACGAATAGTCCTACTGCGATCCCTTTTCCCATAACTCCAATTTTTTTCTGTCTAAAAAGACTGTCCAAAAAATAAGCAGTTATCAAAAATGGCAGAGGAAATAAAAATTCAAAATTATAATCATTTATCGGTTTTTTATAAAAACCAAATAATACTACTCCAAATCCAAGCCACATTGTTAAGAACGCGACAATCAACTTATTCTTTATTTTTAGTACATAAAAAATAGATACAAAGGCAACAACAATAATCAATATTTGCAAAGCAAATAATATATTTTTATCCCATAAAGGAATTAAGTCTGGAGACGGGAAACGCCACATAGTCCGGGCAAAAACGCGGAAAAACACATCCTGGATAATCTGAACAAAAGACTTATGTGTCAGGTCAGTAGCACCGGGATCACCGTGTAGAACAAAGTTAGCAATTGTTCTGGTATTGGGAAAACCGTGGCGCCCCCTCAAACATCAAAAATGGAGAAAACCCGATTATAAATCCGCTAAGCAGCGCTAAATATTGTTTTATTAAAATAAAAATATTTTTTCTTTTAAAATAAAAAAAGCCGAATAGAGTAAAGCAAAAAATAATTACCCCGACAAAAAGTTCAATATAGTGCAACTGCAATGCAATCCCGTATAAAAACCCAACTCCCAAAAAATATTTCCAGGAATTATTATTTACTGCCCGATAGAGACTGTACAGAAGAAGTAGCGTGATAAAGGGCATAGGATTGGGATTCCAGGAAGAACGCGAATAAATAATAACAAGTGGAGACACCGCGTAAAGAGCAGCAGCTATTAATCCTGTTGATTGATTAAATAATTTTTTCCCGACATAATATACCAAGAAAACAGTTGCTACCCCTAGAAGCGCGATCATGACTGCCGGTCCTACCGGATCATAGTTAAAAAGCCATAAAAACGGCGCGATCATGTAGTAATAAATAGGTCCTGTATAAAAATCCCCGGCACTTGACCTTGGCCCAAGAAGTGTAAAATGCCCTTCTAAAATCCCTTTAACAGCCAGCACATCCCTTCCCTCATCTCCCAAAAAAGTCATATAATCTGAAATTTTGTAAAGACGCAGAAATGCTGCAAGAAGTAGGATAAGTATAAGGAGAATTAGATTTTTATGTTTAACCATATAATGGTATTATTATAAACACTGGGGCTTTAGAATACTACCGACAGGATAAATAACCCCGTGAAGACGAATCCTTTATTTCTTCAGATTCTGCGTTTTCCAGATTATCTTACTGTAAATAATATAGTTGAGCGGAACTACAAGAACAAGTATGGTCGGTATCAAAATAACTATTCTCGTAGGTAAATTGTATGAAAAAATATGAATTGTAGGCCCGAAAATCTTCTCCGCGAAAAAATCGGATAAATATTGGATGAGAATAGATGCAAATGAGGTAAGGTTGAATTTGATTAGCCTCAACCAAAAACTTGCTTTAGATTTAATTTGCTTTGCATCATTAAATGTCCAGAAATTATTGAATAGAAAATTTGAGATTATCGCGGCTTCGGCCCTATCGCTACTCCACTTGGATGAGATGCTCCAAGCCTTACAGACCCTTCCTGCATAGCAAGCTGTACCAGAAATCCCGTCCCTCCGACAAACAGAAATTTTATGAATCTGGCCGAATCGTGAAGGCGCAAACGGATAACCACCCAAAATGAATCAAACAAATCTTTTCTGGTGATTTTGCTGGATCCTTCTTTGCGCTCATAAAAAATTATCGGAACTTCCGTAATCTTCGCACCTTGTTTTAAAACATCATGAAGAATGTGAAGTTTGTACGCGTAGTATTTTGAATAGAGGTGATCCAAATCCACATTCTTCAAAAAAGAAGTTCTGGTGAGCTTATACCCTGAGGTCATGTCGTGGACATCAAACCGCATAAGCATAATTTGGGCAAATAATCCACCAAAACGGCTGATAATTTTTCGATGTAATCCCCATTCTCTTGGAATTTCTCCGCCTTTTATATATCTACTTCCGATTACATAATCTGCTCCATCATCCATTGCTTTGACCAAATGCGGTATATCCTGCGGATCATGCTGAAAATCTGCATCAAATTCCATAACAGCCTGAGCATTCATCTTATCCATCGCGTAATGCATTCCCCTGACATATGCGTCTCCCAATCCGTTTTTGCGTCCCTGCAATAAATCGATATTTTTCCATTTTTTCATGAAATCTTTTACAGTGTCTGCGGTTCCATCCGGAGAGTTGTCGTCAACAACCAAAATATACATCTCGTGGTTTTTTACCTTTGGAAAAATTTCCTCTTCCAAAAGCGGAATCAATCTTGCGATATTAACCTTTTCATTGTATGTTGGCAGTATTACGACTATTTTCATAAAATTTTTAATTTTCAGTTTTCATTGAATTTGCAATGACTTAATTTTTAATTTTTAAACATTTCAAATTTAGAATTGAAAATTACGTATTCCGGAAATACTCTATTGTCTTTATCAAACCTTCTTCCAGTGTTATTTTCGGCTCCCATTGCAACAGGTTTTTTGCTTTTGTTAGATCCGGTTTTCTTGTTTTGGGATCATCTTCAGGTAACTCCTCAAAAACAATCTGAGACCTTGATCCTGTCATCTCTTTTATCTTGGTCGCAATGTCTGAGATTTTTCGCTCGTCCGCGTTTCCCAGATTTATTACTTCTCCATTGGTTTTATCAGACATCATAGTCTTAATCAGACCTTCAACCAGATCATCAACATAACAGAAACTTCTGGTTTGAGTTCCGTCTCCAAAAATAGTGATCGGAACCCCCTCAAGCGCCTGATTAATAAATGACGAAACAACTCGCCCGTCATCTTTTTGCATGAATGGTCCATATGTGTTAAAAATCCTGACAATCCTGGTATTAACTTCAAACTTCCTCCTAAATCCAAAAGTCATTGCTTCTCCAAATCTTTTGGCCTCATCATAAACAGAGCGG
The DNA here is from genome assembly GCA_963716145.1 of Candidatus Levyibacteriota bacterium. Taxonomy (GTDB): domain Bacteria; phylum Patescibacteriota; class Microgenomatia; order Levybacterales; family UBA12049; genus DATLDE01. The sequence goes on along the minus strand of OY970292.1, from coordinate 9,947 downwards.
ACACCATTTGGATTTACGTTGCCAAAATAACTCTCCGGCTGCGGGCTGACCGCGGGATCTCCGTAAACTTCAGAGGTGGAGGCGAAAAGAAAACGGGAATTTTTTTCTTTTGCAAGGTTAAGCAAATTGTACGTACCTACTGAATTAGCAAGAAGCGTTTCAATAGGAAAATTTATGTAGCTTCTTGGCGAATTTTTGTTGGGGCTGGCAGGAGATGCTAGATGATAGATAATATTTACTTCCGCAATTTCGGTAATAGGTTTTGTAACGTCATGAACAAAATAATTAAATCTCGGATTATCAAGTAAACTGACTATATTATTTTTGTCACCTGTAATCAGATTATCAACGCAATAAACAGTATGTCCTTCCTCAATTAACCTTTTGCAAAGATGAGATCCGATAAAACCTGCTCCACCTGCAACCAAAATCTTAAGCATGTTTATATGTTACTAAAATTGGCAGAGTTTGGGAATAGTGAGGATTTAAATTAGATGTTTCCTTTTTCTCGTTTTAAGTCTGCTTTTACCATCATCTCGACCAGTTGCTTGAAAGAAGTCTTTGGTTCCCAGCCGAGGACTTTTTTGGCCTTGCTGTAGTCACCGATCAGATAATCCACTTCCGCCGGACGAAGATGCTTGGGATGGTTTGAAACGACATACTTTTCCCAATCCGAAATTCCTACCTCTTGAAATGCCAACTCCACAAATTCTTTTATACTGTGATTTTCTCCAGTTGCCACAACATAATCATCTGGCTTTTCTTGCTGAAGCATCAGCCACATTGCCTCAACATAGTCCCCGGCAAATCCCCAATCGCGTCTTGAATCCAGATTACCCAATTCCACTTTGTCCTGCTTTCCAAGACTTATCCTCGCAACAGCATTGGTGATTTTGCGGGTGACGAATTCAATTCCCCGCCTTGGTGACTCATGATTGAATAGTATCCCGTTACAGGCAAACATATCGTAACTTTCGCGGTAATTTAAAGTTATATAGTGTCCATAAACTTTGGCAACACCATATGGACTACGTGGATGAAAACGGGTTGTTTCTTTTTGCGGAGTTTCTGTCACTTTTCCAAACATTTCACTTGAGGATGCTTGATAAAACTTAATTTTTTTGTTTACATTTCTTATTGCTTCAAGAATGCGGGTAACACCAAGTCCTGTAAATTCTCCTGTCAATACTGGCTGGTCAAATGACGCTTTTACAAATGATTGTGCTGCTAGATTATAAACTTCATCTGGCTCCGACTCGTTAAGTGCTTGAGTAATGGAGCTTTGATCCAGAAGGTCAGCTGATATGAATTCTACTTTGTCTTGAATATCCTTGATGTTTTCAAGATTTGGCGTACTCAATCTCCTGACTGTCCCAAAAACTTTATAACCTTTTTTGAGCAAAAGCTCTGCCAAGTATGGCCCGTCTTGTCCTGTGATTCCTGTAATTAATGCTCTTTTCATTTTTATATTTTAAACAATCCCTCTCCAATAGTCCAGCGTATCTTGTAAAGTTTTTTCAATAGGGATTTCAGGAATCCACCCAGTCAGAGAGTTTAATTTTTTATAATCACAATAAACATCAGCTACTTCAATCGGACGAAACTTGGAAGGATCTTCCAGTATTTCGATTTTCTTATCAGTCATTGACAAAAGCATGTCCAAAAGTTCTTTTGTACTTCGGGATTTTCCTGAACCGATGTTATAAACTTCGCCAGTTATCCCTTTTTCCATCAACAATACATAGCCTTTGACAATATCGCGAACATCTGAAAAATCTCTTTTTGCTGATAAATTTCCCACTTTTAAAACCGGTTCCTGTTGGCCTTTTTCGATCATGGCAATTTGTTTGGAAAAAGCAGGAATTGCAAAAGACGGACTTTGTCCCGGTCCGGTATGATTAAACGGACGGACCATAACAATATCAAATTTATAAGAAAGGATATATTGCAAACCTAAATAGTCTTGAGTTATTTTTGAAACTGCATATGGATTTGTAGGACGAAGCAGCGTGTCTTCATCAATCGGAAGATCAGATAGTGTTACCAAACCATACACTTCTCCGGATGACACGACCAAGAAACGCGCTGAAGTTAACCCTAACTCTTTCATAGCATTTAATAAATTCATTTCAATACCTATATTTGCAAGTACGATCGGCGTAGCGTTGGTAAAGCTTTCGGCAGGAGATGTCAGAGCAGCTAGGTGGTAGATGTAATCAGGTTTTATCTTGCCGATAAGAGCTAAAACTTCATCAAATTTAGTAAGGTCAACTTTTTCTATATGGATTTTGGAGTTTTCCTGAGGTGCTGAATCAGTTAGAGAGGTGCCGAAAATTTCATACTCGGTGTTAGGCGCTAGATAATCTGTCAGATGCTTTCCTACAAAACCGGTTGAACCTGTTATCAATATCTTTTTCATCTTCCCACACCTATATAGTTAAATCCTAAGCTACGGATTTTCTCAGGATCATAGATATTACGCCCGTCAATAATTGCCCTCACTCCCATCTGCTCTTTTATTTTTTCCATATCCAACTCCTTGAATTCATTCCATTCAGTTAAAATAACCATTGTCGATATTCCATTCAAGGCAGCATATGGATCCTCAAAATAATTTATCTTGTTCTCAAAAACTTGTTTTACTTTTTCCATCGCCTCCGGATCATAAACATTTATCTTGAAGCCCCTTTCCAAAAGATCTCTAATGATATAGACACTTGGCGCTTCCCGTATATCATCGGTATTGGGCTTGAAGCTAAGTCCTAATATCGCGATATTTTTGTCCTTGGAATTTTTTATAATTTTTTCTATAACATTTTCGCGCATATTCAAATTAACTTTTTCAACACCCTCAAGAAGACTGGTATCAATATTCAACGATTTTCCAATTTGAATAAGGGCCTTTACGTCTTTTGGAAAACACGAACCGCCATAACCTACCCCCGGATTCATAAATACCCGCCCGATTCTCTTATCGATTCCGACGGCGTCCAGTACCGACTCGACATTTGCACCGGTTTTTTCGCTATACTGTGCAATCAGATTTGCAAAGGATATTTTGGTCGCTAGCATCGCGTTGGCAGTGTACTTGATCAGCTCAGCTGATGCTAAATCAGTAATAATATTTGGAGCATCAATAGGTTTATGAAGCTCTACCAGTAAATCAATTGCTTCCTGAGAATCCGATCCTAGGACAACACGGTCTGGATGAAATGTATTCTGAATAGCGGTACCTTGAGCCAAAAACTCAGGCACAGATGCTATAGCAAATTCTGCGCCTTCCGGCTTAACTTTTTCTATAATCTCAGCGATTTTTTCATTGGTTCCAATTGCTACTGTGCTTTTGCATGAAACAACCGTAAAGCCATTGAGATTCTTTCCAATTTTCTCAGCAACTTCAAAAACGGTTGACAAATCAGCAGCTCCTGAAGCCTGAGGAGGAGTACCCACTGCTATAAATACAACGTCCGACTCTCCAATTGAATTCTTATAATCAAGGGTGAAGTGCAACCTGTCAGCATCGAGATTTCTCTTTAGAAGTTCTTTCAGTTCCGGCTCATAAAAAATCGGGTCTCCTTTTTTAAGTCTTTCGATTTTTTCCGGTGTTCTTCCAACAACCCAGACTTTATTACCAAAGTCCGCAAAAACAGCCGCTGTAACAAGTCCTACGTATCCATGCCCAATAAAAGTTATTGTCATAAAAGTGAGTCTAATCCTTCTTCAAAGGCTTTCATATTAACCCCGAGTTTTTTTATTCTATCATTATTCATTGTCACATTAAAAGGCCTTGGGGCTTTTCCTTTAAAATATGCTTCTCGTGTTGTTTTGCTAATTAGCGACTTATCTAGTCCAAACTTTTCAGCAATAAGCATTGCCGCATCATATGGGGTTAAACTCTGACTGCCCGTCAAATGAAAGATTCCAGTTGAATCTGTTTCAATTAACTTACCTAGCGCAAAAGCAATATCGTCAATAAAAGTTGGATTGAATTTATGATCAGTTACTGCGGCAATTGGTTTATTATTTTTCAACCTCCCAAGTATAGCGCGTACAAAATCATTTTTCAGCGTGAATTCTTTTCTGTATGGATAGGCGATCCTCGCAATGATAAAAGGCAGACCTGAATTTTTAACAATTTCCTCTCCCTTATACTTTGTTTCACCGTACCAATTTATCGGGTTTGGAACGTCTTCCTCCGTATATCCCCTTGCAGACAGATTCTGCTTTGCAGAACCATCAAAAACAAAGTCTGTTGAAATATAAATAAGTTTTTTATTGTTTACCAAACAAGCATCAACAACATTTTTAACACCACTAACATTGATTTTCCATGCGTCACCTTGCTTCCCCAAAGATTTATCCAATTCGCATCCATCGACATCAGCCTTTGCAGTAAAAAGAATTAGCGCTTCATGCTCTGTATCATTTTTTATGACATCCAAACTTGAAGGTGCGGTAATATCCACTCCATTTGCGCGACTCAAATCATCAATGGAGTATTTCGTGTTTAGCAATTCTGTAATTCTCGATCCGACCAACCCAGACCCGCCGATTGTAAAAATTTTCATAAGTTAAATTTTCCCTTCCCTATTTAATCTATCAAACAAAAGTAATACTGCCATATTTGAAATTACGTTGATTTCCCCTGTTTCTACTTTGTTAATAGCCTCACTTAGAGGCATCTTCAGAACTTCGATCTCTTCATCATCATCTTGATCTGATTTACCTTGTGTTAAATCTTTGGCTACAAATACATAAACATCACCCTTTATATTTGCTGACGTATAAAGAATTCCTATTTGATTCCACGTCTTAGCAGTCAAGCCTGTTTCTTCTTTCAACTCGCGCTTTGCATTGTCCAGTGGAGAATCATTATTATCCATATTTCCCGCCGGCAGCTCCAGCAAGACTTTTACATGCGAATCGCGGTATTGAGATACAAAGTAAACCTCGTTATTTTCCGTAATTGGCAAAATTATAACTGTCCGATTTCTACTGATAATATCTTTGGTAAAAGTTTTACCGTTTCTTTCTATAACCGTTCTGTCAATTTTGTAGAATTTTGATTTAAAAACTGCTTGTTCGGAGATAATTTTGGATTTAATGTCCGTACTGCTTTTCATAATATTTCTGGTATTCGCCTGATTTTATCCTTTTCCACCAATCTTCATTTTTTTTGTACCACTCAACTGTCTTTTCCATATATTCATCAAAACTATGCAGAGGTTGCCATCCCAATTCATTCTTGATCTTTGACCAGTCAACATCATATTTCCTATCGTGTCCCGGGCGATCTTTTACAAATTCTATATAACTTTCATCCTTTTTTAGAAGTGCAATGATCTTTTTCGCGATCTCAATGTTGGGAATTAGCTTTTCCATTCCACCCACCAGATATGTTTCCCCAACTTTTCCTTTTGATAGAACCATATCAATTGCCCTTGCATGATCTTCAACATAAAGCCAATCCCGTACATACAGTCCGTCACCATAAATTGGTATTTTTTTGTCCTCCAAAATATTGGTAATAGCAAGCGGAATTAATTTCTCAGGAAACATGAAAGGACCATAATTATTGGAGCAGTTGGTAATAGTTATCGGCAAACCATAAGTCTCGTAATATGCTCTTACTAAATGATCTGACCCGGCTTTGCTGGCTGAATAAGGACTTCTAGGATTATAGATTGTGTGCTCATTGAATTTACTCGCGTCTTCAAGCTCAAGGCTTCCAAATACTTCATCTGTTGACACGTGATGAAATCTTTTAACTTTATTTTTCAGCGCAGAATCCAATAAAACTTGTGTTCCGGCAACATTTGTAGTTACAAAAACAGCAGGTCCCGTGATAGACCTATCCACGTGCGTCTCAGCGGCAAAATGCACCACAGTATCCACACCATCCATTGCCTTTTCAACTGTCTGTAAATCACAAATATCACCATGAACAAATGAATAATTGGGATTTTTTTCAACCTCTTTGAGATTTTCCAAATTACCTGCGTAGGTCAGCTTATCTAAATTTATAATCTGGTCCTCCGGATAATTTTTGAACCAATAGAGAATAAAATTGGAGCCGATAAAACCAGCTCCACCGGTAACTAATAACTTACTCATAACTTATAACAAATAACGATAACTAATAACTTTTGGCTATGTGATTTCCAAAAGCTCTTAATTGTTTGGCTAAGTTTTCTATTTTTGTATATAAATCACTATATTGTTCTTGAGTAATATACTTCTCGTCTAAACTGCAGTCGAAACAAGATAAAACTTCATCGAGCGAAGTTAGAGCACGGTTAATAAATAAACCCTTATCTCTTTCTGTTTTCCTGTTTGACCCTTCAGCTATTTGCAAAACAACAGAGAGCATTGCGCGTCTAGTTTGATCAATTAAAACAAACCTTTCCTCTTTAGGAAAAGTTTTTAAAATTATACTAACTTCAAGCCTAAATTGCCTAGCATCTTTATAAACTTGCCATTGTTGAAAACGAAAACTCATTCTTGTTATTTGTTATCGGTTATTAGTTATCAGTTACTTAATTATTCCCGATTCAAGCTCCTCTTTCGTATATTCAACCTGCTCATCCTTAAGATAGGGGTCGTATGCCGGGTCAGGATAGTTAACAAGCCATGCTTCTTCAGTTCCGATATTCTCAAGCCCTGTTGCAATATCTTTTGGTATGAACATCCTTTGCGGAGTTGATGCATCCAGAATTGTTTCAGTAGGAGTCCATTTTTCTCCATCGTTTTCGTAAGTTGTAATTTTCATCTTTCCTTTAACAGCAACATATCTGGCCCCTCGCACTCTATGAAGATGATAGCCTTTAAATGCACCCGGAAGAGCCGCAGTTAAGTATGCTTCGGTTTTCTGTCCTGTTTCTTTGTCTTTAAATAATTCAACAAGAAAACCGTTTTCGGCGCCATTGTGGTCGACTGTTTTTACTTTCTTTGCTTCTTCTACTTTAACTGTGCTCATAACTATTATTTTGTTTCTCCCTTTTTTACTTTTTCGGCAATAAAATTATTCACCCGAAGGAGTCCGTCAAAAGTTCCTGCATCCTCCCACCATCCATCTAAAACGCTGACCTTTAACTCTTGTGTTTTAAAATACTGCATATACAACTCGACTATTTCAAGTTCTCCGCGGTCAGAAGGCTTCAAATTTTTTGCAAAATACGATGCTCTTTGATCAAGGATGTAAATTCCCGGTACTGCAAAATTACTTTTAGGTTCTTTTGGTTTTTCTACAACAGATAGCACATTGCCTTCGCTATCAAATTCAACAACAGCAGATTTTTCAGGATCTGCTACTTTTTTAGCAAAAATATGTCCTCCGCCTTTAAAATTTTTAATAGGTGTTGAAAAATCATCTTCAAAAATATTGTCTCCCAGAATCATTGTAACATTATCACCCTTTATAAACTCTTCACCGACTATAAATGCATCAGCCAATCCCCGCGGCTCCTCCTGAATTTCATATGTAAATTTTGCACCAAATTCTCGTCCAGAACCCAGTAAATTTAAAAAATGACCGGCATAATCAGGAGAAACAATAATCAGAATATCCTTAATTCCTCCCTTTACCAGAGTTTCGATCGGGTAAAAAATCATTGGCTTGTTGTAAACAGGCAATAATTGCTTTGAGGTAATTTTGGTAAGCGGGCGCAATCGGGTAGCGTTCCCACCTGCTAATATAACACCTTTCATAATTAAATATTATTAAATGTAACCAATGAGAATGCAAGTCCCACGCACCCCATCAACGCATATTCTAACACAATTTTGGCATTTAAATCGTGATTGAGATAATGATGAGCAATTGCAAAAATAAAATAAAAAACAGTTGTTCCCAAAATTGCAATTTGCTGCGTTTGCCTATTTCCTGCGGATAAAAGAACCAAAGCCAAACCCAATAACTGAACTACACTGAATGCTACGTAATATCCGATATGTTTTCTAATTTCTGTCTTCATTTATAAAATGACTCCTCTTCCAATTATTATAGCAACTATGAGAAGAATTACCAGAAAAATAATATGATCCAGGTTGTGCGAAAAAATTCTTTTAATTTTTTTCCTTTCAATAATAATTGCGTCAATAGCCAAAACCACTATAAGAAAACTTATGATAAATATGGAAACATTCATTGACGTTGACTTGCTGTCAACAAGAGGCTTATTTATGAGCGAGGCAACAGCAGGAGCAGATTTTGGCTCCCCAATTGACGGATTATCTACAACAATCTTAGAAGGAGGTGGTGAAGTAGGGGTTTTTTCTTCCGTGATATTTTCTTTCTCGGGAACATATTTGTTTCCGAACTCCTGCACAACTAAAATAGTTTCTGACCCCGTCAAAGACCCTTGCGCAACCGCAAAGCCAATATCTTTATAGTTTGGAGAAAGTAGATTTTCCCTATGTGAGGGGCTGGCCATCCATGCGTCAACGACATCCGGCGCAGAATTAAATCCGCGTGCCAAATTTTCTCCCGCGTACTGATATTGGTATCCCGCATCCTTTATAAAGTACCAGGGAGTTGTTCCATCAGGAGCCACATGGGCCCAAAAGTTTTTCTCAAACATATAGGAAGCTTTTGCTTTTGCTGCGCTGGAAAGTTCCTGATTAAGAATCAACGGGGCAACCCCTGCCTCCTTACGCTTCTCATTTGTCAGTCTTACCAGCTCTTCTGTTGAAATATTGACGGCTGTTCCCAATACCGATGGGTAATTATGCTGAAGCGGTCGCAGAAATAGTGACAAACCAAGAAAAAAAACTATAACAATAGAAAGACTCGTGTGGTGAAGAATTTTGGGACGGTGATTATTACTGTGATGCGGCAGAAACAAATGACGCAGATAATTTAGCATATTGTTTATATTATGTATAAATTATTATTTTACGTCAATTGAACAAATAGCTAAACATATTTCGGCTCAACCAATTTCCCAATCTCTTTTCCATTAATCGGTATTTTTAGTAAGAAACCTAAAGCATTCGCGATACTCACTCCAACTCTAAGACCCGTGAAAGAACCCGGCCCTGAATTTACTTTTATTCCTGTTAAGTCTTTCAATGTTAATTTATGATCTTTTAATAATTTTTCGGCCAAAGGGAGCACGTCCTGATTTTTCCGGTCAACAGGACTTCTGAGAAAATATTCTTTTCCATCAATACCCAAACCAACTATCACTTCCTTGTTACTCGACGTATCAATTATTAAAATAACATTTGATTTCTTTTTCATGTATTTATTGTTCTGTAATTCTACAGAATATTAGAATAGCAAATCAGACCTCTAAATCAATCTTAATTGCGCCTTCTCGCAAAATTTTCCAGGGCGTCACAGAACAATCAATTACAGTGGACGCTTGTTTGCCCGCACATTCACCCGGCAAAACATAATCAACCAATCTTATCAATTCAGGATCCAGGTCTTCAAATTTATATGGCGTTTGTTCTCCTGCAAAATTAGCAGAAGGAGCAAGAACCGGAACTCCAATCCTTTTTATTATTTCCAAAACAACGGGATGATCCGGCATTCTCACCCCAAGATTTTCTCCACCCCCACTGACTAAACTTGAAATTTTTACTCTATTATGGCGCAGTATTATAGTGAGAGCGCCTGGCCAGTATATATTTATTAGTTTTTCTTTCACATCCTTAGGGATTGGATCTAAATATTTTTCCGCCATTTCTAAACTCGAAACCAATACGGGCGTTGCTTTTGTTTCTGGTCTTCTCCGTAGTTTAAATAAACGTTTAACAGCCTTCTCATCATCCATCCTGCAGCCTATTCCAAAAGCCGTATCTGTCGGGAATATCACAATCCCCCCATCTTTTATGATTCTTACTACCTTCTTAACATTGTCTTGCATAATTAATTATGAATTATATCAGACTGTTGCCAAATGTTTTAAAATGTGCAATACTTTATATATATCTGCCTATGG